>CAWGUV010000019.1:0-479057 GCA_963825775.1 uncultured Thermoleophilaceae bacterium | reverse complement strand
CGGATCGCTGGGGCCGCAAGAATCGCCCCGCGGCAGCCGCTGCGCCTCAGGACAGCTCGTGCAATCCCGAGCCGGAGAACAGTCGGAGTCCGCGTGAAACGCGTGCTTGCACAGAGCCTCGTAGCTCGGCAGGACGAGGACGGCGGGCACCGCTGCCGCCTCGATCGCCGCCGGAGCGGCGTGGAGCTGCGTGAGCAGCACGTCAGGTCGTGCGCGCGCGACCTCCTGCCGAACGCCCTCGCCGATCGCGCGGCCGCGCAGCGCCTTGGTGCGCCAGTAGCCAGGGGCGCTACCCGTGACGCGCACGGGACCGCCGTCGACTCCCGCCGGCAGCCGGGTCGTGCGCCACGGGGCCGGCTCGCCGCCGTCGATCCACAGCGCGCGCGTAGCGTGACGCTTCGAGAGCTCCTCGAGCGCCTCCAGGACCCACATCTCGGCGCCGCCATGGGGCGGGAGCAGGTGCTCGGCGGCGAAGAGAATCCTCACCGGCGGCGAAGCAACCGCACGGTGCGGCGGGCGGCGGCGCTCGCGCCGTCGCCGTCGCTAACGCTGAAGGTGAGCCGCACCCGGCGCCCCTTGCGCGCGTGGCGGCGCATCACCCGGCGCCCGTAGCGGGTCAGGCGCAGCCGCACGCGCTTGCTGCCCGCGCGCATCGCGACCCGGCCGGCGGCCACCGCGCGCCGGCGCCGGGCGCGACCGGTGGCGATCGTCGCCGTCACGGCACACGCCTTCACGTCGGCTCCCGTGGCGGTGCAGCGGGTGAGGTAACGCTGCCGTCGCGGCCGCATCCGCCTGCCGGCCTTCCCGCGCACGCCGAGCGGAGTGCAGTCGCGGCTGCTCACGGTGCCCCGGCCGGGCGCCAGGTAGATCGGGGTCGACACGGTCTCGATCGTCTGCCCCCGCTGCACCTGAATGCGGTAGCGGCCGGGGGCGGACGCCGTGAAGGCGTGGCGGAACGAGTCGCCCGACACCGGCACCGTCTGCAGCGTCTGGCCGTCCTTGATCACGAGCAGCGTGCGCCCGGAGCCGCCCATGACCCGCACCGTGAACGCAGCGGAGCCGGCACGGATCGTGTCGCCGAACGTCGCCGGCGCGCCCGTGAAGCCCGGCGGCCGGGCCTCCATCCGTACGTCCGGCCCGCCCGCGCCGGTCACCTTGGCGTAGGTGTGGCCGGCCTCTACGCCGCATTCGACGGCCGTCTCGGACAACTCCTCGGCGAGCACGGCGGTCGATCCGGTCCCGATCGGCGACGACGTGGGCCCGTCGGCCTCGCCCGCATCGTGGGAATCGCTCACCCCGAGCGCCGCGATCCGGAAGCCCTGTGCCAGCCGCTGCTCCCAAAAGTCGATCGCCGTGACCGTGAAGGGGTTGGGCCCCTGACCCCCGATCCCGGCCGGGCCCGTGGCGACCTCGATCGCATCCACGCTGGAGTAGCCGGTCTGAGCCACCGGATAGCTCCAGGAGCACCCGCGACAGAGGTTGGCGAACGCCGGGATCTCGCTGGGGAAGATCGTCGGATGGTTGATCTGGTTGAAGCCGCCGGCCCGCTTCACGTCGCGCAGGACCTCCGACGCGCCGCGGGCGGGGCGGCGCAGGGTGAGGCGGCCGAGCCGGCCGTCCGCACCGATCGCGGCCACGTAGACCGCGCCCGTGCGGTGGTCCACGTAGCGGCCGCTGCCGTGATTCATCATGTGGCCGCGGAAGGTCGTGACCTCGGCGCCGCGGATGATCAGCTTGCCCGGATAGCGGCCCTGGAAGGCGCCGATCTCGCCCCACGCGCTGTCGGTGTTGTGGTCGGTGAGCGAGAGGAAGTCCAGCCCCGCGCCACCTGCAGCGAGCGGGCGGAAGCCGAAGTCGAACGCGTCCTTCATGGTCGCGCCGCCCTCGGAGTGGTTCGGCGTGCACGTGGAAGTCGCCCAGGTACCAGTCGCGCTTGCGGCGCGCGGGCGCCGTTCGGTAGGTGGCGGCGCGGTAGGGCTGGTCGGCGAACGAGGGGTCCTGGATCAGGTCGATCTCCACCCGGAACGCGACCCTGCCGTCCAGGTCTCCCCCGAATTGGTCCACCACCGCCGCCACGGGCATCTGCACCGCCCATTCGCCCGGCTTGATCGGCCCGGGCCTCATGCTCCGCGTGGTGCCCCGGGCACCCCGTGGCGATCCTCGGACAGCGTGACCTGCGGCCGCCCGCTCTCGCCCTCGCGCCTGGCTGAGCCGCTCGAGCCCCGGAACTCGCGCTCGCCCCAGAGGGCGCCGGGCCGGCGCGGCCCGTAGACGTCCAGGTCGAGGGTGTGCTTGAGCTGTGCCGACAGCGGCGTCTCGGGCTGGTCGTGGCAGAAGCGGATGCGAAGCGCGGTCTGACCCGCCGGCACCTGGAACGGCAGCAGCACGTAGCTGCCCTGCAGCGAGCTGGCGAACTCGCCCGTCACAACGCGGTCGGGCGCGGGAAGCCCACAGCTCCCGGGCGCCGCCGCGTCGGCGGGCGAAGCCAGGAGGAGGGCGGCGAGGCACGCCCCAGCCAACGTTCGCACGACCGTCACAGGCGTGTCTTGTTCTCGGCGTGGATCTTGCGCTGCGACTTGGTGTCGCGGCCCTTGGGAAGCGCGTCGTCGCCGCGCTCCAGCGCGTCGAGGTACGCGGCGTCCTGCTCGATCAGCTCCAGCGCGCGCTCGCGCGTGTGCGGGATGCCGTGACCGGGCACGACGACGTCCGCCCGCTCCACCACGCCGGCCAGACGCGCGAGCGTCCCGCGGTAGGCCTCCAGATCACCGCTCTCGTGCATCCACGGGATCTCCACGTCGGACACGTAGTCGCCGCACGCAGAGAACGCCGAGCCATGGCGCGAAGATCGCCATCCCGTCCTCCACGTGCCCTGCCGTCGGATGGAGCTCCAGCTCCTCCTCGCCCAGGCCGAGCTTGCCGGGCACGGGCAGGGACTGCGCCTTTCCCAGGCCGAGCGGGCCAGGGCGCACGACGTAGGTGTCGGAGTCCTCGTCGCGCAGGTCGCGCTGGGCCTCGCCCGGCTTCTCCCGGATGCGCGCCATGGTGCTCTCCGCCACGCCCAGCGACATCCCGGGAAACGCGAACGGAGCGAGCAGGTGGTCGAAGTCGCCGTGGGTGGCCAGCAGCGCCGTCGGCTCGAATCCCGACTGCGCCAGCACCGTGGGCAGCAGCTCGAGCTCGTCCGGGAAGTACGGCGAGTCGATCAGCATCGTCTCCCCGCCCGCGCGGAGCGCCGTGGCCGTGGTCTGCCACATCAGGCTCGTGACCACGATCGCGTCCTCGTGGACCGAGACCGCCTTCATGGGACGAGGCTAGACCGGCCTTGAGCAACTTCGCGGCATCGCGGAAGCTCTTGACCTCCGCGGTGGGCTTCTTCTGGCCCGGCTCGAGCTTGCGGCCGTGGCGATTCACCCAGATCACCGCCACCTTCTGCTTCAGGCACGGCTCGACGTCGGTCGTCGTAGCCGCTGCGCGATGTGCACCCAGTTCTTCTTGCGCTTCTCGATCCGGCGCGCGCACTCCTTGAAGTGGGCCTCGTCGGGCTTGTAGCTGCGCACCTGCTGGGCGGTCACCACAAGGTCGAAATCGGTGCGGAAGTGGCGTCGGGTCGCGCCGAGCAGCTTGTCGTCGATGTTCGACAGCACCCCGGTCTCGAACTTCTTCGCGAACCGCTCCAGCTGGGCGTTCGTCTCGCGGAAGGGCATCCAGCGCGGCACGCTGTCGGGCAGGAACTGGGCGCGGGAGGACTCCAGCTCCCACTCCAGCTCGGCCGCCACCTTCACCGCGGTGCGGCGCAGCACCTCGGCGTAGAGCTCGTAGGAGCCGCTCTGGATCTCGTGCTGGATCTCGATGAAGCGGGGGATCAGGACGTCGCGATCGATGGTGAAGCCATCGCGGTCAGCCTCGGTCTGGAACGCGTCGTACACCCCCGTCTCCCAATCGATGAGGGTCCCGTAGCAATCGAAGGACACGAACTGGACGTCTTTTGGCAGTGGCATCGGCGCGCCATATTACGCGGGCCCTCCTATACGCTGCCCCGCCGCCTCATGGATCTCCTCGAATACCAGGGAAAGCAGCTCTTCGCCAAGCACGGCGTTCCCGTGCCGGAGGGCAGGCCCGCCAAGACCGTCGACGAGGCGGTATCCGCCGCCGAGGCGGCTCGGTTACCCGTGCGTGATCAAGGCGCAGGTGCTGGTCGGCGGGCGCGGCAAGGCCGGCGGCATCAAGCTCGCCCAGAACGCCGACGAGGCCCGCGAGCACGCCGACGGCGATCCTCGGGATGGACATCAAGGGCTTCACCGTGCACGAGCTGTACGTGGAGGCCGCGAGCGAGATCGACGAGGAGTACTACGCCGCGTTCGTGTTCGACCGCTCGGCCAAGAAGCCGATGGCGATGTTCTCGAAGATGGGCGGGATGGACGTGGAGGCCGTGGCCGAGGAGGACCCCGAGGCCATGCGCACGCTGCACGTGGACCCGCTGATCGGCTTCCAGGACTTCCAGGGCCGCCGGCTCGCGTTCGAGGCCGGCATCGCCGCCGACGTGATCCGCCCGGTCGGCGCGATGCTCTCCAAGCTCTACGACGCGTTCGTGGCCGAGGACGCGATGCTCGTGGAGGTCAACCCGCTGCTCATCACCAAGTCGCGCGAGGTGGTGGCGCTCGACGCCAAGGTCACCGTGGACGCCAGCGCCCTCCTCCGCCACCCCGACCACGCGGACTTCCAGGGCGGCGCCGCGGAGGACCCCCAGGAGCAGATGGCGCGGACCGCGGGCTGACCTACGTGAAGCTCGACGGGGACATCGGCATCCTCGGCAACGGCGCCGGGCTGGTGATGTCCACGCTCGACGTGGTGGCCCAGGCGGGCGGCCAGCCCGCGAACTTCCTCGACGCCGGCGGCGGCTCCAAGGCCGAGGCGATCACCCAGGCGGTGGAGGTCATCCTCTCCGACGAGAAGGTCAAGGCGGTGCTGTTCAACATCTTCGGCGGCATCACCCGCTGCGACGAGGTGGCGAAGGGCCTGATCGAGGCGTTCGCCCAGATCACGCCGGAGGTGCCGTTCGTCGTGCGCCTGAACGGGACCAACGAGGAGGAGGGCCAGAAGCTGCTGGCCGAGGCGGACCTCCCCAACGTCCACATCGAGACGACCATGGACGGCGCGGCCGCCAAGGTCGTGGAGGTCGCCAAGGGCTGATGGCGTCCTGGTCGACAAGAACACCAAGCTCTGCACGTCCGGCATCACCGGCAGCGAGGGCACGTTCCACTCGCTCAACAACCGCAACTACGGCACCGAGGTCGTGGGCGGCGTCACGCCCGGCAAGGGCGGCCAGGACGTGGAGGGCATCCCCGTCTTCAACACCTTCCACGACGCCGTCGGCAAGACCGGCGCGAACACGGCGATGATCTTCGTGCCGCCGCGCTTCGCCGCCGACTCGATCCTCGAGGCCGAGGACGCCGGCATCGAGCTGATCGTGGCCATCACCGAGGGCATCCCCGCCCACGACGAGCTGCGCGTGTACAACCACCTCAAGCGCGGCAGCTCGCGCCTGGTGGGCCCCAACTGCCCGGGAATCCTCTCGCCCGGCAAGGCCAGCGTGGGGATCATCCCGGCGTCCTTCTTCAAGCCAGGGCAACGTGGGCGTGGTGTCGCGCTCCGGAACCCTCACCTACCAGATCGGCTACGAGCTGGCCCAGGCGGGTTCGGCAACTCCTCGATCGTCGGCATCGGCGGCGACCCGGTGCCGGGCTCGTCGTTCGTGGACATCATCGAGCTGTTCGAGGCCGACGACGAGACCGAGCTGATCGTGATGTCCGGCGAGATCGGCGGCGACGCCGAGGAGCAGGCGGCCGAGTACATCGCCGACAACGTGAGCAAGCCGGTGGTGGCCTACATCGCCGGCTTCACCGCGCCTCCCGGCAAGACGATGGGCCACGCCGGCGCCATCGTGTCCGGCTCCAAGGGCACCGCGGCCGCGAAGGCCGAGGCGCTCGAGGCGAAGGGCGTGCGCGTGGGCAGGACCCCGACCGAGGTCTCGAAGATCGCCGTCGAGATCCTCGGCGGCTGACACCGAACAGTGGGGGCAGTGCACCGCTGCCGTCCGCCCCGTTCTTCAGCCTTCCTCTCGGCAGATAGTCGAGAGGAAGGCAGGGGATGGAAAGCAGAAGCTGGAACCGGTCCGCCCGGGCGGCGGCGGCGTGCGCGGCTGTCGCGTCGCTGGCGCTGCCTCCCGCGGCCGCAGGGGACGTACCCGGGCAGGTCGCCGACGTGCAGAAGACCGTGGGGGAGGCGATAGGGCAGGTCCTGAGGGCCCCAAAGGCCGCACCCGCCCCGGTCGTCGCGCCGGCACCTGCGCCAAAGCCTGCGCCGGGGCCCGCCGCTTCCGCGCCAAAGGCGCCGTCGCAGCCGGCCGGCCGGTCAACAGCGTCAGCGCCCGCAACGGCAAACCGGGCGTCGACGGCCCGGGCGAGCACCGCCGGGGCTGACGCGAGCTCCGCTCAGGCAGCTCCGGCCGCGCCGGAGCCGGCCGCGGCGCAAGCCGCTCGCGACACGGGTACGACCAAAGCGCCGGCGACCGTCGACTCCGCGAGTCGCCGGGAGCTCGTGCTGGCGGGCGATCTCAGCAGCGATGCCGGGGCGGACAGCCCGGCGACGCTCCCGTTCACCGGGCTGGCGCTGCTACCGCTGATGGCCATGGGGCTGCTCATGGTCTTCGCGGGGATCGGGGTGCGCCGGGCGGCGAGGTAGTCAGGAGCGAGGAGCAGGCCGACCGCCGCGAGCGCGTCGGCCTGCTCCTCGTATACGTCCATCCGCACCGCCTGGTCGTCGCGAAAGGTCCACACCCAGGCGATGTGGTTGTCCACCTCCAGCCGCTGCCCCGGCCGCGGCCGGTGGTGTGGATCAGGACGACGACCTCGCCGCCGGGCGCCTCGAGGTAGCGCTCCGCCTCATAGGTCATGTCCTCGAAGGACTCCGACAACTCACTCAGCGACTCACGGACGGCGTCGGGCCCGCGGAAGACGCCCGCGGTGTCGATGATCGACGACGACTGATGCAGCTCGAAGTCGGGCGCAAGGAGATCGGCGTCGGCCTCGAGGTCGGCGCCCCGGCCGCTGAACGCGTCGATCGCCTGGCGGAGCCGGTCGACGCGCGACATCACGCCGGCGGGCGCTCGTACGCCTCGCTCATCCCCTCCGCCAGCACGCCAACCTCCTCGCGCAGGCCGCGCACGTCGGCGGCGAGCTGCTGCTGGTTCGCGACGTCCGTGGACGCCGAGACCGAGACCAGGTTCCCGCGCACCGTGTCCAGCTCCACCAGGATCTTCTCCATCTCGTCGTAGAAGGACTGGAGCTGGCCCTCCATCCGGCGCTGCACCTTCAGCTGCCCGGTGAGCGCCGCCACCAGCTCGGCCTTCGACGGGTCGTTGGGGTCGAGCTGGCCGAGGCGCTGCTCCACCGCCGCGGGCGGGCTCTCCGCCAGCGCGTCGTAGAGCAGCTGCGCCCGTCGCGCGGTGCCCTCCATCGTCCGCACGAAGCCGTCCACCTCGCCGAGCACCTCGGTGTAGGGCAGCTCGGCGCCCTCGACGGCCTCGCGAATCCGCGCCTCGCGCTGCAGCGCCCCGCGGAGCAGGCCGCCGATCGGCGGCGCCAGCGACGGCCGGGTCGATCCGCTTCTCGCCCGACTCGAGCGCCTCGCGGCGCTTGCCACGCTCGCGCTCCAGCACGCGGTTGGCAACGTCCTCGTCGAAGTAGGTGCGCGCGGCGGCGGCGGCGTAGAGCACGAGCCCAACCGGCAGCAGGATGCCCAGCGCGCCGAGCAGGATGCCCGCCACGGCGACCACCGCCAGCAGCACGATCGCGAACGGATCGAGCATCGCGTTGACGACCAGCGCCCGGTTGAACTCCGAGCGGGAGTAGGGGCGCTCTTCAGCCATGGTTGTCAGAAGAATGACGAGATGCTGCGGTACACGGTCTCGATGTCGTCCGTGTCGCCCGTGTAGGCCTGCCCGCCGGATGCCTGCGAGATCCGCTTGAGCGCGTCCGCCGCCCCCTCCGCGCCCGCGCTGTAGGCGATCGTGAAGACCCTCACCTTGTTGGACGAGTCGCCCTGGCCGGACGCGCGGCGCACCACCTCGTCGGCGCTCAGCGACGAGTCCGTGTCCTCGCCGTCCGTGAGCACCACCACCGCGTTGATGCGTTCCTTGTCGCGCAGGTTCTTCACGATCTCGATCGACTGCGCGGTGGCGTTGTAGACCGCCGTGCCGCCATCGGCGATCAGGCGGTCGACGAGCGGGGCGAGCTCGGCGCGGCGCTCGCCGATCGGGATCAGCGGCTGCACGCGATCGGAGAAGATCATCAGCCCGAGCCGGTCGTTGGGCGAGACCTCGCGCAGGAACGTCTTCAGCCCGTCCTTCGCGCGCGCCAGGCGGTTCTGGTCGTTCATCGAGCCCGAGACGTCCACCACCAGCAGCACGTTGGCCGGCTTGCGGTCCTCGCGCCAGGTCTTGCGGATCCGGTCGAGCACGCGCGGCTCGGGCAGGCCGAGCACGCGCTCGGGCTGTGCCGGGTCGACGCCGTTCTCCTTCGTCACCCGCCCGGCAGGCTTGGCCTTCAGGTCGGCCGGGCGGAACCCGAACCGGCCCGCGGCCTCGGGGTCGATCTCGTCGGCCAGGAACTCCTGGAACGCCTTCGCGCCGTCGCGCTCGGCCTTCGTGTTGTACTCGGCGTCGATGGTGATGAACGGGTTGTCCGAGTAGAAGGTGCCCTCGGGCGGGTAGAGCGCCACGAGCTTCGGCTGGCTGCCGCGGTTGCGGTTGAAGTCGAGCAGCGTGACCTCCTCCATCGCGACGGCCGAGGCGTAGCCCGGGCCCTCGCGGCGCATCTGATCGGCGATGAAGAGGGTCGTGTCGCCGTAGTGCACGATCGACCGCTCGATGTCCCGCACCTCCTTGCGGGCGGCCGAGGCGGTGACGTCCTTCTCGGTCAGGCCCTCCCGCTTCCCGGTCGCGGCGTAGTACTCGGCCACCACGGCCGACAGCCCGGAGGTGGAGAAGTCCGGGTTGGTGTGCACCAGCTTGAACTGGCCGAACTCGGGCTTGCCGAACTCCGCGAACCCCTGGTTGGAGACCGCGAGCTTGGTGAGCTGGTCGAACCCGATCTTCTTCTGCGGGTAGCCCGAGCGCCTTGGCGAACGGCTCCCACATGGCGATCACGAGCGGTGTGCGCACGATCGACGGGTTCTCGGCGGGCGCCAGCGGGCGGTCGGCCTCGAAGTTGAGCAGCCGGCCCCAGAGCGACGACGACGGCGACCACGCCACCGGCTTGAGCGTGCCCTTCGCGATCTTCGTCTGGGCCTCGCCCGAGGCGATCACCTGGCCCTCGATGAACACGCGGGGCGCCCGCGACCTCCTTGCCCTCGTCGTTGAACTTCTTGATCAGCGGGGTGAACAGCTTCTCCTTCTCGGGCGAGTAGGCGAACGTCACGCGCAGCGCGCCCGATGGGGCCTTCTCGGCGGTGGTGCCGCCCTTCTTCTCGTCATCGCCGCCACCGCCACCGCCCGCCGAGAGCAGCGCCACCACGGCCACGGTGATCGCGGCCACCACCGCGATCGCTATCTGACTCGGCTTCATTGCAAGTCGGAGAGTGGCACGCGCAGCACGCTCTGACCGCTGTGATTGCGGTTGTCGTCGGCGGGCTCGAGCGAGACGTCGACGAAGCGGTAGCTGTCAGCGCCCTCCGGCAGCTTCGCGCTGAGCTCGAACTCCCGCCCCGGCTGGGGGCTGTTGAGCGGGCGCGCGTCGGACAGCGAGTTGTAGAGCCAGACCTGTAGCCGGCGCCGCCGGGGTCCGGCAGGCCGCGAGACGGACAGGCTCGAGCGTGCCGCCTGTGATCTCGGCGGTGCCCTCGCCGGTGCCGCCCGCGACGGGCTCGAGCTTCGCGGGCTTGCCGGCCGGCTCCGGGGTGGCGGCCGGGGCCGAGGCGGGCTCGTCGGCGGGTGCGGGGTCCTCCTCGTCGTCGCCGCCCGCCCGACAGCGCGAGCACCAGCGCGACGCCCGCGCCACGATCACCCCGCCGAGCAGCAGCGGAAGCGAGCCGGCGCCTGCGCTTCGCGCCGGGCTGCACAACGGGTGGAGGCGGCTCGCGGCTCTGGCTCAGGCTCACGCGTGGGCGGCACCGCGGGCGGCCCGTCGTCGTCGCGCCAGCGCGACCGCGGGCAGCTCGCGCATCTCGCGCACCAGGATCCCGACCTCCTCCGCCCGAGTCGGCGCCGAGGTCACGGCTGCGAGCAGCGCCAGCGCGTCCTCGCGGCGGCCGCGGACCGCGCCCTCCTCGGTGCCGAGCAGGCTCGCGATGTCGTCGTCGGCCACCTCGCGGATCACGCGACAACTCCACCAGCGCCCGCGACTCGGGCCCAAGGCCGGCGAGCGCGGCCTCGATCCGATCCGGGTCCACGGCTAGGATTCCCGCTCCGATGCGTGCGATGCGACGGATGCGGGCGGTGGCAGGCGTCATCGCGACAGGCACGATCCTACTTCTGCTCCCGGCCGGTCAGGCCGCCGCCGAGGTGAAGGTGAACCTTCTCCATGCCGTTCCCGGCGCCGGTGACGCGATTCTCAAGGTGACCGGCGGCTCGGGCACACCCGGCTCGGTGTCGGGCGTCGGCTTCGGCGAGGCCTCCAAGCAGGTGAGCGCTCCCAGCGGCAAGGTCACCGTCACGCTCACGGTCGGCGGCAAGCAGGCCGCGCGCGTCAACCCGAGACCTCAAGGACCGCGCCGGCTACACCGTCGTTGCCGAGCCCGGCAAGGGCGGCAAGGTCGAGCTGAAGACCGGTCGAGGCCGGAGAGGCCACCGCCGGCACCGCACGCGTGCGCGGCGCGCACGACGCCGTCGAGCTGGCGAAGGCCGACTTCAAGGTCGGCGACGAGATGCTCGGCACGCTCGACCGCGGGGACGAGGGCGACTACGTGTCCGTCGAGCCAGGCTCCTACGACCTCACGGTCACGCGCCCGGGCAGCGACGACGCCGTGATCTCCAAGAAGGGCGTGAGCTTCGCGGCCGGCACCGCATCCACCGTCTACGCGGTGGGAAGCGGCGGCGAGCAGGCCCGCTTCGTGGTCGTCCAGGACGCCGTGGACGCGCCCGCGGGCGGCCCCGCCACCGGGCCTCGGCGGGCTCTCGGACGACGACGGCACCCCCTGGCTCGCCGCGCTGCTCGCGGCGCTCGCCGCCGGCACGCTCGGCGGCATCGCGTTCACGCGCGCGGCTCGCGCCGTGACCATCGCGCCTGAAGCGCAACGCAACCCGCGGCGGTCGCGCTACCTGGCAGGCTGATGGCGGCCGTGCTGGTGCCCGGCGCTGGTCGCGGGCGGCGCCGTGCTGGCACTCGGCAGGGACGACGTACCGGACGAGAGCGCGGCCGGCTCGGCCGCCGAGCTGGCGCGCAAGGCGGAGGCGCCCCGCACGCTCGGCCCCCGCGCCAGCCAGTACGCTGCGCCCGATCCTCGCGCGAGCGCGGGCAGTCGGGCGTTCAGATCGATCCCGCTCGAGGGGCTCGAGGGCGGCGTCCGCCCCGCGCCGCCTCAGCGCATCTCGATCCCCGATGCCGGGGTGGAGACGGTGTCGACGCGGTCGGCACCCGCAAGGGAGAGATCGAAGTGCCCAAGCTCGGCCGGGCGGGCTGGTTCGAGGGCGGCCCGCGCCCGGGCGAGGCGGGCCGCGCGGTGGTGATCGGCCACCTCGACACCAAGCGCGGGCCGGGGCTCTTCGCGCGGGTCCCGAAGGTGCCGGTCGGCGCGGGCGTGCGGATCACCGACCGCCGCGGCGAGGTGCACGCCTACGAGGTGGTGGGCCGAGCGCAGGTGCGGAAGGACCGCTTCCCCACCGCCGAGGTCTACGGCGGCGTCGTCGCGGCCCGTGCTCGTGCTGGTGACCTGCGGCGGCCCCTACACGGAGGGCCGCGGCTACCGCGACAACGTGCTGCTCTTCGCACGCGCGGCCTGACGCGGGCACCGGCGATAAGGTCAGGGCGTGACCACAGCCACCTCGATCTCACTCGCCCGCGGCGCCCCCTCCTCGACATCATGGCGGTGGACGACCTGCGTGCCGCAGCCGACCGCGCCTTCGAGAAGGACCCGGCCGGCGTGTTCTCCTACGGCACATCGGCCGGCTACATGCCGCTGGTGAAGTGGATCGCCGAGCGCCAGGGCGTGGAGCCGGATCAGGTGCTGGCCACCAACGGCTCGATGCAGGCCGACGCCTTCCTGTTCCAGACGCTGGTCGAGCCCGGTGACGTGGTGGTCGTCGAGGCCCCCACCTACGACCGCACGCTGCTGGCGCTGCGCCAGATGGGCGCCGAGGTGCTGGCCATCCCCCTGGAGGCGGACGGCATCGACGTCAAGGCCCTGGAGGAGGCGCTCGAGGGCGGCGCGCGGCCCAAGCTCGCCCACGTGATCCCCAACTTCCACAACCCCGCGGGCTGCACGCTCTCCCAGGACAAGCGCGAGCGGCTGGTGGAGCTGGCGGCGAAGTACGACTTCGTGCTGTTCGAGGACGACCCCTACGTGGAGCTGCGCTTCGACGGGGAGCAGCTGCCGACCATGCTCTCGATGGATGACGGCGGCAACGTGGTGTACGCGTCGTCGTTCTCGAAGACCGTGTGTCCCGGCATCCGCGTGGGATACCTCGCCGGGCCGGCCGAGCTGATCGGCCAGACGCGCAAGCTCGCCACCAGCACCTACATCTCACCGAGCATGGTGTCCCAGTCGATCGTCGCGGAGTTCTGCGAGTCCGGGGCGATCGACAGGTCGATCGAGACCGTGAAGAACGCGCTGCGCGAGCGCCGCGACGTGCTCTGTCGCGCGCTCGAGGAGCATCTGCCCGAGGCCGAGTTCGTGGTGCCCGAGGGCGGCTACTTCCTCTGGATCGACCTCCCGGAGGGCACGGATGTCGCTCGGATCGAGCAGCTGGCCGGCGAGCGCGGCGTGGTGTTCGTGAAGGGCACCGACTTCCTGCTCGAGGGCGGCGAGAACTCCCTGAGGATCGCCTACTCGGGCGTGCAGGCGGACCAGATCGGCGAAGCGGTGTCCCGTCTGGCGGGCGCCTACCGGGACGCCACCGGCGCCTAGAAGTGGCGGACGGGCAGCTCGAGCTCGCCCGGCAGAGAGACCTGAGCGCGCTCGTCTCTGACACCTTCGGGGTGATGCGCGACCACCCCGGGCCGCTGCTGGCGATGGGAGCGGCGATCGTGATCCCGGTGCAGCTGATCGTCTCCGGGATCGGCCTCGAGCGGCTCACGTCGGAGTACCGGGCGGATGTGAGCCAGGCCGAGCAGGCGATCCCAACCGTGCTCGGCTTCTTCGTGATCGCGCCACTGATAGGCGCCGCCGTGATCCACCTGCTGCGCGCCGTGGACCGCGGCGAGACCCCGAGCGCGGCCTCCTGCCTGCAGGCCAGCCTGGACGTCTTCGCGCCGCTGTTCCTGGCGGTGCTGATGACCGCGGCCGGGATCGCGGTAGGCCTGGCGGCGCTGATCCTGCCGGGGATCTACCTGCTGATCCGGTGGTTCTTCGTGGCCCAGTGCGTGGTGATCGAGGACAAGCGCGGCTTCGACGCGCTGGCGCGCAGCGGGCAGCTGGTGCGCGACAACTGGTGGCGTGTGTTCGGCATCGTGCGTCGTCAGCCAGCTGATCGCCGCCATCCCGGCGCTCCTGATCGGGGTGCCGCTCACCGCGGTGGCGGACTCGGTGGACCTGGACGTGATCGCGCTCGCGGGCGAGATGGTGGCGAGCATCATCACGGCGCCGTTGGTGGCCATCGTGACCACGCTGCTGTTCTACGACCTGCTCACCCGGCGCGAGGAAGTGCTCGCACAGCGCGTGTAGCTAGCGCCCCCAGTGCTCCTTGCCGAGCACCAGCTGATCGGGCAGGGCGGCCCGCGGTGGCGGCGACGGATCGGCAACCACCGAGACAGTCTCGGCGACGCTGCGGGTGACGGAGTAGGAGTCGCCGTTCGACTTGATCGTGACCACGTCCGTCGCCGGCGTCGGCCAGCTCGCCCTCCAGGCCCGGGGTGAGCCCCGAGTCCTTGAGGTAGTGCAGAAGGTCCTCGGCCTCGTTCTCGAAGCGCAGCACGCGCACCTTCGCTCCCTCCTCCACGTCGGCCAGCGGCACTCCGGCCTCGCGCTGCTCGCTGAAGATCGGATGGCCGTGGGGGCAGGTCTTCGCGTCGCCGATCGCCTTGAGCATCCGTTCCTCCACCGTGGGCGACATCCAGTGCTCGAGGCGCTCGGCCTCCTCGTGCACCTGGTCCCACGGGATGTCGAAGACGTCGGTTAGAAAGCGCTCGATCAGGCGGTGGCGGCGGACGATGTTCTCGGCGTGCTCGAGGCCGGTATCCGTGAAGGACAGCGCCTTGTCGTGGCCCTCGTCACGTAGCCGTCGGCCTCCAGGCGGCCGATCATCTCGTGCACCGTGGGGGCGGACACCTGCATCGCCCTGGCGACGTTGGCGCCGGTCATCGGGAGGCCCGCCTCCTGGAGCCAGAAGATGATCTGGAGGTACTCCTCCTCGGCGACGGTTGCGTGATCGTGGGACATGAATGGCATGCTACCCATCGTGCCGAAGCTGCCTTTGAAGCCCCCGATCAAGCCCCAGCTCGCCCGCTCGGCGAAGGAACTGCCGGAGGGAGACGAGTGGCGCTACGAGCCCAAGTGGGACGGCTTCCGCACGCTCGCCTTCAAGAACGGCGACGACGTGTACCTCCAGAGCCGCGGCGGCAAGCCGATGAACCGCTACTTCCCCGACGTGGTGAAGCTCGTGGAGAAGATGGCCGCCGACCAGGTTGTGCTCGACGGCGAGATGGTGATCGACGTGGACGGGGTCCAGGAGTTCGACCTGCTCAGCCAGCGCATCCACCCAGCGGAGTCGCGCGTGACGATGCTGGCGGAGAAGTACCCCGCCGACTTCATCGCCTTCGACCTGCTCGCCGCCGGCGGCAAGTCGCTGATGGACCTCGGCTACGAGGAGCGCCGCGAGCGCTTGAAGCGAGCTCGACCTGAAGCCCGTTCAGGTGTCACCGATGGTGAAGACCAGCAAGGGCGCCGCGAAGTGGCTCACCGGCAACTCCGAGGGCGTGGTGGCCAAGCAGGCCGAGGCGAAATACCTGCCCGGCGAGCGCAAGGGCATGGTGAAGATCAAGCGCATGCGCACCGCCGACGCCGTGGTGGCCGCCTTCCGCTACGGCAAGGAGGAGGGCACGCTCGGCTCGCTCATCCTCGGCCTCTACGACGACGACGGCCAGCTGCACGTCGTGGGGCACACGAGCGGCTTCAAGGCCAAGGAGAAGCGCGAGCTGCTGGCCAAGCTCGAGCCCTACATGACCGGCGAGAGCGGTCCCGGCGAGCCAAGCCGCTGGAAGTCCGACGAGGAGCTGGTGTGGCAGGGACTGAAGCCCGAGCTGGTGGTGGAGATCACCTACGACCACGTGACCGGGAACCGGATCCGGCACGGGACGAAGCTGGTGAGGTGGCGGGAGGACAAGGCGCCCGAGGAGTGCCTGCTGGAGCAGCTGCGGGACTGACCTAGATCCCGAGGCGCGCTAGGTTCACCCCATGGCCTACCTGAAGCCCGGGTTCTTCCCCAAACTGTTCAACCGGATTGCGCTGCGGTTCGGCACCGGCGGGGCCAAGGGCCTGGTGGTGAGGGGCCGCGTGAGCCGGCAGCAGATGCAGGTCCCCGTGATCCCGGTCGAGCACGAGGGTGAGCGTTACCTGGTGTCCACCCGCGGCGAGTCCGAATGGGTGCGCAACATCCGCGACGCCGCCGGCGGTGAGATCGACGGCAAGTCCTTCCGGGCGGTCGAGATCCCGGTGGAGGACCGCGAGCCCATCATCGCGGCCTACCGCGAGGTGGCCGGCAAGTCGGTGAACGGGTACTGGAAGAAGCTGCCGGACCCGGCCGACCACCCGGTGTTCCGGGTCGACTCAGGCTCCCGCTAGCTAATCGTCCTCTCATGAGAGTTGGCGCACCCTGCGGTCACCAACGACCGAAGGGACAGCACCATGCTCGCCAAACTCGCCCTCTGCGCCGCCTGTGTGACGGGCATCGGCATCGCCGCGTGCGGCGGCGATAGCGGGCCGCAGGCCGCAAAGCCGCCGGCGTTCAGCAATCCCACGAAGATCGACAACCCGTACCTGCCGCTCACGAAGTTCAAGCGCTGCGAGATGCGCGGGCAGGCCGACGATGGCACGAAAGAGCGCTCGGTGAAGACCGTCCAGCCGGTCACCAAGCCGTTCGACGTCGGCGGCCGGCGGGTGGAGGCCGTCGTGATCAAGGACGACGCCTACGAGGACGGGGCGCTCGTCGAGTCGACCCTGGACTACTACGCCCAAGCGGACGACGGCACGGTCCACTACCTGGGCGAGGACGTCAAGAACATCAAGGACGGCAGAGTCGTCGACACGCAGGGCAGCTTCAGGTACGGCAGGGACACCGACGTCCTCGGTGTCGCGATGCCGCCCGATCCCCAGGTCGGCGACCAGTATCGCTTCGAGGACGTGCCTGGAATCACGATCGAGTCCAACCGCGTCGAGGAGCGCGGGCTACGTGCCGAGGTCCAGGGGCGGATCGTGACCGGGGTGATCCGGATCCAGGAGTTCATCCAGCCCGAGGGCGACCTCGAGTACAAGACCTACGCGCCCGGCCTCGGCGTCATCGCCGAGTACCCACCCGGCGCACGCGTCGAGTTCGCAGGCTGCCGGCGATAGGGGATGCTCTGGCCGTGCGCGTGCTCGTGGTGGAAGACGAGGTCAAGCTGGCGGGCATCATCCGCCGCGGCCTCAAGGCGCACGGCCTCAGCGCCGACGTGGCGGTCCGGGGCGAGGATGCCCTCTGGATGGCGGCGGCGACGGAATACGGGGCGATCGTCCTGGACCTCATGCTCCCGGGCATCGACGGCTTCGAGACCTGCCGCCGCCTGCGAGCCGACGGCATCGACACGCCCGTGCTCATGCTCACCGCGCGCGACGCGACCGAGGACCGCGTGGAGGGGCTGGACAGCGGCGCCGACGACTACCTGGGCAAGCCCTTTGCCTTCGACGAGCTCCTCGCGCGGCTGCGGGCCCTCGCCCGCCGTACCGGCGGCGAGCGGCGGCCGGTGCTCACCGTCGGTGACCTGCATATGGACCCCGCCGCCCACCTGGTGTCACGCGGCGACACGTCGATCGACCTGACGGCAAAGGAGTACGCGATCCTGGAGGCTCTGATGCGCCGGCCCGGGCAGGCCCTGTCCCGCTTCGAGTTGCTCGAGACAGCCTGGGATGCCGCGTACGAGAACCGGTCCAACGTAGTCGACGTCTACGTGGGCTACCTGCGCCAGAAGATCGACCGCCCGTTCGGCACGAAGTCCATCGAGACGGTGCGCGGCGTCGGCTACCGGCTGCGCGATCCCGGCTAGCGATGCGGCGCCTGCCGATCCGCTGGCGCGTGACGCTGGCCTTCGCCGCAAGCCTGCTCGTGGTGCTGGGCGCGGTGGGTGCGTTCCTGTACCTGCGCTTCGAGCACGACCTGTCCGAGACACTCGACCGCGGCCTTCAGGCGCGGGCAGGCGAGGTGGTCGCGCTCGTCCGCCGCTCCCCCGCGGGCCTGGCGCGCGGCGACGCCCCGGCGCTCGAAGCCGACGAGAGCGTGGCGCAGGTGCTTCGCACCGACGGCACGGTGGTGGCCGGGACAGCCGGCGCGCGCGTCCCGCTCCTAAGCGACGAGCAGCTGCGACGCGCGCGGCGGAAGCCGTCCCTGACCGACCGGGACGACGACGACGTGATCGACGAGCGCCTCCGGGTGCTCGCGGTGCCGGTCCGCGCACGCGGCGAGTCGCTCGTGGTGGTGGTCGGGGCGTCGCTGGACGAGAAGGACGAGTCGGTGTCCACCCTGCTCACGCTCGAGCTCCTCGGGCTGGGCGCGGCACTCCTGGTGGCCAGCGCAGCCGGCTACGTCGTCTCCGGCTCCGCGCTACGACCCGTCGAGGCCATGCGCCGCCGCGCCGACGAGATCGCCGACGAACCCGACCAGCGGCTCCCGGTGCCGGAGGCCAACGACGAGATCAGCCGCCTGGGCGTGACGCTGAACGCGATGCTCGACCGCCTCAGCCAGACCCGCGCCGCCGAGCAGGCGGCGATGGCCAAGGAGAGACGCTTCATCGCCGACGCGAGCCACGAGCTGCGAACGCCGCTGGCGATCCTCAAGAGCGAGATCGAGGTTGCGCTGCTCGCCGATCGCAGCGGCGAGGAGCTGCGCGCGGCGCTGCGCTCGGGCGGCGAGGAGACAGACCGCCTGTGGCGCCTGGCCGAAGATCTGCTGGTGCTCTCCCAGAGCGACGAGGGGGTGCTGCCGATCCAGTCCGAGTCGGTGGACCTCGCCGAGCTGCTCGAGTCCGTGGCGCGCCGGCATCGCGCGGACGCCGAGGCCGCCGGCCGCCACCTGAAGGTGGAGGTACCGGAAGCCCTTCACGTGAAGGCCGACCGCATGAGGCTCGAACAGGCGCTGACCAACCTCGTGGACAACGCCCTGCGCCATGGCAATGGCGACGTCCTCGTATCCGCTCACGCCGAGCCCGCGGAGCTGCGGATCGCGGTTCGCGACCACGGCGCGGGGTTCCCCGACGGCTTTGCCGCGCGCGCATTCGAGCGCTTCAGCCGGGCCGACTCGGGTCGGACCGGCGCGGGCGCCGGGCTCGGACTAGCGATCGTGCAGGCAATCGCGGCCGGCCACGGGGGCAGCGCCTCGGCGACCGACGCGGGGCCGGGGGCGCGCGTGGAGATCGTGCTTCCGGCGGCGCTCATCGATCTCTCATCGACCACCGGGCATTCTCGGTCGACATGAACGTCCACCGAAGGAGGCATCACATGCAGCGCAAAACCAAGCGCACCCTCGTCGCGCTCACCGCGGTGGCCGCTCTGGGTGGCGGCGGGGCGGCCATCGCTGGAGCCACAGGGGGTGCCGATGACGATGCGTCCGAGAAGCCGATCACCGGCTCGGCGCTGGACCGCGCCGAGGCGGCGGCCCTCGAGCACACCGCAGGCGGCCGCGTGACGGGCACCGAGGCCGGCGACGAGGAGGGCGCCTACGAGGTCGAGATCACCGAGGCCGGCGGCAAGCAGGTCGACGTGCACCTCGATCGGGAATTCCACGTGATCGGCACCGAGCCCGACAAGAACGGCGACGGCGACGACTGAGGGCACTAACCGTCGTTCACGGCCTCCGAGCTGCTGATCACCGTCACGCGATACGACACGCCGAGCGGCACGCGCGCGGTCGCGCTGATGGCCACGTAGACCCGCATGGCCCCGCCGCCCTGCGGGTCCTCGCCCAGCGCCGCGGCCACCTCGAGGATCTGGCCGTGGTCGGACACGCTCTGGAGCGCCGCGCTCGCCTGAACCTGCGCGTCTGCCGCGACCTGGGGGTCATACGCGTGGCTATCCGGCAGCCAGAAGGGGGTCGAGATCTGTGCGCCGCCGCCCTGGCTGACCACCATCGCGCCCATCACCTGCGGCTGCCCGCCGTACCAAACCGTGCCGGCGTAGTCGGTTCGCCGCTGCTTCAGCCCGGTCACGGGATGCTCGACGATCGAGTCGATGCGCGGCCCGGGGACCGGGGAGATCATGTCGCTGCTCATCTCACTCCCTAGTCTGCCCCACAGATGGCCAAGGGTGACGCCAGGATGTTCCCGGTCGCGACGCTCGCCGTGCTCGTCCTGCTCGCGCTCGCGGCCCCCGCCCAGGGGGCGGTTCGCCTCCAGAAGGTCGCCGACTTCGACGCGCCCGTGTATGTCACGCATGCGCCCGGCGACTACAGCAGGCTGTACGTGGTCGAGAAGGCGGGCACGATCCGGGTGGTGCGCAACGGGGCCAAGCTCGGCCGTCCGTTCGCGGACCTGAGCGGCATGGTGGACGACGCGGGCGAGCGGGGGCTGCTCTCGATGGCCTTCGCCCCCGACTTCGCGCGCAGCCGCCTGGTCTACGCCTACTACACCGACAACCAGGGCGACATCCACGTGGATGAGCTGCGCGCGCCCGGCGCGGACGCAACCGACGCCTCCTACCGCCGTGTGACCATCGAGATCCCCCACAGCTCGGCCGCCAACCACAACGGCGGCACGGCCGCCTTCGGGCCTGACGGCATGCTCTACCTGGCGCCCGGCGACGGCGGCGGCGGCGGGTCCGCCAACGCCCAGAACATGGGCTCGCTGCTGGGCAAGGTCCTCCGCATTCAACCTATTCCCGGAGGCGGCTACCGCGTCCCCGCGGGAAACCCGTTCGGCAACGCAATCTGGTCCTCCGGGCTGCGCAACCCCTTCCGCTTCTCGATCGACCGCGCCACGGGCGACCTGGTCATCGGCGACGTGGGGGCGGGCACCACGGAGGAGATCGACTTCGCGCCCACCTCGACCTCGCGTGGGCGTGGCTGGAACTACGGCTGGGATCCGTGCGAGGGGAGCTTCGCGCAGGGCAGCACGTCGACGCCGTGCCCGCTCGCGGGAGCGATGGCCCCGGTGATCGATCGCTTCCAGCCCGCCTGGACGACGATCAACGCCGGCGTGGTCGTCCGCGACCGCTCCCTTCCGTCGCTGTTCGGCCGCTTCGTGTACGGGGACACCAGCGGCGGGCAGCTCCACTCGGCAGTCCTGCGCCGGCCGCGCGTGACCGACGACCGCCGGGAGGGATTCTCGCTCGCCGGGGTGGCCGGCTTCGGTGAGGACGCGGCCGGCTGCGTGTACGCGGCGTCGCTCAACGGCGGCGTACACCGCTTCGTGGAGACCTCGACCCAGGTCCCCTGCCCCGCGTCCCCGGCGTCCGCCGACCGCACGGCGCCCCGGATGCGCTGGCGCATCCCTCGCCGCCAGCGTGTCCGCAAGAACCGCGGCACGATCGCGTACGCACGCTGCAACGAGCGCTGCACCGTGTCGATGTCGGGACGCCTGCGAATCGGCAAGCGCTCCTACAAGCTGCGAAAGACACGCCGGTCCGTGGGCCCCAATCGGCGGCTGAAGCTGCGGGTCGGGCTTACGCGGCGCGCCTCACGCGCGCTGCGCCGGGCGCTGAGGCAGCGGCGCCGGGCGCGCGTGAGCGTGGGGCTCCGCGCTCGTGACACGGCGGGCAATCCCACGCGCCTCGTGCGCCGCACCGTGCGGGTGAGGCGCTGAGATGGCCAAGAGCGACGCGACGATGGTCGACGCGGGCGACCGCGAGCTGCGGGTCACCAGCGGCGACCGCGTGATCTTCCCGGCGGCAAACGGCACTCCGGAGATCAGCAAGCTCGAGGTGGTCGAGTACTTCGTCGCGGTGGAGGACGGCATCATGCGCGCGCTGCGCAACCGGCCGACCACGCTCGAGCGCTGGCCCAAGGGCGTGCACGAGGGCATGACCATCTCCACGCGGGAGGGCCATAAAGGCGAGGCCTTCTACCAGAAGCGGGTGCCCAAGGGGGCCCCTGACTACGTGGAGACGGCGCGGATCGAGTTCCCCTCCGGGCGGCACGCCGACGAGGTCTGCCCCACCGAGATCGCGGTGGTCGGTTGGTGCGCGCAGATGGGCACGATCACTTTCCACCCTTGGCCCGTGCGCAACGCGGACGTGGACCATCCCGACGAGCTGCGCCTGGACCTCGACCCTCAGCCCGGCACCGACTTCGAGGACGCCCAGCGCGTTGCGGCCGAGGCCCGAATCCTGCTCGGCGAGCTGGGCTACCGCGGCTTCCCCAAGACATCCGGCGGCCGTGGCATCCACATCTACGTGCGGATCGAGCCGAAGTGGACCTTCACCGACGTGCGCCACTCCGCGATCGCGTTCGGGCGCGAGCTGGAGCGCCGGATGCCGGACGACGTGACCACCAAGTGGTGGAAGGAGGAGCGCGGCGAGAAGGTGTTCATCGACTTCAACCAGAACGCCCGCGACCGCACGATCGCCTCGCCGTACTCGATCCGAGCGAAGCCGGGCGCTCCCGTGTCCGCACCGCTGCTGTGGGACGAGGTGGCCGACGTGGCACCCGAGGACTTCACGGTCGCGACGATGCCGGCCCGCTTCGCGGACGTGGGCGACCGGTTCGCCGAGATCGACGAGGTGTCGCACTCGCTGCAGCCGCTGCTGGACATGTACGAGCGCGACGAGCAGGGCGACATGCCCTACCCGCCCGACTATCCGAAGATGCCGGGCGAGCCCAAGCGCGTGCAGCCCTCGCGGGACACGGACCGCAAGAAGAAATGAACGTCGAGGTCCTTCAGGCCGACGTGACCACGCTCGACGTGGACGCGATCGCCAACGCGGCCAACACCCAACTGCTCCACGGCGGCGGCGTGGCGGCGGCGATCGCGCGTGCCGGCGGGCCGGCGGTGGACGAGGAGTCGCGGGCGGTCGCGCCGATCGGACTCGGTGAGGCGGTTGAGACCACGGCCGGCGACATGCCCGCGCGATGGGTGATCCACGCGGCGACGATGGAGCTGGGCGGGCCGACGTCGGCGCAGATCATCGCGGAGGCCACGCGCTCGACGCTGGCGCGGGCGGAGGAGCTCGGCGCCCGCTCGCTCGCGCTGGTGGCCTTCGGCACGGGCGTCGGTGGGTTTCCGCTGGAGGACGCCGCGCGGCTGATGGTGGATGCGGGGAAGGCGCACACGCCGCGGTCGCTGGAGCGGCTGGTGTTCGCGGTCCACGGCGACGAGGCCGAGGAAGCGTTCGCCGCCGCCGTGGAGTCGTGACCCGGCCCGTCCTCGTAGCGCCGGACTCGTTCAAGGGCACGTTCTCGGCGTCGGAGGTGGCGGCCGCGGTCGCCACGGGGCTGCGCTCGGCCGGTCTCGACGCGATCGAGATGCCCGTGGCGGATGGCGGTGAGGGGACCGCCGGCGTGCTCGGAGGCGACGAGGTGTCCGCCACCGCGTCCGGCCCGCTCGGCGATCCCGTCGATGCCTCGTTCGTGCTCCGTGAGGATGGCTCCGCCGTGGTGGAGTGCGCCGCCGCCAGCGGGCTGGGCCTGGTGGAGGAAGCGGAGCGCGATGCATGGGCGGCTTCGACCTACGGGACCGGGGAGCTGATCGCCGCGGCGGTGGAGGCCGGGGCCTCGTCGGTGCTCGTCGCGGTCGGCGGTTCGGCGACGACCGACGGCGGCGCGGGCGCGATCGAGGCATTGAAGGACGCGGGCGTCGCGCCGCGGCTTCAGGTTCTCTGCGACGTGAGGACGCCGTTCGAGGACGCCGCGCGCGTGTTCAGCCCTCAGAAGGGCGCGGACCCGGCGATGGTGAAGCGGCTGTCGAAGCGCCTGTCATCGCTCGCCTCCTCCTTGCCAAAGGACCCGCGCGGACTACCGATGAGCGGCGCCGCCGGCGGCCTCTCGGGAGGGCTGTGGGCGCAGTTCGGCGCGACGCTGGTGCCGGGCGCGCCCCATGTGCTCGAGGCGCTCGGCTTCGACGAGGCCATGCGCGCCGCCCTGTTCGTGGTCACCGGCGAGGGGCGCCTGGACCGGCAGTCGCTGGCAGGCAAGGCGGCCGGCGAGGTGGCCACCCGCTGCCGGCAGTCCGGGGTGGCCTGCCGCGCGGTGGTGGGATCGGTCGACCTGGACGGGTTCGAGCAGCGGATCCTGGACCTGGAGCGGGTGGTCCAGGCGACCACTCTGGAGGAGCTCGAGGCGGCGGGGCGCGCCCTGGCGGTCTAGAGGAGCTCTCGGCTCAGGATGCGCTGTCGCGGGTCTGCCTCAACCGCGCCCGCGTCCGTGAATCCGAGGGCCAGGTAGATGCGAATCGCGGGCTCGTTGTCGGCGAAGACGTTGAGGTCAAGCGTGCGCAGGCCCTCGCCAGTTGCCTCGTCGAGTGCCGCCGCAACGAGTTGACGGCCGAGTCCCTGCCCGCGCCTGTCGGGATCGATGAACACGCGCATCAGGCGCCCGGAGGCCGCGCCGGTCTGGACGAACTCGATGTGGCCGACGAGAACCTCGCGCGCCGGCGCGACGTACGCGGTCCACGCCCGGACGCGGTCGTCATCACGGACGGCCTGCAGCTGGGTGGCTGTGAGCGGCCAGGTCAGGGTTGGCCCCGCGAAGCGCTCCAGGGCCTCGGCGGACGCGATGCATGAGACCAGCCAGGCGTCGTCCTCGACAGTGACGTCGCGAAGGACGAGCAAGCGGTTCTCAGGCGTCGCGCGCCACGCCGCTTCGCAGCAGCACCGACTCCGCGTAGGCATGTGAGCGGAAGCTGACGATCGGGTCGTCGCTCAGCTCGATGCCGTCGCACACGCGCGTCGGGTCGAAGACCAGCACGTCGTCGCCGGTCTCGCGCTCGGTCTCGGGGCCGGTGAGCACCAGCCGGCCGGCGTCCACCGTCTCGCGGTCGTCGGGCCACACCTCGGTCGGATCCGAGGTCGAGTCCTCGTCGGCGCCGATCACCACCACCAGCCGCCACGCGGCGCCACCGGCGCCCGCGCGCTCGAGGACCTCCTCCTGCAGGTAGTCCGCGCCCCGCTCAGCGGCCGCGTCGGGCTCCAGCGAGTGCTCGCCGTCTTCTGGCTCCCACCGCCAGCGCACCTTGCCCGCCCCTGACCAGAGGAACGTGTGCGGATTCACGAACCGCACCGTGGCGTAGCTCTCGGGCGGCTTCAGGGTGACCATGTACTGGATCACCGCCATCGCCTCGGGGTGCTGCTCGATGTAGGCGCCCACCACCGCGCCGTCGGGATAGCCGGTCTCGGGATCGGGCTTGCGCGCGCGCGTGAACTCCACGAACTCCTCCGGCGTGCGCGCGATGAACGCCGGCAGGGAGGTGGTGACCATGTCGGTGGTCGACCCGTCGGGCAGGGAGAGCTTCACCGCCAGCCCGCGCCCGTCCACCTCGAAGTCCGGAGCATCGGGGTTGCCACCGCCGTTGGACACGCGCGCGACGACGGGCGTCTCGGCGTGAAGGAACGGCGCGCTCGAGAGCGCGGCCGCCTCGGGCGTGGGCGTGAAAGTGCCCTTGAGCAGCGTCCCCTTGGCGTGCACCGCTCGGCTGCCCTCATGGCTTCCGTAGATGCCATGAATCGCGTCGACTGCCTGTGCGGCGAGGTCGGAGGCGGCGGCCACGCCTCCGACCCTAACGCCTCTATTACGCGCGCGTCCCGACCGACACCAGGTACTCCTTATCGAAGCGTGCCTGGTCCGCGGTACCGCGGTTCCACTCGTCGCAGAACGCGTCGAGCGCCTGGTCGAACTCGTTGGCGCGCCCATCCTTCTCGGCGTTGGCGCGAGCGGCGATCGTCGGCCCGTACTTGGCCTTGAAATGCTCGCCGTAGTCGCGAGCGTGCTCGAACGCGGTGATCTCGAGCTCATCGCGCTCGAGCGTCGTCCAGTTCACGCGCCCGCCGAACAGCCCGCGCAGGTGCTCCTCGCTGCCCCACAGGGGCGGGGGCTGCGCGCCGGGGGGCGGTGGCGGGGCGAACGGCCCAATCGTCTTGAACAGGTGCCCGAGCATTCCCTCGGGGGTCCAGCTGAGCAGAGCGATCGTGCCGCCCGGGCGGCAGACCCGCACCATCTCGTCGGCCACCTCTTGGTGATGAGGCGCGAACATCGCCCCGATCGAGGACATCACCACGTCGTAGGACTCGTCCTCGAACGGCAGGTTCTCCGCGTCCGCCTCGGCCCACTCGAGCTCCAGGCCGGCGGCCTCGGCTCGGGCGCGCCCGGCGTCGAGCAGCTCAGGCGTGAGGTCGCTCGCCGTCACGTCCGCTCCGCGCTCGGCGGCGACGATCGCCGCGTTGCCGGTCCCGGACGCCACGTCCAGCACCTTCGCGCCGGCCCCGATCCCGGCCGCGTCCACCAGCCGCGGGCCGAGCGGCAGCAGGAAGGTCTCGACCATCGAGGGGTAGTCCCCCGACGCCCACATCTTGCGGTGCTTTTCCTTCAGCTCTGTGTCGGTCATGACTGACATTCCTACTCCTTTGGTGTCATCGACTGCAAGTGAGTCGGAGCAAGCTACGCCCGGGATCACGCCGATACATCGGGAAAAATCCCTATTTGCTGCCCGTCCTCTGTGCGGCCGCCTCGGTGCGGTTGCGCACCCCGAGCTTGGAGAGGATGCGGCTCACGTGGTGGCCCGCGGTCTTCTCGGTGATGACCAGGGTTTCGGCGATCTGCGCGTTCGACATCCCGAGCGCCACCAGCTCGAGGACCTCGTTCTCGCGCGCCGTCAGCTCGCCCTGGCTCCTGGCCCGGGCGCCGGTGGCCTCGCCAAGCTCGCGCAGAACTGCCCCGGCCGCGTCCATCGCCCGCGACGCCCCCAGTTCGCGGAACGCCGCCAGCGCGGTGCGGGCCTCGTCGCTCGCGACGTCGGGAGAAGTCGTCATCACCGCGCGAGCGAGCGCCAGCCGCGCCTCACCGAGGTGGAGGGGCATGCCTAGCCGACCGAACGCGACGAGCGCCAGCCGCGCCGGCTCCGCCGCATCCTCTGGGCGCGCCGCCGCGAGACTCACGTGCGCGGCCGCCAGCCGGGCGCGGGCCTCCACCATGCGGATCCCCGAGGTCTCCGCGAGTTCGGCGAGCTGCTCTGCCGCGACCTTCGCGCCCTCCACGTCCCCGCCGGCAAGACGCGCCTCGACGAGCGGCGCGAGCAGTTGCGCGGTCCGGATGGCGTTGCCCTCAGCGGCGCCGAGCGCCCGCTCCAGAAGCGCTCCCGCGACCTGGGGCCGGCCGTCGGCGATGCGCAGGTGCGCCAGTGCGCCCAGTGACGCTGGATGCTCCTCGCGCCCGGCGAGCAGCTTCTCGGCCTCGGCGAGCCGGCCCTGGCGCACGCGCAGCTCGGCCATGCTCGCCACGGTCGAGGCCCCCATCGCCGGGATGTACCGCGCGTGGGCCTCGAGGGCCTCCTCGAGCGCATGCTCGGCCTCGGGCCAGCGGCCTCTCGCGACGAGGACGTCCGCGTGGACGGTGCGGCAGACCCCCAGCAGCGGCATCGTTCCGTGCTCGTACGCGAACTCGTCCACCATCTCGCACCATTCAGCAGCGCGTTCCCAGTCGCCGGCATTGGTGGCCGCCATGATCAGATTGCAGTAGGCCTCGGCAAGCGTGTGCACGTTGCGTACCTGCCCGGCGGACGCCGCCGCCATCGCCTCCTCGAGCAGTTGCATGCCACTCTCCGGGCGACCCGCATTCACCTCGGTCAAACCGAGCAGGCTGAGCGCGTAGACCTCGAGGTCGGCGTTGCGCGACTCACGTGCGATGGCCATTGCACGGCGCGTGTGCCCGGCGCGCTCGTCGAGGCTCGCGGCGTGCCGCGCCTGCTCGATCGCAATCCACCCCCGCCCCTCGCACTCGGGGTCCGCCACCGCGCGGTCAACGCGCGCGAGCCAGCCGCGGGCGGCCGAGGCACGTCCGGATAGCAGGTACTGGTGAGAAACCCAGACGCCCACCCGCGCGGCCTCGTCGCAGCGATTCTCGCCTACGTAGCCCTCGAACGCGCGCTCACGCGCCGCGATGCCATCCTCGAGCTTGCCCAGGAAGAACAGCGCCAGCCCGATGCCGTCAAGGGCGCCGGGCGTCTCCTCCTCGTCCAGGGAGGCCTGGAAGACGTCGCGGGCAGCGGCCCACTGCGCCTCCTCGAGGAGGCGCAACCCCTCGGACCGCTCCACTTCGGCCACCCGCCGAGCCTACTCCACCAGGGACTGCACCACGGCCTCGTAGAAGCCGTCGCCGAACCCCGATTCGGTGCGCGTCACGTTCGGCCCACCCGCCTCCGAGGGGCCGTTCGCCACCATGAAGAAGCGGCCCACGACCGGCGCCACGCCGAGGTCCTCGAGCGAGTCCCCGACCGCGATGCAGTCCTCGGGCGCGAACGCGCGAGCGCGCATGTGCAGCTGCACCGCCGCCGCCTTCGACGCCGTCGCGGGGATGAGGTGGTAGGTGCGCCCGCCCTCCGCGGCGGCGCCGTTGTCGACGAGCCGCAGCCCGTCGTGACCCTCCCTCACCAGCAGGTCGTTGGCCTCGGCCACGTCCGCCACTCCTCGATAGAGATGCGAGACGAAGCGGTCGACGTGCCAGGGCGCATGCGGCTCGATCCCGAACTCGCGCTCGAGCAGCGCGGGCGCGCCGGTCGCCGCGATCAGCTCGTGCGGCGTGCGCCCGTCGCGCGGCGCGAAGTCGCCGCACAGCAGCTGCTCCTCCCCGTCGATCACCACACCCGAGCCGACCTCGAAGATGTACGACGTCTGGCCGATCAGCCGCGCGTCCTCCATCACCTGCGCCTTGCGCCGGCCCGACTTCAGCACCACCTCCACCCCGGCGCGGTGGCACGCCTCCAGCGCCCGGGCCGGCAGGAGCGTGAACCCGCCCTCGCCGTCGCGGAACAGCGAGGCGCCGGCGCCGACGAGGGTGCCGTCGATGTCCGTGTAGACGCAGCGCAGCGCCATCAGGCGGCGGCGCGCAGCGAGGCGAACGGCGGCCGTTCCACGATCGGCGGAGCGGGCGACGTCCTCAACCAGCCGGCCCTCGGCGCGCAGCCGCTTGCACACGGTCGCCCAGCACCGCGTCCGCCATCGGGCGCAGCGCCTCCAGGGGCTGGTGGAAGTTGCGCCGCTCGCCGAGGTCGACCTGCGCGATCGGCGTCCGGCGCCCACCGTGTCGTGCACGTCGAGCAGCATCGCCATCTCCACCGCGTAGCCGGTGGCGAACGGGATCGCGCTCGAGCACCTCGCGCGGCGCGGCCACCTCGCCGGCCAGCGGCTGGCGCAGGTCCGCGAGGCTCGGGTAGAAGGCGGCCAGCAGCGGCCGCGCCGTGAGCTGGCTCACGCGCCCGCCGCCGTCGGGCACCTCCACGCCGCCGGTCACGAACGGGCGCCGGTACGCGCCCTTCACGAACCGCACCCCCTCGGCGGCGATCAGCGGGCCCGGCCAGGCCGGTCACGAACTGCGGCCCGAAGTCGCGCGTGTCGGCGTCGATGAACAGCACCAGGTCGCCGCGTCACGGCGGCGAGCGAGCGGTAGAGCGCGTCGCCCTTCCCGAGCACGGGCCCGAGCTCGGGCAGCAGCTCGACGCCTGCTGAGCGCACCTCGGCGCCGGCGCGCTGCGGCCACATCGGCGGTTCCGTCCGTTCGAGTCGGCATCCACCACGAGCACCTGGTCCACGAGGCCCTCCAGCGACAGGATGCGCTCCACGATCAGCCCCACCGTGTCGGCCACCTCCCGCGCGGGCAGCACCACGGAGAGCGATCGCGCGCTTGCGCTCGAGCAGCAGTTCGAGCGGAAACTCGGCGTGTTCGAAGGATCGGATCACGCCGCACGTACTATGGCGAACCGGATGCCCGTCACCCGCGAGCAGATGCCCTGGGAGCCGATTCTCGACCGCGGTGAGGGCGAGGAGCTGGTCGCGCGGTCCAAGGAACGCGCCCAGGAGGCGCTCACCGAGCCGGTGCCCGAGAGCCTGCACCACGAGCTGCGCGAGGCGCTCGATCGCACCGGGCGTCACAGCCTCTACGCGCACCAGGCCGACGCGCTCGCCTCCGCCTACGAGGGCCACACGATCGTGACGACGGGCACGGCCAGCGGGAAGTCGCTGGCGTTCAACCTGCCGGTGCTCGACACGCTCAGCCACGACCGCTCGGCCCGCGCGCTCTACCTCTACCCCACCAAGGCGCTGGCCCAGGACCAGGCGCGCGGCTCTGCACGCGCTGAAGCTGCCCGCGCTGCGGCCGGCGATCTACGACGGCGACACCCCGCGCGAGGAGCGCCGCGCCATCCGCGCGAAGTCGAACCTGATCCTCACCAACCCCGACATGCTGCACGTGGGCGTGCTGCCCAACCACCGCCACTGGGGCGACGTGCTGGCCAACCTCGCCTGGATCGTGGTGGACGAGGCGCACGTGTACCGCGGCGTGTTCGGGTCACACGTGGCCAACGTGCTGCGGCGCCTGCGGCGCGCTGGCGCTCGCCTACGGCACCGAGCCGCGGTTCGTGCTCGCCTCGGCGACGATCGCCAACCCGGTGGAGCTGGCCGAGCGGCTCACCGGCTGCGACGTGGCGCTGGTGGACCGCGAGGGCGCGCCGCAGCGCCGAGCGGCGGATCGCGATGTGGAACCCGCCGCTCACCGACGAGCGCACGGGCGCCCGCGGCTCGCCGCTGGCCGAGGCCGCCGACCTGCTCGCCGACCTGGTGGAGAAGGAGGTGCGCACGATCTGCTTCCTGCGCTCGCGCCGGGGCGTGGAGCTGATCCAGCGCTTCGCGCGCCAGCGGCTGGAGGACCGCGGCCGCGCGGACCTGGCCGAGCTGATCGCGCCCTACCGCGCCGGCTACACCCCGTCTCAGCGGCGCGAGATCGAGCAGCGGCTGGTGGAGGGCGAGCTGCTGGCGGTGGTGTCCACCGACGCCCTGGAGCTGGGCATCGACATCGGCGGCCTGGACGCGGCGATCTGCGTGACCTTCCCGGGCACGGTGGCCAGCCTGCGCCAGATGTGGGGCCGCGCCGGGCGCCGCGGCACGGGCCTCGCGCTGTACGTGGCGGGCGCCGACGCCCTCGACCAGTTCTTCTGCCGCCACCCCGAGGAGTTCCTCGAGCGGCCGGTGGAGTCGGCGATCCTCGACCACGAGTCCGAGGAGATCTACCTGGCCCACCTCGCGGCCGCCGCCTACGAGCTGCCGCTCACGCCCGGCGACGAGGAGTTCTTCGGCGACGGCTGGGAGCCCGCGGCCAAGCGGCTGGTGTCGCTGGGCGTGCTGCGCGAGCGCGGCGGGCGCTACCTGCCCGCGCGGCGAGGGCTTCCCCGCGGCGAAGATCGCGCTGCGCTCCTCGTCGCCGGACTCGGTGGCGATCGTCGAGAGCGAGGCGCGGCGAGGTGATCGGCTCGGTGGAGTCCGCCCGGGCGCGCGCGGCCGTGCATCCCGGCTCGATCTACCTGCACATGGGCCGCTCCTACGAGGTGGGCGAGCTGGACTTCGACGGCCGCACCGCGCTGGTCGCCCCCTTCACCGGCGACTTCTACACCCAGCCCAAGAAGGAGACCGACACCGAGATCGAGGAGGTGCGCGAGACGCGCCACGTGGCCGACGCGACGCTCTCGTTCGGCACCGTGTCGGTCACCGAGCAGGTCACCGCCTTCCAGCGCAAGCGGGTGTCCGACCACGAGGTGCTCGACCTGGTGGCGCTGGACATGCCCGCCGAGCGCTTCACCACCCAGGCGCTCTGGTACGAGCTGCCCGAGCAGGCGCTGGCGGACGACTTCCCGCTCGACGTGCTCCAGGGCTCCCTGCACGCGGCCGAGCACGCCCAGATCGCCGTGCTGCCGCTGATCGCGATGTGCGACCGCTGGGACATCGGCGGCCTCTCCACGGCCTTCCACGCGCAGACGGGGCGGCCGACGGTGTTCATCTACGACGGCCACCCCGGCGGCGTGGGCATCACTCGGATGGGCTACGAGCGCTTCGAGCGGCTGGTCACCGACGCCATGCGGCTGATCGGCGAGTGCCCCTGTGAGAAGGGCTGCCCCTCCTGCGTGCAGTCACCCAAGTGCGGGAACCTGAACGAGCCGCTGAACAAGAACGGCGCGCTCGAGCTGCTGCACCCGGCTGCACGACTGATTGCAGTCCCTTTCAAGGGCTAGGGCCGAACGGCCGACACGAAGAGGGATGCGCCGCATCCTCCCCCTCATCGCCCTGCTCGCCTTCGCCACCCCTGCCTCGGCCGGACACGGGCGGCTCCGACGTGCCCGCCGGGCAACGGCCCCGTGACCGGCGACGGCGGCGGCGCGGTGTACAAAAGCCCAAGCCGAAGACGACGAAGAAGCCCAAGAAGGCCGCCAAGCGCAAGAAGCGCGCGGCCGGCGGGCCCGTGCTCTCGTCCTTCGCGGTGCGCTCCAAGCGCCTCTACCTCGCGGGCGCCCCGGCCACCGTTGCCTTCCGCATCGACTCCCGGCGGGCGCTGCGCGACGTGCGGCTCTACCTGGTGCCGATCGGCTCGCGGACCCCGGCCAGCACGATCAAGCTCGGACGCGCTCGCGCGCGGCGCCAACCACCGCATCCGCGTGACCGGCGCCGAGAACGGCGTGCTCGCGGAGGGCACCTACACCGTGCGCGTGGCCGCGAAGGACTCCCGCGGGCGCCGGTTGCGCCGCGGCGCGGGCATCAGCTCAACCGCCTCGCTCACCTACCTCCACCACCGCTTCCCGGTGGCCGGGCCCTTCTCCTGGGGCGGCGCGGACTCGCGCTTCGGCGCGGGCCGCAAGGGCCATCGCCACCAGGGCCAGGACCTCGCCGCGGCCGAGGGCACGCCCGTCGTCGCGCCGCGTGGCGGGACGATCAAGACGATCCAGTACCAGGCGAGCGGCGCCGGGCACTACGTGGTGCTCACCGCCTCGGGCGAGGGCCGTGACTACGTCTTCATGCACCTCAGGACGGGCTCAATCCTCGTCACCCGCGGCCAGACCGTGCGCACCGGGCCAGCAGATCGGCCAGGTGGGCAACACCGGCCGCTCGTTCGGCGCACACCTGCACTTCGAGATCTGGACCGGCGGCGGCTGGTACAGCGGCGGGAAGCCGGTCGACCCGCTGCCGTATCTGAAGGTCTGGGCTCGCTAGTCGAAGGTAAGCGTCAGCTTGCCGCTGACGCCGTCCTTGGTCGCCCGGGCCGAGCCGGTCAGCTCGTCCAGCGGGCCGGCGATGAGTTGACCGCCGAGCGCCTGCCCGAGCCCACCGCCGAGGCCTCCTCCGAGGCTGCTGCCCCGGCTGCGTAGCGCCTCGAGGAACAGCTCCTCGGCGTTCGCGTTCACCACGAGCGCGCCCTTCGCGCCGTCGACTTCCTTCGGGGTCTCCCCGGCCAGCTGCTTCACGCGCGCGGGCTTGTTCGAGAGCAGGATCGCGCCGTCCTCCACCTGATAGGCGACGCTGTCGCCGTCGGCGCTGCGCAGCACGGTCACGTCGCCGGCGCGGGTTAGCCGCGTGGGCGAGCCGCCCGTGCTGGAGATCAGCTTGGGCAGCTCCTTCTCCAGCCTCGCCGAGCGTGTCGCTGAACTTCGCCTCGTCCGCGAGCTCGATCCGGACGCCAACATCGCCGCCGGTGGATACCGAGACCGACGCGTCACCCTCGAGCTGGGCGATCAGGTCCTCGTCGATGTCGATGCCGAGGCGGCGCTCGGCCGCGGCCTTGGTCTGCTGGTAGTCGGCGTACTGGGCCGGCTCCACGGCCTGCACGGCGCTCTCGCCGAAGCGGAACACCTGCGCGGGGTTGCGCAGGCCGACGCCGATCTCCTTGGGCAGGTCGAGCACTCCGGGGCTCTGGTCGCCCGTGGCCAGCGGGAGGTCCTCGTCCGAGAGCTCTCCGCCGTCGGTGGCGAGCTTGAAGTCCAGGTCCACGCGGTCGTCCTTGAACGACAGCGCGGCCCCGAAGGTGCGCAGCGCCGCGACCCACTTGACCTTGGTCGCCGCCTTGCTCTCTGGGTCGGACGCGATCAGGCGCTCCAGGTTGCCCCCCAGCTTCACCAGGGCCTCTTTCGGCAGCCCGTCGACCGTTTGGTTGAACTTCTTCTCGGTGAGCCGGTCGTCGCCGTCGCGCTGCTCCAGCGCCTCGTTCAGGCGCTCTCGGCTGTCGGCCACCACGAGCACGTCGTCTTCGATGGCGAAGGCATCGCCGTCGTTGTCCTCGTAGATCTTGGCGCCGGACTCCTCGCCCTTGTCCTCGCCCTCCTTCTTGATCAGCTCCTCGAGCTTGCCCTTGTCCTCGACCTGGATCGCGCCGACGAACTCGTCGTCATCGTCGCCTCCACCGTCGAGGCCGCCGGAGGAGCCCCGATTCACGAGCGAGTTGACGTCGGTGGCCCCCACAACGAACTCGTTGCCGAGCAGCGGCTTCACATCGTCGTCGAAGGAGACGTTGCCGCTCTCAAGGCGGCCCTGCAGCTCCTTCTTGATCTGGCCCGCGAAGGGGAACCTGTCCGCGATCTTGTCGATCGACTTGAACTGGCCGCCCTCCACGTCGGTGTCGATCGTGATCACAAGCGGCGCGTCCTCGGGCAGATAGCCGAGCGCGTTGTCGAGCGGCCCGGCCCCGGAATCGGAGTCGCCGCCGCAGCCGGCGATCGCGAGGATGGCTATGACGGGTAGTGCGCGAACAAGGAAGGACATGGGCGCGCAGGGTAACGAGCGCCGTGGTCCGCGGCCCTCCGGGTTAAAGCGCAGCCTGGGAATGCCGATAGCGAACCATGGGCAAGACGACGTACGGTCGCCTCACCCGCGCCGCGCAGCAGAAGTTGCCGCGCGGCGGCGACCTGCCATGCGAGGAGTGGTCACGGCGTCATAAGGCGATGACCACCCTCCTGTGGGCCGCCGCAGCCGTCATCGGCCTCTACTCGGCGGTGCAGGGCTACGCGGTCTGGCACACGGCCGTCGACGCCAGCGCCGTGGTGGTCGGCGCGATAGCCGCGAGCGTGCCTCGGCTCAGCCGCCGGGCCCGAACCTTCGCCTGCTCGTTCGGCCTGCTCACCGCCGCCGCCATGGGCGTGCACGTCTCCGGCGGCGTGACCGAAGCGCACTTCTCCTTCTTCGTCATCGTGGTTCTGCTCACGCTCTATGAGGACTGGACGGTGTTCGCGCTGGCGGTCCTCTACACGCTCCTGCACCACGGCCTGCTCGGCATGTTCGCCCCGGAGGACGTCTTCGTCGCCCACAGCGGCAACCCGTGGGGATGGGCAGCCATCCACGCGGTCTTCGTCGCCGCCGCCGGCGCAGCCGGCGTCGTGGCGTGGAGGCTGAACGAGGACGTGCGCCGCCGGATGCGCGAGACGCAGGAGGACCTGCGCGTGGCGGCGATGACCGACAGCCTCACCCAACTGCCCAACCGCCGCCGCCTGATGGACGACCTCGAGGCGGCGATGGAGACGGGTCACGGCGCGCTCGCGCTGTTCGACCTCGACGGCTTCAAGGCCTACAACGACACCTTCGGTCACCTGGCCGGCGATGCCCTTCTCACGCGCCTGGGCCACCGCCTGCGCGAGACCGTGGCAGCGTCCGGAGCCGGCACGGCCTACCGGCTGGGCGGCGACGAGTTCTGCGTGCTGGCGACCGGCAGCTCGAGCACCGTGACGATCGAAACGGCGGGAGTGGCGCTGGAGGAGAGCGGAGGCGCGTTCGCGATCGGAAACTCATACGGCGTGGTGACACTGGGCGAGGTGGACAAGCCCGAGGACGCCCTTCGGGTGTCCGACCAGCGCATGTACGAGAAGAAGAACGGCGGCCGCCGCTCGGCGGGCGACCAGAGCAAGGCAGTGCTCATCCGCGCCCTCTCAGAGCGGCACCCCGAACTCAGCGTCCACAGCGCCGACGTGTCGAAGATGGCCGAGCTGGTGGCCCGCGAGCTGAACGTGGCCGAGGACCAGCTGGAGCCCATCCGCCACGCAGCCGAGCTGCACGACGTGGGCAAGGTCGGCATCCCCGATGCGATCCTCAACAAGCCTGCCGCGCTGGACGCCGAGGAGTGGGGCTTCATGCGCCGCCACACGATCATCGGAGAGCGCATCATCGCCGGCGCCCCCGCGCTCGCCCAGGTGAGCCGCCTGGTGCGCGCGAGCCACGAGCGCTGGGACGGCTGCGGCTACCCCGACGGCCTCGAGGGCGCACAGACCCCGATCGGCTCACGCATCATCGGCGTCTGCGACGCGTTCGACGCAATGGTGTCCGAGCGCCCCTACAAGGCCGGGCGAAGCACAAGCGACGCGCTGGCCGAGCTGAAGCGCTGCGCGGGCACCCAGTTCGACCCCGACGTGGTCGAGGCGTTCTGCACGGTCGTGCACGAAGAGCTCGCGGACCCAGACGTGCCGCCCGCGGCCGCGGCGATCCCCGCTTAAGCATTCAACCCTGGAAATGGCGAGAGCGCAGCCCTCGCCATCTCCCGAGCGAGGCGCCCGCGTGGCAAGGACGCAGGGAGCGATGCGTGCGCTAGCACATGAGCGACCGAGGACGCCGCCAGGCGATGCGCCGCAGCCGGGAGATGGCGAGGGCCGGAATCGAACCGGCGACACCACGATTTTCAGTCGTGTGCTCTACCAACTGAGCTACCTCGCCAAGCGAGGGCATGGTAGAGGCGCTGCCCCCCATTCCGCACGCCGACCCAGAGTTCGCGTGCCGCCACCCGCAGGACCTCGCTGCGGTCCGCTCCCCTTGCGGACGAGCGCCCGTGCCGTCAGGCCGTGCGAACCGGCCCGGCCGCAGCAACTTCGCCGGGCGCACGCTGCGCGAGAAGACGTCGAGGAACGTCCTGCCGAGCTGCCGTCGCCGTCTCCGAGGCGGTAGAGCTCGGCCTCGATGGGGTTCATCGCCTCCGCCCGGCCGACGAGGTTGGTCCACTGGTAGACCTCGAGGCATTCCCGGTCGCGGCGGCGCTCCCACGCCCGCAGCGCCCGGTCGAGAGCGCGCGCGTCGTCGAGTGCCGGAGCCACGGTCTCGCCCAGGAGCCGCCCGAACCGCAGCGCGTCCCGGATCCCCTGCGCGGTGACCGGGTCCTTGAAGTGGCCGGCGTCGCCGGGCAGCGCCCAGCCCGGGCCGGACGAGCGGCGGAGGTAGGACACGGTGGATGGCGTGTGCCGGACCTTGGTGGCGCGCTCGCATCCCTCCAGCCGCGTCGGCGAGCTCCGGAACGGCCGCCACCGTGCGCTCGTACTCGTCCTCCAGGTCGCCCTTGAAGTCGCCGGCGCGCTCCACCGGCGGCATCAGGAGGACCAGCAGCAGCCCGCCGTCGCAGGGGAACGCGGTGACCAGCTCCTCCCCCGACCGCCACTGGGCGGCGATCCCGCGCCACTCGGGCCGGGCGTCGCGCCAGTAGGCGAAATAGCACCCGCGGCCGTTCTCGTTCGACAGGGTGGGGTCGTCGGCTCCCACCTCGCGCCCCACCAGCGACCGCCGCCCGTCGGCACCGACGACCAGCGGCGCGTGGAGCTCGTGCTCGTCGCCGTCGGGATCGCGGTAGCGGACCCCGGCCACGCGCCCCTCGTCACGGAGCAGCTCCGTGGCCGTGCACTTCTCGCGCACGTCGGCCCCGGCCGCTCGCGCGGTGTCGACGAGCGCCGCGTCCAGCCCGGGGCGGCGCACGCAGAGCGCGTAGTCGATGCCTTCGATCGGCGTGTAGCCGCCGCGGAGGTCGTGCCCGGACCAGCCCGCGAGCGCCTCGGAGAGATGCGGCGCGCCGAGCGCCTCGACCCGCTCGAGCGCACCGAGCCGCTTCAGCTCGGCCACGCCGCCCGCCCAGATCAGATGGGTCGACAGCGTGTCCGATGGGAATCGCGCCCGGTCGATCGCCACCACCCGGCGCCCGGCCCGCGCCAGGGCGGTCGCGGTGGCCGCGCCGGCACAGCGAGCGCCGACGATCACCGCGTCGGCGTGCTCGCCGGCCCGATCAGCCAACGTCGAGCGCGTTTCGCAGGCCCTGCTTGTACAGCTCGCGATCGACCGCCTTGACGGCCTCGAACTCGGGCGGGTCGTAGAGCTTGTACATCTGCGGCGGCGCGGCCTTCGAGCCGGCCTCGTCGAGCAGGGCCGCGACGGCGGCGCGCCCGGTCTCGTTCGCTCCCTCCATCGTCGCCAGGTCGATGTCGTTCCGGACGTAGTCACCGGCGACGAACAGGTTCGGCACCTTTGTGCGGGCCTCGGGCCGATCCCGCCAGGAGCCCACGGTGTTCACGAGCAGCGGCGTCTGGTTGGTGTTGCGCTTGCGCTTGCGATTCCACTTGACGCCGGGATCCAGGTGCCAGGAGTGAAGGATGCCGTCAGGCAGGTAGGAATCGCCGCGGTCCTCGAGATGGGCCTTCATCTGTGCCCAGACCTCCCGCTTGATCTGCGGCCTCGTGCAGCGCTTCGCCGGCTTGCCGTAGAGGATCCCCGGCGTGTCCCAGTCGGAGATGTCGACCGAGAGGCTGTCCACCGCCTTGCCGTCTCCGTAGTCGCGCCGCGAAGTTGCGCTCGCCCCAGAACTGGGCCTGGGTGAGCGCGGTCAGCGCCCACGGCGCGTCGACGAACGTGACGTGACCGTGGGTGATCTCGACCGGCTTGCGCAGATAGAACTGCGCCCCGACCATCCAGTCGGTCTTCAGCTCGCGGATCCGCGCCAGGTCCGGGTCCTGGGCGAGGACCTTGCGCGACAGCAGCTTGCGCACCCGCTCGGCGGGCATCGCCGAGACGAACCAGTTGGCCTCGACCCGCCGGCGCCGGCCGCGCCGGTCGGTGACGGTGGCGGCGGCGATCCGCCCGCGCCGGTCGACGTGGAGCCGCGTCGCCGCCTGTCCCATGTGGAAGCGCACGCCCATCCGCCTCAGCATCCGCACCCAGGGCTTGATCCAGGCCTCGTTGGTGGGCGCGTCGAGCACGCGATCGAGGGCGCCGTCGTTCCCGCGCTGCAGGATGTTCATCACGAACGCCTCGGCCATGTTGCCGATCGTCCGCGTCGAGGCCACGGTCTCCTTCGCCGCAACCAGCGAGCGCGTGAGCCCGCGCGCGGCCACGCGCTGGTACTCCTCCGAGCGCTCCTCGGCGCCGATGAACTTCCACCACGCGACGTCCTCCCACTCGCCGAAGCGCCGCTCGTCGCAGCTCGTGAGGAACACCATCAGCCGCTCGACCAGGTAGCCGGCCTCGTGCGGGGGCAGCCACTTCTGCTTCACGATCTCCTCGACGAGGATGTTCTGAAGCCCCTGGGGGCTGAGCACCTCGGGCGGGCTGTAGAGCATCCCAAGGAAGAGGGCGTCGGGACGGCCGTTCGCGCGCACCGACTTGCCCTCGGAGGTGTCGACGAGGTTGTCCCAGACCCCGTTGGCGTTCTTGGCGTAAGGGATCCGGCGCATCGAGTCCGGCACGTGGTGGTAGAAGCCCGGGAAGAACCGGAAGCCGTGCTCGCCAGGAAGCCGGCCGCGCCCACCGCGGGCGGTGCCGGGCACGCCGATCGAGCGCGCCTTTCCGCCGAGCGCCACGGGCTCATAGACGTCGACCTTGAAGCCGCGCTCGGCGAGCTCGTGGGCGGCGGTGAGGCCGGCCATGCCGCCTCCGAGGATCGCCACCCGGCGGCCCTTCCTCGAGCCGGCCAGCGCGCGCGCCAACAGCGGGTTCGCCGCAATGCCTGCGCTTGCGGCGCCGGCGGCCGCCCCGGCCACAAACGTGCGCCTCGTCAGTTCGTTCGTCATCGCTCCCTCTCCCGTTCGAGCGTGAACGGTGCACCCTAACCAACAGGTGTGTTGGTTGTCAACCGGCGAGCTAACCTACTGGTGTGTCAGTGGATACCAAGGCTGCGCCGGTGCGGCGCCGGATGTCGGCCGCAGCCCGTCGCGAGCGGATCCTCGCCGCGGCGCTCGACGCGTTCGGCAAGGGCGGATACGGGGCGACCTCGATGGGCGACGTGGCCGGCCGGGCCGGCGTCACGCGCGCGGTGCTTTACGACCACTTCGCGTCGAAGAAGTCCCTCTTCCTCGCGGTGATCGAGGAGCAGAACACGATCTTCCTCGGACACGTGGGTGCATCGATCTCCGGCTCCGGCACCCAGCGCGACCGGATGCGCGAGACGATGAGCGCGGTCTTCGGCTTCGCCCAGGAGCGCCCGCAGACCTGGAGCCTTCTGTTCGGGAACGCGTCGAACGGAGATGGCGAGGTCGACGACGTTGTGGCCGAGCTGCACCGCCGCCGTGCGGCTGCCGTCGGCCTGCTGCTCTCCTCCGATTTCGAGGATGCGGGCATCGACCCGGATGGCCGCCGTGCGCAGATCATCGTCGAGATGCTCATCGCCGCCCTGCGAGGCGCGGTCGAATGGCATCGGGGCACCCCAGAGGCCGGTGACGGCGACCTGATCGACGCGGGCACGGACCTGCTCTGGACCGGCCTCGGGCACCTCGGTTCCTAAGCTGACCGGCGATGGCCGTCGCCGCCGAACTGCAGAAGGCCGTGAGCAGCGGTGACTTCACCGCGCTGGGCGAGCTTCTGGCCGCGGACGCTGTGCTGGACACCAGCAGCGAGCGAGGGCGGTTCATCGTCAGGGGCCCCGACGCGATCGTCGAGCATCTCTCGGGCCCCGGCCCCGGCGAGGTGATCGACTGGGACGCGCGTGAGTGGGAGACCGGCGCCGCGATCACCTTCGAGTGGCACGGCCGCGGGGGCCCGGATCGGCGGCGCTGGTACGTGCGCCGCGAGGGCGGCGAGATCGTGGCGGTCAACAGCTACGCGGCCCGACCGAAGAGCGGGCCTGCCGAGGATGCCGAGATCCCCGGCGAGGTGCTGGAGCGCCTTGGCGCCGGAGCGGAGCGGGAGCCACTCGAGCACGCCGGGAACTCCGGCGCCGCGCTCGAGCGCGTGCTGCTCGCCGACGGCACCCGCCTGATCGCCAAGCGCGTGGGGCCCGGCGCGGACTGGCTCGGGCGGGTGACTCACGACCGCGGCCGCACGGCGCTGATCTGGCAGGCCGGGGCGTTCGAGCGGATGCCCGCCGAGCTGGACCACGGCATCGAGGCCGTGATCGAGGGCGGCGATGGGTGGTGGGTGGTGATGCGCGACCTCTCGCACACGTTCCTCGGCGACGACCGGCGCATCTCGCGCGCCGAGAGCAGGCGTGTGCTGGATGCCGCCGCAGCGATGCACGCCACGTTCTCGGGCGACGTGCCGGATGGCGCGGCGAGCCTGGCCGACCGGATCGGCATGGCGTCGCTACGGGTGGCTGAGGCGGAGCGGTCGGGGCCCGACCTGCTGCCCAAGCAGCTCGACGCGGCCTGGGATGCCTTCGCGGAATCGGTGCCGCAGGACGTGGCCGGCGAGGTGATGAAGGCTGTGCAAGATCCCTCCCTCCTCCCCGGCAAGCTGGAGACCACCGGCCCGCTCACGCTCCTGCACGGCGACCTCCGCGACGACAACCTCGGGCTCACCGAGGACCGGATCGTGCTGCTCGACTGGGACCTGGCCACCGCGGGAACGCCGACCGTGGAGTTCGCGTGGTACCTCTGCCACGACGCCTGGCGGACCGACGCGACGCACGACGAGCTCGAGCAGGACTTTCGTGACGCCGAGGGGGAGCGCCTGAACCCCGTCGAGGTGGAGCTGGGCCTGCTCTCGGGCCTCCTTCAGTACGGCTGGATCTTCGGCCACTCCCTACGGATCCATCCAGACCCGGCGGAGCGCGCTTGGGCGGAGGAGGAGCTCGACTGGTGGGTGGCGCGCGCACGTCGCGCGCTCGAGTCGATGTGACAAAGCAACCCAAATGGTGGAAAATCAGCCCCGGGCAGCCGGATGGGGTACGGGGAGATCGAACATCTACGTGTACTGGTCGCGAACGAGCGGCAGGATCGGCTGGCCCTGCTCGTACCGATCGTGGCGGAGCTGGGCCATGAGGTGATCGCGCACGAGGTCGAGGTCGCCGAGGTGGCCGCGGTCACGGCGAGGGAGCAGCCCGACGTCGCCCTGGTCGGGCTGGGGCAGAGCTCCGACCACGCGCTCGGCATGATCGACCAGATCGTGCGGGAGGCGTCGTGCCCGGTGATCGCGCTACTCCACGCACCCGACCGGGAGTTCGTGAACGAGGCGTCCAAGCGAGGGGTGTTCGCCGCGATCACCGACCGCGAGCCCGACGAGTGGCAGAACGCGCTCGACATCGTGCTGCGCCGCTTTGCCGAGTACCACGACCTCGAGGCCGCGTTCAGCCGCCGCTCCGCGATCGAGCGTGCGAAGGGGATCCTGATGGAGCGCCACTCGGCGAGCGAGGAGGACGCGTTCACCATGCTCCGCGAGCACGCCCGCGAGGCCAACCGCAGGCTGGTCGACGTGGCCGCGGCCGTGGTCGACGGCCACGCGCTGCTACCGAAGCAGTCCGGCTAGCGCCGCAGCGTCACCGTCGACGAGGCCACGCTGGAGCGGCCCCCGCTCTTGAGCGTCACGGTGACCTTCGTCTTGATCTTCCTGTTCCTGCGCAGGATCTTCAGCGCCTTGCGCGACAGCTTGATCTTCAGCGTCACCTTGCCCTTCTTCGACGCCTTGAACGACTTGCTGGCGAGAGTCACCCGCCCGCGCTTGCTCACCTTCACCTTCTTGATGCTGCGGAATTTGGCCTTGCCCTTCAGGCCCGCCCCGGCACGGAAGCTGTAGGTGAAGCGGCCCTTGCGGCTTACCTTGATCGACCGCTTGGAGCCACGGAAGCTGGCCTTGGCGAGCCCGGGGCCACCCTTGACGGCGACGTTCGTCCGGTTGACCGTGTTGCACAGGCCGGTGGCGACGTCGAACTGATCGACATTCGCGGTCCCCCCTCCGCTGCAGTCCGCGGTGTCGGCCTCCCCATCGACCGCGAGCAGGACGTCTCCCAGGTGGAAGTCGCACTTGTAGCCCTTGCAGCCTGCGTGGACGGCGTAGAGCTTGTCCCTGCCTGGGCCGCCCTCGATCCTGTCCGCCCCCGTTTCCCCTTCGAGGAGGTCGTTCCCGGCGTCTCCGAAGATGGTGCTGTTGCCGTCGCCGCCTTGGATGTAGTCGTCGCCGCCGCCGCCGTGGCTCTCGTCGTTGCCGCCGCCGCCGTCGAAGTGGTTGGGTGCCGCGTTCCCTCTGAAGACGTCGTTGCCCCCGGTGCCGACGTACAACTCGAAGTCCGAGCCGACGTTGTCGCCTTCGCCGTCGTTGGCCACGCCGTCGAGGCTGATCGCCATACCCCCGACGTGCTCCTGGAGGATGAGCGAGTCGTGGCCGGTTCCGCCGCGATAGGTGTCCGCGCCCTGGTCGTTGTCGTGCACCGAGGTGGCGGTGTGGTAGCCGATGTAGTCGTCGCCTGGACCGCCGTCCTCGACGTCGTTCCCGTGGGCGCCGAGGATCTCGTCGTTGCCACCGTCGCCGAAGAGCTGGTCGTTGTTGTCCCGGCCGCGCAGGCTGTCGTCGCCCTCCCCGCCGTGGACGATCTCCCTGCCGGGCCCGTCGTAGAGCGAATGCGGATTCAGGTCGTCGTCGCCGCCGCCGGCGTTGATGACCATCGTCGTGCCCGGGGAGCCGCCGCGCAGGGTGTCATTGCCGGAGCCGGCGTTGGTGGTTCCGATTGCCGCGCCAGAACAGGAGGTGTTCATCTCGGTTTCGTTGGAACCGTTCCCGAGATTGATGACGTAGCTGTCAAAGCAGTCCCCGAGGGCCGCGGTTCCGAAGTTGACGCTGTCGTCCCCGCTGCCGAGGTCGACCCGCACGTTGGGTGCTCCGGGGCATTCGATGTGGTCGACGACTACTTCACAGTCGTCTAGACCGGTTGTCGAGATGCTCTGGGTGTCATAGATCTGGTCGACATAGGGGACCTCGTCATCGCCGGTGGCGGCCAACCTGAACTGCAGCTGGTGGTTGAGGTCGCCGTCATCGGTGACCACAAGGGTGTCGCCGTCAAGCCCCACAGTGGAGACGGCCAGAGCCGCCGGAGCAAACGCCCCCAGCACGAGCAGCATCGTGAGCACCAGCAGGGCTGTCCGTTGCTTCGAGACTCGCATTCCAGCCTTCCACGCGACCTGGGGGCAAGTCGGCTCGGCGAGCCGACTGTGGTGCGCCGACCAAGGTCTGGAGCCGGAACTATCGCCCTTGCCGGGGGCCAGGGCGAGGACAACTCCTAAGGTACCACCGCTATGTCAAGTGCGCCAACCGAGATCGAACGTGTCGGACACATCCCGGACTCCCTCTGGCAGCAGATCAAGGCGCGCCCGGAGCGCTCGCCCGAGCTGCTGGCGCTCGCCGCCGCCGAGCGCTTTGCCGGGCCGGCGGAGGAGTGGGTCCGGATCGCCGGCGCCGGTCACACGCCCGAGTCGCTGGCCAAGCTGGCCTACAAGAAGCACGTACGCCTGGCCCGCGTCGAGGGCCTCACGCTCGGCTTCGGCGGCTTCACCACCAGCGCGCTGAACCTGGCCGGCCTGGGGTGGATCCAGGCCCGGATGGTGTTCTACATCGCCGCCGCAAACGGCTACGACCCCCGCCACCCGATGCGCCCGGCCGAGCTGCTGGCGCTGTGGGAGGTCTACGAGACTCCGGCTGAGGCCCGCGAATCGCTCGACGGGGTCGGCAAGACGATGGCGGCGTCGGTGATCACACGCGGGCTCAGCCGCTCGGCCGACCGGAGGATCTCGGAGCGGCTCATGAAGTACGCGGTCAAGCGGATGGCCAAGCGAGGCGCCGGCCGCCTGATTCCGTTCATCGGCGCCCCGATCAGCGCGATTCAGAACGGCGGCTCCACCAAGGAGCTGGGGAAGGCCGCCCTGTCCTACTACGGCGGCGGCGAGACCAAATCGAGACCTGACTGATACTGACGGGGGACCCCTTCCGGGCGTAGCTTGGCCGCGGCTCGTAACCGACTGAAGGGGAAGAACTCATGGTGAAGCGACTTGCACTGCTGTTTGCGGCGCTGATGGTGCTGGGCTTCGTGGTCGCCGGTTGTGGCGATGACGACGACGATGGTGGCGACTCGGGCTCATCCGACACGCCGGCCCAGACCGAGAGCAAGGAAGACAGCGGCGGAAGCTCAGGCGGCGGCGGGAACTCCGCTGCGGCAAAGGCCGCCAAGGATGGCTGTGAGGCAGGCATCAAGAACAACGCCGCAATCGATGCCAGCAAGCAGGAAGAGCTGTCACAGGAATGCCAGAAGGTCGCTGACGCGGCCGCCTCAGGCGACCAGGGCGAGTTCAAGAAGGCCTACACCAGCTACTGCAACAAGCTGGCCGAGGCGCTGCCCGAAGCCGCACGCGACGCAGCAAAGAGCGCATGTCAGCAGGGCGCTGACGCGATCCCAGCCGGTTAAGGACGACCACATGAAGCCCCGAACAGGGTGAATTAGGCGTCGCCGAAGGCGAGCCGTTCGGGGGGGATGCAAAGGGGGGGCCAGTTGGCCCCCCCTTTGTGGTTCTCCCTACGCCTTCCCGTAGACGGGAATGGCGGCGCCACTCGTCGGGGCCGACTCGGGGGAGACCAGGAACCTGATCACGCGGGCGATCTCCTCCGGCGGGACCCACTTCGACCAGTCGGAGTCGGGCATCGAGTCGCGGTTGGCAGGGGTGTCGATCACGCTCGGCAGCACGGCGTTGCTGCGCACACCGGCGCCGACGTACTCCGCGTCCAGGGCCTTCACGAACGCCAGCACCGCCGCCTTCCCCGTGATGTAGCCGGCCGCGCCCGGGAACGGCTGGACCGCCGCTCGCGCCGACACGCACACGAACGCGCCCGAGCCGCGTGCGGCCATCACTGGCATCGCCGCGCGCGCGAGGTTGAACGCGGGCACCAGGTTCAGGCGCAGCATCCGCTCGAAGTCCTCCAGCGGGGTGTCCTCGACCTTGGGCCCCATCGCGAACCCGCCCACCAGGTTCACCACCGCCTCGAGGTCGACGACCGACTCCACGATCTCCGCCGCCGCCGCCGTGTCAAGCAGGTCGACCGGGGGATCGCCGGCCCGGTCGGCCACCGTGACCTCGTGGCCCGCGTCGCGCAGATCGCTCACCACGGCTCCGCCCAGCGCGCCGATGCCACCGGCCACGAGAACACCCATGTCAGGGACCGTATCCCGTCCGCGACCACCTCTACCTTCATGAACCCGATGGACCAGCCACAGCTTCTCGCCACCAAGCAGTTCGTGCGCGACCTGGCAGACGGCCAGGCGGTCGACTCGGTGTTCGAGGTGCGCGAGCTCAACCGGCGCCAGAAGAAGAACGGCGAGCCGTTTCTCAAGCTTCAGCTGGGCGACGTGACCGGCGCCATCGAGGGCGTCGCCTGGGACTCGGTGGACGAGATCGCAGCGATCGCGGCGCCCGGCAGCGCCGTCCACGTGTCCGGCCGCTTCTCGCAGGACTCACGCTACGGTGCGTGCATCACCGTGCGCGGCGTGCGCGCGCCGGAGACGAGCGAGTACGAACCGGCCGACCTGCTCGAGTCAGCACCCATCCCGTTCGAGCAGATGTGCGCCGACCTCGGTGAGCTGATCGCCACGGTCCAGCAGCCCCATCTCAGGGAGCTGCTCGAGCGCCTGCTCGGCGAGGACACCGAGACGGGCGCGAAGTGGCGCGTCGCTCCCGCCGCGAAGGTCTACCATCAGGCCTACCGCCACGGGCTGATCGAGCATTCGCTGTCGGTCGCCCAGGGCGTGAGCGCCATGGCGTCCACGTTCCCGGGGATCGATCGCGACGTGGCAGTGGCGGGCGCACTGCTGCACGACATCGGCAAGATCGAGGCCTACCAGCAGACCGGCGGAGCCATCGAGCTGTCCGACGCCGGCAAGCTCCACGGCGAGATCCCCCTCGGCTACTACCGCGTGCATCGCGAGATCGACGAGATCGCGGACTTCCCGCCCGACGTCGCCCAGTCCGTGCTCCACATCGTGCTCAGCCACCACGGCAAGCTCGAGCACGGCAGCCCGGTCACGCCCTGCACGCGCGAGGCCACGCTCGTGCACATGATCGACAACCTGGGCGGCACTCTCGGCAGCTTCGACCGGATCGAGAAGCGCCTGGCCGACGGTGAGACCTGGTCCTCGTTCGACCGGGCGTTGTCCGGATCGGCGTACTTCGGCTCGCGCAACGAGGGTCGCAGCCCGCAAATAGCGGCCTAGCGCCGCTGGCCAGACAGCCCCGCCCGCGTATCCTGGGCCGTTCGTGGCCAAGGACACCGAAAAGCTGATCCGCCAGCTCTCGCTGATCTCGTTCCTGATGGCGGAGTACCGGCCCGTGTCGGCGCTCGAGATCCGCCAGGACGTCGAGGGCTACGCGCAGATGACCAGCGACGAGGCGTTCAACCGCCGCTTCTACGCCGATCGCGCGGAGCTGTCGGAGCTTGGCATCGAGCTCAAGATCGAGAAGCAGAGCGAGGGCAGCTACGAGGCGGAGACGTACACCCTCCCGCCCGAGAACTTCTACCTCCCCGCGATCGAGTTCTCCGACCAGGAGCTCAGCGCGCTGCGCACGGCACTCACCCTGCTCGACGGGGAGTTCGCCTACGCCGAGCCGCTGAGGCTCGCGCTCCAGCAGCTCTCGTGGGGCAAGCCCTCGCCGCTGTCGGCGCCCGAGCAGCAATCCGTGAAGCTCGCCATGACCGCCAGCTCCGGCGGGCGCGAGCTGTCCCAGCGGCTGTCGAAGATCGAGACCGCGATCTTCCGCCGCAAGACCATCGTCTTCGACTACTACACGATGGGCCGCGACGCCCAGGAGAAGCGCAAGGTGGACCCCTACCACCTGCTCTTCCGTGGCGGGCAGTTCTACCTCGTGGGCCACTCCCACGAGCGCGACGCGGTGCGCGTGTTCCGCCTCTCGCGCATCCAGGGCAAGGTGGGCTACAGCTCGAAGGCCGAACACGACTTCCGCCGGCCCGAGGACTTCGACCCACGCAGCTACGCCACCCGTGCCGACTGGCAGCTCGGCGAGACCCAGGGCACCGCGCGGATCTGGCTGTCGGATCGGATCGACTGGCTCGTGCGCCGGCACCTCGGCCCGGACGTCGGGGAGATCACCGAGGTCGACGGCGGCGTGGAGTTCGAGACCGAGTACGGCGATGCCCGCCAGCTCATCTCATGGGTCCTCGGGCTCGGCGACCGCGCCCGGATCCTCGAGCCGGCCGAGCTGGTCGAGGAGGCCGACGAGCGCGTGCGCGCCGTTGTGGAGCGCCACTCTGAGCCGATCGAGCTGGCCAAGCCCGTGAAGCGCCGCACTCGCGAGCAGGCGCCGGACGACGGCAAGCGCGAGAGCACCATCCGGCCGGAGCGCTTCGCCCGGCTGGTCACTCTGGCCGGCATCCTGATCGAGGCCGCGCGGGCCGGCAGCAAGCTCGACCTGATGCAGCTCTGCGAGCGCCTGCAGGTGTCCGAGGCCGAGCTGCGCCAGGACATCGAAGTGCTGAACGTCGTGAACTTCGGCGGCGGCAGCTACGTGCTCTACGCCGAGGTGCAGGGCGACATGATCGAGGTCGACCCCGAGCCCTACGGCGACAACTTCGCCCGCCCCGCGCGACTGCTCCCGCTCGAGGCGAAGGCGCTGGCCGCGGCGATCGACCTGGTCGGCGAGCACCTGCCCGAGGGGTCGCTCGCCTCCGCGCGAGAGAAGATCGTGGAGGCGCTGGGCCGCGACCCGGCCACCGACGGCCTCCAGATCACCACCGCCAAGGGCGACGACTCCGAGATCGCGCGCGTGGTGACCGGCGCGATCGCCGACCGCAAGCTGCTGGAGATCGAGCACTACAAGGAGGACGAGGACGAGTTCACCTCGCGGACGATCGAGCCCTACCAGCTGATCAACGGCGCCGAGGGCTGGTACGTGCACTCCTTCGAGCCGGCGAAGGACGCAGACCCGCTCATTCCGACTGGACCGCATCCGCTCGGTCACCGTGCTCGACGAGATCTACGAGCCTCGCGACGGTGTGGAGCCCGAGATGCAGGGCTGGCCGACCACCGGCGAGGTGCCCGCCTCCGAGAGCGCCCGCGTGTGGATCTCGCCGGAGCGCGCCCGCTGGGCGCGGGAGGACCGCCGCGTGGTGGAGGAGCTCGCCGACGGCGCCGTGATCGTGGAGCTGCCGTTCGGGGGTTACGACTACCTGGCGCGCGAGATCCTCAAGGAGGCCGGCGACGCCGCCGTGCTGGAGCCCGAGGATGCGCGCGAGGCGGTTCTGGGCGCGGCTGAGGCGCTTGCGGGTACCGTGCGCCGCTGAGTGGCGTCGAAACGCGACCTAATCAAGCTCACTGACGATGAGCTACAGACCCTCCTCGACGAGGAGAAGGTCATGACCTGCGCGACCATCGGACCGAATGGGCGCCCGCATCTGATGCCGCTCTGGTTCGTCGCCGAGGAGGGCCCGGTGCTGCGGGGCTGGACCTACGCCAAGTCCCAGAAGACCAAGAACCTCGAGCGCGACCCCCACGCAACGCTCCAGATCGAGACCGGCGTGGAGTACCAGGAGCTGCGCGGGGCGATGATGGAGTGCGACGTCGACGTCGTGAGAGAGGGCGTCACGGACTTCGGCACGGCGCTGTTCGAGCGCTACGCCCCCGGCGTCGACGTGGGCGACATGATCAGCCAGCAGGCTCCGAAGCGCGTCGGCCTCATCTTCAACCCGACCCGCATCGTGACCTGGGACCACCGCAAGCTGGGCGGCGCCTATTAAGGGACTGATCCTTTCCGGAGGCAAGGGCACCCGCCTGCGCCCGCTCACCCACACGTCCGCCAAGCAGCTCGTGCCGGTGGCGAACAAGCCCGTGCTCTTCTACGGGATCGAGGCCATGGCCGCCGCCGGGATCGAGGAGGTGGGGATCATCATCGCCCCGGAGACCGGCGACGAGATCCGCACCGCCGCCGGCAACGGCTCGCAGTTCGGCGTGGCCATCACCTACATCGAGCAGGACGAGCCGCTCGGGCTCGCCCACGCCGTCCTGACGGCCGAGAGCTTCCTCGGCGACACCCCCTTCGTGATGTACCTCGGCGACAACCTCCTGCGCGACGGCATCACCGAGCTGGTGAGCACGTTCCGCGAGGAGGCGCCCGACGCCCAGATCCTGCTCACCCCCGTGCCCGACCCCGAGCACTACGGCGTGGCGGAGCTCACCGACGGCCGGGTGTCGCGCCTGGTGGAGAAGCCCACCGACCCCGCCACCGACCTCGCGCTGGTGGGCGTCTACATGTTCACCGCATCGATCTTCGACGCCGCCCGCTCGATCAAGCCCTCCGACCGTGGGGAGCTGGAGATCACCGACGCGATCCAGGCGCTGGTGGACGGCGGCAGTCGCGTGGATCCCCACGTTGTGCACGGCTGGTGGAAGGACACCGGGCAGGTGGCCGACATGCTGGAGGCCAACCGCCTGATCCTCGACGATATCGAGGAGCACAACGACGGCGAGCTGATCGAGACGCGCGTGGAGGGCCGCGTGGCCATCGAGGCCGGCGCGAAGCTCGAGCGCTCGACCGTCCGCGGCCCGGCGGTGATCGGCGCCGGCGCCCACGTCTGCGACGCCTACATCGGGCCCTACACGGCGATCGGCGAGAACGTGACGATCGACCGCGCCGAGCTGGAGCACTCGATCGTGCTCGCGGGCTCGACCATCCGCGACCTCGAATACCGCATCGAGGCCAGCCTCATCGGGCGCGATGTGACGATCAAGCGCGGGCCCGGCCTGCCGAAGGCCTACCGCTTCGTTGTCGGCGACTCGTCCGAGATCTCGATTCTCTGACCGCCGTTCCGGCCGTCGATTGGGGCCTTTACCGCCGTATAGGCGGCAAAAGCCCCAACCGTCCCGGTGTTGGCGATCTAGCGCGGACCCGGGCTGCCGAAGGCATACCGGTTCGTGGTCGCGACTCGTCCGAAATCTCGATCCTCTAAGTGCCGTCCGGTCGTCGATTGGGGCTTTGACCCCTCTATGCGTCCCGAAAGCCCCCAACGGTCGCGAGGAGCCGGCCGCCGGGCCCAATCGGCCCGGCCGCCCAGCCGCCCGGCAACCCGAGGCCTAGCGCGCCTTCGCCTTCGCGGCCTGGCTCTGCCCGCCGCACACGTTGCCCACGTCCACGCGCTGGCCGCGGTCGACGATGATCGACCGTGACCCCACCTCGCGGCCGTTTGGACGCGAGCAGGTGAGCTGCCACGCCTCCTGCGGACCGTAGGTCGTGGGCTTCGGGCTCGCGAACGTGACCTGGCCACCGGTCCAGTCGTCCGGTGGCTCCTGGACCTGGTCGTAGTTCACGACGTGCGCCGTGTACTCGCCTGGCGGCGGGTCGAACAGCGTGGCGTCCTCGGTCGTGTCGCCGAACGACGCCGACTGTGTGACCACCTCGCCCGCCGAGTTGACAATGAACAGGTCCCAGTCGGTCTCCGGATTGGACCACTCGATGTGCACGGTCATCTTGCCGTTGTCCACATTCGGCGGACCCTGCACCGTGAAGGGAATCGCCTCGAAGGGCTCACCCGGGTAGGCGGTGTTCTCCGCCGGGATGCCGTCGGGGTTGGCCAGGTCGATGGGGCCCTGGGGCGGCCCGGTGGCGTCGCGCCCGGAGCGGCCGCGCACGACGGGCCGGGTCGAGGGGTTCACGTCCCACTCGAAGCGGCCGCCCTTGGACTTGTACTCGGACGACAAGGTGTCCGGGAACAGGATCGGGTCGCCGATGTCGGTGCCGAAGTCGTTGTTCCACACCGGCGATGTGGAGGTCATGAACGACTTGTGGATCCGCAGCCGGTAGTTCTCCGGCGCGCGGCCGGTGAGCACCGAGTGCAGGCTCTGATCCACGGTGGCCTCGAGCATGTCGTAGTAGGCGGCGCGGTTGCCGCCCTTGCCGGCGCCCTCCGCCGGCGCCTTGCCGAGGTACTCCGCCACCACGCCCGTCTCGTAGGGCGGGTGGAACTCGTCCGGGCCGATCTCGAACGTGTAGCTCAACGGGCCGGCGCTCCAGAACGTCCAGTCCTCCGCGCCGCCGGTGGTGTCATAGAGCCCGAAGCCCGGGATGTTCGAGTAGCCGTTGTGAGCGGCCATCTTCGCTCCCAGTGCCTTGTACTGCGGCTCCTCCAGCGGGAAGCCCACGTCCGCCACTCCGGGAACACGGAGCAGCAGGTTGGAATAGGTGTGGTTGGTGATCAGGTTCGTGACCTGTCGCTCACCCACGAGCTTGCGTACGTTCGACGACTCGGGCTCGGAGAACGGGCCGGTTCCGCGAAACGTCTCGTCCAGCGTGTTCAGGCTGGCACCACTGCCGCCCCAGAAGCCGCCGTAGTTGCGGTTGGGGTCGACGCCCTGCCGCGCCCCCGCGGTGGGGTTGTTGTCGCACGGCCCGGGGTTGGCCGGGTCGGGCCAGCAGTTCTTGCGCTTCATCTCGTAGTCGAAGCGGCTGAACGGCTCCGAGCCCGGAGGCCGGGACCCCTCGCGTGAGATGTTGAAGCCGTCGGGGTTGATGATCGGCACCACGATGTTGCGCGTGGCGTTCACCAGCCGCGTGGTCCGGTTGGACTTGCCGTAGTTGCGCAGCAGGTCGTACGCCCACTCGATCGCGTGCTCCGAGGAGGGCCACTCGCGCGCGTGGTGCACGCCCATGTTCAAGAAGATCGGCTTGCCGTCGCTGGTGTTCAACGGGTTCTGCGCGATCTCGATGCCCATCACGTCGCGGCCCAGATGGGTGCGGTAGGCGAGCGTGATCGGCTTCACCAGCTTCGGGTACTTGCGCGCGAGCTGCTTGAGCTCGAGCTCGTAGTCGGCCAGCCTGCGGTAGGTGTCTCGGCCGCTCGGCAGGTCGCTGCGCGCCGTGTCGGCGGCGTACGCGGCATCGGCGCGCCTGTTCGCGGCCGTCCGGGCGCGCAGGTCCGCAATCCGCACCGTGTAGCGGAACTTGGCGGCGCGGAGCTTCGCCGCGTCCTCCTCGCCATGGAGCACGACCTCGAGTGAATTGCCGTCACCGTGCTCGGTGAGGTCGAGGCCGAGGCCCTGAAGGCGCTTCTTCGCGGCGCGGTCGGCCGTCGCCACGTCCACGACCTGCACGGTGCCGCCGCCGCTCTTGGGCGCGGCGAGGAAGTCAACGGACAGCGGGCGGAGCGGGCCTTGCCGCGGAACCGGCAGGCCTGGACCACCAAGCGCTGGCCCTTGGTCACGAAGCCCTCGGCCAGCTCGTTGGACCTGAAGCCCGCGGAGGCGGCCACGCTGCGCCGGGTCTTGGCGTCGAACACGCCCACGTCCCAGTCGCCCCGGCCCTTGAGCCGGGCACGCACGAGGCCCGTCTTCGTCGCCGTGGTCCGCACCACCTCGCTGCCGGCGCGGTCGCCGAGCAGGGTCTTGAAGCAGGAGCGCGCCTTCGCCTGCGAGTCGGTCACGGTGCGCTTCACCGCGGCCTCGGCTGTGGGCACTACGAATACGGCCAACGCCAGGACGCAGGCAAACACGCGCGTGAGCGACATAGGTTCCTTCCCTCCGGTTGAACTTTTCCCACTGACCGCACTACCCGTTTCGGGAAAAGCGTCTACATCGGAGTGGCTACTGCGGGCCGCGCTCCATCTGGGCCGCGCCCTCGAAGTGCGGCGCCCACGGCAGCGCGGAGCTCGTCCATACCTCCACCCCCGGCTCGACCCACGACGCGTCGTCGAGTGACCCGGCTTTGACGAAGGCCATCTCGGGGAGGGCCGCCGAGATGCTGAAGACCGGCGCGCCGCACGCCGAGCAGAAGCTGCGCTCGGTGTCCTTGCCGTGGTCGTCGCCGGTCGTCGCGTAGGTCGCGATCGTGTCGCCCTCGACCTTCAGGGTGTCGCGGGGCACGGCAACGATCACGGAGAACGGATTGCCCGTCTGGCGCTGGCAGTCCGTGCAGTGGCAGGCGGCCTGGGCCACCGGCTCTGCGTCGATGCTGTACGACACAGCGCCGCAGAGACAGCGGCCCGTGATCGGCCTGGGTGCATCTGCCATCGAGCGCGACCCTAACACGGGCGAAGCGGCGCGCAGCCAGGGTGCGCGCGGGTACCCTCGCGCGGTGCGCCGGCTGACGTCGTTCTCGCCCTGACCGCCTTCGCCGCCCTCCCGGCGGCGCCGACGCGGCGGGCCTGCGCGCCGGCGTCGGCAAGGCCGACATCACGCCCCAGACCGGCTACTACCTCGGCGGCTGGACGCGCGCCGACCGCGTCGCCGGCGGCCAGCACACGCGCCTGTTCTCACGCGCGATGGTGCTCGAGCGCGACGGCCGCAAGGTGGCGCTGGTGCAGCGTCGACCTGTTCATGGTCCCCGGCGGGGATGGTGCAGCACATCGGCGAGGCGCTCGCGGCGCGCGGGTTCTCCGAGCGGAACATCCTCATCTCCGCGTCGCATACGCACTCGGGGCCCGGCGGCTACGCCAACTTCCCCACGCTCAACACGGCGGCGCCCAGCCTGCAGACCGCGAACGACCCGCTGTCGTTCTTCCGCTTCCTCAGCCCCAACCCCGCCGACCGCCAGCTCTACACGTTCCTCGTGCGCCAGATCACGGCGGCGATCGCGCGCGCCGACGCCGACCTCGGCCCCGCCGAGGCGGGCTGGGGCTCCTCGCGCATCATGGGGCTGACCCGAAACCGCAGCATCGAGGCGCACCTCGCGAACCACGGGAAGCAGCTCGAGTACGGCCAGGGCAAGGAGTCCGATGACCCCGGCGGCTACGAGCACACCATCGATCCCGCGGTGAACGTGCTGCGCGTGGACAAGATCGTGCGCCGGCGGGTCGGGCGCGGGAAGCGCCGCCGCACCAGGCGGGTGAGGGTCCCGATCGGGGGCTGGTCCACCTTCGCCGACCACGGCACCGTCACCAAGTCGACGTTCCGGTTCTACAACGCCGACCACCACGCCTCGGCGATGCGGGTGTTCGAGGCGCGCGTGCGCAAGCTCGGCAAGGTGCCGCGCCGCCAGGCGGTGATGAACGTGTACGGCAACTCCAACGAGGGCGACATGTCCGCGGGGCTGGACCGCAACGGCCCGGCCGCCTCGGACTACGTCGGGCCGCGTGGAGGCCGCGGCGATGGTGCGCGCGTGGCGCGTCGGCGCGCCGGCAGCTGTCGCGCACGCCCGCGCTGGACATGCGCTGGACGCGCATCTGCTTCTGCGGCCAGGACGTCGACGGCAGGCCCGTCGCGCCGCAGTCGCGCGGTCGGCCTCCCGTTCCTGACCGGCTCCGAGGAGGAGCGCGGCCCGCTGTTCGACATCACGCACGAGCACTTCGAGGGCCGCCGCGCAGCCGTGGACGACGGCGGGCCGCACGGCCACAAGATCCGGCTCGACACCGGCGGGCGTGCCGCGCGGCGTGCCGCTGCTGGCGCGTGCGCGTCGGGCGGCGGATGATCGTCTCCGTCCCGGGCGAGGGCACGAAGCAGGTGGGCGAGCGCATCCGCCAGGCCGCCGGCGCGGCGATCGCGGGGTCGGGCATCGAGGGCGTGGTGGTCTCCGGCCTGGCGAACGAGTTCGTCCTCTACCTCACCACCCCGGAGGAGTACGACCGCCAGCACTACGAGGGCGGCAACACCCACTTCGGCCGCATGTCGTCGGTGCTCGTGCAGCGCGAGCTGGCAAAGCTCGCCGGCAACCTGGCGCGCGGTGAGCCCGCCGCCGCCCCGTTCGCGTTCGACCCCAAGAACGGCGTGGCTCCCGACGGCCCGCCCTACTCCGCGCGGCGCCGCCACCGGCGCGATCACCGCGCAGCCCGCCTCGGGCTACGGCCGCCTGCAGCGCGCCACGCTGGCCTGGAACGGCGGCCCGCAGGGCCTGGACCGACCCGTGGACCGCGCCTTCGTGAGCGCCCAGCGCCGCAAGGGCCGGCGCTGGATCACCCAGGACTCCGATCTCGGGCTGGCGATGCTCTGGAAGGTCGACGCCAACGGCCGCCACTCGGTGGCCTGGGAGATCCCCCTGGACGTCCCGCGCGGCACCTACCGCTTCGTCGTCACCGCAAAGCGATACCGGCTCACCTCGCGCACTTTCCGTGTGCGCGGCAACGGCGCCCTGCAGGTGGTGCGGGTCCCGGCCCGGCCGGGCCGCGTGGCGGTCGGGCTCCAGTACCCGGGCGCCAAGCGCGACGTGGACCTCACCCACCGCCCGCAGTTCGCGCGCGGCGGCGTGGTGCGCTTCCGCGTGGGCAACCGGACGGTGCGTGTGAGGCGCAAGAGCGGGAAGGTTCTTCTCCGTGAAGGTCCCGGCGGGCGCAGGGGTGCGCGTGGAGGCTCGCGGAGCGCGCGACCGCTTCCACAACGTGAACGTCCGGGCCAAGCCACTGCAGTAGGACTGAGCCGAGCCCTCGACCGTCAGGGCCACGGAGAGCGACATCCGCGACTTGCCCGTCGGGGCTCGGGGATCCGTGGGATCGCGGATGAGGCTATTCAGTGAGCGAAGCGAACTGAAGCGGGCGCTCGTGCGCCGCTCCCCGCCGACCGTCAGCGCCACTCGCGCGGACTCCTCGATCGGCCCGCGCAGGTAGCCCCGGCCGACGCCAAACCAGGTGGCGCCGTCGGAGGAGACCTGGAACAGGAAGCGGTTGCCCCGGGCGACCATCCGCACGTGCTCCACGCGCGTGCCCGGAAGCAGCTTCACGGCGCGCTCGCGGAACCTGCCCTTGCGCCGCTGCCAGACCACGGCCTCGCGGTTGCCGACGGCCACGCCGATCGCCTCGAAGCCGCTGCGGTAGGAGGCGATGCCCGCCTTGGTACCGCCGGACAGCTTCTGGCTCCCCTCCGAGCGACGTGCCGTCGATGGTGGCCGTGGCCGTGTAGTTCACGGTGCCCGTGCGGCGCGCGAGCACGCCGCCGTCGAGCCGCCGCTTGTTGGCGCGGTGCGCGCGTAGGCGCAGCCCGTCGCCGGTACGGATGCCAGGCGGGCGGCGCGCCGACCACTCCCACTCGGGCGCCAGCGTCGCGAAGTTGTCCGTGAAGGCGGACCCGGCGGCGCCAATCGCGGGCGCGGGAGGGCGCCCGGTGCCGATGCGCGGCCACCCGTTGGGCCCGTAGGTGAACGGCGCGGCGAGCATCTGGCGCCCGGCGATGCGGCCCTCCCCGGCGCGGTAGGCGTGGAAGAACGCGGTGGAGCCGCCGACCACCGTGGCGTGGCCGGGGCAGCGCCAGCCGTTGCCGCTGCGCAGGATCGGGTTGCCGGAATAGCGTCGCCACGGCCCGACCAGGCGCTTGGCGCGCGCCACGCCGACCGCGTACGCACATTTCTTGGTGCAGCACAGCCCGCCCGAGTAGAGGAGGTAGAAGTAGCCGCCGCGGCGCTCCACGTGCGCGGCCTCGATCACGTTGCGCTCCCACGTCTCGGGGCCGGTTGCGGATGAGCTCCCGCGGGCGCCCGAGCAGTCGCGTGCCCGCCCTCGCTCAGCCGCTGGGCGAAGATCGGCGTGGGCTTGTCGAAAGCGTTGCCGTCCTCCTTCCAGAGCAGGTGCAGCCGACCGCGCTCGTCGCGGGTCGGGTACGGATCGATCGATCCGAGCTTGTTGCAGCGCAGCGGCCGGCCGAGGTCCCGCCACGGGCCCTCGGGAGCATTCGCCGTGGCCACCCCGAGGCAGTACCAGGACTTCTTGTTGCGCGGCATCGCGCTGTAGTAGACCGCCAGCCGGCCGTCCTTGAGGCGGGTTATCTCCGGCGCCCAGAAGTCGGTCAGCGCCCAGCGCGGCCGCGTGACGAACACCGACCCCGCGATGCGCCAGCTGCGCATGTCCGGCGACCGCAGGACCCTGAAGATGGGCGCGTATCCGACGCTGGTGGCCACGGCCACCGTGTCGTTGCCGTCCTTGATGGCCGAGGGATCCGGCCAGTCCCCGGCCACGATGGGGCTCGGCAGGGCCACGGCGACGACCGACCGCGGGGCGTGAGAGCCAGGCTCGGAGCACCCGGCCCACTGTACCCGTGCTATTCATCGGCGGGTGAAGGTGCTCGTTTTCGGCGCGGGCGGCATGCTCGGCCAGGATTTCCTGCGAGCGGCCAAACTCGCCAACCACGAAGTGGAGGGTCTCGTCCGCACGGACGTGGACATCACGGATGCCGACGCCGTGGAGCGGGCCGTGGCCTTCCATGCGCCCGACGCCGTGGTGAACTGCGCCGCGTTCACCAACGTGGACGGCGCCGAGGACGAGGCGGAGGAGGCCATGCGCGTGAACGCCGACGGCGCGCGCAACGTGGCCGCCGCGGCCGCGAAGGTCGGCGCCTCCGTTGTGTACCCGTCCTCCGACTACGTGTTCGACGGCTCCAAGGACTCGCCCTACGTGGAGTCCGACGAGCCCTCCCCGCTCTCCAAGTACGGCAGCTCCAAGCTCGCCGGAGAGGTCGACACGTCGGCCGTGAACCCGCGCCACTTCATCGTGCGCAGCTCCTGGCTGTTCGGGATCGGCGGGCGCAACTTCGTGGAGACGATGATCGACCTGGGCACGCGAACAGCCCCAGGTGCTGGTGGTGCGCGACCAGACCGGCTCCCCCACCTACACCGCCCACCTGGCCGAGGGCCTGGTGCGCCTCATCTCCACCGACGCCTACGGCCTGCACCACATGGCCGCCGGCGGCGAATGCACCTGGTACGACTTCGCCGTGGAGATCTTCGAGCTGGCGCGAGGTGGAGTGCACGGTGATGTCGGCCACCACGGCCGATCTGGGCCGCCCCGCGCCGCGGCCCGAGTACTCGGTGCTGGGCACCCAGTACCACGAGGCGATCCACCTGCCCGACTGGCAGGACGGCCTTCGCGGCTACCTGGCGGAGCGCGGCTCGTGAAGCTGCTGGTGACCGGCGCGGCCGGCTTCATCGGCTCGACCTACGTGCACCTGGTGTCGGGCGAGCACGAGGTGACGGTGCTGGACAAGCTCACCTACGCCGGGCGGCGGGAGAACCTCGAGGGCGCGCAGGTCGGAGTTCATCGAGGGCGCGATCGAGGACCCGGCCGTCGTGCGCGAGGCGATGGAGGGCGCCGACGCCGTGGTGAACTTCGCCGCCGAGTCCCACGTGGACCGCTCGATCGAGGGCCAGGACCCGTTCGCGATGACCCACGTGATCGGCACCGGCACGCTGCTCGAGGCCGCTCGCGAGCTGGGGGTGTCGCGCTACCTGCAGGTGTCGACCGACGAGGTCTACGGCTCGATCGACTCCGGCTCGTTCACCGAGACGTCGCCGCTGGACCCCTCGTCGCCCTACAGCGCGACCAAGGCCGGCGGCGACCTGCTGGTGTCCGCCCACGCGCACACGCACGGCATCGAGGCGGTGATCTGCCGTGGCTCGAACAACTACGGCCCGCGCCAGTACCCGGAGAAGCTCATCCCCCTCTGCATCCTCAACGCGCTGCACGGCGATTCGCTGCCCGTCTACGGCGACGGGCGGCAGGTGCGCAACTGGCTGTACGTCGAGGACTTCGCCCGCGCGATCCACCTGGTGCTCGAGAGGGGCACGCCGGGTGAGGCCTACAACGTCGGCGGGCCGGACGAGTGCGAGAACATCGAGGTGGTGAAGCGCATCATCGAGCTGACGGGCGCGACGAGTCGCTGATCGAGTACGTGAAGGACCGCCTCGGCCACGACCGCCGCTACTCGCTGGCGTCGGACAAGGTGCGCGAGCTGGGATGGGAGGCGCAGACGCACTTCGCCGAGGGCCTCGAGCGCACCGTGCAGTGGTACCGCGACAACGAGCCGTGGTGGGCGCCGATCCGCTCCGGCGAGTACCGCGCCTACTACGAGCAGCAGTACGGGCGCCCTCTAGCCTGATTGGGGTGTACCGCGAAGCGCCCGCTCTCGAAATACGTGGCCTGACCAAGCGCTACGACGACGGGACGCTTGCGGTCGAGGACTTCGACCTGAACGTGCCCGACGGCGCGTTCTTCGGCCTCCTCGGGCCCAACGGGGCGGGCAAGACCACCGCGATCAGCGCCATCTGCAACCTCATCCGTGTCACCGCGGGCGAGGTGCTGGTCTTCGGCGAGCCGGCCAAGTCCCTGCTGGCCCGAAGCTGGATCGGGCTCGCCGAGCAGGACGTGAACCTCGACCGCTTCCTCACCGTGCGCGAGACGCTGATCTACCACGGCGGCTACTTCGGCATGAGCAAGGCCGAGGCGCACGAGCGCGCCGACGAGATGATCGACATCTTCGACCTGCACGCGAAGCGCGACGTGCGCGCGCCCAAGCTGTCCGGCGGGCAGCGCCGCCGCCTGCTGCTGGCCCGCGCGCTCATGCACCGCCCGCGGCTGGTGATCCTCGACGAGCCCACCGCGGGCGTGGACTACGAGCTGCGGCTGGAGCTGTGGCAGTACATCCGCAAGCTGCACGCCGAGGGCACCACGATCCTGCTCACCACGCACTACCTCGAGGAGGCCGAGGCGCTGTGCGAGGAGATCGCGCTGATCCGCGGCGGGCGGCTGATCGCCCGCGACACCGCCGACGGGCTGCGCGACCACTACGGCGGCGACACCGCTCGCCGACGTGTACGTGAAGGCGATGGAGCTCTCATGAACGGCAGCGTCGGCCTGCGGTGGCTGGCGCAGCGCGAGACGCTGCGCGTGTCCAAGCTCTGGACCCAGACGATCCTGGCGCCGGTCGTCTCCTCGCTGCTGTTCATCGTGGTGTTCGGGCTGTCGCTGGGCGGCCGCATCTCGGGCGTCGACGGCGTGGACTACGAGGTGTTCATCGTGCCCGGGCTGATCGCCATGGCGATGGTCCAGGCGGCCTACGCGAACAACGCCTCCACGGTGTTCCAGGCGCGCTCGGACCGCTACGTGAACGACATCCTCAGCGCGCCGATGCACCCATGGCAGATGACCCTGGGCTTCGTGATCGGCGGCCTGTACCGCGCGCTGGCGATCGGCCTCGCCCTGCTGGTGCTGTGCGTGGCGCTCACCGGCGCGCCCGTCGAGCAGCCGTTCGCGCTGGCGGCGGCCGTGCTGCTCGGGCCTGGTGCTGTTTGCGGCGCTCGGGCTGGTCGTGGGCATCCACGCCGAGACCTGGGACCACACCACCTTCATCGCCAACATCGTGATCCTGCCGCTGGCGTTCCTCGGCGGCACCTTCTACTCGGTCGAGCAGCTCCCCTCGCCGTGGCATGAGCTGTCGCACTTCAACCCGCTCTTCTACCTCGTGCAGGCCGTGCGGTACGGCTTCCTCGGCACGAGCGACGTGAGCATCTGGCTGGCGCTCGGCGTGACCGCGGCGCTGGCGATCCCCGCCTACCTCTGGGCCCAGTGGCTGTTCACGACCGGCCAGGCGCTTGAAGGCCTGACCGACTGCCGGCTCTGCCCTCGGCTCGTCGAGTGGCGCGAGCGGGTGGCACGGGAGAAGCGGGCGGCGTTCTCAGACCAGGAGTACTGGGGCCGGCCCGTGCCCGGCTTCGGAGACCCCGACGCGTCGGTGTACGTGCTCGGCCTGGCACCCGCCGCGCACGGCGCCAACCGCACCGGCCGGGTGTTCACGGGCGACCGCTCCGGCGACTGGCTGTTCGCCTCGATGCACCGCACCGGCTTCGCGAACCAGCCGAAGTCGGTGAGCCTCGACGACGGCCTGAGGCTCGACGACGCCTATGTGGCCGCCGCGGTGCGCTGCGCACCGCCCGCGAACAAGCCGCTGCCCGAGGAGCGCGACAACTGCCTGCCCGTACGCGCGCGAGGAGCTCGAACTGATGCAACCGAGGGTGATCGTCTGCCTGGGCGCCTACGCCTGGGACGCCGCCTGCCGGCTGCTGGCGGTCAAGCCGAAGCCCAAGTTCGGTCACGGCGCCGAGTACGCGGTGGAGGACGGCCCGCTGATGATCGGCTGCTTCCACCCCAGCCAGCAGAACACGTTCACCGGCAAGCTCACGGAGCCGATGATCGACGCGGTGTTCGCCCGGGCCTGGGAGTGCTCGCGCGGCTCCCGGGCGGATCGGTTGGAGGGTTGATGTCGCTATGGCGACGGTAAGCCTCCAACCGATCTAAATCCGTCCGATCCGCGTCCCAGAGCGGGATCCGGCCGGGGCGACGAGGGCTAGAAAGACGTTCGCCGAGCAAGTCGCTACCTTCTCGCGCTGCCAGAAATAGCCCAGCCGAGTCTCCAGCCGCCCGGCGGCCGGGGAGCGGGGGAACCACCGGGTCGAGAGGCCCTGGGGCGAATCGTCGCCACTGCGACGTAGCGCACTCTTTCAGCGCGAGCCCGTCAGCTAACCCCGTAGGCGCCAGAAAGAGAGGGGAAGCACCCGACATGAAGCACGCCCGCGCGGTCCTCGTGACCGTTGTTGCGCTCGCAGCCATGCCCGTCACCGCCGCCGAGGCCCGCTTCGGCGACGAGACCCTGCGCAAGGGCGACTCGGGCCGCGACGTGAAGACCCTGCAGCGCACGCTCAACGACGCCGGCTACGAGACCGACTTGGACGGCGAGTTCGGTGCGCACACCCAGAAGCGCGTGCGTGCGTTCGAGGGCAACGAGGAGCGCCGCGTGGACGGCAGGGTCACCCCTTCCGACGCCCGCGCCCTGAAGGCCGCCGCTGAGCGAGGTCCCGACGAGTCGGCCGACGACGAGCCCGGGACCACCCAGGAGGCGCCGGGCGAGCAGGCCAGCGTAGGCGAGGACGGTTTCGCCGTCGCTCCCGCCGGCGCGCCGCAGGCGGTGAAGGACGTGATCGCCGCCGGCAACGAGATCGCCAAGAAGCCCTACAAGTACGGCGGCGGCCACGGCAAGCTGCGCGACTCCGGCTACGACTGCTCGGGCTCGATCTCATATGCCCTGCGCAAGGCGGGCCTGATGGACGAGTCGATGCCCTCCGGCGCGATGACCCGCTGGGGCGAGCGCGGCCGCGGCGACTGGATCACCGTCTACGCCAACTCCGGCCACGCCTACATGGTGGTGGCCGGCATCCGCTTCGACACCAGCGCTCGCAAGCGCTCCTCCACCCGCTGGACCGAGAAGGGCCGCTCTGCACGCGGGTACCGGGCGCGCCATCCCGAGGGCCTGTAGGCCGCAACTCGGGGCGTCGACGCGGGTTCTCACGCGAGAACCAACCAGCCGAGTCCCCTGCCGTCTGCGGCGGGGATCGGGGGAACCACTGGCCTCACCGAGGCCCGGGGCGAATCGCCGCCAGCGTGCGGTGTAGCGCACTTTCGTCAGCGCGAGCCCGTCAGCTAACCCCGTAGGCGCGACGACGAGAGGAAGCACCGAGCACATGACTCGCACGCGAGCGGCGATAGCCATCGCCCTGGTAGCAGCAGCAATGCCGGTCTCGGCCGCCGAGGCACGCTTCGGCGACCGGACCCTGCGCCGGGGCGACTCCGGCCGCGACGTGAAGACCCTGCAGCGGACGCTCACGCGCGCCGGCTTCCGCACCGCTGCCGACGGGGAGTTCGGGCGGCGCACCGAGCGCAGCGTGCGCCGGTTCGAGCGCCGGCACCGGCGGCGGGTGGACGGCCGCGTGACTCCGCCCGATGCGCGCTCGCTGAAGCGCGTCGCGAAGCGGCTGCCCAAGCAGGCCCCCGTCGCTCCCGTGGCGCCGGGTGCGAAGGCTCGGCTTGCCTCGAACGGCCTCGCGATCGCGCCGGCGGAGGCGCCTCAGGCGGTGAAGGACGTGATCGCGGCAGGGAACCGGATCGCCAAAAAGCCGTACAAGTACGGCGGCGGCCACGCGAAGCTGCGCGACTCCGGCTACGACTGCTCGGGCTCGGTGTCCTACGCGCTGCGGGGAGGCGGGCTGATGCGAGGGGCGAGGGCCTCCGGCGGCTTCATGCGCTGGGGCCGCCCGGGCCGCGGGACCTGGATCACGATCCGCGCGAACCGCGCCCACGCGTACATGGTCGTGGCGGGGCTTCGCTTCGACACCAGCGGTCGCAGCCAGCGCGGCACCCGCTGGTCACAGAAGATGCGCTCGGCCCGCGGGTACCGCGGCCGCCACCCCAGCGGGCTCTAGGAAACGGCGCACACGCGGGGCGTGTGCGCATACCATCGCCCCCGTGAGGGAGAGGCTCGTGGCGGGGTTGGCTGCGCTCGCGCTCTGCGCGTGCGCCGTGCTGGCCGGGGCGACATCCGGCGCCGCGGGCGCGGATGGCCCTCGCGCGGGAACGGCCGCCGTGCCCAAGCCCAAGCCGCGCCGCTTCGGCGGCGACCCCACGGCCAACGTCGGCGCCGTGATCAGGCGGACCCGTTACGGCGTGCCGCACATCGTGGCGAAGGACTACGAGTCCGCCGCCTACGGCCAGGCCTACGCGTTCGCCGAGGACAACCTCTGCACGCTGGCCGAGACGGTGGTCACGATCGGGGGCGAGCGCTCGCGCTACTTCGGCCCGGACAAGAGCTGGGAGTTCTCGGGCAACGGGGCGACCTTCAACAACCTCGACTCCGACTTCTTCTACGGGCGCATCAACAAGGAACGCACGGTGGAGAAGCTCATGGCCAAGAAGCCGCCGCAGGGCCCGCTGCCGGAGATCGAGCAGGGCACCCGGGGGTTCGTGCGCGGCTACAACGCCTACCTGCGCGACGTCGGGGGAGCGAAGGGCGTGCCCGACCCGCGCTGCAACGGCAAGCCGTGGGTGCGGCCGCTGAAGGAGATCGACGTCTACCGGCGCTATTTCCAGCTCGGCAGCCTGGCGTCCTCTGGCGTGGCGATCGACGGCATCGCGCAGGCCGCTCCGGCGGTGGGCGGCAGCTCTCTCACCACCTCGAAGCGCAAGTCGCTGGTCCCTGAGCTCGGGCGCCGCCTGCGCAGCCTCGGCGGCCTGGGCTCCAACGCGTACGGCATCGGCGGCGACGCCACCGACAACGGCCGCGGCATGGTGCTCGGCAACCCGCACTTCCCGTGGGCCGGCGCCGAGCGCCTGTACCAGAGCCATCTCACGATCCCCGGCAAGGCCGACGTGTCCGGCGCTGCGCTGTACGGGGTGCCCGCGGTGCTGATCGGCCACACGCGCGGGCTGGCCTGGTCGCACACGGTGGCCACGGCGTGGCGGTTCACGCCGTTCGAGATCAAGCTGGTGCCGGGCGACCCGCACGCCTACCTCCTCGACGGTCAGGTGCGGCGGATGAAGGAGACGCGCGTGACGGTGAAGGCGCTCGTGAACGGCAAGCTCGAGGACCGCGGCCGCACCCTCTACGAGACCGTGCACGGGCCGATGTTCACGTCCCTGCTCGGACTGCCCCTGTTCCCCTGGACGCCCACGGTCGGGTTCGCCCTCGGTGACGTGAACGCGAACAACTTCCGCTACCTCAACCACTTCATCAAGACCAACCAGGCCCAGTCCGTGCGCGAGTACCACGCGATCCAGGAGCGCTACCAGGGCATCCCGTGGGTGAACTCGCTCGCCGCCGACAGCAGGGGCGAGGCCTACTACTCGATGAACGGCGCGATCCCGAACGTGACGAACGCGAAGGCGAGCCAGTGCCAGACCACGCTCGGCCCCGTGACCGGGTCGGTGCTCGGCCTGCCGATTCCCGACGGGTCGCGCTCCGCCTGTATGTGGGGGAGGGATCCGGGTGCGGCGGACGAGGGACTGCTGCCGAACTCGCGCATGCCCTACCGCTTCCGGCGCGACTACGTGCACAACGGAAACGACAGCCACTGGCTCGCCAACCCGTCCGCGCCGCTCGAGGGCTTCGACCGCATCATCGGCATCGAGCGCGCCGAGGTCACGCCGCGGACCCGTCTCGGGCTGGTGATGATGCGCGACCGCCTCGCCGGCCGCGACGGCCTGCCCGGCAGGCGCTTCAACCTGTCGATCCTCGAACAAGTGGCGCTGGGCAACCGCCAGTACCTCGGCGAGCTGTGGCGCGACCGCATCGTGGGGATCTGCCGGGCGAATCCGACCATCGACGGCGTGAACGTGCGCGAGGCCTGCGACGTGCTCGCCCGCTGGAACCTGCGCGACGACCTCGACGCCCCGGGCGCACTCCTCTTCCGTCGCTTCGCCGCGCGCGCCTACCCCGCCACGCAGTCGCTGCCGACCGGCACGGGAGGCTCGGCGGAGCTGGGCGAGCGGGGCTTCTCCGAGCCGTTCGATCCAAACCGCCCGGTGGACACCCCGACGGGCCTTCAGAACAGCACCAAGGTGCGATCGGCCCTGGCGAGCGCGGTCACGGACCTGCGCGGCGCGGGGCTCCCGCTGAACACCTCGTTGAGGAGGGTCCAGAAGGATCGCGCCGCGGGCACGCCGATCCATGGAGGGCCCGGCGGGCTGGGGGTGTTCCAGGCGATCAGCGCCTCGTGGAACGGCAAGGGCCTGAGCCCGGTGGAGCACGGGTCGAGCTTCATCATGGCCGCGCGCTTCCAGGGCGGCGCCTGCCCCGCGCGCTCGAGCACGTTCGTGACCTACGGGCAGTCCGAGAACCGCAACTCGCCCCACCGCACCGACTACACGCGCGCGTTCTCCGCCAAGCGCTGGAACCACCCGCCCTTCTGCCCCGCCGAGGTCTTGGCCGACCCCACGATCGCGAGCACCACCTACGTCGGCAACAGCTGCACGCCGCGAGGCGGCCTGCGCGCGGCGAGGGTGAGCCGCGCTCGCGGCGGCGGTGTGCGAATCGGATTGCGCCGCGCTCGCAGGGCACGCGTGCGCGTGGACCTGCTGCGCGTCACGAGGCGCGGTCTGCGCCGCGTACGCACCTTCCGGCGCTCGAAGTCGTTCCGAGTGCGCGGCCTGCCGTCGGGCACGTACGTGACGCGCTTCCGGATCAAGACGGCGAATGGGAAGACCGACGAGCGCCGTAAGACCTTCCGCCTGCGTTCCGGGCGCGTGGGCCGCGGCGCCACGTTCTTCCGCACGAGCTGTGGATTCGTGCAGCGGCTGTCGCTGGCCTCGCCCGTCGTGCGCGGACGCGCCAGGCTCACCTTCAGGCTGGACCGCACGGCGCGCGTCTCGCTGCGCGTGCTGCGCGGCAAGCGCACCGTAAAGCGGGTGAAGCTGAAGACCCGCCGGGGCGAGCGCGCCTACTCGGTGCGGCTGCCCAAGCTGCGCCGCGGGAGCTACCGCGTGCGACTCGGAGCGGTGTCTCCGGGCCGCAAGCGCGTGCGCAGCACACTGCGGTTCATCCGCCGCTGAGGCGCGCGCGGACGGCGGTCAGCACCTCTTCCGGCGTCTCGGTCACGTCCCGCCAGGTGAAGGTGAGCGCCTCGTAGCCCGCGTTGCGGAGGCGGAGGATTCGCCTGCTGTCGGCATGAAAGGACGACTCGCGACCGTGGGCAGCGAAGCCGACCGTCTCGACGGTGAGCCGCTCGGTCCGCCACAGGAAGTCGACGAAGTACGTTGCGCCCACCTCGAGCGCCGCGTTCACCTCGGGGCGTCGCAATCCGGCTCCAGTGACCAGGGCGAGGAAGCGATCCTCAAGCTCCGACTTGGTGTTCAGCGATCCGATGGAGAGCTCGTCGAGCACGCCCAGCAGCCTCCGTCGGCCCGGGTGCGCCTCGAGAGCCATCACATCCCTCAGGTCGAACACCCGCCGGAACTCCGCCTCCCTCACCGCCTTCCTCACGGTCTGCGGCCGCACCGTGGCGGCGAGATCCAGAAGTGTGCGCGCCACGCTGGTGCACGGAATGCCGTCCCGGATCACACGCTGAGCAGCGCTGAGAGTGCGGGTGCGGTGCACCCTCAGTCCCGCCTGGGGCCGGGCGTTACGGGGCGACGAAACGTCGATCGGCGGGTGATCGTCCAGCAGCTCCACAGCGCGCCGGCTGCTCGGTGACTCAGACCGGCGCCCTCGCCCAACGCCAGTACGGCCGCCATCCACCGACCGCGGGGGCCGAGGCGTGGGTGGCCGACGGCATAGATGCCACGATGTACGACATGTAGGCGCCCGGTCTCCAGGCGCCACCGAATCTCCGCCGTCGTGAGGCCCTCGAGCAGCGGCTGCCATCTCGCCACGACGCCGTGCTGGACTCCCGCCAACCGGGCGATCACCCAGTCGCTTCCACGTTGTGGTTGTTGTACGCCCAGTAAGTGGATGAAGCCCCCGGGCGGCGGGAGTTCGCCCCCCACGCCAAGGAGTACATTCAGGGGTCGCATGCGTTCGGATCCCCTCGAAGGCTTCACCCCGCAGGTAAGGGAGTGGTTCGCGCGAACGTTCGAGGAGCCCACCGAGGCGCAGCACCAGGCCTGGCCTGCGATCGCGGGCGGCGAGCACGTGATCGTCTCCGCTCCCACAGGGTCCGGTAAGACGCTCGCGGCGTTCCTGTGGGGCCTGGACCGCCTGGCGGCGGAGCCGTCGACCGAGAAGAAGACCCGGCTGGTCTACGTCTCCCCCCTCAAAGCCCTTTCCTACGACGTGGAGAAGAACCTACGCGCCCCGCTCAAGGGCATCGGCGGCGAGATCGACGTGGCCATCCGCACCGGGGACACGCCCCAGAAGGAGCGGGCGGCGATGCTGCGCAACCCCCCGGACGTGCTGATCACCACGCCCGAGTCGCTCTACCTCATGCTCACCTCCCGCGCCCGGGAGATGTTCGCCGGCACCGAGTGGTGCATCGTCGACGAGATCCACGCGGTGGCGCGCACCAAACGCGGCGCGCACCTGGCGCTCTCGCTCGAGCGCCTCCAGCACGCCTCGGACCACGACGTGCAGCGCATCGGGCTGTCAGCGACGCAGAAGCCGCTCGAGGAGGTGGGCCGGTTCCTGGTCGGCGCGGGGCGCGACTGCAGGGTGGTGGACACCGGCGTGCGCAAGCCGCTCGACCTCGAGGTCCGCGTGCCGGTGGAGGACATGCGCGAGCCCGGCGCCCACGACGTGACCGACCCGGCGGTGGGCGGCTGGGGGACCGCGGCCGGCGGCGGAGACCTCGCGGGCACCGGCCGTGGCGAGCCCGAGGAGTCGGCCAACCGGCGCTCGATCTGGCCCGCGATCTACCCCGAGCTGCTGGAGCTCGTGCGCGCCCACAAGTCGACGATCATCTTCGTGAACGCCCGTCGCGCCGCCGAGCGGCTGGCTGTGCGGCTGAACGAGCTCGCGGGCGAGGACGACAAGCCGGCCGAGATCGCCCGGGCCCACCACGGCTCGCTGGCGCGCGAGGAGCGGCTGGTGGTCGAGGACCTGCTGAAGTCGGGCGAGCTGCCGTGCCTGGTCGCAACAAGTTCGCTGGAGCTCGGCATCGACATGGGCGCCGTTGACCTGGTGCTTCAGGTGGAGTCGCCCAAGTCGGTGACCGCCGGCCTGCAGCGCATCGGCCGCGCGGGCCACAACGTGGGCGACGTCTCCAAGGGCCGGATCTTCCCCAAGTTCCGGGCCGACCTCCTGGAGTGCACCGTGGTCGCGCGCCGCATGCGCGACGGCGAGATCGAGACCACCGTGGTGCCGCGCAACCCACTCGACGTGCTCGCGCAGCAGATCGTGGCAATGGTCGCCACCGGCGACGACTGGCGTGTGCCGGAGCTGCACGAGCTCGTGAAGCGCGCCTACCCCTACTCCGATCTCAGCCGGGAGCTGCTGGACAGCGTGCTCGACATGCTCGACGGTCGTTATCCCTCCGACGAGTTCTCCGAGCTGCGCCCGCGGATCGTCTGGGACCGGGTGGAGGACACCATCCGAGCGCGCAAGGGTGCGCTGCAGCTCGCGGTGACCAACGCCGGCACGATCCCCGACCGCGGCCTGTACGGCGTGCATCTGCCCGACGGCCGGCGCGTGGGCGAGCTGGACGAGGAGATGGTCTACGAGGCGCGCCCCGGCCAGACGTTCCTGCTCGGCGCCTCCACGTGGCGGATCGAGGAGATCACGCGGGACCGGGTGATCGTGACCCCCGCCCCGGGCGCCCCCGGCGCGCTCCCCTACTGGAAGGGCGACGGCATCGGCCGCCCCGCCGAGCTGGGCCGGGCCATCGGCGAGTTCGCCCGAACCGCCGTCGACCGCGACCCCGAGGAGCTGGTCGGCGAGTACGACCTCGACCATCGCGCCGCCACCAACCTCGTCACCTACCTGCGCGATCAGCAGGAGGCGACGCGGGTGGTCCCGTCGGACCGCACGATCGTGGTCGAGCGCTTCCGCGACGAGATCGGGGACTGGCGCCTGTGCGTGCTGTCGCCCTATGGCGGCCGTGTGCACGCCGCCTGGGGCCTGGCCTTGAGCGCGCGCATCCGCGACCAGTTCGGCCTGGAATCCGACGCCATCTGGTCGGACGACGGGATCATCGTCCACCTCCCCGACGCCGACGAGCCGCCCGGCGCCGACCTGGTGCTGGTGGAGCCCGACGAGCTTGAGGAGCTGGTGGTGAAGGAGTTGTCGGCCTCCGCGCTCTATGGGGCGCGCTTCCGCGAGAACGCCGCCCGCGCGCTGCTGCTCCCGCGCGCCTACCCGGGCAAGCGCACGCCGCTGTGGCAGCAGCGGCTGAAGGCGCAGTCGCTGCTGGAGGTGGCCAAGCGCTACGGCCAGTTCCCGATCGTGCTGGAGACCTATCGCGAGTGCCTGCGCGACGTGCTCGACCTGCCCGCCCTCCAGGAGCTGCTGCGCGGGCTGCACACACGCGAGCTGTCGCTGGTGGAGGTGGAGACCCAGCGCGCGTCGCCGTTCGCCTCGTCGCTGCTGTTCGACTACGTCGCCACCTACATGTACGAGGGCGACGCGCCCAACGCGGAGCGCCGCGCCGCCGCCCTGTCGCTCGACCGCGACCTGCTGCGCGAGCTGCTCGGACAGGAGGAGCTGCGCGACCTGATCGACCCGGCGGCCCTGGCCGACGTCGAGGACGACCTCCAGCGCCGCAGCGAGCGCACGCGAGCCGCGAACGCCGACGGCCTCCACGACGTGCTGCGCGCGGTCGGCGATCTGACCACCGAGGAGGCGCAGGAGCGCTCTCTCCCGGCCGTGTCCGCCCAGCGGATGCTCGACGACCTGGAGAAGGAGCGCCGCGCGATCAGGATGCGAATCGGCGCCGAGGAGCGGTGGATCGCCTCCGAGGACGCCGGGCTCTACCGCGATGCCTTCGGCGCCATGCCCCCCGGCGGACTGCCAGAGGCCTTCCTCGAGGAGGACCCCGAGCCGCTGAACCGCATCCTCCGCCGCTACGCCCGCACCCACGGGCCGTTCACCACGAAGGAGCCTGTTGGGCGGTACGCCATCGATCTCCAGCCCGCGCTGCTGGGCCTCGAGCAGGCGGGGGACCTGATCAGGGGCGAACTGCGCCCCGGCGGCTCGGAGCGCGAATGGTGCGACCCAGAGGTGCTGCGGCGCCTGCGCCGCGCCTCGCTGGCGTCGCTGCGCAAGGAGGTGGAGCCCGCCGAGCAGCGCGCGCTGGCGCGGTTCCTGCCGGCGTGGCAGGGCGTGGACGCCTCACCCCCCGGCGGCGCGGGCGTGGATCGGCTGCGCGAGATGCTCGTGCCGCTTCAGGGCGTGGCCCTGGCGCCGGAGGTGTGGGAGAACGACGTTCTGCCGCGCCGCGTCGGCGCCTACTCGCCGGCGTGGATCGACCAGCTGTGCGCGTCGGGCGAGCTGGTGTGGGTCGGCGCGGGGGCGCTCGGGCGGCGCTCAGGAAAAGTGGCGCTGCTGTTCCGTGAGGACGCCCGCTTCATCGGCCCGCCACCGTTCAAGGGTGAGCGGCCGAGTGAGCCGATCCACGACATCCTGCGCGAGCGCCTGGCGCAGGGCGCCGCGTTCTGGAGTGACCTGCTTGTCGATCTCGTCCACGCCCCCGAACCGGCGGACCTCCAGGAGGTGCTGTGGGACCTGGTGTGGGCGGGCGAGGTGACCAACGACGCGTTCGCCCCGCTGCGCGCGCCGCGCCTCACCCTGGCCCAGCAGCAGCGCGACCAAGGGCGGCGCTTCTCGCGCCGCCGCCGCCCCGGCGCCCCACAGGTGCAGGGCCGCTGGTCGCTCACCGAGCGGCTGTTCGCCGACGCCCCCTCGCACGGCCCGCGCATGCGGGCGATCTCCGAGCTGCTGCTGGAGCGCTACGGCATCGTCACGCGCGAGACCGTGCTGGCCGAGGGCATCCCGGGCGGCTTCGCCGGCCTCTACGGAGAGCTGTCGAACCTCGAGACGCTTGGCACCGCACGCCGCGGCTACTTCGTGGAGGGCCTGGGCGGCGCGCAGTTTGCGCTGCCCGCCGCGATCGAGCGCCTGCGCGGCATGCGCTCCGACGAGCCCGCGGGCGCGCTGGTGCTGGGCGCCACCGATCCGGCGAACCCCTTCGGCGCGACCCTGGCATGGCCGCAGCTTGAGTCGAACCGGAGACCGAGCCGCGTTCCCGGCGCCTACGTGGTGACCCTGGACTCGGAGCCTGTGCTGTACGTGGAGCGCGGCGGCAAGGGCCTGCTGCCGCTGCGCGAGCCCGGCGACTGGCTGCGCGAAGCGCTGGAGGCGCTGGCCGACCACGTGCGCCGCGGGCGTATCAAGCGTCTCGCGCTCGAGCGCTTCGACGGCGAGCCCGTCGTCGGCTCCGACTACGAGGAGCTGCTGGTGGAGATCGGCTTCCGGCAGAGCCCGCGACGGCTCACCCTGAGCGCATGATGCTGCTGATCGACACCCGCGACCACCACGATCAGCCCGTGTGGGAGCCCGACTGGGCCGTGTGGTGGCGCGGCACCCTCGCCGTCGCCCTCGGGATCACGGCGTTCTTCACTGCGGGGGCCGTCTCGCTGCTCGCGATGTTGCTCGCGTTCTACTTCGCGTGCTCGACGCTGGAGAGGGCGCTGCCGTACCACCACGGCCTGGGCGAGTACCGGCAGTAGGACTCGCCCCCGCGAGGGCACGCACGAGATCCCCGGCGGGCAGCAGCTCATCGATGCGGGCCACGCATTCGCCCGCATAGAGCGGCCCGGAGTCGAGGAGGGAGTCCGGGTCGTCGACGGTCGCCGCGCTCGGCCCCAGCATGGGCATCCCGGGCCGCTGTGAGCGCGAGGCGCGTTGGATCAGACCGACCGGCATGCGCGAGAGCGCCGGAGCCGTGGCGCGGTGCAGCGCGCGCACCCAGCTGGGTCCGCGATCGTCGTCCTTGAGCCAGCGCTCTGTGGCCGCGTTGCGTACGACGCGGTGGGGCGCCGGCCAACCCGCCCCGAACAAGTCCGTGAGCACGGTGTCGTGTGCGTCGAGCAACCTGCTCTTGTACTCGGGGTGCGCGTCGCTCTCTTCGGAGAGCAGAAAGCGGGTACCCACCACGACCGCCTCCGCCCCGGCCGCCAGCGCCGCCTCCACGTCGGCGCGATCGGCCACGCCCCCGGCCAGCCACACCGGGTAGCCCGCCGGCAGCGCGTGGCTCGCACGCTCGATCAGCTCCAGGGCCGGTGTGTCGCCGCGCACGTGGCCGCCCGCCTCCACGCCCTGCACGATCACCCCGTCCGCCCCGGCGTTCGCCGCCAGCTTGGCCTCGTCCACCGACCCGCACTGGTGCACCCACACGCCGCCTCGCGGCCCTCGCGGCTTGCCCCAGAACGTCACGACCGCATCGGCCTCATCGGCGGCGTCCCACTGTGCCCGGCGCGCGAACGGCAGCAGCAGGTTCACGGCGACCGGACCGTCGCTCTGCTCACGATGCGCGGCCAGCTCCGCCCGCAGCATCGGCGCCGGCATGAGCCCGAGCTGCCCGAGCCCGCCTGCCTCCGCGATGGCGGCGGTCAGCCGCGCACGGGAGAGTCCACCCCCTAGTCCCGCGCCGATGATGGGATGCTCGATCCCGAGGCGCTCCATGAGGCTCATGTCAGCGCAGCTGACAGACCTGTGGCGTAACCAGCGTCGCGCTGCGCTTCACGCCCCCGCCCTCGCGCCACTGCATCTCCACGACCCCGCGGATCTTGAAGGTCGAGCCCGCCGGGGCCGGAGCGAAGGTCTGGTTCCAGCCGGTCTCGCTGGCCACCCAGTAGCCCGCGCCGGCGTCCAGCCATCCGGAGCCCGCGCCGCCGACGGGCTGCCAGGCGCCGCTCTTGGCGCTCAGCCACTGGAAGGAGAAGCGGGTGTACATGCGCCGGCCCACGGCATCGCCGGGCTGGCTGGCGCGCACTCCCACGGTGTGCGCGCCCGAGTCGCACGTGTTCACGGTCGCCCATTGAGGGCCGATCTGCTCCCACGAGGAACCGCCCGCAGCCTGGGCGCACGGCGCCCAGAGCAAAACCACGAACAGCATGAGGATGAAGCTGCGGCGCAAGCGAATCCTTCCCTATCGGCTCGGCGCCTCCCGTTGGCCAGCCTAGCGACCTTTCTACGATGGGTCGAGTGCCTGAGGGCGACACCATCCACCACGCAGCGAAGCGCATCCGGGCGGCCCTGCTTGGGCGCGAGATCGAGTCGATCGAGACGCCACATCCGCGCCACCGCCTGGATCGCTGGCCCGATCGGCTCGCCGGCCGCGGCGTGGCGGCGGTCGACGCCCACGGCAAACACCTGTTCCTGCGCTTCGAGGGCGACCTCACCCTCCACTCGCACCTGCGGATGGGCGGGCAGTGGGGCATCTACCGCCACGGCGAGCGCTGGCGGCGCTCCCCGCGCCGCGCCTGGCTGGTGATCCGCACAGCGGACCACGAGGTGGTGCAGTTCGACGGGCCGGTGCTCGAGCTGATGACCGAGTCGCGCACCCGCTTCGACCGGCGGCTGGCCGCGCTGGGCCCGGACATCGTCTCCGAGAAATTCGACGAGCAAGCGTTCGTGCGGCGCCTGCGCGAGGACGACCCCACCCGCGGGATCGGGGACGCGCTGCTCGACCAGCGCACGGTGGCCGGGATCGGCAACCTCTGGAAGTCCGAGGCGTGCTTCCTCGCGGGCGTGGATCCCTGGCGGAAAACGGCCGCGATCGAGGATCACGAGGCGCTGGCGATCGTCCGCGAGGCCCGTCCGCTCATGCGCGATTCCGCCGAGCGCGGCGGCCACCGCGCGCCCGCGTGGGTGTACGAGCGCGCAGGACTGCCCTGTCGCCGCTGTAATGCCCTCATCAGATCCCGCGGCCAGGGCGACGACAACCGCACGACCTTCTGGTGCCCCGAGTGTCAGGGCTGATCAAGGTCGGCCACAAGGGGGCGGACCACGTGGCCCCGGGCAACACGATCGCGAGCTTCGAGGCGGCGCTGGAGTGCGGCGTGGACATGATCGAGTTCGACGTGCTGCGGCTGAAGGACGGCCGGCTCGTACTAGCTCACGACTACGAGGATGGCCGGCGGCCCGACGCGCTCACCCTCGAGGAGGGCCTGGACCACTTCGCCGGTGAGGCCTACGGGGACGTTCAGCTCGACGTCGACCTGAAGCTGCCCGGGTACGAGGCCGAGGTGGTGGAGGGCCTTGTCTCGCGCGGGCTGGACGCGCGCGCCCTGATCTCCTCGCACTACCTCGAGAGCCTCGACCGAATCGGCGAGCTGGCTCCGGGGATCCGGCGCGGCTGGTCCGTTCCGAAGGTGAGGCGCGACTACACCAAGAGCTACGTGTGGGCGGTGCCCGCGTACGCGCTGCTCCAGGTCTTTCGCGCGCGGATGCCCGGCCAGGCCGCGCGCGTGATCGAAGCGGGCCGCGCGGAAGCTCTGATGGCCAACCGGCTGCTTGTCACAAGACGGCTGGTGCGCGCCGTGCACGAGGCCGGCGGGCTGCTCTACGTGTGGACGGTGGACGACGCGAAGCAGATCGCCCGCCTGGAGGCGCTCGGCGCGGACGCCGTGATCACGAATGACCCTCGCCTGTTCCCCGCCTGACGATGCACATCGTGAAGGAAGCCCCGACTGGGTCTGCTGACTGCACGTTGCGCTGTCCCGACCGGGTGATCCGCTCGTACTGCTTCACCACGCGCCAGCGCCGCTTTCCGTTGCGCTTGCGACGGGCCGTGTAGCGGTACTGCACCACGCCCCGGAGCACGAACTGCTCGCCCTCCGGCGGATCGTCGAAGCGGAAGTTGAACCCCGACTGCGTGGCCGCCGCGCGCCCGTCGCCGACCCTCAGCCAGCGCGAGCTGCTGTCGGTGTCCACGAAGCTCTGCCGGGTCGCGCTCCAGAACTGGATCCGGAAGCGCATGTAGAGGCGCGAGCGGTACTTCGTGCCCGGCATGCTGGCGCGCACGCCGATCGTGTTGGGCGAGCCGGGCGTGTCGCAGCGGTTGACCGTGGACCAGAGATGCTTCACGGGTTTGGCCGCGCCGGCGGGCGCGGGCGCGAGGAGGAACGGCACCGCGAGCAGCGGCACGAGCAGGCGTGGGCGGAGGCGCATCGCCGCCATCCTGACATGAGAATGAGGAAATCTGTGATGGATCGCCGGGTTGGCGCGTATTGGTTGCGTGAACGAGGCGATCGCTGAGCCCATGGCCGCCCTGGCCGGTGACATCCCCGAATCGTTCGAGGCGCTCTACGAGCGGACCTTCCCGAAGGTCTACGCGTACGTGGCCTCGCTGCTGCGTGACCGCGCGGCGGCCGAGGACGTCACATCCCAGGCCTACGAGCGCGCCTACCGCAAGCGGCGCACCTACCGCGCCGGACGCGGCAGCGCCGAGGCGTGGGTGTTCGGGATCGCCCGCAACGCCGCGCTGGACGAGCTGCGCAAGCGCAAGCGCCGCGCGTCCCTGGAGACGGACCCCGAAGACACCGCATCGCCCCCACTCGAGGAGAGCGCCGTGCGACGGGCGGTCGTCCGTGACGCGCTCGCCGGCCTCGACGGCACCGAGCGCGACCTGGTTGCCCTCAAGTACATGGGCGGCCTTTCGAACTCCGAGATCGCCCGCGTGCTCGGGATGTCCGAGTCCAACGCCGGGACCAAGCTCCACCGAACCCTGACGAAGCTGCGGGAGGCCTGCAATGAACTGGACTGACACCGATGTGGAGGCCGCCCTGCTGGCGGATATGCCCGAGCCCGATCCGGTGTTCGAGGCCGAGCTGCGCAAGCTGGTGGCGAACGGGTTTCCGCGCAAGCGGCGATTTCCGGCCTTCAAGCTGAATCGGCCGCTGGTCGCGGCCGCGGCATCGATCGCGCTCGCCGTCGCGGTGGCCGTCCCGTTGGTCTCGAGCGACGACAATGGCAACGATCCGGTCACGCCCGCGAGCGATGCCGGCGGTGAGGCCGCACCCGATGCGAAGACCATCGCCCCGAGCTCGACGATTCCGGAGCCGCCACAGGGAGGCGAGGACTTCGCCCCCAACCGCAAGCGCCGCATCGAGCGCTCGGCCTCGCTCACCCTGGCCGCGCCCGGCGACGAGATCGACCAGGTCGCCGACGGCATCACAACCGTCACCGAGCGCTACCGCGGCTACGTCGTGCGCTCCTCGCTCTCCTCGGGGGAGGACGGGGGCGGCGGCGACTTCTCGCTGCGGATCCCGGCGAAGGACCTCCAGCCGGCGCTGGCCGACCTGGCCAAGCTGGGCGAGGTCAAGTCGCGCAGCCAGAACGGGCAGGACGTGACCCAGGAGTTCGTGTCCGCCGAGGACCGCCTGCAGGCCGCCCGCGCCGAGCGCCGCAGCCTGCTGCGCCGGCTCGAGAACGCCGACACCGACACCGAGGCGGAGTCGATCCGCCGGCGGCTCGACCTCAACGCCGGGGAGATCCGCGGCCTCCGGGGCCAGGTGCGCGAGCTGCGCACCCGCACCGACTACGCGGTGGTCTCCGTGAGCCTCACCCGTGAGGGCGAGGACTCCGGCGGAACCGCGAACGACGACGGGCTGGGCGGTGCGATAGACGACGCTCTGCGTTCGCTCGAAGACTCGGTGGAGATCCTCGTGCGGGCGCTGGGAATCGTGCTCCCGCTCGGCCTCCTCGCCGCTGTGCTCGCCCTCGGGACCCGCGCGCTCAGGCGCCGGCGTCGCGAGGCAGCTCTGACCTGATCGAGAAGCCCGCGTCGGCCACCACGCGCAGGATCTCGTCCCCGTGGCTGGCGCCGCGGGTCTGGATCACCAGCTGGATCGCCGTCTCGCGCACGTGCAGGTCGATGCCCTCGCGCAGGTGCTCCACGTCCATCACGTTCGCGCCGTGCTCCGCCACCAGGTCGAGCAGCCGCGCGAGCTCGCCGGGCCGGTCGGGCACCTTGGTGGACAGCACCATCCGCCGCCCGGCCGCGGTCTCGCCCATGCGGATGCACTCCGCCAGCAGCGAGGCGTCCACGTTTCCGCCCGACAGCACGGCGCAGGTGTCACCGTCCGCGGCCGGCTTCACGTGCCCATGGAGCAGCGCTGCGGCGCCCACGGCACCCGCGCCCTCCACCACCAGCTTGGACCGCTCCAGCAGCAGCACCATCGTCTCGGCCACCTCGTCGTCGGTCACCGACACGATCTCGTCCACGTGGCGCTCGAGCAGGGGCCCGGTCACGGCGCCGGGCTTCTTCACCGCGATGCCGTCGCAGATGGTGTGGGCGAGGTCCTGGCAGCGCACGCCCACCACCCGCGCCTCGGGGAACGCGAGCGCGATGCCCGCGATCAGCCCGCCGCCGCCCACCGGCACCACGATCAGCCGCACGTCGGGCGCCTGGCGCGCGATCTCCAGGCCCACGCTGCCCTGGCCCGCCACGACCTCAGGATGGTCGAAGGCGGGGATCAGGACCCGGCCTTCCTCCTCCGCCACCTGCGTGGCGGCCACCACGGCGTCCTCGAATCCGCCCTCCACGAGCCGGACCTCCCCGCCGTACTGGCGCACCGCCTCCACCTTCGCCACGGGCGCGCGCTGGGGCATCACCAGCACGGCGTCGCCCCCGCCGGAACGGGCGGCGAACGCCACGGCCTGAGCGTGGTTGCCCGCGCTCGCGGCCACCACGCGCTCGCCCTTCGCCCGCGCTCGCGAGCGCGCCGCGCACCTTGAACGAGCCGGTGAGCTGGAGGTTCTCGGTCTTGAGCAACACGCGCGCGCCCACCCGGCGCGAGAGCTCTCCGGCCGGCAGCACCGGCGTCTCGCGCACGCGGCCCGCCAGGCGGGCGGCGGCGTCGGCCACGTCCTGGGCGGTCACATCGGCTCCGGCGATTGCCATCTATCTGTGATTATGCGCCGATGCAGCGGGGGGATGAAGAAACCGCAACGCTTCTCGCCGAAGTCGAGGTGTTCTCCGAGCTGGAGGAGCGCGAGCTGGCGCAGGTCGCGCAGGTCGCCGTGCCGCGCACCTTCGAGCGCGGCGAGGTGATCTTCCGGGAGGGAGACTCCGGCGAGACTTGCTACGTGATCCGCAGCGGATCGGTGAGCATCCGCCGCGAGCACCTGGACGGCCGCACGCTGGCGCTGGCGGAGCTGCGCGCCGGATCGATGTTCGGAGAGCTGGCTATGTTCGGGTCGGAGACGCGCTCGGCCACAGCGGAGGCCCTGGAGGAGACCGCGCTGGTCGCCGTGCTCTCGGGCGACATGCAGAGGGTGCTGCGATCGAGCCCCGAGATCGCGGTCAAGATGCTCGGCGCGCTCGCGGACCGGCTGCGGCTCGCGAACGAGCGCCTCCTGCAGCAGTCCTTTCAGACCGTGGCGGGGCGGGTGGCGTCCGCGCTGCTCACCCAGGTGATCGCGCGCCAGGCCGAGGGCGCCGGCGAGACCGAGGTGCTCGTGAAGGCCACGCAGGCCGAGATCGCCCATCTGGCCGGCACCTCGCGCGAGAGCGCCAGCCGGTTCCTGGCCACTCTCGAGCGAGAGGGTGTGGTCGCGCTCGGGCGGGGCAAGGTGACGGTGCATGAACCTGAGCGGCTCCGGAACTTCATCCACTGAGTTCGCCAAGCGACGCGCGCGCATGGTTGACCGCCAGCTGCGCCGGCGCGGCATCGAGGACGAGCGTGTGCTGGACGCGATGGGCGCCGTGCCGCGCGAGCGCTTCGTGCCCGCGGACGTCCGCGGCCGCGCCTACCGCGACGGCGCCCTCCCGATCGGGGAGGGCCAGACGATCTCCCAGCCGTGGATCGTGGCGAGCATGGCGGAGCTGCTGGAGCTGAAAGGCCCCGAGCGCGTTCTGGAGGTGGGAACGGGCTCGGGCTACTCGGCGGCCGTGCTCGCGCAGCTGTGCTCGCACGTGGTCACCGTCGAGCGGATCGCCTCGCTCGCAGCCGGCGCGCGCGGGCTGTTCGAGGAGCTCGGCATTCGCAACGTGGAGGCGCGCGAGGGCGACGGCTCCCTCGGCGTCCCCGACCGGGCCCCGTTCGACGCCATCGTCGTGACCGCCGCCTCCGCCGCCGGACCGCCGGCGGCGCTGCTCGACCAGCTGGCGCCGGGCGCGCCGCTCGTCTGCCCCGTGCAGCGCGGCCGGGACGAGCGCCTGGTGCGGATGATCGACGGCCGCGAGGAGACGATCGCCCCCGTCCGCTTCGTGCCGCTCGTGGAGGGCGACCGGTGAAGCGCGAGTTCTCGGCCGGGGGCGTGGTGCTGCGCGGGAAGGAAATGGCGGTGGTGAGCCCGCGCCACGGCGTGCTCGCGCTTCCCAAGGGCCATCCGGACGGCGACGAGACGCTGGAGCAGGCCGCCACCCGGGAGGTGCGCGAGGAGACCGGCCTCACGGCCGAGCCGCGGGACAAGCTCGGCGAGGTGCGCTACTGGTACACGCTGCACGGCGAGCGTGTGCTCAAATCCGTCACCTTCTTCCTCTTCGACTACGTGTCCGGCAGCGTGGAGGACCACGACGACGAAGTGGAGTCGGCCTCCTGGATCCCGCTGGAGCAGGCGCCGGAGCTGCTGTCCTACAAGGGCGAGCGCGAGATGGCGGAGAAGGCGCTCCGACGCAGCGCGACATAGACTGCCGTCCGCTTCATGTTCGTCCTCAACTTCTACTCCCCGGTCTTCGTCGACCAGCTCAAGCGTGGCCGCAAGACCGCCACGATCCGGCTGGGCGACAAGCACACCAAGTACCGCAAGGGCGAGGTGGTGCTCGTGACCGTCGGCTTCCAGCACTCGCCGCGGGAGCGGATCTTCGAGGCGGTGATCGACGGCGTGGAGGTCAAGAAGGTCCGCGACCTCTCCCCGCGCGACATCGAGCACGACAACCCCGAGTTCCGCCGCCTGGACGAGACCGTCCACTTCCTCGAGCAGATCTACGGCCGCAAGGTCGAGGAGGACGACATCGTGACCATCGTGCGCTTCTCGAAGATCAGCGACCGTCCCGCATCGCTCACCGAGCGAATGCAGCCAGGTCCCGCCCAGAACTGACCGGACACTTGGCACTCTCTTCGCTAGAGTGCCAAATTCATACCGCAAAGCCAGTTCTAGACGGAGGTAGCACATGAAGCTGAAGCCTCTTGGCGATCGTTTGATCGTCCAGGCAATTGAGGAAGAGGAGACGACCGCCAGCGGCATCGTGCTCCCCGACACCGCCAAGGAGAAGCCGCAGCGCGGCAAGGTCCTGGCAGTCGGCGACGGCGCGATCAACGACGACGGCGAGCGCACGCCGGTCGACGTGGCCGAGGGTGACGAGGTCCTCTACTCCAAGTACGGCGGCACCGAGATCACCGTGGACGGCGACGACCTGCTCGTGCTTCGCGAGTCGGACGTGCTGGCCAAGGTCGCCTAAACCACTTAAGAGAGACGGAGGAATACATGGCTCACAAGGAGCTGAAGTACGCCCAGGATGCGCGCACCGCACTCCAGGAGGGCGTTGACGCAGTAGCCGACGCGGTGAAGGTCACCCTCGGCCCCAAGGGACGCTACGTCGTGCTGGACAAGAAGTTCGGCGCTCCCACCATCACCAACGACGGCGTGACCATCGCTCGCGAGATCGAGGTCGAGGACGTCTTCCAGAACCAGGGCGCCCAGCTCGTCCGCGAGGTGGCCACCGCCACCAACGACGTCGCGGGCGACGGCACCACCACCGCCACCGTGCTGGCCCAGCAGATCGTGCGCTCGGGCCTTCAGAACGTGGCGGCCGGCGCCAACCCTCTCGGCCTGAAGCGCGGCATCGAGAAGGCCGTGGACTCGGTTGTCGAGGACATCGGCAAGCAGTCCAACGAGATCTCCGGCAAGGAGCAGATCGCCCGCGTGGCGGCCATCTCCGCTGCCGATGACGAGATCGGCGACGTGATCGCCGACGCCATCGACAAGGTCGGCAAGGACGGCGTCGTGAACGTCGAGGAGGGCCAGACGTTCGGCATGGACCTCGAGTTCACCGAGGGCATGCAGTTCGACAAGGGCTACATCTCGCCCTACATGGTCACCGACCAGGACCGCATGGAGGCGGTGCTCGAGGACCCCTACATCCTCATCGCCAACCAGAAGATCGGCTCCGTCCGCGACGTGCTGCCCGTGCTGGAGCAGGTCATCCAGGCCGGCAAGCCGATCCTGATCATCGCCGAGGACGTCGAGGGCGAGGCCCTCGCGACTCTCGTCGTGAACAAGCTCCGCGGCACCTTCACGGGCGTCGCGGTCAAGGCCCCCGGCTTCGGCGACCGCCGCAAGCGGATGCTCGAGGACATCGCCACCCTCACCGGCGGCGAGGTGATCACCGAGGAGATGGGCCTGAAGCTCGAGAACACGCAGCTCTCGCAGCTCGGGCGCGCCCGCCGTGTGGTCGTGGCGAAGGACAACACCACCGTCATCGACGGCGGCGGTGAGACCGAAGAGATCAAGGGCCGCATCAACCAGATCAAGAACGAGATCGAGAACACCGACTCGGACTTCGATCGGGAGAAGCTGCAGGAGAGGCTCGCGAAGCTCGCCGGCGGCGTGGCGGTCGTGAAGGTCGGTGCCGCAACCGAGACCGAGATGAAGGAGAAGAAGCACCGCGTCGAGGACGCGCTGCAGGCCACCCGCGCGGCCCTCGAGGAGGGCATCGTGCCGGGCGGCGGCGTGGCGCTGCTCCAGGCCGAGGCTTCGGTCAAGGTCGACGCCCTGGAGGGCGACGAGCAGACGGGCGCGAGGATCGTGCTCCGCGCGCTCGAGGAGCCCGTCCGCCAGCTGGCGCACAACGCCGGCCTGGAGGGCTCGGTCGTCGTGAACGACGTCCGCAAGGCCAAGAAGGGCTTCGGCCTGAACGCCGACACCGGTGAGATCGTGGATCTCGTCGCGGCCGGCGTGATCGACCCGGCGATGGTCACGCGCTCTGCCCTGCAGAACGCGGCCTCCATCGGGAAGAACATCCTCACGACCGAGGCGATCGTCGCCGAGATCGAGGATCCCTCCAACGGTGGCGGCATGCCCGGTGGCATGCCCGGAGGTATGGACGGAATGATGTAAGCAGCGAAGCTGCCTACTGAGAATCTCAAAGGGGGGGCCAACTGGCCCCCCCTTTGCATCCCCCCGAACGGCGCTTCGCGCCTAGTTCACTATGCAGCTGCCAGCACCGCGCTCATCCTTAATGGCGTCACGCCCAGCGCCTCGGCGTCCGCCGTTCCGCGGGAGGAAATCATCGGCTCCTCCATCAGGTCTGCCTCGTCGGCCGTCGCGAACGTGGCGGGCCCGGTCACGCGCTGGAGCGCCCGCAGCGAGCTCCTGACCACAGGCATCGGCACATGCACCAGCGGGCGGTCCCGTCCGACCGGCCGCAGCGCCGCGTGAACCAGGTCGTCGTAGGTGAGCGACTCCGGGCCGGCGAGGTCGAACTGGGTGCGCGACTCGGTGCCCGGTCGCTCCAGGGCCGCCACGAGGCAATCCGCCACGTCCTCCGCCCAGATCGGCTGGAAGCGCGCCTTGCCCGCTCCGGCGATCGGCACGACCGGCAGCAGCGCGAAGCGCTCGAGCAGCGTGAGCCACGGATCGCCCGGCGTGTAGATGATCGACGGCGTGAACACGGTCGTGGTCAGGTCGGCCGACTCCACGGCGCGGCGGGCCAGCGCCTTCGAGCGGAAGAAGCGGGTGGGCGACTGCAGGCTCGCCCCCATCGCCGACAGGAAGATGAACCTCTTCGCGCCCGACCGCTCGGCCGCACGCACCAGCCGAAGCGTGGCCATGGCGTTCAGCTCCTCGATCGGCGCCTTGGGCTGGTCACGGATCGAGGCGGCCAGGTGCACCACCGTGTCCACGCCCCGCAGGGCGTTGCGGAAGGAGGCCGCCTCGGCCAGGTCCCCGAGGGCGATCTGCACCCGCACCCGGTCCGGGCCCAGGCGCTTGGGATCGCGCACCAGGCAGCGCACCGGGGTGCGCGAGGCCACGAGCCGGCGCAGCAGGGCACGGCCGACCGTGCCCGTGCCACCGGTGAGCAGGATCACCGGCGCCCGCGTGCGCCGAACGCCAGCGCCATCGCCAGGTTGCTGATCCCGGCCCCGACCAGCGTCGCCCGGGTGCGGGTGTCGCGAAACGCGGGCGAGCGCGACCAGACCACGTCCGTGAACACCTCGGTGCCGCGCAGCCAGGCGAGCGCCCACCAATCCTCCGGCTTCCCCCGAGCCGCCGCCAGAGCGTGCGCAGCGGCGAAAGTGAGCCAGATCGGCCCGCAGCGGCGGAACAGCTCGCGGGCGTCGTCGGAGGGTTCAGCGTGTCCCAGAGCCTTCAGCGTGGCGTCGGGAGCGAGAATCGCGCCCGACCCCAGGGCCAGGTCGAAGGCGATCATGCTGCGGTTATGGAGGTCGAGTGCGTCGTCGAAGGTCACTCGCCGACCCTACCGTGAGTACAATGCCGCGTTCTCGCCAGACCCTGACCTTTTGAGGTAACGAAACCAATGGCCTACGTCATCGCAGAGCCCTGCATCGGAGAGAAGGACAACTCCTGCGTCGAGGTTTGCCCGGTGGACTGCATCCACCCCACACCCGACGAGCCCGACTACGACAACGTCGAGCAGCTGTTCATCGATCCCGAGGAATGCATCGACTGCGACGCTTGCGTCGAGGCGTGCCCGGTGGACGCCTGCTTCGCGGAGGATCAGCTCCCCGAGGAGTGGACGAAGTACACCGACGTGAACCTCCAGTACTACAAGCAAGCTGCCGGCTAGGCCGGCGCTACGCCATAGGTAGAGCGGTGCCCGTTACCGCGGGCACGCCCGGGAGCGGCTCGCCTGAGCGCTCCTGCAGCTCCGGGCGCTCCTGCGGCGTCGCCGCTATGAGGCCTCGGGCGGCGTGGAACAGCGCTTGTGCCGCGGGCGCGTCCGGATTCTCGATCACCAGCGGCAGGCCCTCGTCCGAGGCCACTCGCAGGTCCTCCTCAAGCGGGATCTTGCCCAGGAGGGGCACGTCGAGCTCGTCTGCCAGCTCCTGGCCGCCGCCCTCGCCGAAGATCGCCACGCGGGTGCCGTCGGGAGTGGTGTAGCCACTCATGTTCTCGATCACGCCGGTGATCTCCAGGTCGTAGCGCTGGGCGGTGTCCGCCGCGCGCTTGGCCACCTTCTGGGCCGCCGGCTGCGGGGTGGTCACGATCACGAACCGGGCCTGCGGCAGCAGCTGCGCGAGCGTCATCGCCACGTCGCCCGTGCCGGGCGGCAGGTCGATCAGCAGGTAGTCGAGCTCGCCCCACTCCACGTCCTCCAGGAACTGGCGGATCGCCTTGTGCAGCATCGGCCCGCGCCAGGTGATGGCCTGGTCCTCGGAGTCGAGGAAGAACTCGATCGAGATGGCCTTAACGCCGCCGGCGCCGTCGAGCGGCAGGATCTTGCGATCGGCGGTGACCGACGGGCGGCCGTGCACGCCGAGCATCCTGGGAATGGAGTAGCCCCAGACGTCCGCGTCCATCGCGGCGGCGCTCTTGCCCTCCGCCTGAAGGGCGGCCGCCAGGTTGGCTGTGACGGTGGACTTGCCCACACCGCCCTTGCCGGAGCCGACGCAGATCACGTTCTTCACGCGCGCGAGCGCGCCCTGAGGCAGCGACCCGCGGCCGAGGCGCCCCTGAAGCGACTGCTTCTCCGAATCGCTCAGAACGTCGAAGTCCACGGTGACGGCCGTGATGCCATCGAGGGCGCCCACGTGCTGGGCGACGGCGTCCTGGAAGTGGGATCGGATCGGGCAGCCGGGAGTGGTGAGCGACACGCGCACGTGCACGCGTCCCTCCTCGCCCTGCTCGATCGAACGGACCATGCCGAGCTCGACGATGTCCTTGCGCAGCTCGGGGTCGATGACGCTGCGCAGCGCGTCGCGGATCTGTTCCTCTGTGGGCATCGGAATCAGTCTGACAGAGGTGAAATCGATCCGACAAAGAAAAACCCGGCGGCACCACTTTGGCGCCGCCGGGTTGAGGGAGGAGAGATACTGCATCACTGCCAGCGAACTGGCAGTTTCACCCCGAGCCCGGTCTCTCCAACCGGGAGGGGCTAAGTGCTAGGAGAGGGTCGTGCTGACCTGGTCCTGGACCTTGCCGACCTGAGCCTCGACGTCCTTGCGCGTGGCCTTGACCTGGCGCTCGACGTCACGACGGACCGACTTCACCTGACGCTCCGCCTCGCGGCGGTTGCGCTTCACCAGGCGGGTGGTGGCCGTACGGCGCTGGCGCAGCTCGCGCTCGACGCGCGTGCGGGCCTTCTTGACCTCACGCTGCACCCGGTTACGGGCGGTGGTGCCACGACGCTCGAACCGCTTCAGCTCGCGCTCAGCCGTGGTGCGGCTGGTGAACGGCTTGTGGCCTCGACGACGGTGTCGCGCGCCACCAGAGCGGCGCCGACGGGGATCAGCACGGCGCGCTCGGCCTGCTGGGCGACGGCCTCAACGGTGAAGACGCCGGCCTGCGTGCCGGTCTGAGCAGTGCTGGCGCCGGTCGAGGCGGTGCGCTTCGCAGCGGTGCTGGTGCGCTTGGCCTTGGCGGCGGTGCTGTTTCGCTTGCGCGTGGCGGCGGCCTTGCGAGCGGCAGCCTTGCGCTGTGTGGGGGTCTGTGTAGCCATTGAGTTGGTGCTCTCCTTCCGGGGGTACTCCGGGGGTCGGGCTTAACCTTATTAGTTCTAAGGTCAGTAGTTGTATACCATCGAACACACGTTTGTAAACCTCTACGTGGCGAGGGTTACAGACGTACGCGTCCACCCAGGCGGGGGGATCGGCCACTTCGGCCAGCGCGGGAAGGGCCTCAGGCGCCGTCCCAGACCCGGTTCAGGAGCTCGATCCCGCCCTCCGCCACCACCGCGTCGCAGAAGGCCTTACCGAGCTCGTACTGGCGCATCTTCATGTCCATCCCGAGCAGCGCATCAGGATCCTCTCGGGGGCCGAGCGGCTCGGCGCGGCGGGCGTCCATCGCCGCTCGCAGTCCCTCGTGCTCGGGCACGAGCTCGGGCGCAAGCGCGTCCATCAGATGCTCGGCGTGGCCCTCCACCACCGCCATCGCGGCCTGCACGCGGTCGAGGATCTCGCGCTGCGGGCCGCTCTGCACCAGCGCCGCGAGCCCTCCCTCCTTGAACCGCTCCACGAACGCGCCGAGGTCGGGCAACGACGGCAGCCCGCCGGCGGCCGCCGCTGTCGATCCGCACCTCGACCGTGTCCAGGTAGTCGCGCAGCAGGTCACCGAGGTGGCCGCGCAGCCAGGGAACCGACGCGAACTGGAGCGCGTGGACGAGCTCGTGGATCGTGACCCAGCGCAGGAAGCTCTCCCGGTCGGCGCCGAGATCGGTCGCCGCGCGGTCGAGGTTCGGGCGCCACGAACAGCAGCCGGGGCGGGGAGTCGGGCCCGAGCAGCGACAGCTCGTACTGCCCCAGCACCCGCTGCGACATGTAGCCCGTGACCAGCCCGACCTCGGCGGCCAGGGTGACGCCCGCGCCCGCGCGCAAGGCGCCCGCGAACGGGCCCGCCGCGTCGAACCGGCCCTCCAGGCGCTCGGCCACCGGGTCCAGCAGCGACGAGAGCGACGACAGATTCGCGTCCGCCCACTCCTGGCGGCCCACCACCTCGGCGGGCGGGAGCGGCGTCGCCGGCTCGAGCCCCGCGTGCGCGACCACCGCCGGCTCGATCTCACGCGCGACCGCAGCGATGTCCATGCCGAGGTCGGGCACGTCGTCCGAGCGAGCCGCCAAGCGCGCTATCTGCCGTGCCAGTCCCCAGTCGACCATCGGCCGGACGAAAGCTAGAGGTCGGGTAGCTCCTGCCGCGTGGTCAAGCACCGGCTCGAAGAGGTCGCCGCTCTCCTCGACCCGGTCGAGCATCTCACCGGCGTCGAACACGAGCGCGTCGGCGTCCGCCCGCTCGACCTCGTCCCAGGACAGCGGTGTCGAGACCGTCGGGCGCTCGCGCGCGCGCAAGGAGTAGACGCCCACCGTGGTCTTGTGGCGGTCGTTCTGGCTCCAGTCGATGAAGACCTTGCCCTTGCGCAGCTCCTTGCTCATCGACGAGACCACGAGCTTGGGGTGCTGCTTCTCCAGCAGCCGCGCGAGCCCGTTCGCGAACGGCTTCGACTCGTCGTAGGTCACCGCGCTGTTCAGGGGCGCGTACAGCTGCATGCCCTTGGAGCCCGAGGTCTTCACGCAGCTCTCCAGCGAGAGCTCGCGCAGCACGTCGCGCAGCAGCACCGCCACCTCGCAGCACTCGGCCAGCCCGGCGGGCGGGCCCGGGTCGAGGTCGAACGCCAGCACCGTGGGGCATCCGGGTCCTCGGCCAGCGCCAGCGAGGGATGCAGCTCCAGGTCGGCGAGGTTGGCCAGCCAGACCAGGGTGGGCAGGTCGTCGCAGAGCACGAAGTCGATCCGTCCGGTCGCCGGCGCGGATGGGCTCCGACTTCACCCACTCCGGTGCGTGCGAGGGCTTCTGCTTCTCGTAGAAGTAGCTCTCCTCGACCCCGTTGGGGTAGCGCTTCAGCGTGAGCGCGCGGCCGCGCAGGTGCGGCAGCAGCACCGGAGCGACGCGCGTGTAGTAGTCGATCACCTGGCCCTTGGTGAACCCCGTCTCGGGGTAGAGGACCTTCTCCAGGTTCGAGAGACGCAGCTCGCGCCCCTCGACGTCGACATGAACCGCCTTACTTCTTGGCAGCGGTCTTCTTCTTGGGCTTGGCCTTCGGCTTTGCCTTGGCCTTCGGCTTGGGCTTCGACTGCCGCTTGCCCTGGGCGATCGAGGCCTCGAGGGCCGCCATCAGGTCGGGGACCTCCTCGGGCTCCTCGGGGGCCTCCTGGACCGTGATCTCCTGGCCCTCGGCCTTGCGCTCGATCATCTCCAACACGGTCTCGCGGTACTCGTCGCGGTACTTGGAAGGGTCGAACTCCGACGACAGCGACTCGATCAGCTGCCGCGCCATGTCGACTTCCTTCTTGGTGGCCTTCGCGTCATCCACCCCATCGAGCTCGCCGAGATCCTCCGGCGGCACGACCTCGTCACCGAAGAGCAGCGTCTCCATGGTGAGCACGTTGCCGCGCGGGCGGATGGCGACCAGGTTCTCCTTCGAGCGGATCACCACGCGCGCGACCGCGACGCGGCCGGTGGCCTTCATCGCCTCGAGCAGGAGCTTGTAGGGCTTGGCCGCACCGGTGCCGGGCGCCAGGTAGTAGGGGTGGTCGTAGTAGATCGGATCGATCTGATCCATCTCCACGAAGTCCTCGATGTCGATCGTGCGGGTCTTCTTGGGCTCCACCGAGTCGAGCTCCTCGGGCTTGATCACCACGTAGCGGTCGGGGCTGAGCTCGTAGCCCTTCACGAGCTGCTCGAACGGCACCTCGTCGCCCGTGTTGGGATTCACGCGCTTCTGCTGGATGCGCGTGTTGTCCTTGGAATCGAGCTGGTGGAAGCGCACCGTCTTCTTGGAGACGGCGCTGTAGAGCTTCACGGGGATATTCACGAGGCCGAAGGAGATCGCCCCGCTCCAAATGGCGCGTGCCATGACCGGCACCGTACCCGGTTTCAGTCCTCTCTCAGTCCCTTGAAAGAAGGCGCCCGCAGCGTTCCGGTGCGCGTCCACTCCGCGAACTCGACGACTGCGGTGAGCCGCGGCTCCACGAAAATCGCGCCCTTGGGCGGCTGACGGCCCTCGAATGGCGACTCATCGGTGCGCAGCGGCTCGAGCTCGCGCATGAGCATCGCGAGGGTGGTCTCGGTGAAGCCGGTGCCGACCTTCCCGGCGTACTTCAGCTTGCCGTCCTCGGTGGGGACGCCGACGGCGAGGGCGCCCAGGGTCGCGCCGCGGCGGCCCTCGCCGGGCAGCCAGCCGCCGATCACCACATCGTCCGAGGGCCGGTTCTTCACCTTGATCCAGGAGGACGAGCGCTTGCCGGGCTCATAGGGAGAGTCGAGGCGCTTGGCCACGATGCCCTCGAGGCCCTGGTCCACGCTCGCCGCGAGCAGGTCGGCCCCGTCGCCCTCCCGGTGCGCGGGAGCACGCCAGCTCGGCCCCTCGAGCTCGAGGCCCGCGAGCAGCTTGCGCCGGTCCGTATAGGAGAGGGCGAGCGTCGAGTGCCCCTCCAGCCACAGCAGGTCGAAGGCCACGTACGCCACCGGCACGTCCTTCATGCGCCGCCTCACCGCCGAGTCCGAGGCCAGATGCATCCGCGACTGGAGCAGCTCGAAGCTCGGGCGGCCGCGGTCGTCGAAGGCCACCACCTCGCCGTCGAGGATCAGCCGCCGGGATCCCAGCGCCTCCGCCATCCCCCGGACCTCCGGGTAGCGGGGGGTGAAGTCGGTGCCGCTGCGGCCGGTGAGGGTGAGATGGCCGGCGTCGATGTGGGCCACGGCACGTACGCCGTCCCACTTGATCTCGTAGCCGTAGAGATCGTCCTCGCGCGGGAGCTTGCCGTTCTTGGCGAGCATCGGCGCGATCTGGTCGGGCATCGGCTCCGCCGCGGGGTCCGCGGGCGGGTCCATGCGGTGGATCATCCAGTTCTTGCCCTTGGTCTGAAATAGCGCGTAGCGGCCCTGGGCGCGCTCACCGTGGAGCGTGAGGATCACCTCGTCCTTGCGGAACTTCTCCGCCTCGTAGGTGCCGCTGTCCCAGATCTCCATCGTGCCCGCCCCGTAGCTGCCCTTCGGGATCTCACCGTGGAACTCGAGGTATTCGAGCGGGTGGTCCTCGGTGCGCACGGCCAGCCGGTTCTCCTTCGGGTGCGACGGGATCCCCTTCGGGAGCGCCCAGGAGGCCAGCGCGCCGTCGTGCTCGAGGCGTAGGTCCCAATGCAGGCTGCTGGCGTGGTGCTCCTGCACCACAAAGCGCCCGCCGTCGGCCTGCGCCTCGCCGCCCGCCGGCTCTGGAGTGCGCTTCAGGTCGCGTTTTGAGCGGTATTCGCCCAGACGGTCGGACATGTGTCCAGTCTTACCAAGGCGGGGTGGCGAAGTCGGGCCGGCGGCACGAGAGGGGGGTTATGAAGTCCCTCCGACACAACCTCCTGCTTCCTGCCCTTGCGGCATCCCTCGTCTTCGCTGCGCCTGCGAGCGCCGGCACCAGCTCCGTCTGGGAGATCGCGCCGATGGCGCGTGCATCCCAGGCCTGCTCGGCCGCCGACACCCGCTCGGGCGACGCGTCCGAAGCCACGCTTGGCAGGTCAGCCGTCTGCCTGATCAACAAGCACCGCGCCCGCCGCGGCCTCCGCAAGCTGCGCATCAACGCGCGCCTCTCAGAGGCCGCCCAGCGCCACACGGCGGACATGGTGAAGCGCAGCTACTTCGGTCATACCTCCAAGTCGGGCTCCGACGTGGTCGATCGCCTCAACCGCACCGGCTACATGCGCGGCGCCCGCGCTTGGACCGTCGGCGAGAACCTCGCCTGGGGCTCAGGCAAGCGCAGCACCCCGCGTGAGATCGTGGCCGCCTGGATGGGCAGCCCGGGGCATCGCGCGAACATCCTGCAGCGTCGCTTCCGCGAGATCGGGATCGGCGTGGTCTTCAAGGCCCCGCAGAACACGAGCTCAGCCGCCGCGACGTACACCACCACTTTCGGCGCCCGCAAATAGCGGAAACCCGACCCCGCAGCACGCGGGGTACGGGGGGCGTGAGCCCCCCGTTCGTATCCTCGGAGGGTGTCTCCCTCCGACGCGCTAACCCACGCTGACGGACCGCTGCTCGTCCTGGGCGGGGCCGGCACCGGGAAGACCTCTCTCTTGCAGCGCCGTTTCGCCTGGCTGGTGGAGCAGGGGGCGCCGGCACACTCGCTTCTCATGCTTGCGTTCTCGGCCCGGGCCGCGTCGGACATGCGCGGGGCGATCGAGGAGCTGGTCGAGCCTCCCTACGAGGAGCTGCACATCCACACCGTGCACTCCTTCTGCGAGCGGCTGCTGCGCGATGAGGCGCCGGAGGCCGGCCTGGCGCCCGACTTCGCCGCGGTCAGCCGGGCGGACCGGGTGGCGCTGCTTCTCGAGTCGATCGACGACCTGACCCTTCGCCGTCACGAGATCCGCGGGAACCCCGCGCCGCTGATGGCCGGGTTCGTGTCCCGCATCGACCGGCTGAAGGCCGAGATGGCCGGCCACGAGCAGGTGGCCGCCGACGCGGAGGCGCTGGCTGACGAGTCAGACGCCGAGCGCAGCCTGCGCGCGCGCGAGCTCGAGTTCGCGCGCCTGTACGCCGACCACGACGCCCTGCTGGACGAGCGAGGCGCACTGGACGCGGGCGACCTGGTGCTGCGCACGTTCCGGCTGCTGCACGAGAGCCCACACGTGCGCGAGCGCACGGCGCAGCGCTTCCAGCACATCCTGGTAGACGACCTCCACGAGGCGACCTTCGCCCAGACCACGCTGCTCGCCCTTCTCTGCGCCGAGCACGAGCGCGTGACCGCCGCGGCAGACGGAGGGCTCGAGGAGTTCAAGCGCGCGTTCCCGGCCGCCGAGGTGGTGGAGCTGCGCGAGAGCCGGCGCTGCCCGGCCAGGGTGCTCGACGCGGCGTCGGCGGTGCTCGGCAAGCCCGGCCCCGAGGGCCGCGACGGCGGCTCGGTGCGCCTGTGGCGCTGCACGTCGGAGCGGGCTCAGGCCCAGGCCGTGGCGGCAGAGTGCGAGCGCCTGGTGGCGGGCGGATGCGCGCCGGACACGATCGCGGTGCTGGTCGAGTCGCTGGCGGGCGACGGCGCGGTAATCGGCTCCGCGCTCGAGGAGCGCGCGCTGCCCTTCCGCCTCACCGGCTCGGCCGCCTACTTCCAGCGCGCGGAGGTGCGCGACGTGCTGGCCTGGTTGCGGCTGCTGGCCGACCCGTCGGACTCCGGGGCGGTGGTGCGCGCGCTGTCCCGCCCGCCGATCGGCCTGCACTCGGTGGACATCGCCCGGCTCACACAGCTCGCGCGCAGGCGCAAGCTCGACATGCCCTCCGCGATGACGGTCGCGCTCGAGGGGCCCCAACTCACGCCCGAGGGCCGCGATCGCGCCCAGGCTTTTCTGAGGCTCTTTCGGGGGGCCAGCGCCGCCTTCGAGGACCGCAGCCCCGACGCGTTCGTGCTGCGGCTGATCGAACGCATCGGGATCCGCCGCCAGCAGGTGTTCGCCACCCAGGCGGACACAGTCGAGCGGCTGCGCAACGTGGCGAAGCTGCCGGACCTGGCAACCGCCTACATGCGCCGCGAGCCGGCGGCGACGCCGCGGGGCTTCGCCCGCTATCTCAAGGCGGTGGCCGACTCCGGGCTGCCCGAGGACGAGGCGAGCGCGCCGCCGGCGTCGGCAGCGATCGAGATCCTCACCGTGGACGCCGCGAAGGGACGCGAGTTCGCGAACGTGTTCGTGGTCGGCCTGGACGCGGCGTCGCACGCGGGACAGGACGAGGCGGAGGCGCGCCGGCGGCTGTACCTCGCGATCACCCGCGCGCGCGAGGGGGCGGTGCTGGCGTGGGCCGGTGAGCGCCCGTCGCCGCTGCTCGACGCGGTGGACGGCACGCCGGAGCGGTTCGAGGAGGAGCTGTTCGGGCCGGGCGAGGGCCTGCACGCCACCTTCCGCGCCATGCGCGACGAGCTGCTCGACGAGGTGTCCCACGTGGGCGGGCGCCTGGGCGAGATGCGCCTGGACACCGGCGTCGACGTGTCGAACGCCGTGGCGCGCTTCCTCGAGCTGGTGAAGGTGGCCGCGGTGATCGACCGGTCGAAGTCGGGCCAGGCGGTGGAGGAGGCGCTGGCGGAGGTGAACGCGCTGGTCTCGCAGAGCGCAACCGCTGAGCAGCGCGAGACCCTCGACGCGTCCCCGCTCGACGCCTGGCTGTGCGAGGGCGGCCGCGATCCCGCGCAGCGGCCCGGCGTGAACGGCACCGAGCCTTCGCTCGACCCCTTCATCCCGCGCCGGGGCGACGGCCTGATGCTGTCGGCCTCCGACATCGAGACCTACCGCCTGTGCCCGCTGAAGTACAAGTTCGCGCGCGTCTTCCGGATCCCCCAGGAGGCGACGATCAACCAGCGCTTCGGGATCGCCATGCACCAGGTCCTCGAGCGCTTCCACCAGTACGGCAGCGGCACGCGCGACGAGCTCTTCGACCTGTTCGAGAGCTCGTGGCGCCGCGGTGGCTTCGGCGACTCCGACGACGAGCTGCAGTTCCGCGAGCGCGCGCTGGAGGCGCTCGACCTCTACTGGGAGGGCTGCCGCGACGACCCCGGCGAGCCCGTCTGGTTCGAGCGCAGCTTCTCGTTCAAGCTCGGCGACCACGTGCTGCGGGGCCGGGTCGACCGCGTCGATCGCCTCCCCGACGGCAGCCACGAGCTGATCGACTACAAGACCGGCAAGCCGCGCACGCCCGACCAGCTGCGCGAGGACGTGCAGCTCTCGCTCTACCAAATGGCCGCAACCGAATCCTGGGGCATCGAGACCTCGGCGCAGAGCTACATGTACGTGATGACCGGCGAGAAGGTGCCGGTCGCGCACTCGCCGGAGGAGCTCGAGCGCGTGCGCAACACCGTGGAGGAGATCGGCGAGGGAATCCTGCGCCAGGAATTCCAGCCGACGCCGACGCCGGAGATCTGCAGCTTCTGCGACTACCGGATCATCTGCCCGGCGGCGGAGCGGTGAGGCGCCCGCTGCGGAAGGTCAGGCATGCGAGTCGCAGAACCCTCGGATCGGTCCGGCTGCGTCGCCTGCTCGCCAACTCGAGTCCCCCCTACCGCGTCGAGCTCGGGGCCGGACCGGTAGACCGGGGGGGCTGGATCCAGACCGATGTCTGGTGGCGCGCCCGGTACCACCTCGACGCCACCGGGCCGTGGCCCTTCCCGCCCGGCTCGGTGAGTCACGTGTACGCCGACAACGTGATCGAACACGTGCCCATCGACGGCGCGCGGGCGCTGCTCCGGCATGCCGTGAAGGCGCTGGAGGCGGGCGGGCGCATTCGCCTGGTCACACCCGATGCCGAGCGGTGCGCCAGGGTCTACCTGGAAGGCGGTGAGCTGGCAGAAGCCCAGCTCGATGCCCACCGCGGTGCGGGCACCCGCGTCGAGCACCCGGTGGACATCCTCCGAGGCGTGTTCGTCGAGTACGGGCACGCCGGCGGCTACGCATGGGACTTCGAGTCACTGAGCGCGGAGCTCAGCGCCGCCGGGTTCACCTCGATCGAGCGCTGCGAGCTTCACCAGAGCAGCGACCCCGTGCTTCAGGGGCTCGAGTCACGCGTGCTCCCGGTGGACCGGGTGACGATGCTCGCCGTCGAGGCTACTCGGGCCCGCGCTGCCTGAGGAAGCGCTGGAAGTCCCGCGCGATCGTGTCCGCCGACGGGAGGTTCTCGGGGTCGACCTCCTCGTCCTCCGAGACCTCATCCATCGCCGACTCCAGGCGCTCCACGAAGGCCTTCACCTCCGGGTCGCTGGCCACCGCGGCGCTCACCTGGCGGTCGTAGTCCTCGGAGGCCGTCTCCAGCTCGCTGGCGTCGACGATCAGGCCGGCGGCGCCCTCGAAGGCGCGCACCAGCGCCAGCGCCACCTTCGGGTTGGGCGCCGCAGCCACGTAGTGGGGCACCGACGCCCACAGGCTCACCGACGGCAGCGTGGCCGCGGCACACTCGTGGTGCAGCACGCCCGTGATGCCGGTCGGCCCCTCGTAGCTGGTGTGCTCGAAGCCGAGCTTGTCCACCAGCGCCTTGTCGGAGGCGATTCCGGTGATGGCGACCGGGCGCGTGTGCGGCACGTCCGCCAGAAGCGAGCCCAGGGTGATGACCGTGCTGGCGTCGAGCTCGTGGGCGACCTCCACGATCGCTTCGCAGTAGCGCCGCCAGCGCAGCGAGGGCTCGACCCCCTGCAGCACGACCAGGTCGGCGTCGGCGCCGGGCACCTCGGCCGCGAAGATCTCGGTGTCGGGCCAGTCGATCTCGCGCGTGCGGCCCTCGGTGAGCCTGATCGTGGGGCGCACGGTCGTGAAGTCGAGGAACTCGTCGGGGTCGATCCTCGCCACCGGACTCGGCTCGAAGCGCGCGCGGATGAACTCCACGGCCGCGGAGGCCGCGTCGCCCGCGTCATTCCAGCCCCGAAAGGCCGCCACGAGGACGGGCCTGCGAAGCGTTGGGCGCTCACTCCAGATCACGTCCGACACGCCTCTCACGGTATAGGACGTGCAAACGACCGCCGACCGGCAGGAGATCTCGGAGCTGCGCCCCGGTGGCGAGGTGGACGGCCTGTTTGCGTGCTCGCGCAAGGAGCGGCTCACCGCTCGCTCGGGCTCCGCCTACCTGGCGCTGGAGCTGCGCGACCGCAGCGGCGCGATCCCCGCGCGCGCGTTTCGCGACGCCGACTTCCTCGCCGGCCGCTTCGAGCGCGGCGACATCGTGCGCGTGAAGGGGCGTGCCGAGCGCTTCCGTGAGGAGCTGCAGGTGGAGGTCGAGTCGATCGAGCGCGCCGAGGGCGCCGACCCCGCGGAGTTCCTACCGGTCGCCTACCGCGACATGGAGGAGCTGGACGGCTTCCTCGAGCACCTGGCCCGCGAGGTTCACGAGCCCGGCCTGCGCGCGCTTGTCGCCGCCTTCTTCAACGACGAGGAGTTCCGGGTGACGCTGCGGCGGGCGCCCTGTACCCGCAGCGGGCACCACGCCTACCTCGGAGGCCTGCTGGAGCACACCGTGGCGGTGGCGACCCTGGCGCTCGAGACCTGCGCCCTGCACCCGCGCCTGAACTCCGACGTGCTCCTCAGCGCCGCGCTGCTGCACGACATCGGCAAGACACGCGAGTTCGAGCTCGGCGCTGACATCTCACAAAGCGACGAGGGCCAGATGCTGGGCCACGTGACACTCGGTCACGGGATGATCGCCGAGCGCGCCCGCGCGGTGGGCGTCGAGCGCGAGCCGCTGCTGGCGGTTTGCCACTGCGTGCTCTCCCATCACGGCCCGAGCCCCCGCTTCCGCTCCGCCGAGGCGCTCGCCCTATACCGCCTCAACGCGGTCGACGCCGCGGTGAAGGATGCGCTGGAACACGGCCTGAACTGACAGAATCACCGCCGTGGTCGACCTGATCATCTACGCGATTCCCGCGTTCGTGCTGCTGCTGGCGGTCGAGTACTTCTCGTTTAAGTTCGCGCAGCGCGAGGACCTCAAGGGATACGAGTCCCAAGACACGCGCGCCAGCCTCTCCATGGGGCTCGGCAACGTGTTCATCAACGCGGGCTGGAAGCTCGTGGTGCTGGTGATCTTCGCGGGGCTGTACGAGCTCACCCCGCTGCACATCCCCGAGGAGGCCGTCTGGGCCTGGGTGCTGCTGTTCTTCCTCGACGACTTCGCCTACTACTGGTTCCACCGCATCAGCCACGAGGTGCGGCTGTTCTGGGCCAGCCACGTGGTGCACCACTCCTCGGAGCACTTCAACCTCTCCACCGCGCTGCGCCAGACCTGGGTGCCGATGACCTACTTCCCGTTCTGGATGCCGATCGCCTTGCTGGGCTACCCGCCGTGGATGATCTTCACGATGCAGGCCGTGAGCCTGATGTACCAGTTCTGGATCCACACGGAGCGGATCGGGAAGCTGCCGCGGCCGTTCGAGTTCGTGTTCAACACTCCGTCGCACCACCGCGTGCATCACGGCGCCAACGACATCTACCTCGACCGCAACTACGCGGGCATCCTGATCATCTGGGACCGCATGTTCGGCACCTTCCAGGGCGAGGAGGAGAAGGTGCGCTACGGGCTGACCAAGAACATCGGCACGTTCCGCCCGTTCCGCGTGGCGTTCCACGAGTACCAGGCGATGTGGGGCGACGTGAGAGCCGCCACCACCTGGCGTAACCGCCTCGGATACGTGTTCGGCGGGCCCGCCTGGCAGCCGGGCGAGGGGCGCGGGCTGGCCCACAACGAGCACGTGTCCTGACGGTGTTCCAGGACCAGCCGATCCGCCCATGGCTCGCCGCCCTGCGGGAGCGCGTGCCCGGCATCGAGCTGTTCGACGCGCACACGCACATCGGCCAGAACGACCCCGACGGCTTCGCGTCCACCACCGAGGAGCTGCTGGAGGGGCTCGAGGGCGCAGGCGGAGCGCGCAGCGCGGTGTTCCCCATGCACGAGCCCGACGGATACGCCGCGGCCAACGACATGGTGATCGCGGCCGCCGCGGAGTCCGCCGGCGTGCTCACGCCGTACTGCCGCCTCGACCCCCATGCCGACCCGCTCGCGGAGGCCGAGCGTTGCCTGGCCGCCGGCGCAGCGGGCATCAAGCTCCACCCGCGCGCGGAGAACTTCCCGCTCGACACGCCCGAGCTGGAGCCGGTCTTCGCGCTGGCGGACGAGCGCAACCTGCCGGTGCTGGTGCACGCGGGGCGCGGCATCCCGGCCCTCGGGCGACACACCCTCCAGGTCACCGAGCGCCACCCCGGCCTGCGGCTCATCCTCGCGCACTGCGGCATCTGCGACCTCGCGTGGATCTGGAAGGAGGCCGAGAACCACCCGAACCTCTTCTTCGACACCGCATGGTGGGCGCCCACCGACCTGCTCGCCCTGTTCGCGATGGTGCCCCCGGGGCACATCGTGTTCGCAAGCGACGCGCCGTACGGCACGCCCGCCTTCGCCGGCTCGCTGCACCTGCGCTACGCGCTCCAGGCCGGCCTGACCGACGACCAGATCCGGCTCGTGTTCGGCGGCCAGATGGCGGGGCTGCTTGCGGGCAAGGAGCCGGCCGACGGCGGGCCCGCACCGGGGCCGGGGAACCTTGCCGGCGATCCCCTGCTAGACCGCCTCCACACGTTCCTCGTAGCGGCGATCGGCCTGATGTTCAACGGGGTGGAGCCCACCGAGCAGCTCGCCCTCGCCGCGCTGGCCTGCAAGGTGGATGACGATGCGCCCCAGGCGGCCGTGTGCGCGGTGGTGCTGGACCTGATCGAGCGCCAGGCCAGTGCCGGTCAGGACGGCCGGCCCGCGCGGTTCGTGCCCGGCCTGCCGCTGATCGTTGCCGCCGCGGGCATCGCCCGCACGCCCGACGTGCCGCTGCCCTACTAGGCGACGTCGCGCAGGGCGTCGATCTCGCGCCGCTCGGACAGGTGCTTGAGCGCCCGCGACTCGAGCTGGCGCACGCGCTCGGCGGACAGGCCGAGCCGGCGCCCCGTCTCGCGCAGCGGCTTGGGCTCGTCGCCGTCGATGCCGTAGCGCAGGCGGATCACGTTGCGCTCGGGCTCGGGCAGATCGGCCACGGTCTTGCGCAGCGTCTCCTGCGCGAGGCTCACCTGGATCTCCTCCTCGAGGTCGGCTGTCGCTGGGCAGCAGGTCGCCGAACGACGTGCCGCCGTCCTCGCCCACCGGGCGGTCGAGGCTGGTGACGGTGCGCGCCGCCGCGCGCACCTCCTCGATCTGCTCCACCGGCACCTCGGCCTCCTTGGCGATCTCCTCGTCGGTGGGATCGCGGCCCAGCCGCGCGCGACAGGTCGCGCTCGGCGCGCGCGACCTTGCGCTCGCGCTGCCCGATGTGCACGGGGATGCGGATCGTGCGCGCCTTGTTCGCCAGTCCGCGCTGGATCGCCTGGCGGATCCAGAACGTGGCGTAGGTGGAGAACTTGAAGCCCTTGCGGTGGTCGAACTTCTCGGCCGCGCGGATCAGGCCGAAGATGCCCTCCTGGATCAGGTCGAGCAGCGAGAGGTCCTGGCCCTGGTACTTCTTCGCGATCGACACGACCAGGCGCAGGTTGGAGTTGATCATCCGCTCCTTGGCCTCGAGGTCGCCCTGCTCGATGCGCTTCGCCAGCTCGATCTCCTCCTCCTTGGTGAGCAGCGGGTAGCGGCGCAGCTCGTTCAGGAAGAGCTGGAGCGCGTCGGTGGTGGTGCCGGCCAGGTCGCTCGGGCTTGAAGTGCGTCTCGTCCACGCCCGACGGCCGCAGTCGTCGGTGAGCTCGATGCCGGCGCGTCGATCCGCTCGTGAGGCGCCGCGACTCCTCGTCGCGAGTAGCGCCTCGATCTGCTCCTCGAGCTCCGAGAGGTTGATGCAGCCCGTCTCCTCCCGCGCGCGATCAGCAGTGCGAACTCAGAAATTATCTGATTCAGCGGCCATACTTAAAACTAGTCTAATCGACTCGAGATCAGACATCGCCGGGCGCCCGTCGACCATGTCCAGGCGTTCGTCGAGCCGGGTGATGGTGAACACCCGGTGGACGGTCTCGGGGCCCTTCACGATCGCGAGGCGGCGGCCCGTCTTGCGGGCGCGCTGGTCGGCCGTGACGATCGTGCGCAGACCGGTCGAGTCGAGGAACGAGAGCGCGCTGAGGTCGATCACCACGGTCTCCGCGCCGCCGTCCTCCACCCGGCGCAGCTCGTCCTCGACCTTGTCGACGGTGGACAGGTCGAGCTCCCCGTGAGCGCGAGGTGGACTGCGCCGTCCCTCCCTCGTGTCGACCTCCGAGAATCGTCACTGCGTCCGGAATCTACCGTTCTGCACCAGATGGCGACCGCAGTTGCGGCGGCGAGGAGCTGCGAGCCATGACAGCTGCGCCGCGAAGGACAGCTCCAGCGCGCGCTCGCCCACCGAGTTCGCCAGCACCACGCCGGCGACCACCCCGATCGGGGACAGCACCCCGAGGATCAGGCCGTCCTTGAGCCGCAGGTTGCCGTAGCCGTGCTGGCGCCGTGCGCCCACGGCGCCGACGAACACGATCGCGAGCAGCGACGTGGCCTCCGCGCTCGATTGGGTCGAGCCCGACGAAGAGCGCCAGCGCCGGGAACGAACAGCACGCCGCCGCCGACGCCCACCATGCCGCCGAGCACGCCGCCGGCGAACCCGCGACCAGCAGGCCGACGACGTCCGCCTCCATCAGAACACCAGCGCCACGGCCGAGGCCACCAGCAGGACGGCGAACACGACGGAGACGGCCCGCTCGGGCACGCGCTGCTGGAGGGCGGTGCCGGCCACCACTCCCGCCGCCGCGGGGATGCCGATCAGGATGCCCTTCGCCACGTCGACGTTGCCGTAGGCCCGTGCACCACCGGCCGCCAGCGCGGCGATCACCACGATCGCGGCCAGCGACGTGCCCGTGGCCTCGCGCTCGCCGTAGTCCAGCCACAGCACCAGCAGGGGCACGATGATGGTGCCGCCGCCGACCCCGAACAGGCCGCTGAAGGCGCCCGCAGCCGTGGCGATCACCGCCAGCCGGAGGAGCCTCGGCGACATCGCGGGCATACTACGGCGCGTGTCCGCTCCAACGGCCGACAAGCTCGCGGAGAGCCTCGCCCGCTCACCGCCGACCCGTCCCGCGCGGCGGTGTTCTGCGACATCGACGGCACGCTCGCCCCGATCGTCAAGCGGCCCGAGGACGCGCACGTGCGCGAGGAGAGTCTCGCTTCCGCTCGGCCGGCTCGGCCGCCGCTACGCGCTGGTGGCCTGCGTGTCGGGGCGTCCCGTGGCGGAGGCCCGGCGGCTGGTGGGCGTGGGCGCGATCGGCTACGTGGGCTCTCACGGCGCCGAGGTCCAGCTCCCGGCGAGAAGCAGCCCAGGCTGATGCAGGCCTTCGCCAGCTGGCAGGGGCGGGTGCGGCGGTTCGTGCGCGAGCGGGAGAACCGCGCGACCTCAAGCTGCTGCGCATCCGGGTGGAGGACAAGGGCCCCATCAACGCCTTCCACTGGCGCGGCGCGCCCGACGAGGAGGCCGCCGAGACCTGGCTGTCCGGCGTGGCCAGGAGGCCGAGGACGCCAGGCTTCGACATCCACTGGGGGCGCAAGGTGCTGGAGATCCGCCCGCCCGTGCCCGTGGACAAGGGCCAGGGGATCCGGGCGATGGTGGAGCACGCGCCTGTGCGCGCGGCGCTCTACGGCGGCGACGACGTGACCGACCTCGACGCCTTCGACGCGCTCGACTCACTCGGACTCGACCACGTGGTGAAGGTGGGGGTGCGCTCGGACGAGGGGCCCGGCGGCGATCGTCGAGCGGGCGGACGTCGTGGTGGACGGCGTGAGCGGCTTCGCCGGCGGTGCTCGCGGCCCTGTGAGGTTCACCGACTTCCTGCGCACCGCGGTGCTGCTCTTCGCGCGGCGCGGCACCGCGCTCGCGGTGGTGGCCATCGCCGGCGCCTCCGCCGACGACGACACCGCGGCGATCGCGGTGGCCGTGGGCTGGTGGGCCGCTGGCGGCGGTCGGCGGGCTGTGGCTGGGCCGGCGCATGGCGCCCACCCCCGGCATCGAGCGGCTGCTGGCCGGCGCGCGGGCGACCAACACGCTCCCCGAGGTCGAGCCGGGCTCGGTGCTGTTCAACCGGCTGTGGCCGCTCGGCCTGGTTCACGGTGGCGTGCGGGCCGTGGCGTTCCTGATCCCCAGTCCCCGCCATCGCGGCGGGCTACGCGATCGGCGTGGCGCTCACGTGGCGGCGGCAGGCGACGCGCGGTCCAGGCGATCGAGGACCGCGACGGCGTGCGCTTCTTCCTCGACAAGAGCTCGCCGTTCGGCGAGCCGAAGCTGATGCGCACGCCGTGGGCGCGCAAGATCGAGGCTCCGGCGGTTTAGCCGCTGACGCGTTCGGTTTCGTCAAGCGCCGCCACGTCTGGTGTCGCTGCCGTTCAGTTCATCCGCTGTCGCGCCCGGACGTCGCAGTTCGAGCCGGTCGCTAGAGCTGTCAGCCCCGAGCAGCGCGGTCCCATCCCCTCGCACCCGTAGATCCGGTCGTTTCCGCTGCTGCCGGTCACGGTGTCGTTACCCGTGTTGCCGGAGATCTTGTCGTTGCCCCTTTCGCCCTTCACGATGTCCTTGCCCGAGCCGCCATTGACGCGGTCGTCGCCCGAGTCACCGGCGAGGCTATCGTTCCCTGATCTACCCAGGAGCCGTCGTTACCCCACGCTACCAAAGATCCGGTCCTTCCCGTTTCCGCCGCTCAGCTCGTCGTCGCCATTGTCACCGAACATGCGCTCATTGCCGTTTCCGCCCGAGACTCAGTTCCGCGCCACCACCCGCACAGATCACGTCATCACCACCGACGCCCTCGATCCCGTCGTCGCCTGCGCTGCCGACGATCACGTCACGTCCTGGCGGTACCGCGTCAGCCGTCCGCCGGCTTAGGCCTCGATCGTCGCGTCGAGCCCGGCGCACTTGGCCGGGGTCGGCCGAGCCGCCGGCGCCTTCGCGGCGCAGGTCACCTTCACGCGCCACCGTCGCCTGCGACCCGCCCTCGAGCGTGTATGTGAAGCTGTCGGCGCTCCCGCCCGCCTGCGTGTTGCAGTAGCCCGGATTCGGGGCGGTAGGTCAGGTTCGCGCCGCCGCCGGTGATCGCCACCGTCCCGTTGGCCGGCTGTGTCGACCGACGCGATCTCCTCCAGCTCGCCGTCCGCATCGGTGTCGTTAGCCAGCACGTCGAAGCGACGTGTCGCCCGAGTCCTCGGCCTACCGTGCGGGCGTCGTCGACTGCTATTCGAGTCGTCGGCTACACAGGTCACCGTCACCGCCACGGTCGCCGTATGCGCCGCCGGTCATCGTGTAGGTGAAGTCGTCGGTCGGAGCCGCACCGGGGTCGTTGCAGTAGTCCGCGTCGGGCGTGTAGGCAGATCTTGTCCGGGTCGCCCTGCACCACGCTCGCCGACGCCGTTCGCGGGGTTCGAGACCGAGGTGATCGATCGTGGTCACTCCACGTCCGTCGTCGTCGTCGTTGTCCTCCACGTCGATCTCGGTGGCGCCGGAGTCCTCGTCCACCGTGCGCGTGTCATCGTCCGCGACCTGGTCTTCGTCGGCGCAGGTCACCGTCACCGTCGACCGTCGCCGTATCGCCGCCGTTCACGCGTGTAGTTGAAGTCGTCGCTGGATCACCATCGCCGGTCGTTGCAGTAGTCCGCGTCCGGCGTGTACCTCACCTTGTCCGGCCACGATCGACGGTCCGTTCCGTGTCGTCGGGGTTGCGTCCACCGCCGTGATCGAGATGTCGTCGACCGCGTCCGACGTCCGTGTCGTTCGCGAGCACGTCGAAGTCTGGTGGCGCCGCTGTCCTCGTCCGACCGTCGCGTCGTCGTCCACCGCGACCGGGTTGTCGTTGAGCTGCATGTCACCGTCACCGCGATGGTCCCCTTATCGCCGCCGTTCACCGTGTAGATCGAAGTCGTCCGCTCGGTGCCGCGCCGGGGTCGTTGCAGTAGTCGGCGTCGGGCGTGTACCTGACACCTGTGTCCGCGCCATCGATCGACGCCCGTGCCGTTGGACGGTGCCGTCGACGGCTGTGAGCGCGATCGTCGTCAACGGCGTCCGCGTCCGTGTCGTTGCCCAGCACCTCGAAGTCGTTCGCGACGGTGTCCTCGATCACCGTCTCCGCGTCGTCGTCGGCGACCGTGTCGTCGTCCACGCAGGTCACGGTCACCGCGACGGTCGCCGGTGTCGCCGCCGTTCGACCGTGTAGGTGAAGTCGTCGGTCGGGCGGCCCGGGTCGTTGCAGTAGTTCGCGTCCGGGAGTGTAGGTCAGATCTGATCCGGGCGCGCCCTGCGACCGCGCGCCGTGCCGTGCGCCGGACTCGGTTACCGCGATGATCTCGATCGCGTCGCTCCATCCGCGTCGCTGTCGTTGGTCAGCACGTCGAACGGTGGGCTCCGGTAGTCCTCGCTCTACCGTGTCGGCGTCGTCGTTCGCGAACGGGTCGTCGTCGACGCATGTCACCGTCACGGCGACGATCGCCGACGTCGCCGCCGTTCGACCGTATAGGTGAAGTTGTCCGTCGGTGCCGCGCCCGGATCGTTGCAGTAATCGGCATCCGGGCGTCGTAGCGCAGAGCCGGTTCCGCCGTCGGCGCCCTGCACCATCGCGCCGTTCCCGTGTGCTGGTCGCTCGAGACGCCCGTGATCTCGATGCGTGTCGCCCTCCGCGTCGATGTCGTTGGCAAGCACGTCGAAGGTCGTCGCTCCGGAATCCTCGTCCGACCGTCGACGGCATCGTCGTTGGCGAACGGTTCGATCGTCTGGCGCAGGTGACAGTCACCGCGACCGTCGCCGGTGTCGCCGCCCAGGTCATCGTATAGGTGAAGTCGTCGGTCGGCGCGACGCCCGGTCGTTGCAGTAGTCCACGTCCGGCGTGTAGGTCATGGTCGCGGGGTGCTGTCGATCTAGCACGCTCACCATGCCTTCGCGGCTGCGTCTATCGCCGGTGATCTCCACGTGTCTCGCCGTCCACGTCCTTGTCGTTGGTGATCGCGTTGAAGTTGGTGGCGCCGGCGTCCTCGTCCACCGTGCGCGTCGTCATCGACCACGGGGTTATCGTTCATGCAGGTCACCGTCACCTCGCACCGTCGCGGTATCCCCACCGTTTACCGTGTAGGTGAAGTCATCCGTCGGAGCAGCACCGGGGTCGTTGCAGTAGTCCGCATCCGGGGTGTAGGACACCTGGTCCGGAGAGCCCTCCACCACCCTCACCGTACCGTTAGTCGGTGTTCGTCACCGCCGATGATCTCGATCGCGTCGGCATCGCTCGTCGTTGGTGAGCACGTTGAAGCGTCGTGGCGCCGGAGTCCTCGCCCACCGTGCCGCGTGTCATCCATCGCGACCGGGTCATCGTTCATGCAGGTCACCGTCACCGCGACGATCGCGGTGTCACCACCGGTCACGCGTGTAGGTGCGTATCCGTCGGGGCCGCACCCGGATCGTTGCAATAGTCCGCATCCGGGGTGTAGGACACCTGGTCCTGAGAGCCCTGCACCACGCTCACGGTGCCGTCGGCCTGCTCGGTGACCGCGGTGATCTCGATCGCGTCGCCGTCCTCGTCGGTGTCGTTGCTCAGGACGTTGAAGCTCGTCGCCCCCGAGTCCTCACCAACCGTGCGCGCATCGTCGTTCGCGACCGCGAGCCGGTCCCCGAGCAGCACCGACACGTTGTTCGAGCTGTAGTTTGCGGTCGCGAGGTCGAGGTCGCCGTCGCGGTCGAAGTCGCCGCTCGTCACCGAGTTGGGGTTCGTGCCGGTCGCGACCGCGCGTGCCGCGACGAACCCGCCCGCCGCCGTCGCCCAACAGCACCGACACATTGCTCGAGCTCTAGTTTGCGGTCGGCGAGGTCGAGATCGCCGTCACCGTCGAAATCGCCGCTCGTCACCGAGTTGGGGCTCGTCGCCGGTCGCGACCGTCGCGCGCCGCGACGAACCCGCCCTCCCCGTTGCCCTAGCAGCACCGACACATGTTCTCGCTTTGGTTTGCGGTCGCGAGGTCGAGGTCGCCGTCACCGTCGAAATCGCCGCTCGTCACCGAGGGCGGGGTGTCGATGCCGGCTACGCGACCGCGGGCGCGCGACGAACCCGCCCGCCGCCGTTGCCCAGCAGCACCGACACATTGTGCGAGTTTTGGTTTGCGGTCGCGAGGTCGAGGTCGCCATCACCGTCGAAATCGCCGCTCGTCTACCGATGGGCGCTCGTGTCGGCCGCGACCGCGGGTGCCGCGACGAACCCGCCCGCCCCGTCGCCCAACAGCACCGACACATTGTTCGACTTGTCGTTTGCGGTCGCGAGGTCGAGGTCGCCGTCACCGTCGAAGTCTCCGCTCGTCACCGAGATGGGGTTCGTCGCCGGCCGCGACCGCGGGCGCCGCGACGAACCCGCCCGCCCCGTCGCCCAGCAGCACCGACACATTGTTCGAGCTGAAGTTTGCGGTCGCGAGGTCGAGGTCGCCGTCGCCGTCGAAATCGCCGCTCGTCACCGACTGCGGGGCCGTGCCTGTCGCGACCGCGCGCGCAGCGACGAACCCGCCCGCGCCGTTGCCCAGCAGCACCGACACATTGTTCGAGTTGGCGTTTGCGGTCGCCGAGGTCGAGGTCGCCGTCACCGTTGAAATCGCCGCTCGTCACCGAGATGGGGTTCGCGCCGGCCGCGAACGGGCTCCCGAAGGCGGGGGTGAAGGCGTTTGTCCGGCAGCACCCTGGCGGTCGTGTTCAGCAGCACCGACACGTTGCTCGAGCCATTGTTTGCGGTCGCCGAGGTCGAGATCGCCATCACCGTCGAAATCGCCTGCTCGTCACCGAGCGTGGGGTTCGTGCCCGTCCGCGTACCGCGGGCGCCGCGACGAACCCGCCCGCCACCATCGCCCAGCAGCACCGACACATTGCTCGAGCCCTGGTTTGCGATCGCCGAGGTCGAGATCGCCGTCACCGTCGAAATCGCCGCTCGTCACCGAGGCCGGGGAAGGTGCCAGTCGCGACCGCGGGCGCCGCGACGAACCCGCCCTTCGCCGTCGCCCAGCAGCACCGACACGTTGTTCGAGCGCTCGTTTGCGGTCGCGAGGTCGAGGATCGCCGTCGCTCGTCGAAGTCGCCGCTCGTCACCGAGAAGGGGTCCGTGCCGGCCGCGTACTGCGGGCGCCGCGACGAACCCGCCCGCCCCGTTGCCCAGCAGCACCGACACGTTGTCCGAGCTGGACGTTTGCGGTCGCGAGGTCGAGGTCGCCGTCACCGTCGAGGTCGCCGCTCGTCGACCGAGACGGGGTTCGTGCCGGCTCGCGACCGTCGGGCGTCGCGACGAAGCCGCCCGCCCCCGTCGCCCAGCAGCACCGACACGTTGTTCGTGCCGCAGTTTGCGGTCGCGAGGTCGAGGTTGACGTCACCGTCGAAGTCCGCCGCTCGTCACCGAGAGCGGGCTGTCGAGCCGGTCGCGACCGTGCGGCGCCGGTGACGAACCCACCCGGTCCCGTCGCCCAGCAGCACCGACACGTTGTCCGAGTTGACGTTTGCGGTCGGCGAGGTCGAGGTCGCCGTCACCGTCGAAATCGCCGCTCGTCACCCAGGTCGGGGCTTAGTGCCGGTCGCGACCGCGCGGCGGCGACGAACCCACCCGCCCCATCGCCCAGCAGCACCGACACGATTGTTCGAGTCGTTGTTTGCGGTCGCGAGGTCGAGGTCGCCGTCACCGTCGAAATCGCCGCTCGTCACCGAGCGGGGGCCGTGCCGCCGCTGGCGAACGGCTCCCGGCCGCCGGGGCGAAGGACACGGTCGCGGCCTCGGCCGATCCCGCGAAGCTCAGAGCCGCGACACGAGAACGCATGCGCCCAGGCACGCTGCTGAATCGAGTGCTTCGAGAGTCCCACTGCCGGCTCCGCTTTCGTGACACTTCGGTCAGGTCGACTCGGTGAGTCAACCGTGCTGCGCCGACCGAGGTGTCTGGAGCCGGAACGAATCGCCCTGCCGGGGGTCGGGGGCAGGACGAACAATCAAGGTAACACCGCTTCCCCCGATTTACGAGCGGCCTAGCGCTTGCGCAGCTTCTGCAGCTGCTTCCAGGTGCGCGTGTTCGCCACGTCGGCCTTCGTGAGCCACCCACGCCGCGCGGTGGCCACCCCGAAGCGCATATTCGCGAGCGTCTCGCAGCCGTGGGCGTCGGAGTCGATCACGATCTTCGCCCCCGCCCGCGCCGCCTCGCGCACGTAGACGTCGTTGAGGTCACGGCGGTTGGGGTTGGCGTTGATCTCCAGGAATGTGCCGGTGCGGACCGCCGCCTCGATCAGCTTGTCGACGTCCACCGCGTAGGGCTCGCGCCTGCCGATCAGCCGTCCGGTCGGGTGACCGATCGCGTCGATGAGCGGATGCTCCATCGCGGCCACGATCCGCTTCGTCATCTCCTTCTCGGAGATGCGGAACGACGTGTGCACGCTCCCCACCACCCAGTCGAGCTGCTCGAGCAGGTCGTCCTCGTAGTCGACCTTCCCGTCGGGAAGGATGTTCGTCTCGGTGCCGGCGAGCAGGTCGAAGCCCTTCATCTCGACCTTGCGGATCTTCTCCATGTGGCGCTTCAGGTCATCGGGCGTGACGTGGTTGCCGAACCCGTGGGTCGCGGAGTGGTCGGTGATCGCCAGGTACTTGTAGCCGCGCTCCTTGGCCGCGGCGGCCATCTCACCGATCGTGTTGCGCCCGTCGGAGCTCGTGGTGTGCGAGTGGAGGTCGCCCTTGATGTCGCCAAGTTCGATCAACTCCGGCAGCCCGCCGTTGCGCGCCGCGTCGAGCTCGCCGCGGTTCTCGCGCAGTTCCGGCGGCACGAACTCCATGCCGAGCAGCTCGTAGACCTCCTCCTCCGTGGAGCACGCCGCCGTCTCGCCGGACTCGTCGTTGGCCACGCCGTACTCGCTCACGTGCAGCCCCCTCTTCACCGCCTGGGTGCGCAGCGCCTCGTTGTGCCTGCCCGAGCCGGTGAAGTGCTGGAGCAGGTTGCCGAAGTTCTCGTCGGGCACGATCCGCAGGTCGATCGGCAGGCCCGAGTAGGTGAGCGCCTTGGCCCCGGCGGTGCCGGACGTGGTGACCTCCTCGACCGCCGGCAGCTCCGCGAACGCGTCCACCAGCGCCGCGGGGTCGGAGGCCGAGGCGACGATGTCCAGGTCCTTCACCGAGTCCGCCCAGCGCCGGGCGCTGCCCGCCAGCTCCACGCGGTTGGACGCCGGGTGGTCGCGCAGCCCGTCGACCAGCGCCTCGCCGAGCTCGAGGGCCTTGGATAACAGCGTCCGCTCGCACCTGCGGGCCCTTCGCGAGCGCGGCCATCACGTTCTCCTCGGCCTTCTTCCCGAAGCCCGGCACATCCTCAAGCCGGCCCGCCTCCGCCGCGACTCGTAGGTCATCGAGCGAGGTGACGCCGATCGCGTCGTGCAGCTGGCGCACCCGCTTCGGCCCCAGCCCCGGGATGCGCGTGATCTCGACCAGCCCGACCGGAATCTTCGCCTTCAGCTTCACCGCGGCCGGGATCTCCCCCTCCTCGAGCAGCGCATCGATCTTCTCGGCGATCGTCTTGCCCACGCCGTCGAGCTGCACCGCCCGCCCCTGCTTCGCCATCTCGGCGACGGACACGCCGGACTCGCGGATGGCCTTCGCGGCATTGCGGTAGGCCAGCACGCGGAACTTGTCCGCCCCGTCCAGCTCGTAGAGGACGCCCAGCTCGTCGAAGTGCGCGGCTATCTCGGAATTCTTCATAGGGACCTGGCACCTAGGGTAAGGCGCGATGCCCGGCGCCTGGCTCGTCCTGCCGACCTTCAACGAGGCCGAGAACATCGAGCCGATCATCCGCGCCGCCCTGCCGCAGCTGGCGTCCACGGGGCTGGCCCACACCATCCTGGTGGTGGACGACAACTCGCCCGACGGCACAGGGTCGATCGCCGACCGGCTGGCCTCCGAGATCGAGGAGGTCGAGGTGCTGCACCGCGAGCGCAAGGAGGGGATCGGCCCCGCCTACCTGGCGGGCTTCGACCGCGCCCTGGCGGGCGGCGCGGACCTTCTGCTCGAGATGGACTCCGACTTCTCCCACGACCCCGCCGACCTGCCCCGGTTGGTCGAGGCGTCGAGAGGAGGCCGACCTCGTGCTCGGGTCCCGCTACGTGCCGGGGGGCGGCGTAACCGACTGGGGCCTGGTCCGCCGGCTCATCAGCCGCGGGGGGTCGCTCTACGCAAAGCTCCTGCTCGGCATTCCCGTGAACGACCTGACCGGCGGCTTCAAGTGCTTCCGGCGCGAGGTGCTCGAGCGGCTCGACCTGTCTGGCATCGGAACCGACGGGTATGGCTTTCAGATCGAGATGACCTACCGGACGGTGAAGTCGGGCTTCCGCGTGGTGGAGGTGCCGATCCTGTTCAGAGACCGGCGGGTGGGATCGTCCAAGATGTCTGCGAGGATCGCTGTCGAGGCGTTCTGGAAGGTTCCAGCTCTCCGCTTCAGGATCGGGAAGTCCGACGCTATACTTTCTGAAGTAACTACTACGAAGGAGCCCTAGTGGGAGCAGTCACAGAAGTCTCTGACAACAACTTCCAGGCCGAGGTGGTCGAGTCCACCCAGCCTGTGCTCGTCGACTTCTGGGCTCCGTGGTGCGGTCCGTGTCGCATCGTGGCCCCTCATCTCGAGGAGCTCGCGGGTGAGCGCGACGATATCCGCGTCGTGAAGCTCAACGTGGACGACAACCCGCAGACCGCGGCCACCTACCAGGTGATGTCGATCCCCACGATCCTGCTCTTCAAGAACGGCCAGGTGGCGCACCAGATCGTCGGCGCGCTGCCCAAGAACCGGCTCCTGCAGGAGCTCGAGCCCGCCCTCGCGGCGTAGCCGTGCCCGTCGTAACCATCGAGTGGTACGAAGGCCGCTCGCCCGAGCAGAAGAAGGAGATCGCCGAGAAGGTGACCGAGGTCCATCTCGGAGATCGGCAAGACGCCCGCCGACCAGGTGTGGATCAAGTTCGTGGAGTCGCCGAAGTCCGAATGGGCCATCGGCGGCGAGATCCAGGGCTCCTAGAAGCGTCTACGCGCCGGGCGCGCGGTACTGGACCTCCCCGGCCTTGCGCAGGGCGTCCATCGTCTCCTCGACGCTCAGGAGCACCGTCGTCTCGAACGAGCTCAGCGCACCGCCGCCGCTGATCGCCAGCGCAACGGCGGACATGGACACGTTGTCGGGCGCCTCCCACAGGTTGTAGCCGTCCTGGCTGCCGAACGCGTACCAGAACCCGTGGAGCTTCCCGCCGACCGACTCGATGTATGACTGCGCGGCCTGCCTCCGGTCCTCCGGGTTGCCGATCAACTTGGCCCAGGTCTCCGGGGTGTAGCTGAACCTCGATAGATAGAGCGGCATCCTCTCTCCTCGCGTTCGGGGTTAAGCCCGGCTCACCGCGATCCTCAGCTCGCGGCCCTCGATCTGCGCCTCGCTGCCCGAGGCGCCGTCGCCCAGCTCCAGCGACGTGGCGAGCGTCTCGCCGGTCACGTAGTCCTCGTGCGCGCGCACGGCCGCGAGCAGGTCGTCGTCGCCGGCCAGCGCCAGTGAGATCCGGTCCTCCACGTCCAGGCCCGCCTCCTTGCGCGCGTTCTGCACCGCGTGGACGACCTCGCGCGCAAGGCCCTCCCGCAGCAGCTCGTCGTCGAGCTTGAGGTCCAGTGCCACGGCGTGGGAGCCGGAGCGCTCCACCTGGTAGCCCTCGAGCGGCTGCAGCACCAGCTGGACGTCGTCGGCGCCGATCGCGTGGTCCTTGCCGTCGACGTTGATGTGCGCCTGGCCGCCATCGCGCAGTGTGCGGGCGGCACGGGCGGGGTCGAGGCCCGCCACGGAGGCCGCCACCTTCGGCATGTCCTTCCCGAAGCGCGGCCCGAGGGCGCGGTAGTTGGGCTTGATCTCGAAGCGCCCGAGCTCGTCGGCCTCCGACACGTAGCGCACCGCCTTCACGTTCAGCTCCTCGAGCAGCACGGGCTCGAACCGCTCGATCGCCTCGCGCTCACGGCCGGCGGCCACCACCACCGCCTCGCGCAGCGGCTGGCGCACCTTCAGCTTGCCGTGCGCGCGCGCCTCGCGGCCGAGGCCCACGGTCTCCCGGGCGATCGCCATCTCCCACTCCAGCGTGTCGTCGCGGTCACCGGGCTTCGGGTAGTCGCACAGGTGCACCGAGGGCTCGGAGCCGTCGAGGTTGCCGTAGATCGCGTCGGCGATGAACGGCGTGAGCGGGGCCAGGAGCTTGCGATGTGGTGACGAGGCACTCGCGCAGCGTCGCGAACGCCGCCGGGTCGCCGTCCCAGAAGCGGCGGCGGGAGCGGCGGACGTACCAGTTGGAGAGATCGTCGACGAACGCGGCGATCTCGCGGCCCGCCGTGGTGGTGTCGTAGTCCTCCATCCGCTCGATCGCGGTGGCGGTCGTCGCGTGCAGGCGCGAGAGGGCCCAGCGGTCGAGGTCGGTGAGCTCCACGTCCGCGGTGGCGACCGGCTCGACGTCGTTCACGTTCGCGTAGAGCACGAAGAGGCTGTAGGTGTTCCACAGCGTCTTCATGAACTGGCGCACCGACTCGCCGACGGTCTCCACCGAGAAGCGGTAGCCGTCCCAGGGCTGCTTCGAGGTGAAGTAGTACCACCGGAACGCGTCCGCCCCGTGGGCTTCGAGCACGTCCCAGGGCACCACGACGTTGCCCTTGGACTTGGACATCTTCTGGCCATCGGGATCGAGGATCAGGCCCAGGCAGAGGCAGGTCTCGAACGACGAGCGGCCGTTGAGCAGGGTCGACACGGCGAGCATCGAGTAGAACCAGCCGCGCGTCTGGTCGAGGCCCTCGCAGATGTAGTCGGCCGGGAAGCTCGCCTCGTACTTGTCCTGGTTCTCGAACGGGGCATGCCACTGGGCGAAGGGCATGCAGCCCGAGTCCCACCACACGTCGATCAGGTCGGGCACGCGGCGGAAGGTCTTGCCGCCGCGCTCGAACGTGGCGTCGTCGATGTACGGGCGGTGCAGGTCGTCGGGCACCTCGGCGCCCAGCTCGCGCAGCTCGTCGCGCGAGCCCACGCAGATCGTCTCCTCCCCGTCCTCCGAGCGCCAGATCGGCAGCGGTGTGCCCCAGTAGCGCTCGCGCGAGAGCGCCCAGTCCACGTTGTTCTCCAGCCAGTTGCCGAAGCGACCGTGCTTGATGTGGTCGGGGTACCACGTGACCGCCTCGTTCGACGCGAGCAGCTCGTCCTTCACCTCGGTGGTGCGCACGTACCAGTTCTGCTTCGCGTAATAGATGAGCGGCGTGCCGCAGCGCCAGCAGTGCGGATAGGAGTGCTCGTAGTCGCCGGACTTGAACAGCCGGCCGGACTCGCGCAGCGCCTCGATGATCTCGGGGTCGGCGTCGCGCACGTACATGCCGGCGAAGGGGCCGGTGCGCTCGTCGAACGTGCCGTCCGGCTTCACCGGGTTGTGGATCGTGAGCCCGTTGTCGGTGGCCAGGCGGAAGTCGTCCTCGCCGAACGCCGCGCCGGTGTGGACCACGCCGGTGCCGTCGTCGATCGAGACGAAGTCGCCGGGAAGGACCGTGTGCCCCTTCTCGCCGTAGTCGGCGATGTAGGGGAACGGCGGCTCGTAGCGCAGCCCGAGCAGCTCCGACCCGGGGAAGCTCGACTCGATCTCCGCGTCCTCTCCCAGCGCGCGCTCCACCAGCGCCTCGGCCACGATCAGGATCTCGTCGCCGAGCTTGGCGCGCACGTAGGTGACCTCGGGGTCCACCGCGATCGCCGCGTGGGGAACCAGCGTCCAGGGCATCGTGGTCCACGCCAGCAGTGACGTGCCGGGCTCCTCGAGCAGCGGGAAGCGCACGTACACGCTCGGGTCGACCACGTCCTTGTAGCCCGACGCCACCTCGTGACTGGACAGCGCGGTGCCGCAGCGCGTGCAGTAGGGCACCACGCGGTGGCCCTCGGTGAGCAGGCCCTTGTCCCACACCTGCTTGAGCGACCACCAGACCGACTCGATGTAGTCGTCGTTGAGCGTGTAGTAGGCCTCGTCGGTGTCGATCCAGAAGCCGATCCGCTCGGTGAGCTGCGTCCACTCGTCGATGTAGCGCAGCACCGACTCGCGGCACTTGGCGTTGAACTCGGCGACGCCGTAGCGCTCGATGTCCTCCTTCGACTTGAAGCCGAGCTCCTTCTCGATCTCCAGCTCCACCGGCAGGCCGTGGCAGTCCCAGCCGCCCTGGCGCTTGGCCTGCTTGCCGCGCATCGAGTGAAAGCGCGGGAACACGTCCTTGAACACGCGGGCGAGCACGTGGTGGGAGCCCGGGGCGCCCGTTCGCGGTCGGCGGCCCCTCGTAGAAGATGTAGGGCTCCGCGCCCTCGCGGCGGCGGATCGACTCGTGGAACACGTCGCGCTCGCGCCAGCGCTCGAGGATCGTCTCCTCGAGGGCGGGGAACGACTGCTGGGGATCGACGGGTTCGTAGCGGGCCACGGGCCCAGCGAGTCTAGGCGGCGAGCTTCCTGCAGATCTCGGCGAGCGAGCGCTTTTCGTCCTCGTCGAGCGCGGAGAAGGCGGTGCTCACGCGGGTGGCGTGGCCCGGGAACAGGCCCTCCACCAGCGCGCGGCCCGCGGGCAGCAGGTCGACGGCGGCGGCGCGGCGGTCGGACACCAGGCGGCGGCGCAGCACCAGGCCGCGCGCCTCGAGCGTGGCGGTGACCTCCGTGGCGTTGGCCTTGGACCAACCCAGGCGGCGGCGCAGCGTGCGCAGCTCGAGCGTGCCGCCGGCGGTGGTCAGCACCACCAGCGCGGAGAAGCCGGCGGCCGAGACGCCCTCGCGCTCGAGTTCGGCCGCGAGCGCACGGCGCACGGAGGTCTCCGCGCGAAGAAGTGCCTGCAAAGCGCGATGGGCCAGCGGGTCCCCGACCTCGAGGGTCATCGGCGCGCGATGCTGTAGCGGAGGCAGCCGGACGGATCTCTGCGCGGCGAGGCGGATGCCGGGCTTGGCCGTGCCGGGCTCGACCTCGGCCTCGACCACCACGACCTGCTCGAGCCGGCCGGTGTCCACGTACTGCTTCAGGCGGCTGGCGGCCTCGGTGGGCGTCGAGCCGAGCGAGGGAATCGCGTGGTCGCCGGTGACGGGCATCGACTCGCGGTATTCGAACACCGGGGCGGCGGAGCCGACCTGGCGCACGGTGTAGACGAGTCGCCCGAGCACCTCGAGGGTGGCCTCGCCGCCGCAGAAGACGAACGCGGTGGGCTCGACCGCGCGCATGGCGCGCGCGACACGCTCGGGGGGAAGGTCGAACGAGAGGAGCAGCGTGCGGAAGCCCGCGCGGCGGATGGCCAGCTCGAGCGCCTGCACGTGCAGCGACTCGTGGTCGAGCTGCTCGGAGGAGTCGAAGAGCAGGACGCCCTGCGTGCGCGAGGCGGCCGGCACGACCCGGCGGGCGGCGTGCAGCCAGCCGGTGGCCCAGCGGCAGGCCAGCTCCCACTCGGCCTCGCGGCCGTCGCGGTCCTGGGCCATCTCGATGGCCGGGAGGAGCACCTCCTCGACCGTGCGGTCGACCGAGCGGACGGCGAGGCTCTCCTCCATGATCGCGGTCGGCGCCGGCCTCGTCGAAGTGGTCGAAGGAGTCGAGCAGGCGGCTCGGCGAGCTGGGGCCCTCGCCGCGCTGGCGGGCGACCTCGATCGCCGAGGAGATGTTGTGCGTCTCGAGCAGAGCGCGCCGCAGCGCCTCGAGCTCGACCAGGTCGTACTGGCGGTGGCCGCCCGCCGTCCGGCGGGGCTGGGGGTAGCCGAAGCGTCGCTCCCAGCTGCGCAGCGTGTTGGGGCTGACGCCGAGGAGCTCCGCGGCTGCGTTTGTTCGGATTCCGCTCATTCAGATCGGGGACGGGTTTACACCGGCTCGCCCAGCGAGTCCGCCGGAAAGTTCATACCTGCACAAGTTCTCGGCAGAACCTGCCCACTTGCTGAGAGCTTTCTCGCGCAGTTCGGCGTTTTTCGCAACTTCTGCAGGGCTTTTTGCACTAGCTCGGGCGGCCGAAACCGCTCGGCTCGACCGTCACGAGCGCCGCGCGAGGCGGGCCACAGGTCGATACCCGCGCGGCGAGCATGCCGCCGCGAAACGCCCTTGACCGGCATACGACGGGCTCGCGCGAGCGCACGGCGGCGCCCGTGACGATCTTGCCGAAATGGCCGTCGCCCATCGGGCTGGTCAGCAGATCGAGCAGGCTCTGCCGACCACCGTCTGCTCGGGCCCGAAGATCTCCTCGGCGCCCGCGCTGACCGCGTTCACCTTGAGCTCGGCGGTCGCGATCACGAAGGCGGCGCGCGCGCCGGGCAGCGCCTCGCGGGTGCAGCTCAGCAGCACGCCCATCCCGCAGGCGTCGCACACGCGCGCCTGAGAGAGCGGGCCCTCGTCGGCGGGCGGCGTCTCGGCCGGCTCTCCGCAGCGGGTGCAGAAGCGCAGGATGTCGGCCCGCGCAGCCCTCGTCGTAAACGAATGATCGATCTTGATGAGGGCGGCCATTCGGCGATAACACCACGGGTTCTGGCAAACCGCCCACCCATGTCGGGAATTGCGCCGGTTACGATCCGGTTCCCGTGCGGCGACCCCTGGTAGTGCTGATCGCCTGTCTCGCGCTCGTCGCCTGCAGCCGGGAGGACGAGAGCGACGCCCGCCGGCTGCCTCGCCGGTGACGACGCGGTGCTGCGAGCGCTCGAGTCGGCGCTCCGAAGCCGGTCGAGCTGGAGGGCACGCCGCTCTCGGAGTGCCTCTCCGACACCACCGACGGCGGCGAGCTGCAGGAGGTGGGCGCGGCGTACCTGGACGCGGCGACGACGCTGGCCGACCGCGCGGCCGCGGACCCGGAGGGCGACGCGGCGCTGCAGCTGGGCTACCTGCTCGGCGCCGTGAAGCGCAGCGAGGCCGGCGCGCAGGGCGTCGGGTACGAGCTGGGCCGGCGCCTGCAGGCCGGAGGCGGCGCGAGTGCCCGCGGGCTCGAGCGCGTTCGCGCGCGGCAGGCGGGCGGGAGCCGAGGGCGGATAACCTCAAGGACGATGGCGGTTCAACAGGAGCTTTGGGGCTCGGAGACGAGCAAGGCGGTCGAGAACTTCCCGGTTTCCGGGCAGCCCGTGCCGGCTCGCCGTGATCCGGATGCTGGGCGCGATCAAGGCCGCCGCGGCGCGCACGAACGCAGAGCTGGGGCTGCTCGACGCCGACCTGGCCGAGCGCATCGCCGCCGCGGGCGACGAGGTCGCCGCCGGCGAGCACGACGACCAGTTCCCGATCGACGTCTTCCAGACCGGCTCGGGCACCTCGTCCAACACGAACGCCAACGAGGTGCTGGCCAACCTCGCGGGCGAGGGCGCCCACCCCAACGATCACGTGAACATGGGCCAGTCCTCCAACGACGTGTTCCCGTCGGCCGTCCACCTGGCGGCGGTCTCGGAGGCGCGCGAGAAGCTGCTGCCGGCGCTCGAGGCAGCTGGCCGCCTCCCTGGGCGCGAAGGCCGAGCAGTTCGCCGACGTCGTGAAGTCCGGGCGCACGCACATGATGGATGCCGTCCCCGTGACGCTCGGGCAGGAGTTCGCCGGCTACGCCGCCCAGGTCCGCCTCGGCGGCGAGCGCGTGACCGACGCCCTGCAGCGCGCGGAGCAGATCCCGCTCGGCGGCACCGCCACGGGCACCGGCCTCAACACCCACCCGGACTTCGCCGCGGGCGTGCGCGAGAAGCTCGGCCTCGGGACACCCCCCGCCGATCCGTTCGAGGCGCAGGGCAGCCGCGACGCGCTGGTGGAGCTGTCCGGCGCGCTGAAGGTCGTGGCCGTGTCGTTCACCAAGATCGCCAACGACCTGGTGCTGATGGGCTCGGGCCCGCGCACGGGTCTCGCGCGAGCTCGCGCTGCCGGAGCTGCAGAAGGGCTCTTCGATCATGCCCGGCAAGGTCAACCCGGTGATCTGCGAGGTGGTGCTCCAGGTCTCCTGCCAGGTGATCGGAAACGACACGGCGATCACCATCGCCGGCACCCAGGGCAACTTCGAGCTGAACGTGCGCGTGCCGATGATCGCGCGCAACCTGCTCGACTCGATCGGGATCCTCGCCAGCGCCGCGACGCTGCTGGCGGAGAAGTGCATCGACGGCGTGGAGGCCAACGAGGAGACGCTGCGCCGCTACGCGGAGTCCACCCCCGCCATCGCCACGGCCCTGAACCCGCACATCGGGTACGACCGCGGCACCGAGATCGTGAAGGAGGCCGTGGCCTCGAAGCGCACGATCCGCGAGGTGGCGATCGAGAAGGGCGTGGACGAGGCGACGCTGGACGAGGCGCTGGACCTGGGCAAGATGGCCCGGCCCAACGGCTAGTCCGTCGGGCGGTCGGCCAGCACGCGCAGGTCGATCCCGGGCAGCTCCCGCATCAGCCGCTCGGTGAGCGGCTCGCCCAGGCGGCGCAGCCCCTTCGCACGCTCGGGCTGGCCGATCATCACGTAGGTGGTGCCGCGCTCGGCGGCCACGCGGCCGGCCGTCTCGGCCAGGTCGTCCCCCTCCTCCACGAGCAGTTCCGCACCCAGGTCGCGGGCCAGGCTCTTGAGCTCCTCCAGGCCCTCGCGATCCGCGCCGCGCGGGGGCTCGCCGGGCTTGGTCACGTACAGCAGGTCGAGCTCGGCTCCGAGGCGCTGGGCGGAGCGCGAGGCGCGCCGCACCAGCCGGCGCGAGCGCGCGCTGGGCGTGACGAGCGCCAGCAGCTTCTCGCGCACCGCGCCTGGCGGCTCCTGCGCCGGCACGTCGTCGCGCGTGCCCACGGCCTCCGGCACGTCGATGCGCTTGGACTCCACCTCCTCGGCCACCTCGCGCAGCGCGACCTCGCGCAGCGTCGCGAGGTTCTCGACGCGGAAGAAGCTGTTCAGCGCCTTCGGCACCCGATCCGCCGGGTAGACCTTGCCCTCCCGCAGCCGCTGGATCAGGGCCTCGGGGGTGAGGTCGATCAACACCACCTCGTCGGCGGTCGCGAGCACCGAGTCGGGGAAGGTCTCGCGCACGCGCACGCCCGTGAGCTCGAGGATCCGGTCGTTCAGGCTCTCGAGGTGCTGCACGTTCACGGTTGAGAACACGTCGATGCCGGCGTCCAGCACGTCGTCGATGTCCTCGTGGCGCTTGCGGTGCTCGGTGCCGGGCGCGTTGGTGTGCGCCAGCTCGTCGATCAGGCACAGGTCGGGCGCGCGCTGGAAGATCGCGGGCAGGTTCATCTCCTCCACCGTCAGGCCGCGATGCTCGACCTCGCGCCGTGGCAGCACCTCGAGGCCCTCGGCCTGCGCGGCCGTCTCGGGCCGGTCGTGCGGCTCGAGGTAGGCGATCACCACGTCGCGGCCGGCCGCCGCCTCCGCACGCCCCTCCTGGAGCATGCGGTAGGTCTTCCCCACCCCCGCCGCCATACCGAGGAAGATCCTGTAGCGCCCGCGGCCACTCGCTGCCATGGCGGCATTGTCCCCCTGCGTCAGGCGCCGAGCACGTTGTGGATCAGGAGATCCAGCAACTTGATGCCCACGAACGGCGCGATCAGCCCTCCGAGGCCGAACACCAGCATGTTGCGGCGCAGCAGCGCCGTGGCGCCGATCGGCCTGTAGGCCACGCCGCGCAGGGCGAGCGGCACGAGCGCGGGGATGATCAGCGCGTTGAAGACGATCGCGGAGACGATCGCCGACTCGGGTGTGCCGAGGGCCATCACGTTCAGCGAGTCGAGCGGGCCGGTGGAGTCGCCCGACGCCGCGTAGCTCGCCGCGAAGATCGCCGGCAGGATGGCGAAGTACTTGGCCACGTCGTTCGCGATCGAGAACGTGGTGAGCGCGCCGCGCGTGATCAGCAGCTGCTTGCCGATCTCGACGATCTCGATCAGCTTCGTCGGGTTGGAGTCGAGGTCGACCATGTTGCCCGCCTCGCGGGCGGCCTGGGTGCCCGTGTTCATGGCCACGCCGACGTCTGACTGCGCGAGCGCCGGGGCATCGTTGGTGCCGTCGCCCGCCATCGCCACGAGGCGGCCCTCGGACTGCTCCTTGCGGATCAGCTCCATCTTCTGCTCGGGCGTCGCCTCGGGCAGGAAATCGTCGACCCCCGCCTCCTCGGCGATCTTGGCCGCGGTCAGGCGGTTATCGCCGGTCACCATGACCGTGCGGATGCCCATGCTTCGCAGCTGCGCGAACCGCACCGACATCTCGTCCTTCACGATGTCCTTCAGGTAGACCACGCCCAGCACCTGGCTGTCGCGCGCCACGGCGAGCGGGGTGCCACCCTCGCGGCCGATCCGGTCGAGCTCCGCGGCGAGCTCAGGCGGGGCGTGGCCTCCCTGGGCCTCGATGTAGGCGATGACGGCGTCGCCCGCGCCCTTGCGCAGGCTCGAGCCGTTCAGGTCCACACCACTCATCCGCGTCTCCGCGGAGAATGGGACGAAGTTCGTGGTGCGCGGGTCCAGCTCGCGCTCGCGGATGCCGTACTGCTTGGCCAGCACCACGATCGAGCGCCCCTCCGGTGTCTCGTCCGCCAGCGACGCGAACTGGGCGACCTCGGCGAGCTCGCCCTCCGGCACGCCCGGCATCGGGATGAACTCCGTGGCCTGGCGAGTGCCGAGGGTGATCGTGCCGGTCTTGTCCAGCAGCAGCACGTCCACGTCGCCGGACGCCTCGACGGCACGGCCCGACAGGGCCAGCACGTTGCGCCGCACGAGGCGATCCATCCCCGCGATCCCGATCGCCGACAGCAGTGCCCCGATGGTGGTGGGGATCAGCGACACCAGCAGCGCGATCAGCGTGGCTATCGATGCCTCTGTGGAGGCGAACTCGGCGAAGGGTCGCAGGGTCACCACCACCGCCAGGAACACGATCGTGAGGCCCGCGAGCAGGATGCCCAGTGCGATCTCGTTCGGGGTCTTGCGCCGCTCGGCGCCCTCCACCAGCGCGATCATCTGGTCGAGGAAGCTCTTGCCCGGTTCCTGGGTGATCTCGACGACGATGCGGTCCGAGAGCACCCGGGTGCCGCCGGTCACCGCGCTGCGGTCTCCTCCCGACTCGCGCACCACGGGCGCGGACTCGCCGGTGATCGCGGACTCGTCCACGGACGCGATGCCCTCGACCACGGTGCCGTCGCCGGGGATGAGCTCCCCTGCCTCGACCACCACCAGGTCGCCCTTCACCAGCTCGGCGGCCGACTTCTCGCCGCCGTCGCGCAGGTGGGCGACGGTCTCGGTGCGCATGGCCCGCAGGCTCTGCCGCCTGCGCCTTGCCGCGACCCTCGGCGAGCGCCTCGGCGAGGTTGCCGAAGACGACCGTGAGCCAGAGCCAGATCGCGACGGTGAACGTGAACCAAGCCGGCTCGCTGCCGCCGCCGAGCGGCTCCCCGCCGAAGAGCCTGGATCAGCCAGCCGACGGTGGTGATGAGGGCGCCGATCTCGACCACGAACATGACTGGGTTGCGGACCACATGGCGCGGGTCCAGCTTGCGCAGGCTGTCGAGCAGCGCGGGCCGCAGGATTCCTGCCTCGAGAACGTTCACTTGCCCTCCTCATCCAGCGCCAGGTTCAGTTCGAGGACGTTCACGCCGGGCTCACCGAGAACGCCGAGCGAGCGGCCGTCGGTGTTCTCCTCGATCAGCTCCTTCACGCGCGTCGAGCGGCACGTTGCGCTGCTCGGCCACGCGTCGGGCCTGGATCCGGGCGTTGTCCTCGGAGATGTGCGGGTCCACACCGGACGCGGTGGTCTGCACGGCGTCCTCGGGCACGTCGCCCGGATCGACGCCCTCGCGCTTCGCATAGGCGGCGAGGTTCTTCCTGAAGGTGTCCGACAGCTCCTTGCTGTTCGGGCCGAGGTTGTTGAAGTAGGTGTAGGAGGCGTCGTAACCGGTGACCGACGGGCGGGGCTGGAAGTAGCCGCGCCCCTTGAACTCCTGGCCGATCACGTGCGAGCCCACGACCTTGCCGTCGCGCTCGATCTGCGAGCCGTCCGACTTGTTCGGGAAGGCGATCTGCGAGACGGCGGTGGTGGCCAGCGGATACGCCAGCCCCAGCGCCACGGTGAGCACGACGATGGCGAGCAGTGATGTGGTGATGTCCTTGCGCATGTCCTAGAAGAGGTGGTCGGTGAGGCCCTGCACGACCGGGCCGAGCAGGAAGGCGGGGAAGAGGGTGAGCGCGGCCACGATCACGATCACGGCGATCAGGAGGACGACGAACGTGGGCGAGTCGGTGCGGAAGGTGCCGGCGCTGACGGGGGCGACCTTCTTGCCCGACGAGCGCGCCGGCCACCGCGAGCGCGAGCACGAGCGGCACGAAGCGGCCGAACAGCATGGCGACGCCGCCCAGGAGGTCGGCGAAGGTGATGCCGAACGCGCCGACGTTCCCGGGGAGTTGGGCTGCACGTAGCCGGTGAAGCCGGCGAACGCGGAGCCGTTGTTGTTGGCCTGGGAGACGTAGGCGTAGAGAGTCTCCGAGAACCCCTGGGGCCCGGGGTTGTAGATCGATGGCGCGCCGTACTTGGTGGCCACGGCCAGGGCGGTGGCGAAGAGCACCATCAGCGGCACGGCCAGCGTCCCGAGCATCACGAGCTTCACCTCGCGCGCCCCGATCTTCTTGCCGAGGTACTCGGGCGTGCGGCCCACCATGAGGCCGGCGATGAACACCGCGAGCAGGACGAACAGCAGCATCCCGTAGAGCCCGGAGCCGACCCCGCCGAAGATCACCTCGCCGGTGCCCATGTTGAACATCGGCACCAGCCCGCCGATGCCGGTCAGCGAGTCGTGGGCCGAGGTGACCGCGCCACAGGAGGCCACCGTTGTGATCACGGTGTACAGAGCGCTGGTGGCCTGGCCGAAGCGCACCTCCTTGCCCTCGAAGTTGGTGCCCGCGACGCCGCGCCGCGTGCTGGGCCGGCGTGCCGTTGGTCTCGGCGATGTACACCACCGCCACGGCGACGATGAACAGCGTGAACATGGCGCGCGTAGATCGCCCACCCCTGGCGGCGGTTGCCGACCATGCGCCCGAACGTGGCCGTCAATCCGGCGGGGATCGACAGGATCATCAGCATCTGGAGGAAGTTGGTGAGCCCCGACGGGTTCTCGAACGGCATCGCGCTGTTCACGTTGAAGAAGCCGCCGCCGTTGGTGCCGAGGATCTTGATCGCCTCCTGCGAGGCCACCGGCCCGAGGGCCAGCGTCTGCTCCCCGCCCGTGACCGTGGAGTACGTCACGTAGTCGGACAGCGTCTGGATGGCGCCCTGCGACACGAACACCAGCGCGATCAGGAACGAGGCGGGCACCAGGATGTAGAGCAGCGTCCTGACCAGGTCCTGCCAGAAGTTGCCGAGGTCGCCGGTGCCGCGCGCCGCGAACCCGCGGATCACGGCGATGCACACGGCGATGCCGGTGGCCGCCGACAGGAAGTTCTGCACGGCGAGGCCGGCCATCTGCGTGAAGTAGGAGAGCGTGCCCTCGCCGGCGTAGAACTGCCAGTTGGTGTTGGAGACGAACGAGGAAGCCGTGTTGAAGGAGACGTCCCAGGTGCCGGAGTCGTAGCCCGCCGGGTTGAACGGGTGGATCCCCTGCGTGCGCAGGATCAGGTAGAGCAGGAGGAAGCCGGCGGTGCTGAAGATCAGGACGCTCTTGGCGTAGGCGCGCCAGTCCTGGCCGCGGTCCGGGTTGGCGCCGATCGCGCGGTAGGTCAGGCGCTCGACGGGACCGACGATCGGCGTGAGCAGCACCCGCTCGCCGCGGAACACGCGGTACATGTACGCGCCGAGCACCGGCGTGAGCGCCGTGAGCGCCGCGCCGTAGAGCGCGATCTGAAGCCAGCCCTGTGCGGTCATCTAGAGGTTCTCGCCACGCAGGAGCGCGTAGCCCAGGTAGGCCAGTAGGGCGACCGAAACGATCAGCCCGAACAGCTCCGCGCCGCTCATACCCGCTCCAGCAGGTCGACGAGGAGGTAGGCGAGCGCGAAGAACGCCAGCGCGATCGCGATGGAGATCAGGTCCATGGCGACCAGTGTGCGTCGGCCGGCGTCAAGGCCGCGTGATGGAACCGGCCCGGCGTATACAGATTTCGTTAAGAGCCGAAGCGGTAGCCGACACCCGGATCGGTTGTGATGTGTGCCGAGCCGATCTTCTTGCGCAGGTTGGCGATATGCACGCGCAGCACCTGGGTGTCGTGCTCGTACGCGCCGCCCCAGACCTCGGTGAGCAGGGACGCGGTGGGTCATCAGGCGACCGTGGCCGCGCACGAGCGAGCGCAGGAGGTCGAACTCCGTCGGCGTGAGATGAACCTCCTCCCCGTTCAGGCTCACCCGCCGCGCTGGGAAGTCCACCTCGAGCCCGTCGACGGTGAGCACGGGCTCCTCGGCCTCCTTTGGCCCGGCCCGTCTCAGGGCCGCCTTCAGCCGCGCGATCAGCTCCGGCGGGCTGAACGGCTTGGTCACGTAGTCGTCAGCGCCCGCCTCCAGCGCCCGTATCTTCTCCGCCTCCTCGCCCACCGCCGAGAGCACGAGGATCGGCATCTCGCTCCACTCGCGGATCGACCGGGTCACCTCGACGCCGTCCCCATCGGGCAGGAGCAGATCGAGTATCGCGGCGTGCGGAGGCCTGACCGCCAACGCATCGAGTGCCTCCTCGGCGGTCGCGGCGGTCACGACGTCGAAGTCCGCATCGCGCAGGATCACACGCAGCGCGCGCAGGATCTGCGGCTCGTCGTCGCAGACCAGAATGCGCTGGGCGCCCGCGGTCATGTCGTCGGTGCTTCGACCGGCACGGGCAGCTGGAAGACGAAGGTGGTGCCCTGCCCGGGGAGCGACTCGGCCCGCAGCCGCCCGCCGTTGGCCTCGGCGAATCCGCGCGCGATGGCCAGTCCGAGGCCCGCGCCGGCGCCGCCTCCCTCGCGTGCCCGGTAGAAGGGTTCGAAGATCCGCTCGAGCTCCTCCTTGGGCAGGCCGGGCCCGCGATCGCTCACTCGGAGGTTGAGCATCGTGCCCGCGGTGCGCGCGCGGATCGCCACCGGTTCGGCCCCGCCGTGCCGCACGGCGTTGCCCAGCACGTTGGCCAGGGCACGCTCGAGCTGCGACGAGTCGGCACGAATCATCGGCAGATGGCCGTCCAGATCCACGTCGAAGCCGCCCGGCGAGACGGGCACGGAATCGATCGCCGCCGCCACCACCTCGTCGACCGAGCACCAGTCGGCGCGCGGCTCGGCGGCGCCGCTCTGAAGGCGCGAGAGGTCGAGCAGGTTCTCCACCAGGCGCGAGAGTCGCTCGCTCTCCTCGCTGATCACCGCCGAGAGCTCCCGGCGTTCCTCGGGCGACAACGTGTCCGATCCCAGGCCGCTCGCCGCAGTGGTGATGGCCGTGAGCGGGGTGCGCAGGTCGTGGGAGACCGAGCGCAGCAGGGTGGTCTTCACCACGTTGCTGCGGCGCAGTGCCTTCGTCTCCACCACCTGGGTCTCCAGCTCCTCGCGCTTGCGCGCGGCGCCGATCAGCGCCTCGAGCGACGGGATCACACGGTCCTGAAGGGCCTCGAGCACGCCGTCGTCGGTGTCGCTGGGCACGAGCAGGGTGCCGGCCCGCTGGCCGTCGGCCAGCAGCGGCAGGGCGCGGCGGCGGTCGTCGCCGCTGGTCCACGCGAGCTCGAGCGAGACGGAGGGGAGGTCGTAGGCCTTCGCTATCCGCTGCCCCACCGCGCCGAGCGACTCCTCGGTGCTCGCGCCGCTCAGCAGCAGGCGCGCCATCTCGGCCGACAGGTCGGCCTCCCGGCGGCGCTGCTCGGCCTCCTCAGCCCTGCGCCGGGCGGCCTCCGCCAGGGTGCCCGTGACCACCGCCGCGACGAAGAACACGCCGAGAGCCACCCAGTTCTCTCCGTCCGCGATCGAGAACTCGCCGGTTGGGTGGATGTGGAAGAAGTTGAAGGCGGCCGCGCTCATGACCGCCGTCACGAGGCCGAGGCCGAGGCCCCAGTAGCCGGACACCAGCAGCACGCCGAGCAGGTAGACCACCCCCGTCGAGAGCACCGGCACGGCCTCGCGCAGGCCGAAGATCGCGCCGGTGATCGCAGCCACCGATACGACAGCGACGACGAGTCCCGTGGTGAGGCGTGGCTGCTTCATGCGAGCGCACGCCGACGATACTCAGAGAGTCAGCGGGCGCGGGCTACAGATTGACCGCCACGTACTTCGTCTCGAGGTACTCATCGATGCCCTCGAAGCCGCCCTCGCGGCCGACGCCCGACTGCTTCACGCCGCCGAACGGCGCGCCGGCGTTGGAGACCATGCCCTGGTTGAGGCCGACCATGCCGGTCTCCAGGCCCTCGATCACGCGCAGCGCGCGCTTGAGGTCCTGGGTGTAGACGTAGGCCACCAGGCCGTACTCGGTGTCGTTGGCCGCGGCGATGGCGTCGTCCTCGGAGTCGAAGCCGATCACCGGGGCCACCGGGCCGAAGATCTCCTCCTTGAGCAGGCGCGCGTCGGGCGAGACGTCGCCGAGCACGGTGGGCTCGTAGAAGTAGCCGGCGCCGTCCACGGCCTTGCCGCCCACCAGGGCCTTCGCGCCCTTGCCGACCGCGTCGTCCACCAGCTCGGCGACCTTGGAGCGCTGGTCGTCGTCGATCAGCGGTCCCACCTTCACGTCGTCCTCGGTGCCGCGGCCGATCTTCAGCTCGCCCATCTTGGCCGCCAGCCTGTCGGCGAACTCGGAGGCCACGCCACCCGCGACGTGGAAGCGGTTGGCCGAGGTGCAGGCCTCGCCGATGTTGCGCATCTTCGCCAGCAGCGCGCCCTCCACCGCGGCGTCCAGGTCGGCGTCGTCGAACACCAGGAACGGCGCGTTGCCGCCCAGCTCCATCGACACCTTCAGCACCTGGTCGGCGGACTGCGCGATCAGCTTGCGGCCGACCTCGGTGGAGCCGGTGAAGGAGAGCTTGCGCGTGCGCGGGTCCTCGATCAGCGGGCCCATGGTCCCGCCCGACGACGAGCTGGTGAGGATGTTCAGCACGCCGCCCGGCAGGCCGGCCTCCTCGAGGATCTTCGCCAGCGCGAGCATCGACAGCGGCGTGAGCTGCGCGGGCTTCACGACCATCGTGCAGCCGGCGGCGATCGCGGGGCCGATCTTGCGGGTGCCCATCGCCATCGGGAAGTTCCAGGGGGTGATCATCAGGCTCGGCCCGATCGGCTGGCGCATCACCAGCACGCGGCTGGCGGCGTTGCCGGCCACGCGGTAGTCGCCGGTGATCCGCAGCGCCTCGCCGGAGAACCAGCGGAAGAACTCGGCGGCGTAGACGATCTCCGACTTCGACTCGGCGAGCGGCTTGCCCATCTCCAGGGTCATCAGCAGCGCCAGCTCGTCGGCGCGGTCGTTGAGGGCCTCGTAGGCCTTCTGGAGGATGTCGCTGCGGTCGTTGGGAGGCGACGCGGCCCATTCGGCGCGCGCGTCGTCGGCGGCGGCGAGCGCGTCCATGGCGTCGTCGGGCGAGCCGTCGGCCACCTCGCACAGCGTCTCGCCGGTGGCCGGATCCTCGACCGCGAGGGTCTTGCCCTCGGCGGCATCGCGCCACTCGCCGGCGATCAGCAGCTGCTTCGGCACGCTGTCGACGACGGTCTGCTCCTGGGTCGCAATAGCCATGGTCTGAGCCTACCCAGGGGGGCGAAGTTCCATCGGTTGGCGACTGAGGGGGGTGATGGCACCACCGAATCGCCAGAAGATGGTCGCGGCGCTGTGGGCGCTGGTGGGCGCTCAGCACGGTGTGATCAGCTACGCGCAGCTGCGCGGGCTTGGCTACTCCAAGGATGCGATCCGCCACCGCGTGAGGATCGGGCGCTTGATCCCGCTCTGGCCCGGCGTGTACGCCGTCGGGCGCCCCGAGGTGACTCGCCGCGGGCTATGGAAGGCGGCCACGCTCGCCTGCGGCGAGGGCTATGCGCTCGACGGCGAGTCAGGAGCGGCGCTGTGGGGCGTGAGGAGCAATGAGGGGAGGGAGATCGAGGTGGCAGGGCCGGGCGGGGCAGGACGTGGATTGGACGGCATCCGGACTCGGCGAGTGTGCCCGATCGATGACCACATCACGGAGATTGCCGGCATCCCAGTCCTCTCGGTGCCCTTGCTGTTGGTCCACCTCGCGCCGAGGCTGAGCCAGGGCGCCCTCGAAGCCGCGATCAACGAAGCGGACAAGAAGGACTTGATCCACGTGGAGCAGCTGCGCCTCGAGATCGAGGGATTGAGGGGGCGACGAGGAGTGGCCGCGCTACGCCGCGTGATCGACCGCGCCACCTTCCGCTACACCGACTCGGATCTCGAACGGGCGATGCGCCCGATCTATCGCGCCGCCGGCTTGGGCGAACCCGAGACCCAGGTGTGGGTGAACGGAAAGCTGGTCGACTTCTACTGGCGTGAGTTGGATTTCGTGATCGAGACCGACGGTGGGCGCTTTCATCGCACCGCCTTCCAGCAGGCCAACGACCGCCGCCGGGACCAAGCCCACACCCTCGCCGGCACCGCCTTCCTGCGCTTCACCCACGGCCAGATCCGCTACGAACGGGCCTACGTTCAGCGTGCTGTTAGCAAGGTCGCAAGCGACTTGATGGCAACTTCTGGCGATCGGGTGGGGCGATAGCGCCGCTCAGACGCCAGAAGTCCGGCGCTGAGGCTCAGGTGGCCACTGTTTCGGTGCCCAGCTCCTCGCTGATGGCAACATCTATCGAGTAGTCGATCGGCAGCACCAGCAGCGAGGGCAGGTCCAGCGTGAGCGCGTGGCGCAGGCGCTGGCCGAAGTCGTCGGCCGAGTCGCAGCGCCAGGCCGGCATCCCGAAGCTCTCGGCCAGCTTCACGAAGTCCGGGTTCGTGAAGTCCACGCCGAAGTGCCGGCCGAACTTCTTGTCCTGCTTCCAGACGATCGAGCCGTACTGCTGGTTCTCCCAGATCGACGTTCACGATCGGGGTCTTGAGCCGCACGGCGGTCTCCAGCTCCTGGGTGTTCATCAGGAAGCCGCCGTCGCCGTTCACGGTCACGACGTTGCGGTCCGGGGTGCACCAGCTTCGCGGCGATGGCCGCGGGCACCGCGAACCCCATGCCGGCCAGGCCGTTGGCGATGAGCACCGTGTTCGGCTCGTAGGCCGGGAACATGCGCCCGATCCACAGCTTGTGCAGGCCGACGTCGGAGATGAGGATGTCGTCACGGCCGAGCGCCTGGCGGATCTCATACAGGGCGCGCGGGGGCTGGACCGGGAAGCCGTCGTCGTCCTTCGCAGCCTCGAACCGGCCCTGCACCACCTCGCGCAGCCGCGTGGAGCCGCCCTGGTGGGGCACGTGGCGGCACTCCTCGGCCAGGCGGGTGAGCACGTGGTAGATGTCGCCGACGAGCTCGACGTCGGGGATGAAGTACTCGTCGATCTCCGCGGCGACCGAGTCGATGCAGACGATGCGCTTGTCGCGGCCCGGGTTCCAGTGCTGGGGCGAGTGCTCCACCAGGTCGTAGCCGATGGCCAGCACCACGTCTGCCTCGTCGAAGCCGGCCATCGAATAGTCGCCGGACTGCAGGCCCACCGAGCCCAGCGCCTTGGGATGGTCGGCGGGCACGAGTCCCTTGCCCATGAACGTCTCCGCCACGGGAATGCCCGTGGCGCGCACGAACTCGCGCAGCGCTGGCGTGGCCCCGCCGCGGATCACGCCGTTGCCGGCCAGCACCACCGGGTTGAGCGCGCCGCGGATGAGGTCGGCGGCCTTCAGCAGCTCGCGCGCCTGGGGCTCGGGCTGGGTGGCCTTGCGGCGCGGTAGGGGGGCCGCGTCGATCTCCGCCTCCATCACGTCCTCGGGCAGCTCGATGTGGGTGGCGCCGGGCTTCTCGGACTCGGCGACCTTGAACGCCTTGCGCACGACCTCGGGGATGATGTTGGGATCCGAGATCTGGGCGTTCCACTTGGTGATCGGGCGCATCACCCGCACCAGGTCGATGTACTGGTGCGACTCCTTGTGCATCCGCTCGAGGTCGCCCTGGCCGGTGAGGGCGACCAGCGGAGCGCGGTCCAGGTAGGCGTCTGCCACCGCCGTGACCAGGTTCAGCGCTCCGGGACCGAGCGTGCCCAGGCACACCCCGGCGTGCCCGGTCAGCCGCCCGTAGACGTCGGCCATGTACGCGCCGCCCTGCTCGTGGCGCACGGGCACGAAGTCGATCGAGGAGTTCGACAGCGACTCGTTGAGGTCTAGCGTCTCCTCGCCGGGGATGCCGAAGACGTGCTTGACGCCCTCGGCCTCCAAGCACTCGACGAACACTTCAGATGCGCGGCGCTTTGCCACGCGGAGGAGCCTAGCCGGGGGTAGGCGGCGAGTAGCCTCAAGGGGCTTTGGGCGCCCAGACCCACTACACCAAGAGCGGCGATCTCCACATCGCCTGGCAGGCGGAGGGGCCGGCGGACGCGATCGACCTCGTCTACGTCCCGACGTGGGTGGGCCAGCTCGAGGTGCTGGGCGAGGAGCCGACCATCCAGGCGTTCGTGGAGAAGGTGTGCCGGTTCGCCCGCCTGATCAGCTTCGACCGCCGCGGAGCGGGCCTGTCGGACCCGTGGGTGGGCGCGCCGACGCTCGAGGAGCAGATCGACGACGTGCTGGCGGTGATGGACGCCGCCGGAACGGAGCGCGTGGCCCTTCTCGGGTCGCTGGAGGGCGGCCCGCTCGCCATGACCTTCGCCGCCACCCACCCCGACAAGGTGTCCGCCCTGATCCTGTACGCCACGTTCGCCCGCGCCGCGTGGGCCCCGGACTACGACTGGGCCCCCAAGCCCGAGGATCGCGCCCGCAACCTGGACGTTCTGGTCTCGCAGTGGGGCCAGGGCATGATCGGGGCCGGGATCGCGCCGAGCAAGGCGAACGACCCGGCCTTCATCAAGTGGGCGGGGCGCATGGAGCGCTACTCGGCCAGCCCGGGCACGATCCGCAAGATCCAGGACGTGGTCGGCGGCACCGATGTGCGCCACGTGCTGCCCACGATCCGCGTGCCGACCCTGGTGATGCACCGCCGCGAGGACGCCTTCCTCAGGGTCGAGCACTCCCGCTACCTGGCCGAGCACATCCCGGGGGCGCGCTACGTGGAGCTCGAGGGCAAGGACAGCCTCTTTTCCGTCGGCGACACCGATGCCCTGCTGGGCGAGGTCGAGGAGTTCCTCACGGGCCACCGCCAGCAGCGCGATCCCGACCGCGTGCTGGCCACCGTGCTGTTCACCGACATCGTGGGATCCACGGAGCGGGCCGCCGAGCTGGGCGACTCGAGCTGGCGGTCGCTGCTGCAGCGTCACGACGCGCTGGTGCGCGCCGAGATCGACCGCCACCGCGGGCGCACCGTGAAGTCCACGGGTGACGGCGTGCTCGCCACCTTCGACGGCCCGGCCCGGGCCGTGCGGGCCGCCACCTCGATCGGGGAGTCGGTCTCCCAGCTGGGCGTGGAGATTCGAGCCGGCCTGCATACGGGCGAGCTCGAGGTGCTCGGCGACGACGTGGGCGGCCTGGCGGTGCACATCGGCGCGCGCGTGATGGCCAAGGCGGAGGCGGGCGAGGTGCTCGTCTCGAGCACCGTGAAGGACCTCGTGGTGGGCTCAGGACTGGACTTCGCCGAGCGCGGGGAGCACGAGCTCAAGGGCGTGCCAGGGGAGTGGCGGCTTTTCTCCGTGACTTAGGAGGGCGCTACCTTGAGCCGAAGAAGGGGTTAGAGACCTTTATGCGCCGCACCGCCCTGCTCACATCCCTGCTCGTATTGGCCCTCGCACCCGCGTCCGAGGCCGCTTCGCGCATCGTGGTGAAGGGTGCCGGCTTCGGGCACGGCATCGGAATGAGCCAGTACGGCGCGTATGGATTCGCCCAGAAGGGCTTCACCCACGACCGGATCCTGAAGCACTACTACCGCGGCACCACCCTCACCGATGCGCCCAGCAAGCCCGTGAGGGTGCTGCTTCAGGCCAGCGATCCGTTCGTGCGCTTCCGCGGCGCGACCCGCGGCCCGGGGGGCCGGGTGCTGGACCGCACGAAGACCTATCGGGTCACGCGCTCGGGCCGGGGGCTACGCATCCGGGGCGTGGGCACGTTCAAGTCGCCGCTGCGGGTGAAGGGCGCGACGATCCGCCTGATGGGCCCGGCCATCAACGGCGTGCGCAACGGCGTGTACCGCAGCGGCTTCGAGTTCCGCCCCGGCTCGGCCGGCGGGGTCAACGCCGTGAACGCGTTGCCGCTCGACCCCTACGTTCAGGGCGTGGTGGCCGGTGAGATGCCCTCGGACTGGGACCTCGCCGCGCTCCGGGCCCAGGCCGTCACGGCCCGGACCTACGCGCTCGCCACGCGCAAGACGAGTGGCACGTTCGACCTCTATCCCGACACCCGCTCGCAGATGTACCGCGGGGTGAAGGGCGAGACCTCGCGCTCGAACCGCGCGGTGAAGGACACGGCCAAGAAGATCCTCACCTACAACGGCAAGCCCGCGGTCACCTACTACTTCTCCACCTCCGGCGGCGAGACCGAGAACATCGAGCTGTCGTTCCTGGGCGCCCCGCCCAAGCCCTGGCTGAAGAGCGTGGAGGATCCCTACGACGACATCTCGCCCCGCCATCGCTGGACTGTGCGCTTCACGCCGTCGCGGATCGGAGCCCGACTCGGGTCGCCGGGAGGATTCCGCTCGATCAAGGTGCTGAAGCGCGGCAACTCGCCGCGGATCGTGCGCGCGCGTGTAACCGGCTCCCGGGGCTCGCGCATCCTCACGGGCGCCCAGATCCGCGCTCGTCTTGGCCTCTTTGACAGCTGGGCCCGTTTCACGAAGGTCTCGACCTCGCAGGTCAAGGGCGCCCGCGCGAGCGCCAACGACGGCCGAGTCGCCGCGCGCCAGCTCGTAGGCGTCTTCGACCCGGCGCCGCGGTCGCGCATCCTGCTCGTGGAGCGCCGCGTGCGCGGAGCCTGGACCCTCGCGCGGCGGATCACCACCGCGACCGGCGGCCGGTACAGCGCAGCGCTCGCGGCGAAGGGCGTCTACCGCGTGCGGTCAGGCGGGGTTGCAGGGCCCGCCGTGCGGGTACGCTGACGCGCGTGTACAGGGGTACAGTCGCCGCGGCGGCGATCGCGGCAACGCTCGTCCCAGCCGTACCCGCCCAGGCCGCGAAGCCGGCGGTGCTGGCCACCGGCGACTCGATGATCCAGTACGTCGACGTCGCCCTGAAGCGACACCTGAAGAAGAGCGCACGCGTGCCCAGCGACGCCCAGATCTCCACCGGGCTGTCGAAGACCTCGTTCCTCAGCTGGCCGCGCCACGCGGCCGCCCAGACCAGGCGCTTCCACCCGCGGGCGGTGGTGGTCTTCCTCGGCGCCAACGACGGGTTCCCCATGCGCGGGCGCCGCTGCTGCGGCAAGAGCTGGAGCCGGGAGTACGCGCGCCGGGCCGGGCGGATGATGGACGCGTACACCCGGGGCGGAGTCCGGAGGATCTATTGGCTCCAGCTGCCCCAGGCACGAAGCGGAGACTTCCGTAAGGCCTATCCGGCCGTGAACAGGGGCGTGCGGCTGGCCGCCAAGCGCCGGCGCAAGACCGTGCGGGTGCTGGCGCTGAACAAGGTCTTCACCCCCCGCGGGCGCTACCGCGACGTGATGCGTTACCGGGGCCGGCTCGTCCGCGTGCGCCAGCGCGACGGCATCCACCTCTCGCCCGCGGGCGCCACGATCGCGGCGCGCTTCACCATCCGGCGGATCCGCCGGGACCGCGTCCTCCGCTGAAGCGCCCCACCAGCGGATAGAGCCTGCGCAGGCCGCGGCCGAGCAGCCGCGCCAGCCCGGAAGCGCCGCCACGGCCGAGGTGCAGGCCATCGTCGGCGAACCAGCCTCCGTGCCCGCGCGAGAAGCCGACCCAGTCCAGCGTGAGCACCCGGCCGCGGTAGCGGCGCTGCGCAGCGAGCATCCGGGCGCGGTCGGGCCCGCCGTTGGTCGGCGGGACCAGGCCGACCACCCGACGGCGCCCCGCAATCCGGACAGCCGCGCGGATCTCCCGCGCCGTCACGTCGGAGTTCGCGCCGAGCATGATCACCACGAAGCGCGGCAGCCGCCGGCCACGGCGCCGCATCACATTCAGGCCTTCCCTCATCGAGCGGCAGCCGCGAGTGTCGATCTCGAACCCGGCGCCCGACACCTCGCCGAGCGCGCCGAGAAGCACCGAATCACCGATCGCGAGCGGGGCGCGGCCGGGGTTGCGGTCGGTCTTGGGGCGCACGTGCTTCACGCCCCCGCATGCCGCGTCTGCGGGCCCCGCTAACGCCAGGAGCAGGGCAATTACCCCCGCCAGCGCAATCGGCACCCCCTTCATCCGGCCACTATACGCTGCCGCCGCGCGTGGTCTTCCCCTCTCTCGAGTTCGCGATTTTCTTCCCCGTGGTGCTCGTCCTGTCGTGGGCGCTGATGCCCCATCCCCGCGTCTGGAAGCCGTTCGTGCTGGTGGCGAGCTACGTGTTCTACGGCGCGGCGAGCGCCACGTTCTGCCTGCTTCTGGCCGGCGTCACGCTCGCCAACCAGGCGGGCGCGGTGCTCGTGCACCGGGCGTCGAGCGAGCAGCGGGCCAAGCTGTTCTGCGCGGCCACCGTGGCCATCGACCTCGGCGTGCTCGGCCTCTACAAGTACTACGGCTTCTTCGTCGACGAGTTCAGCGGCCTGCTCGACGGCATCGGCCTGGGCGCCACCACGCCGGTGCTGAACCTGGCGCTGCCGATCGGTCTGAGCTTCTACACCTTCCAGGCGATCTCGTACGTGGTCGACGTGAAGCGGGGGGAGCTCGAGCCGGCGCCCACGATCGACGTGGCCATCTACCTGAGCTTCTTCCCCCACGTGGTTGCGGGGCCGATCGTGCGGGCCAAGGAGTTCCTGCCCCAGCTCACGACCCCGCGGGACAAGCGCGATGTGGCGGTGGGCGCCGCCGTGGTGCTGATCGCGATCGGGCTGGTGAAGAAGGTGGCCATCGCCGACTTCCTCGCGCGCGAGGTGGTGGACGACGTGTTCGCCGTGCCCGAGCAGTACGCGGCGCCCGACGTGATCCTTGCCGCCTACGCCTACGCGGCCCAGATCTACTGCGACTTCTCCGGCTACACCGACATCGCGATCGGCGTGGCGCTGCTGATGGGCTTCGTGTTCCCGCGGAACTTCCATAGCCCCTACCGCGCGCTGAGCTTCCGCGAGTTCTGGCAGCGCTGGCACATCACTCTCTCCCGCTACCTGCGCGACTTCCTCTACATCCCCCTCGGCGGCAACCGCGGCGGGCCGTGGCGCACCGCGCGCAATTTGATGATCACGATGCTGCTGGGAGGCCTCTGGCACGGCGCCGCGTGGGGCTTCGTGCTGTGGGGAGGGCTGCATGGCGCCGCCCTCGGGATCGAAAGGATTCTCCGCGGCCGGGTGCCCGCGCCACCGGACTGGGCCCGCTGGGCGATCGTGTTCCACCTGGTGGTGTTCGGGTGGATCCTCTTCCGCACTGAGAGCCTGGACCGCGCGGGGGCCTTCATCGGCCAGCTCACCGAGCCGGGCGACGCCACGCTCTGGTCGCTCCCGGTGGTGCTGGCAATCGTCGCCGTGATCGGCTTCCAGCTGCTGCCCGAGCGACCCCTGGAGCGGCTGCGCATCCGGGCCGCTGATCTGCGCCCGGCCGTGCTCGCCCCGGCGCTCGCGGTGACGGTGGCCATGGTGAGCGCGACGGTGCCCAGCCAGGCCGTCCCGCCCTTCATCTACTTCCAGTTCTGATGTCAGACGTCGACCACGTCCCCGATCCCCCGCCCGGCCGCCACCGCCGGGCCCGCGACGGCATCCTGGTCGTCCTGGCCGCCCTGGCCCTGCTGGTGGTGTTCCGGGGCGAGTCGATCCGCAACTCGGGCGAGGAGCTGGACTCCGGCCTCGAGCGCACGGCTGTGCTGGCGGTGGGCAAGCCCGCGGGGTGGATCGCCGACCGACTGCCCTTCGACGAGGCGGCCTCGGAGGCGCTGGCCTTCCTCGACCCCGACGACGACCTTGGCGACGAGGGCGGCTTCGACTCCGCGGGCACTCGGGACGGACCGACGGTGGCTGCGCCCAAGGAGCTGCGCACGATGCTGGTGACCGGCGACTCGCTCGCGCAGCCGCTGGACACCGAGCTGGCGCGGCGCATTGCCGAGGAGGGGGACGCGAAGGTGGTGCGCGAGGTGAAGCTCGGCACCGGCATCTCCAAGACGGGGCTGCTGGATTGGGGCAAGTTCTCGCTGCAGCAGGCGCGCCGCGAGAAACCCGAGGCGGTGGTGGTCTTCCTGGGCGCCAACGAGGGCTTCCCGATCCCGCTGAAGGGCAAGCAGGTGGAGTGCTGCAAGGCGCCCTGGGTCGCCGCCTACTCCTCGCGCGTGAAGCGGGTGATGGACAACTACCGCCGGCGCGGAGCCACCCGCGTCTACTGGTTGCGCCTACCTCTGCCGAGGGAGAAGGCGCGCCAGGAGATCGCGACGGCCGTGAACGAGGGGATCGACTCGGCGGCGATGAGCTACGGGGACCAGGTGCGGGTGCTCGACATGGAGCGCACGTTCACGCCCGGCGGGCGCTACCGCGACGCCATCGACGGCGAACGGGTGCGCGAGCCGGACGGCATCCACCTCAACGAGGCCGGCGCCGCGAGGGCCGCCGGCGTGGTGCTGGCCGCCATCCGGCGAGACTTCGACTGACATGACTCGCCTGATCCTGCTGATGGCCGTCCTCGCCCTCGGCCCCGGGGCGGGCGCCGCCGTGGCCGCCGACGTCCTGGTGGTGGGCGACAGCCTGGAGGTGGGCACCGGGCCGCACCTCAAGCGCGAGCTGGCCGACCAAGAGGTGGAGGTCGACGCGCGCACCGGACGGCCCAGCCCCGAGGGCCTGCAGGTGCTGCGCTCCCTGGTGCGCCCGGATCACCGGGTGATCGTGTTCGACCTCGGGACCAACGACGACCCGTCCCGCCCGGCGGTGCTGCGCAACAGCCTCGGCGGCGCGCTCTCACTCGCCGGCGATCGCTGCCTGGTGATCTCCACTCTGCGGCGCCCGCCGCTGAACGGCGTTCCTGTCGACGCGATGAACGCCGAAATCGAGCGCCTTCGCCCCGCGCCCAACGTGCTGATCGCCGACTGGCTGGGATTCACCGAGGAGCGCCCGACCCTGATCCGCCCCGACGGCGTGCACGCCACCCCCGAGGGCTACGCCCAGCGGGCGGCGCTGGTGGCGAACGCGGTCGAGATGTGCGGCGACCAGAAGGAGGTCAAGCCGCCGCCGCAGCCCAAGGCACCGCGGCCGCGACCCAAGCGCCCCGCGCAACCCCAGGGGCTGAGCCTCGACCTCCACCTCGACGTGGTGGGAGCGCTGATCGGCGAGGCCACGCAGGTTGTGAGCGACGCAGGCGCGGCGGCGATGACGGCTGTCCTGGGCCCACCCCCGGAGCCGGTGCTGGGCGCCGAGTCGCCCTAGGTCTTGAGGAGCTCCTTCAACTCGGCCGCTGTTTCCTCGGGCTCGAAGGCGACTTCCTCGTAGGTGAAGCGGGCGGGGCGCCATAGGGCGGCGGTCAGTTCGCGATCGCGCTTCTTGTCGCGGGCTATGGCCTGCTTTGACGAGTGGAAGGCGTAGCCGTCGACCTCGATCACCAGGCGTTGGTCTCGCCAGACGAAGTCGCGCTCTCTGCCCTCGATGTGTTGGTTGACCTCCGGCCGGGGCAGGCCCGCCTGTCGGATCAGCGTCAGGAACAGGCGCTCCAGGTAGGACTTCGCGCCGTCTTGGTCGGGTTGGAGTAGGGCAATGAGGCGAAGCAGCGGGCGGCAGCCCGGGCGGCGCGGGTTGCGGTCGAGCACCGCTTCGATTCGGGTTGGGTCGAAGCGCTTGCCGTCCTGCGCGCGTTCTACGAGCCGGCGCATCTCGCGAGGGTTCAGCTCGGCGGCCATGTCGACGATCGTGCGGGCGGGAGTGGTCACACGCAGGTCGTCGAACACCACCCAGTCGCTGCGGTCGAGCTTCGTGCGCCGCGTTTTGATCCGGTCGTGCTTGCGGCCGCGGTCGCCGGGCACGATCACTGAGAGGGGAAAGAGGTCGTCGTGGCGCAGGCCCCACTTCATCGAGGCCGTTCGGTGGCCGAGCACCGCTTTGTCACCGCACGCCAGCAGCGCAGCCTGGCACCAGCCGTCCTGGCTCACCACGGCGTGACCGACCGCATAGACACCGCGGAACAGCGGCCGCAGGCGACCGGCCGCGAGAGCGCCGTCAATCACGTCGGCGCTTAACCCGGCGTCCAGCAGCTGCCAACGCGCAACCACCCCCTGCTGGCGATCCGCGACCTCACCGATCACCCGATCGCGATGTTTGGGGCTTTTGCCGTCCATATGACGGTAAAGGCCCCAAACGACCCAAGTTCGCCCCCCTCACTGCCCGATCGCGCCCTCCACGGCGCTTGCAGCTAGGTGTTCTGCGTGTAAATGTGGAAGATCTCGCGCCCGGACTTCTTGCAGCGGGCGCGCGCGTCGTACTGGCTCGAGATCTTGTTGAAGCGGCGCTCGGAGCACTTGTAGCCGAAGATCCTGCTGCCGCACTTGCCGTCGCGGCCGCCATTGCGGTGGCGGCACTGGTGGTAGGCCTTCACGACCTTGCGGCCGTTCGCGCACTTGGTGCCCGAGACCCGCAGCGTCAGCACGTAAGTGGTGCCCAGGCCTCGCTGCTGCTTTGAGCTGAGGCCGCACTTCTTGGCGGCGGTCGCCTGCGGCGCGGGGTCGGCAGGGGCGCCCGCTGGGAGGACGGCCATCAGAAGTGCCACGACCAGCGCGGCGATCAGGGGGAGTCGCATGCGCGGCACAATGCCATACCTCACTCAGGGCGTGAAGCGGACCGTCATCACATCTCCGTCGCGCATGGGGTAGTCGCGTCCCTCGATCCGCAGCTTGGCCCGCTCGCGGGCCTCGGCATAGCCGCCTGATTCCACGAGGTCCTGCCAGTTCACGATCTCCGCCGCCACGAACCCGCGCTCGATATCGGTGTGGATGCTCCCGGCCGCCTGACGCGCGGGGGTGCCGTCGCGAATCGCCCACGCCCGGCCCTCCTTGCCCTCGCCGGCGGTGAAGAAGGTGATCAGGCCCAGCAGCGCCCAGGACTCGCGGATCACGGTGGCCAGGCCGGACTCCCCGGCGCCCAGCTCGTCTCGCATCGTCACCGCCTCGTCCACGCCCAGCTCGGACAGCTCCGCCTCGATCCGCGCGGACACCGCCGCGGCCCGCGCACCGGCGGCCGCGGCGTGCTCGGCCAGCTCCGGGGGCGGAGCGAGCTCGTCGCCCTCCCCGACGTTCGCCAGGTAGAGCACCGGCTTCGAGGTGAGCGGCTGGAGGAGGCGCATCGCGTCCGGCGCGGCGGCGGGCGCCGGCACGGTGCGCGCGGGGCGGCCCTCCTGCAGCGCCGCCACGAGGTCCTTCAGCCACGCCCCCTCCGCCACCTTCGCCTTGTCCATCCCCTTGGCCTCGCGGGCCACCTTGTCCAGCCGGCGCTCGGCCTGCTCGAGGTCGGCGTAGAGCAGCTCCGTCTCGATCGTCTCGACGTCCGCCATCGGGTCGACCCGCCCTTCGGGGTGCACCACCTGGGCGTCGCCGTGGGCGCGGACCACGTGCACGAGCGCGTCCGTCTCGCGGATGTTCGCCAGGAAGCGGTTGCCCAGGCCCTCTCCCTCGTGCGCTCCTCGCACCAGGCCCGCGATGTCGTGGAACTCGATCGTCTCGTAGACCGTGGGCGTGGCGCCGATCGTTTCGACCACCGCGTCCAGGCGCTCGTCGGGCACCGGGACCACCGCCACGTTGGGCTCGACCGTGGTGAACGGGTAGTTCGCCGCCTCGGCCCCCGCGCGGGTGAGCGCGTTGAAAAGCGACGATTTGCCGGCGTTGGGCATGCCCACGATCCCGACCTTCATGGGATCAGCTCCGTCATCGCCGTGCCGAGGGCGGCCCCTGCGGCTATGTCCGTGGGGTAGTGCACCCCGGCGTAGATCCGCGACAGCGCCATCGCTCCGGCGCAGGCGTACAGCGGCCTCGCCGGCAGCTCGCGCGACAGGACCCGCGCCGCGGCAAACGACGTGGTGGAGTGGGCGGAGGGATAGGACAGGCTGGTGACCGTGCTCGTTAGCGCGGGCAGGCCATCCAGCTCCGGGCGCTTGCGGCGCACCGCGTACTTCATGGCGATGTTGGTGAGGTAGGCCACGGTGACCACGCGGATCGCGCGCAGGTAGAGCGGACGGCGTGGAGGGTCCAGCACGGCCGCGACGGCGCTGCCGACCAGCCACAGCAGGCCATGCTCGCCAGTGCGGGTGAAGACGAGCACCGCTCGCTCCACCGCGGGCGCATGCCCGCGCGTGCGCATGAAGCGCAGCAGCGCCAGGTCCATCGGAGTGTCAGAACCCGACTTTTTGGTTCCCGCTGTCGCGCCGGATGTAGACGACCTGGGCGAGGTCCACGAGGATCTCGGAGTCGTCGGTCTCGAGCGTGTGCCAGCGCTTGGCCTTGTCGTCGCCCAGCGCCTTCATCAGCTTGTCGTAGGCATCGATCGGCGATCGCACGGCCAGCACCTGCCCGCCCTGGAAGCCGATATCGAGCCGTCTCAGTTCTGACATGTCAATGCGTTCCTTCCGCAGGTTCGACCACTTCGGTGAGCACGCCACCGGTGGACTTGGGGTGCACGAACGCTACGCGGCTGCCCCTGATGCCCGTTCGCGGCTCGTCGTCGATCAGCCTCATGCCGGCGGCGCGAAGCCGTTCCAGCTCGGCGTCGATGTCGTCCGTCCGGTACGCGACGTGGTGCATGCCCGGGCCGTTCTTGTCGAGGAAGCGGGCGACGCCCGTCTCCGGGCCGATCGGGGCGATCAGCTCTACGTGCGCGTCGCCGACCTCGAGCAGGAGCGCGTGCACGCCCTGCTCCTCGACGGTCTCGCGGTGCTGCTCGCGCATGCCGAGGCGGTCCCTGTAGAGCGCGGCGGCCGCGTCGATGTCCTCGACTGCGACCCCCACGTGATCAATGGCGCCGAACACGGCGCCGGATACTAGTCCTCGGAATCGAAGCGCTTCATGGCGGCCACGCGCGCTCTCACTCCCGCCGATCGGCTCCAGGCGGGCCGGGTGGGGCTGGTCGCCTTCGTGCTCCTTGACCAGCCGCTCGATGTCCTCACGCTCGAGCACCTCGTTGTGGAGAAGGGTCTGGGCGAAGGCCTCCAGGAGAGGACGATGCTCGGCGATCATGCGCTGGGCGCGGCGGTGGGCCTGGTCGGCGATGAACTGCTGCTCCTCGTCCACCAGCCGGCGCGTGTGGTCGGACATCGAGTAGTCGCCCGCCGGGAGCTGCTTGCTGTGAAGCTGGGAGCCCATGCCGTAGTCGGTGACCATCGAGCGGCTGATCTCGTGCACCTTCTTCAGGTCGTCGGAGGCGCCGGTGGTGATCTGCCCGAACACCAGGTGCTCGGTCACGCGCCCGCCGAGGAGCACCACGAGGTAGTCCATCAGCTCCTCCTGGGTCTTCAGGTAGCGATCCTCCTCGGGAAGGTTCAGCGTGTACCCGAGCGCCTGCCCGCGGGGGATGATCGAGATCCGGTGCACCTTCTCCACGCTCGGCAGCAGCTCGGAGCAGAGCGCGTGCCCGGCCTCGTGATACGCCACCACGCGCTTCTCGTGGTCGGTGATCATGCGCCTGGACTGCATGCCGGCGACCACCCGCTCGAGCGCGCTCTGGAAGTCGCGCGTGACGATCTTGTCGCGCCGGTCGCGGCCGGCGAAGATCGCCGCCTCGTTGCAGATGTTGGCCAGATCGGCCCCGGTGAGGCCGCTGGTCTGGCGGGCAACCACATCGAGGTCGATGTCCCCCGCCAGCGGCTTGCCCTTGGTGTGCACGTCGAGGATCTTCTTGCGCCCGCGCAGGTCGGGAGGCGTGACGAACACCTGGCGGTCGAAGCGGCCCGGGCGCAGCAGGGCGGGGTCGAGCTTGTCGAGCAGGTTGGAGGCGCCGATCACCACGAGGCCCTCCCGCCCACCGAAGCCGTCCAGCTCGACCAGCAGCTGGTTGAGCGTCTGGTCCTTCTCGCCCGAGAAGTCGCTGCCGCGGGCGGTGCCGACGGCGTCGAGCTCGTCGATGAAGACGATGGCGGGGGCCTGCTTGCGCGCCTCCTTGAACAGCCGCCGGATGCGTGCGGCACCGAGCCCGGCGAACATCTCGACGAACGCCGACGCCGACTGCGCGTAGAAGCGGGCGTTCGACTCGGTGGCGACCGCCTTGGCCAGCAGCGTCTTGCCAGTTCCTGGCGGGCCGTGGAGCAGGATGCCCTTGGGCACCGTGGCGCCCAGCGCGCGGAAGCGCTTGGGGTCGCGCAGGAACTCCACGACCTCGCGCAGCTCGTCCTTGGCCTCCTCGACGCCCGCAACGTCGTCCCAGCCGATCGAATCGGAGGACTGCGGCTTGATCTCCTGAGGCTTGAGCTTGAGGCTCGGCATCACCTTCAGCGCGAGGCCCAGCAGGACCACGATCAGGCCCATGAAGATGATCGGAAGCCAGATGACCGCCCAGTCCTCGAACCCCTGGAGGCTGAAGGCGAGCGTGGTCATATCGGTGACGTCCATGTCGCTTACAAGCGTAGGGGAACCTTGGCGGTTTCCGCCACTGTTCGCCTACTACGACATTGGTCTAGTGGCGTCCTCCACCCGGAGGATCTCGTCCATCGCCGCCTCGCCAACGTCCAGCTGCTCAGCCGTCGGCTCGCGGGTGCCGACGACGCGCTGGATCTCGAAGCCCGGCCTGCGCAGGAGCTTCGACATCGCCGTGCCGTCGTGGCGCTCGGACCAGGCGAAGATCTCCACCGCCACGGCGGCGCTCCCGAGCGCCACACCGGCCTCGGCGAGCGGACCCCGCAGTCCCGCCCTGCGCGCGGCCACGTTGCCCACCGCGGCGGCCCCGAGCATCGGCGCCACCAGGTTCGATCCGCAGCGGTCGTGCTCCTTCTCGGCCTCCGCGGCCTCGCCGTCCTGCTCGTACGCGGCGATCGACTTGTGCTCCACCCCGTGGTAGGCGGCCAGGTCGCCGTTGCGCAGCGCCAGGACCGCCGGGGCCATGCTCACGAGGCCCACGGCCGTCTCACGCGCGAGCGTGCGCGCGCCCGTGGAGCGGATCGCCTGTCCCGCGAGCGCCGCGCCGGCCATGGCGCCGATCGTGCGCATGTCCTGCATCGGCAGCCGCGCCGCCGGCAGGGCGCGCTTGACCAGCGGGATCACCGCCAGCGCCTCGGCCAGCTTCGTCACCCCGCGCACGCCGGGGATGCCCTCCGTGGCGTTCCCACCCAGCGAGGGCTTGCGGCCCGAGGCCACCTGGATCTCACCGTGCTTGTCGCGCACCGCGGCGGCCCAGTGGGTGGGGCCGTGCACGAGCAGCCCGTTGCGCAACGCCATCCCGCCGAGGCGGAGCTTGTCCTGTTCTTCCTCGCTCACAGTGTCTCCTCGATCAGTCCAGAGTAGAAGCGAGCGGCCAGGCCGAGGTCCTCGACCGGCACGCGCTCGTTCGCGCTGTGGATCAGCGGCGCGGCCTCGAACAGGTCCATCGCCCGCTGGGGAAAGAAGCCATACGCCACGCAGTCCGGGAAGGCCTCGCGAAACCAGCGCGAGTCGCTGAACCCCGGAAGCACCAGCGGCGTGACCGCCGCGCCGGGCTCCTCTCGCTCGACGAACGCCCGGATGGAGTCCATCAGCGGCGTGTCGATGGGCGAGCGGTTACCGATCACCGTCTCGCCGAAGTCGACCTCGAAGTCGTCGCCGACGGTCTCGCGGATCCGGCTCAGCGCGTGCTCCTCACCCAAACCGGGCGGCACCCGGCAGTCCACCTTCAGGGTCGCACGCGAGGGAATCACGTTGATCTTCTCCGAGGCGCTCGCCATCGTCGGCGTGAGCGTCACGCCGAGCATCGGCTCCAGCAGGATGGCGATGAGGGGATTGGCCTGCTCCACCTCGGCGAACGCCGTTGGGAGGTCCTCGTGGCTCACGCCGAGGGCGTCGAGGAACGCATCCGCCTCGGCGGAATGCTCAGGCGTCACGTGGCCGCCGGCGAGGGCGTCGAGCGCGGGGGCGAGCTTGGTGAGCGCGTTGTCGCCGATGCGCGGGATCGACGCGTGCCCGGCCGTGCCATGCGCGGTGAGCGTGAAGCGAAACACGCCCTTCTCCGCCACGCAGACGCTGTAGAGCCGGCGGCCGTCGTGCTCGAATACCTGCCCCGCGCCCTCGTTCACCACGATGTCGGCGCGCACCTTGTCCGGGTGCTGCTCGCACAGCCACTTGGCGCCGTGCTCCGCGCCGGCCTCCTCGTCGGCGGTGACCACGATCTTCAGCTCGCCGGACTGCGGGCGCCACCCGCCCTCGGCCAGCGCCACCGCCGCCGCGACCTCCGCGGCCACCTGGCTCTTCATGTCGAGCGCCCCGCGGCCCCACACACACTCGTCCTTCAACTCACCCGACCACGGGTCCACCTCCCACTCGCTAGCGTCGGCCAGCACCGTGTCCACATGGCCGAGCAGGCACAGCGTGGGCCCGTCGGACTCAGCCTTCATCGAGGCGACGAGGTTGGGCCGCCCCTCCACCGAGGACAGCAGCTCGACGGTGTACCCCGCGCCCTCGAGCATCTCCTTGAGGAACTCCTGGGCGGCCTGCTCGTCGCCCGGCGGGTTCACCGTGTTGAACTGGATCAGGCGCTGGAGCAGCTCTGTGGTGCGGCGCTCTAGATCCACCGAGCGAGTATAGGAACGGGCCCGCGTAATTCGATCGGGCTCGCCCCGTTAGAAGGGCATGAACCTCATACGAATCGCATTCATCGCGGTCCCCGCCCTCGGCGTCGTGGCAAGCAAGTTCCTGCTCGCCACCGGCGGCTTCTAGGCCGGGAACATCCGCCTGGACTTCCACAACCACCGGAGGTCGCCCCGGTAGCGCATCCGTCCCCGCAGCATCAGCTTGCGGGGGTCCTGCCGGCCGGCGGCGACGTCTACGAAGTCCTCAAAGGATGATTTGAGAGTCACGCGCGCCGAGGGCGACAGCCCGCGCTCGGCGCGCGTGTCGCCGTTCGCGATCACGACGTGCCAGGGCTCGGCGTCGCGGAACTGCCATTGGAGCACGCCCGGCTCCGCCGCGGCGCCTGAGTCCAGGCCGCCCGCGATCGTCTCGAAGAAGGTCTGCATGTCCGCCGAGTCCCGCGACGGCGGGCCGAGCTTCTCGCCGAGGTAACCGGCGCGCACCATCCTGTGGCCGCGCTCGGCGCGCTCGCGGGCGGTGCCGGGCACCGGGAACACCGGTGGACCGGGGAGCTCGTCGATCGGCAGGCCGGCCGAGCGCATCTTGGTCTCGAGCGAGTTGGCACCCTCCTCGCCGATGTCCTCCAGCGTGAAGCCGAAGCACTCGATGTAGCGCATGTCCCACTCCGGCGGGATCAGCACCGAGGCCGTGTATGGGATCACCTCGCGCAGCAGATCGGCCACGGCGTCGGGCACCTCGGGGTCCATCTCGCGGAGGTCGGAGAGCAGCTTCACGCCGAAGCCGATGTGGCGCTGCTCGTCGGCGGCCACCTTCTCCATGCCCTCGCGGAACCCGGGGAGCAGGTCGCGGTCGCTGAGGTAGCTGGTGATGAAGTGCTGTCCGGGCTGGGCGAGCGTGGCCTCGATCACCACGTGGTAGAGCGTGACCGCGGCCGCCAGCTTCGGCACCGACGGGTCCTTGCGCAGCTCGTCAGACATCGTCACGAGCCGGTCGAAGATCTTGTTGAAGCCCCAGGTGAGCTCGGGCTTGATGGCCTGGAGGCTGTCGCCCACGCTGTCGCCGCCGACCCCCACGACCTCCCGCATGAAGCGGTTGAAGAAGACCGCGTGGCGCGCCTCATCGACCTGCTGGGTGGTGAGGAAGTACTTCTGCTCCTCCAGCGGAGCGGCGTCGACGTACGGGGACAGCCCGTCGGCCACCGCGTCCTCGCCCCAGAAGAAGAGGCAGTAGTTCCAGTAGGCGGCCTTGCGCTCGAGATCGGTGAAGTCGGCCTGCCACTGCTCGGCATCGCGCGTGAAGTCGATCGACGTTGCCTGCCAGTTGCCGAGCTCCCAGCGGCGGTACAGGTCCTCGTAGGTGATGTTGTCGAGAGGGTTCTGCGTGGTCGGCACAGCGACGGGTGGCATGAGTGGTACCTTTGTTCCGGTTTGTCTGAACGAATGTACCAGAAGGGCGAGCGCCGTAGGGAGGAGATCCTGCGCGCCACCCTGCGGGTGATAGGCGCCCACGGAGCGGACGCCGTCACGCATCGGGCCGTCGCCGCGGAGGCCGACGTTCCACTCTCGGCCACCACCTACTACTTCGCCTCGAAGGACGAACTGCTGCAGCAGACCCTCCTGATGGCCGCGCGCGAGGAGACCGAGCGGATCGAGCGGCTGGTGTTGGACCTGGCCCCGCAGGAGCTGTCGGCGTCCGACTGGGCCGCGGCGGTGGCGGCGATGATCGCCCGCGACGTGCGCGACGAGCCCGACCGCCACGTCGCCCTGTTCGAGCTCGGCCTGGAGGCCACCCGCACCGAGGCGCTGCGCGGCGAGCTGCAGCGCTGGCAGGAGGCCCACATCCGCCTGGCCGAGCTGGGCTGCCGTGCGGTGGGGTCGGACGAGCCGGAGCAGGACGCGCGCCTCGTGGTGGCCGCGCTCACGGGGCTGATGCTCGAGCAGCTCGCCTCGGGGCGCGACGACTTCGAGCACGAGGTCCTGCGCCCCGCTCTCGAGCGCCTGTTCTCCCGCCTGGCGGCGGGAGAACGCGCCGCAGCGGTGTAGCCTCGCGGCGGTGCCGGAGTTCGCGGGAATGGCATACCGGGAGGCCGGCCCGCCTGACGGCGGCGCCGTGCTGATGCTGCACGGATACCCGGAGTCCTCGTTCATGTGGCGCGCACCGCTCGCCGCCGTCGCCGACGAGGGCTGGCACGGCATTGCGCCCGACCTCCCGGGGTTCGGCGACTCGGACCCCGACCCACCGGGCACCTGGGAGCACCACGTGGAGCACGTGGAGCACCTGCGCACGGGCCTCGGGTTGGACGACCTCGTGCTCATCGCGCACGACTGGGGCGGGCTGATCGGGCTGCGCTGGGCGTGCGAGCACCCGGGGCACGTGCGGGCGCTCGTGATCTCGGCGTCGGGGTTCTTCCCCGACGGGAAGTGGCACGGAATGGCGCGCGGCCTGCGCGAGGAGGATACGGGCGAGCAGCTGGTGGCCGACATGACGCGGCTCAACTTCGGTGCGCTGATGGCATGGGCGAGCAACGGGATGGACGAGGAGACGATCGACGAGTTCTGGAAGTGCTTCGACGGCGAGCAGCGCCGCGCCGCACACCTGGAGCTCTACCGCTCGGGCGACTTCGAGAAGATCGCGCCGCACCAGGGCAAGCTCGCCGCCCTCGGCGTGCCGACGCTGCTGCTCTGGGGCAAGGACGACCAGTTCTCACCGATCGCCGGCGCCCATCGCTTCGAGCGCGAGATCCCGGGCTCGGAGCTTGTGGAGCTCGACGGCACCGGCCACTTCGTCTGGGAGGACGCGCCGAAGCGCTGCTCCGAGGAACTCGTGCGCTTCCTCGGGGGCCTCTGATGGAGCGGCTGTTCGAGGAGGACGACACGCCGCGGGGCCAGACCCGGGTGCCGCAGACCGACCAGCCCCTCGCCGCCCGCATGCGGCCGGCGTCGCTCGACGAGTTCGTGGGCCAGGGGCACCTGCTCGAGGAGGGGTCGGCGCTGCGGGCCGCGATCGAGGAGGGGCGACCGCACTCGATGGTGCTGTACGGCCCGCCCGGCACCGGCAAGACCACCCTGGCGCGGCTGATGGCCGTGAACGCCAGCGCGGCCTTCGAGGAGCTATCGGCCGTGAACGCCGGCCGCCAGGAGGTGCGCGACGTGATGGAGCGCGCCGCCCACCGCCGCACCACCAGCGGCGAGCCCACGATCATGTTCCTGGACGAGATCCACCGCTTCAATAAGGCGCAGCAGGACACGCTGCTGCCCGCGGTGGAGGAGGGGCTCGTGACGCTCGTGGGCGCGACGACGGAGAACCCCAACTACGAGGTGAACTCGGCGCTGCTCTCCCGCACGCGCGTGTACGAGCTGGAGGCCCTCGGCGACGAGGACGTCGAGGCGCTGCTGCGGCGCGCGCTGAGCGACGAGCGCGGGCTGCCCGATCCGCCCGACGTGGACGACGACGCGCTCGCGTTTCTGGCCGCGCGCTCCGGTGGCGATGCGCGCACGGCGCTGGCCGCGCTCGAGCTCGCCGCCGAGCAGGGAGAGCCGGTGACCATGGAGATCGCCGAGGATGCGCTGCAGCGGCGCGCGGTGCTCTACGACAAGGGCGGCGACCGCCACTACGACACGATCTCGGCCTGGATCAAGGCCACGCGCGGCTCGGACCCCGACGCATCGCTGCTCTACCTGGCGGAGATGCTGGAGGGCGGCGAGGACCCGCGCTTCATCGCGCGCCGAATGGTGATCCTCGCCAGCGAGGACATCGGCAACGCGGATCCGCAGGCGCTGGTGGTAGCCGTCGCGGCCGCGCACGCGGTGGAGCACGTGGGCCTGCCCGAGTGCGCCCACAACCTCGCGCAGGCGGCGGTCTACCTCTCGCTGGCCCCGAAGTCCAACGCCTCCTACCAGGCGCTGAAGCGGGCCCGCGGCTGGGTGCAGGACCACGGCGCGCCCAGCCCGCCGCAGGCGCTGCGCAGCTCCGGCGGCGAGGACTACGACCCGCCGCACGGGCACCCCGAGGGCGTCTCCGAGCAGGAGCTGATGCCGCCCGAGGCGGAGGGCGAGCGCTTCCTCGAGCTATCCGAGCATGGCGAGGAGCGGGAGATGAGAGAGCGATTGCAGCGGATAAGGCGCTCTAGGAAGCGCGATTGACCAACGCTTAACGAGTCCGTTAGGGGCGGCTCTACTGTGACTTCCATGGCCCGATCGCCCCTCGCGAACTTCGGCACTCTGCTCTCGACCGTGCACCTGCTCGGCGATGGGCGGCGCGTGCGCCTGCGCCTGGCGCGGCCGGGTGACTCCCTGCCTGCCCACCTCATGTTCTACGACCCGCGCGAGCGGCTGGTCGTGGCCGCGGTGGAGATGATCGGCTCAAGGGAGCAGATCGTGGGCGTGGTCGAGGTCGTCCACTCCGAGAGGACGCTCGAGGAGGCCGTCCGCGAGCTGCTGGACGAGGCCGCTACACACCCGCGAGCGGCGTAGGCCGCTCCATCACGGAGCGCAGGTCGTCGGCCGGGACCGGCCGGGCAAAGCGGAAGCCCTGCGCGAGATCACAGCCGAGATCGCGTAGCTGCACGACCTGCTCCTCGCGCTCGACCCCCTCGGCGACGACGCCCATCCCCAGCGCGTGCGCCATCTGGATCACCGCGCGAACGATCGCCTTGTCGTCCCGCCGCCGGCCGAGTCCCTCCACGAAGACGGCGTCCACCTTGAGCGAGTCGACGGGCAACAGCCGCAGGTAGCTCAGCGAGGAGTAGCCGGTGCCGAAGTCGTCGATGGCCATGCGCACACCCATGCCGCTGAGCGCGGCGATGGAGGCGGCCGTGGCGGGTCCATCAACCATCAGCGTCCGCTCGGTGATCTCCAGGCAGAGGAAGGCCGGCTCCAGCGAGGAGGCGGCGAGCACCCGCTCCACCGCGGCGGGCATCGTCGGGCTCAGCAGCTGAGCCGGTGACAGGTTCACGGACATCGTGAGCGGCGGCTCGCCCGGGCGCAGCTCCGCCCAGCGGCGCGCCTGCTCACACGCCTTCTCGAGCACCGCCTCGCCAAGGGGGACCACCAGCCCCGTCTCCTCGGCGTGGGGGATGAACTCCGCGGGCGACAGCAGGCCACGGGTCGGATGGCGCCAGCGCACCAGCGCCTCGACGCCGACCGGCATGCCCGTGAGTAGGCTCACCTGCGGCTGGTAGTGGAGCTCCAGCTCGTCGCGCTCCAGCGCGTCGCGCAACTCGTGCTCCACCCGCATGCGCTCCGCGGCACTGGTGCGCAGCTCCTCGTCGAACAGGACCGGCCCCTCATTCCGCCGCTGCTTGGCCCGGTACATGGCCGAGTCGGCGTCGGTGAGCACCGCGTCCGCGGTGTCCTGACCGCCGCGCGCCAGCGCGACGCCCACGCTCGCACCGGGCGTCAGACGGCGCCCCTCCAGGGAGACCGGCGCCTCGACCGCCACCTTGAGCCGGCCGGCCACCGCGAGCGCGTAGGCCTCGTCCTCGATCGCCTCGCACAGCACCGCGAATTCGTCCCCCGAGATGCGGGCGAGCGTGTCCTCCGGCCGGATCACCGAGGCGATCCGGCGCGCGATCTCCACCAGCAGCCGGTCGCCGGCCTGGTGGCCGAGGCTGTCGTTCACCGCCTTGAAGCGGTCGAGGTCCACGAACAGGACCGCCACCAGCTTGCCGACGTGGGCGCGGCCGGTGAGCGCATGGTCGAGACGGTCCATGAACAGCGTGCGGCCGGCCACGCCTGTGAGCCCGTCGTGGAGAGCGAGGTGCTCGAGCCGCCGCTGCGCTCGCTCGCGCTCGCTGATGTCGCGGATCATGCCCGTATAGATCGGCGGGTCCGCGCCGTCCACGCGGGCGACCGTGAACTCGGCCGGGAACTCCGACCCGTCGCGCCGCATCGCGGTCATCTCCAGCCGCCTGCCCACGCTGGGACCGAAGCCCTCGCCATGGCGCTCGCGCAGGGACGGCGGGACGATCAACCCCGGCAGGTCCCGGCCCAGCGCCTCGTCGCGAGACCAGCCGAACGTGGCCTCCGCGGCGGGATTGAACTCGAGCACCCGGCCCTGGTGATCGATCGTGATGACGGCGTCCAGAGACGCCGCGAGCAACGCCCGCATCGCGGCCTCCATCTGCCCCGCTCCGTACGCCTCCAAGTACGGCACCTCCGGTCCGGCTCCCTTGCCTTGGCAAAACGCTACTCCTCGCACAGCGCGCCGTCTACCCGTCCGCGATGATGCGTCCCCTGGTCATGGAGTCCGGCACCGCCACCACACCGCTCGAGTCGTTCAGCCCCATCGACGGGCGCAGGCTCGGAGCCGTCGAGACGGTCACGCCCGAGGGCGTCCAGTCGATCGTGGACGACGTGGCCGAGGTGCAGCCGTTCTGGGCCGCGCTGCCGGTCGCCGAGCGCGGGCGCTACATGCGCCGCGCCGCCCAGGTGATCATCGACTCGCTCGACGAGCTGTCCGAGCTGCTCACCCGCGAGCAGGGCAAGCCGCGCAACGAGTCCTACGCGATGGAGCTGCTGCCGACGATCGACTCGCTGCACTGGATCGCCGACGCCGGGCCGGACATCCTCGGCGACGAGAAGGTGGGTCTGCCCATCTTCCTCAAGCAGAAGCGGGCGAAGTTCGCATACGAGCCACTGGGCGTCGTCGGCGTGATCGCGCCCTGGAACTACCCGTGGTCGATTCCCTTCGGCGAGGTCGCGATCGCGCTGATGTGCGGCAACGGCGTGGTGCTCAAGCCCGCGTCACTCACGCCCCTCATCGGCCAGCGGATCCAGTGGGTGTTCGAGCGTGCCGGGCTGCCCGAGGGCCTGGTCCGCACGGTCCACGGCGGCGGCGCGGTGGGTCAGGCGCTTGTTGAGTCCAGCACGGCCAAGATCTTCTTCACCGGCTCGGTCGAGGTCGGCCGCGGTGTGGGGGTTGCCTGCGCCGAGCGGATGAAGGGGTCGGTGCTGGAGCTGGGCGGCAAGGACGCGATGCTCGTGCTCGCCGACGCCAACCTCTCCAACGCCGTGGGCGGCGCGCTCTGGGGTGGATTCGCCAACGCCGGTCAGACCTGCTCGGGCATCGAGCGCGTGTACGTGGCGCGGGAGGTGGCCGAGGACTTCACCGAGGCGCTGGTGGCAGGCGCGTCGAAGCTGCGGGTGGGCGACCCGATGGACTGGAACACCGAGATCGGGCCGATGGTCTCCCGTGAGCAGTTCGAGCTGGTCCGTGAGCTCGTGGACGACGCGGTCGCGAACGGCGCCGAGCTGCGCTGCGGTGGACCCGCGGAGGGCGACCACTTCGCTCCCGCCGTGCTCACCGGCGTGACCCACGACATGCGGATCATGCGCGAGGAGATCTTCGGGCCGGTGGTGCCGGTGATCGAGGTCGGCTCGGAGGACGAGGCGATCGACCTGGCGAACGACTCGGACTTCGGCCTCGGCGCCTCGGTGTGGACCCAGGACCGCGCCCACGGCGACCGGATCGCCCGGCGCCTGCAGGCGGGGATGGTGTGGGTGAACGATCACATGTACTCCCACGGCGCGTGCTCCTGCGCATGGGGCGGCGTGAAGGACTCCGGGCTGGGACGCTCGCACTCCAAGTTCGGCTTCTACGAGTGCGTGAACGTGAAGCTGATCTCGTGGGACCCGTCGCTGGCGCCCAACTTCTGGTGGCACCCCTACGACGCCTCGCTGGGCCGCACGCTCGACTCCTCGGCCAAGCTGCTCTACGGGCGCGACGACGACAAGGCCGACGCGCTGCGGCGCGGGGCGCCGGCGTTCGCGCGGGTCGCGCGCAAGGTGCTCAAGGGCGCCCTCCGCCGATAGCCGCTGCGTAGACTCGTAAAGACCATGCCGGCCCAGGCCTATGCAGGAAAAGAGTGCGTCTGCCAGCTCCGCAAGGGAATCTGCGACCAGAGCTGCGTGCAGGGCATGCTCGACACGCCCTTCTACATCGCGTGCCTCAAGCTCACCGGGCGCAAGTGCCTCGTGGTGGGCGGCGGGGACATCGGGCTGGAGAAGGTGGAGGGCCTGCTCGCCTGCGACGGCGACGTGACCCTGGTGGCGCCCGAGGCGATCGACCCGCTGCAGGCACTCGCGAGCGAGGGCTCGATCAAATGGGAGCGGCGCGCCTACGACCCCGCCGACCTGGAGGGCACGTTCATGGTGATCGCCGCCACGAACGACAGCGAGATCAACATCGGCATCTACGAGGACGCCGAGAAGCGGGCGATGCTCGTGAACGTGGTCGACGTGCCGCCGCTGTGCAACTTCATCCTCCCGGCGATCATCCGCACGGGACCGCTGGCGATCGCGATCTCAACCGCCGGCGCCTCGCCGGCGCTGGCCAAGCGGATCCGCAACGAGATCGCCGACGAGTACGGCGAGCCCTACGCCAAGCTGGCGATCATGCTCAACGAGGCTCGCGGCTGGGCGAAGGCAACGCTGCCCACCTACCAGGACCGCAAGGCCTTCTTCGAGTCGATCGTGAACGGCGAGCCGGATCCGATCGAGCTGCTGCGGGGCGGCGACGAGAATGCCGTGCGCGACCTGATCGACGCCGCTAGGCGTACTGCCGCTCCCGCGTAGTTCAGTGAGCAGGCGCGCCTGCGAGCGGAGGTTCTCCAGCTCGCTCAGCGCTCCCGCCACGAAGATCGCCGACACCGCGATGTGGAGCAGCCCGTCGACCTCGTTGTTGGGGAAGTAGAACAGCCCGCCCCCGGGGCGCTCGCTGGCAAACGCCCAGAGCGCCGTGGCGGTGAGGGATGAGGCCGCCACCAGCAGGAACAGCGCCAGCGTGCGCGGGTTGCCCCGCAGCAGCGCAAGCGCCGGGATTGCCACCAGGAAGCCTGAGATCGCGTGCCAGCCGTTCATGTCGGAGCCCAGCACCTTCTCCGACGTCGCGGCGTCACCCGTGGCGAAATCGGGATTCACGATGAGGCCGCCGACGCTCCAGGCCAGCACCGCGAGGGCGCCCGTGAGCGCCGCGATCTGCACCGGCCTCACAGCTCCGCCCTCCGCGCCAGCGGCGGCAGCAGCACCTTCTGCACGAACACCGGCGGCGAGCTCATCACCACCATCGGGCGATGGCGCTCGGCGAAGGCGGCCACCTCCTTCAGGGCCGCGTAGCTGGTGGGCAGGCCGAGCTTGTTCAGCTTGCCCGCACGGCTCATCGCCGCCGCGTCGGTGAGGAACTCCTGGAGGCTCATCGGCGGTGTGGCCCGGCAGCGGATGTGCGCCACCTCGTCGCTGCGGTTGCGGAAGGCGTGACGGGTGCCGGGCGGGACCACCACGCCCTCGCCCGTGGGTGTCTCGTGCCATTTGCGGCCGGCCAGGAACTGCGCCGTGCCCTCGACCGTCTCGAAGCGCTCCTCCATCGCCGGATGGACGTGGGGCGTCACGCCCCCGCCCGGGTCGATCCATGTGTCGACGATCAACGTATCGCCGTCCTGCTTGAAGCTGCTGCGGATCTTGAAGATCGGATCCTCTACCAGTTCCATCGTGCCTCCTCGCTAACCTAACGATCGTTAGCCAGAGTAGCACAACCCGGAAGCGCCTCACCCGCCCCGAGCGCCGGGAGCTGATCGAGCGCGCGGCGAGGGAGGTGTTCGCAGAGCGCGGATACGCCGCCGCGTCGATCGACGAGATCGCGCGGCGCTCAGGGGTCTCGGCACCGATCCTCTACGACCACTTCGCCTCGAAGCTCGACCTGCACGGGCGGCTGCTGGAGCGCACGCGCGACGAGCTGCTCGCGATGTGGCGCGAGGCCCTAGCGGTCGACGCGCCGGACGAGGAGCGGTTCCCGCTGGCCATCGACGCGTGGGCGCGGTACGTGGAGGCGAACCCCTACGCGGCGCGGATGTTCTTCCGCGAGACCACGGGCGACCCCGATGCGATTGCCGTCCACCAGCGCGTGCTGACCGAGTCCCAGGCATCGCTGGGCCAGATCCTGGGCGGCGAGCAGGCCGGCGATCCGGTGGCGCTGGAGATGGCCGCCGTGGTGATGCGCGCGGGACTCACCGGCCTGGCGGTCTGGTGGCTCGACCATCCCGAGGTCACGAGGGAGCAGATCGTGGCCACATCGGTGAACGTGATCTGGGTCGGGCTCGAGCGCGTCCGGCGCGGCGACGTGTGGCAACCCGGCAGTACGCTCAATCCGTGAGCGAGCTGTCCCACCTCGACGAGGAAGGGCGCGCCAGGATGGTGGACGTCGGCGGCAAGCCCGTCACCGAGCGCCGCGCCGTCGCTCGCGCCGTGGTGGCGATGTCGAGCGAGACACGGCGGCGCTCGCGCGCAGTGGCGACCTGCCGAAGGGCGACCTCTCGTCCACCGCCCGTATCGCGGGCATCCAGGCGGCCAAGCGGACGGCCGAGCTGATCCCGCTGTGCCACCCGCTGCCGCTGTCGTACGTGGATGTCGAGGTGAGCGTCGGCGAGGCGGAGGTGGTGCTGATCGCCGAGGCGCGCACGGCCGCGCAGACCGGCGTGGAGATGGAGGCGATGACGGCGTGCGCCGTCGCCGCGCTCACCGTCTACGACATGGTCAAGGGGGTTGAGCGGGGCGTGAGCGTGGGCCCGGTTGAGCTGATGGAGAAGAGCGGGGGCAAGTCTGACTGGCGCCGCGACTGAGGCCGACCGCGCACTCGTCGAGCGGTGTTCGAGGCGTGGAACCGACATGACGTCGACGGGCTCGCTCGCGCTGTGCGCGCCTGGCATGCGCTTCCGCTCGCTGATCGGGGCGATGGAGGGCAGCAAGGCGCACCGGGGCCACGATGGCGTGCGGCAGCTGGTGGGCCGAGGTGGAGGAGGTGTTCGCCGACCGCCAGATGGAGGTCGAGGAGATCACCACGCGGGGCGAGTGGGTGGTGATGCACCGGCGTGGGGCGTTGGCACCGGACGGGTGAGCGGAGCGATCGTCCGATGGCCGTTCCGGGCGTGGCGCGCCTCGCGGACGGGCTGCTGTCGGAGTGGCGGCTGTTCGCCGACGCCGAAGATGCCGAGGCGTTCCTCGGTGATGCCGCATGAGGGCCGCCGTGGTCACGGTGTCGAGCTCGCTCGCCCGCGGCGAGGGTGAGGACGCATCGGGGCCGGCGCTGGTGGAGCTGTGCACGGCCGCCGGTCTGGAGACATCGCTGGAGGTCGTGGCCGACGACCGCGACGCGATCGCGGCGACGCTTCGGCGCCTGGCCGACGACGAGGGCGCGCGCTTCGTGTTCACCACCGGCGGCACCGGGATGACCGCCGACGACGTAACCCCCGAGGCCACGCTCGACGTGATCGACCGCGAGGCCCCGGGCTACGCGGAGACGATCCGAGCGCAGTCGCGGGAGCACACGCCACTGGGGATCCTCACCCGCGGGGTGTCGGGCATCCGCGGCCGCGCGCTGATCGTGAACTTCCCCGGCAATCCGAAGGCGATCGGGCAGTCGTGGCCCGTCGTGGAGCCCACGCTCAAGCACGCCGCCGAGACTCTCGAACGCGACTAACGCAACCTGTTACGATATATCGCGTTCTAACTAAGGAGTATCGATGGACAGGCAATACACACGACACGGCCACTGCGGCCCCAGGGGCAGGCGCCACCGCCACGGCTACGGCCGCGGAGGTCCTCGCGCACGGCGCGGGGACATACGGGCCACCGCTCTCGCCCTCCTCACGGAGAGGCCGATGCACGGCTACGAGATGATCAAGGAGATCGAGGAGCGCACCCAGGGCATCTGGCGTCCGAGCCCCGGCTCGATATACCCCACGCTGGCACTGCTCGAGGACGAAGGGCTCGTTCGCAGCGAGGAGTCCGACGGCAAGCGCCGGTTCGTCCTGACCGACGAGGGGCGTGAGCAGGCTGAGGGCCGGGAGGGCGTCTCCCCCTGGGAGCAGGTGACCGCCGGCGTCGATCCCGGTGAGGTGCGGCTCCGCGACGCGTTCCATGCGCTCCGGGCCGCGGTGAAGCAGGTGGGCATGGCCGGCTCGAAGGACCAGGCCGAGCGCGCCCGAGACCTGCTGGAGGAGACGCGCAAGAAGGTCTACGCGATCCTCGCGGAGGACTCGAAGTAAGGACGAGCAAATAGGCTGGGCGGACATGTCTGCCCAGCCTGAGCTCGTTCTTCACGGACTCGCCCCCTCCCATCCGTGCATGACGGCCGAGGCGGCCCTGCGGCGCAAGGGCCTGCAGTACGAGCGAATCGACTTCCAGCCCGGCCCGCATATCGAGGAGATGACGAAGATCTACGGCGAGGGCAACGCGACGGTGCCCGGCCTGCTGGTGGACGAAGAGCCTGTGCACGGCTCGCGCCCGATTCTCGCCAAGCTCGAGGAGCTGGCGCCCGACCCGCCCGCTGTTCCCGGAGCCGATCGCCGACGCCGTGGCCGAGGCTGAGCGCTGGGGCGACGACGAGCTCCAGGATCTCGGCCGGTCGCTGCCCTGGGGCGCCATGTACTTCCGCCCCGAGTCGATGGGCACGTTCGGCGGCTCAGGGCCCCTTGATCCGGCCGGGACCGACTTCGCGATCAAGCTCGTGCGCGGCACCTGGAAGTACCACGGGATCACGGCCGAGCGGCTCGCCGGCGATCTCGCCGGGCTCCCGGCCAAGCTCGACCACGTCGACGCCCTCGCCGCCGAGGGAGTGATCGGAGGCGAGGAGCCCAACGCCGCGGACCTGCAGATCGGCGCCACCCTGCGGGTGCTGCTCACAATCGCCGACGTTCGCGCCCTGATCGAGGGCCGGTCCGGCGAGGACATCGCCCGGCGCTGGTTCCCCGACTACCCCGGCGAGGTTCCCGCCGGAGCGTTCCCCGCCGGCTGGGTACCCGCCCGCGCCTGAGCGCTTGGCCATGCCGGCGATCGCGCTGGAGGGCCTCGAGCGCCGCTACGGCGAGCGCGTGGCGCTCAGTGACGTAACGGTCGAGGTGCCGGCCGGCGAGACGCTCGCCGTGTTCGGCGCCAACGGCGCCGGCAAGACCACGCTGCTCCGGGTGCTCGCCGCGCTGCTGCGCCCACACGGCGGCGACGCCCGGGTTCTGGGCGCCTCGCTTCCCGGCGAGGCCTGGAAGGTGCGCGGCCGGGTCGGATACCTCGGCCACGACCCTCTGCTCTACCGCGACCTGACCGCCCGCGAGAACCTTCGCTACCAGGCGCGGCTGTTCGGAGTGGACGCCGCCAAGGTGGAGGAGCAGCTGCTGGCGGTCGGGCTCGAGCGCCGCGGCGACGAGCCGATCCGGGACTTCTCGAAGGGGATGGTGCAGCGCCTGGCCGCCGCCCGCGCGACCCTGCACGACCCCGAGCTGCTGCTGCTCGACGAGCCGCGCGCCAACCTCGACCCGGCCGCCTCCGAGGCGCTCGAGCCGCTGATCGGGCGCGAGTCCGGCCGCACGCGCGTGCTGATCACCCACGACGTGGAGGGCGGCCTGGCCGAGGCGGACCTGGCCCTCGGACTGCGCGGCGGGCGCCAGGAGTTCTGCGGCCGCGGGATGCAGGCCGCGCAGGCACGGGAGCTCTACTCGTGATCGCGGCAGCCGGCGCGATCCTGCGCAAGGACCTGACGATCGAGTTGCGCACCAAGGAGGCCGTGCCCGCGATGGCGCTGTTCACGGTCACCGTCTACGTGCTCTTTCACTTCGGCCTCGACCGCGACTCCCTCGACGGCGAGCTGGCGTCCGGTGTGTTGTGGGTCACGCTGCTCCTGGCGGCGGTGATCGGTGTCACCCGTCTGTTCGCCGCCGAGCGCGAGCAGGGCGGCATCGACGCCCTGTTGCTGGCGCCCGTCGACCGCACCGCCCTGTTCCTGGCGAAGGCCGCGGCGCTGTTCATCTACCTGGTCGCCCTGGAGGTGGTGGCGCTGCCCACGTTCGGGCTCCTGCTGCTGGGACCCGGACTGATCGACGCGTTTCCGGAGCTGCTGGTGATCCTCCTGCTGGCCGACGTCGGGCTCGCGGCCGTGGGGGCGCTCGTCGCGGCGCTCGCGTCGGAGACCCGCGCGCGCGAGCTGATCGTGCCGCTGCTGCTGCTCCCGCTGCTGGTGCCGCTGCTGATCGGCGCGGCATCGGCCACCGAGCCGCTGCTGCGAGGGACGCAGGAGGCGGAGGACCTCGGGCGCTTTCTTGCACTGCTTGGCGGCTACGACGCGGTGTTCGTGCTCATCTCGCTGGCGGTGTTCGACTTCCTGCTCGAGACGATGGGGGGGGAGGAGGGGGGGGGGGAGGGGGGGGGGGCGGGGGGGCGGGGGATCGCTCCGCCTAAGTAACCTTAGTTCCGTGTACTCCAAGGGATTTAGGCCGCTCGCCGCGGCCGCGGTGCTCACCACCGCTCTCGCGTTCTCGCTCGTGTTCTTCTACGCGCCGCTGGACGCCGACCAGGGCTTCGTCCAGAAGATCTTCTACGTGCACGTACCGATGGCTATCGTCGCCCTGTGCGGCTTCGTGGCCGCCGGGATCATGGCGATCCGGCACCTGCGATCGGGCGATCGCTCGTGGGACATGCGCTCCTACGTGACGATCCACATGTCGATCATTCTCGGCATGGGCGTGCTGGTGACCGGGTCGATCTGGGCCAAGGCGGCGTGGGGCCATTGGTGGGTGTGGGACGAGCCGGTGCTCGTGTCGTTCTTGGTCGTGTTCCTCCTCTACTGCGTCTACTACCCGCTGAGGTTCTCGATCGAGGACCCCGACCGCCAGGCGCGCTACTCGTCGGTGTTCGCCATCGCCGCCGGCGCCTTCGTTCCGATCAACTTCGTCGCGGTCCGCCTCGCCGAGTCATTCACGCACCCGCGCGTGCTCTCGCAGACCGGCGGCTCGCTCCCCGGCGACATGCGCCTCACCTTCCTCGTCTGCATCCTCGCGATGACGCTGCTGTTCGTGACGCTGTGGAAGCTCGAGCTGACCTCGAAGCGCGCGTCGATGCAGCTCAAGAAGCTGCGCGCACGGCTAGAAACGGCCTGACATGCCCGCGCTACCTCTCGACGAGGCCGGCAAGTACGTCGCCGGCGCCTACGTGGTCTTCCTGACCCTGATCCTCATCTACGTCGCGATCATCGGCGCGAAGATCGCGCGGATCGAGCAGCAGGTGGATGAGCTGCTGGAGCTTGCCGAGCGCGAACGGGAGGGGGCGCCCTCGTGAACTTCGAGCTGCTCGCCCTCGGCGTCTCCCACAAGACCGCACCGCTTGCCCTGCGCGAGCGCCTCGCGCTGCCCGAGGGCCGCGCCGCGGCGGTGATGTCGGAGCTGACCCGTCAGGAGTCGGTGCAGGAGGCCGTCGCGATCTCGACCTGCAACCGCACCGAGCTCTACCTCGTGACCTCCGATGCCGTCGAGGCCGAAACCGCCGCGCTCACCGTGCTCGCCCGCCAGGCGGACATCCGCCCGACCGAGCTCACCGACTCGCTCTATTCGTTTCGGGACCACGACGCGGTCACGCACCTCTTCACCGTCGCGGCGGGCCTCGATTCGATGATCGTGGGCGAGGCCGAGGTGCAGGGCCAGGTGAAGCGCGCCTACGAGCTTGCCCTGGTGGAGGGCGCGACGGGCCCTGTTTCCAACAGGCTGTTCCGCGACGCACTCGCGGCCGGTAAGCGGGTGCGCACTGAGACCGGGATCAGCCGGTCGCGCGTGTCCGTGTCCTCCGTGGCGGTGGAACTCGCCGCTGCCACGATCGGCGACCTGTCACAGCGGCGCGTGCTGGTGATCGGCGCCGGTGAGAACGGAGAGCTCACCGCTCAGGCGCTCCGCGAGCGCGGCGTGCACACCGTGTTCGTGGCCAACCGGCGCTATGACCGGGCGATCGGCCTGGCCGAGCGCTTCGGAGGCTCCGCGGTGCGGTTCGAGGACCTCCCGGCCGAGCTCGAGCGGGCCGACATCGTGGTGAGCTGCACCGCCTCGCCGCACCAGATCTTCGGCCGCGAGGAGCTCGAGCTGGTCGTGGAGGCGCGTGGCCGCCGCCCGATGGTGCTGATCGACATTGCGGTTCCGCGCGACATCGAGCCCAGCGTCCGCGACCTCTGCAGCGGCATCACGCTCTTCGATATGGACGACCTCCAGCGCGAGGTGGCACGCAACCTCTCCGGCCGCGAGGCCGAGGCCGCCAAGGCGCGCACGCTCGTGGACGAAGAGGCGCTGCGGTTCGACCGCTGGCTCGGCACCCTGGACGTGGTGCCCACGATCACGGCCCTTCGCGATCGGGCGGAGGCGATCGTCGAGAAGGTGCTGAGCGAGAACGAGACCCGGTGGGAGTCGCTCTCCGACGCCGACCGGGAGCGGCTGGGAGTGATGGCGCGCTCGATCGTTCAACGGATGCTGCACGAGCCCACGGTTCGGCTGAAGGACGGCGAGGACGTCCACGAGCACCTGCACGCGCTGCGGGAGCTGTTCGGCCTGGAGCCTGAGCTCGGGGCGCCACGCCCCGCCGAGGTCGCCGACCTCGAGTCGCGCCGCCGCCGCCGCGGACTTTGATCCGGCTGGGCACTCGCGGCAGCGCGCTGGCGCTGGCGCAGGCAGACCTGGTTGCCGCCCTGATCGATGACGAGGTCGAGATCGTCCGCGTCGAGACGTCCGGCGATCGGGGCCAGGTCGGAGACAAGGGCCGGTTCGTGAAGGAGATCGAGGAGGCCCTGCTGGATGACCGGATCGACCTGGCGGTGCATTCCGCCAAGGACGTGCCCGGTGAGCTGCCTGAAGGGCTCGCCATCGCGGGCGTGCCCGAGCGGGCCGACCCGCGCGACGCCATCTGCGGCGCGGCGTCGGTCGCCGATCTGGCCGAGGGCGCCGTGGTGGGCACCTCGAGCCTGAGGCGGCGCTCGCAGCTGCTGGCCCTGCGGACCGACCTCGACGTGCGGGAGGTGCGGGGCAACGTGGACACGCGGCTGGGGAAGCTCGCGGCCGGGGAGTACGGCGCGCTGGTGCTGGCCCGCGCGGGGCTGGTGCGCCTGGGGCGCTCCGAGGGTGAGCCCATTCCCGAGGCCGAAATGACCCCGGCGGCCGGCCAGGGCTGCCTGGCCCTGGAGACACGCGCGGACGACGGCGAGACGCGTGGCGTTGCGGAGCGCCTCACACATCGTGCCTCTCTCGTGGAGCTGACGGCCGAGCGTGCGGTGGTCACGGCGCTTGACGCCACCTGCGACACCCCGGTCGGAGCGCGCGCGCGACTGGAGGGCGAGCGGCTGACCATCGACGCATACGCCGGCCTGCCGGATGGCTCGACCTGGTTGCGCGACTCCCTCGACGGAGAGGCGTCGGACCCCGTCGGCCTGGGTCGCTCGATCGCCGAGCGGATGCTGGCCGCCGGGGCCCGGGAGCTCCTGAACGCTGCCGGCGCTGTTTGCCCGGACGTGAGTGCGGGTGTACGGTGGTCCGCGGACTCGTGACCCGCACCAGTAGCCGGCTTCTCGTCCTGCTGCTCCTCGCAGCGGGCCTGGCCACGGCTCTGCCCGCAGGGGCCGAGCGAGCCGGATCCGGCCTGCTACCTGACGCAGGCCGCCGCGCTCGACTACGGGCGGGTCTCACTGCGTGCGGCCTGCTCGAGGCCGGGGGGATCCGCTGCTGGGGCAACGGCGACGACGGGCGGCTCGGCTACAACTCCACCGACGACATCGGCGACACCGAGCACCCGGACTCGGTCGGGCCCGTCCAGCTCGGCGCGCACCGCCACCGCCATCGCCGTCGGCCTCTCGCACACCTGCGCGCTGCTCACCGGCGGCCAAGTGCGCTGCTGGGGCAACGGTGCGGAGCGGCCAGCTTGGCTACAACGCCACTGACGACATCGGCGACACCGAGCACCCCGACTCGGTCGGGCCGGTCCAACTCGGCGCCACCGCCACCGCCATCACCGCCGGCGGCTTGCACGCCTGCGCGCTGCTCACCGGCGGCCAGGTGCGCTGCTGGGGCTCCGCCAGCAACGGGCAACTCGGCTACAACTCCACCGCCAACATCGGCGACACCGAGCACCCCGGACTCGGTCGGGCCGGTCCAACTCGGCGCCACCGCCACCGCCATCACCGCCGGCACGAACCACACCTGTGCGCTGCTCACCGGCGGCCAGGTGCGCTGCTGGGGCTCCGGCAGCGGCTCGGGCAGCTTGGCTACAACTCACGCCGACCAGCATCGGCGATACCGAGCACCCCGACTCGGTCGCTGGCTCGGTCCAAGCTCGGCGGCACCGCTACCGCCATCGCCGCCGGGCTTGCCACACCTGCGCGCTGCTCTACCACCGGCCAGGTGCGCTGCTGGGGCTCCGGCAGCAACGGTCGCTGGCTACAACTCCACCGCCAGCATCGGCGACACCGAGCACCCCGACTCGGTCGGGCCGGTCCAACTCGGCGGCACCGCCATCGCCATCAGCCGCCGGCGACTACCACACCTGCGCGCTGCTCACCACCGGCCAGGTGCGCTGCTGGGGCTACCGGCGGCAACGGGCAGCTCGGCTACAACTCCACCGACCAGCATCGGCGACACCGAGCACCCCGACTCGGCTCGGGCCGGTCCTAACTCGGCGGCACCGCTACCGCCATCAGCCGGCGGCGGCAACCACACCTGCGCGCTGCTCACCACCGGCCAGGTGCGCTGCTGGGGCTCCGGCAACAGCGGCCAGCTCGGCTACAACTCCACCGCCAGCATCGGCGACACCGAGAGCACCTCGACACCGCTGGTCCCCGTTGCAGCTCGGCGGCCACGCTGATCCGCTCGCGCGGCGACCTTTCGCTGACGGCGAATGCCACACCCACCAGCCGTGTAGTGGGCCAGCCGGTCGACCGTGACCGCCACCGTTACCAACACCGGGCCGCACGCGCAGCCGGGCGTGCGGGTGCGGATGGGCATCCCACCGAACCTGGACGTGACAACCGCCACTCCGACCCTCGGGCACCTTCACCGGCGACATCTGGAGCGTGCCCGCTCTGCGTCGGGCGGGAGCGCGACGCTCACGCTCACCACCACCGCAGCGCACCTGGGTCGGCGCGGTCTCCGCCGAGCTGACCGCCGCCACCCTCCCGGACCCCGACAGCTCTCCGAACAACAGCAACCCGGCGGAGGACGACCACGCCTTCGCGCCCGAAGTCACGATCATCGGGCCCGAGGCCGCCAGGGGCCAGCCGGCGGGTACCGGCCAGAACCGGCGCCAGGGGCGCAACCGGGCGCGCACAGGTGCCCGCGGACCGCGGGGCCGCAACGCGCAAGGTCACCTGCAAGGTCAGCCCAGCGCAAGCGCAAGAAGCCGAGGATCCGCTGCACCGTGAAGCTGAAGGCCAGCGGCGCGACCCGGCAAGCCTCACGCGACGGGGACGTACCTACGCCCGGGTCCGCGTCCAGCAAGGGCCGGGTGCGGATCTCAGCCTCGCCGGGCCGCGTACGTGCTTCACGTGCGGTTCCGGTCCGGCCGCCTGTCGCACACCGCGATCCGGCTGCGCTGAAGGCAGCAGCGCCACCCGTAGCGTTCCAGGCGCATGGCCGAAGGCATCGTCTATCTGGTGGGGGCTGGCCCGGGCGATCCGGGCCTGATGACTCGCCGCGCGCTGGAGCTGATCGCGGAGGCCGACGCGATCCTCTACGACCGGCTGATCCCCTCGGGCGCCCTCGACGGGGCACGCACCGACGCGGAGCTCGTCTACGTCGGCAAGGCGCCCGGCGACGTGGCGATGTCCCAGGAGGACATCAATGCCCGGCTCGTGGAGCTCGGCGCGAAGGGGCAGCGCGTCGTCCGCCTCAAGGGCGGTGACCCGTTCGTGTTCGGCCGTGGCGGCGAGGAGGCCGAGGCGCTGCGGGAGGCTGGGGTCGCGTTCGAGGTCGTGCCGGGGGTGACGTCGGGTGTGGCCGCCCCCGCCTACGCCGGCATCCCGGTCACGCACCGCGACCTGGCGTCCGCCGTCGCGTTCGTGACCGGTCATGAGGATCCGTCGAAGGACGAGAGCGCGCTCGACTGGGAGGCGCTCGCCCGATTCCCGGGCACGCTCGTGCTCTACATGGGCGTGAAGAACCTGGCGCGGATCGCTGAGCAGCTCGTGGCGGCCGGCCGGCCGGCGGACCAGCCCGCCGCGGTGATCGAGCGCGGCACCCTTCCGGGCCAGCGACTGGCGGCGGGCACGCTGGCAGACATCGCCGCTCAGGTCGAGGGCGCCGGCCTGCGCGCGCCGGCCATCACCGTGATCGGCCCCGCCGCCGGCCTGCACGAAACGCTGGCCTGGATCGAGTCGCGGCCGCTTCACGGCAAGGTGGTGGCCGTGACGCGCGCCCGGGCGCAGGCGAGCGGGCTCGCCGCACGGCTGGCCGCCCTCGGGGCGGAGGTCGTTGAGGCGCCCGCGATCCGGATCGAGCCGCTCCCGGTTCAGCGGCCTTCGCTCGACTCGCTCGCGCTCGCGTGCTTCACCAGTCCCAACGGCGTGAGGCTCTTCTTCGACGCTCTCGACGGCGACGCCAGAGCGCTCGCGGGGGTCACCGTGGCCGCGATCGGGCCCGGCACCGCGCGCGAGCTGGCCGCGCGGGGTATCCGCGCGGACGTCGTCCCGGAGCGATCGGTTGCGGAATCGCTGGTGAAGGAGCTCGAGAGCGTGGACGTTGAGGGCAAGCGCGTGCTCGTGGCCCGCGCGGCCGAGGCCCGCGACGTGCTGCCCGACGCGCTGCGCGAGCGCGGCGCCGAGGTTGAGGTGCTCGCGCTGTACGAGACCGTCGCCGAGCCGCTCGACGATGCGCAGCGCGAGGCGCTCGGGCGAGCGACCCACATCACCTTCACCTCGTCCTCCACGGTGCGGTTCTTCCTCGACGCCCACGGCGGACCGTTGGACGGAGCGCGCGTGGTGTCGATCGGGCCGGTCACCAGCGACACCGCCCGCGAGCTCGGCCTGGACGTGCACGTGGAGGCCGAGCGCCACGACATCGACGGCCTGGTGGACGCGCTGCTGGAGGACGCCGGGTGATCGTCACCCTGCTCACCGACTACGGCCGGGACGACGACTTCGTGGGCGTGTGCCACGGCGTGATCCGCGGCATAGCGCCGGAGGCCGAGATCGTGGACATCACCCACGGCATCCCCCGCTATGACGTGCGCCGCGGCGCGCTGGTGCTGCGCAACACGCTGCCGTTCATGCCGCTGGGCGTGCACGTGGCCGTGGTGGACCCGCAGGTGGGCACTGAGCGGCGAGCCGTCGCGCTGCGCTGCGGCGACGGGCGGCTGCTGGTCGGACCCGACAACGGGCTGCTGTCGCTCGCGTGGGAGGCGGGCGGCGGTGTCGACCTGGCCGTGGACGTGTCGCGGTCGCCACATCGCCTCGAGCCCGTGTCGGCGACCTTTCACGGGCGCGACGTGTTCGCCCCGGTGGCGGCGCATCTGGCGGCGGGCGCCGACCTTGCGGATGCGGGGGCGCCGATCTCGTCGGATGGGCTGGTGACGGTGGACCTGCCGGAGGCCCACACCGAGGACGGCGTGCTCGTCGCCCACGTGCTCACCGTGGACCGGTTCGGAAACGCCGGCCTGAACGTCTCGCACGAGGAGCTGGCGGGCACGGACATCACTCTCGGCGCGACCGTGGAGATCGAGTCCCGCGGCGAGCGCTACCTCGCGGCGTATGCCGGGACCTTCGCCGACGTCGGCCCCGGGGAGCTGATCGTGTACGAGGACGCCTACCGCTCGCTCGCGATCGCAATCAACCGCGGCGACGCGGGCGCCACGCTCGGGCTGCAGGCGGACGCAGAAGTGCGGCTGCGGCCGCGATGATCGGTCGTCCGCGCGTCCACCACAGGCTCACGGACTCCACGAACGAGCGGGCGAAGGAGCTGGCGGGGAGTGGCGCGCCCCACGGAACGCTGGTCACCGCCGGCGAGCAGACCGCCGGGCGGGGGCGTCAGGGCCGGGAGTGGGTGGCGCCTGCGGGGAGCGCGGTGCTGATGTCGGTGCTGCTGCGGGAGTTCGATCCGCTGCTTCCTCTGCGGGCGGCCGTCGCGGTCGCCGAGACGGTTGGCAGCGAGGAGATCAAATGGCCCAACGACGTGTGGCTCGGCGGGCGGAAGGTGGCGGGGATTCTGGTGGAGGGGCGACCGGCTGATGGATGGGCGGTGCTTGGGATCGGTCTGAACGTGGCGCCCGTGGAGTTTCCGCCGGAGCTGGATGCCGTGGCGCTTGATGACGGGCGGTCTGTGGAGGAGGTCCTGGCCGCGCTCTTGGGTTCGCTCGCCTCGTGGCTCTCCGCGTCTGACCCTCTTCCCGAGTGGCGCCGTCGCGACGCCCTGCAAGGTCAGACGATTGGCTGGGTAGGGGGAGCGGGTGGTGTTGCCGCCGGGATCGATGACACCGGCGCTCTGCTCGTCGATACGGATGGCGGCCGGGTGGCACTCCAAGCCGGCGAGGTTCACCTGCAGCTCTAAGCAGTGTGCGACTTTCCACCTATGCGGTGGAAAAGCTCACACTGCCTGGCGATCAGGCCGCGTCTTCGGCCTTCGGCTGCTGTTGTTTGGCGTTGCCGTTGTTGCCTTGCTGGCCCCCGCCCCCGTCCTTGCCGGCCCCGCGGCCCCGGCGGCGCCTGCCACCGCGCCTGCGGCGGCCGCCCTTGGGGAAGTTGCGCAGCAGCTCGCGCGCCAGCGCCGACGGCTTGCGCGCCATGCGCATGCGGGCGCCGTCGAGCACCTGCTGTGCCTCTGGCGTGTGCGCCAGCGCGGCGGCCAGCAGTGCGGCTGAGAGGCGGCGGTCCTGCTTCTTGGTGGCCTGAACGAGCCTGCGCGCGTTGCGGGCATGCGCGCCGCCCGACGAGTTCACGAGCAGGCCCAGCAGGCGCTTGGTCTCGGGCCAGCGCGACACGGCGTATTCCTCGTGCACCTCGCGGCTGTACTCGGCCAGGTGCCAGATCCAGCGGCTGGCCTGGTCGCGCCTGCCGATCGGCCGCTCGGCCATGGCCTGAAGAAGAGTCTTGACGCCCTCGCGGCGCTCGTCGCGCGACCAGCCGCCCACGATCTCGACGGCCTCGTCGAAGGCCTCGGGATCCTTGAGCTGTCCGACCTCGCCGAGCGCGCGGACGCGCAGCTGGGAGTTGCGGTTGCGCTGCAGGCAGGTGATCAGGAAGCGGCGGCGGAGCTCGCCCGTGTTGTCGAAGTGCAGCATCGCCTTCGCCCGGCGCCAGTTGTTCGAGGCCACGCGCGCGCCGGCCAGCGCCGCCCACGCGTGCTGCTCGCCCCAGCTGAGGTGCTCCACGGCGATGCGCCAGAGCTCGCGCTCGAACACCTGCGCCCGGCGCTCCTCGTCCGCCGTGACCGGCAGCACCCGCCGCTCCACCCGCAGCCGGCGGCCGCGGCCGCGGCGCACGGGGCCGACCACGATCGCGCCGCCGCGGTAGACGTCGCGGTCCAGCAGCGAGTGCAGCGTTACAACGGGATCGTCGTTGGTGGTAGCCGGGTGCACGAAGTCGACGACGATGCCGGCCTCCTTGCCCTGCTGGCGGCGCGTCACACGACCTACGCGCTGCTGGTAGATACGGCGCGACGCGGTGGGCGCGAGGTGCATGCAGACGGTGGCGCGCGGTGAGTTCCAGCCCTCGGCGAGCAACTGGGCGTTGCAGAGCACGTCGACCTCGCCGCGCTCGTACGCGGCCAGGATGCGGGTGAGCTCGCGCTTGGGAGTCTCGCCCGATACGGCCTGCGCCTTGATGCCCTGCGCCTTGAACGCCTCGGCAACGTTGTACGCGTGGCGGACGCCGGCGGTGTAGACCACGCCCGGCAGGTCCTTGAAGCGCGTCTTGTAGAGGTCGGCAATCGCCAGGTTGAACGGCGTCTGGTCGAGCAGCGCGGCCAGCTCTTCCTGGTCGAAGTCCTGGTCCACCTCGCCCTTGCGCAGCGGCACCTTCGAGATCGACCGCACACCCACGCCCGGCGGGATTCGCACGCAGCGAAGGGGGGCGATCACGCCGCGGCGGGCGGCCTGCGCGAGGTCGAAGCGGGACGTCTGGGTGGGGAAGAGGTCGGTGACGTGGCGGGCTATGAGCGCGCCTGTTGCGGTCATGCCGACGAAGATCGGGCCCTGCCACTGGCGGATCGAGGCCGAGGTCTTCTCGCCGAGGGCGGTGTGGGCCTCGTCGCAAATGACGATCGTGTACGCGTCGGAGATCTTGCCCGCGTTGCGGACGAACCACTGATAGGTCTCGACGGTGACGGGACCCTCGGCGGCGGGATCCCTGTCCTTGCCGGCGAGCAGCGGGCCCTGCACGCGCTTCTTGTAGCCGCGGTCGGCGAGCTCGCCGTTGAACTGGTCGACGAGGTTGCGGCGGTGGGTGAGGATCAGCACCCCGCCCGTGCGCGAGGCCTCCACGAACCCGAGCGCGGCGACGGTCTTGCCCGCCCCGGTGGCGTGCTCGAACCAGAATCGGCGGGTGGCTCCGGGATCCTCCTTGAGGGCATCCGCGGCGGCCTCCTCCTCGGCCTCCTCCGCCTCGTCCCAGTCGAGCGGCTCCTCCTCGTCGGAGAGCTCCTCGTCGCCCTCGATCTCGACCTCGCCGGAGGGCAGCTCCTCCGCGGGCGTCGTGACCTTGCCGTTGCCGTTTCGCAGGGCGGCGGCCTGGACCTCGGCGGTGAGTGCGATCAGCGTGCCCGAGAGGGCATCGACCTGATGGGCGGAGAGGGTGGTCCCGTCGGCGAGCTTGGGCTCCTCGTCGCAGAGCAGCCGCTCCAGGCCGAGCAGGAGGGAGTACTCGCGCCGCCACTCGATCGAGGGCACCTCGAGACCGGCGTCGATCTCCGCCAGCGCGGCGTCGAGCGCGCGCCGGCGGGCCGTGCCGACGGCCAGCGCGGCGTCGGAGTCCTCGCCCTCGAGCACGAAGGGCTCGCGCACGAACTCTTCTGCGCGCCGCAGATCGTCGCCGGACACCGGCGCTGATTCAGCCAGGGAAGTGCTTTCAGCCATAGGGCCTTTTGTTCTCGGGGAAGGACGCGGGACCGGCTGCCAGCCGCGGAGGTCTGAGGGGCCATCGCGGACGCAGCAAGGTCCGCCTTCGATCCGCCGCTCATGCGTGTCCCGCGAAGCGGCGTGGGGCGCGGCGCATCCAGAGCGCCGCGTCTGCACGTATTACAGCACACGAGGGCACCATTCGGTCTGCCACGCTTCACCCAACCGTGTATCGGCTCTTCCCCATCCTCCTGTGTGCCGCCGTTCTCGCCGGCTGCGGCAGCGACGACCCGGAGAGCGCCGCACCCGCGCCGGCGAAGCAGGAGGCCGCACTGGCCGGGGCGCCCGCGCCGCTGGCGGAGCTGCACGCGCAGGCCAACGAGCTGCTCGGCGGCGGCGCAGACGCGTTCGACGCGAGGGTCAAGGGCCTCAGGGGCCATCCGATCGTGGTGAACAAGTGGGCCTCGTGGTGCGGCCCCTGCCGGGCGGAGTTCCCTCACTTCCAGCGCCAGGCGATCAAGCGCGGCAAGGAGGTCGCCTTCATCGGGGTGGACGGCAACGACAACGACGCCGACGCCCGGAATTTCCTCGAGGAGTTCCCGGTGAGCTTCCCGAGCTACAAGGACCCCGACCTGAAGATCTCGGCGCGGATCAAGGCGGTGGCCGCGTTCCCCTCGACCGCGTTCTACGACTCCAAGGGCGAGTTGGCCTATGTGAAGCAGGGCGTCTACTCGACCGAGGAGAAGCTCGTGGCGGACATCGAGCGTTACGCTCGCTAGATCGAGAGCTTCGAGCGGCCCGAGACCAGAACGAAATCGACGCCGCGCTGGCGCTTCGCCACCGCGTGTTCGTCGGCGAGCAGGGAGTCGACGCGGCGGCGGACCGCGACGGCCGCGACGGCGACGCGCTCCACCTGGTGGCGCTGCGCGACGGCGAGCTGATCGGAACCTGCCGCGTGATCGTCGAGCAGGGCACGGGGCGACTCGGGCGGATGGCTGTCGAACCCGAGCTGCGCGGACAGGGAATCGGCGCGGCGATCCTCGAGGAGGCCGAGCAGGCCTCGGCCGCCGAGGGCGCGCGGCGGATGCGCCTGCACGCTCAGGTGAAGGCCCGCTCGCTGTACGAGCGGGCCGGGTATGAGGCCACCGGCGACGTCTTCCTCGAGGAGGGCATCGAGCACGTGACCATGGAGAAGACCCTTGCCTGAGCTGCGCATCGACCCGCTGAGCGGCCTCCGCGTGATCGTCGCCGGCGAGCGCGGCGCCCGCCCCGGCGCGTTCATCGACGTCGCCGCCGGGACGGTGGTGGACCCCGAGAAGGACCCGTTCCTCGAAGGGCACGAGGACCGCACGCCGGAGGAGGTCTACGCGCTGCGGCCCGAGGGCGGCGCGCCCAACTCGCCCGGATGGCGCGTGCGGGTCGTGCCCAACAAGTTCCCTGCGCTGTCGGCCGAGGGCAGCGGGGACGAGGACGGCGACCCACTGGCCACCGGCCGCGGACAGCCCGACCTGTTCGCCGCGCGACCGGCTTCGGGTGCGCACGAGGTTGTGATCAACGGGCCGGAGCCGGTCGGCTCGCTGCTCGACCTGGGCCCGGACGGCCTGGCCGAGGCCATGGGGGTCTGGCGCGAGCGGATCCGCGCCCACGCGGACGCCGGCTACGTGCACGTGATCGTGAACGAGGGCCAGGCCGCCGGAGCCTCGCTGCCGCACACCCACGCCCAGATCTACGCGCTCCCGCTGGTGCCCGTTGTCGTCGCGCGCGAGCGCGAGCGGTTCACCGCCTACCGCGACCGCACCGAGGGCAGGAACCTGCTCGGCGACGTCATCCAGGAGGAGGTCAAGCGCCGCGAGCGGCTGGTGGCGGTCGACGACGAGGGCGTGGCCATCTGCCCCTTCGCCGCGATGGTGCCGTACCACGTGCAGATCGCGCCGAGAACACCCGCGCCGCGGTTCGAGGACGACGGCCCAATGTGCGCCGCGTTGCTCCATGACGTGTTGCGCCGCCTGGCCGCCGAGCTCGACGGGGTGCCGCCGCTGAACCTGTGGGTGCGGACGGCGCCGCGTGGCGCCGAGACCTTCTGCTGGCGGATCGACGTGCTCCCGCGCCTCGCCCATCCGGCGGGGCTCGAGATGGGCGCGGGTATCCAGCTGTGCGTGCTCGCGCCCGAGGCTGCCGCCGAGCGGCTTCGCGCACACGATCCGTGATCCCCATCGCCGCCGTGATTGCCGCGGCGACCGCCGCCGGCTTCGGCGTGGAGCACCGGCTGGGCGAGCACCGCGCCGACGAGGTGGCCAGGCGCGTGGTGTGGTTGATGCTGTGGGTGATCGGCCCGCCCGTGGTGTTCGTACTGATCGCCGCGCTGGAGGTGACCGCCGAGGTGGGGGCTGGAATCGGGTTCGCCTACGTCGCGCTCGCGGTCTCGCTCGCCGCCGCCTACGGGATCGGGACGTGGTTGCTCCGGCTGCCGCGCTCCGGCGTGGGAGCCCTGATGCTGGTGGCCGGCTTCGCGAACACGGGCTACCTGGGACTGCCCTTCAGCGCCGCGCTGTTCGGCGCCGACGAGCTGTCGAACGCCGTGGCCTACGACGTGCTGGTCACCACCGTCGGCATCTTCACGATCGGGTTCTCGATCGGGGCCGCGTTCGGATCGGCGGCCGGCGACACGGCGCTGGAGCGCACCGGCGCGTTCTTCGCCCGCAACCCGCTGCTGTGGGCATGCGCGCTGGGGTTCCTCGCCCCCGATGCGCTGGCGCCAGAGTGGGCGGTGGATGCCGCTCAGGTGGCTGTGTTCGCGCTTCTCCCGCTGGGCTTCTTTGTGGTCGGAGTGACCCTGGCGCTGGAGGCGGAGGAAGGTGCCCTGCGCTTCCCGCCGCCGGTCACGGCGACCGTCGCCACCGCGCTGGGGCTGCGCCTGCTGGTGGCTCCAGCAGTGGTGGTCGGCCTGTCCGCGGCCCTGATCGACGTGCCCGACCCCTACCTATCGCAGGCCGCGATGCCGAGCGCCATCAACGCGATCGTCGTGGCGCACACCTACGGCCTCGATCGCGGCCTGATCGCCGCGGCCATCGCGTGGTCGACGGCCATCGTGGTGGCGGCCGGGCTGATGGCGGCGCTCCTATAGGTTCCCGCGCCGGATGCCGCCTTCCGCCAGACCGATCGCAATGTTCGCCGCCGAGCCGCCGCAGGAGCCGCTGCCCTACGGGCGCTGGGCCGAGGCGCTGGGCGAGCACTTCCTCGAGCAGGTCACGAAGATCGAGACGGAGGAGACGCTCGGCGACCCCGGCGAGATCCAGTGGTTCCCCGACCGCACCTGGAACGGCCGCACCTACGTGCCCGCCACCTGTCTCACAACCGAGGGCTACGAGCTGTTCGGGTATGTCTCGTTCACCCGCGAGCACGAGGGCGCACAGGCGGAGACCTTCAAGGCCGCCGTCGACTACACCGACGAGACGGCCGACGCCAACCCCGAGTGGACGCTCGACCTCTCCGACCAGGAGATCGGCCACTGGCGCGGCCCTGAGGGGCGGCGCGGCGACGTGACGCTGGTCTGGGGCGTGGCCCTGGTGGCCAACGGCGTGGTGGCGACGGCCGAGCTGGGGCCGACCACCACCGACCAGTGCACGCTGGTCGAGGACCGCTTCACGCTGATCTCGGTCGACGCCTATACGGGCGACTACGTGGAGGTGCGCCTCTTCGGCCAGCGGGGGGCCGAGCTGGCGAAAGAGTCCCTCTACGAGGACGACTGATTGGCCGGACCGGCCGATCGCCCCTACGGTGGGCGCATGAGGTCGAAGCTGGTCCTGTCACTCGCCCTGATCGCGGCGTTCGCGATCGCCGCCCCGGCCGCGAGCGCGCGCACCTACTTCCCGGACTGCAACGACGGCTACAAGGCCAAGTACAAGCCCAGAAAGATCCAAGCCTGCGTCGGGATCCTGCGGCAGGTCCAGAGGCTTAAGTGGAGCAGCTGGGGGACCAAGCGCGCCAGCGCTCGCGGGAGCTACATCTACCAGACCTGTGAGCCGACCTGCGTGGAAGGGAAGACCAAGAGGCTGAAGGCGCGGGTTGTGCTCTACCGGAAGCGGCGCTGCCCCAGCACGGGAAAGAACGTCTTCACACGGATGAAGTTCCTCGCCAAGGGTGAGTCCAGCTCACCCGCCAAGCTGCGCTGCCGACCGTTCTGACAACGGTTTACGCTCCCCCAAGGGCCCCGATAGCTCAGCTGGATAGAGCGACTCCCTCCTAAGGAGTAGGCCGCAGGTTCGAATCCTGCTCGGGGCATCAGGGCTTGCGCAGGACGAGCGCCCAGGCGAGGCAGCCGAAGGCCGCGGCCGATGCCAGCGTCCGTACGATGTTCCAGGCGACCCAGGGGCCAACGAAGTCGTCGTGCACAGTCTCCAGGTCCCCGATGCGGGCTGGGTCACCCGCATTCACCAGGTCATCGTTGAGCGGGATGTGGATTGCGAAGGTGACGACGGCCGTCACCGCGTAGAGAACGAGGCCGGCGCCGATCCAGCGTGCGGTGCTGCCCGAGCCGGAGCGAAGCGCCTGAGAGAGGGCGACCGCGGCCAGCACCGGAGCAACGAGGAACGTCAGCGGGAAGGCCGGGTTGTCGGCCATCTGTTGCATCGCGTCGACCAGCGCGCGGTCGTCCGCCGCGGTGAGACCCGGCATGACGGCGACCGAGAAGGCGTAGATGAGCCCAGCCAGCAGGCCCATGGCGATCACGGCAGCCGCCAGCACGATGTTTGCGTTGCGGGTTGTGCTGGTCATTTTGGACTCCAGGTTCCGGTCGCGGCCGCGTCGCGCGCGTAGTCGCTGAAGTCCCGCGGCTCGCGGCCGAGGGCGCGCTGAACGCCATCGGCCAGGCGAGCGTTGCGACCGTCGAGGACCTCACTGAAGAGGAACGTCAGCCCCTCGACGACCTCTTCCGGAACGCCCTGCTCGGCCGCGGCGGCGGCGAAGTCCTCGATCGAGATCGGGACGTACCGGATCTCGCGGCCCACCGCACGCGAGATCTCCAGGACCGCGTCCGCGAACGTGAGCAGCCGCGGCCCGGTGAGCTCGTAGAGCTCGCCGATGTGCCGCTCGTCGGTCAGCGCCGCGACCGCGACGTCGGCGATGTCGTCGGCGTCCACGAACGGCTCGGGCATGTCTCCAGCCGGAAGCGCTACCTCGTCGCTCTGGACCTGTTCCCGCCAGAACTCCTCGCTGAAGTTCTGGGCGAACCAGGTCGAGCGCAGCACCGTGAGCTCGGCGCCGGAGTCGCGCACGGCCTGCTCCCCAAGCTCCGCCTCCTCCTCACCGCGCCCCGACAACAGAATGAGACGCGAAACGCCGCTCTCCACGGCCAGCTCGGCGAACGCGCCCTGCGTCTCCGCGGCGCCCGGAATCGCGTCCCAGTAGTGGGCGACGTAGGCCGATCCGACCCCTTCCAGGGCGGGGCCCCAGGTCGAGCGGTCGTCCCAGTCGAAACCAGGCTCCCCCGAGCGCGTGGCGACGCGAACGGGCACGCCGCGTGCGGTGAGGCGCTCCACCACCCGGCGGCCGATCTTGCCGGTGCCGCCGATTACCAGCGTGGGTTCCTGTGTCGTGTTGCGGTTCATGCTCGGACCTCCACCGGGCGCGGCGCCGAGCGCAGCTGACCGCGGCGCCTCGCGACCCAGGCCAGCGGTGCGAGCACCAAGCGCTGCATCCAGCGGGGCGGGAACGCTCCCTGCACCTCGTCCTCGAACTCCTCGGTGAAGAGGGCGAGGTCGAGCGGCCGCGGGATGCCGCCGAGCATCGTGCGGCCCTCCTCGGCGAGGCCGACGGCCGTCTCGAAGAGCTGCTCCATCTTCAGCGCCGGGCGCACCTCGACGCGGACGAGCGCGTCACCGTCGCCGGCATTCGCGAAGTCGTGCTTCTGGCCAGGGGGGACGACTACCACCTCGCCGGGGCCCGCGACGACCCGCTTGCGGCCCATCCTGAAGCGCATCGTGCCCTCGATCACCTCGAAGCGCTCCTCCTGGTTCGGGTGGATGTGCTGGCCACCCGGGACCCGCCGATTCGCGGGAAGCTCGAGATCGATGGCCAGCAGCTCGCCGCGCGTGTTCGCGGACGTCTGGCGGAAGGTGATCCGCTCGCCACTGGCCGGGTTCTGGAGTGTCAGTCCTCTGTGTGCCATGGTCGCTCCGATCTGGTCGTGAATGCAACACGTCCAGTTTTGCGACACCTAGCGGGACTGTCTATGTCTGGAAGGCGGTGATCTATGCTCGATCGTCCACAGGACTGGACGATCCGGGTGCAACCTTGGATACTGGCCTCATGGAAGCCCCGGACCCATTCCCACCGTCGGACCCCCTCGGCGAGGCGCTGCAGTTCCTGCGGATGAACGGCGCCTACTACTGCCGCTCAGAGCTCACCGCCCCCTGGGGGCTCACGCTGCCGGCGATGCCCGGGTACGTCTGGTTCCACGTGGTCACCTCAGGCCGGATGTGGCTCGAGACCGAGGAGGACGAGCAGAGATGGATTCAGCTCGGAGACCTCGCGCTCGTGCCGCACGGGGAGGGCCACGTCCTGCGCAGCGAGCCGGGCGCTCCGGCCCCGGGGATCCTCGACCTCGAGCGTGAGGCCGTGAGCGACCGCTACGAGATCCTTCGCCACGGTGATGGTGGCGCCCCCACCAGCCTCATCTGCGGAGCCGTGCGGTTCGAGTCCCCGGCCGCCGGCAACCTCATCGAGCTCCTCCCGCCGACGATCCACATCGAGGCGTCCAGCTCCCCCAGGCTGGAATGGATGCAGAGCATGCTGCGGCTGATGGCCTCCGAGGCGGGCGAGCTCCGGCCCGGCGGCGAGGCCGTGATCACGCGCCTCGGGGACATCCTCGTGATCCAGGCAGTTCGCGCGTGGATGGAGAGCGATCCGGCCGCGCAGACGGGCTGGCTCGGCGCGCTTCAGGACCCCCAGATCGGCCGCGCCATCTCACACATTCATCGCGACCCCGCTCGGAACTGGACCGTCGCCTCCCTGGCCGCCGAGCTGGCGATGTCACGCTCGGCGTTCGCCGCCCGCTTCACCGAGCTCGTGGGCGAGCCGGTGATGAGCTACGTCGCACGCTGGCGCATGCACGTCGCGGTGGCCGCGCTGAAGGATGAGGGCGCCACGGTCGGCCAGCTCGCCGACCGGCTCGGCTACCGGTCGGAGGCCGCGTTCAGCCGCGCCTTCAAGCGCGTGATCGGAGTGTCACCGGGCGCGATCAGGAAGAGCCTGGCGAACGCGTGAAGGTCACATGCGTGACTCCGCTTGGCGAGGACGTGGCCTCGACCTCGTAGTCCTTCTCGAGGCCCTCCAGTCCGTCCCAGAGGCGAACGCCGCGGCCGAGCAGGATCGGGACCACCACGATGTGCATGTGGTCGACGAGCCCGGCGGCGAGAAAGTCGCGGATCATGCTGGGCCCTCCGCCGAGGCGTACGTCCTTGCCATCCGCGGCCTCGCGGGCGGTCTCGAGCGCTTCGGCGGGCGACGCGTCGATGAAGTGAAACGTGGTGCCGCCCTCCATCTCGACCGAGGGGCGCTCGTGGTGGGTGAGGATGAAGGTCGGTGTGTGAAACGGCGGGTTGGGGCCCCACGCGCCCTTCCACTCCGGGTCCTCCTGCCATCCGGGCGCGCCGAACTTCCCGGCACCCATGATCTCGGCACCGACCCCGGGATCGAACAGCTGGGCGAAGGCGTCGTCGACGCCGCCGCTACCGCCGGCGTCCCAGAACCGGGTGGCGAACATCCACTGATGCAGCCGATCCCCGGCGTGACCGAAGTATGCGTCGGCGCGCAGGCCCTCACCGGTGCCGAAGCCGTCGAGTGAGATGGAAAAGTTTTGAACGCGGGCGAGTGACATGGCTGGTGCTCCTTCGGTAGCGGGGGCAGTTGTTATCTAGATCACAGAGAAGCGTCGCCGTTTATGCCGCCGGGTTCCATCCCAGGATCCTGGGATGGCGATCCGAGCCGCCGTGCGCCGCGCGGTGGCCCGCGCCCAGTCGGTGGTCCCCAGGTGGCCGAGCGCCGTCACCGCGAGCCCCAGGGCTGCGACGATCCACCAGCCCCCGGCAAAGGCGCCGCAGACGGCGACACCCAGTGCGATGCCGGCCTGGCGGCTGGTCGTGGCGACTGCGGCCGCGACACCCGCTTGGGCCGCCGGCATCTCGGACACCGCCGTGTTGGCGATCGGCGGGCTGACCAGGGCGAAGCCGAGCCCGAAGACCGCATAGGCGCTCAGCAGGAAGGGCAGCGACGTGCCGGGCCCGAGCCCGGTCAACATCAGGCCGCTGGCCAGCACCGCGGCACCGCCGGCGAGCATCGACGGGCGGGGTCCGAAGCGGCCCACGAGGTGCCCGGAGATGGGCGCGACGGCGATCATCATGGTCGCCGTGGGCAGTAGGGAGAGGCCGGCCTGGAGCGGTGAGAGTCCGCGCACGTCCTGGAGGTAGAGGGTGTTCATGAAGAGGAAGCCGCCGAGGGCCATGGAGAGGAACAGGGCGATCGCAATGGAGCACGCGAACGGGGCGCTGGTGAAGAACCTCGGTTCGAGCAGTGGCTCGCGACGGCGCAGTTCGTAGGACACCAGGAAGACAAGGCCTGCGAGCGCGACAGAGAGCAGGATGAGCCCCCCTTCGATGAGCGCAGAGGTGAGCGCTGCCAGGGCGACGATCAGGACGAGCTGGCCCACCGGGTCGATCCGCCGTGGTCGCGGCGCTCGGGACTCGGGCACGAACATGGCGGTGAGCATGAGTGCGGCCAGGACGATCGGCACGTTGACGACGAAGACGGCCCGCCAGGAGATCGTGGACACGAGGAACCCGCCGAGCACCGGTCCCAGGGCCATCGAGACACCGAACATCGCCGCAAACACGCCGATCGCCTGCGCACGCTCGCCGGGATCCTCGAAGACATTGCGCACGATCGACAGCGCCACTGGGCTGAGCATCGCCCCGCCGACCGCCTGCAACCCGCGAAAGGCCACCAGCAATTCGACGTTGGGAGCCAGCGCGCACAGCAGCGACGCCACCGCGAACAGCATCAGCCCGGCCCGGAACACACGCCGGCGTCCGATGCGGTCCGCGGTTGAGCCCGCCAGCATGAGCAGGCTCGCCAGCACAACCGTGTACGCATCGACGATCCACTGCAGGCCCGACAGCGTGGAGTCGAACGAGCGCTGCATCGCCGGCAGCGCCACGTTGACGATGGTCACGTCCAGGCCGACCAGCAGCAGGCTCGTCGAGCAGATGGCGAGGACCAGCAGACGTTGGCGTCGGTTCAGGTCGCCATTGATGTCAGTCTCTGTCATGCCACTGACCGTAGCAAGTGATGGCAGCAACTGTCATCACTAGAATCACACGCAATGGGTCGCTGGCAACCGGATGCGCGTGGCCGCCTCATGGAGGCGGCTCTGGAGCTCTACGCCGAGCGCGGCTTCGACCGGACCACCGTTGCCGAGATCGCCGAGCGGGCCGGCCTCACGGAGCGCACATTCTTCCGGCACTTCGCCGACAAGCGCGAGGTGCTGTTCTCCGGCGAGGTGGACGACCTCGTGCTGAGTGCCCTCGCCGACGCTCCCGCGGCGAGCCCGATCGAGACCGTTGCCCTAGCCCTCGAGGCCCCCGCACCCCTCCTCGAGGAGCGCCGCGACTTCATTCGACAGCGACAGGCCGTCATCGCCGCCAACCCAAGCCTGCAGGAACGCGAGTCGATCAAGCTGGCGACGCTCGCCTCGGCGATGGCGGACGCCCTGGCTCAGCGCGGTGTCGACCCGTTGGCGGCACGCCTCACCGCGGAAGCGGGAACGGCCGTCTTCAAGAGCGCATTCGACCGCTGGGTCGAGGGGGACGACGGGCAGGACTTTCGCCGCCTCGTCCAAGAGTCGCTCGCCGAACTGCAGACGGCCGTCGCGGCGGCGACCGAATGAGACGGCGCCTTGCCCTGGCCGCTGTGCTGCTGGCGGCCGCCCTCGGCGCCTGCGGCGATGACGACACCCCCGAGCGGCCCGCCGAGCGGGCGGACGCCCCCGCGAAGCCTCCCGCCGGGTGGCGCACCGTGGAGAACGAGGCGGCCGGGTTCACGATCGCCGCCCCAAAGACGTGGGTCGCGGGCACGAAGCGGGGCGCCACCCTCATCCGGTCGAAGGACGAGCTCGTCGCGGTCACGATCGCCGCTGACCGCAGCACCGCCGGCCGGGACACCGAGCCGGGGCCGTACGCCGGCAAGGTGGTGGCGGCCCTGCCCGGCTTCCAGGGCGACGTGTCGGTCACCGACAGGAAGGTCGCGGGCTCGCCCTACGAGACGGCGATCGCGGTGGGCTCCGGAACGGTGAAGACCAGCGGCGTGCCCCAACGGATCGAGGTCGTGGTCTTCCGCCGCCCCCGGCAGGTCACCTACTCCGCCGTGATCTTCCGCAACGCCCGAGCGCAGCCGGTGCCCGGTCGCAGGACCGTGGCGCGGATGCTGAGCCGGTTCCGGGCGCGGCCGCCGGCCGAGTAACCCTCATGTCGGCGGTTTGACAGTTTTGGGTACCTGTGCGAGCGTGGCCAGGTGCGCGGACTGGCCCTCGCCGCGGTGATCGCTGCGTCGGTGCTCGCCCTCGGATGTGGCTCGGACGACGAGGACGGGAACAGGCGTGAGCAGGCGCTCAGCTCCCTGAAGCTGGCGACGGAGGCCTCGCGCCTCGAGGGGGAGACAGGCGAGCTGGTGCGGAAGCTGGCCGACGACCCGTCGGCGAAGGAGCGGCGCCGGCTTCAGCGCCGACTCGTCGAGCTGGACCGGCAGGCCGGGAGGCTGATGGCCCGCGCCGGGGTGGAGCCGACCTACGACGTCGACCTTCAACCCGTGAATGCGTCTGGCGCGAGTGGCAAGGCGAGGCTCGTGCAAGCAGGAAGCCAACTGGCGGTCGACGGCAAGGTCACCGGCGCTGCGGGCGACGGGCCTCACCAAGTCGCGATCCATTCGCTCAGCGCGGCCGAAGGCGCGTCGGTGTGCCCACCCGCAGAGGCAGCCACGGGCGCCGACCGCCACCTGTCGGACTCCGAGGCCGCGGACTTCTACGGCGCCGCGAAGGTGCGCTTCGCGCCGGTCGAGGGCGCCAAGCTCGAAAGCGCGCGCAAGGAAGCCGGCGCGGCACCCCTCACCGCTCGCGCGCTCGTGATCACCGGCGGCAAGGGCAAGGGCGGGTTCGACCGGCGGCTCCCGATCGCGTGCGGCGTGCCCGTCCCGGCCGCGACCTCCGCGGGCAGGCGGCCCACGGCCTCCGACGAAATCGTGGCCGGCGCCGCCGAAACCCGTGCCGCGGGCGTGGACCTGGCCGTGGTTGCCGCCAACCCGACGTCCAGGCCCGCAGCTCGCGCGCGAGCGCGGATCGAGACGCGGTTCAAGCGCGCCGATGCGCGGCTGGGGCGCGCGATCGATCTCATCGGCGACGAACTGAAGGGTGACGGCGACCTCGCCGTGGAGGACCGCCGCGCGCTACAGGAGTCGCAGACCATCGTCGATGCCTCGGAGAAGGTCCACCAGGCGGCGCTGCTCGAGTTCGAGCGGTTCGTGATCGCACAGGAGCGAGCGCAGGAGCAGCGGGCGGCGCAGCGGCGCAAGGCGCAGAAGCAGGCCCAGGCAGCCGTTCCCGCCCCGACGCCGACGCCGGCGCCTGCACCCACGCCTACGCCCGCGCCGGCTCCGGCGCCTGCGCCCGGTCCGGCGCCGCCGTCCGTGGTGATTGAGTGAGCCGGCTCCGGGTGGGCCTGGGCGCCACTGGCCTCGGTCTGGCCCTGCTCGCCGCGGCCCCCGCGGCGGAGGCGCAGCGATACACCTTCATCACGAAGTGGGGCACCCAGGGAGCCCGTCCCGGCCAGCTCAACTTCATCCCGTCCCTCGCCACCGACGGCGCCGCCAACGTGTACGTGGCTGACGGGGGCAACAGCCGGGTCCAGGTATTCAACCCAAGCGGTCGCTTGCTCAGGCAGTGGCCCGCCTCCGGCTCCGAGATCGCAGTCGATCCATCCGGCAATGTCTACGTAGACCGTTACGACCCCGACGTCCACTTCGTCCAGAAGTTCAGCTCGACCGGGGCGCTCATCACCCAGTGGCCGGTCGAATCCCTTGTTGAAGCACTGGCCACCGACCGCGCGGGGAACGTGTATGTGGCCAACAGCGCGGAAATCTCGAAGTTCACCCCGAGCGGCACCCTCATCACGCAGTGGGGCGGATGGGATGGCGCCCAAGAGCCGTTCCTCTACATCAGTGGGCTGGCCACCGACGCAGCGGGCAACGTCTACGCAGCGAACGGCGGCCCGGCGCAGGTTCAGAAGTTCACCTCGACCGGAGGCTTTCTCACGCAGTGGGGACGCCGGGGAAGTGCCAACGGACAGATCCGCGACTCCCACGGAATCGCCACCGACGGCGCCGACAACGTGTACGTCGTCGACGGCAAGAACCAACGGGTCCAGAAGTTCACCTCCAACGGGCGCTTCCTGAGCAAATGGGGAAGCTGCTGTTCCGGCAACGGACGGTTTCGCTTCCCCCGAGGCATCGCCACCGGTACCGGGGGGGCGGTCTACGTGGCCGGCGACTACCGGATCCAGAAGTTTGGGCCTGCCCCGGCCAAGCCGAGAGCCCGAACGTGCACAAAGCCGGAGCGGAGGACCAGCGCCCGCCGCGCCTGCTTCCGGTTCCGGTCGGCGTCCGCCCGGGTCCGGTTCCAGTGCCGAATGACCGGTCAGCGGGTGCCCAAGCGACTGCGGCGCTGGCGGCGGTGCGGCTCACCCAAGCGCTATCGCGGCCTCCGGCCCGGGCGCAAGAGTTTCGAGGTGCGCGCGCTCTCGGGTGCGGGCGCGAAGAGCAAGCCTGCGCGATACCTCTACCGAGTGGTCGGATAGTGCGCCGGCCTGTCCTCCTGCTCGCGGCTCTCGTCCTGTCGTGCTCAGCTGCGCCATTGGCCGAGGCTCAGCGATACGGCCTCAGCGCCACGTGGGGCTCGTACGGCTCCGGCAAGAGCCAGTTCCAGTACCCATGGGGAATTGCCACTACCGCCACCGGCGTTGTGTGGGTGACGGATTTCTCGAACGGTCGGGTGCAGCGGTTCACGTCGAAGGGCAGGTTCATCGGCGTGAGCAGCACGGGCACCGCCGATGGGCATCTCGATAGCCACCCGACGGGTGTGGCTGTCGACGCCGCCGACAACGTCTACGTCCTCGATGACATTGTCGTGAAGTTCAGCCCCGACGGGCGCGTGATCACGAGCTGGCTTCCTCAGCAGGTCAACCCTCACAGCATTGCCGTCGACCGCGCGGGCAATGTCTACGTCGGCTCCCGCGACGGGATTGCAAAGTACACCCCGACTGGCGGATACATCACTCAGTGGGGAGAAACTCACGGCACCGGCGACGGAGAGTTCGCCGATCAGCTCGCCGAGCCCGGTGGTCGCTCCCTGGGGCACGAGGTCGCGACGGATCCCGGGGGGAACGTTTACGCAGGCGACTCCTACCGAGTCCAGAAGTTCACGCCCGACGGGCGCTTCATCGGCCAGCTCGGGATCGGGCGCCTGAACCGCGTGTCATCTGTGGCGAGCGACCGCGGGGGAAACGTCTACGTCGGCGACCAGTCGGGGGTCCACAAGTTCACCGCGACCGGTCGCTACGTCACGAGATTCGGTCGCCCCATCAGGCGGGATAGGTTCCCCCACGGCCCGGGCGGGATCGCCGCCGATGCTGCCGGCAACATCTACATCACCGAGCGGGACTTTGTCGTCGAAAAGTTCGGGCCGCGCCCAGGCAAGCCCCGAGCTAGAACGTGCAGGAAGCCGGCCGCCAGGACCAGGGCGAGGCGCGCGTGCTTCCGCTTCCACTCCAAGCAGGCCGGCGTGCGGTTCCAGTGCCGGCTGACCGGTCGGAGCGTGCCCAAGCGCCTGCGGCGCTTCCGGGCCTGCACCTCACCCAAGCGGTACCGCGGGCTGAAGCCCGGCAGAAAGGCGTTCCTAGTCAGGGCGATCCGGAGCGGCGTGGTCGGCAAGCCGAACCAGCGCCGCTGGCGGATCACACGATGAAAGGCAGAGCATGAACCCGAAGAACTGCATGTTGCTGGTGGCACTCGTGGCGGTGGCCGTCACTGGCCCCGTCGCCCAAGCCTCGGCCGCAAAGCTGAAGGGCTCGAAGCGCGTGACCCCTGGAAAGACCGCCACGTTCACGGCGTCTGGTTTCGGGGCAAACAAGCGGGTCTTCCTCAACCTGCAGCCGACGATCAACCGAGGCGGGAACGGCTTCGGGATCGACATCAAGAAGCGCTTCAAGACGAACTCGAAGGGCAGGGCCACGCTTCGGTTCAAGTGGCCCCGGCACTACAACGGCTGTTCTGGCGCCAACGGGCCGTGCGAGAAGCTGAAGTGGAAGGCCGGCACCCGCGCGGACGCGTTCGCACACAGCGACCTGCGCGCGCGCAACTATTTCTTCGCGCGCACGGTGGTGCGCATTCGCAAGGCCTCCGCCAGCGCGGCCGCCCGCGCCCGCAGTTGCCGGCAGGTAACCATCACGCCGGGGTCCGGCTATGCCCTGGTGCGGATCAGGGTCCGCGGAATCAGCTGCAAGGCCGCGAGGCGCAAGCTGCTCAAGTGGGCGAAGTCCAAGAACCCAGGAGAGTCGCCCCCCGGCTACCGCTGCAGCACGGTCCGCAACTACCCGGCGGGCAACAGCCGCCGGCGGTGCGTGCGCAAGGGCCGCAAGCTGCCCGTCATCGCCTTCGACACGGGGGTCTGACCGTGGGCTCGAGCCGGTCAGCGAGAAGCTGGATGGTGCTGGTCGCTCTCCTCGCGGTGGGCGTCGCCGCGCCCGTGAGTCAGGCCGCGGCGGCCACGCTGGAGGGTCCGGAGCGCGTGACGCCGGGGAAGGCCGTCACCTTCGAGGCCTCCGACTTCACCGCGAACGCGCGCATCAGCGTCGTCCTGAAGCCGACCGTGAACCGGGGCAACAAGGGCGTCACGGTCGGGATCCAGAAGGCCTTCAAGGCGAATGAGGAGGGCAAGGCGACGCTGCGGTTCAAGTGGACTCGCCGTTACTTCGTCTGCTCTGCCCGCACCGGTCCCTGCAACAAACGCAAGTGGAAGCGGGGCAGCCGCGCGGACGCCACCGCCTGCGGCGACATCGGCGCCAGGAACCCCGACTGTGCCCGCAAGGTCGTCAGGGTCGACGCATCGGGCTCGGGCGGGTCGTGCAAGAAACCGACTCCCCGGACCAGGTCGCGCAAGGCGTGCTTCCCATTCAGCTCCAACCAGGCGGGTGCGCGCTTCCGGTGCAAGCTGACTGGGGAGCGCGTGCCGAGACGGCTGAAGGGCTGGAGCGGCTGCAACTCGCCGAAGCGCTATCGCAACCTGCGGCCGGGGCGCAAGGCGTTCTCGGTACAAGCCGTCAACGGAGGCGTTCGGGGCAGGCTCGACACGCACCGCTGGCGGATCGTTTCTTCTTCCGCCAGCGCGGCCGCGAACTGTGGGCACGTGGTCATCACTCCCAGGTCGGGAGACGGGCTTTCCAAGATCAAGGCGCTGGGCATCAGCTGCCGGGCGGCGCGGCGCAAGTTGCGCGCGTGGGGCAAGGCCGGCTACCGGCCGCCGGGACCGCGGGGCTATCGCTGTCGCTCGCAAATTCCACCGCGACGATCGGTTTGCAAGCGCAAGGGCCACCGCCGACCGATCATCAGCTACATCAGCGGGACCTGATCGGGGGCTGGGCCCGGTGACGGAAGGGGTTATCGGCAGCGAGGTCGGCGGCTACCGCATCGAGGAGCTCCTCGGACGCGGTGGGATGGGCGTCGTGTACCGGGCGACCGAGGACCGGCTCGGTCGCAGCGTCGCCATCAAGGTCATCGCGCCCGAGCAGGCGAGCAACCCCGACTTCCGCGACCGCTTCCTCGCCGAGTCGCGCGCCGCCGCGGCCATCGACCATCCCAACGTCCTGCCGATCTACGGCGCCGGTGAGGAAGACGGCGTTCTGTTCCTGGTGGTACGGCTGGTCGAGGGCTCCGATCTCAAGGACCTGCTCGTCACCGAGGGCGCGCTCGAGCCACGACGCGCACTCGGAGTGGTCGCGCAGGTCGCGGCGGCGCTCGACGCGGCCCATGCGCGGGGGCTCATCCACCGGGACGTCAAGCCCGCCAACGTGCTCGTCACGGGCGACGCCGGGGCGGGCACCGAGCACTGCTATCTCACCGACTTCGGGCTCGCCAAGCAGATCGACGACCAGAGCGGGCTCACCGCGACCGGGCAGTTCGTGGGCACCCTCGACTACATCGCGCCGGAGCAGATCCAGGGCGCACGGGCGGACAGCCGTGTGGACGTTTACGCCCTGGGCGCCCTGTTCCACCAATGCCTCACGGGCTCGCCGCCGTTCAAGCGCGACACCGAGGCGGCCGTCCTCTACGCGCACCTCTCGGAGCCCCCGCCGACCGTCTCCGACCAGATCACGGGCGTACCCGAGGCGGTCGATGCGGCGCTCGCGCGCGCGATGGCCAAAGCGCCCGAAGACAGGTTCGCCACCTGCGCCGAGTTCGTTGGCGATCTGGGGGCCGCGTTCGACGACAGGCAGCCGGTCGCTTCCGCGGCGACCGCCCCGGCGCCGGTCGCTCCGGCTCCGCCCACCCGCCTCGCGCCGGTGCAGCCGCCCAGCACCCCGGGCCGCCGCCGGTGGCCGATCGCCGTGGCCGCGGTCGCTGCGATCCTGCTCGTGGCGGGCATCGGCTGGGCCGTGCTCGGCTCCGGAGGGGACGAGGGCGAGAGCGGCGGCGGCTCGACCGTCGCCCTGGAGCTGACCACCGATTCCGTCGCCCTGGCGGGACAGGTCGGCAGCGACACCGCGCGCCTGGCCGAGAGCGTCGGCCGGGACGGCGACGCCGGAAGCCTCGCCGCGGGGTTCGAGCGCAGCGAGACCAAGGCCTCCGACCTCGGTGCGCGCGCGCAAGACGATCTCGCGAGCGGCGACCCCGGGCGGGATGACCTCAACCGCAGCTCGCGTGACCTGGCGGGGGCGTCGGGGAGCCTCGCCGAGCTCGCGCAGGACTCCGGCAGCGATGGCGCGGACGAGCTTGCCGCCGGCGCCCGGCGGCGCATGGCGGGCGCGTTGACGGCCCTGGAGCGCTCCCTGGCCGAGCTGGAGCGTGCCTTCAGCGAAGAGGGCGCCTCCGACGCCGCTACCGCCGTGGGAACCAGCCTCGACCAGCTGCGGACGCGTCAGAGCAGGCTCACGACGCCGTTCGACAACCTCGTCGAGTCCCTGGAGGCCGGCTAGCGGTCCGGGCGGTCCGGGTACAGGTCGTCGATGGTCGACAGCGCCACGTAGGGCGCGCCCGCCGCCGCTTCGATCGCCTCGCCGCCGCCGGCCAGCCGGTCCAGCACGCTCACCACTCCCACCACCTCGAAGCCCTCCTCCTGCACGGCCTCGATGGCCTTCAGCGTCGAGCCGCCCGTCGTGACAACGTCCTCCACGATCAGGCAGCGCTCGCCCGGATCTAGCGGCGGTCCCTCCACCCGGCGCTGCAGCCCGTGCGCCTTGTTGTCCTTGCGGACGAAGAACGCCTTCACGTCGGCGCCTGCCGCCAGCGCCGCGCAGGCCACGGGGTCGGCGCCCATGGTCAGGCCCCCGACGGCGGTGGCGCCCAGTCGCTCCGCCTCGGCGCGCACCAGCTCGCCGAGCGCCAGGAAGCCCGGCCCGCGCAGGATCGCGCGCTTGGCGTCCACGTAGTACTCGGCCTCGAGGCCGCTCGAGAGGGTGACCTTCCCGATCACCAGAGCGTGCTCTTGCAGCTCGGCCACGAGCCGCTCTCTTGCAGGGGTCACGATCTGCACAACTGCTGCCGATAGTAGACGTGCGATGGCTCCCCTCGTCCGCTTCGCTGCGATCACGGCGTCCGCCTTTGTGGCGGTCAGCTTCCTCTGCTTCGCCTTCGTGGAACTGCAAGACAGCTCCGACGGTCAGGTGCAGGCGCTCGACGGCACCACGGCTCCAAAGCGCCTCGAGACCGAGATCCAGCGCCCCGACCCCACGGTGGCCGTCGAGACGGTGCGGGAGAACAACCACACGTCCCTGCGCGAGAACATCGACGACGTGAACGACGTCCTGGTCTCGCCCTTCACCAGCTTCACCGACTTCCAGAGCGTGTGGGGCGAGCGCTTCCTGCTTCTCCTGCTGGGCCTGGGGCTCTACCTGGGCGGCGGCCTCATGATCGCCAACTTCTTCCCCAAGCCCAAGAACGAGGCCGGGGACTGGAGAGCGGCGACGCCGTAGTCGCGCAGGTCCTCCTCCACGGCGCGACTGAGTAGCTCCGTCGTGTCGTGGGTATAGCTCCGAACAGAGGTCAAAGTCTGGGAGCTGGGAGGGATCATGAGTAGAGGTTTCTTGGCGTCGTGTGGTGTCTTGGCGGGGCTGCTCGCCTTCGCCGGGCCGGCCTTCGGCGCCGGCAAGAACGTCAGGCTGGTGGACAACCTGCCGGAGGCCAAGGACGCCACGGCCATCAGCTTCCTCACCTACGAGGGGAAGCGCAAGAAGTTCGACGTGATGCTCGTGACCGGGCGCTTCGGCCTGAAGTCCTACTCCCTCGCTGACCGCGCGAATCCGAGGCTGCTCGACGAGGTCACGGCCGAGGATCTGCGCCTTCAGGGCGATCCGCCGGTGAACTTCGACCCCAACGCCGGCTTCGTCTCGACCTTCTGGCAGAACGAGGACATGGACATCGACCGCCGGCGCAAGCTGGCGCTCCTCTCGCGCGACCCCCGGGCCTACGGCGGCTCGACCACGCGCGAACCGGGTGAGCCCGATCCGAACGGCGCGACCAATATCGCCGGCGTGTACGTGGTCGACGCCAAGGACCCCAGGAACCTGCGGCTGCGGAGCTTCCAGCAGCTCCCGACCGGCCACACCACCACCTGCATCAACGGCTGCCGGCAGCTCTGGACCGGCGGGCCCGCCAGCACCACCACCCAGGCGGATCAGCTCGGCTGGACCTTCGGGCGACCGATCATCGTCACCGACCTGAGCAACCCGTCCCGTCCGCGCGCCTACCCGATGGACCCCGTCGACCTGTTCCGCCGCGACGGCGTGACGGCCTACTCGCACGACGTGCAGGTGGATGACGCGGGCATCGCCTGGGTGTCCGGCGACGGCGGGACGCGCGGCTACTGGACCAACGGCCGGCACTTCGACCCGCTCGAGGGCCGCACCCGGTGGGCCACCGCGCTCGACCCGATCCCCTACGGGGGTGGCGGGCTTCCGTCGACCGTGACCGCCGATGAGACCGGGGGCTTCGAGCACAACGCCTGGCGGCCCGTTGGCCGCAACGCGCCCAAGGGTGACTCGCGCTATCGCCGCGGCAAGCTGCTGCTCGCGACCGAGGAGGACTTCGGCCCGGCTGAGAAGGCCTGCAGCGAGCAGGGACAGTTCACGATCGCCTCGCTCGAGGGCAGCTTCAACGGGGAGGCGTGGCGCTCGACCCCCGAGAAGCCGTTCCGGCTGAAGACCGTCGGCACGTGGAACCCGTTCCAGAAGGAGGGCTCACGGCCTCCTGGCGGGCCATACGACCCGCTGGCGAACTTCTGCTCGGCGCACTACTTCGACGTGGACGAAAGCACCGTGACCTACGCCTGGTACGGCGAGGGCACGCGCTTCCTGGACATCTCGGATCCGGAGAATCCGACCCAGTTCGCCTACTGGCGGCCCGACGACGGAATCGTCTGGGCGTCCTACCTGCACCGGGGCTACGTCTACACCGCGGACAGGACCCGTGGCGTCGACGTGCTGCGCCTGAAGAAGGGCGCGGTCCGCGAGGTTGCGGCGCCGGCCCGCTCATCGCGCCAGACGCGCTTCCTGAGCAACAGGGCGGCCCAGTTCAAGCAGGAGCCGGGCACCTCCGGCCTCTGCCTACTGCGCACGTACTGACCCGCGTACGGGTGGTGAATCAGAAGCAGTGTGGATAGCGATATCCGCGACTTGCACGGCGGCGCTCCCAGAGTCCGTAGCGGCGCGTTTGGCTCTCAGGCCACGCGGTAGGCGCTGTCCTAACTACCGATAGACGAAGATCGATTCGCCGTGAGATACGGCGTTGAATATCTGTAGCGCGTTGGGGATCGGCACCCGTAGGCAGCCGTGGCTCGCCGGGTAGTTGGGCACCGAGGAGTAACCGTGGATGGCGTATCCGCGGATGAAGTAGCTCGAGTGGACCATGCCCTTGGCGTTGGTGCCGAAGTCTTTGCGGTAGAAGCGGAAGCGGCCGAAGACGGTCGGCGTGGCCGGAGTGCCCGACGAGGAGTGGTAGGTCCGCCAGGCGCGGCCCTTCCTGGCCAGGACCAGCACCTGGCGCGACCAGTCGAACTCCACGTGCGTGCCCGCCTTCGGGTGGCGCAGCTTGAACGCCCCGCGGCCCTGGAGCACCAGTGAGAACACGCGGGCATCGGCGAAGCCGTTGCGCGCCATGTTGTTGGTCTTGCGGAACGCGATCACGGCACGGGCCGTGCCGGCCTCGTAGGCGCCGTTGACCGGCACCGCGAAGCCCAGGCGCCTGAGGCCGCGCTGAAGCAGCACGACCTTGGTGCCGCGCGAGCCCTCGCCCGCGCGCAGCACGACGGCCTTGATCCGCGCCGCGCGCGACTTGAACGCCACCTGCTGCGCCGTGGCCGCATGGCGGACCACCAGCCGCAGCACGCCGCGGCGCTTCGTCTTGAAGCGGAACGACACCTTGCCGCCCTTGCGGACCTTCGCGCGCTGGCGCGACACGACCTTGCCCTTGCGGGACACCTCGAGCACGGCGGTCTGGCCGGCCACGAACGGCTTCACCCGGCCGCTGACCCGGACGGCAGCGCCACGGGCGACGTAGCGCAGCTTGCGCGTGCCCTGGCCGCCGGAGACCGAGATCTTGACCTTGCCGGCCTTGGGCGGGACGGGTGGCGGAGCGGGCTGCGGCGCCGGGGGCGTCGGGATGAGCGGCGTCTGCGCCATCGCGGCGGGCGCGAAGACGAGCAGCAAGAGCAGCGAGAAAGTGGTGGCGAGCCCCCTCATTCGGCCGACAATCCTAGCGGGCGAACTGGACCCTTCGGGGACCTGACGCCGTGAGCTTCGGCACCACCGCGCAGGCGATCAGCACCAGCGGGCCCGCGACCACCGACACGTACCAGCCGTCGTCCGCCTGAACGGCGAAGGCGAGCGAGTTGTTGAACGCGTGCATGCCGATCACCGGGTAGAGCGAACCGGTCTTCTCGTAGACGAGGCAGAAGATGAAGCCGAGCAGCGCGAGCGGCGGGAGGATCAGGAGGGCGTCCGTGCCCCCGTTGAAGTGGATGATCCCGAACAGCAGCCCGTCCATCAGCGCCGCCAGCACGATCGAGAAGCGCGAGCGCAGGGCGCGGTAGAAGAAGCCGCGGAAGAAGAACTCCTCGACCACCGGCGCCACCGTGATCACCATCAGCCCCGCGATCACCAGCCCGAAGGTGCCCTGGTCCCCTCCCAGTGCCTCCACCACGTCCTGCTCGGCGTCCGGCTGCACCAGGCCCGCGTAGATCGCGCTCACCACGAAGAACGAGAACACGCCGAGCGCCGCCCATCCCAGCGTCGGCCAAAAGGGCGCGCTCCTGAGCCCGAAGTGCCACGGCTTGGGCTTGGCCACCCGGCTTGCGAACCAGACCGCCGTGCTCACGAAGACGATCCCCTGCGCGAGCGTCGCGATGACCACGAACTCGGGCGACTCGTCGTCGGCCCCGACGATCGCGGCGGCGGTCCCGACCAGGAGAAGCACGCCGAAGATCGCGACGAGGAAGCCCACCCACGCGAACCACGCCGGCCAGACCGGCAGTCGCTCCGCCCCGTCGGGCATCTCCGGCCGCTCCGGCGGCGGCTTGGTCAGGGAAGCCTCCATGGCGGCCTCAGATTAGGGACGCCACGTCTTCGAGCGAGCCGACCGTCTCGACTCCGGCCGGGGCCGGCGCGCCCGAGCGGTCGACAAGCACCGCGCGAACGCCTGCGGCGCGGGCGCCCTCGATGTCCTTGTCCAGCGAGTCGCCGACGTGCAGCGCCTCGCCGGCCTCCACTCCCGCGATCTCCAGCGCCGCACGGAAGACAGCCGGGGCGGGCTTGGCCTCGCCGACCACAGCCGAGGAGACGGCGCCGTCCACCAGCTCCCACAGGCCGGCGCCCGCCAGCCACTCGGGCAATGAGCAGTCCCAGTTGCTCGCCACCACGAGGCGCAGGCCACGGGCACGCAGAGCCGCCAGCGCCGGCGCCGCGTCCGGGAAGGCGCTGAACTCCAGGGCCTCGACCATCGCCCGCCGCACCACCGCGCGGTCGATCTCATCCGCGCCGAGGGCCTCGTGCATCACCGCCGCACAGTCGTCGCGCAGCCTTTCGAGCGCCGCTCGGTCGCGTCCCTCCATGTGGTGGGCGAGGTAGTGGCCGATCTCGGCGGCAAATCCGCGGTCGGCCGCCTCCTGCCCGACGTCGACGCCGGAGAGCTCCTCCAGCCGCTCGCGCAGCCGCGGCCCTGGCGGCTCGAGGTACACGAGCGTGCCGAGCGCGTCGATCAGCACCGCGCGAATTGCCATTTAGATGGCCGATCCCTCGTTCTCGCACCCTCGGATGACCCGCCATATCTGCGCTGGATCGCAGCTTGATCTGGCGTGCCCCCGCGGGCACGACAACTCGTGATCGACCATCAGGCGATGAAGTACCAGGCCGCGAACTGCTGGGTGAGCAGCCCCAGGCCCACCGCGGAGACGGCCACGTACCGGGTCGTGGCTCCGCGCTCCTCGGCGGTGGCGGCGAGCCACATGAAGATCGGGAACAGCACGAGCAGGAAGCGCGGCAGCGACATCAGCGGCTGGGGCTCCACCGGGTAGCTCAGCGGCAGCATCAGCGCGGCGATCACGTAGGCGCCGTAGGCGAACGGCAGCCGCCGCAGCACCCCCACCGCGGCCACCAGGCCGAAGCAGAGGAACCCGAACAGCATCAGGTTGATCGCGGCGACGCGCATCGGGTCCCCGCCGGCCTGCTCGAAGTAGACGGTGTCGGTTGAGCCCGAGAGCAGCTGGCGCATCCCGTCGAACGCCGCCGAGGCCCCGTCCCAGACCCCCACGAGCGGCCCGGCGAACTCCCGGCCCCAGAACTCCTGCGCGCCGAGGAATGCCGTCGCGTCCCCGTGCTCGATGCCCAGCCAGGCGCCGTAGGCCACCAGGCCCAGGGGCGCGAGGGCCAGCCATGCGAAGTCGCGGCGGACCGTGTGGACCGGCCGCAGCGACGCGAGCCAGCCCCGGGCCCTCAGGGCGCCGCCCTCGCCCGGTCTGTCCGAGCGCGGGCCGTAGAGATAGATCAGCACGAGCGGCAGCAGCAGGAGCAGCCCTGCGCTGCGGGTGGCCGAGGCGGCCCCGGCGGCGGCGCCCGCCCACGCCCAGCTGCCGGTGCGGGCGGCGTAGAACGCGCCAACCGAGCACAGCAGGAACAGGCTCTCCGAGTACGGCGCTCCGAGGAACAGCGACGCCGGGAACACGCACAGCAGCACCACCGCGGGCCCGGCGGCGCGGCGCCCGAGCTCGAGCGAGGTGAGGCGATAGAGCAGCGCCAGCGCTCCCAGCAGCGCGGCCAGCGACACCAGGTAGGAGGCGATCAGCAGCGCGCCGCGCGAGCCCCCGCCCAGCTCCGCCACCCCGCGCGTGAGCAGCGGGTAGAGGGGGAAGAACGCGGTGCGCGGCGAGTCCGCCGAGTCGTACCCGGTGTCCGCGATACCGAGGAACCAGACCGCGTCCCAGTGCGCGAGCGGGGAGAGCACCACGTCCCCGAAGCCGCCCAGGGCCTGCGTGAGCGCGGGGTCGTCGTAGCGGTGCTCGTTCGCGGCCGGCACGCCGCCCGAGCCAACGGCAAGCGCGGAGTAGACCGCCACGGCCAGGATCGCCAGCCTGCTCCATGCGAACGCGCGCAGCGCGAAGCGCAGCGACTCGGACGCCCGCAACCGCGTGGCAACCGCCCGCGTCGCCGAAGTAGCCTCATACGCCATGCCGGTGGCCGATCTTGTCACGGCGTCCTTCCTGGGGGACGGGAACAACGAGCTCGTCGCGCTCGCGACGGTGCTCGGCGCGTTCGTGGTCGCGGAGGTGGTCGACCGGCTGCTGCTGCGCCGCGCGCACAAGCTCACCGAGGCCGTGTCCGGGCGCCCTCTGTCCGCCGTGGCGGACACCCGCCTGCGGCTCGTGCGGCGCCTGATCTTCAGCGCGATCATCGTGATCGGCTTCGCGCTGGCACTCGCCCAGTTCCCCGAGGCGCAGAAGGTGGCGACCGCCGTGCTCGCCTCCTCCGCGGTGCTCGGCCTGGTGGTGGGCTTCGCCGCGCGCCAGACGCTGGCCAACGCCGTGGCGGGGGTGCTGCTGGCCATCACGCAGCCGATCCGGATCGGAGACCTGGTGTCGGTGGAGGAGTGCACCGGCACGGTCGAGGAGGTTCGGCTGACCTACACCTACCTGCTGCTCGACGGCGGCGTGCGACTGATCGTGCCCAACGAGCGGCTCGCCTCCAACCCGATCCAGAACCACACGGTGCTGGACCCGAGCGTCGAGACCGAGATCTCGGTGTGGCTACCGCTGGACGCCGACGCCGACAGGGCGCTGGACAAGCTCGCCGAGATGGAGGACGCGGAGGCGCGCGTGGCCGAGGTCACGTTCGAGGGCATCCGAATCGCGGTGAAGGCCTGGGCCCCCAGCGCGAGCGAGCGTGGAGGAGTGGCTTCGCGCCTGAGGAAGGAAAGCCTGCGAAAAGTGAGACAGGCCTCTCTATCCTCCGAAGACGGCCTGTAGCACCCTTCGATGACCCACCGCCAGCGAAAGCAGCGGCGCGGAAGGCGCCGACGTGGAGGCGCGACCAAGTTCGCCTTCGGCCTCGGCGTGCTCGCGCTCGTCGTGGCGATCGGCGTGATGTCGCTGGCCGGCTACGTGATAGCCGTCGCCGCGACCGGACCCGACCTGAGCGAGCTCAAGCCCACCGACAAGGGCAGCAACTCCGTGATCTTCGCCGCCGACGGCTCGCGTCTCGGCTACGTGCAGTCCGACGAGATCCGAACGCCCGTCGCGTGGCGCGACATGCCCCAGGACCTTCGCGAGGCCGTGATTGCGATCGAGGACGAGCGCTTCTACAAGCACAAGGGCGTGGACTACAACGCCATCGTGCGCGCGGGCGTGAAGAACATCCGCTCCGGCAAGAACGTGCAGGGCGGCTCGACGATCACCCAGCAGTTGGTCCGCGCGCTCTACATCAAGGATCCGGAGCGCAACTTCACGCGCAAGATCCGCGAGGCCAAGCTGGCGTCCGAGCTGGAGGACAAGCACTCCAAGCGCTGGATCCTCAAGAACTACCTCAACGACGTGCCGTTCGGCACCGTCGACGGGCGGACCGCCATCGGGGTGGAGGCGGCCGCCGAGACCTTCTTCAACAAGCACGCGAAGGACCTCGACCTGCACGAGTCCGCGATGCTCGCCGGGCTGCCCCAGGCGCCCTCGCAGTACAACCCCTTCCGCAACCCCACCGCCGCCATCACGCGCCGCAACGAGGTGCTGGAGCAGATGGCGGAGAACCACTTCATCACCACAGCCGCAGGCCGAGGAGGCCGCCGGCGCGCGCCTCGACCTCCGGCGCGGCACGCGCTACACCCGCCGCCGCGAGCCCTACTTCTTCGACTACGTGCAGGAGAAGCTGATCGAGGAGTACGGCGTGGGCGTCTACCGCCGCGGCGGGCTGAAGGTCTACAGCACGATCAACCCGGGCCTCCAGGACGCCGCGCGCAAGGCGATCCAGGGCCAGCTGCCCAACCCCGCCGACCCCAGCGGCGCGATCGTCTCGATCGATCCCAGCAACGGCTACATCCGCGCGATGGCGTCGAGCGGCACCTACAAGGACCGGCGCTTCAACCTGGCGGCGCAGGGCCACCGGCAGCCCGGCTCGGCCTTCAAGACGATGGTGCTGATGACCGCGATCCGCAAGGGCATCGATCCCAACCGCACCTCCTACACGTCGAAGCCGCTGAACCTCAACGTCCCCGGCTACGGCCCGTGGCAGGTGAAGACCTACGGCAACACCTACGGCGGCTCGATGAACCTCGTGCGCGCGACGCTCGCCTCGGACAACACCGTGTACGCGCAGCTGATCATCGACCTCGGGCCCGAAGGCGGTGCGCGAGACGGCGAAGATGATGGGAATCGAGACGAAGCTCGACGCCCTGCCCGCCGAGGGCCTCGGCGGTCTGCGGCTCGGCGTCTCGCCGCTCGAGATGGCCAACGCCTACGCGACGCTCGCGTCGGGCGGCATCCGCAACGAGGCGAAGGGCATCCAGCGCGTGGAGTTCCCCGACGGCAAGTCCGACGACCTCGGCAAGCCCAAGCGCAAGCGCGTGTTCACCGAGGGCCAGGCCTACGAGGTCACCAAGATCCTCAAGCAGAACGTGACCGGCGGCACCGGCACCCGGGCGCAGATCGGCTGCCCCGCCGCCGGCAAGACCGGCACCACCGACGCCTTCAACGACGCCTGGTTCGTGGGCTACACGCCCAAGCTCTCGACGCTCGTCATGGGTGGGCTATCCCAACGCCCTGCAGTCGATGCCCGGCGTGGCGGGCGGCACCATTCCCGCAGGCATCTGGCACGACTACATGATCAACGCCAAGGGCAACAGCTGCGACGACTTCAAGGTGCCGGCCGAGCCCGCCAAGTTCTCACCGTTCTTCGGCAAGTACGCGAGCACCGGCCGCAGCGGCACCGGGACCTACAACAACTACGGCAACCAGCAGCAGCCGCCGACCACGGGCGGAACCGGCGACAACTCGGCCGGCGGCGAGAACTACCGCGGCGGATACGACCCGCGGCTGTACGAGGCGCCGCCGCAGGCTGCGCCCAAGCCCGTTCCCCCGCCGGCGCCCACGCCAGCGCCGCAGCCCAACAACGGCAACGGGAACGGGAACGGCCAGGGCAACGGGAACGGCAACGACGGGAACTAGTTGGTTGAGCGCTTCTCCAGCGCGCTGACCACGGCCACGTAGGCCAGCTCGATCGCCGTCTGGAAGATCCGAAACGCGACGGCGATGGCCGTGGCCACAGCGCCCGCCAGCACGGCGGCCATGGCCGTGGCCAGCGCGGCGTCGCGCGTGCCGATGCCGCTCGGCACCACGAACGTGAGCACCGCGACGCAGAACGCGACGGGGTACGACGCGGCCACGTAGGGCAGGTCAGAGGCGTCGAGCGGGTGCAGCCCGGAGGCAAACGCGAACACTCCGAAGCCGATCATCGCCCAGCAGAGGATGTACGCGCCGCACAGCTGCAGCACACGGCCGAACGGCAGCACCTGGGAGAGCGGCTCGCGCCCGAGCTTGCGAAAGGCGATAGTTCACGAGCGGCTCGAACACCCGCGGGTGAAAGACCGCCAGCACGATCGGGATCACGGCGAGCACCGCGTAGCGGGCGGGCTGATCGTCCAGGTCGGGTAGCTCGATCACGAAGTAGGCGCCCACGATCACCGCGGTCCCGAACGCCAGCCCAAGCTCGTAGACCACGCTGGTGAGGGTCACGCGCTTGGGCACGCCGTGCTTCTCCGCCATCACCACGCGCCCGACCACCATCAGCACGTTCGTGGGCACGTAGCGCGCGAGCAGCGACTTGCCCCACAGCGCCCTCGACGGAATCGGGTCGATGTGCGCTCCCAACATGGTCACGATCCATCGCCAGATCTCGGCCTCGATGGCGTAGAACGCGGCGACGCAGACCGCGGACACCGCTAGCCAGCCCGGCTGGAATCGCCAGTCGAAATCGGGCAGCTGGCTCCACTGCCGGGCCACGAACAGGATCAGGCAGGCGAAGATCAGCCCCGCGAAGCCGTACTGCAGCAGCATCTTGCGGCGAGGATTGCCAGAGCCGAGCGAGGACACGCCCGAGGCGGCCTCGCCCGCCCGCTCGAGCAGGGTGGGACGTGTCACGGTCAGACTTATACCGTGGCCGAGCTCGATCTGATCCAGGCGATCCGCGGAAGTGCTGGGCGCGCCCGGGCCCCGGGTGCTGCGCTGGACGGGGGACGACGCGGCGGTGGTTCGAGCCCTGCCGGTGGCGGTCACGTCGATCGACACGATGGCCGAGGGCGTGCATTTCGACCGCGCCCGGCACGGCCCCGCGACCATCGGCCACCGCTCGCTGGCGGCCGCGCTCTCCGACCTCGCCGCGATGGGAGCGCAGGCGGGAGAGGCCTACGTGTCGCTCGCGCTTCCGGATGGATTCGGCGAGGCCGAGGCCACCGAGCTGGTCGAGGCGATGGCCGCGCTGGCAGAGCGGCTCGAGGTGACGATCGCCGGCGGCGACGTGGTGAGAGCCGCGAGCCTGGTCGTGACCGTGGCCGTGACCGGCTGGGCGGAGTCCGAATCGGACCTGGTGGGCCGCGACGGCGCCCGGGCCGGGCGACGTGGTGGGCGTGACCGGCAGCCTCGGGGCCGACGCCGCGGCCGGGGCCGACCGCCGGTTCGAGCCCAGGCTGGCCGAGGGCATGGCGCTGGCGGCGGGAGGCGCCACGGCGATGATCGACGTGAGCGACGGGCTGGCCACCGACGCCCGCCACCTGGCCGAGGCGTCCGGAGTGAGGCATCGAGATCGACCTGCCGTCCGTGCCGCTGGCGGACGGCGTCCAGGACGCGAAGGCGGCCGTGACGGGTGGCGAGGACTTCGAGCTGCTGTTCACCGCCCCTGAGGAGCGGTGGGAGGCGCTCGGTGAAGGCCGTGGGGGTGCCGCTGACGCGGCTAGGCGGCGTCGCCGAAGGCGGCGGGGTCGTCTTCAGGGATGTGGATGGACGCGAGCTCGAGGGGCTCCGGGGGTACGAGCACGCCTGAGGCCACCCGCCGGATACGCGCGCGGGTGAGCATCGCGGCGGCCACCGCAGCGGTGTCGACCTCGTAGCCGCCTGAGGCGACCGTTTCGGTGAGCGGCTTGCTCATATGCGGCTTATCGCCGCCGACCACCGCGGACACGATGGGTTGGCCACCCCATTGGACGAATGGCTCCGCTCACGAGGGCGGAGTCCGTGCCGCCCAGCGAGCCCGGGCCCGCATAGGAAGCGGGTCCGCGCACCGATGGCGGCCCCGGCTCGTCCTTCGCCCCCGGGCGGCCAGTCCGGGCCGTCCGGGCAATGGCGATCATCGATCCGAGCACGCCGGCCAGCGCCGCCCACAGCAGCGTCGTCGACACCCCGATGTGCCCGCCGGTGACCAGGAGGAACAGGTACCAGGCGCCGGAGAGCGGATCGAGGGAGAGGCTGACCAGCACGTAGACGGCGAGCAGGACCGGTAGCAACAGGCCGGCTCCCACCATCGCAAGCCGCGCGCGCCGGGGCGGGCCGGGGTCGACCAGCGTCGCCAGGGTCCACAGGTGCAGTGCGGGAGCCATCAGCGAGGCGGCGAACGGGTTCACCACCCAGAGCAGGAGCACCGAGACGGCCAGCACCAGCACGGTGGCCACCGCGGCGCCGGGCGCCGACGGGTCCGCGGCCGCGGTGTCCCTGCGGGCGGCCAGGAAGCGCAGCCCGTACCACGCCAGCGCCGTGACGACCGCGACCGCCACGAGCACGGCGACCGCCCCGCCGTCGAGCGGATAGAGGTCCGGGGCCACCGGCGCCTCGGGCGGCTCCTCCACGGCCCCGGTGAGCGCGAGAGCGCGCGCGAGGCCCAGGCCGATAGTGATCGCGAGCGCCCCCGCGCCCACCCAGACCAGCCACGGCAGCACCGGCACGTCGCGGCGGCGCGCACGGGCGAAGGCGTCGATGCTCGCCACCAGCACGGGCAGGATCAGGGCGATCGCCAGCAGCGACGGCGCCCATCCGGGCATCACCTGGCTCACGATCGTGATGTGAGTCTTCGGGCCATGCTTGGCCGGGCGGCCCTGGTCGAGCGCCGTGACGGTGCGCAGCGCGGCGCGCCCGAGGCCGCCGAGGCGGTCCTCGTCCACGTCCTCGAGCTCGGTCTCCCCCGACCCGCCCAGCTCACCCGCACCCGCGATCCGCACGGCGTCGAAGCCCTCGGCGATGAGCGGGCCCTGCGAGCCGATCCCGAGCGGGAAGGCGAGCCGCGCGAGCTGGCCGGTGGAGCTGGCGGCCTCGGCGACCGCGCCCAGCTCCTGGCGGATCGACTCCGCGGCGGTGCGCTGAAGCCCGATGCTGCCGCTCGTGGTGTCGCCCGACCACGCCACCACCGCGGGCCGTTCCGACGGGCGCTCTCCAAGGCCGGAGACCACGATCACCCCGTCGACCAGTCCCGGCGAGTCCGAGCCGCTCCGCCAGGCGGGTGGTGCCGACCTCGCCCAGGGTCGATCCGTCGACCGACGCCAGCACAAGCGTCTTGTTGGACGGCCGCCCCTCGAACACCCGGGCGAGCTCGATCAGCGCGGCCGTGTCGGCGGCGCTGCCCGCGGCGTCGGGCACTCCGGTGGCGTCGCGGGGGGCCAGCACGACGATCTGGCGCCTGGAGCTGCCGGCCCGGCGGCCGATCACGTTGACCAGCTCGTCGCTGCCGCGATCGAAGCGGTCCACCTCCACGGTGAAGCCGTGGCCGCGGAACGCGTTCACCACCACACGCGCCGCCGCGCGGTCGCCCGGGTCGCCCCGCTCGGCGGTCGCGCGCCGCCGCCACGATCGTGCCCGTGGTGGTCACGGCGCTCTGCCCGGCGAACACCACATCCGCGGGTAGCCCCTGCCCGAGCGGGCGCGGGCGGCTCTCGAGGGAGAACATCGCGAGCAGCACCGCGAGCACCGCCGGCGCGAACGCCGCTCGGTAAATGCGGGGCTCGATCACAGCCGCAACCTACAATCAGCGACCAGGCTGACATACGCCAGGCCCCCAAGATCCTGCTCGTCGACGACGAGCTGTCGGTGCAGAAGCTCCTGGCGTTCCCCCTGCGCCGCGAGGGCTACGAGGTCGTGTCGGCGCTCGACGGCCAGGAGGCGCTCGACCGCCTGAACGACGCGACCTTCGACCTGATCGTGCTCGACCTGATGCTGCCGAACGTCGACGGCTTCGAGGTCTGCCGCCAGGTGCGCGCCCGCAGCTCGGTGCCGATCATCATGCTCACCGCGAAGACCGAGGAGATCGACAAGGTCCTCGGCCTCGAGCTGGGCGCCGACGACTACATCACCAAGCCGTTCTCGGTGCGCGAGTTCCGCAGCCGGGTGAAGGCCGTGCTGCGGCGCGCCGCGCTGGCGAAGGCCGACGACCCGGGGCGCGAGCCGCTCGAGGACGGCGACCTGCTGATCGACTTCGACAAGCGCGGCGGTGACCCGCGCGGGCGAAGCCCGTGCGCCTCACCTATGTGGAGTTCGAGATCCTCACCACGCTGGCCCGCAATCCGGGCCGTGTCTACAACCGCATGGTCCTGCTCGAGCGGGTATGGGGCGACGCGTCCTACCGCGACCCGCGCACGGTGGACGTGCACATCCGTCATCTGCGCGAGAAGCTCGAGACGCGACGCCAAGAACCCCGAGCTGATCCAGACCGTGCGTGGCGTGGGGTACCGCTACCGAGACCGATGATCCCGCGAGCGCTGCGACTCAAGACGCTGCGCAACAAGCTCGCGCTGGTGTTCTTCGCGATCACCGCCACGGCGTTCGCGGTCATCTACTTCGTCTCCGTACCGCAGCTGGAGTCGAACCTCCAGGAGCGCAAGCTCGACGACCTGGAGGTCGTGGCCAAGGGCTCGGAGTCCGAGCTCGAGAGCCTGATGGGCCGCGGTGACGTGACCGCCCGCGAGGTGGACCGGCGCGTGCGCGCGACGGCCGACGCCGCCAGCGCGCGGGTCACGCTGCTGGGTGTCCAGCAGTCCGGGCTCGAGGAGCGGCCCGCGCGGCGAGCTGCGCTTCTTCGTGATCACCGACTCCCGCGAGGAGCGCGAGGTGCCCGAGAACCGCGCCCTCGTCGCGCGCGCGGCCATCTCACGCAAGCTCGTCCGCGGCGAGGGGTCGCTCGGCGGAGAGCCCCTGGGGGAGATCGCCCAGCCGCTGTCGTTCCAGGGGCGAGGTCGACTGGGTGGCGCTCTACTCGCGCAGCTTCGACGACGTGGCCGAGACCGTCTCCTTCATCCGCGGCCGGCTGCTGGTGGCGACCGCCATCGCGCTGCTGCTCGCGCTGATCGGCGGATACATGGTGGCCGGGGCGCTCTCGCGCCGGGTGCGCCGCCTCGAGCAGGCCGCCGAGGAGGTTGCGGCGGGGCGCTTCATCGACCCTCTCCCGGTCGACTCCGAGGACGAGCTCGGCCAGCTCACCAGCGCGTTCAACGCGATGCAGCACCAGCTGCGCCAGGTGGACGTGGCGCGCAAGGAGTTCGTGGCCACGGCCTCGCACGAGCTGCGCACGCCGATCTTCTCCCTCGGCGGGTTCGTGGAGCTGCTGCGCGACGAGGAGCTCGACGAGGCCACGCGGCGGGAGTTCCTCGACACGATGGCGGAGCAGGTGGAGCGCCTCCAGAAGCTGGCCGTCGACCTCCTCGACCTGTCGCGGCTCGATGCCGGATCGGTCGAGCTGCAGCGCGAGCCGGTCGATCTCTCGGAGCTCACGCGCGAGATCCTGGGCGAGTTCACGCCGGCGCTGCAGAGCCACGAGACCCAGCCGGAGCTGCGCCTGCCGGCCCGGATCAGCGCCCGCTGTGACCGCGAACGGGTCGCTCAGATCATGCGTATCCTGCTTGACAATGCGCTTCGCCACACCCCAGAGGGCACACGCGTGACCGTCTCCTCCAGCCGCGCGAACGGCGCGGCCTCGGTCACCGTGGCCGACGAGGGCCCGGGCCTGCCCGACGAGCGCCAGGTGTTCGACCGCTTCTACACCGGCGACGCCACCCGCGGCGCCGGCCTGGGCCTGGCGATCGCGCGCGAGCTGGCGGAGCGGATGGACGGCAGCCTGCGGGCCGAGGGCCGCGCCCGCGGATCGGCGTTCACGCTCGAGCTGCCGGCGGCCGGCCGGTGAGGCTCGCCACAGCCCTGATCGCGGCGCTCGTTCTCGCGGGCTGCAACAGCGACGACTCGGACGACCCGGCCCCCGTCGCGCAGGAGGTCCGGACCACCAAGGTCGAGGTGGTCGAGGGGCTCGGGGAGAAGGGCTCCTTCGACTCGTCGGCGCTGTACAAGCGCCTCGCCCCCGGCGTGGTGACCGTGATCTCGCTGTTCGGCGACGGCGCCGCCTCGCTCCTGCCGGGCGAGGACGACGGCGAGGGCGGGCAGGGCTCGGGTTTCGTCCTCGACGGCAAGGGCTACATCGCCACCAACGCGCACGTGGTCACCACGGGCGAGCCCCCGCGGACCAAGCGCGCGAAGCAGGTGTTCGTGGAGCTCTCCGACGGCAACCGCGTGGAGGCGAAGATCGTGGGCGACGACCCCAACGCCGACGTCGCCCTGCTGAAGATCGACCCGGCCGGGCTGAAGCTCACGCCGATCGAGCTCGGCCACTCGAAGGACCTGGTCGTGGGAACCCCGGTGGCCGCGATCGGCAGCCCGTTCGGAGAGCGCCAGTCGCTTTCGGTCGGCGTGATCTCGGCCCTCGACCGCAACATCGACTCGCTCACCCAGTTCACGATCGGCAACGCCATCCAGACCGACGCCGCCATCAACCCGGGCAACTCCGGCGGGCCGCTGCTCAGCGGCCGCGGCCAGGTGCTCGGCATCAACTCGCAGATCAAGTCCACCAGCGGCGGCGGTGAGGGTGTCGGCTTCGCCGTGCCCGTCGACACCGTGAGCCGGTCGCTGCGCGAGCTGCGCGAGAACGGCAAGGTCGAGTACGGCTACCTGGGAGTCACCTCACAGCCGCTCTACCCGCAGCTTGCGAAGCGGCTCGACCTGCCAACCAGCACCGGCGCGCTGATCGTCCAGGTGCAGGGAGGCAGCCCGGCGGACAAGGCCGGGCTCGAGACGGGCAAGCGCAAGATCGAGTTCCAGGGCCAGCCCGACATTCCCGCCGACGGGGACGTGGTGCTGGCGGTGGACGGCGACAAGCTCACGCGTGAGGCGGACCTGGCCGACCTGATCAGCGCGAAGGACGCCGGGGACGAGGTGGAGCTGGAGGTCTACCGCGACGGCGACCGCAGGACGGTGAAGGTCAAGCTCGGTTCGCGTCCGGAGCGGTCGCCCCAACGCCGCTGAACTCGACGCGGCGCAGCAGCCCCTCCTCGAAGGTCCAGCGCGAGCTCGTGGTGGCCGAGAAGTCGGGGTGCCCGCTGCTGCTGCGCGCCTCGACGTCGCTCACCATCTCCACCGTCTGATCGTCCACCGCCCGCGCCTCGCGCCGGGTAGACGTGAACTCGACGTCCCAGATGGCGAAGGTTCGCTCGATCCACGCGCGCGCGCCCTCGCGCCCCGTGAAGCGGTCGTCCTCGCCGGGGAAGAGCTCGGGGATCTCGAAGATCTCGATCTGGGGATGGCACAGGTCGAGCGCGGCATCGAGGTCGCCGGCGTGCGCGTGCGCGATGAGGGCGTCGATGATGGGCAGCAGCTCGCTCTGCTCGGTCAGCGGGCCGCCGCAGCGCAGGCAGGTCTCTGTGGCCTTGGTGCGCCCGCGGCGGGCAGCCGTGTGCCAGCGGGCGCCGCAAGCGGCGCAGGCGAGCGTCGGGCTCATCGGAGGTCCATGCCTCGCTGGAGGTCGGGCAGGTACCACCCGATGAGAGTGTCCCCGTCGAAGAACGCCATCACGGGCTCGTGCGGCGCCACGCGGGGGCTGAGCTCCGCGGAGATGGGCACGGCCAGCGACCGGCCGTCGCTCAGCCGCAGAATCACGGTCCCTGCCTCGGGCGGCTCCGTCAGCCGCCCGGGCGTGAACTCCTGGCCGTCGAGCACGGCCCAGTGGCCCTCGAGGGGGGTGACCCGGGCGATCAGGCCGTCCTCGAAGTCGAAGTGCCACCGCATCACGAGGTCGACCGGCGTCACCATCCGGCCGCGGACCACCACACGATCGCCGAACTCCAGCAAGCTCGAGATCCTCCACCCGGCAGTTCATGCCCTGGTCGACCACCCCCTGCAGGTAGCCGCGGGCGGAGTCGAGGCCGGCGTAGGTGTTCCGTGCCGACGGACCCAGCGAACCGGTCACGTGGATCTCGATGCGCGGGTGATACAGCGCCACCAGCGCCTCGATCTCCCCCGCCTCGAACAGTCCGAATGCCCTCCGGACGATCTCTGTGTGCCGCGCACGTACGAGCACGTGCTCACCCCCTTTGGGCTATCTAACCTGATTTGGTGGTCCCCATGCGCAGCCTGGTCCGCGACCTCGCGCTCGCCCTCCGCGAGCAGGTGCTTCCCGTCCCTGGGCTCCCACGCGGCCCGCGCGCACGAGGCTCAGGCGGCCGGCGGTGACGTGACCTTCGCCATCGATGCCGACGCCGAGCGGTTCCTGGAGGAGTGGCTGGCCGAGCGCGCGCCGGAGGTGGCCTTCTTCTCGGAGGACCGCGGCCTGGTCGCCCCGCCCGGCGCCGAGGCGGTGCTGGTGGTCGACCCGATCGACGGCACGCGTCCCGCGCTGGCGGGCCTGGAGTCCTGCTGCGTGTCGGTGGCCGCGGCACCGCTGGCCGACGAGCCGACGATGGCCGACGTGACCGCGGGGTGCGTGGTGGAGATCCCCAGCGGGGCCGTCTACCTGGCCGAGCGGGGCGCCGGGGTGATCGAGTCGCCGGCCGGTGCTGCTGTCCGCCAACGAGCGCCTGGACCGCATGTTCTGGACCTACGGCTTCCGCGGCCGGCCGGCGCGGGCCCTGACCGAGGTGCTGGCGGAGCTGATCGACCTGTCGTCGGTCGGCGGCGGAAGCTTCGACCTCGGCTCGGCCGCCTTCGACTCCATGTGCGTGGTCACGGGAAAGCTCGACGCCTACGTGGAGCCGGGCCCGCGGATGGTGGCCGACGTGCCGGGGATGCGGGAGGAGTTCGAGCGTGTGGGCCACGGCGCGGTGCTGAACAACAGCCCCTACGACCTGGCGGCATCGGTGCTGATCCTCGAGGAGGCCGGGGCCGTCGGTGACCGACGCCTACGGCGAGCCGCTGGGCCCCAACCGGCTGCTCGGATCGGAGGCCGAATTCCAGATGTCGATCGTGGCCAGCGCCAATCGGGCGCTGCACGATTCCATCCTGCGGGAGATCGACGAGGGCATCTCCCGCCTACTTGGGTAACGTGCCCGCGGGATGGAAGCCGGCAGCCGCGACGTATCGCTCACTATCCCCGCGAAGCCCGGGTACCTGGTGCTTGCGCGGCTCGCCCTTTCGGCCGTCTGCAGGCTCACGCCGCTGGACTCCACCGAGGTTGCCGACCTCAAGCTCGCCGTGACCGAGGCGGCCAACGACTTCGTGGACGAGGAGACCGGAGAGGACGAGCAGGTGGACTTCGATTTCCGCCTCCACGACGACAAGCTGGTGCTCCAGCTGGAGGGCTCCGCGGCGAAGCCTCCTCCAATGGAGCAGGAGCTCTCACGCGCGATCATCGAGGCCACCGTCGACGAGTCGACGTTCAGCCCCGGCCGTACCATTCTGGTGAAGCGGATCTGATGCTCCAGCCGATCGCGGTCGGCCACAAGAGCCTCGCCGACTACACGCACGTCGCCGGAAAGCCGCTGATCGAGGAGATCCGCGAGCTGTCCGCCGAGCTCGAGGGCCTGAAGGTCCTCCACCTGTCCGCCACCGCCTTCGGCGGCGGGGTCTCGGAGATCCTCTACACGCTCGTGCCGCTGATGAACGACGTCGGCATCGACGCTCAGTGGCAGATCATGCTCGGGCAGGAGGAGTTCTACAACGTCACCAAACTGCTCCACAACGCCCTGCAGGGCAACCCGCAGGGCCTCTCCGCGGAGGAGTGGCAGATCTTCGCCAAGTACAACGAGATCAACGCCGCCGAGATGTCGGACGGCTGGGACGTGGCGATCATCCACGACCCCCAGCCCGCGGCGATACAGCAGCTCGCCCCCGACAAGTCGACCAGCTGGGTGTGGCGCTGCCACATCGACCTCTCCACGCCGAACGAGACCGCGATCGAGCGCCTGGTGCCGCTCGTGCGCTCCTACGACGGCGCCGTGTTCCACCTTCAGGACTACGTGCCCGCGGGTATGGACGGCACGCCGATCCACATCTGCCCGCCGGCGATCGATCCGCTCTCGCCCAAGAACATGGCCTTCTCCCCCGAGGACGCGGCCTACGTGTGCGACCAGTTCGGCATCGACGTGGACCGGCCGCTGCTCTGCCAGGTGTCGCGCTTCGACCCGTGGAAGGACCCCATGGGCGTGATCGACGCCTACCGGCTGGTGAAGGAGGACGTCCCCGAGGTGCAGCTGGCGCTGATCGGCTCGATGGCCACGGACGACCCCGAGGGCTGGGAGTTCTTCAACCAGACGATGGCCCATGCGGACGGCGACCCCGACGTGCACATCCTCAACAACCTGAACAACGTCGGCGCGATCGAGGTGAACGCGTTCCAGTCACAGGCCGACGTGGTGATCCAGAAGTCCACGCGCGAGGGCTTCGGCCTCACGGTCTCCGAGGCGCTGTGGAAGGCGCGCCCGTTCATCGGCGGCAACGTGGGCGGGATCCCGCTCCAGGTTGAGGATGGGCAGACCGGGTACCTCGTCTCCTCGCCCGAGGAGTGCGCCGAGCGCTCGCTGGGCATCCTGCGTGAGCCAGGGCTCGGGAAGTTCCTCGGGCGAGCCGGGAAGGAGCATGTGCGCCAGCATTTTCTGACGCCACGGCTCCTGCGCGACTGGCTGCGTATCTTCAAAGACCTGCAATGACTCCCGACCCCCAACTCGTACTCGTCTCGAACCGCGGCCCCGCGACCTTCGAGAGGACCGAGGACGGGGAGCTGGTTCCGAAGCGGGGCGGAGGCGGCCTCGTGACCGCCCTCACCGGCCTCGTGAACCACCGCGACGCGCTCTGGATCGCGTCCACGATGTCCGACGAGGACGCCGAGGCGGCGCGCGAGCACGGCGGCGGCGCCTTCGACTGCGAGCTCGACGACGTGACCTATCGGATCCGGCTCGTCGAGTCCGACCCCGATGCCTACGAGTGGTTCTACAACGTGGTGGCGAACCCGATGCTGTGGTTCATCCAGCACTACCTCTGGGACCTGTCGAACGCGCCGGACATCCGCCAGGAGGAGATCGACGCCTACGAGGAGGGCTACTGCGTGGTGAACCGCGATCTCGCCGATGCCGTGCTCGAGGAGATCGACGGCGTCGAGGCGCCGGTGGTGATGCTCCACGACTACCACCTGTACGCCGCGCCGAAGTACATCCGCGAGTCGCGCCCCGATGCGTTCCTGCACCACTTCGTCCACATCCCCTGGACCCAGCCCGACGCCTGGCGCGTGCTGCCGCGCGACATGCGCGAGGACATCTTCGAGGGAATCCTCGCCAACGACATCGTCGCCTTCCATACTCGGGCTTACCGGCGCAACTTCCTCATGTGCTGCAAGGTCCTGTTCGACCTCGAGGTGGACGAGGAGGCCGGGATCGTCCGGATCGACGACCGCGAGGTCTGGGTGCGCGCCTACCCGCTGCCGATCTCGGCGGCGACCTTCCGCCGCAACGCCCAGAGGGCGGCCGTCCACGAGTACGAGCGCGAGATCCTGCGGCGCCGGCGCGAGCACCTGATCCTCAGGGTCGATCGCGCGGACCTGTCCAAGAACGTGCTGCGCGGCTTCGCCGCCTTCGACCTCTTCCTCGACCAGCACCCGGAGTTCAAGGAGCAGGTCACCTTCATCGCCCACCTGATCCCCTCGCGCCAGGACGTGCCCGAGTACGCGGAGTACCTGGAGCGGATCGAGGCGCTCGTGGCCGTGGTGAACCACCGGCACGGCACCACCGACTGGATGCCGATCGAGCTGCGGCTGCGCGAGAACCTCGAGGAGGCGATCGCGGCCTACAAGCACTACGACCTGCTCATGGTCAACGCGATGTTCGACGGCATGAACCTGATCGCGAAGGAGGGGCCGCTCGTCAACGAGCGCCACGGCGTGTCGCTGCTGTCCGAGAACACGGGCGCGCACGAGGAGCTGGCCGAGTTCGCCCTCTCGGTCAACCCGTTCGACGTGCAGGAGCAGGCCGACGCCATCCACCGGGCGCTCACGATGTCCGCCGACGAGCGCATGTGGCGGGCCCAGGGGCTCAAGCGGGTCGTCGAGGCGCGCGATCCGGGGGACTGGGTTGACGATCAGCTCAAGGACATCGAGCGCAAGGGTGGAGCCGGAAGCCCCCTCAGCGCTTGACGCTGAGCTTCAGCGTCTTGGCCGCCACCTTGCCCCTGCCGGGCGGGTCGACCTTCAGCTTGGCGCTCAGCTTCACCCTGGTGCTCTTCTTTAACGCCTTCGCCAGCTTCGACCTGCTCTTCCGCGTGGGCTTGAGCAGCAGCGTGTAGGTCCCCTTCTTCACCTTCCTGGCCTTGCCCTTGGCGAACACGAACGGGTTCTTCGGCGGCTTCTTGCCCTTCTTTGTGCGCGCGACCACGCGGCCGCTGACGGTCGAGCCGCTCTTCTTGACCTTTACCTTCACCCGGATGCCGCCCTGGTCGAACCACTTGGCGATGGTGAGGGAGCCGCCCGGCTTGATCAGGGTGGGCGGCGGGGGCTTTTCCGCGTCGTTCGGGCAGTCGACGCCGTCCTCGCACGGAAGCGGGTCGTTCGGATCGCCGCCGGCGGACGTCAATGCGACGTCCATGCGCCAGCCGCTCTCGATCTTGCCCACGGAGCCTGCGGTGTCGTCGCTCACGTAGAGCTTCCAGGGACCGGCGACGGCGGCGCCCTTGAAGCTCGCGAGCGACGTTGTGTAGCCGGCCGGGCCGTCGCCCGTCGGCGCGTAGTCGGTCGGCTTGAAGGCGCCGTTCCCGGGCGTGGCGTTCTCCGGCACCGGACCCGGCGCGGCGTCGTTGAAGGTCATCGTCTTCCTGTTGGCGAACGCGATCGCCGAGGGTCCGCCGGCGTCGGACATCAGCATCACGGCCTTGCCGGTGGGACTGACCAGGTAGGCGTCGACGTCCCGCGGGCGGCCGTGCCAATAGCCGTTCAGCGTGACCGTGATCGACGCGACCACGAGGTTCGCGCTCGGGTCCACCGAAGGTGTGATCGTCGACGGGGACGGGTTGGCGTCCGCGATCGTGATCGTCGCTGGGTTGACGTAGCCGACCGCGTGCGAGGCGGCGGGGACGAGCATCGGCAGCACGCTGCCGATCAGCACCGCCAGACCCAGGCGCCACCGAGCCACGCCGGAAGCCTACCGCCGGTGCGCTGGATCGGGGGAGAACTCGCCCATCCGCGGCGGCTGAGGGCGTCTGGGCGCCGGCGGTGGAGGGGTGTGGCGGATAGGCGGCCTCGGGGCAGCGGGGGTTGGGCGAGTAGCGCGGCGGTCGCGCGGCCTGGGCGCGGGTCGCGGCCGCGGTCGCTCGGGCCGCGGGGGCGGTGGTTCGATGCGAGGCCCGATCGGGGGACTACTGGCGGGGCTCGTCCTCACCTCCGCGGTCTGCTCGTCCGGGCTCGCCCACACCACCGCGAGCGCGATGGCCGCCACCCCGGCGCCAAGCCGCGCGACGTTCACCCACCTGATCCGCGACAGCAGCTCGCCCATGCCACCGATATGCGTCGCGCAGTGGGATTTCGCCCCCCTCCGCTAGTCTGGCCCGTTCCATGCCACGCCTCTATGACCTGATGCTGCTCATCGACTCGAGCGCCCCCGAGGATCGCCAGAAGGCGATCGTGGGCGAGGTCGAGACGCTGCTCAACAGCGGCGGCACGATCGCGGGCTCCTACGACTGGGGCAGCCGCAAGATCGCGTTCGAGATCGACCACAGGCCGGAGGCGGCCTACCAGCTGTTCCAGTTCGAGGGCGACAACGCGCTCCTGGACAAGCTCAACCACAACCTGAAGATCATGGACGGCGTCCTGCGCTACCGGATCGTGCGCCAGGGCCCGAACTCACCGCCGGTGCCGCCGACGCCCGAGCCCATCCGCGCCCAGCGGCCGGACGAGGCCGACGGCAGCCGCGTCGCCGCGCGCGCCGCCGCGGACGCTCCGCCCGAGTCGGACGAGGCGCCTGCGCCGGCTGAGGCCCCGGCTGCGCCCGCCGAGCCGGAGGCGCCCGCCGAGCCGGCCGCGCCTGCCGAGCCGGAGGCTCCAGCCGCGCCGGAGGCTCCCGCCGAGCCCGAAGCTCCGGCCGAGCCCGAGGCTCCGCCGGCCGCGCCGCCCGCCGCCGAGTAGCCCCTTCCGGCGTTACAAGTCGCACACCGGACCCACCGGCGCGCGAAAACCCCCCGACATTGGTGCATCTTCTTGTCAGGGATCGCCCAAACGCGCCGACCCCCTGGGTACTCTCGATCGTCCTAACTTCAAAGACGTCCGAAGGAGCTTCCAATGGCCGCAACCAACATCAACAGGGTCGTCCTCACGGGCAACCTCACGCGTGATCCGGAGCTGCGCTCGCTTCCGAGCGGAATGTCCGTCTGTTCCCTGCGCGTTGCCTGCAACACCCGCCGCAAGCAGGGCGAGGAGTGGGTCGACAAGCCCAACTACTTCGACGTCACCGTCTGGGGCCGCCAGGGCGAGACGGCTGCCCAGTACCTCGAGAAGGGCCGCCCGGTCGCGATCGACGGGCGCCTCGAGTGGCGCGAGTGGGACGACAAGGAGACCGGCAAGAAGCGCCAGTCCGTGGACATCGTCGCCGACTCCGTGCAGTTCCTAGGCTCCCGCGACGGCGGCGAGGGCAACGGCTCCCGCTTCGCCCCGCAGAGCGACGTCCCGGCCGATACCAGCGACTTCCAGGGCGCGCCCGCCAGCGGCGGTCCCAGCTCCAGCGAAGACGACATCCCGTTCTGATCCGGTAACGCGGTCCTACGGAACTCGGTAAGCGCGATCATGCAAGTCGCGGACGTCCGCCGCGGGGCTCAGGCCCCGCTAGGATCCTGCGCTCGTTATGGCTCAGGCAATCCTTCTCCAGCCGGTGGAGCAGCTCGGGGAGCGCGGCGACGTCGTCGACGTCGCGGACGGCTACCTGCGCAACTTCCTGGTGCCTCGCAAGCTCGCGCAACCTGCGACGTCGGCGTCCCTTGCGGATGCCGCGCGGCGGGCCGAGGCGGCGGAGAAGGCCGCGGTGGAGCAGACCGAGAAGGCCGAGGAGAACGCGGCCCTGCTGCGCAAGACCGTGCTCACCATCTCGCATCAGGCGGGCGACGACGGCCGCCTGTTCGGAGCGGTCACGGCGCAGGAGATCGTCGATGCGGTGAAGGCGGCACGGGGCGTGAAGCTGGACAAGCGCAAGGTCCACCTCTCCGAGCCGATCAAGTCCACCGGAACGCACATGGTCACCGTCGAGGTGTCCGAGGGCGTGACGGCGGACGTGAAGACGATCGTCACCGCGGAGTAACCCTCAAAGGGGGGGCGAACTCGCCCCCCCTTTGCAACCCCCCCGAACGCCCGCGCTTCGCGCGGCTAGTTCTCAGAGGAACGTCGTCATGAGTGCCGCGGAGCAGAACGGCGGCGGCTCGGTGCCGCCTCAGAACGAGGAGGCGGAGGTTGCGGTCCTGGGCACCGTCCTCATGGCCGAGCAGGCGCTCGACCAGATTCTCGTCGACGTCCATCTGAGCCCGGAGGACTTCTACCGCCCCCGCCACCAGCTCATCTTCCGGGCGATGATCCGACTCAAGCAGAAGGCCGAGCCGGAGGCCATCGACGCGATCACGGTCTGCGACGACCTCAAGCGCGAGGGCAAGCTGGAGGAGGCCGGCGGGCAGCCCTACGTGCACTCGCTGCCCACGCTCGTGCCCTCCGTCCACGCGGTGCGCGACTACGCCAAGATCGTGCGCGACCACTCGATCCTGCGCAAGCTGCTGGTCAGCGCCCGCGACATCCAGGAGAAGGTGATGACCGACGGAGGCGACCCGCGCGCCCTCGTCGAGCAGGCCGAGCAGGCGATCTTCCGTGCGGGCCACGACGAGGACTCGAGCCAGCTCAAGTCGATCGAGGAGGTGCTCGACTTCGAGGTCGACAAGCTGCAGCGCCTCTCGAAGGAGGGGACCTCGCTCACCGGCACCCCGTCCGGCTACACCGACCTCGACGAGATCACCGGCGGTTTTCAGCCCGGCAACCTGATCGTGCTGGCGGCGAGGCCGGCGATGGGTAAGAGCGCCCTTGCCGCCAACATCGCCGAGAACGCCGCCGTCGATCATGGCAGGGCCGTCGCGCTGTTTTCGCTCGAGATGTCCGAGGGTGAGCTCGCCCAGCGCTTCATCGCCTCAAGAGGCAAGATCAAGGGCGAGTCGCTGCGCAAGGGGCGCGTCAAAGAGGAACAGTGGCCGAAGGTGCTCCAAGCCACCGAGAAGCTCTCAAAGGCGCCCCTGTTCATCGACGACTCCAGCGACCTCGGCGTACTGGAGCTGCGCGCAAAGGCGCGCCGCCTACACCAGCGCCACCCGCTCGGCCTGCTGATCATCGACTACCTCCAGCTGATGCGCGCCGAGGACCCCCGCGACGGCCGCGTCGAGCAGGTCGGCAAGATGAGCCGTGGCCTGAAGATCCTCGCGCGCGAGCTCAACATCCCCGTCGTCGCCATCTCCCAGCTCTCGCGCGCGGTAGAGGCGCGCCCCGACAAGCGCCCGCTGATGTCGGACCTACGTGAGTCGGGCAACATCGAACAGGATGCGGACCTCGTGATGTTCGTTTACCGCGACGACTATTACAACGACGAGTCCGAGAACCCCGGCGTCGCCGAGGTGCTGATCGGAAAGCACCGCAACGGCCCCATCGGAAAGGTGGAGCTCACCTTCCTCGAGAGCTACCCGAAGTTCGTGAGCATCGCGCGCGACCGTCACGCCGCCTCCGCCGTGGCCGCCGGCTGACGTGCTGCGTTCCGCGCCAGACCCGGGGGCCAACGAGCCCGCCTCCTGTCGGCTCGGTATCTGCGACGGCAGCGGCTGGATCCTGCGCGACGACGATCTGGCCGAGCCGTGCGAGTGCCGCGAGCGGATGATCGGCCGCGCCATCAGCCGCAACGCCGGTACCGGCATCCCGAAGCGCTTCCGGGGCGTCTCCTTCGACCGCAAGCCCATCGCCGACCTCGACCCGATGGTGCTGCGGATCGTGCGCACCTACGTGGAGCAGATCGAGCAGAACCTCGACGAGGGCAACGGGCTGTGGTTCGCGGGCGACGTCGGAACGGGCAAGACCTCGCTCGCGATGCTGGTCTCCGACGCCGCGGAGCAGCGCGGGCGCTCGGTGGCAATCTACCCCGTCACCAGGCTGCTGGCGGAGATCAAGGACACGTACGACTCCGACAGCGGCGACTCCTACATGGCCCTGTTCCGGCGGCTCGCCTCCGTGGACCTGCTGCAGCTCGACGACCTCGGGGCCGAGAAGCGCACAGAGTGGGTGCTCGAGCAGTTCTACTCGCTGGTCAACGAGCGCTGGCAGGACCAGCGCTCGATCGTGGTCACCACCAACTCGTGGGACATGGCGGAGCTCCGCGAGGAGCTGGGCGTGCGGACGGTGTCGCGCCTCACAGAGATCTGCGGCGAGCCGATCCCGATCATGGGGCCGGACCTGCGCATCCCGCCGATGCGGTAGCGGCCTAGACTCCGAGCGATGCCGGGACTCGTGATAGTCGGCGCCCAGTGGGGCGATGAGGGCAAGGGCAAGGTGGTCGACCTCCTTGCCGAGCAGGCCGATGCCGTGATCCGGTTTCAGGGCGGCAACAACGCCGGCCACACCATCGTCCGCGAGGGGCAGACCTACAAGTTCCACCTGATCCCGTCGGGGATCCTGTACCCCGGCAAGCAGTGCGTGGTGGGCAACGGAGTGGTGGTCGACCCGCGCGTGCTCAACGAGGAGATCGAGGGCCTGCGGCGGCGGGGGATCGACCTGAGCGGGCTGCGCATCTCAGCGAACTCGCACCTGATCATGCCCTACCACCTGCTGCTCGACCACGCGGGCGAGGCGAAGCTCGGCAAGCGCGAGATCGGCACCACCAAGCGCGGCATCGGCCCGGCCTACGCCGACAAGGCGGCACGGCTCGGCATCCGCATGCAGGACGTGCTCGACGAGAAGATCCTCAAGCAGAAGATCACCGCCGCGCTGGAGCCCAAGCGCCAGCTTCTGCGCGAGTTCACCAAGGACCCGCGCCTCGACCTACACCAGATGACCGAGGACTACCGCGCCTACGGCGACCGGCTGGCGCCCTACATCGCCGACACGCCGCCGATCGCGTGGAAGGCGCTCGACGAGGGCCGGCTGGTGGTGTTCGAGGGCGCCCAGGGCACGCTGCTGGACATCGACCACGGCACCTATCCCTTCGTCACCTCCTCGAACCCGGTCGCGGGCGCCGCCTGCGTGGGAGCGGGCGTGGGGCCGAAGGCGATCGACGACGTGTGGGGGATCAGCAAGGCGTACTGCACCCGCGTCGGCGCTGGGCCGTTTCCCACCGAGCTCCACGACGAGGTCGGCGACCGCATCCGCGACGCCGGCGGCGAGTACGGCACCACCACCGGGCGAGCGCGCCGCTGCGGCTGGCTCGACCTGGTCGCCCTCCGCTACGCCGTACGCGTGAACGGCCTCACCGGGCTGGTGCTCACCAAGCTCGACGTGCTTACGGGCATCGATCCTCTGCCGGTTGCCACGCGCTACACCGGTCCCGAGGGCGCAAGCTTCGACGAGTTCCCCTACCACCAGTCCGTGCTGCACCGGGCGAGGGGCGAGCTCGTCGAGCTGCCCGGCTGGCACGAGGACGTGACCGCCGCCCGCACGATCGAGGAACTGCCCGCCAACGCACGCTCGTACATCGATTTCATCGAGGAGGACCTGGGGATCCCCGTCGTGATGGTGGGCGTCGGCCCGGCTCGCGACGAGATGATCTGGACCGACGCGTCCGAGCGCCTGCGCGCCCCCGCCGCGGCCTGAGCGGCGTTACGCCTTGACGACGTGCGTCGAGCACGCCATGTCGTGCAGCGCGCGGTTCTGGTCGTCCCAGAGGGGCCAGAGGTAGTTCAGGAGCCAGGGGATGAGCGGGATGATCGATGACGCGATCCCCACCGCCAGGTTCTTGACCACGATCTCGCGCAGCGCCGCGGAGCCGAAGTCGAACGGCTGGCCGCTGTCGCGGATCACACGTATACCGACCACCTGCTTGCCCCAGGTCTGGCCGTTGTGCACGCCCTCGCGGCGCATCAGCAGGGGCGCGTACAGGAAGGCGGCCAGGACGAAGGCGAGGAAGCTGATCACGCCGACCACAATGGCGCCGGCGTCGCTGCTGAGGGCCACGAGCACGATCAGCACGATCAGGATGGCCGTCGGGACGAGCAGGACCAGTCCGTCGATCACCGACGCGCCAAAGCGAACTCCCCAGCCGGCCAGAGCGCCCTGCTGCGGAAGCGGTGGCACACCCGGAACCGCCGGCTGGTCCCAACCTCCGGGCGGGACGGGCCCACCGTAGGAGGGCGCCTGCGGCGGCGTGCCGAGAGTCTCGGGCCCGGGCGGCGGCGGTGGCGCCTGCGGGGGCGGCGGGTAGCCGCTCGGAGCGGGCGGCGGCGGAGCCTGTGGCGGTGGCGCCTGTGGGGGCGGCGCCTGCGGAGGTGGGGCCTGCGGAGCAGGCGATTGCGGCCCGGCGGGCTGCTCGGGCGCAGGAGTCTTCTCGGGCTCGTCGGCACCCCCCGGGCCGTAGCCGGGTGAGCCGGGGCCAAAGGGCCCTGGTGTCGGGCTCTGCGGGCCCTTGTCGTCGGAGTCGTCCATCGCGGCCACTCTATCTCTCAGCTGCGACAGGCTCGTGCTCGAGCACGACCTGCTCTCCGCGGCGCAGGAAGCGCCCCGCGAGCGCCACCGCCGCCAGCATCGCGGCCACCGCGAGGGCGATCTGCACGCTCAGAATGCCCTCCTCGGACCAGTAGACGTCGTCGAGCTCGAGCAGCAGCGCGGACTCGTCGAGGGTGAGGCCCATGCCCACCCCGAAGGGGATGGCGAGCTTGGACTCGAGGTCCTCGTTGCGCGTCACGATCGCGGCGGCGCCCGCGGTAAACGCCATCACGATGCCGGGCACGAAATGGTGGATGTGACGGCGACCCACCCGCATGCTGCGAAACGGGCCGACGCGCGGGCGTGAGCGCAGCAGCGTGGTAATGCTCCGCGCGAGCACGAAGGCGGTGAAGAACGACGTGAGCAGGTTGAACATCGCGTTCTCCCGCGTGGAGACCTGGCGGTAGCCGGTCCTGGCGACCTCGGCGGTCTCGGCGACCGCCTCGGCGGCGGCCTGGAGCGCGTCGTCGGCCTCTGTGAGCGGCGGCGCACTGCCGCGGCTCCACACGCGTCCGATCTCGACGGCCACGACCGCCGCCACGGCCGCGGTGGCAAGCGCGCCGAGGACCAGGGTCCCCCGCCCGAGCGTGAGCGGCTGCTTGCGCAGCCTCATCGCCACCGCTCCAGCAGGTCCTCGTCCGGCACCTCGCGTACCTCGCGCGCGGGCACGCCCATCACCACCGCGCGGGCCGGCACGTCGCGCACCACCACGGCGCCCGCCGCGACGAAGGCCTCCTCGCCGATCTCCACCCCCGGGGTCACGACGACGCCGCCGCCCACCCGGCATGCCCGGCGCAGCGTCGCACCGCGAAGCTCGAGGTCCGGTGCGTGGCGGCCCATGGTGTCGTCGTTGGTGAGTGTGACTCCCGGCGCCACGAAGACGTCGTCCTCGATCACCGAGTAGGCCGTGATGTAGCAACCCGTCTGGATGCGCACCCTGTCGCCGATCGTCACGTCGTTGTCCACGGCCGAGCCGCGCCCGACCACGGTCCCCTCGCCGATCACCGCGCGCTCGCGCACGTGTGCCTGGTCGCCGATCACCGCGCCCGCTCCGATCCGGGCGCCCGCGACCACCACGGCGCCGGCGCAGATCGTGACGCCCGGGCCGATCTCGGCGGGAGCCGGCTCCTTGCGCGGGGCGTTGGACTGCGCGCCGAGCACCAGCGGCTTGCCGACGATCGCGCCGTCCTGGATGGTGGCCTCGCCGCCCACCACCGTGCCCTCGTGGATCACCACGTTCCCGCCCACCTCGACCGTCGGCGGGAGCACGACCTCCTCCCCGAGGAGCAGGCCTGGGGCGCGGTCAGACGGCCTGAGCACGGCGGCTCCGGTCGAGCGACCCCTGAAGCTCCTCGAGCACGCGCACCACGCGCAGGCCGCTCTCGCCGTCGGAGCGGGGCTTGGTGCCGTCGCGCACGCAGTCGACGAAGTGCGAGCACTCGATCCGGAGCGGCTCTTCGTTTCCGACCCGCGGGCTGTAGACGTCGCCGGAGCGGGCGATGTACTCGCCGTGGGAGGTGAAGTCCTCGTCGAAGCCCTTGTCGTAGACGGTGAGCTTTCGCTCGAGCTCCATGTCGTCGAAGGTGGCCATCTTCTTCGACCCCACCACGGTGAAGCGGCGCTCCTTGTGGGGATCCAGCCAGGAAAGGTGAAGATGCGCGGCCAGGCCGGAGGGGAAGCGCATGAAGCAGAAGACAACGTCCTCCACCCCGCCGCGCATGTAGGACTCGCCGACAGCGGTGCACTCGTAGGGCTCCTCGCCCGCGAGCCGCAGGACCACCGACACGTCGTGCGCGCCCAGGCTCCAGAGAGCGTTCTCCTCCGACCGCAGCTTCCCGAGGTTCAGGCGATTGCCGTAGATGTAGTGGATGTCGCCGAGCTCCCCGCCCGCGGCGATGTCGCCAAGCGCCTCGAGGCCCGGGTGGTACTCCAGAAGGTGCCCGACCATGAGCACCCGGCCGGCCTCCTTCGCCGCCTCCACCACGCGCTCCGCATCCGCCGCGGACTGCGCCAGCGGCTTTTCAACGAAGCAGTGCTTGCCCGCCGCCAGCACCCGCTCGGCGAGATCGGCATGTGTGGGCACGGGCGTGGCGATCGCGACGGCGTTGAGTTCCGGGTCGCCCAAGAGGTCGTCGAGGTCACCCGCCGCCCGAGTATCGGGAAACGCCGCTGCCACCCGCTCGAGCACCTCGGCCGACCCGTCGCACAGCCACGCGAGCTCGGTCCCCGGGAGGCGATCGAAGTTGCGGGCCAGGTTGGGGCCCCAGTAGCCGAGACCGACGACCCCGACCGTCACGGAGTCGCTCACAGGCGCACCAGGTTGGGTGCCTCGAGGCCGCGCGTGACGCCGCGGAAGTCAACGACGAGGGCCGCGTCGCGAACCACCCGCTCGACGTCGAGACCCGGATGGGCAGTCACGATCACGGCGCAGTCGGCGTCCTCGAGCGCGGAGTCCAGCGGCTCGGAAAAGAGGTCGAACTCCGCGAGCTCGGGCACATGGTCGTCGTGGTAGACGAGGTCGGCGCCACTGGTGTCGAGCATGCCCATGATCTTCAGGGCCGGCGATTCGCGCAGGTCGCCGACGCCCGGCTTGTAGGCAACGCCGAGGATCGCGATCCGCGAGCCTCGCACCGGCTTGGAGTGGTCGTTCAGCGCGCGGGCGATCCGCTCCACGCAGAACTCCGGCATCCGCTGGTTCACCTCGCCCGCCAGCTCCACGAACTCGGTCGGCTGGCCGTACTCGCGCGCCTTCCACGAGAGGTAGAAGGGGTCGACCGGGAGGCAGTGCCCGCCCATGCCGGGGCCGGGGTCGAAGCGCATGAAGCCGTAGGGCTTGGTGGCGGCCGCGTCGACGACCTCCCAGATGTCGATCCCCATGCGGTCGCACAGCATCGCCAGCTCGTTCACCAGCGCGATATTCACCGACCGGAACACGTTCTCCAGCAGCTTCGAGAGCTCCGCGGCCTCGGGGTTCGAGACGGTGACCAGCTCGTCGCATACCTGCTCGTACAGCGCCACGGCGCGGTCCAGGCACGCTGGCGTGAGCCCGGCCACGACCTTAGGAGTGCTGCGCAACGTGTGGTCGGTACGTCCGGGATCAACGCGCTCGGGCGAGAAGGCCACGTTGAAGTCGCGCCCCGCCGCAAGCCCGGACTCCTCCAGCAGCGGCACCAGCCGATCGCGGGTGGTGCCCGGGTAGGTGGTGGACTCGAGCACCACGAGCTGGCCGGCCTTGATCACCCGCGCCAGCGACGTACCGGCCGCCACCAGCGGACCGAGGTCCGGCTCGCGGTTGGGGGTGAGCGGCGTGGGCACCGCGATCAAAACCGCCTCCACGTCCGCAAGCGCGTCGTAGCTCGAGCTCGCGCTGATCCGGTCGCGCGCGGCGGCCAGCCGCTCGGAGGGCACATCCTCGATGAAGCTCTCCCCCGCGCCGATCGCGGCCACGCGCCGCTGGTCGGCGTCCACGCCGACCACGTCATGACCTTCCTCGGCGAAGGCCAGCGCCAGCGGCAAGCCGACGTAGCCCAGCCCCACAATGCCCACCTTCATGGTCGTGAGATTAGCCCGAGCCGGCATCCTGCCGGCTCCTTTGAGGGCCACCGAGCCCTCCAGGCTCGGAAGCTGCGCGCAGGACTTCGGCGACCCGCTCTGCAGCGCGGCCACCGCCGTACAGCTCAGGCCGCTCCCCGCCCGGCGCCGGGCGCTCCACGGCGGCCACGGCGGCATCGGCGTCGAGGTCCACCAGCGTGTTCCAGCCGGCCTCGACGGTCTCGACCCACTCGGTGGTGTCGCGGAGGGTCACGCACGGCACGCCGAGCAGGTAGGCCTCCTTCTGCACACCGCCGGAATCGGTGAGCACGGCGCGGGCGTTCATCGCGAGCTTCATGAAGTCGAGGTAGCCCAGCGGCGGGAGCAGCGTGACCGCCTCCGCGAGCCGCTCGCGCAACCCGGCGGCGTCGAGGCTGGCGGCGGTGCGCGGATGGAGGGGCAGCACGATCGGAGCCGGCAGCGCCTCGAACAGCGCCACGAGCCTCGCGAGCCGCTCGGGCTCGTCCACGTTCCCGGCCCGGTGCGCGGTGGCCAGCAGGTACTCCCCCGGCTCGAGGCCGTGATCGGCCAGCGCCGTGGAGCGCTCGTCGGCGATCGGCCGGAACGCGAGCGAGACGTCGGCCATCACATCGCCCACGAGGTGCGCCTCTCCGGCCACCCCCTCGCGCTCGAGGTTCGCCATCGCCGTCTCCGTGGAGCAGAGCAGGAGGTCGCTGCAGTAGTCCGTCAGGACGCGATTCAGCTCCTCGGGCATCGCGCGGTCGAAGGAGCGCATGCCGGCCTCCACGTGCGCCACCGGCACCCGAGCCTGGGCCGCGGCGAGCGCGCCGGCGAGTGTGGAGTTGGTGTCGCCGTAGACCAGCACCAGGTCGGGCGCGACGTCCGCGAGCACTCCCTCCAGCAGGCCGAGGATGCGGGCGGTCTGCTCGGTGTTGGAGCCGCCGCCCGCGTTCAGCTCGCGATCCGGCTTGGGCACGCCGAGCTCGTCGAAGAACACCCGCGAGAGCTCGTCGTCGTAGTGCTGCCCGGTGTGTGCGATCTGCTCCTCATGCTCCTCGCGCAGCACGCGCGATACGGCGGCCGCCTTCACGAACTGCGGCCGGTTGCCTATGACGGTGAGAATCTTCAAGCCAGGAGCTCGTCCACGTGCGCTCGGAACGCCGCAGCCGCCTTGCGCGTGACCTCGCCGGTCTCCGGGAACTCGCGCTCCTCGATCGCCGAGATCGAGTGCACCTCGCGCGTCGTCGAGGCGATGAACGCCTCCTGCGCGTCGAGCAACTCCTCCTTCGTCACGGAGCGCTCCTCGACGTCGAGCAGGTCGAGCAGGTGGGCGCGCGTGATCGACGCGAGGATGTGGTCGTCCAGCGGCGGGGTGCAGAGCTTGCCCTCGCCGTCGACCCAGAACAGCGACGAGGTGGGAGCCTCGAGCACGCGACCATGCGGCGTGACCAGCAGCGCCTCGTCGAAGCCGCGCTCCTTCGCGATGCGCGTGCACAGCATGTTGGCCGCGTAGGAAAGCGACTTCACGCTGTCGAGCACGCGTGTGGGTGCGTAGGTGACGAAGGCACAGCGCAGGCGCTCCGGCGGCTGTGGGAGCGGCTCGGTGACGAGCAGCCGGTGGCCGGCGCGGGTCTGCACGAGGCGCAGGCAGCCGTCGAATCCGCCGGCGTCGCGCTCACTCAGCAGCTCGCCCGCCTCACGTTCGAAGTCCTCGCGCTGGATACCGCCCTCGAGGCGCAGGTTCGCGCCCGAGATCTCCATCCGGTCGAGGTGCTCGTCGAGCAGGAACGGAACGCCGCCGTAGACGCGCACGACCTCGAAGGCGCCGTCGCCCCGCAGGAAACCCTCGTCGGTGATCGGGACGGAGGTCTCCGCCGCCGGCGCGACCGTGCCGTCGAGACTGGCCAGCTCTTCGCTCACCCGGCCTTCATACCGCAATCTGGGAAGAAACTCGTGGCGCGTCCGCCCGATCGCCCCTAGGGTGGCCCGATCGAAGCACTCACCCCGTTCAACTGCCAACTCACGGAAGAGGGCGGCGAAGGGGTTCGCATGGCTGTTGTAGGCGAGCTCGATCGTGCGACCGTTCCGCGATTCGAGCGCGCTGTGGCGGATCTTGCAGACCCCGGACGCCTCGTTCTCGACCTGAACCAGCTCGAGTTCATCGACGCAGGCGGACTGCGCGCGATCGTTGACATGGCCCGCCAGGCGGAGCGCTCGGGGCGCTCGGTAGCGCTCGCCAACCCCAGCCCGACGCTGCGCCGGCTGTTCACACTCACCGGCCTGGAACGCTCGGTCGAGCTGATGAACGATCACTAGCGGGGATGAGACGCGGCGTTGTCGTCGCGGGCGGGGCCCTGGCTCTGGCACTCGCGTGGACAGGTCCCACGGTTGGTGGTTCGTCCGTAGCGAGTGGGTGGCAACGACCCGCGCCGAGCGGCGCAGCTCGGGCCTCGAGCCCACGCCTCACGCCGTCGAAGCTTGTCATTGGCCGGAAGTACAGAGGCCCTGGAGGGCCCTATCTCTCGTGGCCCGCCTGTCGGCGCGCGGTAGGTGCCCGAAGTCGCTACGGGTTCGTCATTCCGTCGCGCAACGGCCGACACTTGCTGCTGAGAAAGACGATTGACCTGAAACCCCTGCGTTTTGTCTTCGATCCCGTCGGCATTCCCGGACACCCAGGGTTCGCTGACACACTGCGCCGGACTCAGTTCTACTTTCTGGTCAGTCCCTTCGCGCGAGAGGGCAAGACTCTCCTCACCCTCGTCTGCCGGCGGGCGACAAGAAGGGGTAGACCCGGGCGGGTCGTTCTCCGCCGCCGGTTGGCGGTCCGCTTCGTCCGCCGGCCGGAACGGTTACTGGATCGCTTTCGTGTCGCACCCGGCCAGACGCAGACAATCGACGTCAGCGCCGGCAGCTGTGCCGTACCAGGTGTGCAAAGGGTGGAGATCGAGTCAGAGGCCTTCACGCCTAATGCGCAAGGGCGCCGGGTGGTGAGTCTGCGACGACAGGAAACCGACACCCCGAGTCTCCCCAAGTTCACCGGCGACGTGATTGGAGCGACTGACCGACCCTTCGGGACCCACGAGGCTCGGTACTCGTGCGGCACTGGCCAGATAGGAAGGAGTTCGGTCTCGCTCGAACCAACCTAATGGCCGCCGCGCGGCGCGGGCGCTTCAGGTGTCGCTAGCCTTCCCGTCCCGTTCGGGCCGTTAGCTCAGTTGGTAGAGCAGGAGACTCTTAATCTCAAGGTCGTAGGTTCGATCCCTACACGGCCCATTAGGGCGCTTAGCAAACTAAGCGCCCTTGAACTAGCGAATCTTTCCCCCGCTCCTAGCGCTTTCCTAGGCGCTCGCTGAGTTAGCGAAAGTCAGTCCGAGTTCTCTCCGCCCGGCTGGCCCTGGATTAGCGAAAGTTCGAACCGAGGCTGGCGCATTACCACTCGCCCACAAGCCTGGAATCCGCGTGCGGGCATCGAGAAGAGTCGAGTGACCGGGCACAGGTCGACGGCAACACCGACGGCGCGAGGTAACTCACGCGGCGGCCGAAGCCGAAGCGTCGTCGGCGCCAGCGGCACGTCGCTTCAACCGCTCGGCAACCTCTTCCAGGTCCCCGGCGGTGGGCACACTCGCTGTCAGCAACCCCTTGGCCTCGGCCTCTGCGTGGACCTCTTTGTAGACCCCGGTCTCGTGAGCCAGCCGGCGCAAGGTGAAGCCGAGCAGGGTTCCGCCCAACAGCCAACGCATCTGCTGGTCAGTAGAAACCCAGCGGGCGACCGACTGCCCCTTGAGGCCGATGCCCATCCCCTTCAAGGCCGAGTTGAGTGACTCCGAACTATTGCGACGCAGCATCAGCGCCTTACGGCGCGCGACACGAGTCTTGTGAACACCCTGGCGCGGGAAGTAGGTGTACAGCCGGGGATTGGTTTTCCACATGGTGCGGGCGCCAACCGGGCACGGCGGGGCCTGCGGGTCCTCGACGTCGCCGACGCACTCCCAGCGGAAGGCGGCCTTCGACAGGTCGGCCGCCTCCCCCGGCTCCATGCCCCGCTTGCGCCGGGCGGCGACGTCGACGAAGCCTTCGGACTGGACTAGGCGCATGTCGCCGTGCTTGGCGCACTTGGGCGTGCCTCCGTTGTCGGCCCAGTCATGGGTCGCATCAACGGTCCCCGAGCGGCTGCTGACGAGGTGGATGCCGAAGCGTTCCTCGCAGAGACGATGGCTTGGGTCGTTGTCGAAATGAGCGTCGGCGACCAGGGCCTCGGGCGACCACTCCGGCCAGTGGCGAAAGGTCAGCGTGAGCAGCTCGGCCAGGGCCTCGAACTCGGGGCGCGTTCCTTGCTTGACCACCCAGGCCAGCGGGAGCCCGGTGAGGATGTCGATGAGGACGATGAGGCGGGGTCCTCGCCAGGACTTGCTGGTGAAGCCCTTGGTTCCGTGGTGGGCGAAGTCGGCGTCCTCGAGTCCGCGGCGCAGAAACTGCTCTTCCTCCGGGAACTCGGGGTCGAACTGGCGCTGTTCGCGCGGGGCGGGGATGTCGGTCCCGTCGATGGACACCCAGCGGCCGATGTCCTGGCAGCCGGTCAATTCCTGCAGCTCCTTGATGGCCTGGAGGTTGATGTACACGCACTCCTCGTCTGGCCGTCGGTCAAGGGCGGCCTTCATGGTCTTGTAGGTGTTGGTGAAGTGGCGGGCCTCGCCACGCTCTATGGGCCAGTCATAGGCCCAGTGCAAGAGGCGGTAGTCGCACTGGAGCTCCTTGAGGTACCGCAGGACTTCGGGGCGACCGGTCTCCCAGATGTTGCGCTGGAAGATGGTGGTGCTGACCAAGCGGTCGGTGGGCCGGCCATCGCCGCAGAAGCGCAGCTTGGACTCGAACTGCTGCCCCAGGTCTAGGCGGCGCATGGCCGCAACCTCGACCAGCTCATAGATGTCCCGCCGGTCGGGGCAGGTGGAGACGGGCGCAGTCGCCTCGTACTGCTTGCGGACCAAGGGGTCTGAGGGCATGAGGTCCAGGAACCGAAGCTCGACTTCGGTCTCCACGGCCTCGTCGTCCCACTTGGGATGCTGTCGACGGACCTTGTAGCGGATACAGGCTTTCTCGCAGGCCACGCGATGCGGGCGAGCGGTGTAGCCGGGGGACCGCCGCCGGCTTTGCTTGGGCTCTTTCTTCTTCTTGCCAGCCGGTGACGCGGCTGCGTCAGAGCTTGCGGCGACGTCGGCCGAGACCTGGTCGGTGGTTGGGTCGTCGGGCGGGTTCGGCGGTGTGGGCGTGGACACGTTATTGCTCCTCGATGGGGTGGTGGCGATCGAGGAGCGGAGGGATTCGGGTCCGCGCTTCATCCGAAGATAGGGCCGATAACTGGCGATCCCGGAAGAATCGACAAGAAATTTCGCTTGAGGTCTTAGGCGGGCTTACCGGGTGAGGCCGTTGCGTTGGCAGAACGCGACGACCCCGCCATTGCGGTCGATGTAGAAGCCGAGTTGGCCATAGCCCCATTGGGTCAGAAGGCGCCGGCCAGGCAGGCGCCCGTGGCGCGCGATCACTTCCCGTGCTTGCTTGAGAGCGGCGAGCTCGCGGGCCTCGCCCGGGTCCTGCAGTATCTGCGGGTCTTGCTCGGGGGAACGTCGGCTTCCTGGATAGTCCACCGGTATTCCCAAGGCGGTTAGAGCAGCGGCGCGGCCGCCGCAGCGCTTGAAGTAGCCAGCCAAACGGCTGTAGCCGAGTTCGCGCAGGCGCGGCGACCCCGGGATTGCGCCCAAGGCGGCCAGCACCGCCTGCGCATCGGCCCGCGCATCCGCATCGAGGTAGGGACTGCGCTCCTGGCGTGGATCCATTTGGCGGCCGAGTGTGCGCGCCCAGAAAGTGGCGCCACCATGGCGCTTGATCGCCTGGCGCAGATCCGAGCGGCCGAGCGACTCGAACTCCGTCGCTCGCGGCCAGGCTGTCGGGTGCGCGTACTCGTTGGCCAAGAAGCCTTCGAGCTCGGCCCGCAAGCGCCCGGCCGTCCAACGGTAGGGGGATGCCGGTCGCGCCGGGCTGCGCCGGTTGGGAGCCGCCAGTGTCATGCCTCGTGCTCGACCCATGCAGCGACTGTGGGCGCAGATCCGACCCCGCGCCGGTTTCTCCGATAGGCATCGGCATCGGCGGGAGGCCGGCGAGCGCAAGCGCCCGCCGACCCCAGCCGGTGTTCACGCCACCCGCTCCAGGGCAAGCTCCGGCGCCGGCGCCCCCTCCCGGCCTGCGAGCAGGCCATTGGCGTCAAATCCCCAGAGGTCGAGCTCATGCAGAACCCCGAGCGCAGCTTCCAGGACATCCTCCGCCTCTCGGCAAAGAGCCACTACTACGCGCTCGGCCGTGACCACCGGTCCCTGGGGATAGATGTCCGGGAGCACGCGCTCAAAGGCCTCGGCCAGCGTCTGGCCCTCGGCCTGGCTGTCGGTGTCGACGACTACCACCACTAGCCACGTCGAGTCACCTGCTCCCGTGCCTGCGCTTCCATCGTCGCCCTCGCTTGCGCTGACCAGAGTCGGCACGAGCGGCTTGCTTGGGTCCCAGCTGCCGCCAGCCAGGGACGTGGTGGGGTTGGAGTGCTGCGTCATGAGAAACCGCCTTCGGTAGGGTTCAGAGCAGTAACACCACATATGGTGTGCCCCAACCGGGACCGGAACGCGGGATGCGAACCCAACGCCACGCCAAACCTAGGCGCGACCGTCCGCTATAGGAGCGGCGACGTACTCGACAAGCGGAACTCTTATGGACGTCGAGGTGCGTCAGTGGCGTCGAAACACGATGCGGGCCAGCGCGTTGATGTAGAAGTCCTCGCGCAGGTTCTTCGTGTAGCGACCGACCCTCCGGAATGCTGAATTGATCTCAGCGTCGGGGGTAGCCGGCGCCCTGCCCAGCTCAGCGTTGACTTGGTCGTAAAGGCTGGCACAGCTACCGAGGCGGAAGGCCGTACGGATGGAGTCCTCGATGTATTCACCCTGACTCAGGAAATCCTTCACTGACGTTCCGCAGGCGACGACACTGCCCTTGAATCGCAGTGCCCGGCTCTGCAGCCGAGACTCGGCATAAGCGCCAGCGGCACTCGCGGCGGTCGCAATACCCGTCATGACTGGATTGATCTCCACGGAGATCCCAACCGGTGCCGTGCCGGTGGCGTTGAGCCTGCGGCCCGGGAGCACGTTGCAAGAGCCCGCCGGGGTATCGACACACTGGTCAGAAACGGCGGACCGGACGATGAGGTCGGCGAAAGACGACGGCGCAGGGGGCGTGTCTGCCTGCAGCGTTACAGGGTCGTTTGGGTCAGCGGCGCTTATTGCCAGGGTGGCCGAAGAAGACGTGTTCATCACGACGATCGATGTCGCATCCTCGGTACCGCAGGCGCGGAAGTAGGCAACCAGAACCTTGTTGGCCCACCGCCGCGGATGATCGTCTGGACATCCTTCGTCGGCTACCGGGCCCGCTGGTCCCGGTGCGCCCCCGCCTGACTCCGGCGCGTCCCCGCCACCATCGTCGTCCCCACAGGCCGAAAGTGCGAAGACTGCTACGCCAAGAGCTGCGAGCAGGGACCGCTTCACGACGATCAACCTAGTCCGCGAGCTCCAATTGCGCAACTTTTCCTGAGTGTTGCTGACGATTCCGAGTCGGGAGGCCCCGCCTGACAGCTGGGATCCGAACAGGTCGCCGCCGGCGACCGCTACGGCTGTGGCCGGCATCTCGTTCGTACGGCGAGGATCGAAAAGCGGTTTCCGTTGCTTTGATGGTCAGGATGGGAAACTCACAACCAAGGTGGATGAAGTGCTGGAGGTCGCAATTGCGTCTCTAGTCATCGGAGTCCTTCAACTCATAGCGACGATCTGGTTCTCCAGGTCCTAGCTGTGACGAGGATGCGTAGCTAGCCACCCGTACGGCAGCGCGTAGCCATTTAGGAAACGGGACCGCCCGTTGGCGGATAGCGGAGAGGAAGCTGACGAAGGAACGCCTCTAGGGTGAACGGGCTACACAGCTGGCGAGAGCCAGACGCCCCGGAGCTGATTGCCTAATTTCGGGCGAAACCATCGTGGCTGACTGGACTCAGTGGACTCTTCGTGAAAACGCGGTCAACTCGTCAATGCTGCGCTATATTCGCAGCGTGAACCCTGGCGGCTAGCGTCAGGTGGTTGTAGGGTTTTCAACGGCGCCTCTGTGTGGCGCCGTTGTCGTTTCCCGGGGCCGATTCGGACCTACACCCTCCTCGTTCGTACGAGCGTTAGAATGTTAGTGTGACTGGTGAGCCTGGCTCCTGCGACCTGCTGTGCCTCGATATGCCGAAGGCCGAGGCGGTCAGGCAGGCGCGCCCTGACGACAGCTCTCTGATCGCGGCTGCCGAGACCGCGAAGGCGCTGGGGGATCCGACTCGTCTTCTGGTCGCGGTGGCGCTGCGAGACGGCGGAGAGATGTGCCTGTGCGACCTGGCATGGGTGTGCGAGCGCTCAGACAAGCTCGTGTCTCATCACGCCCGGACATTGCGATCTGCAGGACTCGCGAGCTCGCGCCGTGACGGCAAGATGGTCATGTACTCGCTGACGGACGCAGGGAGTGCCCTCCTCGGTGCGGTGATACCGAGCACCGCGCGGGTGGCGACGTGAGCGCCCACGTCCTTCCCGTGGCGCCTGCCGTGCCGCGGCTCTCCGATGACCAGCGGCGGCATCTCGCGGCCCGCGTGCGCTTCCTCTCCTGGGCGAGCTTGGCCTACATGACCTTGGAGGGCGGGATCGCCATTCTCGCCGGCGTCCTCGCTGGCTCAGTGGCACTGATCGGGTTCGGCATTGACAGCGCGATCGAGGGCTTTGCCAGCGTCATCATCGTCTGGCGCTTCACCGGACATCGCATCTTCAGCGAAGCCGCCGAGACCCGGGCGCAGAAGCTCGTGGCGGTCCAGTTCTTCGTGCTCGCGCCCTACGTGGGGTTCGAGTCGATCCAGGCCCTCATCCAAGCCGAGCACGCTGAGACAAGCTGGCTCGGCATCGGGCTTAGCGCCTCCAGCCTCGTGGTCATGCCCTACCTCGGCATAGCCAAGCAGCGCCTCGCCGACCACCTCGGGTCTGCCGCTACCAAGGGCGAGGGCCGTCAGAACATGCTCTGCGCCTACCTCGCGGGAGCGCTCCTCCTCGGCCTAGTCGGCAACACCCTGTTCGGCGCCTGGTGGCTAGACCCGGTGGTCGGTCTCCTGATCGCCGGCGTCGCGGTCAAGGAGGGCCGGGAAGCCTGGCGCGGCGAAGGCTGCTGCACCAGCGACCCACTCGGCGGCGGCGCATCCAGGCACTGCTGACGGACTCATTGGAGGGACGCGATGCCGCCGTGGTCGACGATCGCTCGGCGATTGCTGCGGGGGCGCCGCCGTTGGCTTGGAGGAACTCTCGGATGTCTTGGCGTAGGCGCGCTTGAGATGCCATCGCACCGGTAGAGCTCGGCTGCGCGTACAGCGCGCGGACGCCGCTAGTCATGCCGCCGTCGTTGTCGCAGACCACTCGCCGGGGGTCCCCGCTCAGGCCCTTCAGAAGGCCTCTCAATCGGATGCGTCAGGGGGCGCCGTAACGTCAAAGAGGTTGCGAATACCGGCGTCAATCCAGCCGCGGAAGTGACTGGCGAACAAGCCGGCGGGCGTGTCGCGTCTGGGCCTGCGGACCTACTTGGCGCAGAGAGCGCTGTAGTCGTTGCGGTAGAGCGGGTGGAACAAGGCGCACTTCTCGAAGTCCACGCGCTCGGATACGAAGGTGGTGAGCTTGCGCTGTCCGTAAGGGACGTTGTGGGCACCCTCGATCACCATCCGGTCGGCTTCAGCCCAGTCGTCAGCGACCGATCCCTGATCGGGGGTGCGCTGGAGTTCGCTGATCTTGGCGGTCAACTCAGGCGCGTCGACGTTGCCGCGGTTCTGGTTGTTGGTCGGCTGGATCGACTGGCCATTGACCACGACCATGTAGTTGGCCGGACTCGGGAAGTCGGCGAACCAGTTGTCGACCCCGGTCTGCGCCCGGGTCTTCTCGTCGCCGATGGTCGCGAAGTAGACGCTCCCGTCGACGATCGCCGGTTTGGCCTTAAATCCAATCTCGTTGAGCATGTCCGCGTATGCCACGGTGATTTTCTCGGTCGGGTCTTCGTTGTTGCCCCACACCCGGACCGTCTCGCCGTTGTAACTAGACGCTTGCAGCAGGCTTCGGGCTTTCTCGAGGTCGGGTTTGCCCTTCGGGTTGCCCCACGGGCAGGGGTCGATTCTCTGGTAACCGGGGATCCCCGGTGGAAGGAAGTTGCAGCCCGGCTCGAAGAGACCGCCGCCGAAGAGGCGGGCCAGGCCCGGCTTGTCGATGCCGTAGTTCACGGCTTGGCGCGCCTTCCTGTCGTTGAACGGTGGGAGCTTTTCGTTGAGGAAGAAGAAGTCGGTCGACTGTGTCGTGTAGCTGGCGAAGCGGTCTGAGTACTTGGCCTTGATCTCTGGTTGGAGGTCGGCCGGAGGCGGATCCTGCAGAGCGTCGACACCGCCGCGGATGACGTCCTGGGCGGCGCGATCTAGGTTGGCGACGATCTTGAAGGTGATCTTGCTCGGCGTGCCCTCGGGCACACCATCTATCGGTTCGAAGTGCTTGTTCTTCTCGAGCACGAACTGGCGGTTGGGGTCCGAGGAGGCGACCTTGTAAGCGCCGGTGCCGGGCGGCGGGTTCGTGGTCTGGTTCTTGAATGGCGTGCTGCTGGGCACGACGCCCGAGAAGTTCAGGCCGAGGATGTACGGGAAGGTGCCGTCGGGCTCCGTCAGCGTGATCTTGACCTGGCCGGTTTCATCGTTGGTCTCGATGCCGGAGATATCGGCGTGTTTCGGATCTTTGGCCTTCGCGAATTCGTCGGCGCCCCTGATCTTGCTGTAGTAGAAGGCCCCGCCGGACACAAGGTGCAGCACGCGCTTGATCGTGTGCTCGAAGTCGCTTGCCTTGAGAGGCGTTCCGTCGGAGTATTTGATCCCGTCGCGGAAGGTGAAGCTGTAGACCCTGCCGCCCTTGGAGGCCCTGGGCAGCTCCTCAGCGAGCATCGGGCTGAGCTCGACCCCGGCCTTGCCCTCGGCATGCTTGTAACCCACCGGCGGCAGGTAGACGTTCCACATGGCCGACCAGCCGTCCACGGTGTAGCTGAGGGCAGGATCCAGGAAGTCGGGCTGGCTGCTGTAGGCCACGGTGAACTCGCCGCCGGGCCTGCCCTCGCGGTCACCAGAGGACTCACCTCCGCACGCGGCTACTACAGCGGCCAGGAACAACCCCAGGACTGGAGTCCCGACCGTCTTCACGAAACCCCCCGTCTTGACTTAGCGATCATTCCCTCGCACAGGCCGCGAGCTCTGACTCAGCCGAGTTCGCGCTCGTACTCGGACATGAGCTCGGACACGGAGGCGTCTAGCGCGCGGGTGATGCGGACAATACGCGCGAAGGACAGGTTGAGCTCGCCACGTTCTACGCGCCCGACGTAGTTGCGGTGCAGGCCAGTCTTGTCTGCCAGCTGTTCCTGGGACAGGCGGGGCTCGTGGCTCTCACGAAGCCGGCGTATCGCCGCGCCCAGGGCCTTGTGCTCGCGGGAGACAACGGGGGCGGCCACGCGGCGCCACGCTCCCAGTCGATTGCCATCGTGTCTACACACGTTGGCGGTGCCACCACATTAGGTGTATACCTGAGGGGACCAGTTCCGGAGCGAACGGGACCGTCTTTGTTGGCGGCTTCGCCCCGACCACGACCATCGCCTGGGAGGCTGCCGTGCTCACCCGCTCCATCCGTCGCTCGCCAACGGTGCTAGCCACCACGGCACTACTGGCGCTGCCGTTTGCGATCGCCGCCTGCGGCGGGGACGACGGTGGCAAGTCACAGGCTGCCAGCAGCAGCTCCGACGAACCGGCCGAGGCTTCACCGGACCAGGAGCGGCCACCGATGAAGGCAAGCGACCCCGTGATCTGCCTCGAGGCCGGCACCGAGGTCCTCGAGGACTACAGCCAGACCACGGACCAGAAGCTGTACGCGCGCGTGAAGAAGCAGGGGGGCGGATTCCTGGATGTTGAATTCGCCGACATCTACTTCTTCCCCAACGCCGCGGCCGCCCGAAAGGAAGCCCTACGAATCAACACTGAGCTACGAAAGCCAACGGGCGTGAAATCGATCGACGAGGAGACTGAAGCCAACGGCGGCAAAGACGAGAACCCGTTCGCCAATTTTCACGAGCTCCGGGGCAACGTCCTTGTGGACTACAACGGCACCGAACGAGCCCAGGACAAGAGCCTCGTCAACGGGTGCCTGTCCGAAGCCGGCGAGCGCGAGGAGGTCGGTTCGGGCTAGCCCAGTGCCAGCCCGCCCGACGGGCGAGCAAGAAACCCAGCAGAGCCGCCTGGCGAGAGCGCAGGGTCCGGGGGACTACTCCGACCAAGGACCCCATGCACCCGCCTTCGCCTCTCGACAACGCCTCCACTGACCTCGACGTCAACCGCCTGCTGATGGCCGGCGTTCGCTGCATCCACGCCACGCCAGCCGAGCTCAGGTTCTCTGACTGCCAAGAGTTCGAGCCCTTTGCGGTGCTCGACACGGAGGGAGGGCTCGTGGCCGTGGACGCGCCCTACCTGTGTGCCCAGGACATGGCCGTGGCCGCCGGCTCATGGGACGACTTGCTTGGACAGGTGATTGGGCGCCGGGCCCGGGCGGCGCTGGTGGCCCAACCGGTCTGGGTGGCTCCCAAGGAAGGGGTGCGGGCTAAGGAACACCCAGGGCGCCAAGAGCACGTGGTGCTCACGGCCATTGGCGGTGACGGCCGCGGCCGCGCCCGCTCACTGCCGGTTGACCGCGAGTCCGGCTCGCCGCGGCTGCGCAATCCCATCGACTGGGACCACTCCGACGCCTTCGAGCTGGCGCCGCGCTTGGGCTTGGCCCTCACCGAGGTCAAGGCAGCAAGCGTCGACCAAGAGCGTCCTCCCGCGAGCCTGCAAGAGCCCGTCCGCCCGGACTTTCCATCGGCGGAGGAGCTCCTGGCCGAGGCCGCTACCCGCCTTGACACACACCTGAACACCGGTGCCGCCATCCACGTTCGTGGCTTCGTCGAGACCTTGACCCCCCATGGCCGGCGCCAGTTCGCGTCTCAGGGCGCGGGGGCCGAACTCGAGTGGGCGCTGGGCCTTCCTCAGCTGGTGCGCGAGACCGCGGCCGAAGCGCTGCTGCTTTCGGGTTGCGAGGTAACGGAGTCGGGTCACGACCGGCCGAGCCTGCGCTTGCACGCGCTCGATGCCCACGGCAGCCAGGCTCTGGCGGTCTGCGACCTCCGCCCGGGCCTGTTCCTGCCCAAGGGGATTGGGGACTGGCGACGCGTAGCGCCCGATACGGACCTGACCGGGGTCACCGTTACCGCGCTAGGCAGGGTGCGTCGACGTCGCGAAGCATTCGAGCTCGCGCTCACCGAGCGAACCTAAGCGCTGGCCGCGGGTCAGCTGCTCGGTACCGGCCGCTCGTCCAGCAGCCGCGCCCGCGCCAGCTCGGCGAATTCCGGCGAGAGCTCGATGCCGATGCAGCGCCGGCCGTGTTCGCGCGCGACCAGGCCTGTCGTTCCCGACCCGAAGAAGGGGTCGAGAACGACCCCACCCGCAGGACACCCGGCGAGCACGCAGGGCTCGATGAGCTTGGGCGGGTAAACGGCGAAATGTGCGCCCTTGTAGGAGGTTGGGGACACCCGCCAGACGGTGCGGCGGTTGCGACCCAGGGGGTGAGCGAAGCGTGTCCCCATTTTCGTCGTATCCACAGGAGGGATAGCCACGCCGGCGTCGGCGCGGTGGCGATGCTTGAGCCCGTACTCGATGCGCTTGAGCGTGGACTCGGCGTGGGGCTCGCGGATGGCGTCCACGTCGTAGGCGTAGTGGCGTTGCTTGGCCAGCAAGAAGATGTACTCGTGACAGACCGTCAGTCGGTCCTTGACGCTGGCCGGCATGACCTTCTCCTTGTGCCAGATGACGTCGTTACGCAGGTGCCAGCCATCGGCGCGCAAGGCCATGGCTACCGCCCAGGGAATGCCACAGACGTCGCCGGGCTTCAGGCCGGCGAAGTAGACGCTGTCGGGGTCGTGGTGGGCGCGCTTGGCGTAGCTGTCGCCGAGGTTGAGCCACACCGTGCCGTCGTCGCGAAGGACTCGGCGCACACCACGCATGACGTCTACAAGCTTGGCCAGGTACTCATCCGGCGACGGCTCGCTACCTAGTTGCCCGTCAACGCCGTAGTCGCGCAAGCCCCAGTAGGGCGGGGACGTCACGCAGGTGTGGGCAATCCCAGCAGGCAAACGCTCCAGGACTTGGCGGGCATCGCCAAGGTGGAGCTCGACACCGTCGAGGTCCCAAAGCGGTCGAGAAGGACTTGGCGCACCAGACACACCCGGACCGTGGATGCGCGCACGGGCCCAGAGGACGTTTTGTGTTTAGCGAGGCCAGGGCGGCGCACGCTCAGGCACCGATTTCCGGCTCGTCCTCCCTCGACGAAGGCGGGGCCTGCCCTGATATGTCTGAGCTCTACCCGTCGTACCCGTGCCGATCCGGCTCCGGCCCGTTCCCGGCTGCCCGTCCGAGTCCGCAATGCGTTCGTTGGGACGAAGGCGGAGATTCGTGAAGCTGCGCCGAAGACAAGGCAAGGTGATCCCAGCGGTTACAAGCCGGGCTTCGAGTGGTGGCGCACGCAGCGATGTGCTGGGCCACAGAGGCCCGACCAGGGACCTAGGCGAGCGTCACGTGGATTGGATGGCGCTCGCCGAGGTGAAGTCATCGAAGCACACGAACACGTAGACCAAGCCGACGTCCGCGAGAACGATGTCGTCGTTGATCGAGTCGAGCTGGCCATAGAACGTCATCGGCTTACCGCACTCCCGACAGATGGGCGTCGCATCCTCCTGCAACCACGTCGGCTCGCCGCCCAGCTGATGGCGCCGGCCGACCTCATCCGGCGCGTATTCGACGCCGGGCAGACTTTCAGCCTCCGGTGTCGCCGGCTCTGGACGAAGACGAAACGGCGGAATCGGATCCATCACCTACTCCCGTAGCGCTTTATCGGCAATCCGCTCAAACCGTACTCGTCCATCAGCGATCCACCGAACTGGTACACGTCCTTCGCCGACGCGTTTGGATTCGCACCAATGAACTTGCGCCACCGCGCGTTGTAGCGACCCGGTAAACCCTCTGCGCCGCGGCCATGCACCCCGGCCAAATGGCGACGCTCGCCCACCTCTAGCGATAAACCGTAGGAAACGCCGCGACTGTCGCGGCACCCTTGTCGTAGGCCGCGTCACCACTCCTTGGTGCCAGCGGGGCGTAAGCCGGCCGCAAGAGCTGCACCGCAGGCCGGAGTCAAGCCGCCGCAGAAACACTCACGGGGCCACCGCGCTTCCGAAGAGGAGAGCGCCCGACGTTCGAGCGGCCAGAAGTCGAACTACGGAAAGTGAAGTTCCCCCTCGCGCCACGTCCGCAGGGTCATTCGTGCCTCGAAGCCAACTGGCCCGGAATCACGGCTGAGCTCCTCTAGGACTCGCTCGCCCTCATGCGGAGCAAACTCAAGCGCGTGGGCGCCGGCCCAGCTGCGAACGCCGAGATTCTCGTGAGTAAGTAGAGGGGCCAACGCATCTGCCTGCCCGCGCCTCCGGAGCTCTCCATAAACGGCCGCCACGATGTCGTGCGCCGGGTTCGCCGTTCGGTGGTTGCCCACATCACTTGCCTCCTGGTGCGCAGCCGCAGCGTCGACATACCGGCGCGTGAGCTCGTCCAGCGTCGCGCGGGTGATGTCGAAACCGTCCATCATCCCCCGAACTCCGCCATCTTCTCGCGAGCGAACTGCTGCTGCCTCGCGTACGACTGGCCGCTCAGCCACTGCCTGACCGTCTGGCCCCCAGTGAAGCGCTGTTTGGATGAGAAGTAGCCACTGACCTGGCGGTGGACTGCGATATCCAGACGTACGAGGTTGCCGGTGTTGTGGACCGCCTGCGGGCCAAACCGCCCGACGTTGCCCGGCGTCTGTTCAACAAGGTGGTGCCAATGCTTGCCCTCGCCGGCCGGCCCAAGGACGCGCTTGGCCTGACTAAACGACCGGAACCCTGCGCCTACGGCGAAACCTTGATCGAACCCCGACGCACCCTTCGCGGCATCGTCAGCGCCTCGCCCAAAGAGTCCGCGAACGGCCCCGCTGGCCTTCTCGCCCGCCCGAGCGCACAGCGTCCGACAGCCGCGTATTAGGGACTTGGAGACGGGACCACCGAAGGCAAGCGACCCCGTCTCGGCGCTCTGGGCAGGATCGAAGTCGACGGAGATCGTCGGTGCGCCAGCGAACGGACCTCCACGACTGCGACCGACACGGAACCGTACGCCGAGCTCGTTCTCGACGTCCTTGAAAGAGAGACCGTCTCCGCCCGATCGACCTGCGCCACCCCACCCTCCGAAGGACGCCGAGGCCCCTTGGGACGGCGCGCCCGTCGTGACAACCCGGGGCTTGGCTGGCACGTGCCCTCGGGCTGTCTTGCTGTCGATCGTCCCGCCAAGGCCACTCCCGAACAAGGACGGACGCCTTGCACCAGCTGCCTGGAACGCCACGGCCTGCCCGACCCGCTGACCGCATTGCATGCCCCCGTTGTTGCGGCACGAGCTCTCGATCGCGTGGGGGTCGTGCCCGTCGAACTCGATGTTGTTGATTGGGTTGCCCCCAGCGAATGCGTAGCGGTTCTGGGTCAACGGGTCCGACTGCAGGTTGATGTCCCCGCCCGCGGCCGCGAAGCGATCCTGGCTTAGGAAGCGGCCTGTGTCAGGCCTGTACTGCCGGGCCTGCATGTCGTAGGTCTTGACACCGGAGTCGAGGTAGAAGCCCTCGTAGCGGAACGGGTTGTCCTGCGCGGAACCCGACAAGCCTTGGTCTGGATCGGTCGCCCCCGTGGGGGTGTTGTCGCGATCGCCGTAGGGGTCATAGACGTACTCGTTGTCGTCCGGGACGGTGCCGTTCTCTTCCTCGATCGCTTCGACCGAGCCGTTCGCGTCCTTGCCGTAGGAGCGGTAGACGGTCGGCTCGGTCTGACCGGCCGGGGCCCTGGACTGGCCCTCGCGCTCGCCAGCCGAGTTGTAGTCGTAGTACAGGGTCCGCCCATCGTGGGCGATCTCCTTGGAGAGGCTTCGCGACGATCCGACATAGGAGAAGTCGCGGCTCCTATCGGTGTGGACGCCGGTCGTCGGGTTCTTGATCCGTTCGATCTTGCTGTCGCGGCGATCGAACCCGTCATAGTCATAGATCCCGGTCTCCTTGCCGACTCCTGAGCCGCGAGCGGTGACCATGCGCTCGAACTCATCGAAGCAATAGAGGGTCGTGTCCTTATCAGCCCCGCCCATCCGGCCCTCACACGCTGGCGGCAACTGGTCGGCGTCAGGCACATCCTCTAGCGGCGGGAAGACCGTGTTGTCGTCCTTAAGCTTTGACTGGACCCTAATCACCGAGCCGAAGTCGTCGTGTGTGTAGGTCTGGATCGTGTCCTTGTCCTCGACCTTGGCCAGGCGCGTGCCCCGATCACCGTCTGAGTAGGTGTAGGTGATCTCGTCGTCGTTGCCGGAGCCGGGGAGCGCCTCGTCAGTTTTCTTCTCGATCGCCCCGGTCGCGTTCAGCAGATAGGTAACTTCGGTTCCTTGCTTGGAGGCGACCTTGTGATCCACAGACCGCATCCATTTCGCGAGCTGGTCGCGGGCGTTGAATTCGTGCTCGCCGCGCTCGTCCTCGGTGCGGTTGCCGTTGGCGTCGTAGCTGTAGCCCTGGTCCTTCTGGAACCCGGACTCGCCGACCTTCTGACGGCGGATCTTCGAGACCTCGCCGCGGGAGGTGAAGAAGCGGTACTCGTCGATGTTGTTGTTCGTCCCCGGCTTGAGGATCGTCTTTCGCTGCAACTCTCCGGAGGGCCAGTAGTCGCGATCGACGCCGCGTGACGGGTCTGAGCCCTGAGTGGTGTCCATCGTCTTCTCGCGCTCCAGGCGGTCGTACGTGAAGTCGGTCGTCTTGGCGTCGTCTCGACCCCCGGCGGAGTCGACATAGGTGCTCGTTGATGCGTTCCAGCGGCCGTCGGTTTGGCGGCGTGTGACGTTGCCGGCCTCGTCGTAAACGAAGCGGGTGTCTTCGCCCGTGGCCCAGGTCTCGTTCACGATCTGCTCGCGCTCCGCGGCGTCTCGGGTGAAGGTCGTGGAGCGTGTCTCCTGCCCGGCGGGTCGTGCCGGGTTGGTGTCATCCATCCGAATCAGGGAGCGGTTCGGGTTGTAGAAGTAGCTGTACGTACGCGTGGTGTGGGTGTCCTCGACCGCCCTCTGTCCCTTGCGGGTCGCGAGCTGCCCCGAGGGATAGAAGGTGCGGGTGATCTTGCGGCCCTCTGCGGTGTCCGAGTTCTCGGACTCCCACAGGATCTGGTTGCCGGCCTTGTCGTAGTCGTAATCGAACAGCTGGCCGTAGATGCGCGGGTTCGGCGGATCCGGGTCGTGGATCTCCTCATCGGAGACCGACGCGACCCAGTCGGTCTCGAAGTAGGTGTAGGACTTCTGCGGTGCCGTCGCGGCGCCGACCTCGTACGCCGAGGAATGGGTCTGAACGCGGCCACGGTTGTCTCGGGTCCACTTCTGGGTGAAGCGGCGCTGGTCGCGGGCGTCGCGGTCGCCCCAGGGGAAGAACTCCTCGGAGGCCAGGTCGTCGGCGCTGAAGAGCCGCACTGTCGCGTGCTCGGTGGCATCCCGGAGGTTGTCCCCGGAACTCACTCCAGTGTCGTCGTAGCTGGGCTCGCGATCGCTGCCGAGGCCCTTCGGGTTCACGATCCGGCGTAGGTTGCCGTTCTCGTCGAACTCCTTGACCGTGGTGCGGCGGTCGTCTCCCGTGCCGATGGTCTCCTGCCACGGGAGGCCGCGACCGTCGTAGCTGGTCTGAGTGACGCGGTCGACGTCCAGGGCATTCGGTCCTGTGCCGGCGCCGGGTGCGGTGACCTGGGTGCGGTTGCCGTCCTTGTCGTACTGGAAGTCAGTGTCGTTCTCGAAACCGTCGACGATTTCGGAGAGACGCTCGGCGGCGTCGTAGCTGCGATCCGTGTCGTAGATCGAGCCTGTCACGGTGGGATCCGGTGATGGCGGCGCAACCGGGTTCCCGGTGTTGCCGCGTGGGGAGCGCTCCACGATAGGCATCCCGCCGGTGTTGTAGGCGTAGGACCACGACTCCCCGGCGGGGTTGGTCTCTACGTTCAGGCGGTCGAGTGAGTCGTAGCTGAACTCGAACTTGCGGGTCTCACCGAGCGGCGTGACCCGGGCGTCGAGGTTGCCGTTGGGGTCATAGGCGTACACGGTTTCCTCGGGCTGGATTCCCGGGTCCGGGTCCTCTGCCGGCGCGTCGCGTGAACCCGGCGCCGTCTCGCCCACGCGGCGGTCCAGGCCGTCGTAGTCGAAGGTGGTCAGCTGGCCGCGACCGTCCTCGTACGCGGTCAGGTTGCCATTAGTGTCGTAGCCGTACTCGTGCTCGATGGTCTCGCCGGACTTGAACGGCCAGATCTTCTTGTCAACCCGGCCACTCGCCTCGTAAGTGATCTGCCGCGTCTCGCTCTCGGCATCCTCGACGTGGGTGAGCCGCATCTCGTTGTCGTAGGTGAATTCGGTCTGGCCCGCGCTCGGCAGCAATCCCGGCAGCTCCTCGGGGTCGACCTCGCCGAAGTTGCCGGCCGACTCCGAGCTCGGCAGGTCAGGGGCCGAAGCATCCCCGGTGACGTTGCTCGACCGGTCGCCGTTCTCGACCAAGGAGGGACCGTTCATCCCGATCTCGCTGTCGACGGGATCGGACTGCGCGCCGAAGCGCTCGCCGGCGTCCGGAGCCCCATGCTCGCCCTCGCCCCAGTCAAGCTTCCACCACGACGGCCGACCGGTCGTCCGGATGTCACCGGTGTCATAGAAGGTGCTGTTGAACGAGTTGCCGCGGGCGTCGGTGATCGTGCTCGGGTTCCCCACCGCATCGCGGGTATAGCCGACCCTCCAGGCCTTCAATTGGGCTTCGGTGCGGCCGTACTGGTCGGGGCGGAACGGGACCGACCTAGAGGTCAGGTCGCCGTTAGCGTTGTAGTCAAACCGGGTCGTGAAGTACTTGTAGGGCTCGATACCTCCCGGGACGGCGCTGTCCTTCGTGCCGTCCTCAACTCCGCGCGGCGACGTCTGCGCGATCACCTTGCCGTCGCGGCGACGGGTGTAGACAGTCTCCTCGTCGGCGGGGTTGGTGACCGAGGTCAGCTGGTCGCGATGATCGAACTCGTACTCGGTCTTGAAATCGCTGCCGACCGTCTCGCGGGAATCAAATGCTCGGGACCCGATCACTGCGGTGCGGTTGCCGTTCCCGTCGTACTCGTACTCAGTCTGAACAGGCCGGATACCCGCGGTCGTGTCGGCCGCGTTGGGCCTATCCGTCGTGCGGATCAGTTCATCGTCATCGTTGTAGTCAAGCTTGGTGCGGAGGTTCCCGTCGGTCTCGGCCGCCGTTGCCGCTTGTTGGGCGGTGCGCCCGGCGGAATGGTTTCGCTTCGGGTCGATGATCCCGATCTCGTTGTCGCGCCTGTCAAAGGCGTAGGACGTGATCAGCTGCGCGGGCGTCTCGTTGGGAGCGTTGCGCGTTTCAGCAATCCGGCGACCGACGCTGTCGAGCAGGTAGTCAGTCCTGAACGCGGGCGCGGTGGCGCCGTCGCCCTTGGGGTCGGTGCGGCTTTCAAGCCGGTCGAGATCGTCGTAGCCGTAGCGCGTGACCTCGCTGCCCGGTGCCGTGACCGCATCCGGCTTATCCATCTGCGTGTAGGTGATGGCCGTAGTCCGATTACCCGTGGTCGAGGCCGTCACGTTGTCGTTGGCGTCGTAGACCCGGCTCTTGGAGATCCGCTCGATCCCACCACCGGCGGTGTCCTTGGGGATGCTCTCGGTCTTGAGCCGGTCGAGCGCGTCATAGGTCAGCTTGGTCGTGAAGTCGTTTCGAATGTCGTCTGCGCCGCCAGTCTTCGCCCCGCGCGGGTCCGTGACGTCCGTAACGTTGCCCACTAAGTCGTACTTGTAGATCCAGCGGTGATCAGTCTCCGCGTCGCCGCCCTCGTGGCTAGTCCCTCGAGGGTCGATCATCACCTTCGGCTGACCCGACGGGTGGAAGCCCTCGTACTTGGTGACGTTGCCTTCCTCGTCGGTTTCGCTAGTCACCCGGCCCTGGGCGTCATAGACCGTGCTCGCCGACCGGGTCGCGGCGTCAGTCCTGGAGGTGACGTTGCCACGCGGGTCGAGCCCGAACGTCCAGCCCGTGTTCGCCTTCGGGTTGGCGATCGATTGCAGATCCGTGACGAAAGTGCCGGCGCCGTCGTTGGCCCCAGTCGCAGCATCAGCGATGTGCGTGCCCGCGGTCGGGCGATAGGCCAGTGTGCGGGTACGGGTGTCACCGGACTTCGGGTACGTCGTCTGCTCCAGGAGTTGCCCGTTGGGGTTGTAGGTCATGTCCGTAACCGCCTCGTCGCCGGAGCCGGCAGCCTCGGTCAGCTTGGTCACGCCGTTAACGTCGGGGGCAGGCCCAGGCTCGCTGTTGTCCCATTCGAGCGTGGTCTCGGTGCTCTTTGGATCGACGAGGCTGCGGGCCCGGCCGCGGGAGTCCATCTTGTGCACCCACTGATGACTGAGCGCGTCCGTGACCGTCGCCCGGCGCACGTTGTCGCCCTCTGAGATCGCCGCGTAAGAGATCGAGCGGTTCTTCGATCGCCGGTTGGTGACTGTCCCCGTGCGCTTGCGCGAAACGAGCCCATCCCCAAGGCCTGCCAGCGCCGGGACCCCGTCGCTCTCGTGGGCAAAGGTCGTACGCCCGTCGGTAGAGCTCGGTGTCGCCATCCCCTTCGGATCGGTGACCTGGGTCAGGGCCCGCCTCTTGAGCGGCAAGACCTCCCCTCCCGCCTCGTAGTCGAACCCGAAGGAGCGCGCCGCGCCGGTCCCGTGGGCTTGGGTGACGTTGGTCAGGTACTCGGTACCGCCCTCCTCATAGTCAAAGACGAGCTTGCGCCCACCGAAGTCGGTGATGTCCTTGACCGGGCCAGAGATCACCCCTGATGCCGGCACGCCCGGCACCAGTTCACGGTTCGAGTGGTAGGTCAAGACCATCCTGCGGTTTGAGTTGGTCGTTGAGGTCCATTCCGGATCCCTCACCTCGACCAGTCGCCGTGGGCACACCGCCGGGTCAACAATCGTCTGACCGCCAGCCAGCTTGCCGTCGGCGTCAATCGCCTGGCACGCTCCACCGAGAAGAGTTCGGAACTCGTACTTGAACTGGATCGTGTTTCCGTTGCGATCTTCAATCGCGGTCTGGTAGCCGCGCGCATCGAAGAAGTGGGTGACTCCGTCTGGGCGGGTCGCGGCCCAATACTTGAGCGGGTCGCTTGCCGTTGGCGTGACCAGTGGTGCGCCGGCCGTGCATCCTGCGTCAAACACCCCCGCGGCTGAGTAACGCCGCAGCCGCAAGTGCACGCCGGGTGGCTTCGCAAACGTCTTGCAGTCGTCGGCACTGGTAAACGTGTGCCGCGTCCCATCGACGTCGGTGATGCGGATCTTGTGTTCGGCAGTCAGTTTGCTCAGGTCGAGCCGGTCGTTGACGCGTGTCAGACCAGAGATCCCGAGCGAGAAGCCACGGCCCGCCGTGTTGTACTGGCCGAGGTAGTCACCGAGCTCATTCTCAGGGAGTAGCGCTTCCTCGAAAGTCTCCTGGGAGTTTGCGGTCAGGTTGACCACGGTCGACAACCCGCGACCCGGATTCACAACCGGTACCGAGTGCCAGACCAAATTCCCCGTATCGAGGTTGACGTGGGCGCGGGAGCCTGCGCCGGTCTCGGTCGAGTCGTAGTTCCAGAACTCCTCAAGGCCGAGACGATCCTCAACGACAGGCAGCGCTCCTCCGAGGTCCGCGAGCACCCAGACGTTGAACTCCTCGACCGACTCTTGGTCGAGCTGATCCTTTGCTTCGATCCGGATCGTCAGCTGCTTGTTCGCGTACTGCGAAGTGTTCAGGGTCCAATTGGTCGTGCGCTCGCAGCTGCCCGGGTCGACCGGACAGGCGATGTCCTGCGACGCCTTCTCTTGGAACGCTGAGACGGGTTCCGCCGCCTCCTTGACCAGGATCCGAACCCGCTTAGTGCCAGACCGGCGGCTTGCGAGCGGCGTCGCCGATCCGTCCTTACCCTTGGCGTTGAGCTGGTAGCTCGGATTGAACAGGATCGTGTTGCGCGCGTCGTACAAGGTCCCGCTGGCCTCAATGGTCGGCGGTGTCCGGTCGACGCGCACCGTTGTGTTCGTGGCACCCGACTCGTTGCCAGCGGCATCCTTGACCTTGGCGACGACGGTCGCTGGTCCCTCATTCGGAAAGCGGGTGTTATCGATGGCATACGAGAACAGCTGCGAGTCCGTCGAGGAACACCGCGGAGGATTGGTGATGGCTGTCAGCCCGCCGCAGGGACGATCGACATCGGCCATCGGGGAGCCGGCCGGGAACGTCAGGCCGGTAAACGACTTAATCCCCGATCCGGCGTCGGTGGCGTTAACGGTCGCGGTTGGCTGCTCGCCGTCCTTGAGCCATCGATCCGGGTTCGGGGTCGTGCCAACCGAGGTGATCGTCGGCGCCGTGCGGTCGATCTCGAACTTGTAGTCCTTCTCCCTGATGTGGTCGGCTTTGTAGGTGCCGGTGCTCGTCCACAGCTGATCCTTGACCTTGACGTGGAGTGTGTGAGCCCCGTTCAGACCGCTCAGGTTGAGGTTGAACGTCGGGGGAGGGGAAAACGTCGTCGGGCAGCCGCTTGCGGAGCAGCCCGAGTTGTCTTGCCCGCCGGCCGCGACCTGCGCTCCATCCGAGTCCCGCGTGATCGTGTATTCGACCCGCTGGACCCCGGACCGCGAATCGGTCGCGTTATTGACGGTGAGTGTGTGGGCGTCATCGCGGACCCAACCGTTGTTCGACGTCAGCGTCCCACTGAAGGTCGGGTCGGCCGGCTTGGTCTTGTCGACCTTGACCTCCCACCGACCGTTGTCGATGACTTCGTGGGTCTGGTTGCCAACGACGTCCTTAGCCTGGGGAACGACGTAGTTGATGCCCTCCGACATGCTGTTCGTCGTCCAGGTCAGTCGCCCGAGCGCCGGACCCTCGGGAGGCCCTGGCTCTGTAGCCGGCCTGTTGTAACACGGGTCTGTCCGACTGCCATCGCAATCGGCGTCCTCCTCGTCCCAGACCGGGTCGGTGCCGGCGACACTGATCCAGACCCTTTCGACTCCGAACCCCTTGTCGTATGGATACAGCTGCGTGTTGAACGTTTCTCCGCGCTCGTGCCAGCCGCCGACACTGCTGCCGCCGTGATCGGGGGCGGTCTCCCACACGGGCTTGTCCTGCTCGAACTGGGAGATCATCGCTCCACCCAGCGTTGCCTCAGCGAAGTTGGTAGGTGCCCCGGGTGGCCCGTCGGCTTTGAGGCCCCAGACAGCTCGGTTCGCACCACCGGGCACGCTGGGGTCGGGGTAGTCCGGTGAAGCGTCACCGCTGCCAAGACAACCGTCCCGCGCGCACGCAAGCCGCATGGCCCCGCTGAGGACCCCATCCTCCCGGTACGCGATGAGTTCTGACACTCCGCTCCCGAAGACACCGCCTGGCTCGATGGTGACGGGTGAGCCCAATGTGAAGAGTCCGACGACGGAGTCTGAATTGTTCGCCGTGTGTGCCATGTTCCAGAACTCGGCCTGGTAGATGTAGGCGTGGGCGTGGGCCCGGAACTCGAAAGTCAGGTAGCTGCCCGCGACCGGGTTGCTCCCGCTCTTGGTCGCCCTCACCTTCCGGTTGGACGCCGAACTCTGGTCCGAGAATCCCGCGGGAACGCTTGACCGGATCCAGCCAGCAAAGTTGTTCGGTGCGCCGTACTCCGCTGCCTCACTGCCGAAGCCGTCGAAGACCGGATCGACGTACACCGGGAACGCGACCTCGTCCGGGTTGTAGTCCACCTCCACTCGGACTTTGTCGGGCTCGATCAGTTGGTACCTGGTCGGCAAGTCCTGGCCCTGGGCATCGACGGCAGTCGGCGGCTGAAGCTCGGCCATGACCTTGTCGCCCTTCTTGAGTGCGATCCCTGCGGTCTCCCCGGTGTCGCCCGCCGAGGCGGCGGCAAGCGAGTAGCCGCGAGGCAAGGTGAATTGCATCGTGTGCGAGCGCGGGCTCGCGGGCGATCGCAGCTGCATGAACGACTCAAGCCCAGTGCTCGTTGGCGAAAGCAATAGGTCAGAGTCAGTGGCGACGTTTGCGTACAGCACGCGCCCCCCGATCCCCTGGCCAGCCACGTCGCCCCCTGGGACGAGGAAGCGAACTCCCACGTCATCTCTGGTGAAGCTCAGTCCGCGTGACAGCTGACGCGGGAAGGTGAACGGCACCAGCGGTGCCTTCGGCAAGAAGTCCGTCGCGCTCTCGATCAGGTCCAGATCGACCGGGACGCGGCCACGCCCGCCGTGCTTGGTCCGAAGGGGAAGTTGGCTCGTGACTAGCCCGCGAATGCCGTCTGGCTCTTCCACGACGGCAACACGGTCGTCGAGATAGTCGAGCACGCGGCGCCCGGCCCGGCGCGGAAAGGCGCCGACAACCTCAGTGTCAACTATCTCCCCGCCCTTATCCCGTGCGATCTGCAGCACTTGCGCAGCCGTCTTTCCCCGAAAGGCCGAGCGGCTCCGTTGACGCTCGTCCCGAGCCCCAGGAGTCGCTCGGCGACGCCGCCGCGCCTCCTCGCGCTCCTCGGCTTCACGAACGATGCGAACACCTTCCGGTGATTGGAAGAAGGTGTCGATCGATGTCGGCTCCTCGGCACCACCGGCCGCGGCCCGCGGATTCGTACCCGTCGCCGCGAGGGCGATCAGAACGGCGAGCAGCGTGGCAGCAAGCAGCGACCAACGACCGGGCAAGAACGGCTCCTTCGACGGCTAGATGTCTAAGGAGGCTCCCGTTCGTGGGGACGCATCCTCCGTGTGCTGGTCCAGGAATACACGCGATGTGCTGATCGCGCAAATCTTTCTTAGTGATCCGGTCAAATGGATGAGGCGGCGCCCGTCTGTGGCCTCAGGGAGCGCTCACAACGTGGGCGGATAGATGGGCCGGCTGCGCCGCCGCAGGCGCTGGCCGGAGACGCGGATAGCTCTTAGCGCCTGAGACGCAGTCGGATCAGTTGTGAGCTCTTGGTGCCTGAGGCCTTCCGGGCTCGTACTCGCACTGTCGCTCTCACCGTGAGCCCGCGACGCAGAGCCCTGCGGACCGCGGCCCGGCGGCGCTTGCTGAGCCTGAGCTTGAGGCGCTTGACACCCGGCCGCTTGTAGCGGGCCGACTTTGGGGCGAACCCCAGCGTGCCCCGCCTGCCCTTGATCCGGACTGAACCGGAGGCTCGGACGGTGCATCCCGCGCTGCACGAGGCGAGCAGATCCACGCCGCGACCGTGGGAGAGGCGTCCCCGGGGGGCCACCCTGGCGCGGAAAGCAGCCGAGGTAGCCGGTCCCGCGCCAGCCGGCGCAGGATCAGCGCCGTCGGACGGCGGAAATACCTCGTTGAAGGTCACCTTCGGGTCGCAGGGGGTCGGGGTCTCCGGTGACTCGCGGTCTGTGGCGATCACGGTCGAGTAGTCGTAGTGCTGCGCGACGGCGGCGGCCTGACCTTCCGGACCGAGCGCGATGGAGGACTGGTAGATGGCGGGTGGCGCGCACATGACGGCCTGCAGCGGACCGAACTCCGAGGAGAGGGCTGGCTTGCGTGCCACCTCGCGGTGGACCGTCCACATGCGCGCCTGCATCAGCAGGGCGTCGCCCCTCGGGCTCGAGTACAGGACGGCCTGTTGCGGCTCCCCGTCGTAGTTCTGCGTTCCCCACCGCTGCGGCGGACTCATCGAGCCGGTGATCGAGCTGCCGAACACAAGCTGTACGCGCTGATCGGGGGCATCGCCCCCGGTCTGGATCACAATCAGCGCCTGGCCGGCATGGCTGACGGTTAGCTGTGTATTCACCGTCGGCCCCCCGATCCGCTGACGGCCGCCGAAGGGCCCGTCGTGCGGCTTGTGGCTCACCATCACATCCCCGATCAGTGGGTCCGATGGGTCAGATTCGCTGTCGTGCTTGGGGTCGGCTTCGATCCACACAGCCACAAGATTGCCGTCAGCGTCCGCGGCGATCTTCGGAGCGTGCGCGAACGTCCCAGGCGTGGAGAGCACGGTTGGCTCATCGATCGTCCCGTCCGGTCGCCGAGTCGTTCCGTAGACCGTCTGGCTGCCGTCAGGCTCGTCCGCCTCCCAGACATAGGAGGTCGTGCCGTCGGGCCCCAGCGCCAGGCTGGCCCAGGTCGTTCCGGAATACGGGTGGTGGAACAGGGGCCCGCTGATCTTCTGGCGGTCGCCGAACTTCCCGCCGGCCGGGCGGAACACCGTCTGGAAATGCCCATCCGTCTCCGCAACCGCCGCCGCGTCACCCCTGGCGTTGGTAGCGACCCAAGGCGCGTCGGCGGCGTGGAGGTCGAGCCGCTCTGCGGGCCCAACCGGCCCGCCCGGCGGTCTCCGCGCCACCTGCATCCGGCCCGCCGTGTCCGTGTACGAGAGGAAGGCTCCGCCGACCTGATCCGGGATCACCTTGAGGCCCTCGGTGGATACGAACGAGTCCGATGGGCCAAAGTCGCCCTCTGGGGTCCGCGCCGCGAGCTTGTATTCCGACTCGCCCACGCCGGGCCGGCGGTCGGTCATCCAGCGGGCGAGCAACTCTCCTTCGGACGTATAGGTGACCTCCGGGTACCACGCCGGCCCCTCGTAATCCGAGGCCACGAACGGCTCCGGCGAATCCCATATTCGTGAGGCGGAAGCCGGCGTCGCCGCGAGCAAGACGACGCACAGCAGCGACAAGCCGAGCAGGGCCAACGCCAAAACCTTGGAGAACCCAATCCGGGCCGCTGATGCCATCTGGGGCCAGACTACGTCCAAGTCCCACAAACCGCCAACACATTGCTCGACATTGCTTGCGTAATCGGTGAACCGCTTCCATAGTGGCGGCGTGAGGAGCCGAGACGAGCGACGACTGCGCCAGCAAGTCGTGGGGGTAGGCGCAGCCATCATCACGGCGGTGGCAGCTGTCGCGCCGGCAGCGCAGGCCTCGCCCATCGCTCGAGCCGCGGATCGTGACTGCGCCGATTTCTCGACCCAGGCAGAGGCTCAGGACTACTTCCTCCAGAACGGCGGTCCCGACCAAGATCCGGATCGACTCGATGGAAGCGACGATGACGGCGTGGCGTGTGAGTCGCTGCCGTGTCCGTGCAACCGTTCCAGCCAGCGGGGGCAGGGCAGGACCTCCCCGAAACCGAGGAAACGGAAGCGCGTGAAGCGAGCGCAGACGATCGTCGGACGGGTGATCTCAGTGACCGACGGAGACACCGTCAAAGTCCGCCCCACCGAGAAGTCGCCGCGGTCCAGCTACACCGTGCGCGTGATCGGAATCGATACACCGGAGACCAAGCGTCCTGGGGTCGCCGTCGAGTGCGGCGGTCCCCAGGCCTCGGCAACGATGAAGCGCCTGGCACCAGTCGGGGCACGTGTCGTGCTGCGCACGGACCCGACACAGGACACCTTCGATCGCTACGACCGACTCCTGGCCTACATCAAGCGAGGTCGCCGGGACCTTGGGCGGACGCTGGTATCTCGGGGCTGGGCCAAGACCTACGTCTACGGCGGCAAGCCCTTCCAACGCACGTCGTCCTATCGCCGCTCCCAGCGCAAAGCCAAGCGCCTCGGTCGCGGAGTGTTCGGCCAGTGCGGGGGCGACTTTCATTCCGAACAGTCGCAAACCTCCATTTTGTGGGCCGGGCCAGGGCGTTGAGCATCAGCGTCAAGATCATGCCGGGCCTGCGGCTGACCGCCTCGGCCCGTGGCTTGCGGGCTGGAATCGGGCCGCGTGCCACGCGAGTGCATCTCGGGACCGACGGGTCTACGGGCGTCTCCACAGGTCACGGACCAGTCAGCTACTACAAGCCGATTCGGGGGTCGCGCCAGCCGCGCCCGTCGTACCGCGAGCAGGCCCGGCGGGCACATGCCACCAGCGACGCGCAGCGAGCCGTCGAGGCCGAACGTGTCCTTTTCGCCGCTCACGAGGCGGTAGTCCCGACCGCACAACGGCCGGTCGTGCCCGAGCCCGCGCGGACGGCAGCGCCGGAGGTCGTCGGCGCCCAGTTGCAGGCAGCGCTGGAGGGGGTGCGCCCTTGGCGGCTGACTGAGAAGCGCGAGGCCAGGCGCACCGCGCTGCAGGCGGCTGACGGGGTCGGCTACCTGCGCTTTCGCGAGGCAAAGTCGGCTGCGGACCAGCAACAGGCGGAGCTGGATGCCGGCTGGGAGCGACTGGTTGCCAATGACCCTGACGTGGTCATCCCCACTCTGGAGGAGGCCTTCGAGGACAACCACTTTCCGGCAGTCCCAGTCGACATCCAAGGGAGCGAACTCGCCGTTGCGATGTTGTTCGACTCGGTGGATAGCGTCGTTCCCGAGCGCCGGCCGAACGTCACGCCGACTGGACGGACAACCTTGAAGAAGCGCACCAAGACCGAGCTCAATGAGTTCTATCTCGTCGTTCTCGCGTCCCAGTCCATGGCTGCGGTGCGAGAGGCCTTCGCTGTCGCACCCGCGGTGTCCCGGCTCCTGCTCGTTGTCTGTCGCGACGCCGCAGACCGCTCGCTGGAATGTGTCTACGTCGGAGACTTTGCTCGCGCCGAGGTTGAGGACGTCAGCGGGCGGGCGATAATCGACGTCTTCGACAACTCGGCGCTGCATCTGTCTATCGGCGGGCGCACCGACGAAATCCAGCCGCTTGAACTCGGCAACGAACCGGAGGTCGCGGCCTTGGTTGAGCAGCTAGCCCAGGCCCGTCAGGGGGAGACGGCCTCGTGAATCCGAACGCCGCGGCCCACTACCGCCAGCGCGTGGCTGCTGCCGGGGGCATCCTCGCTCAGCAGGCGGGTCGTGTGGCCCGGCAGTTCGCCACCAAGCTGAGCGATGCCAGCGCACGACAGATCACCGACTTGCTTCGAGAGCAGGGCCTGGGTGTCGACCCCGCGCTCGAGGCAGTTACGGAACGTGACTTCGTCCAGCTCTACCTGTTGGAATCGGCGCCCGAACGCCAACCCGAAACCACCCCAACCGCACGCCGCGCGGCCGTCGACCAAGCCACCGAGGCTGCCACGACCGCCGGGGGTGCGACAGCGGCCATGGTCGGCGCCGCCGCCGTCGCCGGGCTGTTTGCCCTACTCGGGCTCGGCAGCTTCTGGCTGTATGGGCTGCTCTACGCCCTGGCTGGCGCCGCCGGCTTGTGGATTCTGCGCTTCCGGCTTCCCTGGCTGGCGCGATTGCTGCTGCCGCGGTTTCGGTGGCTGCGTTTTGGCTGGATGTTCGGAGCTTTGCCGATGTTCGTTGTCGTCAGCCTGGTCGGTCTCTTCATCGTCAGCCCGATCAGTGCCGAGCGTGATGCTCAGGCGCGCGAGCGCGACGCAAAGGCAGAAATCGCCCGTGCCAACCAGGCCATCAAGCGGGGAGAGCTCGGCGAGGCCCGCACCCACATCAGGCGAGCCAAGGACCGCGACGGCTCCGTGGCCGGCATTGGCGCGACAGAGGAGCGTCTTAGCGCAGCCGTCGAGCGTGCTGAGAACGAGGCTCGCAGCCGCCGACGTTACGACGGCGCAATCCAAGCTTTCAAGGAAGACGACTATCTGACGGCAATCGGCAATCTCGAGGAACTCGGCGACTACCGCGACTCGCGCACGCTCGCCGCCCGGTATCGCGTTATCGGGTCCAAGCGCCTTCTAGCCACGGCTCGCAGGGTCTACAACCCACGAGATCCGCGGGAGGCGATCGAGGCCGCGCGAATGGCCAACGAACTGGACTCGACCAAGGCCACCAAGACCTTCCTGGTCCGTGCGCGTAGACAACTGGCAAGCGTTCGCCGTGAACGGCAACGAGCACGTAGGCTCGCGGCCCAACGTCGGCGCGCAGAACGTCAGCGCCAACGGGACCTGGCTGCAGAACGGCGGCGCCAGGAACAACTCGAGGAAGAGCAGGCTGCGGCTCCGCCTCCCGACGACACCGGCGGTGAGGGCGGTGAGGGCGGTGAGGGCGGTGGCGGCATGGGAGCACCATGCGACAACGGCTGGACCATCAACTGGTGCGGCGCCTCACGCGACGGCGACAGCGACGGCTGCTGGTGTGAGGAGTGACCCGTTCGGGCGCGAGATCGTCCAACCAGCCGGGTGCGGACAGCGGTCGCTGCACCGGTGATCAAACCATTCCTCGCCGCCCTGCTACGGACTCTTGGATCGCTGCCCCGGCGGCCGTGAGAAGCACTTCGCCGTTTCCTCTCCGGCGGGGGCGGTGCGTTCGGCGGGCGCTGCCTTGCTGTCGGGGCGAGCCGGGGCCGGCGGCGGCTCCAGGTCGCACAACTCGTCGGCGAGCATCTGCGCTTGTCTAATCGCCTCCGGAACTGGCTTGGGCGGACCAATGGCAAGGTCGGTGACTTGCGCCTTGTCGAAGGCCAAGAGGCGGGACTGGCCCCGGTCAACGACGTTGGTCCGGTACCTAAAGGTGAGCCGGCCGATGTAGACCCTCTTGTCGGACTCCGCGACGTAGAACCCGATGGTCGCACGGAGGTTCTGCCGAACCACCGCCGCTGCGCGAACGTCGTTGTTGTCGAGCGCACGGGCGAACTCCACACCGGTCAGGAAAACGGCCACGCCCAGAAACGTCACTGACACGAGGTAGAGAAAGCGGTCCGTCGCCGCTGCCACGCAGGCCACCAAGGCCACGATGATCGCACCAAGGCCGAGGAAAGCGGCGAATTCCCAGAAGCCGTCCGCCTCAATCGTCGTTACGAAGATGACCACCTCGCAGACGGCGACCAACGCTCCTACCGCCGGCCGCTCGGCGGCCGTCGGCGTCTCGTGATCTCCGCCGCCGGCCCCGGTTCCCGTCCCCAACGACCACTCGGATGACGTAGAACGCGATCGCCGTGAGAATGGCCGCGAGCAGTGCCGGGACTAGCGCCCGAGGCCCGCGACAATCAGATCTTCCGTCGGCATGACGCTCACGGCCTCATCGGCCGGCAGCCCGGCTCCCCGAAACTGCGCCCACCGGATCGCCCCACCGACAACGTGACCGAGCCCAGCACGCCAATCCCCGTTGCGATAGCAGCGACGACGGGTCCGATGCGGTCCCACGGGGTCGCTTCGGACTCGGCCGCGCCTCCTCCTCCGGGAGGGCGGTCTCGTCAACGTCCGCCCGGAGGCTGAGTGCGAGATCAGCACCGTCGAGCGCCTGATCCAACACGGCCTCGACCTCCCTCGCGAACTCCCGGAGGCGCGCCACTGCCACTGCGCCGGTACGTGTGACGGAGTAGATCGTGCGAAGGACCAGCGTGATCACGACGCTTTGAGAGGGACGTAAGTCGCGCAGCTCGACGAGATACGCGGGGCCGAACTTCTTCCGGGCAGCATCCGTCAGGGAATTCTCAATCCATCCAACCTGTTCGGCCAACAGCTCGAGCACCAGCGAATCCACCGCGACTGCCTCTTCGCCTTCGCCCGCTCGTGAACGAACGATCGCCTGATAGCCGACGATGTCGGCCCCGCTGGATCTCCTCGAACGAGGGAATGCGTCGTCGTACGCCACGGTCTAGACCTCCATGCGGGGCCGGGTGGGGGGGATGCCCATATCTGAGCTATGCCATGGCGTCGCCGGCTGCTGCCAGCACGGCCGCCTTGGCCTGATCCGCGCGGGCAGCGACGTCAGCGACCGCGGTATCCGCGATGTTCTCAACGGCCTGTTGAGCCGCCTGGTCCGTGTTGGCTTCCTTCACGGTGTCGGCGGCGGCCTGCTTGCTCGCATCACTAGACGCGCCCGGGCTTGTCTGCAATGTCTTCGAATGACTGGACCGCGCCCTTCAAAGCGGCATCCAAGGTCTTGTTCTTGGCCACGGCAATAAACCGCTCCTGCAGCAGACGCAGGAATGCGCTGCTCGCCAGCCCCGCCACGATCACCACCGGGAGCAGTTGCTCGAGCTCAATCGTCTTGGTAGTCACGTTGTTCCGGACCACCTCTTGGACCGGGGTCAAGGTAATGCCGGCGAAACAGGCGGCAAGGATGCCGATTGGGATTGACGCGAACGAGCCCAGGTCGTACCAGCGGCGCTTCCCAGCGCCGCGACGGGATGGAGACTCGAAACCTCCTGTGTCACCGGCTGAACCCCGGGCGATCAGAAGCTCAGCGACCAAACTGGCGAACGCCCCTACAGCCGCCGAGATCCACAGGATTTGAGCCCAGTCACCGCTCGTTTCAAGCGTGGTCACCGCAAGCATGCTGCCCCCTTCGGCGTAGCTAGGTCAGTTCTGCTCCACCCTAACCGAATGCTCAGGATCTGTTAAGCGGTCCTCGACGAATCTGCCGCTTGCGTGACCCTTAGACCGATACTTAGCGCTTCTTGCGGCGCTGCTTCTTCGGCTTCGCCGCGCCCTCGTACTGCGCAAGGATCAGGCCCGTCTTGAGCTCGGGGGCGGACTCGTCCTTCTGCTTGCGCCCCGCCGATTCCGCCTGCAGGTCCATGGCGTAGTCCAAGAGCGCGTCCATGCGCTTGGACAACTTCTTCCAGGCTCGCTCGTCCAGGTTGAGCCGGGTAAAGGTGAGATGGCAATCTGCCCGGCGCTCGAACCCGCCCTCTTCGATCGCCTTCTGAGCATCCTCAAAGGCCTCGGTAAACCAGTAGCCGGCGAAGCCGCGGCGGGCGGACGGCGGTAGGAGCTCCCAGGCGGCCTCGTCGCCCCACGCTCGCTGGATGGCCCGGTAGAAATGCTCAACCGCGCCCCGACGAGGCTTAGTCTCGACTAGCTCGATGCAGTCGAGTTCGAGCAGGGCACGAACGTGGTAGCTGACGTTTCCTAGCGGCTCGTCGAAGGCTTGGGCCATCTCGTTTGGACTTGCGGACCGTTCGTTGAGGTATCCAAGAACCCGCGCGCGGAGCGGGTGTGAGAGGGCCTTGGCCATGCGGGTCGCATCATCGAGCGCGGCCTGCTTGCGCTTCGCGGGTGCCACACGCTTTGACCGAGATGTAGAGGAGGCCTTCATCAGAACGAGTCCCGCAACTGCTTGCGCAGACGGTGAAGACGGACCTTAACGGTGCCCTCGGGCATTCCGAGCTCGGTTGCGATCGCGCGTTGGGTCAAGTCAGCGCGGTAGCGCAACTCCAGCACCTGGCGATCCTCATCCTCGAGCCCCTCCAAGGCCCGAGCCACGTCGATTCGCTCCGGCGCGAGCGCGATCGCTTCCGCGGCATCGACATCGGTCGCCGTCGCTGGCATATCGCTTAGGACCTCACGCCTGGAGACGGCGCGGCGCAGGGCTTCGCGGCGCGCGATGGTCGCTACCCAGCTTCGACGCACGGCTGGGTCACGACAGGTTTCACGCCGGCGCCAGGCGCGCTCAACTGCATCCTGCGCTGCATCGTCGGCTTCTTCCGGTGAGATGAGTATCCGGCCCGCTTCCTTGCGCGCGACCCGGAGCAAGAGCGGCCAATCCCAGTCAGCCGCCGCCGGGTGTTCTATCGGTCACCACGAAAGATATCTGAACACTGAAACGAATCTGAGCACTGTAAGGGTCTAATCAGTGTGGCCGCGACAGTCCCAACCGCTGAGGAGGCCTACGCCGCCTGGGCCCCGTACTACGACGACTTCATGGCCCATCCGGCGTACCCGGACTGGGTCAGGCGCCTCGAGGCCCTAGCGTCGAACTGCGGCCCGCGCGGCCAGCGGGCTCTCGACGTCGGCTGCGGGACGGGTAAGAGCACCCAGCCATTGCTTGAGCTGGGCTACTCGGTCACCGGCTGTGACCCCTCGCCGGACATGCTTGACCAAGCGCGCGGCCGTCTGGGCGACGACGTCGAGCTGGTTCGGGCCAAGCTGCCTGACCTCCCAAGGCTTGGGACGTTCGACTACATCAGCTGCGTCAACGACGTCGTCAATTACCTGCTCGGCTACGAACAGCTCGTCGCAGGCTTTCGCGCCCTCCGCCTGAACCTGGCCCCCGCGGGAGTGCTGGTGTTCGACGCCAGCACCCAAGCGCTGTACCGCTCTTACTACGCCGGGCTGCGGTGGCGTGAGGTCAGCGGCGCGGCCCTGCTGTGGCGAGGGGAGACCCCACCCGACTTCACCGCCGGCGGGCTGGCGATGGCGACGGTCGAGATATTCGCCGCGGACGGCGGCATCTGGCGGCGTTTCTCCAGCCGCCACGTCCAGCGTCACCACCCTGACGCCGTGGTCCGCGCGGCCCTCGGCGACGCGGGCATGCTGGTCGAGGCCGTCTACGGCCAGCACGACGACGGAATCCTCGAGCAGCCGCTTGCTCCCGACAGCCACACCAAGGCCGTGTACGTGGCAACCCCCTCCGCATGACCCCGAGACCAGAAAGGAGAGTGGGACGGTGCTCAAGATCGAGAAGCTGCCGACGCCGGCGATCCCGGTTCTGTCGACCGGCAAGGTCGGCTAACCACGGGCTGCCCGGCCGCGCGCTGCGCGGCTGGGCGACCGCCCTCGATCGTGACCCCTCTCGCTGACAAGCTTCGTCCGCGACTGCGTCGCTCGGTCGACCCCCGTCGTACCGCTTCGGGTGAGCTGTACATCTTGCGCGGACCCGACCACGGCGACCTGCGTCTCGGTGGCGACACCGATCTCATTGCTCAGCTGCTGGAGCGCGCCGACGGAACCCGCACAGCCCCTGCGTTGGCGATCGAACTCGGGCGCAACGCGGCCGAGCGCCGCGACGTCGCGGACGCGATCGCCGGCCTCTTGGCTGAGGGGGTGCTCGATGATGCCAGCGCTGAGGAGGAACTTCTCTCGGAAGCGGAGCTAGACCGGTTCCAGCGTCAGCTGGCATATTTCGCCGACCTCGCTGGCGGTAGCCGGGGGGCAGCCCTAGCCCAACAGCGCCTGGGCCGAGCCACCGTCTGTCTGCTCGGGCTGGGTGGTCTCGGATCGTGGGTGGCCTGGGCCCTGGCCTGCGCCGGCGTCGGCAAGCTGGTCGGCGTCGACGGCGACCACGTCGAGACCAGCAACCTCAACCGTCAGATCCTGTACAGCGAAGGCGACGTCGGCGCTCAGAAGACATCAGCCGCCGGTCGGCGACTGATGTCCTTTAACACCACCCTCGAGTACAAGGCTGTGGATCGCGTGCTAGATGGCGTGGCGACGATTCGCGAGGTCATTCGCGGCGCCGCCGTTGTGGTCGATTCCGTCGATCGACCGCCGCATGCCATCACCCGCTGGGTGGCGGAGGCGTGCTTTGCCGAGGCGATCCCGTACATCGCCGTCAGTCAACACCCACCTCTACTTCGTGTCGGGCCGCTGTACGTCCCCGGCGACACCGGGTGCTATGCCTGCCAGGAGGCCACCTACAGCCACGACTTTCCCCTGTTCGAGTCACTCAGGACCAGCCGCTCGATCAAGCCGCCCTCAGCCACTTACGGTCCGGCTTGCGGGGTGGTTGGAACTCTGGCCGCGAACGAGGTGGTGGCGTGGCTGACCGGCCTGTACTCGCCCGCCTGCCTTGGACGTGCCGCGCTGGTTGACCTGCGCACGTTCGCGGTTGAGTTCGAGCCGGTTGAGCGATCCGCTGACTGCGCGATCTGCGGTGCGCAATCTCAGCGCGTCCTCGACCGCGAAAGTAGCCCACTGCCGTAGGTGAGCGGCTCAGCCTGGCAGCGTCACCTGGACCCAGGCTCGATGTTACTCAGTATTCTCTGAGCAATCAGGTAACGCCCGCCGCCGACAGAAAGGTCGTTATGCCGCCACGTCACGGCAGCACCCCGCGAGGACTCGACGCCGTCCCCACTGGTCCCTCCACGGCCGGGCGCTTCGGGCGCATGTTCCGGCGCCTACCGACTTTTAGGGTCGAGGACCAGTTCCTTGTCGATCTCGCTGCGCAGATGCAGCAGGCTGAGGGTGAGCTCGCCGACAACCCCTCGATCCCCGCGGGCTACACCTACTTCGGGCAGTTCATCGACCACGACATCACCTTCGACCCGACCTCGAGCCTGCAGCGAATGAACGACCCCGAGGGCCTGGTCAACTTCCGCACGCCGCGGTTTGACCTCGACTCGCTGTACGGCTCGGGACCTGACGACGAGCCGTTCCAGTACGACGCTGGGTCCGACAACGTCAAGCTGCTGCTCGGGAAGGGCCGCGACGTCAACAGCGGTGAGCCAACGGCAGAAGACGACCTGCCGCGTAACGAACAGGGGCGAGCACTGATCGGGGATCCGCGCAATGACGAGAACATCATCGTTTCCCAGCTGCAGCTGGCTTTTCTCAAGCTGCACAACCGCTTCGTGGACAAAGCCGCCGAACAGGGTCTTGCTGGACCGGAGCTCTTCAAGGACGCCCAGCGCCTAACCCGCTGGCACTACCAGTGGGTGGTAGTGCACGACTTCCTCAGGCGCATCGTCGGGCCCGAAATCATCGACGACATCCTGCGCCCGGATGAGCATGGGATCCCGACAATCAAGACCCGCTTCTACAAGCCCAAGGTCAACCCGTACATGCCCGTCGAGTTCTCGGTCGCCGCCTACCGCTTCGGCCACTCCCAGGTCCGGCCGACGTACGTCATTAACGAGCGTGGTGTCCCGGAGCTGCCGATCTTCTCCCAGGCTGATGAGCCGGGGCCTTTGGAGGACTTCCATGGCTTCCGCTTCCTGCCCAAGGACTGGACGATCAGCTGGCACTTCTTCTTCAACATCGCCAACGCCGCCGCACCGCAGCTGGCGCAGAAGATCGACACCAAGCTCGCGGCCGGTCTGTTCAAGCTTCCAGGCGCCCCACCGGAGCTCGAGTCACTGGCCCTTCGCAACCTGCAGCGGGGGAAGGCCATGGGCCTGCCGTCAGGGCGGCGCGTAGCAAGCGCGCTGAACGTGCCCAACGACCAGAAGCTGACCGACGACGAGCTTGGGTTCAACAAGCCAGCACCGTTGTGGTTCTACATCCTGCGCGAGGCCGAACTCCGCCAAGGCGGCGAGCGTCTTGGGCCCGCCGGCGGCCGCATCGTGGCCGAGGTCCTGCTGGGTCTTCTCGCGGGCGACCCGCTGTCCTGGATCAACGTCGAGCCAGACTGGAAGCCAGACCTGGCCTTGGATCACGATGGAGACGGTGCCATCACCCTGCCCGACCTCCTCGTGTTCGCCGATCCGAATTAGGCCCAACCCCCGCAGCCACCGCCTGGCGGGTGGCAGCCCAACGTGTGAGCATTTCGTCACGCGGGACGGGCCGAGGTAAGACGACGGCGGCGACTTCATTTCCTGAGCACGCAGGTCGCCGACTGCAGCGATAGTGGGCACTCAGCACACCGCTGAACCGTGCCGCACCGCGCGCCCGTCCAGCAAATCCTGAGCATGTGACTAGCTGGAAGTTGGTGGCTTCGGACCGTCCCCGATCCGGACGCCAAGGCCGCGTCAAGCGGATGTGTTCTGAACTGGGCTGTGGCGCACCACGGCCCTGAGCGTCTGGGAGAATTGACGGATGACGCCAGCCGCCACGACCGACGGGCATATCGACCGGGTAGCGCGGATGGCGTTTCACTGCGAAACCGCGGAGGCCCACCTGCGCGACGCCGAGCCGTTGCAGGCGGTACGGGAAGCGCACCTGGTCGGGGAGCTGGCATCCCCGATCCCTCGTCGCGCCGAAGCCGAGCTCACGGTGCGGGCCTTGTTGGCAGAGGTCGACGGCCTCGAGCTAGCCGACCAGTTGGCGGCGGCGGAGAGCCACGCCTACGCCGCAATCGTGCAGGCCAATCTGTATTGCGTCGGCGGCCGCATGCATGCCTTGGCCGAGTTGCGACTGTGCGAAACGCTGGAGATGCAGGGTCGGTACACGGCGGCAGCCGATGGCTTCAAGGCCCTAGAAGCCAACGTCGATATCTCATGGGGTGCCGATATCAGGATGTGGTGCTCGAACCACATGATCAGCACCGGTGTTCATAGCGCCAATCGTGAGCTCCAAGACGAAGGCATCAATCGCGGCGCCGCGGTGCGCGCCCACGTCGACGACCCCGACCAAGTCGCTTCCTATCTGCAGTGGCGAGGCATCGCTGAGAGCCGGCGCCATCAGGCCGAGCGTGCCGAGGCCACCTTCGCTGAGTCCTTCCCGCTGCGCGATCGCACCGTGCGCCGCAACGTCACCAAGGGCTTCCTGCTGGCCGACACGGCGTTCGCCCACGGCGAGGAGGACGCCGGCAACGTCCTGCTGCAGACCGCCCTGACGCAAGCGCAGGAGGCTGGCCTCGTGCGTCACGCGCGTAGCGCCCGCGCCCACCTTCAGCGCTTCAATCCTTCTCTCTCCTAGCGATGTCTCGAACTGAAGGGGTGCCGGCACCGCGATCGGCGGACGTAGCGCGTAGCCTGTCTGTCGGCCCGGATTACCGTCCGTGACCACCTCTACAAAGGAAGCGCGTTGTCGACCTATCTGAACCACGGGGGCGCTGAGCGAGAGGAGGCTCTCGCACAGCTGTGGACCATCATCGAGACTAGGGTCGAGCGCCGAGAGGCGGTCACTGTCGCGCACCTGCGCCCGGCTCTGGAGCACACACGGCGAGGCTGGCACGAGGACGAGTTCTCACTGGTCACGGCGCTGTCGGGGCACGCCTACAACCGCGTCATGGTCGTGGTCGAGAAGATCACGGGCGAGCTCGACCATTACTGCACCGTGGCCGACCCCTCCAAGCTCAAGGAGCTCCGTTCGGCGTACGCGCTCCTGCAGACATCCCGGCAGCTCGCTGACGAGCTGCATCAGCTCGAGCGCTGCGACCCGCAGCGCTGGGGTTAGGACCTCGGGCCCTGGGCCATCCCGCGAGCGGCGATCTCTCGTCGCCTCCAGGCAACGACTCGGCGCTGGACCGGAATGTCGCGCTCACTTCGGATGCGCCGTAGGTAGCCCTGCGCGATCTGTGACAACGGCTCGGGGCCGACGTAAGCAGCGACGATCACTTCGATCGCTGCCACGGTGGCGTTGGTAACCAGAACCAGCGCTTCGGCAAAGCGCCGGCTGGAGCGCAGACCGTCCGCACCGAGAACGAACACATCAGCGTCCTCGTAGCTGGCCTTCTTGCGCAGTCGCCAGAAGACGTCGAACAGAGTCGTGGCGGCGAGACGATCTGCGATTCGTTCCTTCTCGCTTGCGCTCAGACGGCGATAGTCGCGGCCGGGAGCGACTCGCTGGGAACGCTCCAGCGTGAAACGTTGCTCCAGTTCCTTGGCCCGCGTCGTTCGCAGCAGCATCCCCAGTCGATCCTCCGCGCTAGCTGGGTCTGGCTTGGACAGCACGTGGACCGACGCAGCGACGGACACCCCTCCGAAGCGCACGCCACCAGTTTGAGGACATCCTTCGGCGTAGGCCGACCACGGGTACAGCAGTAATCCTCGTCGCACCTCCTTGCTGATCATGTTCAGCGCTGAGCGGTGGTCGCGCGGGATCGGCTGCCCCGACGCAACCGCCAGCGCCAGCAGCGAGTGGTAGATGGCGTTGTAGGCACCCTGAGGCAAGGAGGCGTTGGCCTCGCCGTCAAAACCCGGGTCATCCAGTTCGCCCTGCAGACGCCGCAGGTGGCCCCAGGCCTTACGTAGTGCCGAGTCGAGCTCTGAGCGTCGTCGCGGGTCCAACCGCCGGCGCGATACCCGTCGCAAGCCTGGATTGGCTTCCGTCGAGCGGATCACCCCCTCGACCAGGCTCTCAGCGAGCCCAAAGTGACCGCCGATCAGGCCGGCGAGGTCCTCGAGGTAGTTGGTGTAGGCACGAAACGCCTGCTCAAACTCCGGTTCGGGCCCCGGCAGGGTCAGCGTCGCCAACTGCAGCTTGCGCAGCTGACGTTCGGCCTGCTGAACCTGGATGTGGGGCGCGCTGCTCAAGATTCCTCCGTTCCGTCCGATACCATTGCATATCTTGCAATCATTGCATAGCGTGAATAGTTTGCAGACATTGCAAACGCGGTATACGGTGACTGTCCCCCCAACCACAAGGAGAACGGATGTCTGTTGTCACTCTGGAGCGAACCGATTCGCTTCAGGCCCATCCGAACATCACTACTGCCGCACGCATCGTCGGGGTGTCCCCTGCCACGATCTCGCGGCGCGACGACTTGATCAGCGAACGGCGCGGAGAACGCGACGTCGTGCTCGCCCCAGCCGAAGTGCTTCGCCTAGCTCTCGTCTATCGCAAGCGCTCACTCAACGAGGTGGCCGAGGCGTTGATCGCCCTCGCCGGCGAACACGGACCGAATGCTGCCCGGCGGGTCGAGGACGAGATCGAACAGTTCGTGGAGACCCACCAGGAGCCATCGATCGACAACGACGAGTTCCTGGCCACGGCCAAGCGGCTGTTGCCCGCCTCCCTGTACGCCAGCGTCGAGCACACGCTCAACATCGGCCAGGGCGAGCGGCCGCGGGCGATCGTCGGCTACAAACCGAAGTCCTAGGTCCGACGCTGGCGCAGGTGGAGGCCTGAGGGTCGGAAGTTCTTGAGCTTCGGTGCTTTGACGAAGCCCAGTCGCGCGAGGTCATCGGCGCCGACCGGGCTGGCGTCAATGTCGATGTGCGCGCCGCGCCCGGCCTTATTGGCGATCTCATGGACGTACTCCTTCAGCACCCGTGCAGCGGCCCGCGATTGGTCAGCCAAGCGACCGTCTGAACCATCGACGCGCAGCCCGACCGCTGTCAGCAGCAACGGGAGCACCGGTCGTTCGTCGAGGTGGTAGGACATCGCTGCAACAACCTCTGCTCGCGCGCGATCAATGCAGAACACTCCACGGCCTCGGTCGGCGGAAGCGCCTTTGATCTCAGCCCGTACGTCAGCGCGGAAGTGGCTGCGAAACAGGTGCTGAGACTTAGTCGTCACCCGCCATCCTTCTGTGGCGTCGGGCGAAGGCGGAATTAACTGATCTATCTCCACCACCGTGCGCCGGTCGCTTCCGGACCCGACGACCCGTAAATGGACGTGTCGTCCTAGATCGAGGGACCCTGGCCCCTGGGGTGTGGAGTGACGTGAGGCGCGGGGCAAGCGAGATCGTGAGTTAGGGTCCGTTGAATGCTCAACAACAGTTGCTGCATTGGCTCGACCCTACCCTCAGCGACGGACACCCGCCTATCGCTTGCCGTAGTCGCCGCGACCGCTCGGCATCCCTAGCCCGACCGCCGGCGGCGAGACCTCGCACGGCTCAACCGCGGTATGCCTGAGTCTGCGATTTGTCAGCCGCTGGCGCGCCCAGCGTTGCTGTGAACTGGGCAGCCTGACCAGCGCCCGTCGGGCGACACCGCGACAGATCCTCAGCAAGCGGTGCTGGAGCCCGGGCTGCCGTCCAGCCGAGGCCTGGGCCACAGCACGCAGCAGCCGCTCGGGGGAGCTAGGGATCGTCGGGATCGTCGCGGCCTCGGCTTCGTACCAGCCCTGATCGGGAAAGGCCTGGCGCGCCTCGTCCCGGAGTTCACTGACCACTTGGGCTGCGGCGCGCGCTCGGCCCTCGTGCGGCGCCTGGCCCCCTTCGCGAGCCGCGAACGCCAAGGCGTGGACCAGGCGCTTCTCAAGCAGTCCGCGCACCCACGGGTGGTACTGCGACGGGGTGGCCGCGCACACTTCAAACGCCGTCAGCCGTTCCCAACTGTCTTCGACAGGAGCGGAAAGCGCCAAGGAAACGTGGTCCACGTCCGGTAGCCATGAGGCGCAACGCCAGTAGCCCAGGTCGTCCTCGCTGTGGTCGCCGGCTAGCGGGGTCCCGGGAGGCGCGACTACCCACACCGAGACCCCTCGATCAGCCACTAGCCACTGTCCCCGGGGACTGCCGGGAACAATCCGCCATTGCTTGGTCGCGCTCATGGCCATCCGGTCCCCGCAATCACTCATCGCTAGTTCCAACTCGACTCGTCGCGGGAAGTCGCGCTGACCTGCGAGCCCGTGACTCGGTTTGCATTGCACCCAGTTGGTCACCCGGAGGGGCAGAGGTGATTGGCGAGAAGGGGCTGGAAGACATAGCGAAGGCCGAATTCCTAGCGGCCGGAGCCCCTGTTGTCGTCATTTGTTAGGCAACTGGCAAGACCCTTGGAACACATCCGGTCTATTCGCCTCGTAGACCGGATGCGACCTTGGTTGCCACGGCGCTGCGCTGCAGCCGTATGCTGGCTGTTCGGGTCCGAGACCCGGGGAGAGCGGCAATCTCGCCATGGCAGACTCAACGCGCGGGTCGCGCACACTGATAGCAGAGCCCCTCACGCTGACCGGCGCCAGCGCCGACGCCGCAGTCGATATCGCCCGCGACGCGGTCGCCTGGACGTGCGATGTGCTGCTCGAGGACGAGCTCCGCTTGGCCGGCGCCGACCGAGCCACCGAGATCGCCTTCGGCCCGTGGCTGACGCGCGACGGGGGCGCGGCGAGCTCCAGCACCGTCCGGCGCCGGCTGATCGACGTCGTCGCCGCCATCGTCCGTGACCGCCTTACCTCGCCCTGGCACAACACTGGCCAGTACGCCATCGGGGACGCGCTGGCGGCGATCTCCGGGGTCCACCGCACCAAGCTCTTCGCCGGCCTGACGCCCCGCGCCCTGCTGGCCCCGGTGTTGGTCACCGCCTATCTGACCGAGCGGGGCTACTTCAGCAACGCCGCGGTGGCCCCCTACACCCACCCGTCAGACGTCAGCGACGACGCCCACGCCTACGGCATCGACAAGCAGCCCGGGCGCCGGGCGTTGTCGTGGCTCGGCGGGCTGGTGGCCTGCGGCGGGGACACCGCGGTGCCCCTGACCTGCGCGCCGGTCGTCACCGGCCTGCGCGACGATCCGCGCTGTGAGCGCGCGACACCGGCCCGGCTCGCCAGCGCCCGATCAGAGCTGGCGCCGTTCGGCCTCGACCTCCCGTCGTCAGTTAGCGACCACTTCGCCTGGCACCTGGAGATCTACCAGGCCGCCAGGGCGGTCCTGGAGCGGGGCCTGGAGTCGGGATCAGCGGTATGCGAGGCCAGGGGAATCGATCCCGGCGCGGTCCTCGAGCAGGGCTTCCCACGGTGGTTGGCATCGGGCGATCTGGCTCATGGTCCGCTCGGGTCCCTCTGCGAGGCAGTCACGCACACCATCCCCGGGGCCGACCACCGCTTCCTCGAGGTGGCCGCGGGCCACGGGATGTACGTGCTCCTCAGCGCCCTCGACGGCCCGGTGCTCGCCCGGCAACGTGAGGCTCACTCAGGCCTGCTGTTCTCATGCGATGGCGCGATTTTCAGCGGCTCGCAATTGACGGCGACGATCTGCGGCGAGCGGCGCTTCGATCGCATCCCCGGGCTGCACGAGTTCCCGCCCGAGGCCCTCGAGGCACTGAACAGCGCGGCCGATGAGACCTACGGCGTGCGGTTCGACGTCGCGCGTGACTCCTATCTGACCCTGCCGACCGGGACCGTGGTGCTCGACGGCAAGGGCGACTCGACCGCGGTCGGCCTGGTCATCCGCAGCTCCCTGGCTTCCGGCGTGCACGCTTGGAGTACGAATGTCGACCTCCGCCGTTCCGGAACCCCGGCACTGGTCCGGGCGCGGCTCAGCGACCAGTTGTCGTTCAACGCCGGCCACAACCGCTGTGTGCCGCGCTTCATGGACGAGTTCGCCGCTCACAGCCCCAAGACGCCGCACTTCTCGAGCCGCACTTACCTGCGAGCGATGGCCATGGCCGCCAACGCCGTGTTGGTTGGAGTGGGCCGGGCCGAGCAGGCCACCCGCCTGGCCTAGGTGTAGCTACTCATGACGTTGTTGCAGCTCGGTGAGTCGGGCTGCGGGCGGCTTGTGGCCGAGGGAGCTGTGTGGTCGGGTGTAGTTGTAGTGGGTGAGCCAGCCGGGGAGGGCGGCGGTGCGTTCGGTTGGGCTGCCGTAGATGGCGCCGTAGGCCCACCGGTTTTGCAACGTTTGGATGAAGCGCTCTGCTTTGCCGTTGGTGCGGGGCCGATAGGGGCGGGTGAAGATGTGGCGGAGCTCGAGCTGGTGGCAGGCTGCCGCGTGGATCGCTGAGCGGTAGCAGGAGCCGTTGTCGCTCATCACCCGCTGCGGTGTGATCCCCATCGATCTAAACCACTGGCAGGCTCGCTGCAGGAATCCGGCGGCGGTCTGGCCGCGCTCGTCGGTGAGTACTTCGGCATAGGCGAGGCGGGTCGCGTCATCGATCGCGACGTGGACGAACTCCCAGCCGGTAGCGCCGAGGCTGGGCCCTCTGTCGCGGCGGGTCGCGCGGCTTGAACGGGGTCCTCTGCCCATCACTCGGTGGCCGGCGCCCTTGGCGCTGATCCGCCCGAGTTTCTTGATGTCGACGTGGATCAGCTCGCCCGGGCGCTTTCGCTCGTAGCGGTTGGGCGGCTCCGGCGGCGCCAGCCGCGAGAGCTTGCCCAGCCCGATCCGCTTCAACCACCTAGACACCGTCGACAGCGCGATCCCCAAACACTCCGCGATCTCGGCGGCGGTCATCCGCACCCGCCGCAAAGCCTCGATCGCCCTCACCCGCTCCGGCTCCAGCTCGGTCGGCCTGCGCTTCGGTGCCGAGCTTCGATCGGCCAGGCCGGACTCGCCCTCCGCCCGCCAGCGAGCGACCCACTTGCGTGCTGTTCGCTCGCTGACGCCGACGGCCTCGGCCGCCGCCGCCAGCGACCAACCCTCCTCCTCAACGATCCGAGACACCAACAACCGTCGACTGTTCGGACAGGTGCGGGCGTTAGCGTGAAGCCTCATTCGGTGTCCTCCTTGGGACTGGGTGGGTAGACACCCCCAGCCTCCAAGGAGGCCCGGATGAACAACGTCCTAAGGAACTACAGCTAGGCCAGCGCCCTCAGGTACCGCAGGGAGCGATGGGCCGAGGAGCTCGGGCTTTGCTCGTGGCCGCTGCTCAAGTCCGCCTGAGCAATGTCGATAACATCCACTAAGCCAAACATCTAGCTAAAGTCCACCACATGCACTACACTCATGCGAACAAACGAAAGGAGCCAAGCCCATGGCACTTGAACTGATGCAGGTCCGAAGCGCCGCCCGCGAGCTCGGGGTTCACGAGAACACCCTGCGCCGCTGGGAGGAAGCCGGCATGGTCAACGCGGTGCGACTGCCAAGCGGCGTCCGTCGCTTCCGCGCCGAAGACATCGAACGTCTCCGCGAGCAGATATACGGACAGGGCACCAGCCCGTCCGAGTCCCCGGCCTAGCTGGCTCGGATCCGGGCCCCCGCAAGGAGGGGCCCGGATGGTTTCCGAAACCCTGCCAACCGCCGCAAAGGCGGTTATGGTCAGTACACCCTGAGCAAAGGACCCGGTGGCTGACCTCGATCTCCATGACGACTGTTGGACAACGCCCGAGTGGGGCGCGCCGGAGCCTGGCGATCTGTATCAGGGTGTGGCGCTGCCTAGCCTCGAGGAAGGCTTTGGCCTCTACGTCCTTGAACAGGAGCCGGGGGTCGACGTCTTCGTCCCGGTTCGTTTTGGCTACGCCCTTGTCGTTCGCTGCTTCGCGGCGTTTGTCAGCCTGGTCCCGGTCGCTCTTGACGGCCCAACCGGATTTGACTTCCTTCTCGAACAGGGTCGAACGGCCAAGGACTTCGTCCGCCTCCCTCCGCTGCTGACGCACTGGGACGACGGCGCACTGGCCTTGCTCTACCAACCGCATACGTTGCCGGTGTCGATGCTCAGCGACGAGCGCGACCAGCCTGCTGAGCGCTTGGCAACGCTCGACGCACCCGCCCGAGCCACTCTCAACCAGCGCATCACCCGTGCCTGGAGCTGACGACGGTGACCAGGCGAAGGGCGCGCCCGACGCGCAAGGCGCCCGGGGGATGCCCTGGGTCTTGCTGCTGGTCGGTGTCTTGATTTGTTTGTACGCCGCTGACATTCGCGATGAGCGGACCACGACGTCGAAGGTCACCGTCGACTCATCGGCAACCTCCAAGAAGCACGACAAGGTCACGACGACGGAGGCGGTCCCCTCCGACACCTTGCTAGCCACGCTGATCGCCGTCGCCAGCCTGACCCTGCTGGCCGGTGCCTTCTACAGCCGGGTGTCAAAGATCGGGCTCCCGGGCGGCTCATCGATCGAACTTGTCAGCGGCGACGCCGCATCCGTCGCCGCGGCGGTCACCGAGCGGGTCGTGGAGGCCGTCGGCCAAGAGCCGAGCGACGGTCCACCGGATCCCGCTGCGGTGGCCGAGGTCGCAGCCAAGGCTGCGACAGCCGCGACCTTGGCTCAACAGGAAGCTCTGCTGCTACGCGTCGCAGCAGCACGCGGGGCAAGGGGTAGTGGAGCCACCCCGCTACGCCCACGCGAGATCCGGCGCCTGAACAGCGGCATGCCGCTGTCGCAAGAGACCGTCGACAGCTTGGCGGCCAGTGTGGTCGACGAAGTGTTCGGCGACGACCAGGAGAAGCCGGCGAAAGATCGCTAACTGAGGGGGTCGAGCCCCTCACTGCTCGGGATGGTGCTGGCGCAACTTCCTCAGTGGTCAGGGTTCTAGCTCTGTTAGCATGCGGCGACTCTCTGGCGCGAGTGGGGTTCGTTTCTCGCGCCCGAGGGGTATCCAAGGGCTAAGCCGGTCTTTCGCCGTCGCACCCGCCTGACTGATCGACAGGAGCGAGGAATTCCCGCTTAATGGCCATCTTGAGTAGGTCGTCCGCCCGAAACTCGTCGTCCTACTCAAACGGGCAGCGCACCCTCGACGTGCCTTCGGTGCGCCTGAAGACGTTCGAGGCGCACTTCAGGAACCCTGAAGTTCAAGCAACCCTTGCCCGTGCCCGTGCCAAATGGGCGCAGCTCAGTGGTCGAAGTGACGACCACCGCACGGGATAGACTCGCTCGCCTGGCTTAGCACCAGGTTTCTCCTTCACTCAGATTTTCCGAACCGCTCAAGGAGACCTTGAGGGAACGGCCCATCCGGCCGAGACCTCTCCTGAATGGCCGGACCTGGTTGGGATTGAACGAGCGCTGGAGCGAGAACAGGAGGTGAGAGCAAAGTGACCGATGACATCGCCAGCTGGCGCAACCTGACCTCCGAGGTCGTGGCCTCACTGGCTCCGGACGACGAATTGCGGCACTCAGTCGCCGAGTTTGAAGCGCTGCCCTTTGCAGCCGGCAAAGACGCCGAACGATGGCTGCAGGAATGCATGGCCAACGCGACGGTTCCGTTCGAGACGCGCCTCGCTCTCGGACCGCGTCAGAACGTCCTCGGGTTCTTTGCGCTCCAGAGCACCAGCGTCCCCTTTTCGCGGCGTGATTCGATAATTCTCCTGCTGCGTCGGCGCGACGCACGCGCCCGCGACCAGCCGGGATCGATCATCGCTTGGATCGCCCGTAGTCGCCAGACCAACAGCGGATTTGGCGAGCAACTGGTCGGTGAGGCGATGACGGTGGCCAGAGAAGAACTCGGCTCGACATTCATCGTCGCTGAGGCGCAAGAAGAAACGACCGAAACGATCTGGTTTGACTACCGGTTCATGCGTTTCGATGGCGATGATGACGACACTTCGCCAGACAGGTTCCCGCGCCCCCTATGGCACGCCGTGGACGAGCTCAAGGTCGGCGGGTGGCCGTCTTAGCAGCGATCAGTCGCTGAGTATCTACGCAGCGCGCGCTCGAGAGTGGCCCGCACCTCGGGGTCGGCCAGGGCAGCCTCGAACTGCGCTCGATTGAGGGTGACGTCGAGGCGCCGGAAACCGGGCGCCACGCCGCCCTCGTCACGCGTTGCGTGTCGCTGTCGAGCTAGCGGGGTGTCCCGAGGCTTGTCCATGTGCTGACCGTAGGTCCAGAGGCTTAATAGGGCCTGAATTCTTCTTCGGTTGTTCAGCAGCGTCGATAAGGCTTGGTCGAAGAAACTCAACCCCTGATCGATGGATCCCGGAGCGGTTTGCGCGCCGCCAGGCGTAGGCCACCCGAACACTCAGTGACTGCCAACGGGCTGCTGCCCCCGAATCGCTCAGAAGAGCGGGCGCCAGAACAGTGCTGCGCAAGCGAGAGTCAGAACGAGCGCGACACCTACCCATCCCATTCCTGCCGCCACTGCGGGGATGGTCGCGACTAGCGCGATCGCGAGGATAACGCGGGGCACGCGCCCGGTGAACTTCCTCGTGCCTGCACTAGATGGGCCCGCACCAGATGGCCGATGCGCGAGCGGGCTTCCGGACAAGCGATGCCCCAAAAGCAATCCGGCAATCAGGCAAGGGATCATGTAGGTCAGGCTCACTAGCCCGGCTGTGGCGATCCCGACTCCGATGGCGGTGGCCGAACCAACGGCGGCAGTGACAAGAAACGCCTGCCCCTCCGAGAGCTGCGGCCCCTGCTTATCGGAAGAAGTCATCGAACCCCTCACAGTCGGTGAGATCGACCTTGCCGAATTGCTTCACGCCGTTGGTGATTGACCAGGCGCCAGCCCCGAATGTCCCAACCGTAAAGGCAGTGCACGCCGGATAACCAGCCGCCCACCCGATTGGACCTCCCGCCGAGGCGCCCGTGTAGCACGGGACGGCCCCCATGGCACCTATGCCCATGACGACCACGCCGTCCGCGACCTCGAAAGCCCCGAGTGCGGCATGACCGAGATCGTTCGGGCCGAAGTTTTTCGCATAGCCGAAACCTTTCTGGGCGGCTTCCCGAACGGTGTCTCGAGCGTCACTCGCAACATGCTCGGCCTTGTCGAGGGGGTTGCTCCACGTGCGTCCGGTGGGATCAACGAGATTGACCGGGTCGTTGAGGACATAGCCGTAGAGGTTGGTGTCGCCGCCTGCGAACCCCATCGGGTCCTCGCTGGCGAAGCGGGCCGCCGCGGGGCGGTAGTAGCGGGCCCGATTGTATTGAAGCCCGGTGCCGTCGCTTTCGCGGGCCGTGTACTGCCACGGATTGTCGGAAGCGGCACCGGTCAGGGTGGCGTTACCGAAGGGGTCGTAGGTGTACTCGGTGTTCAGACTCCCTAGCCCGTCTGAGAGCCCGATCACTGAACCCAGCCCGTCGGTAAGCATGCTCACGTTTTCACCCGTGGTGCGGCGCCCGAACACTTGGTCCAGCTCCAAGCCGGTGAGAAGTGTCGCGGTGCCGCTTGAGGTCTGCTCTTGCAGAACGTTGTCGCCGTCATGCAGATAGTGCTTGGTGTCGCTGCCTCTCGTCAGCGCGCTGCGACGTCCGAACGGGTCGTACTCAAAGGAGGCCGGTCCGTCGAGGCCGCCCATTGAGGCGAGCTGGCCGCGAGCATCCCACGAGAAAGTGCTGCCGCCGGCGGCGGTCATGTTGCCGTCGGCGTCGTGGGAGATCGATTGGCCGTTCTCGCTAGTGCGCTGATTCGCGGCGTCGTAGGTGGCGGTCATCGCTGCCGGAAGGCCGGTGCGGGCGTAGCTGCCGGATACCACCCGTCGGCGCCCGGCCGAGTCGTACCCGTAGTTGAGCTCGCCCAGTTGCTGGGCGCCGCGGCTGTAGCCGATCCCCGTCAGCTGCGAGGCGTCGTCGTAGCTGTAGTCCTGCACTATCCCGTTTGGCAGAGTCTGCGAGCTCTGGCGCCCGACTTGGTCGTAGACGAGCGCCACCGAATCGGTGCCGCGGGCAACGCCCGTGAGGCGTCCCGCCGCGTCGTAGCCGTAGTTGGTCTGCGGCTGGCCTGTTGCGGTCATCGTCAAGCGCCGTCCGGCGAGGTCGTAGCTGTAGCCAACGGCGCCGCGCGGGCCGCTCTGCCCTGTGAGCCGGTTGAGAGTGTCAAAGGTCTGCGTGAACGTCCCGCCGGCCGAGTCGGTGACCGAGGTCGGGTTGTCCGCGTCGTCCCAACCCACCTCGATGGAGCTGTCATAGCTCTCAGACTCGGCCGGGCCGGTGGCGTCAAACCCCGCGAACACCGGGCGGTCCAAGGCGTCGTAGCGATACCGGGTCAGTTGGCCGCGGCGATTGCGAACACCGATGAGGTTCCCGTTTGCGTCGTGCTCGAGCTGCGTGGCGCGGCCGAGCGGATCGGTGACGGTCTCCGGGCGATCCATCACGTCGTATGTTGTGGTGGTCGAGTGGTTCGCCGGGTCGGTGAGCTTCTTCAGGTTCCCGTTGGGGTCGTACTCCGCGCTGGTCGTCCCGCCGGGACCCGCGACCTTCGTGACTTGGTTGTTGGGATCGTAGGTGACAGTCGCCTTGGCGCCCTGCGGGTCGGTCACGCTCACCTGTCGGCCGACCGCGTCGTACCCGGCCCGCGTTTCCCTCCCGAGCGGGTCTCGGATCGACAGCAGGTTCCCGCGCGCGAACCCGAGCTCGGTTCGCTTGCCCGCCGGATCGATGATCGCGGACGGCTCCGGGCTCTGCCCCTCGTACTCGACACGGGTTTCGCGGCCTGAAGGGTCGGTCTGGCCTCTCAGGCGTCCCTCCGGGTCATAGGCCATCTGGGTGACGCGGTTCTCGGGATCGGTGACGCTCTTTGCGTCGCCGAAGGGCGTGTATGACCAGAGGGTCGTTGCCGCCAACGGCGTTCCGGCTGCGACCGTCTGGTTGGTCAGACGCCCAGCTCCGTCGTACCCCAATTCAGCTTCTCGGTCCGTGGCCTCGTCGGTGACCTTGATCAGGAACTTGGTGTGTGGATCCCGCTCATAGGTCAGCTTTCGCTCCAAATCGCCCTCATAGTCGGCGGTGTCGCTGGTCGAGAATCCAAGATCGTCGAACTCCACGCGGCGCTTGTCGCCGCCCGGGTGGGTGACCGTAACTGCGCCGACGACCTCGTCACCGCAGTGGACAACACCGACAGGTTGCGTAGGGAGGCCAGGCGGCGGCGCGACTACCCCACCGCCGCTGCTGGGTCCCCGGTAACCGATAGCAGTGCCGGACCCGCCGCCTCCAGCTGGGCTACTACCACCATTTCCTTGACTGAGAGTGGAAGTGGGGCACGGTATTTCGTCCCAGTCCCAGTCGAACTCGTAGCTAGATCCGTCGGCCTGCTCCTGGCGGACGAGGGCCTTGCCGTCGTAGATGTTCTTCAGGAAGGTGATATCGCGGTTGTCCTTGACCTCGGTCATGCGGCCGGCCGCGTTGTAGGTGTACTCGGTCGTTGCGCCAGCGGCGTTGGTGGCGGTCGCGAGCAGGCCGTCCGGGTTGTAGGTGTACGAGGTGGCGCGGCCGCCGTTGTCTGTGGCCTCGGTGATCCGGCTGGAGGTGTCATAGCCGAACTTGATCCAGCGCCCGTGCTCGGTCGTGACCTGGGTGACCCGGCCGGTGTTGCCGTTGGCCCGGGTGATCGTGAGCTTGCGTCCGTGGCGGTCAGTCACTCCCTGGATCGGGCCGAAGCGCCCGAAGGTCAGCACCGAGCCGTCGGAGAGGAACACGTCAAACCCGGAGATCGAGTTGCTGCGGATGCGCGCCCCGAAGTACTTGCCGGGGGCCCAGTCCGCGAGATACTCGGCGTCGAGCGTGCTCGACCCCGGATTGATCCGGCGGAACCGGACCCTGCCGCCGTGGGGCTGCACGAGGTCGATCTGGTCCTGATTGAGGCCGACGCCCCAGAGCCAGAGGTCGTACACGCCGGAGGTGCCACGACCGAACGAGTAGGAGTTGGAATCCTCGGGACGGTAGATGCGCTGGACCGCGGCGGGGATCGAATCCTCGACCACCAGGTCCGTCTTCTTGTAGATCTGCAAGCCCGTCGACAGGTCGACCGGGTCGCAGCATTGCTCACCGTTCTCGTTCCTTGGGCCGCTCTCCGGTGGCGACGGGCCGCTCGAGGCCATCGCTCCGGTGAAGTCCCAGATCCGCACACCCTTATCGGGCACCATCTGCTTCCCGTCCTCGGTGACCGTCCCCTTGCCGTAGACAAACCAGCCGCGGCGCTTGGGGTCGTAGTTCCAGAAGTCGACGCGCTGTCCGGGTGCCAGCTGCATGTAGTTGGGGTAGACCACCTGAGCGCCCTTGGAGAGGGAGACACCGCCCGGCTGGAGGGTGAAGTAGACCGGTACCTGGAAGTGGGGCAGCGGGAACGGGGGCCGGTCGAGCGGGACCGGGGTCAGGTTCAGGGTCCGAACTTGGCGGCCGCGCTTGTCGCGGACCACCGAGCCCGCGGGCAGTCGCACCTCGAACCCAGGCATCGCGGGATTGGTGAGCGTCATCGGACGGCGCAGGCGCTTGGGCAGGCGGATGTCGCCGGCGCGGTCGAGGACGGACATCCAGATCGTCGAATCCATCACCGTTGTCTTGCCCTTGCCCAGGTCGACCCCGACCTGGTGTGCGCCGAAGCGTTGCCCCCGCTTCGAAACACGCCGACCATCGACGGTGAGGACGCGATGTCCGGCACGCAGACCCGTCAGCAGGAAGCGGCCAGAGCGGTCGGTGCGGACGCTGCGCGAGCTGCCGCTGACCGAGATCCTGACCCCGGCCAGGGGCGCACCATCGAGCTTCAAGGTCTGTCCGGCCAGAGCCGTCGTTCCGCGGGGTGCGCGCAGGGCAGGCAGGCGGGAGAACGGACTCTCCGGGCGCTTGGCGAACCAGCCGTCCTTGCGCGAGCGCTTTCCGGGTCGCCACGCCGCGGACTCACGCGGCTTGAAGCCGAGCTTTCGGGCCGTGGTGGTGCGATGCAGCTTCTGGGGGGTGGCGCGCAGGGTCTGGCCTCGCAGCGGGCGACGGGACCCGGCTCCTCGCCTCGGTGCGCCCTGGCGCCGCTTACGCCTGGTAGCGGCCTTTGCGCCTCGGCGCTTGGTGCCACGGCGCGCGCGTCTGACCCGGATTGGATTGGCGGCTAGCGGCCTGGGCCCGAAGCGTGCGCCCTTGTACCGCCTGACCCCCTTTCGGGTGCTGCTGCGGCGCGCGATGCGCTTCGCTCGTCCGCTGTCGTCGGTGATCTCGACAAACCGAGGATCGGTTCCGGACAGCAGGGCGACCGGGGTCGTGGCGCGCCCTCCGGCGGAAGGGGTGTGCGCGGCGAACACGAACCGTGGCGATGTGACGGATCGGAAGCTCGCGGGCTGTGTCTCGCCGAGCGTGACGGTTGCGGTCACCGAGCCGTCGTCGTAGTAGGTCTCCCAGTTGGGCCAGTAGTTCGTCTCCGGGTTGAAGAAGAGCGTGTAGGTGCCGTCCACCGGCAGCTCAACACCACCAACCGAGACATCTCCCCCACCCGTTCCGTAGTAGGTCCCGAAGCCGTGGTCGGAGCCGACTCGCGTGCCGTCGGGACGCCGGATCTCCCACCGCCCGCGGTGAATCGAGATCCCGGACAGGTCGACGGAAATCTCCTGTCCATTCTCGCCGGTGAAGCGAATCGCGCCGTTGAGGCCGCGTCCGTTGATATCAAGCGTCTTAGCGGCACCTGCTGTGGTGGGTGTGATCGGTTCGCCGGGGTCGGAGGAGTAGGCCGTCAGTGAGATGGCCCCCGTCTCGGCATCGATTGGGTCGACGACAATCGTGTACTCGCCGTCCTGGGGCAGTTCGACCGCTTCCGAGTAGTCGCCGTTCTTGCGGATCCCCGCGCCGCCAATCACAGTCCCGTTCGGGCGACGAATGGTGACGTCGGACTTCGCCACGACGCCAGAGGCCTTCAGGGAGACGAACTCGCCCTCCTCGCCTTCGAATGTGAGCTGGCCCAGCTGACCCGAAGTGGCGAAGTCAAGGGTCTCGGTGTCACCCGACGCGCTGGGGTCGATCGTGCCGGTGAGGTCCTGCGCGATCTCGTTGATCTTGATGGTCACTGATCCGGAGTCGTAGAACTCCCCGTCGGGGAAGGACAGCTGGTTCTCGGGGTTTACGAACACGGTGTAGATCCCGTCCTCGGGGAGGACGGCTGGCTCCAGCGTCTTCGTTCCGCCGTCGGAGAACCAACTGCCGAACAGGTGCGAGTAACCGATCAGATGGCCATTCGGGCGGCGCAGAGAGTACGTCCCGCGATAAATCGACGCCTGACTCTGCGAAACATGGATGCGTTGCCCGGCTTGGCCATGGAATCGCACCTCGCCGTTCATGCCTCGCCCGTTCAGCGTCACCTCTTTGGTCACCCCGGAGGGGGTGGGCGTGAGCGCGGCGCCGGAGTCATACGAGTACGCCGTCACGGTCAACTCCCCCGTCTGAGTGTCCCGCGGGTCGACCAGCATCGTGTAGGTGCCGTCCTCCGGGAGCTTGACCGCCTCCCCGTAGTCACCATCCTTGTCAGCCCACATGCCCCCCACGTCCTCGCCCCCGGGGTCGCGGATCATCACAAGCGACTTGGCGGACACGTCAGGGGCCTTCAGGGAGATGTACTCGCCGGCCTGACCCTCGAAGGTGAGCTCGCCCACCTGGCCCGGTGACTCGAAGTCGAGCGTCTCCGATCCGCCGGCCGGGCTCGGATCGATCGTGCCTGTGAGCGATTCCGGGACGTCGTAGACCTTGAGCTTGATCGAGCCCGAGTCGTAGTCCTGCCCGTTGTACCGGCTGCGTGGCTCGATGGAGATGCTGTAGACGCCATCCGCGGGAATGACGGTCGGCCCGAGGACCCCACTGGTGTATCCCGTGAGCCAGGTTCCGGCGCCAACGGGGTTCCCGATATTCGAGCCGTCCGGGCGGCGCAGGGAGATGTCGGCCCAGTTGAAGGTCGACTCGGACATTCCGACCATGACCCGCTGTCCCTGGCGGGCTCGGAATCGCAGCTCCCCGCGCAGGCCCATCCCGTTGACCTCGATGTCCCGGGCCGTGCCCGCAGACGTCGGATCCACGACCTCGGACGGGCCAAACTCGTACGCGGTGATCGTCGTCGACGCCGCCTGATCGCCGACGGGATCGACGACGAGGGTGTAGGTGCCCTCCTTGGGCAGTCGAATCGCCGGCATGTAGTCGGCGTTGGCGCGGATCGCCCAGGTCGCCAGGGTCAGGCCTTCGGGACCGCGAATCGTCACGTCGGAGTCCCCGGAGACAGCAGTCGCCCTCATCGAAACGAGTTGCTTGGCCTCGCCGTCGAACACGATCAGGGCAGCCTTGTGCGCCGCGTCGACCGAGATCGCCTTCGGGTCTCGGTACTCCATCCGTCCCGTCTGACCAATGTCGGCGACCGAGTAGCCGTCGGGCGGGATGAATAGGTCCGGGCCGACGGCCTTGCCCTCGGCGGTCGTCACATCGACCCGTCCGGAGCCCGCAGCTTCCGGCACCTCGATTTGCAGTTCGTCGTCCTCGGCGTCAGTTACCGGGGCGAGCGTTCGGTTGACACCGACGGTGTTACCGCTAAGGACGGAATCGAAGTGAGCGCCGTCGACGGTGACGGCATCGCCGGGCTTGGCGATCGACGGATCGATCCCGTCGATCCGCGGCTCGCGCGGCTCGGTGACCGTGAACGGGTCCGAGGTGGTGGCCGTCTGGCCACCGGTCTCGACGCTCACAGTGTCGGTCTCGGCTCCAGCGGGTACCTCGACGGTCAGTGAGTCTCGCTCGGCCGCGGTGACGTCGGCCTCGACGCTCCCGAACTTCACGGTGTTTTCCGTCGCGCTGGGCGCGAAGCCCGTTCCAGTGAGCGTGACCTCTGAGCCGACGGGGCCGCGGGCGGGATTGAAGCCGGCAACCGCGAGCTGACTAGGCGACCAGCGCGAAACCTCGAGCAGATTGCCGACCGTGTCCCAGCGATACCGCGCCCCACCCTGAGAGCGCTCGGTGACGCTCGCCAAGCGACCGGCGGCGTCGTAGGAGTAACGGACCGGCCCGGGCTCGATCTGTTCCGGCGGCTCGTCGACGGGGGTTGTCTTGGCGGTCTCGATCTGGGCGGCGGTGAGCGCCTGGTCGTAGACGCGCACGTCGTCTATCAGCCCATCGAAGTACTCGCCCCACATCGAGTTGCCACCGATCCGCAACGCACCGGCCGTGTCCTGCGCCGGGTCCGATTGAGCGTTCGCTACCTCCGACCCATCGACATAGAGACGCAGTGTCGTCCCGTCCGAGGTCACCGCGACGTGGCTCCACTCATCCACCGGCAACGCCGACGGCGCCCAAGTGCTCGAGTAGCCCGGCTCGGCCTCCGATATGTAGGTCTCCGGACTCTGAGCGCCCTCGCTGTACAGCGCATAGGAAAACCAGCTGGCGCTCTCCTTCACTAAGAGCATCTGCCAGGCCCGCGCCTCATCCGGCCGCACCCACGCCGACACAGTCAGCTCCTCGCCGACGTCGAGGCTGTCGTCGTCGGCGACGGTCACCCAATCTTCGTTGGCGTCGTCGAATGACAGCGCACCGCCGTACTTGCCATTGGTGGACCAATCGGCGCCGTTGACATCACCGTCGTTGCCGTGCTCGGACGAATCCCGCGCTACCGAGCCCGACCCGTCGTCAAATCCCAGCGCCAACACTGGCCCAGGTAGCTCCGGCGGGCCCGGTGGCTCCGGGACGGCTGTGGTCTTGTCGGTCTCAATCTCGGTCGCGGTGAGGGCCTGGTCATAGACCCGCACGTCGTCGATCAACCCGTCGAAGTACTCCCCCCACATCGAGTTGCCGCCGATCCGCAGCGCGCCGGCCGTGTCCTGCGCCGGATCCGATTGAGCACTCGCCACCTGCGACCCGTCGACATAGAGACGTAGCGTCGTTCCGTCCGAGGTCATCGCGACGTGGCTCCACTCATCCACTGGCAACGCCGACGGCGCCCAGGTGCTTGCGTAACCCGGCTCGGCCTCCGACACATAGGCCTCAGGGCTCTGAGCGCCCTCGGCGTAGAGCGCGTAGGAGAACCAGTTCGTGCTCTCCTTCGTCAGAAGCATCTGCCACGCCCGCGCCTCGTCCGGCCGCACCCACGCCGAGATGGTCAGCTCCTCGCCGACGTCGAGGCTGTCGTCGTCGGCGACAGTCACCCAATCCTCATTGGCGTCGTCAAACGACAACGCCCCGCCGTGCTTGCCGGCCGTTGACCAGTCGGCGCCGTTGATCTCCCCGTCGTTGCCGAACTCAGACGAATCGCGCGCCACCGAACCAGACCCATCATCAAACCCCAACGCCAACACCGGGTCTGCGGCGCTTGCCGATGCCGGCAGTGCCGCGCCGAGGGAGACAACGAGCAAGAGCAGCACCGTGGTCAGTCGCTTCGTGGGTGCGTGCTGCATGAGGCCTGCCTTGCTCATAGGCGCGATAAGTACTCCGGTCCCGGTTGAAGTTGCCCTGCCTGGTACTGGTGGCCCCGATACCTGCTTAGGGGCGGCGACGCCAGTGTGGGGTTGATCGGTAGTTCTGTCAAATTCCTTTAGTCAGAGAACCCTCACCGATCGGTCGGTTGTCTAGCGCGCCGTCGATTGTCGGCCCCCTCCACCGAGATGTGCCGCCGGCAAAGTCGCGGCCACGACGGGGGTGATCCGTGGCGAACGGCAGCCGGCCCTACGATTCGATGCGTGGGCGACGAACGACAGGGGCCACGTGTCACCCGGCGCGGAGCGCTCACGGCTGCGGGTGCCGGGATCGCGGGACTTGGGGTTGGTGCCTTAGCGCGCCGGGAGGCCGGTGACGACGCCGAGGAGGTGAGGCCTGAGCGCGCCGCCCAGGTGCCCTTCTATGGACGGCATCAGGCAGGCATTTCAACTCAGCCCCCGGGCCACCTGCACTTCGCGAGCTTCGATCTCTCCGATCGAACGAGCTTGGCGTTGCGGGAAGTTCTGGCTGGCTGGACACGCACGGCCGCGGCTCTGACCGGGTCGGGCGTACCGCTACGCAATGACCGGCAGCACCCTCCTGAGGACCCGGGCGAGACCGCGGGTATCGATACCGCCGCGTTGACGCTTACCTTCGGGTTTGGCCCGTCGCTCTTCTCGGGGAGGCGCGGCGTTCTGCCGGCGTCACATCGCCCCGACGCACTGGTCGACATGCCCGGGTTCGCCACCGACGACATCAGCCAGGCCCGGTCACACGGTGATCTCGCAGTCCAGGCGTGCGCAGCCGATCCTCAGACCGCGTTCCACGCCATCCATACTCTCGCTCGTCGTGCCAACGAGAAGGCCGTTGTGCGTTGGACCCAGGCAGGATTCCGAGCCGAGCTCGCGCGAGCTGATCCGCCTCGTCAGCGCAACCTCTTCGGGTTCAAGGATGGAACGAACAACATCGAGTTCAACGATCACAAAGCGCTGTCTAAGTACGTCTGGACCGCCTCCACGAGCGAGCCAGCGTGGATGCGTGGGGGCACCTACATGGTCGCAAGGCGAATCCGGATGCTCTTCGACGTCTGGGACAGCACCACCCTCGGTGAGCAAGAGCGGGTCTTCGGTCGTCGTAAGCGCTCGGGAGTGGCACTGGGCACCGAGAAGGAGACAGACTTCGTGAACCTCAAGCCGGGGCAGTCACCCGCGATCCCCGATGACGCTCACATCCGTCAAGCCTCCCACCAGAACCACTCGGGAATTCAGCTGCTCCGTCGGAGCTATTCCTTCAACGATGGCGCGCTCGAGGACTCTGCCGAGCTTGACGCCGGCCTGTTCTTCATCTGCTTTCAGCGCGACCCACGCGAGCAGTTCATCCCCATCCAACGCCGCCTCGCCACCAACGACGCACTCAGCCGCCACATTGTCCATACCGCCACGGCCACGTTCGCGTGCCCGCCGGGCGCCCAGCGCGGCGAGATCATCGGCGAACAGCTTCTCGCCTAGTCGCTGTCCGCGCCTATCTCGATTACTCAGAATATTTTGACAGGTCGACCGAACTGTGCGACGGTGGCGCTGGTCATTAGCCACAGGGTCGTTCGGGCAAGCCGCCCCGCGTTGACCGTTAGGACCAGGTAGAACGGGATGTTCGCTTGGCCTCCACCGCCGGATTGGGGTACCCAGAGAGTTAGTCGCGTGGTTCGCGTCGATCCCCGGGTGTTGGACCCCGCATCGACCCTCTTGAGGAGGCTATGTCGTGAACCCGACGTCCGCTGTCCCAGTGCCGGAGACCGTCGCCCCTCTACCCACACCTTCTCCCGTCCTGAAGAGCATCAGCGTGGGCGGCGATGACACCGTCTGGGGCGTTCTCAGCGACAACGGCGCTGTTGTTGAGAGCACGGCCGCGTCTCAGCCGTGGCTCCCCATCCCAGCCGCTGGTCCGGCCTCGGCCGTCTGCGGCAGCAGGTCCGAGGGCGCGCTGTACGCGCTGTTCGCGGGCTTGCCGTCCACGACGACTCTGACGCCGGGCAGCCCGTGGACAGCGATGCCAAGCGCCGGCGCGACGCTGTTCACCAACCTCTGGGCGGGCGCCCTGGGAGACGGCACCCCCTCGCTCTGGGCAACCGACAGCTCTCGCACCGCTTACAACTTTGTGAACACCGCCCCTCACTGGATCCAACTCAATTGGACCGCCGATGTGATCGCGCCCTCCCCAGACGGGTCGTTGTTCCGGCTGGACGGGGGCGTCGTATACACCACCGAAGGCGAGACCTGGGTTCAGATCACCACGCCCGAGGCAATGAGCGACATCTCGGCCGGGGCCGCCGGTGACCTCTGGGCCGTCGGTGTTTCGGGTTCGATCTACCACTACGACGGCGTCGGGGAGTGGGCCACTGAAGGTGGCCCGTACCCGAAGGCCTCGATTTCGGCTGGCGAGGACGGCACGGTCTGGCTGCTCGACGGACAAGTCATCCGGGCCTACGACCCCACGTCCGGGTCCTTCGGCGCTGTTACCTGGACCGATCCGGCGTCGCCCGTAGCCATCTCGGTCAGCACACGCGACCAGGCATGGGTCATCGACGCCAACGGGCAGATATTCCAGTACACCGAGTACGCCGACCTGTGGGACCACGTGTCCGGTTTGGAAGGAGGCGTGAGTCAAGTCAGCGCCGCATCCGCAGGCGACGTCTGGCTGCTCGACAGCGCCGGCAACCTCTCCAGAAACCAGCGCGCGGGCAGCGCTTGGACGACCACCACCGTTACGGGGCTTCAGGCCACCACCATGGCGGCCGGCAAGAACGAGACCCTCGCGATCGACGCCACGGGGAAGGTCTGGTCCTGCCAGGCATCGCCTCCCACGGTGGTGTCGTCTACGCCGGCGCTTGCTTCGGTAGCGGTCGAGCCGGGTGGCTCCCGCGCCGGATTGGACGCTTCCGGGGTCGTGTACTCATGGGACGCAGCCAGCGGGAGCTGGGCCCCGCTGCCGGCGCCGACCGAGCCGATCAAGGATCTGGCGCTGGCCGAGGGCGGTGCCATCTTCGCCCTCGGAGCTTCCGGCGCGCTCTGGCTGTACCTCGGGCAGTGGGTCCCGGTCGCGCCAGCTGGAACTAACCCGCTTCAGCGGATCGCAATCCACGACCCGGCCCATTTCTGGGGTATCGCCGCCGACGGCTCGCCCGTCGACCTAAGCACACACGGCGACGGCCCGGCCCCCGCCGTCGCTGGGCATCAGCTTGGCTGGGACACGGAGAGCGTCACCGACGAGACGGCCAGCACGCATCTGTGGATCGTCAACCGTGCCGCCACCTTGGCCCAGGGCCAAGGCGCCGAGGGGCAGGCGGTGTCGGCGCTGGTTCGCCCGACCTCGGGCACGACGATCTTCCGCCAGAACCTGTGCCAGGGCCTTTACGACGCTGACTTCAAGGCCGAGTACAACAACACTTCCTGGGGGGTCACGACGTACAAGTCGCACTTCTATGACCCTGACTCGGGTCAGAACTGGGTGGGCGATACCAGCCCGACGGCGGTAACGCAGGGGGTGTCCTTCTTCAACGACGCCGTCGCCAAGTACAAGGCCGGGGACCTGGCAGGCGCCGGTTACTCGCTGGGGCTCGCGCTGCATTACTTCACCGACCTGACGCAGCCGATGCACGCGGCCAACTTCACATGGCTGAGCTCGATGCTGCCGGGATACCACAGCGCCTTCGAGGTCTATGCCATGGGACTCCAGGCCCAGGTCAACCCACCTGCGACCTATACCCCGGGAACCTCAGGTGTTGACCCCCAGGCATATCTCATCAATGCGGCTAAGCGCTCCAAGCAGAGGTACTACAGGACGCTCTGTCCGCCAGATCAGATGAGCAACTACCCGTGGTACACCGACTACCTCAAGGGCATCGCGCGCCAGTGGGTTCCGACCATCCTGCACGAAGCGATAACGCTGACCTCGCAGTTCCTGGTCGCCTGGAAGATGGCGACTGACGGTGACTCAAGCAGTCCTGCATGAGCGCCATCAAGGTGGTCAAGAGGGGCGGCGCGCGCCGCCGTCTTCAACGACCCCGGCGAGCGTACCGGCGACGCCAGCGCGCGGCGCATCGCCGTGTAGGCGCCGCGTGGGAAACGGGGCGACCATGAGACAGCGGACATCCGACGCTGAAATGCGCCTAACGGGCAGAACAAAGCTGCGTGCCCTCGGCAGGCGCCTGCGGGGCATCGAGCCAGGTGCCGCCATCGCTGTTGCACTCACGGATCTAGACCAGCACGCGGCCGACATCCAGGCCGCGGGATTTTCACGGCGCCTCGAGATTGGCGAGACCCTGCTGCCGGCCCCATGTGGGACCACGAGTCTCTTCAACGCCGAGGGGGGTGAGATCGTCCATACCGACCGCCCCATGGAGACGGCCTACTACCAGGTGGAGTGGACCTGGAACGAGTGGCATGGACACGGAACGGTCGAGCGGTCAAAGATGGTCGACGTCCCATATCAGCGCTATCCGCGGACACCGATTCCACCACCCGGGGTAGAGCTCACCGTGGCCACGGACATAAGGGACGCCAAGGTCATCATCTGCGGAGCGCTTGATTGGACGCCCGACAACGAAGTGGCTCTTCTTCACCGCATCAACCTCTTCCGAGACCTCTTCGGTGAGTGCGAACTGCTCACCGAAGGGCTCGCTCCGTTCGCGGGCATCCCGCTACGCCGAGTGAACTGGGAGATCCTGCCGCCTGGCGAGCACCCCTGGCAAACGGTCAGGACCGAACTGGGCCAAACGCTGCGGGACCTCGGCGAGCGAAAGGGGCCCGCGGCCGAGTACCGGCTGCGGCTACTCACTAGTAGTCACGAACCGGACTTCATGGCGGTCGGTCGCGCCGGCTTCAGCGGCTACTGGGTCTTCGGGTTTCGAGAGAAGGATGCGTTCATCGTCGAGAGCCTGACCTACGGGAACGCAACCTACGTGTTTGGCGAGGACTGGGAGGTTCTGTCTCAGCTCACGAAGGCGGACGTGATCGCCGGCGACCTCCACAAGGACCGCATCATCCATCGGGAGGACTGGGAAGGGCAGATACGGGAGCTCCTGCGGTGATTGCCGGATGATCGACGGGCGGGCCCACTCGCGTTGCAGGAAGCGACGCTCGTAAACACGTCCCCTTGCCGCTGCGGGAGGTGTCTCATCCGGGGTTGCACTGGCACCAGGGAGGTCGGGAATCAGGGCCACCGGGCACGCCCGTCCGCGTAGGGTTGCTTGGACTGATGGATTCCAATCCGCTCTTCCCGATCCGCGCGACGCGCGCGGACCCGCCCGGGATGGCGGGCACGCCTGAGCGTCGTGCTACCTACGCCGCGGCGCTGCGCCAGTTCGAGGAACTGGTCGCTGCGGCAACGACCGCCTCGCCTGCTTCACGCCGCTGCCGCTGTTCTATGCCCTGAGCCAGGCCGGCCGGGCCATCGCCGCTTCCCATGCCGTGGACCAGTGGGTGTTACGGGGGCACGGACTGTCATGCCCCGACCTAGACGGAGACGTGGCGGATATCGGCGTCCAACGTGCCCTGGGCGGAGACGGAGGCGACTCAAACGACTCCTTCTCCGTCACGGCAGCAGCGACTGGCAGCGAGGTCTTCGCTGAGACGGCCACGGTCGGGGAGTTGTGGGCGGCGCTGCCGGAGGCCTTCGAACTGCTGCCTGAATCGCGTTGGCGGCAGCCACTTCGAGTCGTCCCCGACGAGGTCACCACGAGCAAGCTCATGTCATGGGACCGGGTTGCGGCGACGGTCGTGGGGCTCGATCAGGAGGACCCCGATGCTGTGCTCGAGGAGCTCAAGCACTATCCGGGCGCGGCAGGGCTTGCGCTGGAACGCCCTCAGGGGCTGCCCATGGTGACCGCCCACACCAGCTTCGGGACCGGGGTGCGGCTGTACTGGCCCAACAAGACGCCTAACGTCGCGGGACGCGCGCAGCTGCTCGACCGCGTCGCGCCCGTGAACGGGGACTGGGATGAACGCTGGCTACGACCCGCCGTGGCTGGCGCGGCGCTGACGTCGCTGATGACCTGGTGGGGGTTGCTGTTTGCGCTGTCGATGCTCGCTCGCTACGAACCTGCAGGGTGGGCCGGTGCGCTGGACCTCGACAGCTCGCGCTGGGCTGCGCCGCTTATCGAGTTGCTCGACGTGGCCCTGCAACGCCTACCAGAGCTGGTGCTTGAAGCCCTAACAACGGGAGTCGTCGTGAGTTGAGCGAACGCGGCGCCTGAGTGCGGGGCGCCCGTATGCTCCTCATACAGCTCGCGGGCTGGCTGCCGGCGACGACGCGGGCCGTCGGGCGGATGCCTCGCGTCGGCGGTGGAGCTCCACGGCCCTACTAGTGATGGCGACCTGCAGCCTGGTCTGGGCCAGGAAGCGCTCACCGCGGTCCTTGATCTGCGCTAGCGGCGAGGGATCTCCGTCAGGCAGGCAACGACCTGCCTGCGAGGTTGCGTTAGTCGTGAGTCCGGCTCGTAGACGGCGATTGTGTGCGGAGCCAGGATTGTGGTCCGCGGCTCACGGGATCCCGAATCGAGCAGGCCAACGGTCATCGCGGTGGCCGGGCGTTCGCCCGGTACCTCCACCCAACGTCCATGCGATCAACGGAGCAGACATCAAGCAGTTCGCGCAGAGTCACTTCCGGAAGTGTTCCCCTGCCCTGGACAGAACACACTTGGTCGCCGTCGTCTGCGACGCGCGTCTGACACGGCACGATCCCGTCGGAGCACCACTGGCATCCGGTTCCTCCGAGAGCATGTAGGAATGGTTATTGCCCTGTCTGTAGCCGGGGTGCTGCTATCGATCGCATTGCTCTGGTCCGGGATCCGGAAGTGGCGCTTCTCGACGCCCCTTGCCGCGAGCTTGTCCGTTATCGACCTGCTGGCGCTAGGACTCCTGCTCGTATCGCTCGGATGGTGGGGACTTGCCCTGTTCGTCGCCGCGAACGGCGTTGCGGCGCTGACCTGGGGCGGTGTCCACGCCACACGCATCGACAGCGAGCTGACATTCGCTGCAACTCAGATAGACAGGCCGGTCGAGCAGGTCAAGGAGGTCCACCGGGAACTGATGCGGAATGGCTCCCTTCGCGCAATGGGCCCGCGACGCCTTAGCCGACTTGTTCGCCGGCTCGCCGAGCGAGCGCGTTCGCCCCAGGATGCTCGGGCGATGGCGCCGCCGATAGGCCTACTCTGGTTGGTGCACCGTCCAGACTTGGAGTGGCTCGTTGATCAGTTCGATTCATTGCTCCGGCTCTACGACGAACCGGCGACCGAAGCCATGCGGGTAGCCGACGTATTGACGGTGGCGGCCCAGCAGTCGGCCGCGACGTTTTCGGAGGTCGTAATCGCCACGGTCAGCGCCGCAGGTGGGAGCACGGGCGCTCCTGCGGTCTGACCTTAGGTCGGTCAGCCCACCAGGTCGAGCGAAGCACCGTAGGGCGCTATAGCTGCTCATCCCTGGCCAACCAAGGGCCGACCGGCTATTCCTACTTCGAACGGAGCGTGCCTAGACGCGGACGCCTAACGTGCCACGCGGGGGCGCCTCCGCTCCATCCCACCAATGCCCCACCGATGCTGGCCCCCAGCGCAGCTCGCGCAGGTCCTTGAGCGCTCCCACGATGCGGGTGAGTTCCGCTTGCGATGCATGAAACTCGTCGATCGAGCCCCCTGTGGTTGTCGCGACAGCGGACTCGCAGGCCGTTTCCATCGCCTGCTTGAGACGCTGCTCGAGCGGCTGGAGGTCGTGCATCCGGGCGAGACGGTCGAGCGTGTACAAGGGCCGACGCGGACGACCCAAGCGGAAGCGGTGTCCGGGGTTCGCTACGAGCTTCCGCCAAAGCGCCCGAACCTGTCGCTGTGAACCGGGATGCGACGGCCAAGCACAGGCCAGGAACGTCTTTACCTCGTCGTAGGAGGGCCGCTCGCCAATGTGATGCAAGTCGGTGAGAACCGCTTTCGCCCGATCGATGTCAAGCGGATGCAGCAGGCTCAGGTTTCCGCTTTCCCCTATCCACAGCAGGGCGTGTTGCCAAAGGGGGCGCGGCTTCTCGACTACGACCACGATTCCGCAAGATTCCCGGACGAGGCGGACGACGACCGGGCTGGAAGCGGCGTGCACCCCTGAACGGGCATCAGCGGTCGTGCGAGGAATCGCAGTCCTACTCACCGTGCCCCGGCTCCACAGCCTAGTCGTGAAGTAGCCCCTTCTCCGGCGTCTGCTTCCCGAGTTTCGACAGCGCGTTGTACGCCCTGGTTGCGTTCTCGCGCATCGTGTGTAGGGCCTTAATCGACTCCGGTCTGGACAGCGTGCGGAAGCTCTTCCCTGGATCGACCGGCGCTTGCTTCATGTCGCTGTCGAACCGCTTCAACTCGCCGACCGCCTGCGTCACCACCTGGCAGTCCTCCTCGCTCAGTCGTGCAGCGAGCGCGGCGGCGTGTTGCTCCCATGCGTCCATCCTCGTGCTGTAGAAGACCCACCACTCGTGTTCGTCCTCCGCCGCCTTGAGTTGGCTCGCGGCGAGGGCAAGGTCCACACGCACCAAGCGTGCGCCGACCTTCGCCGCCCGCTTCTCCCTCAGCCGATCCAGCACGAACTCGACGACCCCACCGGACGCCGAACCGATCAGCGCACCCAAGGCAGTGCCTGCCACCGCGATCCACGCGATCGTCTCACCGCTCACCTCGTCCACCGTCGTCGAGATTAAGGCCTAGCTAGACGCTGCGGCCTCGTCCCTCCGGACGCGCTCTTGGCCGCGATCGAACAGCTCCTCGATCTCCCTATCGAACTCTGCCGGGTCGTCCACAGCGGGGACGAACACGGGCGTAGCACCGAGGTTCTCCACGGTGGCGGGCGGCTCGAAGCCACTCCAGAAGATTCAAAAAGTCGTGGCTTACGAAGCGTGACTCGCGTTCGCTGTCTGCGTACGGCGAGCAGGGCGAAGGCGAAAGCGGGCGACGGGCGCGGCTCATCGACCGAAGCGGCGCCAGACCGGGCCCGAGGTTCCGCCCGAAACGAGGTGAGGAACGCCGGCATCACCAACCACGTCGTAGCCCTTGCCTCCGTTGTCGATGTGAATGACCCCGGACTTCCCTCCACTACTCCATGGGATCTCGGCCCGCCAAGTGCAGTAGCAGCGCTTCGTCGTAGTCGCTACGGAGAGCTGCAGGGGATCCGTGAGCGAGACCGTCCATGGAAACCGGATTGGCTTAGGGGAATTGACTGCCGGACCCTGGAGAACACCGATGTTTCCGTCCGGATCAGAGCTTGAGCGAATGATCGCGACGGGCTCTCGATCAAGGTCCGCTGCAACCGATCTCCCGGGGATGCCGCCACCGCACGGATTCGCGAATGTTGCGCCCGGCGGGCGCGGTCGGCGCTCGACGCTGAAGCTGATGCCCGTCAAGGTGATCGGGCGGGCTGACTCTCCCTGGACCGATACGTCGACCAGGCTGGTCCCTGCTTGGGACGCCTTGTTCTCACGCCGGAAATCCGGCCACTGGGGAAGTCGGCGCGTTCCTTCCGAGCGCAGCTCACTTGCACGTGGCTCACGGACAAAGAGCGATGTCCCGCACTCGTTGATGCTCTCTTTGGCTGAATAGGAGACGAGTTCTGGGTCGCCGTCCATGCTCTCGACCATGCGAGAACCCAAGCCGGTCCCGACGGCCGTCGCGAAAGCGATGACCAGCGCTCCGATCACTGCGGCGATGTACTTGAGCAGCCGACTCTTGGGCTTTGGATCAGAGCTCGCCTGGGAGCTCGCACCCCCTGATTTTTCAGTCACCTAGAGAAGCTCCCGCCCATTCCTGCTGCTGACCCTGCCGTAACCCGTCCTGCTAAGCGGTTGGACCCTCGCAGACGGGACCGCATGCGACAAGCACCAACTGAGTCGTGGCGGGGTGCGCATGTCGTGAGGCGCCACCGGCTCGCCGACTGGCGGTCGGAAGCGTTCGAGTCCATGATGGTCCGATCGAGCCACGCAGGGCTAGCCGAACCGATCGTCGCCCAAGTACGCGCGCGACGATCGCCTCGATCTGGACACTTGCCGTCGTCGCACTGGCGACCGCCAGCGGCTGCGGCGCGGAAACCGACACCACCTCGGGTGGCGGACCGGGAGCGGCGGTCGAGGTCAGCCGTGAGGGCGACGCCAGCACTGGAGAGGCGAGCTTGGTCGAGGTGCCCGACGTGGCCGGCGAGGAGGCTGAGGTCGCAACAGACGAGGTGGAAGGCGCCGGGCTTGAGGCCGCCTACGAGGAAGAGCCTGAGGATCCGGCGCTGTGCACCGTAACCGATCAGGACCAAGCCCCTGGCGATGAGATCGAGGAGGGCGAGACAGTGACCCTGACCTTGGAGTGCCAGGTCGAGGTACCCGAACTCTCTGGCTTCTCGGCTGATGAGGCCGAGGTCAACCTTCGTGATCTGGAGCTGGAACCGGCGTACGAGACCGACCCCAGCGATCCGACCGTGTGCACGGTGTCTGAGCAAGACCCGGTGAGCGGCGAACCGCTCGATCCGGGCGAACTCGTGACGCTGACCTTGGCCTGTGAGGTGCCCGACATGACTGGGATGGATGCCGAGTCAGCGAGCGGCGAGCTGGAGAGCGCCGGCTACAGCGTGACCTTTGACGCGTTTCACTTCTTGCCCGACGACCCGAGCGCTTGCATGGTGGACTCGCAGGACCCGACGAGCGACGCCGAACCTGGTGCCGAGATCGAGTTGCAGCTGAGCTGTCCCGAGGACGACTACTAGCCACGCCGGTTACGCCGTACTGCTCGTCCAGTGGAGCCGAGTACGTAGCACCGGGTGAGACTAGGAAACCCCGCGCGCGCCCTCCGCGTGGGGGAATGCGCTTGCGCGAAAGCACTCAGAAGCGATGCAGAAAACCCGGATGGCTGGGGCTGGTCGGGCGCATTCTCGTGCCATGAGCGCTGACGACCCCACCCACGGCTCCGCCCGGGGTCGTTCTATTTCCATCAACGGGAGGCCTGAGACCGGCGACGCGGTACCGGACCGCGCCATTACCGAGCGGGAGATGGGCGAGGGCTGACCATGCGCGTCGTGGTCGAATACAGCGTTCCGGTGATGGTCGAAGTCGAAACCGAGACTGGTGAGGTGGTCGCGGTCGGTGTCGCCGACCACTACGTCAAGCCGAAGGGCGACTTCTTCGATGAGAAGGGCCAACCCCTGCCCGAGTCTGCGGAGGTCTGCGGCGAGGCGCTGCGAGTGGCGGAACAGCGGCTGTGGCCGCGCTGGCGCTTCGGCGCCTGAGTGGAAGAGGCATGTCAGGGTGCCTAAGCGAAAACCGTGCCGCTACTCCGAGCGGCGGAGCAATATCCGCAAATGACGCCACTGCCTGGGCCCAAGTGATGCGCATCTCCGTGGGCTACACCGTGCCCGTCGCGTGCGAAGTGGATACGGAGACGGGCGAGGTCTTGGGAGTAACCATCCTTGGCGAGCTGATCGCCCGCGATGGGTCCTTCTGGGATGAACATGGTCAGACCTATGAGGGAGCGGTGACGGACCGTGCGCAGGACATCGCCGAGTCCCAGACCTGGCCGGCCTGGGACCGCCGCTAAGCACGCCAACGACATCTGCAAGCGCCGGGCTCGAACGCCAGCAGGTCCTGTCTGCCCGCCTCGCCGTCACTCCTGCCACCCTGCTGTGGATGAGAGGACGGGTCACTGGGCATGTCGTCGTCGCGCTGGTCGTAGCCGGCGTGCTGTCCGGTCTCGTGGGGTGCGGTAAGTCCGACCGCGAGAAGGCGGAAGCCGTGGTCGAGGAGTTTGCGACCGATCTGCGAGAGAAGCAGGGCGAGCCCTGCGCGCTGCTCTCAGGCGGGCTGGAGAAGGAACTCGGAGGGAAGCGGTGTGACGCCCGTGTGCGCCACTTCTACGCTGCGAAGGTCGGCAACGGGAAAGTCACGGTGCACCGGGTGTACGAGGACTCCTCCTACAGAAGGGCGGAGGCGACGGTTGGCGACGTGCAGCTCATGTTGAATGACAGCCTCGACAGCTGGCACATCGACACGATCAATCCATAACCAACCGGCAAGCGCGAACGACGAGGCCTTGAGTCCCGGCCCACTCCATCATGCGTCCAACGTCGCCCGGTCACGCCGATCGCTGCTACCACTGTGGGGATGACGGCAGAGCCCCAACGGACGGCGCCGCGACGCAGCTGGTGGGAACGGATGAAGTCCGAGCCGACGGAAAGCGAGCGGGACGAACGCCTGCGCAACATCTACGGCGGGACGCCGCTGCGTTCCAGGCAGTCATTCCGGCGGCGGAAGCTGATGTTTGTCGCCTATGCGCTGCTGTGGGCTGCGTCCCTGATTTTCGCGTTGTCGCTCGTGGGCGGGCTGTGGATGTGGGTGGTGTGGACACCGTTCATGCTCGTCCTGCCATCCATCGACGGCTTCACGACCAGCTACGAGGACTACCGCGCAGAGTGGGAGCGCGGCAACCCCGAGCAGCGAGAACAAGCGCCAACGCCGGACGCAGCAAGCGAAGCCGCGACCGACGGTTAAGCCGCGGCGGCGCGGGACTCCGGCTTCGCGCGACAAGTTCTAGTCGTTCACTCCGCTGGTAACACTCGATACCGAGTCGTCTTGGGGAGGGCCGATCGCCGAACAAGTTCCGCCAGCTCGGCAGCTGTCACAGCTACCTCACGCTCGACCGGGTCACCAACCCAGCAGACGCGGAACGACCAACCTGGGTCGAGGACGTTGTCGAGCGCCAGCAGTGTTCGGACCAGCGCCTCGCGGCCTACGGGATGGAGCGTGAACTCGGCCTCATTCCAGTCCGCCTGATCATCGAAAACCGGCGTCGCTTCGTCGAGCTCGTCGTCCATCCACAGCCTCGGTCGACGCGGACGCAGCCAACGACGGCGCGGCCAGGCATACACCGGGACGAGCGCCTGTGCGCTGGTCACCTCCTCGATCTCCTCAGCCAGCGCCCAGTCGAGATCAGGGACGAGCAGTTCCAGTTCGAAGCTCACCGCGACAGCATCCCACCGAGCCCAGTAACTGCACGTCGTCAGGTAGCGCTGTGGTGCAGCTAGCCAATAACCCGCGTGCTACGGGGCGTGAGGCGTAGGTTGGGCATCAACCTTCTACTGGGTAGGTTCGACCTATGCGAGCGGTGTCCACACGTGTCCTTGAGCGCCCCTTCTTTCGGCGGGCCGCGTACTACTTTGGCTTTGGCCAAGGCACTCCGGACGACGATCCCGGTGAGCGCGACTCCGTGGGGTCTCTCGTCAGCGTGGTTCTCGCTGTCGTGGTAGGGGTCGCCCTCCCCAACCTGCTCGGTCTCGAAGGTTGGGAGAACTTCTTGGCAACCGTGGGGCTCATTGCCGCATTGAGTCTCGTGTTCGGGTTGATCCGGCGGCAGATCTCGGCCGGGTCAGCATGACGCTGGCGCGTCTAGCATGCTCGCGGTGGCCACACGCTTTGTCGGCACGGGCGTCACGCTAAGCCCAGCAGGGTCCGCGGTTGAGGAGGGCACCGAGCTGCTGTTCGTGGCAGCGGAGGTGTGGGCCGAGGTAGAGGATGCAGGTCTGGTCACGCGATGGGACGGACCCATCAGTGAGACCGGAGAGCTGACCTGCGGTGAAGATCCCACCAGCTCGCTAATGAACATCGCCCCATGAACAACGGGAGAGCAACCTCGGCTCGGTGCTCGGCACTTTGCGCCGCTCCTGCCACACCTTCACTCGCTTTGAGTGTTACGCGGCTCCGTTCCGCGTCGAACTGACTGACGATCTCTGGGATCTCGTGAGCGGTTGGTGGAAAGACGGCGACCCCCGCGGCTAATCAGGAAGGTACGCGCTCCCAGGTCGTCGGGTGGCGGTGCTACTTGAGGCGGTTCAGGCGTCTGCGTCCGACGAGCCGTTGAGCCACTGGAGGAGTGGAGTACGGGGCTTCTGCCGATAGATGTCAGATGAACGAACGGGGAACCGTGGAGCCGTCACCGGATCGGGGACTGGCCATTCCCGCCGTGGTGGGTGATCCTCGTAACGGCCTGCATCATTTCCGCGCTGGCCTGCGGTGTGCTGTTCCTGAGTGGCGTGCGCGAGAACGTGTCAGACCCGGAGCGCTCCCGGCAGAACCTCGGCATCGGTCTGATGGTCATCGCCGTGCTTCCCGCCTGGCTGTCCTCCTTCTTTGCCAACCACGGCCATGACTTGCACAGCGCGGTCGCGTACTGCCTTGGTGTCGGGCTGTGCGCGGTCGGGCTCGTGGTCGCAGTCTGAGGATGGACCGGTACCTCCTAGAACGACCTCCTGGCAGCTGTCTTCACCAATGACCTACTCCTTCGACTTTTCGTCACTCGATGGAAGCTCGGCACGCTTCCGAGTAGCAGCCGCTTCCAGGGTCGCTGCCCACGGTCCAAACAGCCGCGCAAGAGTGCCGCGAGTGGGGCACCGGTCGAAGGCCTGTCCGGCCTCGCCGGCGAGCTCACGGGCCAAGAGGCGATAGTCGTCGTACTCACTCTCGGTGGGCCAGGCCCCACCGATGGCATCTCGGCAAAGGCGGACCCCAGCCAACGCCTCGTCATGGGAGTAGGCGCGCCTTCCAGGGTGCGGCCGCACGCTCGCAGGCGTCTGGCTGGCGGAGCCGTCGCGGTGCAACCACATGGCCGTCCTGACCGCTCTGGTCCACGAGCCGTAGGCCTCGATGAGCGTCGACGCCGAAGCCCAGCCGCCGCCGTCTCCAGACTGTCCGTCCTTGGTCCTGGCCTCGCGCGCGTCACTGTAAGCAGCGACCGTCGGCACTTCCCCATGGCTTGCAGCCAGCAGGTCCATCAGGAGACCCAGGCGCTGATACCGAACCTCCGCTGGCGAGGGCAGGGTGAGCTTTCGAGCCAGGAGCCGTCGCAGGTCTCGCGTGGTCTGCTCGGGCAGGGCCGGCAGCATTGACGCCACGAAGCTCGCTGCCTCGGAGACGCCGTGTCCTTGCCCCGCGCCACTGTCAGCCGGCGTTGTCATCGGTGCTTTCTCCAGCTAGCCCTGATGGTTCCCATCCCCGTCGTGTCCACGCTTGGGAGCCCGGGCTCGGGCTCGAGCTCGGCCGCTCGCGCAAGCGCAGACTTCCAGTCGTTGTCGCATCGCTCGCGGATGAGGGTTCCGCTTGGCACGCTCTGGTGGTTGAGCTCGGGATGAACTTGGAGCGCCTCGCGCCAGCGCAGGTACTCGACATACCGAGGCGGATATCCGAAGTCGCGGGCGCAAGCCACCAGAAACCGCAGGGCCGTCTCCGTGGCTGTGACCCCGCCGTCGCGATGGCGGGCGTGGGCGTGCTCTTCGGCGGTGGTCAGGCCAGCGGCGAACAAGCTTCGGCGCCACGACCCGAATCTGCGCGTGATGGAAGCGGAACCACAGAAGTCCCTGGACTCCGACGCGCGTGCCCAGGCGTTGTAGGCGGTCACGGTCGGAACGCGCACGCCCAGTTCTTGGGACGCCTGGACCAAGGCCGCCTTCATGGCCTCAGTGGTGTAGCGCTGACGTCTTCCGTAGTGTGCTGTCGAGCCCGCGCGGTAGTCGCGCTCGTCCTCGAGGCCAATGGCCACCAGCGCTTCGTGGAGGGGCTTGCCGTTGCGCAGGAGGGTGATGGACGTCCGCGGCATGTCAGGGACCGCGGGGTCGGCCATGGCCTGGCGGGCGAAGGCATCGTAGGCCTTGCGTGTGCGCTTCCCCGGCGGGTAGGCCTCAGCGAAGAGCCGCAGGGCAGCCTCTATCTCCCCGTCGGTGAAGGCCGTGCCTCTGCCGAACAGCCTCCGGGCCTTGATATCGGCCATCGGCCGGATGCTGGCGGCATCGAGTGCCGAGTGCCAGCTGTGATTTCGGAACTGAGTACGGATGAAGGTCGACGACGGCCACTCCCGCGGTCGAACCTGGCGATCGCGCCAGGCGTCGTACTGACGACGCGAGAACGGTTCGCCTAGCTCGTCGTGGCATGCCACCAATCCGCGCAAGGCCAAGTTGGCCCGCTCCGGTGAGCTCCAGCGCTCCCGTGAAGGCAAGGCGCGGAAGACGGCCAGCTGGTCGGCGCGGGAGCGCCCCCTCAGGAAGCGGTAGATGTGCAGGGCCAGGGGGTCGCCGCTCCGGTCGGGGTGGGGCGCTGGCGCCGCGTCGTGGGTGCGCTGGTTGCTGGCGTTGGTCGGGTTAGTCGGGTCGGTCGGGTTGGTGGCGTCGTTGGGCTGGTTCATGCCTCCAACGTAGGCGCATTGTTGGTGGCGAACTCGGCGCTTCGCTTGGCGCCGGCGGAGAAACTCGGGCCGGCTGCAGGCGCGGTTTCGCAGAGAAAGCGGACCTTGAGGCATGGCTCTAGCGCGCGGAAACTAGGGCATCGGGGGTCTGCGGCGCGTCAAGCGCGGAGAAGAATCTCGCGCACCAGCCGTTTGCGCGGAGAAACCTGGAGGTCGTCCTCGCTTTCACCCCGGACGGGTCCGCTCAGTCAGCGGGATTCTCGATCGCGGAGTTGGTAGTGATAACGCCCCATTACTTACTCAGTTCGCGGTCATGTAGCGAGCCCCTCAGCAGATCATGGACGCTTCTTCGTCCTTGTCAGGGACCGGGAACTCTCCGCTGCCGCCTTCCGCTTCGTAGAAGCAACTCCAGTCCTCAGTCCGGCGCTCGCAGCGCACCACCGGCGTCGACACTCTCGACCGACCGGACGCCAGGCAACTCTTCAGCATGTCTCGCCCTTTCGCCTCAGCCTCGCTCTGTGAGAGCCGCTCATCGCCGAACGCCTGCAGACCAAGCACTACTCCGGCAGCGACAGCAGCGATACCAACGACGATCAAGAGGCGGCGGAACCGCCTAGTTCGAGCCAGTCCCCGCATCCGTCAGACGTTAGGAGACTGCCGTAGCAAACCGAGCCCGGGCACGAGTGAGGATTCACCCGCCGGCGACGAGTAGCAGCGCCGCCCCGAGAACTAACAGAGGCGAGGTGTTACCCCTCTCACACACCTCACCGGGGTCCAAACAGAACGCCCCGAACCACGCCCAGAAAGCGAGGTAGGACATCGCTAGACCTCCGAGCCCAAGCGCCAGGTAGCCGAGTCCACGCCACACGCCCCGCGACGGGCCCTGACGCGCCTGCCGCGTGCGCCACCCGGACCGTGATCAAGCCCTGGAGTCGGCCGCTGGCGGTTTTTCGGACTTAGACCTAGTCTGGCCCCAGATGGCATTGACGGCCCGAATTGGGGTTCCCAAGGTTCTAGCGTTCGTGCTGCTCGGCTTGTCGCTGCTGTGCACCGTCCTGCTCGCGGCGACGCCGGCTTCGGCGTCACGGATATGGGATCCGCCGGAGCCTTTCGTGGCCTCGGATTACCAGGGTCCCACCTGGTCCCCGCACCTCCAGTACACCTCGGAGGGTGAGCTGCTCGCTCGCTGGCTGAGCGACGGCCGGGTCCGACCGGGCGAGGGGGAGTACAGGCTCGCGGCCCGAACCCCGGGAGGCGACTTGGCCCATCGGACTCGTTCGTAGCCACCGGGGCTCCCAGAGTGACGCCGGACCAGGTCGGCGGAGCCTTCATCTCCTATAAGGACACTCCCGGCTGGATGTACGTGGCTCGGAGACCGCCGGGCGGCCCGGTCGGGACCGCCGAGCGGCTCGACATCTACGGGCTAGGACCATGGGTCGCGACCAACGCTCGCGGCGACGCGACGGCGGTTGCCGAGATGGACGGGCACTTCCAGACGGTCTACCGCCCGGCCGGCGGAAAGTTCGGCGATCGCCAGAAGATCAGCGGGCCGCTGTGGTTCCACCCCTCCTCCGCGCACACCTGGATCAGCCTGGCGCTGGGGCCCGACGGCGCCACCACGTATGTCTGGGAGGAGGACCATCCCGACGGGAGCCAGACGGTCCACGGGACAACTCGGCGACCCGACGGGACTATTGATGAGCCCGCCGTGCTGTCAACACCTGGGGCGTTCGCGCACACCCCGAAGATCGCCGCGGACGCCGACGGCAACCTGGTGGCCGTGTGGATCGAAGTCGACCCGGAGCGCACGGAGGAATCGGACGAGCGAGGTGGTGAGCTGATGGCGAGCCACAAGCCACATGACGGGTCGTTCGCCGCCCGCAGGGAGATCGGGGAGCCAACCGGCAATGTGCAGCTGTCGGTGAGCAACTCGGGACAGGTATTAATCGTGGCGGACGTCCGCGACGGCGTAGACGGCAGGAGCCAGCTCTTGTTCGGCCGTTCCGCGACCGGCTCGATCGATCCGCCCCAGCGGTGGGGAACCCAGCGCTGGGGGGGCGAGCAGTTGCATGCGGGCCTGTGGACAAATCCAGACGGTGATGCGCTCTTGACGAGCAGCAGCTGGCTCGGGACCGTCCATCGAGAGGTGGCGCGCAAGCCAGCAGGGGCTACGGCGTTTGGCTCCCCGCAGGCCGTTCTGTGCGCTCCGCCTGCAATTTCGGATACCGACTACGCGCTCGGCCCGGGCGGCCGGGCCGCCGCTGTCCTGCGAGTTGGCGACTCGACCGTGGTCGGGACGGACCGCGAGTCACCCGAGGCGCCCACCGCGTGCGACCCCGGCGTGACGTGGCAGGACGTATACCCGCCGTCCAACGGCGACGATCCATCGACCGGCGGCGGCGCTTCGACCACGCCAGAGCCTGGTTTCCGCACACGACTCGCCCCCGGGGGCCGCCTTTCCCGCGGTCGCGGGGTCGACCTGCTCACCTCGTGCAGCGCGGGATGCACCGTCCGGGCCTCCGGTTCAGTCCGGATCAAGGGCAGGCGCGGCACGCTGGGGTTCAGCCCAAGGTCAGCCCGCTACAAGCGGGCGGGTGTCAAGCGCCTGAAGCTCAGGCTCAGCAAGCGCCGCCGGGCCGCGGTACGCAGGGCTCTGCGTCGCGGGCTCACGGTGAGAGCGACGCTGCGAGTACGAGCCCGGAAGGCCTCAGGCGCCAAGAGCTCACAACTGATCCGACTGCGTCTCACGCGCTAAGGGCGACTGTGGGCCGGGCTGTGGGCGTAGCCGCTCGCCGGATGAGTTGATGACCGAGAGCCCGACGGCTCGGTTCGCCCTGCTCGGCGCTGTCGTGGTGGTTGCCTTCGACGTCACCGGCGCGTTGTTATCGCAGCCCCTCGACTTTGACTACCAGGACCTGTTCTGGGTCCAGCTAGCGATCTACGCGACGGGTGGATATCTCGCCGCACGACAGACTGGAGCTCGCCGCGATGCCGCGAGAACGGGCGCGCTGATCGCCGCTGCTGATGCCAGCGTCGGCTGGGCCCTGTCCTACGTCCTGGTGCCGGACGCCTACGGCTACACCGACAAACCGTCGCTCGCCCTGATCCTCGCCGTGTTCGTAGGCGTCGTGCTTCTCGGCGCGATATTGGGCTTCCTCGGCGGAGTACTCGCGCGCCGGTTCCGCCCTGCGACCTAGCCTACCCGCGGCACCAAGAGCCTGGGTCGGGGTAATACCCGTTGATGCTGGCCTCTGATCGGGAGCAGACCCGGCCACCGCTGAGTCGCAGAGCGGCCCTGGCAGTGGCGATCTACATCGCCCTGGTGGCGTCGTTGGCCACCCCGCTGTATGAGCCGCTGACCGAAGGCCAAGATGACTCGTGGGCGATCGCCGTGCTGTTCTTCGCGGCGCACGTGGCATTGGGTGCCGGCGTCGATCGGTGGTGGGCGCTGGCGTTCCCGATCGTTGTCACGGTCGGTGCCTTCATTGCCGATGGCGCTGAAGGGCTGTCGTTGCTGATCGTGGTCTTCGGACTGCCGATCGGGTGCGTCGCGGTCGCACTGGGCTTGGGCCTCACCGCGGTCCTTCCCCGCCGCGCGACCCTGATCACCGTGGTGACTTTCGTGGTCGCGTTGATCCCGGTCGCCTGGGGAGCACTTGAAACGACCAGGCGCGCCACCGCTCCACACGTCTCGGCCAGAGTGCAGTCCAGCCTGCCGACCAAGGAGAGTCTCGGCAACCTGTGCGCGGGCGCAGAAACGCCGCGGCACATCACCAAGCGACTGCGCCGCCAAGGCGACAACCTGATCCGCGAACTGCGCCGCCAGCCCAACGCGCTCGTCTCCTACGTCTACTACTGGTCTGACGAGCCGGCGGAGACCAAGGACATCACGGTGCGCGAACTGGCGCATGAGCAGTTGACCGATCTGACGAGCGGTGGCGACAACTGCGCTCCGGGACTTCAGCAGCGCATCCGGGACCGACTATGAGACCAGCCTGGCTGGCTCTCGCCATCTCGCTGTTCGTGATGGCACTCCTGGCGTTCCTGGCCGGCGCGTTCACGCAGATCGTCGTTTGCGAGTACGACTTCTGCGCTGCGGAGAAGCGTGATGACCTAGTCCGCTGGTGGGGCTATGCCGTGGTCCTGGCCGTCGCAGGGTTCGGCGCTCTCTACACCTCGGGCTCAGCTAGACGGAAGGACTGAAATCGCCCGCGCCCCCGCCAGCGACTCATCCCGCACGTACCGGAAGTGCGCCAGCCAGAACCGCCTCATTGCCCGGAACGTCGGTCCCTCGGCCACCTCCCACGAGCCGAAGCGGCAGCGGTCGGGCCCCGCGGCCTCGAACTTGTAGCTGTGCAGCGCGTGGAAGCCCGGCGCCTTCACCTCCCAGGTCACCCGCTCGGCGGGCAGGACCTCCACGATCTCCGCGGTGGCCGGCATCTTGTAGAGATAGCGCCGCCTGATCGGGTTGAAGGCCCATACGAGCGTCGCCCCCTCCCGCAGCTCTCCGCCGCGCATGCGCGAGCGCCAGATGCACGGGTTCCAGCTCGACCAGCCGGGGACGTCCGTGAAGATCTCCCACATCCGCTCCACCGGCATCTCGACGTCCGCCCAACCCTCGATCGGCAGCGGCGGCGTCGGCGTGATCTCCGCAGTCATTGCCGGAGTAATAGCTCAGGCGGCGACTCGGTCGCGTTCGACCTCCGACATCAGCTCGGCCAGGATCTGCTCGAGGGTGGCGTGGTGCTGGTCGTCGTGGAGACGCCCGTCGTCGTGGAAGGCCGAGTCCGCGCCGCCCACAGCCAGGTCGCGGTCCAGCACCCGGGCGCCGATGGCGCCGAGCACCTTGCGCAGCTCCGCCTGGGCCCAGACGCCCCCGAACATGCCGGTGCTCGCGCCGATCACGGCCACCGGCTTTCCCCGCAGCGAATTGAAGGGGAACGGGCGCGAGGCCCAGTCCAGCGCGTTCTTGAGCACACCCGGGATCGAGGCGTTGTACTCGGGGGTGGCGAACAGCACGGCGTCGGCGGAGGCGATCGCGTCGCGCAGTTCCTGCACGGCGGCCGGCGCGGGTTCCACGTCGTCGTCCACGTCGTAGGGCGGGATCGACTCCAGGCCGTAGTAGAAGTCGAGCTCGACTCCGGGTGGCAGCACTTCCGCTGCCGCCCGGAGCAGCTCGCTGTTGTGTGATCCGCGGCGAAGGCTTCCCGATATGCCGAGGATCCGCATCGGGTTAGGCGTCCTTGACGAGCTCGAGCGCAACCAGGAGCCTCACGTCGTTGGCGAGAACCGCGCCGCCGTCCGGCAGGTCCATCTGCCAGCCGAGGCCGAACTCGGTCCGGTCGATCACGGTCTCGAGCTCCAGTGAGGTGTGCAGCTTCCCCATCGGGTCCTCCAGCGAGTCGCCGACGCGTCCACGCGCCTCCACCGGCCGCGTGATGCCCTTGATCGTGATCTCTCCCTCCGCGATCACCTCATCGCCGTCCTGTCGGAAGCCGGTCGAGCGAAATCCCAGCTCGGGATGGCGCTCCGCATCCAGGAACTCCGGCGACAGCACGTGCGGTCGCAGCTGATCGTCATGGACGTCGAAGCTCTCGACCTTCGCCGTTCCCTCCAGCACTACGCCGTCGGAACCGGACACGAGGCTCGCGTCGAACTCCTTGAATCCCGCACCGAAGGTGGAGACGCCCATGTGCTGGACCTCGATCCGCACCGACGAATGCAGCTTGTCTGCCTGCCAGGTGCCGGTCGGCACCACTTGCTCTGCAACGCTCATTCCTGCCCTTTCGTTGTGCTTAACGGACCGTAGTCCACTTACGATTGGTAAGCGTAGCAGGTATTCGGACCACGGTCCGGTTATACAATGGAATGACAAATGACCCTTCTCGCTGACAAGCTCAACCGCCTGATGCCTGCCCGAGGTGAGCCGATCGATCTGCCGGTGCTCGACGAGGTCGCCACCCCTCGCGCCGACGCCGCCCGGAACGCCGAGCGCATCCTCGACGCGTGCGAGCGGCTGTTCTCCGAGCGCGGCGTGGAAAACGTGTCGATGGACGACATCGCCACGGAGGCGGGCGTTGGGAAGGGGACTCTTTTCCGCCGCTTTGGCGACCGAGCCGGCCTGGCGCGAGCGGTGATCGGCGAGCGCGAGCGACTGTTCCAGGAGGCGCTGATCCGCGGCGAGGCGCCGCTCGGCCCGGGCGCGCCGGCACGCGACCGCCTGGTCGCCTTCGTGGAAGGCCTGGCCGAGCACCTGGACCGCCACGGAGAGCTGATCCGCACCGCCGAGGCCGCCGCCCCCCACAACGACGCTGTCTACCGCTTCTACCGCACCCACGTGGCGCTGCTGGTGCGTGAGGCCGACCCCGAGGCGGATTCCGAGTTCATCGCCGACGCCGTGCTCGCGATGCTGACGGCGCGCGTCTTCCTCTACATGCGGATCGTGCGGGAACTCCCGCTCGAGGACATCGTTGAAGGTTGGACGGACATCCTGCGCCGGCTCCTGCCCGAGCCCTAGACTCGGGCTCGTGAAGCTCCCACCCGGCCCGCGCACACCGGCCGCCTTCACCACGGTGCGATTCGGCCGCCGCCCGCTCGACATGCTGGGCAAGTGGCACGACCGCTACGGCGACGTGTTCACGATCAAGATCACCGGCTTCGGCACGGGCGTCTACGTGGCCGACCCGGAGGCGATCCGCCTCGTCTTCACCGGCAACCAATCCGACCTGCTGGCGGGGGAGGCCAACTCGTTTCTCGAGCCGGTGCTCGGCCCCCACTCCGTGCTCGTGCTCGACGGCCCGGAGCACATGCGCCAGCGCAAGCTGCTGCTGCCGCCGTTCCAGGGCTCGCGCGTGGCCGGCTTCCGCGAGGTGATCCGGGAGGTGGCCGAGCGCGAGATCGCGGGCTGGCAGCCGGGCGACCACCTCGTCCTGCGCAACCGGATGCGCGCGCTCACGTTCGAGGTCATCTGCCGGGTGGTGTTCGGCGTCACCGAGGCCGATCGGGTCGAGCGGATGCGGGTGGCGCTGAGCGCGGTGATCGACCTCGGCCCGCTCTACATGCTCGCCCCGGCGATGCGCCGCGATCTCGGGCCCCGGAGCCCGGGCCGCCGCTTCCAGCGCCTGATGCGGGCCGCCGACGAGCTGCTGTATGAGGAGATCGCGCGCCGGCGAGACGCGGCCGACCTCGAGGAGCGCCCCGACGTGCTCTCGCTGCTGCTGCGGGCGCGCGACGAGGACGGGCAGCCCATGACCGACGCGGAACTGCGCGACGAGCTGTTCACGATGCTCGGCGCCGGGCACGAGACGACGGCCACCGGCCTGGCGTTCGCGTTCGAGCTGCTGCTGCGCAACCCGCCGGTGCTCGACCGCCTCCTCGACGAGATCGACGCCGGCGAGGGCGACGAGTACCTGGACGCGGTGGTGAAGGAGTCGCTGCGGCTGCGCCCGGTGATCGACGCCGCCGAGCGAACCCTCACGGTCCCGCGCACCGTCGCGGGGTGGGAACTGCCCGCCGGGGTGAAGGTCTACCCCGGCATCGCGCTGGTGCACATGCGCGAGGACCTCTACCCGCGCCCGCGCGAGTTCCGCCCCGAGCGGTTCGTGGACGAGGGCGCGGAGTCCTACTCGTGGCTGCCCTTCGGCGGGGGCATCCGGCGGTGCATCGGCGCCGCGCTGGCCCAGGCCGAGATGGCCGAGGTCCTGCGCGTGGCGCTACCCGCGGTGCGCCTGCGTCCGCTGCGCCCCGAGCCGGACCCGGTGGTGCTGCGCGGGATCACGCTCGCGCCCAAGCACGGCGTGGAGGTTGAGGTGGCTGAGCTACTCGGCGGGCGAACTGAGCGACTCGAGAGCCGCCGCGCGGTCCTCGTGAATGGGGAACACGCGGTCTAGCCCCGTGATCTCGAAGATCTTTGTGATGTTCTGATCGGTGCAGACCAGGGCAAGCGCTCCGCCCGACGGCCGTAGACGCTTCACGCCACCAACCAGCACCCCCAGCGTGGTTGAGTCGATGAAGGTCGCCTTCGTGAGGTCAACGACGATGTGGGTCTTGCCACCCTCGATCAGCTCCACCATCCGCTCCTTGAACTCCGGTGCGGTGTAGAGGTCTATCTCGCCCCCCAGCTCGATGACGTGCGTTTGCCCGTCGATCTCCTCATCCTGGATGTGAAAGTTCACTCTGCTCCCGTCTCTGTACCTGGGTCAGCCGCGAACCTTACTGTTGTGGAGTGGCTCCGGCCGCCTGCGGGTTCTTGAGCTGCTCTGCCTGCGCCTTTACGGCCTTTCGTTCCGCCTTGGGCGCGAGGTCCACCGCCTTCTCCGCCGCCAGGTTGGCCGTGCGAGTGTCTCCGGCCAGGGCCGCGTACTGAACCAGCCGCAGATAGGCATTGCTCTTCTCGGTCGCCTCGATGGCCGCGCTCTTCTCGGTTGCCTCTGCGATCAACCGGGCCGCCTCCTGGGCGTCCTTTGGCTTGTTGAGGGCGAGCGGGTCGAATACCTGCAGCGCGGTGTTCGCCAGCGAGGCGTCGACCTTCGCGGGGTCTGACTCCAGGTACGCGCGCCAGTTCGCCGCCGACTTGCGCAGGTCTTCCTTCGCGTCGGCTGGGAAGGTGCCGTCCTCCGAGGCCTGCGCGACCGCCAGCTGGTAGTAGTCGCGCACCAGGGCCTTGCGCGCGGCGTCGCTGTTTTCGGGCGCGGCAGCCACCTTCTTCTCGTTCTTCTCGATCCGGTCCTCCAGCGCGCCGTTGCCGCTGTCGCCCCCGCCGCCACCCGAGAAGGCATCGGAGAGCCCGCCCTGCACGTCGCTGCCGATGCCGAAGAACACGAGGCCCCCGCCCATCAGGATGGCGAGAGTCAGGTAGGTGGCCTGCACCACCCTGCGGCGCTTGCCCTGGAGGTCGAAAAGCATGGGCTCGGAGGCTAGCTGGACTCGGCGGCGGCAGGTTCTGCCGCCCGGGCGTCGCGCCGTTCGAGCAACGTGGCCAGCCAAATGCTCATCTCGTAGAGCAGGATCAGCGGGATCATCTCGAGGATGAGCGTGACCGGGTCGATCGTCGGCAGGAAGGCCGCGACGATGGCGATCACGAGGATCGCGTAGCGGCGGTTCTTGCGCAGCTTCTCCGGCGTCGTGATGCCCAGCCGCACCGCCGCGATGATGGCGACCGGCACCTGGAACCCCAGGCCCATCGCGATCATCGTGAGCGTCACGAAGCTGTAGTAGTCCTTCGCCCTGATCTGGGTGTTGAACTCGTCAGCGTTGAAACTGAGCAGGAAGTCCGTGGCCGGCGTGAGCACGACGAAGTAGCAGAAGACGACTCCGGCGATGAAGAGGACCGGCACCATCAGGATCGCGGGCTTCGCCACCTGGCGCTCGCGCGGGCTGAACGCCGGCAGCACGAAGGCGTAGACCTGGTACAGGATCACCGGGAGCGCGAGCATGATGCCGAAGTACGCGGCGTTGGTGAGGGTCGTCGTGAATGGCTCGGTGACACCGAACGTGATCGGCTCCGGCAGGTTCTCCGGCAGCGGCGCGTTCACGATCTCGAGAATCAGGTGGTTCTGCCAGAAGCAGAGCGACGTGGTGAAGACCAGCGCCCCCAGCGCGATGATGATCCGGGTGCGCAGCTCGTCGAGGTGGTCGACGAGCGTCAACCGGTCCTCGTGGTCGATGGGTCTTACGCGCGGCGGCATCGGCCGCGTCCTCCTGGTGCGGGGGTGCGGTCCGCGGCTCTAGGAGCTCTGACCACCGGCGGGGGTGGCCTCGGACTTCTCGGCCTGAACCGGCTCGGGCTTGGCGTCGGCCGACTCGATTTCCTTGTCGTCGTCGCCCTTCGAGGTAACCGAGTCCTTGAACTCGCGCATGCTGGTTCCTAGCGAGCGGCCGAGGTCCGGCAGCCGCTTCGGCCCGAAGATGACGAGCACGATTACTAGGACGATGATGATTTCAAGCGGGCCGATGTTCGGCATAACAGCTCCTGGTTTGGGCGTCTTCCATGGTAACGGTGGGTGTCCTTCGCGCAGGAACCCGCCCGCGGATCACTCCTTGACGGGATCCTGGAAGTTCTCGTAGAAGCGGCTGGGGGTGGGCTCGGCCTGGCCCTGGTACTTGCTTCCGGTCTCACCAGAGCCGTAGGCGTGCTCCACCGGGCCATCCATCCTCATGAACGAGATCTGTCCGATCGGCATGCCCTCGTAGATCGTGATGGGCAGGTTGGCGACGTTCGACAGCTCCAGCGTGAGGTTGCCGGAGAAGCCGCTATCGACGAACCCCGCGGTGGAATGGATGAGCAGTCCGAGCCGCCCCAGGCTGCTCTTTCCCTCGAGGCGCGCAACCAGGTCGTCGGGCAGGGTGACGCGCTCCAGCGTCTGGCCGAGCACGAACTCCCCCGGGTGCAGGATGAACGGCTCACCGCCGTGAACCTCGACCAACTCGGTGAGGTCGTCCATCGGCTTGCGAACGTCGATGTGCGTGTAACGGGCGTTGTGGAACACCCGATAACGGTTGTCCACCCGCACGTCGATGCTCGACGGCTGAACCAGTGAGGGATCGAACGGATCGATCACGATTCGGCCCGAGTCGATCTCGGAGCGGATGGTGCGGTCGCTGAGTACCACGGCCCAGGCAGTCTATTTCTCTCAAGGGACGCCGACAGGTGCCGATACGTCTCCCATGGAGGACCAGTCCCACTACGTGAAGAAGGTCCAGCTTCCGAGCGGCAAGACGATCGAGGTCGTCTACTTCAAGGACGCCGGCATGCTGCCCGACGACACGTCGAGTTTTGCACCGAGCTTCGAGCCCGCCGCCGAGCCGGACCAGGAACTCCACATCTGCCCCGACTGTGCCTCGGAGCTGGTGTATCCCACCGCGTGGGACGAGGCCGGCGCCGACCTCTGGCAGGTCCAGCTGCGCTGCCCCGACTGCGAGACCTTCCGCGAGGGCGTCTACACCCAGGCAACCGTCGACGCATTTGACGAGCGACTGGACATGAGCACCGACGCCCTGATGGCCGACCTTCGCCGCCTCACGCGGGCGAACATGGCCTCCGAGATCGACAACTTCGCCGCGGCGCTTCACAGCGACGCGATTCTGCCTGAAGATTTCTAGAGAACCTCAAAGGGGGGGCGAACTCGCCCCCCTTTGCAACCCCCCGAACGGCGCGCTTCGCGCCGCCTAGTTCTCTGTCAGGCGTAGCGTTCTACGACTCCGTCCGCCACCAGGTCGAGCGCGTGCTTTCGCTGCTCCGGCAGGTCGGCTCCGGTCAGGGCCGCCTTTGCCTCGGACACGTGGATCAGCGCGCGCTCGCGGCATTCGCCCAGGGCGCCCGTCATGGCGATCCGGTCGCACACCGCCTCCGCCTGGGCGGGCTCAGAGACGAGCTCCCGTAGGTCCATCCCCGCCAGCTCGGGGTCACGCTCCCGGGCGACTATGAGCGGCAGCGTGACGGTGCCGTCCAGCAGGTCGGTGCCACGGTGCTTGCCCGTGCGCTCGGCCGGGCCGGAGACGTCGAGCACGTCGTCGAGGATCTGGAAGGCCAGCCCGATTCGGCGCCCGAACGCCTCGAGGCTCTCGCGCGCGGCGGGCGAGTCACCCAGCAGCGAACCGAGCCGGCACGCGGCGGCGAACAGGCTCGCTGTCTTCAGCTCGCAGCGCTCGAGGTAGCGCTCGGTGCTCACGCTCGCCGCCCACGCATCCGCGCGCTGCATCAGCTCGCCCCGGGCCAGCGCGGAGGAGGCGGTGGACAGGGCGGCGACGGCTTCCTCGCTGCCGGTGGCCGCGAGCTCGGCGAACGCGCGTGAGAACAGCAGGTCGCCGGTGGCCGTCGCGGCGGCGCGGCCGGCCGTGGCGAAGACCGTGGGCACCCCGCGGCGCAGCGGCGCCTGGTCGAGCACGTCGTCGTGCACGAGCGTCGCCATGTGCAGCAGCTCCACCGCCACTCCCGCGGCGAGGAGCGCCTCTCCCTCTCCGCCGCACAGGAACACCAGCATCGGGCGCAGCCGCTTGCCGCCGGCGCGTGAGCGTGCCAGTGGCGTGGCGGCCCAGCTCGGCCCCGCGGGACTCCGCAACCTCGGCCAGGCGCGCCTCGGTTCGCCGCAGCTGGGCCGCGAGCGCCGGCCCGCCCGCCTCCATCACCGAGGCCACCTGCTCCGCGCCGGTCATCCGCCCTCCGGCACCGTGCCTGAGTGGATGGCGATGATCCCGCCCGCCGTGAGCACCCAGCGGACATCCGTGAGGCCCGCCTCGACCATGTCCGCGCCGAGCTCGCGCGGCCCCGGGAAGCGCCTCACCGAGCTCGGCAGATAGGTGTAGGCGTCGGGGTCGCCGGCCACCTTGCCGAGGGCCGGCACGATCCGGTCGAACCAGAGCCGGAAGAACCACGACAGCGGCGGACGCTGGGGCGTGGTGATCTCGAGCACCACCACGCGCCCGCCCGGGCGCACCACGCGCGCCATCTCGGCGAGGCCGCGTGGGAGGTCGGAGAAGTTGCGCGCCCCGAAGCCCACCGTGGCGGCGTCGAAGGAGTCGTCGTCGTAGGCGAGCTCGAGCGCGTTGCCCTGCTCGAAGCCGATCGCGGGCGCCTTCGTGCGGGCGATCTCGAGCATCGCCTCGGCGAAGTCCATTCCCACCACCCCGCCCGGCCCGGTGCGGCGCTCCAGCTCGATGGCGAGGTCTCCGGTGCCCGTGGCCACGTCGAGCGCGCGGTCACCGGAGCGCAGCTGTGCGAGGTCCGCCGCGCGCTCGCGCCAGCGGTGGTGCATGCCGACGGTCATGACCGAGTTCATCCGGTCATAGACGCGGGCGATGCGGTCGAACATCGCCCGCACCTGGGTCTCCGGGAGCGTCCCGCCCCCCGGGGCGGCTGCGCTAATCGGCCTCGGAGGGAGCCTCGTTCGTGCCGTCCTCCTTGGGCATCTCCTTCTTGAGCGAGGCCACGAACTCGACCATCTGGTCGAACTGCTCCGGCTCGTTCTCCTGCAGCGCCTGGTAGTCGGGCATCGGCGAAGTGGGGTTCACGAGCGTGCGGGCGATCGCGTCCTTGCCCAGGCGATCGCCGATCTCGGTGAGGTTCGGGCCCAGGGTGTTGCCGTTCTCCCCGATCTTGTGGCAGCCAAGGCAGCCGGAGGCGGCCGTCACGGCCTTGCCCTCCTCGTATTTAGAGGCGACCTCGATCTCGATCTCGCTCGGCGGCCCGGCCAACGCGCCGAGCACCGAGAGATAGGCCATCGCCCCCACCGTCGCTGCAGCGCCCACCATGGCGATCGGGCGCTTGAGCGGATGACGCTCCGGGCTGCGGTCGTAGAACGGCAGCAGGATCAGCAGCATCAGGCAGACCGTGGGGATCCCCATGGTCGCGAGGAAGACCAGCTCCGGCGGCTTGATCACGCGCAGCAGCTCGAAGAGGAAGAAGAAGTACCACTCGGGCCGCGGGGAGTACGTGGTGGTGGTCGGGTCCGCCTTCGGGCCGAGCTCGGCGCCGAACAGGATCGCCATCACGATGATCACCACCAGGGTGATGCAGGCCATCGCCCCGTCCTTGGCGACCGCGTAGGGGAAGAACGGCTTGCCCTGGCTCTTCAGGATCGAGTACTCGCGGAGATATTCCTCGCGCTCGCGAGCGTTCACGCTAGATCTCTTCCTTCTGGAGTTCCTTCTTCTCAGCCTTTAGCCATGGCGGGGCGGTGGTGCCCAGCTTGGCGACGAGGTAGAGGTGCGCTCCGATCAGCGCGGCGATCAGCCCAGGTACGAGCAGCATGTGCAGCGCGTAGAAGCGGCTCAGGCTCGCCGCTCCGAACTCCGCCCCGCCGCGCATGAAGTCGGCGAGGTAGGGGCCCATGATCGGGCCCGAAGCGTTGATGTTCACGCCCACGACCGTGGCCCAGAACGAGCGCTGATCGAAGGGCAGCAGGTAGCCGGTGAGCCCCATCACCATCGTGAGCACCAGCAGGATCACGCCGATGATCCAGTTCAGCTCGCGCGGGTACTTGTAGGCGCCGAACACGAACGTCCTGCCCATGTGCAGGAAGATCAGGATGATCATCACCGTGGCGCCCCAGCGGTGCATGCCGCGCACCAGCTCGCCCAGGAACACGTCGTTCGTGATGTGCGCCGCCGACTCGTAGGCGCGAGCGGGATCCGGGTTGTAGTACATCGCCAGGAACACGCCCGTCACCGCCTGCGAGACGAACGCGAACAGCGTGGCCGAGCCCAGCGTGTAGAACCAGTTGGTGCCCTTGGGGACCTTGCGGTAGAGCTGAGACCGGGCGAGCTTGCTGGCGCCCGAGCGCTCGTCGAGCCAGCCGACTACGGACGCGCCGCCCTCGGCCGCGCCCTCCTTGACCTTGTCGGCCGTGGAGGGCTTGCCGTTCTCGCCGTTGTCCCTCTCGCCGGGCGCGCGCGGCGCCGGGCGGATGGACTTGGGGAGCGCGGCGGGTGCGCTTGCTCATGTGCTCGGCCTCGACGGGTACAGGTACTGCCACAGCCCGTCCAGGTGGTTCGACGGGTCGCGCGGCTTGAAGCGCCGCAGCTCGGAGTTCACCGAGAAGCGCTCGCCCACCTGGACCCGCCCGCCGACGACACGGGTGTAGAAGCGGTCGAGCGGGCGGACCGGAGGACCGCCCTCGACCGCGCCCTGGAAGTCGTAGACGCCGCCGTGACAGGGGCAGACGAACCGCTGCGACGCCTGGATGTAGCGCACCGGACAGCCGAGGTGGGCGCAGCGGGTGGAGATGGCCACGTAGGGCTGCGGCGCCTTGTCGCCGTCGCTGGGGCTGGGCTTGTCGCGCTCGGGGTCGAACTTGCGCACGTAGACGGTGGTCTTGCCGGCCTCACCGATCTCGGCGACGATGTTCATCACCTTGGGCACGTAGCTCTCCACGTTGAAGTCATCCTCCGGGCCCAGGTCCTGCCACCGGTCCGGGGTCTCGTCCTCGAACATCGGGCCCAGGGCGAAGCCGAGCGCGGGGAGGGCGAACGCGGCGGTCGCGATGCCGCCGAACGTGAGCGCGCCGCCCGTCATCAACCCGCGGCGAGTCATCGTCTCGCCTTCGAAGGCGCCTGCCACCCCGCGATCGGCGGTGTAGCGGGACTTGCGCGTCGGTTTCTTAGGAGGGGAGTCGGCCAAGGGGACTAGGTATTCAACCGGGCGGCGAAGGATAGTTGCAACATGGCTACGAGCGTCACAAGCTCAGACGCTGAGCGCTCACCAGCCATGCGGCTTCCGCGTCCTGGCCACGGCCCTCGGCCTGGGCCTGTGCGGTGAGCGAGATCAGGTCCGACAGCTCCGCCACGGCGTCCAGATCGCCCTTGTCGGCGAGTCGCGAGAGGCCGAGCGCGTACAGCGCGTCGCCGGCGAGCAGGCGCAGGTCGGCGTCCATGCCCCGGAAGGCGCGCGGCTCGCCGTAATGCAGGAGATAGCCCTCGTAGACGGCCTCGAGCACGAACAGCCGGTCCTCGTCGGCGATCACGGAGGCGAAGCGGTCCGGGCCGGGATCGGCCGCGGCGTGCTCGCGCAGCGCGGGGTCGACGGCCGCCACCACTCGCGCGAGCGCGCTCACGCCGCGACCTCCTCGAGCGACTCCTTCGCCGCCGCGAGGGTCCGCTCCACGTGGGCATCGGTGTGGGCCAGCGACGGGAACCAGGCCTCGAACTGCGACGGCGGGAGGTAGATGCCCCGCTCCAGCATCGCTCGCCAGAAGGCGGCGTGGGCGTCGGTGTCGCAGCGCTTGGCGTCCTCGTAGCCGCCCACCGGGCCGTCGCTGAAGAAGGGGGTGAGCAATCCGGTGGTGTGGCTCAGGTGGAGGGATATCCCGATCTGGGCCGACAGCTCGCGCAGCCCGGCGGCCAGCGCGGCGGCGACCTCCTCCAGGCGCGCGTAGGCGGCCGCGTCGAGCAGCTCGAGGGTCGCCAGCCCCGCGGCCGTGGCCAGCGGGTTCCCCGACAGGGTGCCCGCCTGGTAGACGTCGCCCGCCGGCGCCACCCTCTCCATCAGCTCGCGCGGGCCGGCGTAGGCCGCCGCGGGCAGGCCGCCGCCGATCACCTTGCCGAGGATCGTCAGGTCCGGGGTCACGCCCTCCCGCTCCTGCGCGCCGCCGCGGGCGACCCGGAAGCCCGAGATCACCTCGTCGAACACCAGCAGCGCGCCGTTGGCGTCGGCCTGCTCGCGCAGGAAGTCGAGGAAGCCCGGCTGCGGCAGAACCAGCCCCATGTTCGCCGGGTAGGGCTCGGCCAGGATCGCGGCCACCTCGTTCTCCACGAGCGCCGCCTTCACGGCGCGGCGGTCGTTCCAGGGCACGATCACGGTGGCGGCCGCCTGGGCGGCGGGCACGCCCGGGCGAGGCGGGCAGCCACGCGGTGGCCATGCCCGAGCCCGCCTCCGCCAGCAGGCCGTCCACGTGGCCGTGGTAGGCGCCGGCGAACTTGAGCAGCTTGTCCCGGCCCGTGGCCGCGCGCGCCAGGCGGATGGCGCTCATCGAGGCCTCGGTGCCGGAGTTCACCATCCGCACCATCTCCGCGCTCGGGCACCCGCTCGCAGATCGCGCGCGGCGATGCTCGCACCTCGGCCTCGGTGGGGGCGCCGAAGCTCGTGCCGCGCGCGGCCGCTGCGGTCACGGCCTCGATCACGTCCGGGTGGGCGTGGCCCGGCGATCAGCGGGCCCCAGGACAGCTGCCAGTCCACGTAGTCGTTGCCGTCGACGTCGGTGAGCACGGCCCCCTGCCCCGACGCGACGAAGATCGGGTCCCGCCCGATCGCCTGCATCGCCCGCACGGGCGAGTTCACGCCGCCGGGCATCAGCCCCACGGCTCGCGCGAAGAGCTCTTGGCTACGCGGCGTGTTCAGCTTCCCAGCGCTTGTGCTCGTCGGTGAAGTAGAGGAGGCGGACCTTCTTGAACTCGGTCGACGAGTAGAGCGTGCGGCGGTCCTCGATACCGGACTCCTCGGCGATCGAGTCGAGGATCGCGTCGCACTCCTCCTTCGAGCGGCCGTGGGCCATGGTGAAGACCGAGTAGTGCCAGTCCTCGTAGGTGGGGCGCTGGTAGCAGTGCGAGATGCCGCGGAAGGAGGCCATCAGCGGCGCCACCTCCATGATCCGCTCCTCGGGCACGTTCCACACGCCCATGCCGTTGGCCGAGAAGCCGGCGCGGCGGTGGAAGAGGATGGCGGCCACGCGCCTGAGCGCCTTGCGCTCGCGCATCGACTCGAGGTGGGCGAGCAGCTCGTCCTGGGAGATGCCGATCTCGGCGGCCGCGGGCGCGTAGGGCTCGGGCACCACCGCCATGTCGCCCTGCAGGGAGCGGATCACGGCGTGGTCGAGATCCGACAGCTCGATCGGATCGGGCTCCATCGGATCCTGCGCGATACCGGCCGCGGCCAGGTCCCTCGTGCCCTTCTCCATCTCGAGGTCCATGCGGATCTTGAACAGCTTGAGCGTGGGCAGCTGGCGCACGGACTCGGCGCCGGTGAGCTCGGCGAGCAGGTCGAGGGTGCCGTCCATCCCGAGCTTCGAATCGGGCTCGGTGGCGAGCGTGAACCACATGTTGAAGTCGTGGTTTCGCAGGTAGTTGTGCGACACGCCCGGGTGCGAGTTGATGATCTTGGCCGCGCGGTGGGGGTTCTCGGCGTCCACCTTCGCCGCCACCAGCATCGACTTGTAGCCGAGCACGCGGGTGTCGAAGATCGGCGTGACCTGGCGGATGATCCGCTCGTCGAGCAGGCGCTGGACGCGGCGCATGACCTCGTCCTCGGACACCTCCGCGAGGCCGGCCACGTGCTCGTAGGGGCGCGGCGCGAGCGGGAAGCTGCCCTGCATCAGGTTGAGCAGCTTCTTGTCGAGCTCGTCGAGCGGTACGGCGGAGCCGCCCTTGCGGCTCCTGACCTTCTACGCCAGCCACTCGGCCGCCTCCTTGGCGTGGTAGGTGATCACGATGTCGGCGCCCGCCCGGCGGATCGAGGTGAGCGCCTCGAGGATGGCTGCGCGCCTGTCGAGGTACCCGGCCGCCGCGGCGGCCTCGATCATCGCGTACTCGCCGCTCACGTTGTAGGCGGCGACCGGCACGCGCGTGGCCTCCTTCACCCGGCGGATCACGTCGAGGTAGGGAAGCGCGGGCTTCACCATCACCACGTCGGCGCCCTCCTCGACGTCGAGCAGCGCCTCGCGCACCGCCTCGTCGGCGTTGGCGGGATCCATCTGGTAGGTGCGCCGGTCGCCGAACGCGGGCGCCGAGCCGGCGGCCTCGCGGAACGGCCCGTAGAAGGCGGAGGCGAACTTGGCGGAGTAGGCCACGATCGGCGTCTCCTTGTGGTCCTCGGCGTCGAGCTGCGCGCGCAGCGCGCCCACGCGGCCGTCCATCATGTCGCTGGGCGCCACGGCGTCGGCGCCCGCGGCGGCGTGCGAGATCGCCGTCTTGGCCAGCAGCTCGAGCGAGAGGTCGTTGTCGATCTGCGCCGTCCTCGCGCACCACGCCGCAGTGGCCGTGGTCGGTGTAGGCGCACAGGCAGACGTCGGTGATCACGACCAGCTCGGGGTGCGCGTCCTTGATCGCGCGCACGGCCAGCTGCACGACGCCCTCGTGCGTCGTAGGCCCCGGAGCCCTGGGCGTCCTTCTCGGCCGGGATGCCGAACAGCAGCACCGCCGGCACGCCGAGCGCGTGTGCGGCGCCGGCCTCCTTCACCGCCTCGGAGATCGAGAGCCGCTCGACACCGGGCATCGCCTCGATCGGCGTGCGCTCGGCCGTGCCCAGCTGCACGAACAGGGGCTGCACCAGGTGCGCAGGAGTCAGCTCGGTCTCGCGGACCATCCCTCGCAGCAGCCCGGTCTGGCGCAGGCGCCGGAGCCTGGTGGCAGGGAAAGGCATCGAGCTCAAGTGTAGGCGAGGGCAGTCAGGCCTCAGGCCTCAGGCGAAGCGCGCGCAGCGCCAGCCTGCTTGCAGCCCCGAACGCCAGGAACAGCGCTCCCGAGGTGCAGCAGCGGCCCGGTGATCCCACCCGTGTCGTTCAGCGCCGCGTCCAGCGCGTCCAGCGTCGGCTTGAACGGGAACAGGGCGGAGATCACCCGGACCACGTCGTAAAGCGCCGGCGACACCGAGCCCGACGGCACCAGCGCCAGGAAGGCCAGCGGCAGCGAGAGCATCACGCACAGCAGCGACGCCGCCCGCACCTCCTTCGTGAGCGCCCCCACCGCCAGGCCGAGCGCGGCGAACGCCAGCGCCCCCGCGGCCACGGCGGCGACCCACAGCGGGAAGCGGTCCCACGCGAGGTCCACGAACAGCCCCAGCCCGCCCAGCATCAGCAGGCAGACGACCAGCGAGCAGACGGCCGCCAGCCCGGCCTTCTCCACCAGCAGGCCCGTCTTCGACACCAGGCCGCGGACCAGCCGCGCCGAACGCGTTGTCCTCGCGCTCGAGCGCCAGCGTGCCCGCCGCCAGCAGCAGCGTGATGAACATGAGCGACACCGCCACCGCGAGCGCCACCGCGAACGAGCTCAGCGGCGTGGCGCCGCCGTCGAGCTGGGTCTGCTTGACGCGAAGGGGCGAGCTCACCGAGGACAGCACGTCGTCGGAGAGGTTGAGGTTCTCGCGCGCGAGCTTGGCGAAGCCGATCACCTGGTCGATCTGCTTGCGCGCCTCCGAGCCGGGCGGCAGGTCGGCGCGCGCCTCGCGCAGGATCTGCTCCGAGCGGGCCAGGCCCGAGCACGTCGAACTCGCGGCCGAGGAAGCTGTACTGCCCGCCCTTGCCGAGCAGGTCGAGGAACTCGACCGCGATCTCCGAGAGCTTCTTGGTGAGCGCCACGTTGGCGTCCTGCACCTGGGACTTGATCGTGTCGCGCACGTACTGCGCCTTCACCGGGTCGTCGGCGTTGTAGAACACCTCCACCTCGGCCGGCTCGAGGCCCGACTGCGAGCTTGTCGCTGGCGTCCTTGGGGATCACGATCGCGCCGAGCACGTCGCCGTCCTTCACCTTCTGGATCGCCTCCTCGCGGGTCTTGACCCGCACCGGGTCGATCGCGTCGAAGAGCGGGCCGGCCTGCTGGGAGAGGTCCACCCGCTCGCCGCCCAGCGAGATCTCGTTGGCCGACTCCGGCACCAGGTTCACGAACGCCACCTCGGGCTTGTCGGGCCCGCGCGAGAGCGCGAAGCCGATCAGCGTGGCGATGATCACCGGGTAGAGCACCAGCAGCGCCACGAGCAGCGGCGAGCGGCGCAGGATCTGCAGGTCCTTCAGCAGCAGCCAGCGCATCTAGTGGCCCCGCTCCCGCAGGAAGGCCACGAACGCCTCCTCGAAGTCCGCGCCCCTGCCCGCCGGTCTCGCGCTCCACCGTGTCCTCGAGCTCCGCGCGGGCGGCCCGTGAACAGCAGCTCGCCGTCGGCCAGCACCAGCACCCGCTGGGCGTGGCGCTCGGCCTCCTGGATGTTGTGGGTGGAGTAGATGACCGTCGTGCCGCCCTCGGCCAGGCTGAGCACGAACTCCCACACGCGCTCGCGCTGGCGCGGGTCGAGCGCGGCGATGGCTCGTCGAGCAGGAGCACCGGCTGCTCGCCCAGCAGGCCGACGGCGATGTTCACCCGCTGGCGGTTGCCGCCGGAGAGCTCGGCCACCTGGTCGTCCGCGCGCTCGCGCAGGCCGGTGAGGTCGAGCATCCGCTCCACCGTCGTCGTCCGGGTCCGTCGACCTTCTCGAGGCGCGCGAACAGGCGCAGGTTCTCGGCCACCGTGAGCTTGCTGTAGACCGCCGCCTGCTGGGGCACCCAGCCGATCTCCCGGGGCTCCAGGCTCACGCTGCCGCCGTCCGGGCGCTGGATGCCGGCGAGGATCGACAGCAGCGTCGTCTTGCCCGCGCCGTTGGGGCCGATCACCGCCACCAGCTCACCGCGGGCGGCCGACAGCGAGACGCCACGAAGGGCCTCCCGGTCGCCGAAGCGCCGGACGAGCTCCTTCGCCTCGACTACGGGGGCCATGATCGGCTGCACGGTAGCGTTGCTCGCCCCATGAGACTCGTGTTCATCGGCGACGTGGTCGGCGGCCTGCGGCCGGCGCACGTTCGCCTCCCTGGTGCCCGTTCTGCGCGAGCGCCACAAGCCGGACTTCGTGGTGGTGAACGGCGAGAACGCGGCCGGCGGGGTCGGCATCACCGAGCGCACGGCCGAGGAGCTGTTCGAGGCGGGCGCCGACGCGATCACCCTCGGCAACCACGCCTACCGCCACGCCGAGGTCTACCCCTACCTCGACCGCGAGCAGCGGATCGTGCGCCCGGCCAACTACCCGAAGGGCAGCCCCGGCCGCGGGATGACCGTGGTCGAGCGCGACGGCATGGCGCTCGGCGTGGTGAACCTCTCCGGCACGCTCTTCCTCGAGGCGGCGCGCTCCCCGTTCCCGGAGGCCGACGCCGCCCTGGCCGAGCTGAGAGGGCAGGACGACCCACGTGCTCGTGGACATGCACGCGGAGGCCACCAGCGAGAAGGTGGCGATGGGCTGGCATCTCGACGGCCGCGTGACCGCCTGCGTGGGCACGCACACGCACATCGCCGACCGCCGACGCCCGCGTGCTGCCGGGCGGAACGGCCTACTGCACCGACGTGGGGATGACCGGCGCGCGCGGCGGCGTGATCGGCGTGAAGAAGGAGCTGGCGCTGGAGAAGTTCCTGCGGATGACGGCCGTGCGCTTCGAGAGCGCCGACGAGGACCCCTGGCTCAACGGGGTGCTGGTCGAGGCCGGCGAAGACGGCCGGGCAACGTCGATCCAGCAGATCCTCGAGCAGGGCTGACCAGCTCCGCGACGGCCAGCACGACCGCCGCGCACCAGCACCGCGTTGCGAAGCCCCACCACCGCGATCGCCGCGTGGTCGTTCGCGGCGAGGTCGTCGTAGAGCCCCGGGTACTCGACCAGCGTGAGCACATGCGCCGCCGCGAGCGTCGCCGCAAGCGGGTACATCCGCCAGGCCGCCGCGAGCGCCGTGAGCGGGGCGACCCAGATCATGAACTGCGGCGAGAGCACCTTTCCGAGCACGGCGAAGGCGGCGACCGCGGCGAGCGAGGCGAGCACCAGCTCGCGCGTCGCCCGGCGGCCGTGCGCGAGCGTCATCGCGCCGGCCAGCAGCGCGACCACCCCGGCGAGCAGCCCGGTGAACAGCGCCGAGCACCAGCCGCGCGTCCGGATGCCGCACGCCGGCGGACCCGAAGCTCCTGCTCGGTGGCCGCGCGTCCCCGACCCCGACCGCCTCGAGCGCCGTGAGCACCACCGCCGGCGAGCACTCCACCTGGGCGGGGCGGTCGAGGTGGTAGCGCAGGGAGTCCCCGAAGCCGTCCGGCGAGAGCGCCACCGCGGCGCCCCCGATCAGCAGCAGCGTGGCCGCCAGCGACCGCCGCGCCCTGGAGCCGCCGCCCGGCGCTCCCCGCGCGCCACGCAGCCAGGCGAGCGCCACCGGGGCCACCACCAGGGGGAAGCCCTTCGTGAGCGCGCCCAGGCCCAGCACGGCGAACGCGGCGCGCGGACGCTCGACGCACAGCAGCAGGAGCGCGCCGAGCGTGAGCGCCACCGGCGCCAGGTCGAAGCGGGTGCGGATCAGCGCGCCGCAGAGCAGCACCGCGACCGCGCCGCCGATCAGCGCCGTCCGGCGATCCCCGCCGGTGCGGGCGGCGAGCGCACCCGATGAGCAGCACCACCGCGCACGCGATCAGGAACATGAGCGCGGCGAACGCCAGCTCGTACTCGCGCTCCCCGGTGCCCGCCACCCCGCCGAGCGCCAGCAGCGGCGCCGCGAGCGGCGGGTACTCGAACCCGAAGTCGCGGTAGGGCAGGTCCCCGTCGAGCATCAGGTCCGCGTAGTAGGCGTACACCGGCAGGTCGCTCTGCTCCGGCGCCGCTGAACGGCTCGGGCCGCAAGCGTGATCACCAGGAACCCGGCGGCCAGCAGCAGCAGCGGCGAGCTCTCACGCCACGACCGGCTCGCGCTCGCGGGTGTCCGGCGCAGGCTCGGTCGCCGGCACCGCGCCGGGCCCCCGCCACGGGGCCATCAGCGCCACCAGCGCGAGCGGCGCGAACCACACCACGTAGAGGAAGAACCAGTGCGTGACGCCGAGCTGGACGGCGATCAGCACGGCACCCGCGAGGGCCGCCACCTGCACCGGGCGTCTTGCGCCGCGGCACGAGCGCGACGGCGAGCCCGAGCAGGACGGTTGCCGGCCTGCACCGCCGTCTGCAGCCAGTCGAGCGACTCGTGCTGGCCCCAGACGCTGAACGGCGACGGGCGCGACGCCTGGTAGCCCACGGAGCGGTCGTAGATCTCGCGCAGGCCGCCGTCGGGCACGAACGGGGCGAAGACCGCGACGAGCAGCGACGGCGAACGCGAGCGACGAACCAGCCGGCGCTGTCTGACTCCTCTCGCCGTCGCGAACAGCGGCGCCAGGGCCAGCGGCGCGAACTTCGCCGCGGCGGCCAGCGCGACGGCCGCGCCCTGGGCCATGGCGGAGGCCCGCGGGCGGCCCACCGTGAGCCCGAGCATGGCGGCCACCGTGAGCAGCGCAACCAGCGTGTCGTTGGAGTTGGTCTGCAGCGAGAACAGCGCGTAGGGATACGCCGCCCACGCGAAGCCGAGCGCGTACCCGAGCGTGCGGCCCTCCGGGCCCGCGCGCATCCGCCGGCCCAGCAGGATGAGGCCCGCGAGCGTGAGCAGATCGAATGCGAGCGCGGCCGCCGTGCGCCGCGGGGAGGTCATCCCAGGCGCCGCTCCACGTCATCGTCTGCTCGAACGGCACGTACGCGAGGTAGGTGGCCGGCCCGTAGGTGTCGCCGCGCTCCACGTCGGGGCTGAAGCCCGGGCCGTAGAGCTCGTCGCCGTCCACGATCCGGTCGGCTCCGATCACGCCCGCGTAGCCCACGTCGATCACGTTCGAGTCCGCGACGTTGAGGCCCACGCGAAACCCGACCAGCAGGACGATGCCGAGCGCGAGCGCCCCGGCGGGCACCAGCGGGACGAGCCGCTCGCGGCGCTCGCGCGGCCTGAAGCCGATCCACAGCAGCCGCGCGAGGAGGTACAGCGAGCACCGGGTACACCAGCGGCACGGACGTGTCGATCTCGCCGCGGTTGAAGAAGACGTGCGAGAGCCCGAACCCGAGCAGCACGAGCAGGTCGAGGTGAAGGATCCGCAGCGGCCGGCGGGGATCGATGAACGGCGCGAGGAACAGCAGGCACAGCGGGATCCACACGTACGGCGCGTTGAGCTTGCGGCCGAAGGCGCCCTCGTACCCGCGCGCCATCGTCCACGCCACCTGGTCTCCGGTCCACTGCTCGAGGATCGCGCCGGTGAGGTCGTCCACGCGCACCTGCGCGACCTCCCGCTTGCCGCTGAACCAGCTCACCTGCCAGCGCCCGGGGCCGCGCGTGTAGGCGGTGGGCGCGAAGGGCCGGTGCCGGCCGCGCTCGGCGCGCACCTTCTCCGCGCGCGACGCGATCGCGATCACCTCCTTGGCGGTGCGCTGGTAGCCCTCGCGGCGCGGTGGTCTCCGTGGCCGGGCGCTTGAGCTCGGGCGCCGCCTGCGCGGCGGCCGGGACCGCCAGCGCGAGCACGGCGAGCAGAAGCGGGATCAGGCGCCGGGCCGCTGTCCGAAGCTCCACATCTTGTTCCCCACGAAGTTCAGCGGAGTGGCGGCCACGATCGAGATCGCCTGCGCGGGGATCTCGGCCATGTCCGCCCCGTTCACCAGGGCCTCGAGGATCGCGGCGGCGAACAGGAAGGCGCCCACGCTCACGGTGAAGAAGCGCGCCGCCTGGAAGCCGGCGTGGCCCTCCTTCGCTCCGAATGTCCAGTGCCGGTTCCACCAGAAGTTGTTGAGGACGGCCACCACGAAGGCCGCGGTTGCCGCGATCAGATGGTGAAGGTCGAACACCCCGACCGCGAGCGCGAAGACGGCGAGGTTGACCACGTACCCCGAGCCCCCGACCGCGCAGAACTTCACCAGCTGCACCCAGTTGTGGCGGCGGCGCACACCCTCGCGGACGCGGGTGTGGACGCGGGCGTTCACGCCGCCACGCCCATGTGGTCGAGCACCAGCGGCGTGGCGTCCTCGATCGACCACTGCTCGCGCTCGGGCATGTCGAACCCGCAGGTGAGCATCACTCCGAGAGAGTCGCACCGATGCAGCGAGCCGTGGCTGCCCCCGCCCAGGTGCGATTGGCCGCCCCAGTCGACGAACTCGTAGCCCGGCTCGGCCGACACCAGCACGTCGCCGGTGCGGCTGCACTCCAGGGCCGACCACAGCCGCGCCAGCGCATGCGGGTAATCCGAGCTGCGGACCACGCCGTCGCGGATGCTGAGGTCGAGCACCGCGTGGTCGCCCGTCACGGTCCAGGTTCCCCCGCGCGTATCCGTGAGCTCGCCGCCGCTGCGGAACCGGAGCGTGCCCTCGCGCGCCGGTGACCACGCCCTCGTCGCCCTCGCGGCGCATCACCAGGTCCACGCCTTCCACCTGCTCCAGCTGCGCCGCCACCTCGTGCGCGAGCCGCGCGGTCCTCGCCCAGCACGTAGACCTGGGCCGATCGCGCGCGCGGGGCACAGCGCCACCTCCGCCTCGTCGGGATCGGGGTCGGAGGGCAGCAGCGCGCGCACGCCGGTCACGGCGTTCGCCAGGCTGATCGTGTCGGTGATCTGGTTCTGTGAGTGGTCGGACATCACGATCACCGCGTGGTCCGCCAGGAACTCGTCCGTGCCGCCCGCGGCGTCCATCAGGCGCCCGAGCGCCCGGTCGGCCTCCGCGATCGACACCGGCGAGTTCTCGGGGCCGACCCGGTGGGAGTAGGTGTCGTTGTCGGGCAGCGAGAAGAGCAGGAAGTCGAACAGGTCGTTCTCCACGAGATGGGAGCCGACGCAGCCGGCGTGGCGGTCTCGCTGCCCCGGCATCCCGAGCGTGGAGAAGCAGCCGGTGCCGCGCGAGTCGAAGATGTCGGCGTAGAACAGCTCGCGCGACGGCCCACACGGCGTGCTTGAACTGCGCGGCCTCGGCGATGCGGCTGTAGGGCGAGTCCTTCGAGGGCTCGTGGCGGTGGCGGCCGCGGTAGATCAGGTAGGTGGTGCAGGCGGTGCGCAGGCCGGCGTCGTCGAGATGCTCGTGCACCGTCCGGTGCTCCTGCGTGAGGTGCGCGAGGTTCATGTTGTAGACGGTGTCGGTGAGCGAGCGGAAGATCCCGAACGTGCGGGTGGCGGCGAACGACGAGCCGTACTCCACGTAGCGCTCCTCGCCGCGGTGGTACCAGTTCATCGAGGGCACGAGGTGGTCGGCGGGGCCGAGACCGGTGGCGATCGCCGAGGCGGCCACGGGGGTCACCGAGGGGAAGGTGGAGACGCAGTCGTCGATGTAGGTGCCGTTCTCCATCAGCGCCTTCAGCGCCGGCGCCCCGTCCTCCTCCACCGCGCGCTCGAGCGCGCTCGGGTCGAGCGCGTCGATCACGGCCAGCACGACCTTCTTCATCTCAGGATCCGCAGGCCCGCGTACTTGCGCTCGCCCTGCTGCCGCGCCGCGCAGCGAGCAGGAACACGAACGCCGCCACCGCGAGGTAGCCCACCGGCTCGACGAAGATCGCCAGGGCGGCGAGCGCCAGCGCGGCGGCGTCGGCGTAGACGTTGATCAGCCCGCGCGGCGCCGCGTCGTCGAGCCGGCGCGGGCGCGCTCGAGCAGCCCCCCGACCGCGGCGATACGCGAGCAGGGCCACCGCGGCGCCGGCGAGCCAGCCCGGGAACCGCGCGAATGGCCGCCGGCCGCCAGGCGCCGGCGAACAGCAGCGCCCCCAGCACCACGCGCCAGGGCCGCGGTCCCCCGCGCAACCGCTTTTCGTTCGCCCCCGAACGTTCGGCCGCGAACGACAGCACCGCCAGGGCCACGATCGCCAGCAGGAACCCCAGGCTCTCGAGGAACTGCCAACCCGACCCGTCGAAGTCGATCCCCGTATCGGCGCGGGCGAACGCGCCCACGAGGAGTGGCGGCAGGAACGGGCGGACGCCGCTGGCGCCGGCGAGACCGGCGCCCTGGCCGATGTCTAGTACGAGGCTCAAGGGAGGATCCTCAACCTTTAAGGTGAAGGCGGAGCCACGATAGAGGACGCACGATGAGCCCCTCCCCGAAGCCTCCATCCCGCTCCACGTCGCGCGACCTGGAGCGCTACGCCGCCCTGTTCGCCTCGCGCACGCGCGTGATGACGTCCTCCGCCATGCGCGACCTGATGGCCGTCACGGCGCGCCCCGAGGTGATCTCGCTCGCCGGCGGCCTGCCCGACACCTCCACCTTCCCGCCCGAGACCTTCGCCGCCGTCACCGCCAGGATCGCCGAGGAGTCGTGCGCCAAGGCGCTCCAGTACGGCCCCACCGAGGGGCTCGAGGAGACGAAGGCCTGCATCTCGGAGGTGATGGCCGCGGAGGGGATGCGCGCCGACTCCGACGAGATCGTGGTCACGACCGGCGGCCAGCAGGTGATCGACCTGGTGACGAAGACGCTGATCGACCCCGGCGACGTGATCCTCGCCGAGGGGCCGACCTACCCGGGCGCGGTGCCGGTGTTCCACGCCTACCAGGCCGACGTGGTGCAGATCGACATGGACTCCGACGGCATGCGCGTGGACCTGATGGAGGAGGCGCTCGACCGCCTCGAGCGCGAGGGGCGCCGCCCCAAGTTCATCTACACCGTGCCCAGCTTCCAGAACCCCGCCGGGCGTGACGATGTCCCTGCCGCGCCGCAAGCGCCTGGTGGAGGTGGCCGCCGAGCGCGAGCTGCTGGTGCTCGAGGACAACCCCTACGGCCTGCTCCGCTACGAGGGCGAGCCGCCCCCGCCGCTCTACTCGCTCGACGGCGGCGTGTACGTGATGTACCTCGGCACGTTCTCCAAGATCCTCTCGCCCGGGCATCCGGCTCGGCTGGGTGGTGGCGCCGCCGCCGGTGCTGGAGAAGATCACCATGGGCAAGCAGGAGGCGGACCTCTGCACGTCCACGCTGTCGCAGATGCTCGTCCAGGCCTACTTCGAGCACGCCGACTGGCGTGCCTACGTGGCCTCGCTCACGGAGATCTACCGCGGCCGGCGCGACACGATGCTCGCTGCCCTGGAGGAGCACTTCCCGCCGCAGGCCGAATGGACACGCCCGCGCGGGGGCCTCTTCGTCTGGGCCACCCTGCCCGACTTCATCGACACCAACGACCTGCTGGCGCGCGCGCTGCGCGACAACGTGGCCTTCGTCCCCGGAGCCGGCGCGTTCCTCGACGGCCGCGGTCACAACGCCATGCGGCTGAACTTCTCCGGCTCCGACGAGGACGCCATCCGCGAGGGCATCCGCCGGATCGGCGAGGTGGTGAAGGAGCAGGTCGACCTGTACGGCACCCTCACCGGAGAGCACCAGGCGGTCGAGCTGCCGGAGGAGCCCGCAGCCGACCCGGGTGGCGATGTGGTCGAGCTCCCGCGTCGCGGTGACCGCGACGGCAAGGGCGCAGTGAGCCGCGTCGCGGTCCTGAAGGGCGGCCGCTCGCTGGAGCGCCAGGTGTCGCTGCGCTCGGGCGCTCGGGTCGAGGACGCCCTGGAGCGGCTCGGGCACGAGGTGGTGGCGGTCGACGTCGGGCTCGACCTCGTGGCGCGGCTGCGCGACGAGAGCTTCGACTCCGCCTTCGTGGCGCTCCACGGCCGCGACGGCGAGGACGGCACCGTCCAGGAGCTACTCGAGATCCTCGGCATCCCCTACACCGGGTCGGGCATCCTCGCCTGCTCGCGAGCGATGGACAAGGTGCTCACCAAGCACCTGATGCTGGACGCCGGCATTCCCACGCCGGACTTCTTCGCCTTCAACCAGACCGCCTTCCGCGAGCTCGGCGCCGCCGACGCTCTGCCCGCCATCGAGGAGCGCCTCGACTTCCCGATCGTGGTGAAGCCGTCGAGCCAGGGGTCGGCGCTGGGCATCAAGTTCGCGCGCACCGCCGCGGACGTGCCCGCCGCGCTGGTGGCCGCCTTCTCCTACGACGGGCGGGTGCTGCTCGAGCGCCACGTGGGGGGCGCGACCTGGCCGTGTCCATCCTCGAGGGGCCGGACGGGCCCGAGGCGCTGCCGGTGGTCGAGGCCGTCCCGCGCGAGGAGGACTTCTACGACTTCGAGGCGCGCTACGGAATCGGCCGGACCACGTTCGTCTGCCCGGCCGAGCTACCAGACGAGGTGACCGCCCGCGCCCAGGAGCTGGCGCTGGCCACCTACGGCCTGCTCGGGCTCTACGGCTTCGGCCGCGTGGACCTGATGCTGGACGAGGAGAACGAGCTGTTCGTGCTGGAAGCCAACCCGATCCCGGGCCTAACGGAAACGAGCCTGCTGCCTCAGGCGGCGGAGGCGGCGGGGATGGACTTCGACGAGCTGGTCGAGCGGATACTCGAGACCGTCCGGCTCTACTGGTCCCTCTTCCGCAAAGTCCTCAGGCGTGACGTTGTCAAGGAAGTCCTTGAACTTCTCGACGACCTCCTCGGTGTCCTCGACCTCGTGCTCGAACTCGATCGCGGACTCCGAGATCACCGACTCGGCGGCGAAGATCGGGGCGCCGGTGCGGACCGCCAGCGCGAGTGCGTCGGAGGGACGGGAGTCGATCTCCACCTCGCGCCCGTTCATCTGAAGCGTGATCGCCGCGTAGAAGGTGTTCTCGCGCAGCTCGGTGACCGAAACCTTCGTGCACGCGACCTCCAGCTCGGAGAGCACGTCGTTGATCAGGTCGTGGGTCATCGGCCGCGGCGTGTTGGCCCCCTGGAGCTTCATGAGGATCGCGGCAGCCTCCGGGTGGCCGATCCAGATCGGCAGAAACTTGTTGCCGTCGCGGGTCTTCAGGAGCACGATCGGCTGCTTGCCGACCATGTCGAAGCTGACGCCGTAGATCACCATCTCGGTCATCGCTTCGCAGTCTAGTCCGGGCGGGAAGTGGGCGATCCTGGACTCGAACCAGGGACCTCGTCCTTATCAGAGACGCGCTCTAACCGGCTGAGCTAATCGCCCGTCGAATCGGAGATTAGCCCGTGCGGCATCCATGCCGCACCTCGGATTGTCTTGCCGCCTTCCAGGCGGCGTAACCGGCGCCTTCGGCGCCTCTAAGCAGCTTGAGCCTCGGCGGGCGGGTCGCGGCGGAGCAGACGCTCGGCCAATTCGATCCCGTCGGCTGGGCTCTCGAGGTCGATCTCGACCCGGCAGCCGGTGCCGCGCGCCTTCACCCGCACCTCCACGCCGAGCGCCGCCTGAAGCGCGTCCTCGGCCGCGGCCAGGGCGTCGGCGAGGTCCGGGTGCAGCTCGATCGGCCCGGCGCCGCCGCGCTGCTCCTCGGGCCCCTTCGCGCGCCGCTCGGTCTCGCGCACCGACCAGCCGCCATCTCGTGCCGCGACGCGCGAGGCGCTTGCGCTCCTCGTGGTCCTTGGCCATCAGGATCGCGCGGCCGTGGCCCTCGCTGAGCGAGCCGGCCTCGATCAGCTCGAGCACCTCGTCGGGCAGGTCGAGCAGGCGGATCAGGTTGGAGACCGCCACCCGGCTCTTGCCGACCCGCCGGCCGACCTCGCCCTTGGTGATCCCCAGGTCCTCGACGAGCATCGCGCAGGCGCGCGCCTCCTCGATCGGGTTGAGATCGACGCGGGCCATGTTCTCCGCGAGCGCCATGTCCAGCCGCTCCCAGTCCTCGGCCTCGCGCACGACGGCCGGGATCAGCTCCAGGCCGGCCAGCTTCGAGGCCCTCAGGCGCCGCTCGCCAGCCACCAGCTCGAACGTGCCGCCCGCGAGCGGGCGCACCACGATCGGCTGCAGCAGCCCGCGGGAGCGGATCGACTCGGCGAGCGCCAGCAGCGCGTCCTCGTCGAAGTCCCGGCGGGGCTGGCGCGGGTTGGGCTTGATCAGATCCAGGGCGAGCTCGCGCAGGCCCGGCTCGTCGGCGCGCGACCGGGGCAGGATTGCGGCGAGGCCGCGGCCCATCCCTCGCTGGGGGGTGCTCGCCGGGGTTCCTGTCGGGCTGCGGTCAGGCACGACTCGCTACCTCCTTGGCCAGCTTCAGATAGGCCGCGGAGCCTGCGCTGCGCGGCGCGTAGCGGACCCCGGGAAGGCCGAAGCTGGGCGCCTCGCCGAGCCGCACGTTGCGGGGGATGACCGTCTCGAAGACCAGCTCGGGGAAGTGCTCGCGCACCTCGCGCTCGACGTCCTGCGCGAGCCGCGTGCGGCCATCGTGCATCGTGAGGATCATCCCGGCGACCGTGAGGGCCGGATTGAGCTCGCGCTGGATCAGCGACAGCGTGTCGAGCAGGCCCGCGAGACCCTCGAGGGCGAAGTACTCCGTCTGCACCGGGACCAGGACGCGGTCGGCCGCGACGAGCGCGTTCACCGTGATCGGGCCGAGCGAGGGCGGGCAGTCGAGGATCGTGAAGAGGTAGCGCTCACGGACCGTCGCCGAGCGAGTCCTTGAGCCGCGTCTCCGAGCCGGCGAGCCGCGGCAGCTCCACGTTCGCGCCGGCGAGCTCGGGCGTGGACGGCACGACCTCGAGGTGCTCCACGGCGGAGCTCGTGGTGGCGGCATCCAGGGAGAGCTCGCCGGAGAGCACGTCGTAGGTGTTGGGGCTGACGTCCTTCTCCAGGCCCACGCCCACGGTCGCGTTGCACTGAGGATCGAGGTCGACGAGGAGGGTGCGGTGGCCGGCCTCGGCCACGCTGGCAGCGAGGTTGACGGCGGTCGTGGTCTTGCCCACGCCGCCCTTCTGGTTGGCGATTGCGTAAACGGATCCCATCGGGATGGAAGCTACGTTCGTGGTCGGACAGCTTTTGCTTTGTTCGGGCCCGAACCTGCGCTTCCTGCCGGATAGGTCTCAGGCGTCAGGCCTCAGGCATGAGGAACTCTCCTTTTGCCGCCCTGATGCCTGAGGCCTGATGCCTCTATCGAAGCGGGCGTTTGCGCGCCACGCCGGCCCTGCGAGGAACTCCCGGTGGTGTCGCCCCAACCTTCCTGTACACGTGCAGATGCCTGTTCGCCGCGCCTTCGAACGGCTCCACGCGGCGCACCTCCGGCTCCGAGAGGCCCAGTTTGGCCGCCGCCGCGGCACCCTGCGCCTCCTCTTCCACGTCCCGGGAGCCCTTCCACGCCACCAGGATCCCGCCCTCGGTCAGGAGTGGGCTCGCGTACTCGGCGATCACCGACAGCGGCGCCAGCGCCCGCGCGGTCACGGCGTCGTACGCCTCGCCGCCCTCGCCGCCGGCCCAGTCCTCGGCGCGCTCCGGCACCGCGCGGGCATTCTCGATGCCCGCCGCGTTCGCCAGCCGGGTGATCACCTCGCACTTCCGGGTGGTGGACTCGATCAGGTCCACCTGCGCCTCCGGGAGGGCCACCGCCAGCGCCAGACCGGGGAAACCGGCGCCGGCGCCCAGGTCGGCGATCCGGCCCGCGCCCGCCAGCTCCTCGATCTCGAGTCCGGTCAGGCTGTCTGCCAGGTGGCGGTCGGCCGCGTCCGCCCCACGAACGGTGGTCGGCGGGTCCGGCTCGGCCTCCAGTGCGGCCAGTAGAGCCCCGAACCGATCCGCCGCATCGGCCGGCAGGCCGTAGCGATCGGCCAGCGTGAGCAGCGTTTCACGGGAAACGGTCAGGACTCGGATGAGGCGCGCACCGGGGAGACCACCAAGCGGCGATCCGGCTCGTCCCCCTCGCTGTGCGTCTCGATGTCAGTGCGCTCGGCGAGGTAGGTGTGGACCACCTTGCGCTCGAGCGCGCGCATCGGCTCCAGCTCCACGGGACGTTCGTAGCGCAGCGCGTCGGCGACGGCGCGGTCGGCGGAGCGGTGCAGCGCCTCGGCGCGCCTGGCGCGGTAGCCCGCCGCGTCGACGGTCACCTGCTTGCGCTCCCCGCCGCGCAGGGCGATCCGCATCGCGAGGTGCTGGAGCGCGTCGATGGTGGCGCCGTGCTTGCCGATCAGCAGTCCGAGCTCCTCGCCCTCGACGGTGGCGAGCAGCTCCTCGTCGCTCTCGGTCACGTCGACCGTGGCGTCGAGCGCCAGCGTCTGCACGACGCGGGTGACGACCGCGCGCAGGCGCTCCGCGGGCTCTTCGGGCAGGTCCGCCTCGGCCACGTCGCGCCAGGCGTCCTCGTCGACCTCGCCCACCACGCGGGCCGGGTCGTCACCGCCTCCCTCGGAGGCGACCTCGAACTGCACGCACTCCACGGTGATACCGGGGAAGCGCGGCTCGAGCTCCTTCATGGCCGCGAACTTGGCCTCGCCCAGCGAGGCGCCCTCCGCCTCGACCCTGGTGTCGAGCTCCTCCATCGATCTACCTGCGCCGGCCGGAGCGCTTCTTCTTCTTACGCGGGGAACCCGGCGGCGGCTTCGACGCGGCCGCGCCATTGCCGCCCTCGCCTGATCCCGACGCCGGCTTGCCGCGGGCGGGCTTGTCGCCGTCACCGTCGGCCGCGACCGCTGCGTGTCCGGTCTCCGCCAGCACCTGTGGCTTGGGGTAGATCTTGCGGACCACGAGCTGCTGGCCGATCGTCCACACGTTGGTGGTGATCCAGTAGAGGATCAGCCCTGCCTCGAAGTTGATGATGAAGATCGTGAAGACGAACGGCAGCGCGAACATGATCCGCTGCTGGGTCTTGTCGCCTCCCACCATCGTGATCACGCTGGCGATCAGCTGCGTGCCCACGTAGAGCACGATCATGAAGGCGAGGATGAACGGCTCGTCGGTGAGCGGCGCGGCCAGGTCGGGGAGGAAGAAGAAGCTCTCGTTGCCCTCGATGTCCGCCTTGAACGAGTCGCTGCGCAGCAGGTAGAAGAGCGAGATAAAGAACGGGATCTGAAGCAGCAGCGGGAGGCAGGAGCCCAGGGGATTGACCTTGTTCTCCTGGTAGAACTTCATCATCTCCTGGTTCATCCGCTGGCGGTCTTCCTTGAACCGCTCCTGGATCTTCTTCATCTCCGGCTGGAGAACCTGGAGCTTCTGCATCGACTTCACCGACCGGAAGGTGAGCGGCAGGATCAGCAGGCGGATCGTGAACGTCAGCAGGATGATCCCGAAGCCCCAGCTGTTCTCGCCCCCGCCGAACACGTCCTCGGCCCAGAACTTCAGGATCGCCTCGGAGCCATCGATGATGGGTTGCAGCGGGTTGGCGGCGATGATCTCGAACACGGGTATCTCTCAGGCGCGCGTGCGGAAGAGCTTCTGGTCCTCTACGAAGTCGACGCCGCCGTGGCTCCAGGGATTGCATCGGAGCAGACGCCAAGCGGCGAGTACGAAGCCTCGCAGTATGCCGAATTCGCGGAAGGCGGCGGCGGCGTAGTGCGAGCAGGAGGGATGGTACTTACAGCGCTTGGGCAGCACCGGAGAGATCGCGCGCTGGTAGAAGCGCACGGGAGCCACGGCCAGGGAGCGCAGGGCGGTCACGGCGCCGGCTCCCCGCCGATGCCGGCCTCCGCTAGCACCTCGGCGAGCGCCTCCGCCATCCCGGCCTCGCCGCGCTCGGCAGCGAGCCGGCCGGCGTCCGGGCGCGCGACGACGACGAAGTCGTGGCCCTCCGGGAGGTCGTCGGCCGAGGCCCAGAAAGCCTCGCGCAGCAGCCGCTTCACCTTGTTGCGGTCAACCGCTCCGCCCACCTTGCGGCCGACCGAGATACCGAGCCGCGGTCCGTCGACCGCCGCGGCGCTCGGGAACGAGTAGAGGACGAGGTAGCGGGAGGCGTACGAGCGGCCCTCGCGATACACCCGGTCGAACTCGCCGCTGCGCGAAAGGCGGCGGCGCTTGCGGGCCATGGCTACGGAGTGAGGCGCTTGCGGCCCTTGCTGCGGCGCCGGCGGAGCACGTGGCGGCCGGCGCGGGTCCGCATGCGGGCGCGGAACCCGTGCGTGCGGGCCCGCTTGCGCTTCTTGGGCTGGTAGGTGCGCTTCATGGTGAGGCGCGATGATAGCCACCGGGGGCTCACGCCCCCGGACCCCCGCTCGACCATGCCCCACGCCCCGGCGCTCGGGCGGCTCACGATCACTCGGAATTTTTCGGCATTTGCGAGGACCGTTTCGCGCCGCCGCGGATGCCCGCGGCGAGGCCGTTCACCGCATGTACACTCGCTGCTTCGCCGAGGTTGGCGGTCGCCTTCCCCGCCGGTCTCTCCTCCAAAGCAGACGCCTGTCCGGCAGCTTCGTGCTGCCGCAACTTCGCTATTCCACCACTCGACGACATATGGACCAGCGTGCGCGACGAGCTCCGTCGCGAGGTGCCCGACTTCACCTTTCACATCTGGCTGGAGCCGCTCGAGCTGGCGGCGGCCGAGCAGCGGACGCTCTTCGTGCGCGCGCCCGACCACGTGCGCACGTGGGTCCGCGATCGGTATCTGCCCCTCATCCAGTCGGCCGCCGAGCGCGGCTACCGCGAGGACGCCGTCGTCGAGATCGTGGACGGCGCCTGGGCCGGCGACGCCGCGGCCGGCGCGGGCCCGTGCCAGGGTGAACAGCGCCTGAACCCCAAGTACAGCTTCGAGCAGTTCGTGATCGGAAAGGGCAACCGCTTCGCCCACGCGGCGGCACTGGCCGTGGCCGAGCTGCCCGGCCAGACCTACAACCCGCTGTTCATCCACGGCCGGCCGGGCCTCGGGAAGACCCACCTACTCCACGCCGTCGGCAACTACATCGCCAGGTTCAACCCGTCCTACCGGGTGCGCTACGCGACCGTCGAGGAGTTCACGACCGAGTTCGTGGCCGCGATCCGGTCGCGTGACACCAGCGGCTTCAAGGAGCACTACCGCGGCGTGGACGTGCTCCTCCTCGACGACATCCAGTTCCTCGCCGACAAGGCACGCACCGAGGAGGAGCTCTTCCACACCTTCAACGCGCTGCGCGAGGGCGGCCGGCAGCTGGTGATGACCTGCGATCGCAGCCCCGACGACCTCGACGGCCTCGAAGAGCGCCTGGCGGAACGGTTCGCGTCCGGTCTGGTGGTGAGCGTGGAGCCGCCGGATCTCCACGTCCGGCGGGCCATCCTCGAGAAGCGCGCTCGGCTCGACTCGGTGGACGCCAAGCCTGAGCTGCTCGACGAGATCGCCGGGCGCGTCGACAGCAGCGTCCGCGCGCTCGAGGCCGCCCTGGTTCAGGTGGTGGCCTACGCGTCGCTTCGGGGCGAGGACGCCACGCCGGACCTGGCGCGGCGGCTGCTCAAGCGCCTGCGGCCAAGCCCGGCCGACTCGCCCTGCACCGTCGCGGCCGTCGTGGACGCGACGGCCAACCAGTTCGGCCTGAGCCCCGAGGAGCTGCTGGCCCGCGATCGCCGGCCCCAGGTGGCCCGAGCCCGGAAGGTCGCCATGTACCTGGCCAGGGAGCTGACCGACCAGAGCCTCCCGGAGATCGGGCGCGGGTTCGGGGGCCGGGACCACTCGACGGTTCACTCGGCGGTCCGCAGCGTCGGGTCGCAGGTTCGGAGCGATCCCGAGCTCGCAATGGCTGTGGAAAGCCTGAAGAGAGACCTGGAGTCGAGCCGGTGACTTCCGCTCCTACTGTAAGACTCAACGGTGTTGTCCCAAGCCCGGGTGTGCGCTCTAGCCGCTCTGTCAAGCCATTCCCACCCAGCTCTCCACATATCAACAAGACCAACTCCCCCTTCCAAGACTGGACTGAATCTTGAAGCTTTCTGTTTCCCGTGAAACGCTGCTCACGCAGCTCTCCGTGGTGGCTCGTGCAGCGTCCACCCGCAGCGCCATCCAAACGCTTGCCGGCGTTCTGATCCGCCTCGAGGACGGCAAGGCGGAGCTCCAGGCAACGGACACCGACCTGGGAATCCGGGCCGCTCTGGAGGCCGAGATCGGCGCCGAGGGCGCAGTCGTGGTGCCGGGCCGCCTGCTGCTCGATGTCGCCCGTTCCCTACCTAAGGACGAAGTCTCCCTCGAGTACCGCTCGTCGGAGCAGGACGTGGAGGTCGTCTCCGGGTCAGCGAAGTTCCACCTGCGGACGCTGCCGCTCGAGGACTTCCCGAAGCTGCCCGAGCCGGCGGAGTCCGGCGCGCTCACCGTGCCCGCCGAGCCGTTCGTGGAGACCATCTCCCGTGTCGCCCGGTCCGCGTCCCGGGATGAGACGCGCCCTCACCTCACCGGTGTCCTCGTGAACGCCTCCGCCGCCGAGCTGCGGATGGTCGCCACCGACTCCTACCGCCTGTCGGTGAAGGAGACCAAGCTCGAACCGGCGCTCGAGGGCTCGCTCGAGGCCAACGTGCCGGCGCGGACGCTCCAGGAGCTCGGGCGAGTCGCCGCCTCCAACGGCGCGGAGCAGATCCACGTGACCTCGCTGGAGAACCAGGTCGTCTTCGTGGCCGGCGATGTGGTGCTGAGCTCGCGGCTGGTGGAAGGTCGGTTCCCGAACTATCAACAGCTCCTCCCCGAGTCCTACGAGCACGAGCTGCGCGTCGACCGCAGCGAGCTGCTCGAGGTCGTGCGCAGGATCAGCCTGCTCGCCCAGAAGAACGCCCCGCTCCGGCTCGCCTTCACCGAGGGCGCGCTCGAGGTGTCGGCACAGACGCCGGATGTCGGCAACGCGGCCGAGTCCCTCCCCGTTCCGTTCAAGGGCGAACCATTGGAGATCGGCTTCAACCCGGAGTTCTTCCGCGATGGCCTCGAGAGCGCCGAGACCGAGGAGCTCGTGCTCAAGCTGATCAGCCCGCTGCGCCCGGGCCTGATCCAGTCGGGGGACGACGGGGGCTTCGTCTACCTCGTCATGCCGATCCGGCTGAACGTGTAGCCGCCTCCGTGAGGGTCACCACCGCGACCCTCAGGGACTTCCGCAACTACGCGGCGGCCGAGGTTGCGCTCGGGCCACGGCTGACCGTGATCGCCGGGCCGAACGCCGCCGGCAAGACCAACCTCCTGGAGGCGCTGTACTTCGGCTGCACCGGTCGATCGCCGCGCACCTCCAACGATCGCGAGCTGGTCCGGCGCGGCGAGAAGGTGGCGCGCGTCACCGTCGCGACGGAGGACGAGGAGGGGGCGCACCTGATCGAGGTTGGCGTGGAGCCGGGGGTCGAGAAGTCGCTGCGCGTCGACGGGTCGCCTGTGGACAGCCTGTCGGCGTCACCCGCGCGGCCCCTGCTGTCGGTGTTCCTGCCGGAGCGCCTGGAGTTGGTGAAGGGCGCGCCGTCCGCCCGGCGCGCCCACCTCGACAACCTCATCGCCGCCGTCTGGCCGGCTCGGGCTGAGGCTCGGGCCGCCTACTCGCGCGCGCTCGCGCAGCGCAACGCGCTGCTCTCCCGGATCCGCGCGGGCGCGGCACGCGCGGACTCGCTGGCGTCCTGGGATCGCGAGCTGGCCGAGCAGGGCGCCCTGCTCATGGCCGCGCGCTCCGAGACGGTCGCGTTGCTCTCGCAGCCATTCGCCGGCCGCGCCGAGCAGCTGGGCCTGCCCGACCGCCCATCCCTGGAGTACCGGCCGCGCTCGCAGGCCACCGACGCCGACGCGCTGGCGGCTGAGCTCGAGGAGCGCCACCAGGCCGACATCGACAGGGGCTTCACGGCGCACGGCCCGCACCGCGACGACCTCCGGCTGGCCCACGGCCCCGGGGCGCTGCGCAACTACGGCTCGCAGGGCCAGCAGCGCGTGGCCGTGCTGGCGCTCCTCTTCGCCGAGCGCGACGTGCTCGCCGATCAGCGCACCCGGCCGCCGCTGATGCTGCTCGACGACGTGATGTCCGAGCTCGACTCGTCGCGCCGCGGGCTCCTGGCAGAGCTTCTCGGTGACGGCGGCCAGGCATTGGTCACCACCACGGATGCCGACCACGTACCCGGAATCGGCGACTCCGCCGTGGCCTTGCTGGAGGTCGCCGGGGGAGAGGTCGACGCCGTCGAGGGGCTGGCGGCGTGAGGCGCCCCGCCCCGCGCCCGATCGCCGTCGCGCTGGAGGGTTACGCGCGCGAGGCGGCCCCGGCCACGCTCCTCGCGCGCGTGCAGGAGAGCTGGCCCGAGGTGGCCGGCGAGGTGATCGCGACAGAGGCCCAGCCGGCCTCCGAGCGCGCCGGGACGGTCACGTTCTCATGCACGTCAGGGGTCTGGGCGAACGAGCTCGACCTGCTCTCATCGGACCTGCTGGAGCGCCTCAACGGCGCCCTCGCGGACACGCCCGGCGAGCCCGTCAGGGCGCTGCGGTTCCGAGTTCTGTAACACGGGGAAACACGCGCGCTCTAGAGCGCGCCATTTTGTGCCGATTTGCAGGGCTTTTGTAACGCGCTGACCCGTCCGATCGCGGGGTACTCTGCTAATATCCAAGGCCGAGTTTTACGAGCCCCGACCCGCTTGCGCTCAGGCGCCGGGCCGGGGTCTCTTCATGTTTGACTGACGGAAGGCATCGGTTGGCGAAGAAGGATCAGACGAAGGGCAACGGCAGCTACGGGGCACAGGACATCACCGTCCTGGAGGGCCTCGAGGCGGTGCGAAAGCGCCCCGGCATGTACATCGGCTCCACGGGGGTGCGAGGGCTCCATCACCTCATCTACGAGGTCATGGACAACTCCGTCGACGAGGCGCTGGCCGGAGAGTGCGACGAGGTGGAGATCGCCGTCCATCCGGACAACTCGGTCACGGTCACCGACAACGGCCGCGGGATCCCGGTCGAGATGCACGAGAAGGAGAAGCGCCCAGCCGCCGAGGTCGTGCTCACGGTTCTCCACGCCGGCGGCAAGTTCGGCGACGGCGGGGGCTACAAGGTCTCTGGCGGCCTCCACGGGGTGGGCGTGTCGGTCGTCAATGCGCTGTCCGAAAAGCTCGAGCTCACCGTGTGGCGCGACGGCCACGAGTGGACCCAGACCTACGAGCGCGGCGCGCCGCAGGCCGAGCTGAAGAAGGGCGAGAAGACCGACCGCACCGGAACGCGCATCAAGTTCATGCCCGACCTCGAGATCTTCGAGACGATCGACTACGAGCGCGACACGCTCGCCCAGCGCTTCCGCGAGATGGCGTTCCTCACCAAGGGCCTGCGGATCGCGTTCGCCGACGAGCGCGGCGAGGGCTACGAGACCAGCTTCAAGTACGACGGCGGCATCGTCGACTTCGTGCACTACCTACACAGCCAGGGCACACGCGAGCCGCTGCACAAGAAGGTCATCTACGTCTCCGACGAGACCGACGTCGGCGAGGTCGAGGTGGCGATGCAGTGGAACAACTCCTACCAGGAGTCCCTGCTCTCGTTCGCCAACAACATCAACACGCACGAGGGCGGCACGCACCTCTCGGGCTTCCGCTCGGCGCTCACCCGCACGATCAACGCCTACGCGCGCGGGAAGGGCGAGCTCAAGGAGAAGGACCCCAACCTCTCCGGCGAGGACGTGCGCGAGGGCCTCACCGCGATCATCTCGGTGAAGATCCACGACCCCCAGTTCGAGGGTCAGACGAAGACCAAGCTCGGCAACCCGCCGGTCGAGGGCTTCGTTCAGCAGGCCGTGAACCGAGGCCTGGCCGAGTTCCTCGAGGAGAATCCAGCCGAGGCGAACAAGGCCATACGCAAATCGATCGATGCCGCGCGCGCCCGCGAGGCCGCGCGCAAGGCCCGTGACCTCACTCGCCGCAAGTCCGCGCTGGAGAACTCCACGTTGCCGGGCAAGCTCGCCGACTGCTCGGTGCGCGACCCGGCGCTTGCCGAGCTGTTCGTGGTCGAGGGCGACTCGGCCGGCGGCTCGGCCAAGCAGGGGCGCGACCGCAACACGCAGGCGGTGCTGCCGCTGCGCGGCAAGATCATCAACGTCGAGAAGAACCGGATCGACAAGGTGCTCGGCAACAACGAGATCCAGGCGTTGATCACCGCCATCGGCACGGGCATCCGCGAGGAGTTCGACATCGAGAAGGCCCGCTACCACAAGGTCATCGTCATGTGCGATGCCGACGTGGACGGCGCCCATATCCGCACGCTCGTGCTCACGTTCCTGTTCCGCGAGATGCCGGAGCTGATCGAGGCGGGCTACGTCTACCTCGGCAAGGCGCCGCTGTACCGGATCAAGAACGGCACGCAGGAGATTTACATCGAGAAGGAGTCCGAGCTCGAGGAGGTCCTGCTGCGCGACAAGCTGGAGAAGATGGAGATCACCGATCGCGGCGGCTCCGCGTTCAAGCTCACCCACTCCCGCTGGCAGAAGTACGGCCGGCTGCTCAAGCAGTACGAGGGCTGGGCGTCCGCGCTGCGGGCCGAGTACGGCTACGACACGATCACCTTCCTCGAGGAGTCGCAGATCCTGGACGCCGGCCTCACCGACGCCGACGCCGTGGTCAAGCTGATGGGCAAGAAGGCTCCCGAGGGCGAGCCCTACGAGACCGAGCTGCTCTCCGAGGACCCGATGGAGATCCAGGTGAGGGTGGTCGAGCGCAAGACCGGCTCCGCCGCCACCTACATCCTGCGGCGCGAGATGTTCGCGCGCTCCGAGTACGCCGGCTTCGTGCGCGTGCACAAGGAGCTGGAGCAGCTCGCCGGCACGCCGCCGTTCGAGGTCAAGCTCGGCAAGAAGGAGGAGACCGCGCTGTCGTTCGAAGACCTGCGCAAGAAGGTGATGGACGTCGCCCGCGAGGGCGTGCCGCTTCAGCGCTTCAAGGGCCTGGGCGAGATGAACCCGGACCAGCTGTTCGACACGACGATGGACGCGGAGCGCCGGACGCTGCAGCAGGTCACGGTCGACGACGCCTCAGCCGCCGACCAGATGTTCTCGATGCTGATGGGGGACAAGGTTGAGCCCCGCCGCGAGTTCATAGAGGCCAACGCGAGGGATGTGACCAATCTCGATGTGTAGACAGCGACTCCGCTAGCCGATGGCCAGCGTAGAAACACTTTCAGGCGGCCACATCGAGCCCCGCGGGCTCGAGGAGGAGATGCGCAGCTCGTACCTCGACTACGCGATGAGCGTGATCGTGGGCCGGGCGCTGCCGGACGTGCGCGACGGGCTCAAGCCGGTGCACAGGCGCGTGCTCTATTCGATGCACGAGTCGGGCCTCCAGCCCAACCGGCCCTACCGCAAGTGCGCGAACGTCGTGGGCGGCGTGATGGGCAACTTCCATCCGCACGGCGACTCCGCGATCTACGACGCGCTCGTGCGCCTCGCCCAGGACTTCGCGATGCGCGAGCCGCTCGTGGACGGCCAGGGCAACTTCGGCTCGATCGATAACGATCCTGCCGCCGCCATGCGGTACACGGAGGCGCGGCTGGCCAAGCTCGCCACCGAGATGCTCCGCGACATCGACGCGGACACCGTCGACTTCACGCCCAACTACGACGACACGCGGCTGGAGCCCTCGGTGCTGCCGTCGCGGTTCCCGAACCTGCTGGTGAACGGCTCCGCCGGCATCGCCGTCGGCATGGCCACGAACATCCCGCCGCACAACCTCGGCGAGGCGATCGACGCCACCGTTGCCTACATCGACGACCCCGAGATCGACGTCGCGGGTCTGATGAAGCACATCAAGGGCCCCGACTTCCCGACCGGCGGCTTCATCGTCGGCTGGCAGGGCATCAAGGACGCTTATGAGACCGGCCGCGGCCGCGTGGTCATCCGTGCGCGCGCCCACATCGAGCCGATGCAGCAGGGCAAGGAACGGATCGTCGTCACCGAGATGCCCTACCAGGTGTCCAAGGGCGACGGGCGCAACGACGGGTCGGGCCTGATCAAGAAGATCGCCGAGGTCGTGCAGAGCGACCGCGTGAAGGGGATCTCCGACCTGCGCGACGAGTCGGACAAGTCCGGCACCCGCCTGATCATCGAGCTCAAGCGCGACGCGATCCCGAAGGTCGTGCTCAACAACCTCTACAAGCACACGCCGCTGCAGACCGCGTTCGGCGTGAACACCGTCGCGCTGGTGGACGGCGTCCCGCAGACGCTCCCCCTGAAGCGGCTCATCTCCGAGTACTTCAACCACCAGCGCGAGGTGGTCGTCAGGCGCACCAAGCACGAGCTGCGCCAGCGCGAGGCCAGGCTGCACATCCTCGAGGGCCTGCTGCTCGCGATCGCCGACATCGACGCGGTGATCGAGCTGATCCGCGGGTCGCGCGACCCCGACGCCGCGCGCGACGGGCTGATGGAGAAGTTCGAGCTGTCCCGGATCCAGGCGCAGGCGATCCTCGACCTGAGGCTGCAGCGCCTCACCGCGCTCGAGGCGGACAAGATCCAGGCCGAGCACGACGAGGTGATCGAGCGGATCAAGGAGCTGCGCGAGATCCTCGGCGACGAGCAGCGGGTGCGCGACCTGATCAAGGAGGAGCTGCTGGAGATCAAGCACGCGTACGCGAACCCGCGGCGCACGGAGATCACGCACTCCGAGGACGACATCGACATCGAGGACCTGATCGCCGACCAGCAGATGGTGATCGCGATCACGAGGTCCGGCTACATCAAGCGGCTGCCGCTCGACACCTACCGCAAGCAGCACCGCGGCGGCGTGGGCGTCACCGGGATGGACATGAAGGACGAGGACTACATCGAGCACCTCTTCGTGTGCTCGACGCACGACTACCTCCTGTTCTTCACCAACCGGGGCAAGATCTACCGGCAGAAGGTCTACGAGCTGCCCGAGGCGGGCCGCACCGCGAAGGGCCGGGCGCTGGTGAACCTGCTCCCGCTGCGCGACGGGGAGTTCGTGAAGGCCGTGCTCTCCACGCGCGACTTCACCGAGGGCAAGTACCTGGTCTTCGCGACCAAGAAGGGCCAGATCAAGAAGACGGAGTTCCTCGCCTACAACACGCCGATCAAGGCGGACGGCATCATCGCGATCAAGATCCGCGACGACGACGAGCTGGTGGCCGTGCGCAGGACGAGCGGAGACGAGGACATCATCATGGTCTCGCGCTCGGGCCAGGCGGCACGCTTCTCCGAGGAGCAGACGCGCCCGATGGGCCGCGACACCGGCGGCGTGCGGGGCATGAACGTCTCACGCGGGGACAACTGCGTGCTGGCTATGGACGTGGTGCAGCCCGACGCCGAGCTGCTCGTGGTCACCGAGAACGGCTACGGCAAGCGCACTCCCATGGAGGAGTACCCCGTCAAGGGGCGTGGCGCGATGGGCGTGAAGACGATTGGCCTCACGGAGAAGAAGGGCGGTGTCGCCGGCGCGCTGATCGTGCGCGAGCACCAGGACCTCGTGTTCATCTCCCAGAGCGGCATGGTCCAGCGCACCGGTGTGAAGGGCATCTCCCAGCAGGGCCGTCCGGCCCAGGGGGTACGGGTGATGAACGTGGGCGAGGACGACATGGTCAGCGCCGTGGCGCTGGTGATGGAGAGCGAGGCCGATACCTCGGCGGTGGCCACCGAGCCGACCGAGGGCCTCGAGCCGATCGTCGATGTCGAGCCGGAGCCCGTCGACGCCGAGCCGGAGCCGACCGACGACCAGTAGGGCCGTGCCTCTTGCTAGGTTTTCCTTACCAGGGAAAGGAGGTGGTCCTAGCTTGATTGACAGACATTGCGGGACTCTGGAGGTGTTCGGCCGCTAGACCGGATGCTGGGCCCCGTTTGGCGGAGTCCAACCGTGACACCGCCGGGGGTTGGAGGCCGGAATTAGTCCCTTCGGCCCGGGTGAAGTAATCCGAGCGACCATCCCCGGCAGGTCCAGATCAGATGTGGCGAGGGGCGTCCGAAAGGGCGTCCCTCGTTCGTTGTGGAGGCGCGGTTAGGGGAAGCCGCCGTCGTCGTCGCCGGACCCGGACCCGGCGTCGTCCTCGAGCGTCTGCACGCGTTCCTCGAGGTCGTTCACCTTGTCCTCGGCGGTCTTGGCGTCCTCGGCGGCGGCAGCGGCGTCGTCCTCCGCCTTGCCAAGGCGGTCCTGAAGCTTTGAGACGTCGGTGGATTGCGGCAGGTCGTCGATCCGGCCCTCCAGCTCCTTGATCTGGCGCTCGAGGTCCTGCTGCACGTTGGTGATCTGCTCCTTGGCGCTTTCGACCTGCTTCGAGGCGTCGTCGCCGGAGGTGTCGAGGAGGGCGATCAGGCCGACCGCCGTGGCCGCGACGGCCCATACGCCGGCCACGACCACCCATCGCCGCAGGCCGCGCAGGTCTGCCTCGGTCACGGGCGCGTCGGTCTCAGGCGCGTCGGGTGGCTTGGCCTCCATCGACTCAGGCCGCTACGAGGTACTGCTCCCACGCCTGCGGGATGACCGGCGTCGCGACGTGGATGAAGATCGTGGAGGTGGGCTCCTTCGGCTTTCGCTTGGGCGTCATGTTCGCCTGCTTGGGCAGCCGGTCTCCCTTGCGCCGGTTGCAGGGGGCGCAGCAGGCCACGATGTTCTCCCAGCCCGAGTCGCCGCCCTTGGAGCGGGGTATCACGTGGTCGACGGTGAGGTTGCCGCGCTCCTGGCCGCAGTACTGGCAGGTCCAGCGGTCGCGGGCGAACACGGCGCGGCGCGTGATCTTGCGGCGGTGGGCGTCGCGCGGGATCTTCACGTAGGTCTTCAGCCGGATGACGGCCGGCCGCGGAAGCGTGAGGGTCTCGGCATGGAGTGGCCACTCGCCCTGCTCGAGGATCTCGGCGCGGTCCTTGAGCACGAGCACCGCGGCCCTGCGGACCGTGCAGACGTTGATCGGCTCATACGACGCGTTGAGCACCAATACCCGGCCGGATGACGTTGCGCGCTGTCCCGACCGGCCGCCGGGCAGCGCACTGATAGGGACTGGGTCGGATTCACCAGACCTGGGCGCCGCGGGGACCGCTTGCACACTCACGGTGCGCGCCAGTCTAGCGAGGGGCGTACGCGGGATAAGAACCCAGGATGCGCAACGTCTCGACCCGTTTGCCGAGCGCCTCCAGGGCCTCAGCCACATGAGGCTCCTGCTCATGCCCGTCGAGGTCGGCGAAGAACATGTAGTGGCCGAGCGCCACGCGCCGAGGCCGCGACTCGATCTTGCTGAGGTTGATGTCGCGGCCCGAGAGCTCGCGCAGCACGTCGACCAGGGCGCCGGGGGAGGTGTCGTTGAAGCCCCAGAAGACGATCGAGGTCTTCATGAAGCCGTCTCCGGGGGAGGGCGTCTGACCCGCCGGAGCCAGCCACACGAACCGAGTGAGGTTGTCGGACCGGTCCTCCACCCGCTCGGCCAGCACCTCGCACCCGTACAGCTCCGCCGAGAGCCGAGAGCCGAGCGCGGCCCAGGGCTGCTCGGAGTCCCGCACGGTGCGGACCGCCTCGGCGGTGGAGGTGGCCGGAACCAGCTCGGCGGTGCCCATGCTCTCGCGCAGGAACCGCGCGCACTGGGCGGTCGCCTGGGGGTGGGAGAGAACGCGCGTGACATCTGCCGGCTCGAGCGGCCGCGCCGCAATCAGGTTGTGGTGGATCGGGTGGACCACCTCGGCGGCGATGCGCACGCCGTCGGCCTCGCCGGCCAGCGCGTCCAGGGTGGCCGCGACGCCGCCCTCGAGCGAGTTCTCGATTGGGACCACCGCGCGGTCGGTGCGGCCCTCCTGCACGGCCATCACGGTCTCGTGCACCGTCACGCAGGGGACGGGATCGACCTCACCCTCGGCGGATGCGATCAGGGCCTCCTCGGTGTAGGTCCCCGCCGGGCCCAGGAACGCGACGGTGAGCGCCACGGTCAGCTCCCGAGCGCGGTGTTCAGCGCCTCGCGCTCCTCGGGGGAGAGCTCCAGCTCGGACTCGCCCTCCACGATCTGCTTCACGTACACGCGCGCGTTCTCACGGTGGAGGATCGAGGACATCACCACGCCCGAGCGGCGTGAGTCCAGCAGCGCCACCGAGCTGGACTGGCGGCCCGACATCTCGTTGTATGCGTCGTAGCGGATCAGCGAGCGGTAGGTCACGCAGCCGTCGATGCGCGCCTCCGCGGCCGCCATGCGCTTCTCGATGCCGGCGGCGGTGTCCTCCACCCAGTCGCGCAGCTCCACGAACCCCTGCTCCAGCCGGGCGGCGTGCTCGATCAGGTCCAGCTGGCCCGCCTCACCCAGCACGGCCTTCTGGGACGCCCGCAGCTTGCGAACACGAAATGCCAGGACGATCGCGAAGATCAGCGCCACGCCGGCGACGCCCGCGGCGGCGAGAGCGACGATTCCCTCAGTGGAGTCCAGCACGCTGTGAGAGTAGAGGCATCAGGCGTCAGGCATCAGGGCGGCAAAAAGGAGAGTTCCTGAGGCCTGAGGCCTACCTAGTAAAGATCGCGCTGAAGGTGCCCTTGTTGTTGTCGGTCTTCTTCTCGCCCGGCACGGGCTCGATCTCCACCGTGATCGGCACGTTCTGGCCCGTCGGAGGCTGGTCGGCGAGCGGTATCTCGACCGGCTTGGTCTCGCCGGCGGCGATCGTGTCGAGCACCTTGTCGAGCTTGATGGCGTCGCCGCCCTTGCCGACGGTCACGTTCACCTTCACGTCCGTTTCGGTGTTCTCGCCCTGGTTGGCCACCTGGATCACGAACTTGAGGTCGTCGGCGAGCCGCACGCTCGCCGAGCCGTCCGGGTTGAGCGCCTGGCCGCCCAGGGTGACGCCGGCGATGCCGTTGCCATGGAGGCCGGGCGCGGCGTTGCCGTCGCCTCCGGTGCCGCCCAGGCTGCGCACCCGATCCGCCACCACGCTCGGCTGCAGCCACTCGATGTCAGGCAGGAAGCTGCTGGCGGGGACCTTCTCGCCGATGTCGTTTTCCTTCAGCTCGGTGTTGAGCCGCGGCGTGAAGCGCGTCTGGTAGACGACGTCGCTGGTCAGGAAGTTCTGCATCGCGGCCGCAATGGCCTCCGAGCCCCCGCTGCGGTCGCCCTGGTCCGCGATCGCGTTGGGCAGCTGTTCCGCGATGGCCGCGACCCCGTCGCGCCGGAACTCGAAGGTCTCCACGAGATAACGGTGGGCGGCATCAACGTCGCCCGGGTGGTCGGTCCCGGTCGCGCGGTCGACCAGCTGGCCGGCCTGGTTGCGGAAGGTGTTGAGCTGGTTCTCGATGTCCACCTCGTTGGCGTCGCCGGGATTACGGAGCAGCTCGAACAGCGCCTCGCTCTCCTGGTCGGACTCCTGGACCAGCGCGCCCACGTCGCGCACGTAGTCCTTCAGGGCGCGCTCCTTGCGGGCGTCGAGGCAGCCGCGGACTCCAAACACCAGAAGCAGCAGCACCACAATTCCTGCCCCGGCGGCGACGGCCCTCCTTACCATGAGGGTCTGGCGATCGGTCGGTGGTCCCGCAGAGGGCGTTCGGCGCCCGGGTCGAGCGCGGGCTGCTGGCTGATCCGGTTCGTCGAAGAAGGACAGAGGTGGCTCCTCGCTCCCTGTGAAGTATGACCTTTGGCCCGGTTGTCCTCCCCCAGATGGGCCACACAAGCAGCAGGGGGACCCAGTCCAGGATCGAATCCAGAACCCAGATGACTCCGTCCAGTCATAGCGAAGACGCAACCATCCGGCTGAGCGCGGAGCGCTTCGCGATGGGGCGTTACCGCTTGGAAGAGCGGATCGGGGCCGGAGGCTTCGGCGTGGTCTGGCGCGCGCGGGACACCAAGCTGGAGCGCGACGTGGCCGTAAAGGTCATCCCGCGCGAGGGCGACGACCCCGATCGGCCCCGCGTCGAGCGCGAGGCGCTCGCGGCGGCCAGGCTCAACCACCCGGGCATCGTGGCGCTGTACGAGATGGGCGGGGATGAGCACGACGTGTTCCTCGTCTCCGAGCTGGTGCACGGGGCCACGCTCGAGGAGCTCTCCCGCGAGGGAGCGACATCCGACCGCGACGTGGCCCGCATCGGCGGCGCACTCTGCGACGCGCTGGAGCACGCTCACGAGCGTGGGGTGGTGCACCGCGACGTGAAGCCCGCGAACGTGATGGTGCTCGCCGAGCCGGCCGCCGGCGCCGGCTTTGCCAAGCTCACCGACTTCGGCATCGCCCACCTGGCCACCGGCGACAACCTCACCGCGACAGGCGACATCGTCGGGACGCTGGCCTACATGGCCCCCGAGCAGGCCGAGGGCCGGCGGGTGAGCGGGGCCACCGACGTGTATTCCCTGGCGCTCACGCTCTACGAGGCGTGGACCGGCGAGAACCCGGTCAGAGCCTCGAGCCCGGCCGCGACGGCGCGCAGGGTGGGGCGCTCGCTGCCGCCCCTCGCCACGCGGCGCAACGACCTCCCGCCGCAACTGTGCGAGGCGATCGACGCGGCGCTGGACGCCGACCCTCAGTACCGCCCGCACCCGGCTGAGCTGCGCGACGTGCTGCGCGCCGTCCAGGGCGAGCTGTCGGACGAGGGCGGCCTGGTGGAGCCCGAGACGCTGGAGCGCTTCGGGCTCACCGCGGTGCGCGCACGCACGAAGATCCGGACGATGCTCCACCGGGCCCCGGACCTGGGCGACCAGGCCGAGGACCTGGGCGTGCTGGCGCGGATGGCGCCGCGCGCGTTGGCGGGCCTCGCCGCCGGCGTACTGCTGTTCGCGGGGCTGGAGGGCCTTGGGCCCGAGCCGCCGTTCTCGGTGGGCCTGGTGTCGCTCACAGCCGCCGTGCTCGTGGCGGCATTTCCCCGTGTGGGCTGGGTGCTGTCGGCCCTGTTCCTCTGCGGGTGGCTCGGAACCCCCGACGCCGACCGCCCGGGCACCGCACTGGTGCTGGCCGCGGCGCTGGCGCCCACGCCGCTGCTGCTGCCGCGCGCCGGGCTGCTGTGGTCGGTGCCCGCCCTGGCGCCGCTGCTGGGCGCCGTGGCGCTCGCACCGCTGTTCGTGGGAGTGGCCGCCCTGGCCTCCACCGCCTGGCGCCGAGCCGGGCTGGCGGCCGCGGGATACCTGTGGCTGGCGGTGGCGGAGGTGATCACCGGCGAGCAGCTGCTGTTCGGCACCTCCGACGGCACGCTCGAGCGCGTGAGCTGGGAGGGCTCGGTGGTCGATGCCGCGAGCGACGCGCTGTATCCGCTCATCTCCTCGCCCGCGCTGGCGCCGGTGGCGGTGTGGGTGGCGTTTGCCGTGGCGCTTCCGTTCTTCGTGAGGGGCCGGTGGGCGGCCATGGACCTCCTGGCCGGCGCCGCCTGGGCAGCCGGGCTGGTGCTGGCCCACGGGGTCCTCGGGGATCTCCTGGCGGCCACCACGGAGCTCGACCGGGCCCGCGGCCTCGTGGCGGGCGCCGCCCTGGGCGGCCTGGTGGCGGTCACGGTCACCCTGATCGCCCCTCCCGTGCGGGGCGGGCAGAGGCCGCCCGCATTACCCTGAGGCCCCCCCGATGAGCGTGTTGCGCAATCTAGAAGCGAAGCTGGGCGGCCTGGTCGAGGGCGCCTTCAGCCGCGCCTTCAAGTCCAGCGTCGAGCCGGTGGAGCTGGCTCGAAAGCTCGCCAAGGAGATGGAGGACTCCAAGCAGGCCTCCGTCTCGCGCGTCTACGTGCCCAACCACTACCGCGTGTTCCTCTCGCCGCAGGACCGCGAGCAGTTCTCCAGCTACGAGCCGGCGCTGCGCAAGGAGCTGTCGGACTACCTGCTCGAGCACGCCCGCGCGGAGAGCCTGGCGCTCACCAGCCGCCCTGCGGTGGAGTTCATGACCGACGAGCGGTTGTCGCTCGGCGAGTTCGGGATCCAGGCGCAGCTGCTCACGCCGCCCGAGGAGGAGGTGGCCGAGGTGGCCGCGCCGGATGTGCCCTCACAGGGCGACTTCGGCCACACGATGGTCTACTCGCCCGACAAGGAGGTGCGCAAGCTCGACCCCGTGCCGGTGGCGCCCACACGCGCCGTGCTGGCCGGTGGAGGCAGGCGCACGGTGCTCTCGGGCAATCACGTGGTGCTCGGGCGCAGCCGCGAGTGTGACGTGCAGGTGGACGACCCCAACGTGTCGCGCCGCCACGCCGAGCTGCGTCATGAGCGCGGCGCCTGGTACGTGTTCGACCTCGGCTCGACGAACGGGATCAAGGTGAACCGCCGCCGGGTCGACCAGGCCGAGCTGCATCACGGCGACCGCATCACACTGGGAATCACAGACCTCGACTTCGAGCTGGAATAGGAGGCTCGAGGAGCGTGGATGAGCCGCTGGCGGTGGCGTTGAAGTTCGGCTTCCTGGCCGTGCTCTACCTGTTCCTGCTGTGGGTTTCGCGCAGCGCGCTGCGCGACCTGGCGCGCAGCCAGGACCCGGCGGCGGCGTCGGAGCCCGTGGAGGCGCCCGGACAGAGCCGAGTGCGAGAGGATGCGGGCCCGGGGCTGATGGCCGCGATGCACCCGCGGCTCGAGGTGATCGCGGCGCTGGGCCATGAGCCGGGCACGACTTTCGACCTGACCGAGGGGGCAACGATGGGGCGTTCCGACCACGCAGAGATCCGCGTCGACGACCCGTTCGCCTCCTCCGCGCACGCGCGCATCTTCGCCCGCGGCGACTTCATGAACGTCGAGGACATGGGCTCGACCAACGGCACCTACCTCAACGGGCGCGAGCTGCGCGGGCCCGAGCGGCTCAAGGTGGCGGACGTGATCCGTATCGGCGACAGCGAATACCGCTACCAGGAGTAGGTATGGGGCTGAGCGTTGCCAACAAGATCGTGAAGAGCGACGTCGGGCGCCAGCGCGACCACAACGAGGACTCCGCGATCGAGGTCGAGCCGATGTTCATGCTCGCCGACGGCATGGGGGGCGCGCAGGCGGGCGAGGTGGCATCGCAGACGGCGGCGCAGGTCTTCAGCGACGGCGCCGGCAAGGACGGCACGCCTGAGGAGCGCCTGACCCGCCTCGCCAAGAAGGCGAACTCACAGATCTACGAGCTGGCGCAGGCGGACGAGGCCAAGCGCGGGATGGGCACGACCCTCACCGTGGCGCTGGTCGAGGGTGACGGCGTGACGGTGGCCCACGTGGGCGACAGCCGCGTCTACCGGATGCGCGACGGTGAGCTTGAGCAGCTCACCCACGACCACTCCTTGGTGGCCGAGCTCGAGCGCAGCGGCGAGATCTCCCACGAGGAGGCGTTCGACCACCCCTCGAAGTCGGTCATCACGCGCGCCCTGGGGCCTGAGCCGGACGTCGATGTGGATGCCCACACGCACTCGGGCCGCCCCGGCGACACCTACCTGATGTCGTCGGACGGGCTCACGGACATGATCACCGACGACGAGATCGCGGCGATCCTGCGCGGCTCGGATTCGCTCGACGAGACGGCCGAGTCCCTGATCAGGGCGGCCAACCAGAGCGGCGGCCGAGACAACATCACGGTGGTCCTGTTCACGCTGGAGGCCGGTGAGGACGACCCTGACGAGGTCGCCGAGGACACGATCGTCCGGGGCCTGAGCGCCACCGACGTCCACGAGGCCGTGGAGGAACAGGAGAAGGCCGGCCGAGCCGCGACCGTGCCGCGCGAACGGCCGCAGCCGACGAAGCCGATGACCGTGCAGCCCGCGAAGTCGGGGCTCCCGGAAGCGGGTGCTCGGACTGCTCGTCGGCCTGCTCGCAATCGGGGTGATCGGCGTGGCGGCCGTGCTCGGCGCGCGCCAGGTCTACTTCGTCGGCACCAACGATGCCGGGCTGGTCACGCTCTACCGGGGCGTTCCGTACGAGCTCCCCCTCGGCTTGGAGCTCTACTCCGAGCACTACTCCAGCAGCGTGCCCGCGCGCACGATCGCGAGGAACCGGCGGGAGCGCGTGCTCGATCACGAGTGGCGCAGCCGCGACGACGCCGAGGACCTGGTGCGCCAGCTCGAGCGGGGGACGCTCGACCTCGGGTATCGCCACGGTGAGCGCGCGAACGCGCGAGCTCTTCGGCCTCATCCCGGTCTCGCTTCTCGTGAGCGCCGGGTTCGCCGCCGTGTTGGTGTCGCGCACCGAGGAGGTGAGCGACGCGACCATGACCTACGGGCTGGTGTTCCTCGGCCTGTGCGTGTTCGGGCACCTGTTCATCCGGGCGCGCCTGCCGGATGCCGACCCGTACCTGTTCCCGCTCGCGGGCGTGCTGGCGGCGTTCGGGCTGGTGATGATCTACCGGATCGACGCCGAGCTCGCGCGCGAGCAGGCGCAGTGGTTCGTGATCGGGCTGATCGCCTTCTGCGTCACGGTCACGTTCCTGCGCGACCACCACTCGCTCGAGCGCTATCGCTACACGATCGCGGCGGTGGGGATCGGGCTGCTGATCCTCCCGCGCCTGCCCGGGATCGGCGCGCAGGTGAACGGCGCCTTCCTGGCCGTGAAGGTCGGTTCGGTCCAGTTCCAGCCGGCGGAGTTCGCCAAGATCGCGATCATCGTCTTCCTCGCGAGTTACCTGCGCGATACGGGGGACGTGCTGGTGCGGGCGCGGCTGAAGCCGCTCCCGTTCCAGAACCAGGTGCTGCTGTTCGGAGGCGCGGCCGCGTTCGTGCTGCTCGTGCGGGCCGTGCTCGGGCTGGGCACCGCCGAGACCGTGCTGCTGGCCGTCTTCACCGCCTCGCTGGCGGCCATCATGCGCGAGCGGCCCTCCCTGAAGCACTTCGGCCCGCTGCTGCTGGTCTGGGGCATGGCGATGCTGATGCTGCTGTTCATCCGCGACCTGGGCAGCTCGCTGATGTTCTTCGGCGGCTTCCTCGCGCTGCTCTACGTGGCCACGGACCGGATCTCGCTCGTCGGCGTCGGCGCCACGATGTTCCTCGGCGGCGCGACCTTCTTCGCCAACAGCGTGAGCCACGTGCGGGGGCGGATAGACACCTGGCTCGATCCGTTCTCCACCGAGATGGTGCGCTGCCCGAGCACGGGGCGCGTGGAGCAGTTCGTCGACTGCGAGGGCTTCCAGATCTCCCAGGCCCTCTATGCACAGGCCGATGGCGGGTTGTTCGGCCAGGGGTTCGGCCAGGCGTTGCTGGAGCTGCCGAACGGCCAGACGATCCTGCCGGCGGCCCACACCGACCTGATCTACGCGGTGATCGTGAACGAGGCGGGCCTGTTCGGCGCGACGGGGCTGCTCCTCGTCTACCTGATGTTCGCCGCGCGCGGCTTCAAGACCGCGATCGTGGCCGGTGACGGCTTCTCCAAGCTGCTGGCCACGGGCCTGACAGCGGTCTTCGCGCTCCAGGTGTTCGTGATCGTCGGCGGCGTCACCAAGGTGATCCCGCTGACGGGAGTCACCCTGCCGTTCGTCTCCTACGGCGGCAGCTCGATCGTGGCGAACATGGTGCTGCTGGCGCTGCTGCTGATCGTGTCCGACGATGCGCGCAAGGACCGCGCCCGCGTCCAGGGCGGCCTGGTTTGAACAGCCAGATCGTTCAGCTGTTCGGTCTCACCATGCTGCTGTTCGCGGTGCTGATCGGCTTCACGTCGCGGTGGTCGGTGTTCGAACAGGACAGCCTGGAGGACCAGACCTCGAATCGGCGGCCGTTGATCGAGGAGCAGCGCATCCCGCGCGGGCTGATCAGGGCCTCCGACGGCACGGTGATCGCGCGCAGCGTGCCCCGCGGGCGCGGCGAGGCCCGCACGTTCACGCGCACCTACCCGACCGGGCCGCTCTTCTCCCACGCCGTCGGCTACTCGTTCATCTCGCGCGGGCGGGTGGGGCTCGAGCGCTCCCGCAACGACGAGCTGACCGGCGAGGAGGACGAGTTCGCCAACATCTTCTCCGAGCTCCAGTCCAAGACGCGCGAGGGCCAGGACGTGACCACCACGCTGGACCCCGAGGGTCAGCGCACCGCGCTCCAGTCGCTCGCGGGGCGGCGGGGGTCGATCGTGGCGCTGGAGCCGCAGACGGGCCGTGTGCGGGTGATGGTGAGCGTGCCGGAGTACGACCCCAACGAGGTGCCGGAGCGCTTCGAAGAGCTCAACAAGGGCGAGGGCTCGCCGCTGTTCAACCGGGCCACCCAGGCCAGCTATCCGCCGGGCTCGACGTTCAAGGTCGTCACCACCGCCGCGGCGCTCGACAGCGGTAAGTTCAAGCCCGACTCGATCATCGACGGCTCCTCGCCGCGGGAGGTCAGCGGGGTGCCGCTGGCGAACTCGGGCGGACAGGACTTCGGCCCGATCACGCTCACTGATGCCCTCACAAACTCGGTCAACACGGTCTTCGCCCAGGTGGGGGAGAAGATCGGGCGCGGCACGCTCGTGAACTACATGGAGCGCTTCGGCTTCAACCAGGATCCGCCGCTGGACTATCCCGATAGCCAGATGAAGGCCAGCGGCGTGCGTGGCGACAAGGGACAGATCCTCGACGCCGACGACGGATTCGACGTGGGCCGCGTTGCCATCGGCCAGGGCGGCAGCGAGGGCGCCATCCTCGTGAGCCCGCTGCAGATGGCGATGGTCGCCGGGGCGGTCGGCAACCAGGGCGAGCTGATGCAGCCGCGCCTGACCGAGAAGATCGTCGCGAAGGACGGGCGCCTCAAGGACGACGTGAAGCCCGCGCGCCAGGCACGGGTGATGTCGCGCGAGTCGGCCGGCCAGCTCACCGAGATGATGGGCAACGTGGTGGAGGAGGGCACGGGCACGGCAGCCGCGCTCTCGGGCATCCGCGTCGCAGGCAAGACCGGCACCGCGGAGGTGGACAACGCCACGGCCAACCAGGCGTGGTTCATCGGCTTCGCGCCTCTTGACAATCCGCGCATGGCGATCGCCGTGACCATCGAGCGCACGCAGGGCCAGGGCGGCACCGAGGCCGCGCCGCTCGCGAAGCAGGTCCTCGAGAGCCTCCTGGGAGGCGCGGCATGACCGAGGTCGCCAACGAGACGGTGGTCGACGGGCGCTACAAGATCCTGGGCCGCATCGGCTCGGGCGGGATGGCCGACGTTTACCTGGCGCAGGACACCCACCTCGGCCGCGAGGTGGCCCTGAAGGTGTTGCACCGCCGGTTCGCCCAGGACGCCGAGTTCGTGGAGCGCTTCCGCCGCGAGGCGAAGGCGGCGGCCGGCCTGCAGCACCCCAACGTGGTGGGCGTCTACGACCGCGGGGAGCACGACGGCACCTACTACATCGCGATGGAGCATCTGCGCGGGCGCACGCTGAAGGACATCGTGAACGCCGAGGCCCCGCTCGACCAGATGCGGGTGATCGACCTCGGCATCCAGATCCTCCAGGCGGCGGGCTTCGCCCACAGGCGCGGCGTGATCCACCGCGACTTCAAGCCCCACAACGTGATCGTCGACGACGAGGGCGTGCCGAAGGTGACGGACTTCGGCATCGCACGCGCGGGCGCCTCGGAGATGACGGAGACGGGTTCGATCATGGGCACGGCGCAGTACCTCTCGCCTGAGCAGGCGCAGGGTCACGCGGTGACGGCCGCCTCGGACCTCTACTCGATCGGGGTGATGCTCTACGAGATGCTCACCGGCAAGCTGCCGTTCGGGGGCGACAGCGCTGTATCGATCGCGCTCAAGCACCTGAACGAGCCGCCGCCGCCGATGCCCGGCGTCGAGGAGAACCTGGCGGGCGTGGTGATGGGCGCCCTGGCCAAGGATCCCGAGGCGCGCTGGCAGACCGCGGAGGACTTCGCCGAGGCGCTCGAGGCCTGCCGCCCCTACGTGGAGGCCCACGGAGAGCAGGGGGTGAGCGAGGACACGGCGGTGTTCGCGCCCGTGCCGGCGCCCGCGGTCGCCCCGGCCTCGGCCTCGGCCAAGCCCGCGGACGAGGAGCCCAGGCGCCCGGACGAGGAACGCAAGCGCCAGTGGCCGGCGATCACGCTCGGCCTGCTGGTGATCGCCCTGATCCTTCTGATGGCCTACGCATTCACGCGTCCCGAGGAGTCGGACGTGCCGAAGGTCACCACCCTGCAGCTCTCCGACGCGCGCGAGCGCCTGGATCGCGCCGGCTTCGAGACGGTGGAGGTCGAGCGCGAGCGCAGCTTCGCGCAGGTCGACCGCGTGCTGCGCCAGGACCCCGACCCGGGGGAGCAGGCCTCCAAGGACGACACGATCACGCTGATCGTCTCGGGTGGGCCGGGGCAGGTGACGGTTCCATCGGTGAAGAACACCCGCACCGAGCTCGCGATTCGCGAGCTCGAGAAGTCCGAGCTGAAGGTGACCGCCGACCCGCAGTCCTCCGACACGGTGAAGAAGGGCTTCGCGATCGGCACCTCGCCCAAGGAGGGCGACCGCGTGGAGCGCGGGTCCCGCGTGCGGCTGTTCGTGAGCTCCGGCCCCGCGCAGGCGACGATGCCCGATGTCGTGGGCCTCACTCGTGACACGGCCGAGTCGCGGCTCACGCGCGAGGGGCTCGAGGTGCGCGTGGAGCGGCGCGAGTCCGACGAGCCCGAGAACGACGTGATCCAGCAGAGCCCGGCCGCGGGCACGAAGGTCGACAAGGGAGACCGGGTCACGATCGTCGTCTCCGAGGGCCAGCAGCAGGTCGACGTGCCGAACCTGGTGGGGCTGAGCGAGAACGATGCGGAGCGCCTCCTGCGGGGGGACAAGCTCGGCATCACGGTGCGCCGGCGGACGACCGACAACGAGGAGGAGGACGGCCAGGTGCTCGACCAGCGCCCGGGCGCCGGGGTGGAGCTCGACGAGGGACGCTCGGTGATCGTGATCGTCGGCCGGTTCGAGGCGGCGGAGGACCCGACAGCCCCGGGGGCGGCGCCGGAAGCATCGCCATGAGGGTCGCGGTGCTCGGCGGCGGGCGCTCGTCCGAGCACGACGTGTCGCTGGCCTCGGCCGCCGCGGTGCGCGCGGGCCTGGAGAAGGGCGGTCACGAGCCGGTGGCCGTGGAGATCTCCCGTGAGGGCCGATGGTCCGCGAACGGCGTGCCGGTACCCCTGGACCCCGCCGGGGGCCTGCTCGCCTGCGACGTCGCCTTCCCGGTCCTGCACGGCCCCTACGGCGAGGACGGCACGGTGCAGGGCGTGCTCGAGGCGCTCGACATCCCCTACGCCGGCGCTGGGGTGATGGCCTCGGCGGTGTGCATGGACAAGGTGCTGTTCAAGGACCTGATGGCGGCCAACCGCCTGCCACAGGTCGAGTACCTGGCGATCCGCGAGGACGAGCATCCGGGCAAGCTCGGCCGGCTCGGGCTGCCCGTGTTCGTCAAGCCGGCGCGGCTCGGCTCGTCTGTGGGCATCTCGAAGGTGTCCTCCGAGGAGGAGCTCGCAGCCGCGCTGAAGATCGCCTTCGAGCACGACCCGCTGGTGATCGTCGAGGCGATGGCCGAGGGCATGGAGGTCGAGTGCTCGGTGCTGGGCAACCTCGACCCGCTGGCGTCGGTCCCCGGCGAGATCGTGATCGAGGCCGACTGGTACGACTTCGAGGCCAAGTACGAGCCGGGGGGGATGGAGCTCGTGGTGCCCGCGCGGCTGCCGGAGGACACCCGCGAGCGCGTGCGCGCCCTCGCGCGTGAGGTGTTCCTGCAGGTCGGCTGCGCCGGGATGGCGCGCTGCGACTTCTTCGTCGAGGATCCGGAGGGCGAACGGCGCGTGCTGGTGAACGAGCTGAACACCATTCCCGGGTTCACGGACACGAGCGTCTACGCGAAGCTGTTCGAGGCGAGCGGGGTGCCCTACCCCGAGCTGCTGGACCGGCTGCTGGCTCTGGCGCTCGAGCGCCACGAGCGCGGGGGCCGTTACTCGAACTGAGACTCTCGATCGTCATCCCCACCCGCGACCGCCCGGAGGCCCTCCGGCGCGCGCTGGACAGCGCGCTCGGCCAGACGGTGAGCGACATCGAGGTGGTCGTCGCGGACGATGGCTCCGTGCCCCCCGTGGAGCTCGACCCCGACCCGCGCGTGCGGCTCGTACGCAACGATCGACCACTCGGTGTCTCGGCCGCGCGCAACGCCGGCCTGGCGGTCGCGCGGGGTGAATACGTCACGTTTCTCGACGACGACAACCTGCTGTTGCCGGACATGGCGGAACGCTCGCTGGAGGCGATCCGACGGTCGGAGCTGCCCCCGCCCGTGGCCGTGGTGTCGGGTATCGAGGTCGCGCGGCCGGGGGGCTGCGTGCTCGACGTGCGCCTGCCGCCTTCCCACCCGCGGGGTGACCACTTCAACCTGGAGCCGCTCCCGGCCGGGCGCTCGCATATGAGCAAGCACACTCTGGTGGTGGACCGCGAGCTGCTCGCCGGCCTCGGAGGGTTCGACCCTGGCATCCGCTCGCGGCAGATGTCCGACCTGTTCGTGCGGCTCAACCCCATCTGCTCGATCGAGGGGCTACCCGAGGTGACCGTGCGCCTGATTCGAACGGGCGACGCGAGCCTCTCACGCAACCAGGCAAGTCTCGTCGAGGGGTTCGAGGCGTTTGTCCGCAAGCACCGCGGCCTGCTCGAGTCGCACCCGCGCGGCTACGCCGACATGCTGCTGGGCCATGCCCGGATGTCCCTCGTCGCGGGGCCCCGGCGGGCAGCGCCGGGAGCGATCGCAGGGGCGTTGCGGATGGCTCCGGCGCACACCCTGCGCGCCCTGCTCGACCCGCGCCGTGCCGTGGCACTGGTTCGCACCTGGAGCAGCTCCGGATGACGGCCACCGGGGCGGTGATCGCCGGCGGCTATGTCAACGCGCTGGGACTGGTGCGCTCGCTCGCGGCGCGCGGGCTCCGGGCGTCGGTGGTCACCACCAAGCCGTTCGACATCGCGCACAGGTCGCGCTTCGCGGCGGATTGGGACTCGGCGCCGGAGGTGGAGCACCATCCCGCGCAGCTGGTGGAGGTGCTCGAGCGCCGCGCGCGGGAATGGCGGGGCCGCGTGGTGTTTCCCACCAATGACGCGACCATGGCCGCACTGGCGGGCGCCCACGACAGCCTTTCCCGCAGCTACACGCTCGTGGCGCCGCCGGCGGAGGTGGCGGCGGGCTTCATCGACAAGCGCCTCATGCGTGCCGCGGCGGAACGGAACGGGCTCGACCTGCCCCGCCACTACGGCCCGGCCACCCGGGACACCGCGGACCTGGAGATCGAGTTTCCCGTCGTGGTGAAGCCCGTGCGCACGTTCCCCTTCTCCTCGGTGTTCGGCGTGAAGCTGTTCGTGGCGAACGGCCGCGACGACCTGCGGAGGTGCGTGGAGCGGCTCGAACGCGCGGGCCTCGAGGCGGACGTGTACGAACGCGTGCCCGGGGGAGATGAGTGTGTGTACGGGGTCTGTTCGTACGTCGATGGAAGCGGCATGCCGTTGGGCGGGCTCACCGTGCACAAGCTCCGCCAGGGGCCCCCGCTGTACGGAGATGCCCGGGTTGCCGAGGTGGTGCCCGACCCGCCGGGACTGCGCGAGGCCACCACGGAGCTGCTGCGCGGCATGGGCCACCGTGGGATCGCGACGGTGGAGTTCAAGCGCGATCCGCGCGACGGCAGCTTCAAGTTCATCGAGGTGAACGGGCGGTCGTTCGTCTACAACGGCCTGGTGCGGCGCGCCGGCCTCGACCTGGCCGCGCTCGCCTGGGCCGACTACACCGGTGAGCGGCCCGCCCCGTTGCCGGCACGGGGCTGGGGTGGGACGTGGATCCACCTCCATCCCGACCTGCTGCACGCGGTCGCGAGCAGGCGCGTGGCGCCGCTCTCGCTGCGCGACTTCATCGCGCCCTATCGCGGCCGTTGGATCGAGGCGGTGTGGTCGGCGCGAGACCCGCTGCCCTTCGCGGCGCAGTGGGCCCATCCGCCGAGCCGGCGCGCGGCTAACGGCTCAGGAGGGACGACACCGCCCTGAACTTGCGGTCGTCGCGCTGGACCTGGTTGCCGGCCCAGGCGGCGTCGACGTGCGCGTCCGGGCCCAGCAGCGTGGCCAGCTCGGGCCGAGCGCGCCCGAGTGCCCGCTCGAAGGCCGCCTCGTCCAGCGTGGTGAGCCTCAGATGGAACCGGCCCAGCTCCTGCTGCACCAGCTGGTACTGCAGCACCTCCTCGTCGTCCTTGAACGCCTGCCACACGGCGCGGGGATGCACGGCGCGCCCGCCCGGCAGCGTGAGCACGTCCTCCACCCGCCCCTCCAGCTCGGACAGCATGCGAAACGTGCGCCCGCAGCCGCAGTCCGCGGGGCCCACCGACCCCAGATCGCCGATCGGGTAGTTCAGGAGCACCGAGCCCCGGTTCACCAGGTTGGTGATCACCAGGCGTCCGGGCTCGCCATCGGGCACCGCCGCACCGTCCTCGTCCACCACGCGGACGTGGCAGAGGTCCTCGTGCAGGTGAAAGCCGGTCCGCCGCTCGCAGTAGAAGCCGATCTTGAACGCCTCCGCCGCGCTGTAGCGCGACATCACCGCGATGCCGAGGTCCTGCTCGATCAGCTCGCGCCCGCCGGGGGGCATCGCCTCCGCCATGTACATCACCATCGCCGGGCGGTGGTGCTGCGTCCCGCGGGCCGCGGCTGTCTTGAAGAAGAGGTGAAGCCAGCCGCCGTAGCCGGTCAGCAGGTCGGGCTTCTCCTCGTCGAGGATCCGCACCACGTCCTCGAACGGCTCCCGCACCGACACGAACCGGCGGCGGGGGCGGGCGGGCATCAGCGTCGCCTCGTTGTAGAACGCCTGAACGTCGCGCATCACGGAGGTCTCGTTGCCCACGTAGACCTCCTTCGGCCGGAACGAGCCGCCGGTCCCTTCGATCACCGCTCCCCGCTCGCGCTCGCCCCAGGCGATGTTGCGCAGCACCGAGCTGCGGTCGTGGAACACGCGCATGGCCGCTCCGGTCGATCCGCTGGTGAGGAACGACAGCGGCTCTCGGACCTCGTCCGAGAGGAACAGCTCCGGCGACGACCGCGGCAGGTCCTTGTCGAGCACCGGCAGCGCGTCGAGGTCGGCCGCGGTCCGGATCTCGCGCGGGTCGAACCGGTCCCGGTAGTAGGGCACCGTGGCCGCCGCGTGCGCGGCGATCGCCCTCACCCGGTTGTCGCGCGCGGTCTCCACCGTCTCCCGCGGGGCGAACGGCAGCTTCGAGTCCCCCCGCAGCGCCAACGCCACGGTGGCGCTTCCGTGCAGCTTCCTCGGCAGGCTCATGGGCCGTCGAGCCTGAACGCGACGCCGGAGGCGCGCGCCACGCCGCGGACGTCCTCCACGACGCTGCGGCTGAGCGGGATGCCCAGGCGCTCGCGCTCCGCCCGCGCGGCGCGCTCGGGGTCGCCGGGCACGAGCACGGGCCGCGCCGCGTCAAGCGGCCGCGTGGACCTCAGCTCGCCGCCCAGCTCGTCCACGCCGGCCTGGAGCTCACCGGCGGGGCGGAAGCGCGCGGGGTCCAGCGCGAGCAGGAAGTGGCCGACGGCGCCGTCGCCGGGAAGCACCGCGCAGAGGATCTCCACCATCGCCGCCAATCCGTAGCCCTTGTAGCTGCTCAGCGCCGGGGTGCCGCCGAGCGGGGTGAGGCGCCCGCTCTCGAAGACGCGCCGCCCATTGCGCTCGGGCCGCCCATCCTCACGCAGTGCCCAGCCCCGCGGCAGCCGCCTGCCCCGGCGCCACGCGCCCAGGGCGCGGCCGACCGATGCGGTGGACGTGGCCATGTCGAGCTCGAACGGCGGCCCCTCGCCGCCGGGTGCGGCGAACGCGATCGGGTTGGTGCCCAGCTTGGATTCGCTGCCGCCGGGCAGGCACGACCGCAGGCTTCCGCGTGTCCGTGCAGGCGATGCCGATCATCCCCTCCTCGGCGGCCATCGCGGCGTAGATCCCCGCGGCCCCGAAGTGCCCGGAGTTGCGCACGGCCACCGTGCCCGTGCCCGCCTCGCGCGCCAGCTCGATCGCCAGCCGCATGGCGGTCTCCGCCGGCACGTGGCCCAGGCCGCCGCCGCCGTCCACCACGGCGGTCGCCTGGTCGCGCGACTCGGTGCGCACGTCGGGGCGGGGCTCCAGGTTTCCGGCCTGCAGCAGCCGGTGATAGCCCAGCAGCATGCTCACCCCGTGGGAGTCGATCCCGCGAAGGTCGGTGGCCACCATGTGCCGTGCTGTGGCCGACGCATAGTCCTCCGCCATTCCCCACGCCCGGAACACATCCCCCACCTGGCGCTCGAGCACACCGGAGTCGACGCGGCGGTCGGGCCAGTGGCGCAGCACGGGGTAGGGCAGCACCCGGTCGAGCGCCAGCGACGCGGTCCACATGGGCCCGGACGTGCGCAGGCTTGCGGCCAGCCGGGGGGCGAACTCGCGCCGGCTCAGACCTGTACGAGACATGAACTCAACAAGACAGCAGCCCTCTCCATTGCAGTCGTTCGTCGGGGAGCTCGTCGACCTCGGCGGCCCCCTCACGTCCATAGTCGACCACATGACGAGCTGGCAGTCGGCGGGGCGCTCGGCGCCGGATGCCCTTCCGGTGAACGTCGTACTCGATGGACTGCTGAACGACGTCCTCAAACCGCTGGAGAACGACTTCGACGAGGACGCCCTGATGCAATCGGCAGCGGTGCTGGATGCCGCCTGCAAGCTCGTCTGCAGCGAGATCCACCTGGTGGCGGAGGATCTCGATGCCTGAGGTCACCGAAACAGCGTCAGCTCCTGGATCGCCGCCTTGTTGCCCTCGGGCAGCTTCGTGATCCACACCACGTAGCGGCGGAAGTCGCGCGTGCCGGGGCGGAGCTTGATCCGTGTGCGCTCGCCAACCTCGGTCTCCCGGCTCAGGCGCGTCCATCTGTCGATCGACTTGGGCACCCCGTTGGAGCCGAAGATGGCGGCGGTGAACCCGGGCGTGGAGCTGCGGATCTCGATCGCCTTGCCGGGGATGGGCGATCCGGCGTCGACGAAGAGGCCCACGCCGCCCTTGTCGACACCCTCAAGCCCGTCGTTGTAGCGCTCGGTGTTCCACTCGGTGGAGGGGTTGCCGTCGATCGCGTTCTGGGTCGAGTCGCCGGACTCGCGGTCGTCGCCCTCGGGGTCGTAGTCGTTGGCGGCGCTGGAGGCGAGGTCCACCCGGGAGAGCCCGGCGGCGGGCGGGGTGGCGTCGCCGCCCGGGCCCTTCTCCGTTCGGTTGGCGAGGTAGACGAGGGCGGCCCCCGCCAGCGCCAGCACCGCCAGTACGGACATGATCCAGCGGCGCGGGTTGCGCAGGCGCAGCGGGGCGAAGTCCGCGGTGTCGCCCTTCAGCGCCCGAAGGACCGTGGTTGCCTCTCCGGTGGTCTCGCCCGCGCGGGCGACCTCGATCGCCAGCACCTCCTCCAGGTCGTGCACCATCTCGGCCGCGGTGGCGTAGCGGTTCTTCGTCTCCTTGGCCGTGGAGTGCTCGAGCACGGCCGCCAGCGAGGCCGACACCTCCGGCCGGCGGCGCTGCACGTCGGGCAGGGGCTCCTTCACGTGTTTCATGGCCACAGCCACCTGGCTGTCCGCCGTGAACGGAACCTCGCCCGTGAGCATCTCGAACAGCACGATGCCCAGCGAGTAGACGTCGGACTGCTGGCTCACGTCCCTGCCGAGGGCCTGCTCGGGGGAGACGTAGTCGGTGGTGCCCAGCACTCGGCCGGTGGCGGTCAGCCCGTGTGCCTCGAGCGAGCGGGCGATGCCGAAGTCGGTCACCTTCCCGCGGCCCTCGGCGTCGATGAGCACGTTCTGGGGCTTCACGTCGCGGTGCACGAGCCGCTCGGCGTGCGCGGCGGACAGCGCGCGGCCGATCTCGATCGCGTAGGCAACGGCCTCGGTCACGGGCAGCCGCCCCATGCGCCGGATCCGGTCCTTGAGGGTCTCGCCCTCCACGTACTCGAGCACGATGTAAGGCGTGCCGTCGTCCTCGCCGAAGTCGATCACAGTCACCACGTGCGGATGCGAGAGCCGGGCCACCGCACGCGCCTCGCGCCTGAACCGCTCGAGCTGGTCCGGGTCGTCCGAGATGTCGCGATGCATGAGCTTGATCGCCACCTGGCGCTCGAGCGTGGGGTCATACGCCCGGTAGACCGTCGACATCCCGCCCGAGCCGACCTTCTCCTCGAGGGTGAAGCGGTCGTTGAGCTGGGTGCCGATCATCTGGCTACACGGCCGGTCGGGGCCGGCCCAGCGCGGCGGCCAACCCCGGTGGCAGCCGCCCGTCGGTGGACAGCCACGAGCCCGCGAGGATCAGCAGCAGCCCCACGGCCGCCCCGGTCGTCACATGCTCGTCAAGGATCGCGACGCCCAGTGCCAGGGCGACGACGGGATTGATGTAGGTGATCACGCTCGCGCGGCCGGGCCCGATCTCGGCGAGCAGGGCGAAGAAAAGGATGAACGCCAGCGCCGAGCACACCAGCCCCAGGACCAGCACCGAGGCGAGGGCGTCGTCGGGTGGCGTCTGCGCCGGGAAGTCGGCCATGCCGAACGGCAGCAGCATCACCGAGGCGAGCCCCATGGCGGCGGTCACGGGGCCGAGCGGCTGGAACTCCGAGAACTGGCGCTTCACGATCAACGGCCCGATCGAATAGCCGAGCGTGGCGCCGAGGATCGCAGCGGCGCCGAGCAGCGCCGCGGAGCTGCCGCCCAGGTCGATCCCCACCAGCGCGACCACGCCGCCGAGCCCGATGAGCATGCCGATGAGCCGAGTGCGTGTGGGCCGCTCGGAGTGATCGAAACGTAGGGCCAGCCCGGCGATCACCAGCGGCACGGCGGCTATCAGGATGGCTGCCAGCGACGAGGGCACCCGCTGCTCTCCGAAGCCGATCAGCGGGAAGGGGATCGCGATCTCGGCCGCCGCGAACAGCGCCACCCAGCGCAGCGGCAGGCCCTTCAGCGCGCCCGAGCGAATGGCGAACGGCAGCAGCACCAGTGCGGCGATCGTCACGCGCGACCAGGCGAGGAAGCCGGGGGTGAGGCCGCCGTCCACGCCGAGCTTGATGAACAGGTAGGGCATGCCCCACACGACCGACACGGCCGCGAACAGCGCCCACGCGCGCGGGCTCATGCGGAGCGCACCACGGTGCCCGCGGAGTCGGTCGCGGCGCCGATCACGGCAGCGCCGGGATGCCGTTGCTCCAGCAGTGCCAGCGCCTCGCCGGCCTGGCCCTCCGGCACCACGACGCAGAAGCCGCAGCCCATGTTGAAGACCTCGTGCATCTCCTCGTCGCCGGTGCCGCTGCGGGCGGCGATCAGGCCGAAGATCGGGGGCACCGGCAGCGGCGAGCCGATCCGGTAGCCCACCTCGGCGTCGAGCCTGAGCAGGTTCTCGAGGCCGTCGCCGGTGATGTGCGCCAGCCCGCGCACGTCGACGTCGGACGCGAGCAGCTCGCGGACCGCGCGGACGTAGATGACGGTGGGCTCCAGCAGCGCGTCGCCCACGGTGCGCCCGCCGAGCTCGGGCGGCGTTTCGGCCAGGTCGGGCAGGGCCCCGCGCGCCAGCGTGTAGCCGTTGGAGTGCACGCCGCTGGAGGGCAGGCCGATGATCACGTCCCCGGGCCGGACGTCGGCGCCGGTCACGATCGAGTCGAGGTCCACCAGGCCGACGCACATCCCCACCAGGTCGATCCCGCTCGGCGACGGGATGGCCGCGGATCAGCTCGGGCACCACCGCCAGCTCGCCGCCGGGGATCTCCACGCCGGCGTCCTCGGCGCCCGCCTTCAGCCCCTGGCCGATGGCCTCGAGCACCCCGTCGTCGGCCTGCTCGACGGCGATGTAGTCGAGCACCGCGATCGGGTCGGCGCCGACGCAGATCACGTCGTTCACGTTCATGGCGATGCAGTCGATCCCCACCGTGTCGAAGCGGCCCAGCTGCTCCGCCACGATCAGCTTGGTCCCGACCCCGTCCGTGGACAGCGCGAGGCCCGCGTTCTCCCCGATCTTCAGCACGTTGGCGTAGTGGCCCGAGCCCAGCGCCGCGCGCGACGGGCGCCCCGTGTCGATCGTGCTCAGCACATCCACCAGCGCAGCGATTCCCCGCCCGGCCTGGCCGGTGTCCACCCCGGCACGGGCGTATGCGGAATCGGCCACCCAGCTAGTAAATCAACGGTGACGGAGCGCGAGCAGGACGGCGTCGTCCTGAAGGCCTCCGGAGAAGCGCTTGGCCGCGAGGTGAACGCCCGTCACGAGCTCCTCCATGCTGCCTCCGGCGGAGCTCGCGGCCGCCTCGCGCAGGCGCTGATCGCCGAACAGCTCGCCCTCGCCGCGCGCCTCGGCGATGCCGTCGGTGTAGGCGAGCAGCGCGTCGCCCGCGGTCATGGCGATGGAGCGCTCCTCGTACGAGGTGTCCGGCCTCGATACCCAGCGGCAGGCCGCGTCCCGGCGCCTCTCCCGGCTCGTTGCCCTCGGTGAGGAGCAGCGGGGGCACGTGGCCGGCGTTCGCGTAGCGCAGCCCGGAGCTGGTGAGCAGGCCGAAGAAGGCGGTCACGAAGCTGTCGCTCGGCAGCCGCTCGTGGAGCAGCATGTTCGCCTGGCGCAGCGTCTCGGCCGGGGAATCGGAGTCCCAGCTGCGCGCCTCGATGAAGAACCGCGTCATGGCGCTCAGCGCGGCGGTCTCCACCCCCTTGCCGGACACGTCGCCAACCAGCAGGGCGAGCCCGCGCCCCGGCACCTCCCAGGCGCCGTACACGTCGCCGCCGGCGGGCTGGCGCGCCGCGGGCTCGTACAGAAGGCCCAGCTCCCATTCGGGCAGCTCGGGCAGGGCGTCGGGCACGAAGCCGCGCGTCAGCGCACGCGCGATCCGCCGCTCGCGTTCGAAGTCCACGGCGTTCGCCATGGCGGCGGCGGAGCTGCGGGCGAGCCGGCCGAGCACGTCGGCGTCGTCGGCGTCGAACGGCTCTCCTGACTCCCGCACCGCCGAGAGCACTCCGAAGACGCGCGGGCCGAGCTCCACCGGCACGTGGATCGCCCGCTGATCGGCCTGTGGCTGGCGGGAGCGCGCGACCTGCGGCCACGGCGGCAGCCTCCGGCCCCACGCTGGGCCGCACCGTGAGCACCACCCGGTCGGCGGTGACCAGCTCGCGGGCGTGCATCACCACCTGGCGTTCGACCTCGGGCATCTCGAGCGACGCGGCCGCGTGCTCCGCCGCGCGCTTGAGCAGCAGCTCGCGCCGCTCGCGCACCGCGCCGGCCGCGGCCGCCTCGGCGCGCTCGTGCGCCATGGCGAGGAGGTCGCTCAGTGCGCCCACCATGGCCACGTCGCCGCGCTCGAGCGGGCGCTCGGGGTCCAGCGACGCCGACCGCGAGCATGCCCACCGTGCGCCCCAGCGGGGCGTGCACCGGGAAGGCGATCATCGACGCCTGTCCCAGCGCGCCCCAGATCTCGTCGGCCGTGCGCTGGTCGGTCTCTCGCCCGCACCTGCGCGCGCAGCAGCCCCGCCGCCTCCCACGAGTCCACGCGCATCAGGAACAGCGGCTGAGCGCGGTCCAGCACCGTCTCCACGAGTCCGGGCCTGCCGGTGTCGAAGTCGCGGCTCAGGTGCGGCGCGATCGCGCGCTCCACGATCGGCGACGCGAACCACGACGCGCCGGGCTCGACCGTGCCGCGCTCGGAGTCGACCAGCACGAAGACGGCCGCGTCGATGCGCGGATGGTCGCGTACGTGCTCGACGAGCACTGATGAGGGGCCACCAGGGAGGGCGTGGGGGACGGTGGCAGACCCGGATCGAATCCGATGAAGCCATGGGCGGAAGCCCAAACTAGGAGCGATCGGCGGGTACCGCCAGTTAAGGATCTATGTGGATTCGGGCGCCGGCTCGGCCGGTGGTCCGCCGCGTCGCCGTCTGATGACGATGTAGATCAGGCCGCCCACGAGGCACGCCGCCACGAAGTAGTCCACGTAGTGGAGCGAGTCCTTCCAGTCCTCCCAGTTGTCGCCCGCCTCCTTGCCGATGAACGTGAGCATCAGCACCCACGGGATGCAGCCCGCGAGCGTGAGCACGCTGAAGCGCCAGAAGGGCATCCGCGCCACGCCGGCGGGGAGCGAGATGAAGGTGCGGATGATGGGAAGCATGCGGGTGAAGAACACGGTGGCGTCGCCGTGGCGCTCGAACCAGCGGTCGGCCCACTCCAGGTGGCTCTTCTTGATGTGCAGCTTCTTGCCGTGCTTCTCGAGGATGTCGACGCGGCCGTAGTAGCCCACGCCGTACGCGATCCACGAGCCCACGAGGTTGGCCAGGGAGCCCACGGCAACGGCCGCGAACAGCGAGTACTCGCCGTCGGAGACGTTGAATCCCGCGAACAGCATGGTGGCCTCGCTCGGCACGGGAATGCAGGCCGACTCGAGCACCATCAGAACGAAGATCCCGAGCAGCCCCAGCTCCGCGACGACGTCGGTGGCCACCTCCACGATCGGATCCGTGATGGAGGCGATGAGCATGAGCGGCGAAGTAGGGTAGCGGGCTTCCCATGAGCGTCCCCCTCTTCGCCACAAGCATCGACGCGCACAAGGATCGCCTTGCCGAGAAGCTCGCCGAGGTGGTCCACGGCGGGCGCTACATCCTCGGGCCCGAGGTGGATGGCGTTCGAGCGCGAGTTCGCGGACTACCTCGGGCGTCAAGCACTGCGTCGGAGTGGCCAACGGCACCGACGCGATCACGATCGCCCTGCGGGCGCTGGGGGTCACGGACGGCGACGAGGTGGTCGTCCCCTCCTACACGTTCTACGCCAGCGTCGAGGCCACGATCTCGGCCGGGGCCACGCCGGTCTTCTGCGACATCGATCCCGCCACGGGCTGCGTGACGCCGGAGACCGTGAAGGCGGCGGTCACGCCACGGACGAAGGCGATCATGCCCGTGCACCTGTTCGGCAACGTCGCGCCGATCGGCGAGCTGCGCGACCTGGGCCTGCCGATCCTGGAGGACGCGGCCCAGGCGGCGGGCGCGCGGCTGCCGAGTGGGGCCGCGGGCGCGCTCGGCGATGCCGCCACGTTCTCCTTCTTCCCGTCGAAGAACCTGCCCTGCCTGGGCGACGGTGGCGCGGTGACGACCAACGACGACGACGTGGCCCGCCTCGTCCGCCGGCTGCGCTTCCACGGCTCCGACGACAAGCAGACGTTCGTGGAGGTGGGCTACAACAGCCGGCTCGACGAGCTGCAGGCGGCCGCCCTGCAGGATCCTGCTGCCCGAGCTCGACGGGTGGAACGCCGCCCGGCGTGAGGCGGCGGCGGCGTACGAGCGCCTGGGCCTGGGCGAGCACGTCGACCTGCCCCAGCCGGTCGAGGGCGCCGATCACGTCTACCACCTGTACGTGGCGCGCTCGAGCCGCGCGGACGAGCTGGCGACGGCCCTCACCGACCGCGGCATCGGCGCCCGCCGCTACTACACGGTGCCCGTCCACCGCCAGCCCGCCACCGAGCGCTTCGCCACCACTGAGCTCCCCGGCACCGACGAGGCGGCCCGCACCGGGCATCGCCCTGCCGATGGGCACGGAGCTCTCCGAGGACCAGATCCGCGAGGTGGTCGAGGCGTGCGCGTCTGGGTCGACCTGACCAACTCCCCCCACGTGCTGGTCATGCGCCCGCTGATCGAGGCGATGCGAGAGGACGGGCACGAGGTGGAGGTCACCGCCCGCGACTTCGCCCAGACGCTGGAGCTGTGCGATCGCTTCGGCATCGCGCACACCGCCGTCGGCCATCACCGGGGCGGGCGGCTCGCGAGCAAGGGGGTCGGGCTGGTGAGCCGGTCGGCGGCGCTCACGCGCTGGGCGCGGAAGCGGAGCTTCGACCTGGCGATGGGCCACGGGTCCAACGACGTGACGGTGGCCGCCGCCCTCCTGCGGATCCCCAGCGCCACCGCCTTCGACTACGAGTGGGCCCCGGTGCAGCACAACGTGAACTGCCGCCTCGTGCGGGCGGTGGTGGTACCCGACGCCATCCCGCCCGAGCGCCTGGAGCGCTACGGGGCCAAGGGCAAGATCCGCCCGTACGAGGGCCTGAAGGAGGAGTACTACCTCGCGGACTTCGTGCCCGACGACGCCGTGCTCGGCGAGCTGGGCCTGGACCGAGCGCGCCCGATCGTGGTGGTGCGCACGCCGCCGGAGGTGTCGCTGTACCACCGGTTCGAGAACCCGCTGTTCCGCGCCGTGCTCGAGCGCCTGAAGGGCGCCGCCCAGGCCGTGGTGCTGCCGCGAACGCCCACTCAGAAGGAGGAGATAGAGGCGATCGGCGGCCTGATCGTGCCCGACCATGCGATCGACGCGCAGAGCCTGATTGCACTATCGGACCTCGTGATCTCCGCCGGCGGTACCATGAACCGTGAGGCGGTGGCGCTCGGCACCCCCGTCTTCACCACTTTCGAGGGCCGTTTGGGCGCAGTCGACGAGAAGCTCATGCGCGACGGCCGGCTGCGAAAGCTCGAAGATCCCGCTCAGGTGAGCGTTGAGAAGCGCCCGGTGCAGGACTCCGACCGCATCCGACGCGATCCCCGCGAAATGGTGAAACTGCTGCTCTCGGCACGGAAACAGTGAGAAAACGGATCACATCCTCGGTAAACCTTCGCCGCGCCGGACAGGTGGGCGTCGATGCCTGCCTGATCGCGCTCGCCTACTACCTCGCGTTCGTGCTGCGCTTCGACGCGGGCATCCCCGGCCGCTACGAGGACCTGCTGGCCGAGACCGTGCTGATCGTCGTGCCGCTCAAGCTGGTGCTGTTCGCCGCCTTCGGCCTCTACTCGAAGCTCTGGCGGTTCGTCGACCAGGCGGACTTCGAGTCGATCGTGAAGGCCGTGGTGGTCTCGAGCTTCGTGCTGATCGGCCTGCTGTTCCTGCTCACGCCCACGGACGCCGACCCGCCGCGAGGCGTCATCGCCCTGGACTTCCTGATCACGCTCGCGCTGGTGGTGGGCGCCCGCTTCCTGGTGCGCGCGGCCATCGAGCGCCCGCTGCGCCAGCCGCTGGTCCAGCGCGCCGACACCGAGGTGCTGATCGTGGGCGCCGGCAACGGCGGCCAGCAGGTGGCGCTGGAGCTGCGCCGCAACCCCGAGCTGTCGAGCGCGGTGATCGGCTTCATCGACGACGACCCGCGCAAGCAGGGCATGCTCATCTCCGGCCACCGCGTGCACGGCACCACCGACGACCTGCCGCGCATCCTCGACGACACCAAGCCGGACGAGGTGGTCATCGCCATCCCGTCCGCGCCCGGCACGCTGCGGCTCAAGGTGGTCACCGCCTGCCGCGAGCGCGACATCCCCGTGCGCACGCTGCCGACCGTGTTCGAGCTGCTCTCGCGCGGCCCCAACCTGCTGCGCCAGGTGCGCGAGGTGCAGGTGGAGGACATCCTCGGCCGCGAGCCGGTGCGGATGGAGATCGACCGCGTGGGCGCCTACCTGCGCGGCCACGTGGTGCTGGTCACCGGCGCCGGTGGTTCGATCGGCTCGGAGCTGTGCCGCCAGATAGCGCGCGTCAAGCCCAAGCGCCTGGTGCTGGTCGACCACGCCGAGAACAACCTGTTCGAGATCCGCCGCCAGCTCGAGGAGGACCACCACTTCGCGGCGCTCACGGCCGTGCTCGCCGACTGCAAGGACGCCACGCGCATGCGCGAGCTGTTCGGCGAGGAGAAGCCCTCGGTCGTCTTCCACGCGGCCGCCTACAAGCACGTCGGCCTGATGGAGGAGAACCCGGTCGAGGCCGTGCGCAACAACGCCGTCGCCACGCGCATCGTCGCCGCCGCGGCGGGCGAGGAGGGCGTCGAGCGCTTCGTGCTCGTGTCCACCGACAAGGCCGTCACGCCCGCGACCGTGATGGGCGCCTCCAAGGCGCTGGCCGAATGGGCCGTCGAGGCGGCGCAGAACCGCTACAAGGGCACGCGCTACGCGGCCGTGCGCTTCGGCAACGTGCTCGGCTCGTCGGGCTCGGTGGTGCCGATCTTCCGCCGCCAGATCGCCGCCGGCGGCCCGGTCACCGTCACCGACGAGAACATGTCGCGCTACTTCATGACGATCCCCGAGGCCGTGCAGCTCATCATCCGCTCCGGTGAGCTCACCACCGGCGGCGAGGTGTACGTGCTGGAGATGGGCGACCCGGTGAAGATCGTCGACCTGGCACGCAACATGATCCGCCTCTCGGGCAACGAGCCCGACGTGGACATCGCGATCGAGATCGTCGGCCGCCGCCCCGGAGAGAAGATCCACGAGGAGCTGTTCGAGCCCGCCGAGCGGCCCCAGCCCACGCCCGCGGAGAGGATCGTGGCCGCCGTGCGGCCCGCGCCTCGACCCCGAGTGGGTGGAGGGCGCGTTCGCCCGGATCGAGGAGCTGGTCTACAACGGGGACGCGGCCGCCCTGGCGGGCGCCGTGGCCGAGCTTTCGGCGGAGCGGTCACTCGTCGCTGCGCGACCGGTGGATTAGGCCGCGTCAAGCCCTAAGGTTCGGAAGCTCAAGGCGTATGGAGATCATCCAGGAGATCGGGTCCTATGCCGGGCTCGCGGCAGTCGTTGGACTGGCCGTGCTCTCGGCGCTCTACTTCTCGCAGGCGCGAGATGTGAAGCGCCTGCGCGAATGGGCCGGCCGCGCGCCCGAGCGCGTGGACACTCCCGTACCCGGCCGCGTGGTGGCGCAGCCGGTGCCCAAGCCGCCCGTTCCCAAGCCTCCCGTGTCGCCCGCCAAGCCCGGAGTTGCCGCGCCCGCGGCGGCCACGCCAGCAGCCGCGGCGGCAGCCGGTGCGGCGCCGGCCGTGGCGACGGGCCCCGCCGGCGCCTGCCGAGACCGAGCGGGAGGACGACGAGGAAGACGGCATCCGTCGAGAGCTCCAACGGCACCGACGAGCAGGCGGTGATCTCACAGGACACGGAGATCCACCCGCCGCCCGCGCCCGCCCGACGAGGACGAGGACGTCGAGGACGAGGCGGGCGACGAGGGCCCGGACGACGGCGAGGGCGACGGCAGGATCCTCGACGAGGACCCGGATCGCGAGCCCGCTCCCGAGGACTTCCACGAGGACTACGACCCCGACAGCGAGGAGTTCGAGCAGGTCGAGGACACGGGCGACGAGCCCGCCCTCGCGCCGCCCCTCCCGCCTTCGCCCCCGCGGCCGACGATCCCGATCGGAGGGGCGAGCCGCAGCGAGGCCACCGGCATCCTGCCGCCCGTACGAGGAGAGCCGCCCCGGCGGCCCGGTCCGCGGCAAGCGCGGCGGCGGCGGCGGGGTCTTCTCGAGCACCGGCCGCGCCGTGGCGGTCGTCGGCGGCTCGCTGCTCGCGCTGCTGGCGATCGGGTTCGGCGTTCTGCAGCTCACGGGCGACGACGACGAGCCGTCGAGCGCCGGCTCGCAGAGCTCCGCCAAGAGCGGAGGCGACGAGGAGCCCAAGGACACGCCCGCGAAGAAGAAGGCGCCGGGCGTCAACCCCGGCGACGTCCGGGTGGCGGTGCTCAACGGCACCACGGTCCCCGGCCTCGCCGCTCAGATCGGCGACTCGATCGAGCGCCAGGGCTTCCAGCTGGGCACGGTCACGAACTTCATCGACCAGCAGCGCGCCGAGTCCGTCGTGAAGTACGCGCCCGGCGCCGAGCGCGAGGCGGCCGAGGTGGGCAAGCGGCTGAAGATCTCGCAGCGCGAGCCCATTGATGCTGAGAGTCAGGGGCTTGCTGGCGACGCCACCGTGGTTGTTGTGGCGGGCGCTGACAAGACTCAGTAGGCCTCAGGCGTCAGGCCGGCACGAGCGCTCGCGCTCTCTCCGCCAGGTGCTCCACGCCGAGGCGCTCGCATTCCTCCGCTGAGCTCGCCAGCAGCTCCGCTGCTCGCTCCGGGTCTGAGTCGCGCAGCCTGAAGCCCGCCAGCAGGCGGCAGCGCGCTGCTTCCAGCGGGCGCTCCAGCAGGGTCCAGGCGTCCTCCGCCTCCACCAGCAGGCGCGCGCCCGTGGTCGGGGTCGGCGTCGCTGGCCCCTCGTGCCTCCAGTGCCGCCGCCTTGCCGATCGGGTAGTGCAGGCGCTCGGCCAGGCCCTCCGCCTCGGCGGCCGACTCCTGGGCGGCGTCCCAGCGCTCCGCCAAGCGCCAGCACCACGGCCCGCGTGGCGGTGGCCTGCACCGATTGCGCGGCCAGGCCCGGCGCGCTCGCAGACGTCGATCGCCTGGCCCAGCGCGGTCACGGCGTCGGCGTGGGCGCCGCGGTCGCGCAGCGTGAGCGCGAGGCCGTAGAGCGCCTGGAACGAGAGCTCCGACCAGCCCACCTGCTCGGCCAGCTCGTGGGCGCGGCGGAAGCGCTCCTCGGCGCTGTCGAGCTTGCCCTCGCGCCACCGCAGCAGCCCGCGCAGCGCGTAGGGCAGGCACAGCTTGCTCACCAGGCCCTCGCGCTCGGCGAGGTCGGCCGAGGCGTCGGTGGAGCGGCGCACCTGCTCCCAGTCGGCCCGGTAGGCGGCGAGCTGCGCCACGGCGGAGTGCAGCTCCACCTGGCTCGGCAGGTCGCCCACCTGCTCGGCCAGCGCCAGCGCCTCGTCGTAGGCCTCGCCGGCACCGCGGGCGTCGGCCTCGGAGACCTCGAGGTGACGGCCGAGCGCGAGCAGGGCGAGGATCGTCTCCCCGTGGTCGCCGTGCAGCGTGGCGTCGTCTCCCTCCTGCAGGGCGCGGGCGAGCTCCACCGAGCGCTCCAGGTTGGAGCGCGCCTTCTCGGTGTCCCCGATGCGCCCGAACACCCGCCCGAAGATCCCGTGCGCGCGGCTCGCCGCGCGCGTCTCGCCCAGGCGCTCGGCCAGGCGCAGCGCCTTCTCGGAGGCGTAGATGGCGAGCATGTTGTCGCCGGTCTGGAGGTAGAGCCACGCGGCCTCCTCGTAGAGGCGCACCAGCTCGAGCCGCGGCGGGCCGTCCTTGAGCAGGTTGATGCCGCGCTGGTAGTTCTCGATCGCCGCCTTGCGCTCGCCCTTCACCGCCAGAGCCGCGCCGAGCTTGCGGTGCAGGTCGGCCACGCGGTCGAGGTCCTCCTCGCGGCGGTGGTGGTCCAGGCACTCGCCCCACACCTGGATCGCGGCGTCCACGCGGCCCAGGCGCAGCGCCACGTCGCCCTGCTTCTCGCCGATCCGGGCGCCCAGTGCGTCGTCCTCGGTGCCGAGCAGCTCGAGCGCGTGGCGGTAGTGGGAGATCGCCTCCGGGTTGGCGTACAGCAGCGCGGCGGCGTCGCCCGCCTGCTCGAGGAAGTGCACGGCGCGCTCCTTGATCTGCGTGAGCTCGCGCGCCTCGACGCCGCCCTCCGCGCCCAGCGCGGCCGAGCGGCCGTAGTGCTCGGCCAGCAGCGCGACGACCTCGTCGCTGCGGTCGCCGGCGCGATCCTCGATGAAGCGCCCGACCTCGAAGTGCTTCCGGCAGCGCACCGTCTTGGGCAGCATCCCGTAGGCCACGTCGCGGATCAGCACGTGCTTGAACGCGAGCTCGCGCTCGCCCGCCAGCCGCGACTCGGCGCCGGGCGCCAGGATGTCCTTGCCCTGCAGCCCGGCCAGCGCCTCGCGCAGGTCGCGGCCCTCCTCCTCGGCCACGCGAGGCGAGCGAGCCCTCCCAGAACGTGCGGCCCACCACGCTCGCCTGCTGCACCAGCCGGCGCTCGAACGGGCTCGAGCGCGTCGAGGCGCGCCGCCAGCACCGCCTGCACCGTGTCGGGCAGCTCCGCGATCGCCGTCGCCCTCCTCCTCGGCGAGCCGGCGCACCATCTCCTCGGCGAACAGGGGGTTGCCGCCCGGAGCGCTCGGCCACCTGGGGAGCCAGGTCGCCGCGGGTGTCGTCGCCGCCGAGGAGGGTCGCCACGAGCTGCGCGCGAGTCGTCGGCGGTGAGGGGGTCGAGGAAGATCTGGGTCGCGCCGCGCCGCCCGCCGCCCCAGCCGTCCCGCCGCTCGAGCAGCTCGTCGCGGGCCAGGCACAGCAGCAGCAGCGGCGCCCGCACCCACTGGGCGAGGTGCTCGATCGCGTCGAGCATGCCGTCGTCGGCCCAGTGGATGTCCTCGAAGGCCAGCACCAGCGGACCGCGCTCCGCGGCGGCCTCGATCACGGATCGCAGCGAGGAGAAGAACGCCTCGCGCATCCGCTCGGGTCCGCCCGAGTCCGGCGGCTCGTGCTGGGCGGGTATGTCGATGCCCAGCGAGCGGGCGATCTGCGCCGCGTGGCGCTCGGGCGGCTCGTCCGGCAGCACGCTGCGTCACGTAGCGGCAGAGCTTCGCCCAGGCCTCGTCCGAGCTGTCGGAGTCGACGATCCCGGCCTCGGCGCGCAGCACCTCGCCCAGCGCCCAGTAGACGATGCCGGTGCCGTAGGGCAGGCAGCGGCCGGTCTGCAGCGTGGCGTCGCGGCTCCGTCGAGCCGGCGCTCGAACTCGCGCAGGAGGCGCGACTTGCCCACGCCGGCCTCGCCCGACCAGCGTGACCATGTGCGGCTTGCCGTCGCGGCTGATCCGGTTGAAGACCGACTCGAGCACGCCCAGCTCGTCGTCGCGGCCCACCATCGGCGACTCCTCCACCGTCTCGCGGCCGCACGGCCTGCGCCGCCACGAGCCCGACGGCCTCCCAGGCGGGCACCGGCTCGGCCTTGCCCTTCAGGTCGAGCGGCTCGAGCTCGCTCGTAGCGGATGGCCTGCTGGGTGGCCCGCATCGTGCGCTCGCCCACCGTCACCGCGCCCGGGCGGCCCGCCGACTGCAGCCGCGAGGCCACGTTCACCGTGTCGCCGGTCACCGTGTAGTCGCCCGCCCACGGCGCCCGGCCAGCACCTCGCCGGTGTTGATGCCCACCCGCAGCGCGAACGGGACGTCGAGCGGGCGTCCAGTCGTTGATCTCGTCCATCGCCGCCTGCATCGCCAGCGCGGCGCGCACCGCGCGCTCGGCGTCGTCCTCGTGGGCGACCGGCGCGCCGAACAGCGCCATCACGTTGTCGCCGATGTACTTGTCCACGGTCCCGCCGAAGCGCTGCACCTCCTCGCCGAGGCGGCGCAGCGCGCGATCCACCAGCGACTTCACGGCCTCCGGGTCCATCCGCTCGGCCACGGCCGTGTAGCCGGAGAGGTCGGCGAACAGCACGGTCACCTGGCGCCGCTCCTCCGGCGGCGAGTCGGCGCGCCGCCGGAGCGGCCGGAGCGCGGCGCCGCGCGGCGCGTCGAGCGCCGAGCCGCACGACATGCAGAAGCGGGCCTCGTCGGGAGCGGGCTCCCCGCAGGACGGGCACACACGCTGCAGCGCGTTGCCGCATGACATGCAGAAGCGGGCGCCCTCGGGGTTCTCGGCGCCGCAGGAGGCGCAGGCGCTCATGGCAGCAGCCCCGCCTCCCTGTTGGCCACGGCCGCCTGTTCGAGCACCGAACGGTCCACGAGCGTGAGGGTACGCCCGCCGACCTCGATCGTCGCGCCGTCGTAGGGCGGGTACCAGAACGCCCTGATCCGCCGCTCGGTCAGCTCCGGCGGGTCGCCGGGCTGCACGCGGCGCAGCGCGTCGAACTCCTCGGCGCTCACGTAGCGGCCCTCGCCCTGGGGCTCGCGCGGGCAGCGGCTCGCCGGCGAGCGCCAGCGTCGATCACGTCGCGGAACAGCGCCAGCAGGCGCTCCTGGCTGCGGATGTCGAGCGACAGAGCGGTCTCGTGCTCGCGGTCGATCGGGAAGCGGTCGACCCGCACCAGGTCGCCGGTGTCGAACTCCTCGTCCACGAAATGCGCGGACACGCCCCACTCGGCGAAGTCCTCGAGGATCGCGATGTTGTAGCCGCCGAGCCCGCGGATGTCGGGCAGCGGCGCGGGATGGAAGTTCAGGCAGCCCACCGCGGCCCAGCTCGATCAGCGGCGGGCGGATGCGCCGCCAGAAGAGGAACGACAGCACCAGGTCGACGTCGGCTCAGCGAGCCGTCCTCGATCTCGGCGTACAGCTCGTCGTCGGTCGCGAGGCGCAGGCCGTGGCGCCGCGGCGGCGAGGTCGACGCCGCTGCGGGTCCGCGCTCGCGCCCGCCGGGCTCGGGCGCCACCACGGCCACCACCTCGCGCCCGCGCGCCACCAGGTGCTCGAGCGCGCCCACCGCCGAGCGCTTGTGCTTGCCCATGAAGATCGCCCTCACGCGCAGCTCCTCGTACAGCTCCAGCGTGCGCCGCCCGATCTCGTCCCAGGAGAAGTGCCCGGCGGCGGCGGCCGCGGCCGCGGCCCTCCAGCGCGCGCGCGCGCGGCCGGGTCGTCCACCAGCCGCGCAGCGCCTCGCGCAGCGCGGCCGGGTCCTCGGGCGGCACCAGCTCGGCCGCGCCGTGCTCCGCGGCCGATCTCGGAGAAGCCGCCCACGTCGGACAGCACCATCGCCTTGCCGAAGGCGAGCGCGGTGTAGAGCACGCCCGACTGGTCGATGCGCCGGTAGGGCAGCACCACGACGTCCGCGCGGCGGAAGTAGGCGGGGATCTCCGGGTCGGTCACGAACCGGTCCACGAACCGCACCGTGCCACCGGCGCGCGCGGCGGCCGCCTTGCAGCGGCTCATGCCATCCACGGCCGGCCGACGATCCACAGCTCGGCGCCCTCCACCTCGCGGAAGGCCTCCATCAGCACGTCGACGCCCTTGTAGGGGCGCAGCACGCCGAACCAGAGGATCACCGGCCCCTCGACCGCGGCCAGCTCGTCGGGCAGCGGCTCCTCGTGCTCCTGGCGGGTGAGGTAGTCGAACGCTCCGTGGGGGATCACGTGCACGCGCGTCGGGGTCGGCGCCGAAGCGCTCCACCAGCGCGCGCGGCGCCGTCGCTCGGTGTGGACGATCACGGCGTCCAGCGGCGCGGCCACGCGCCGCGCGGCGCGCCCGCGCAGTGCGGCCCTCGCCCCGCCGCAGCACGTTGTGGGAGGTGAACACCCGCGGCGCGTCGCGTGGCCAGCAGCAGGCAGTCCAGCGCCTCGAGCGTGCAGCCACTGGTAGTGGCGCCACGTCGGCGCCGCGCTGCGGCGGTGGCGCAGCATGTCCGGGCACGTGCTCGGCAGCCCGCAGCGCGCGGCGGCGCGCTCACGCCGCGGTCGCGGGCGGTGGCGCGCCGGTAGAAGTCCTCGCGCACCCGGAAGCCGTCACGGCGGGGGTGGGCCCGTACAGGTAGCGGCTGGTGACCAGCTCCACGTCGGCCCCCGCGCGCGCCAGCGCGCCCGGCCAGCGAGAAGTCGTAGGGCGGGGTGTAGGCCGGAGGGATCGACGAGCTGCACGCGCATCGCGGGCATTCTCCCGACGCGGTCCGGCGACGCGTCTCCGTCCAATAGCTTTCCGCGCGGTGGAGTCGAGCCCCCTGGTCCGCGCCGTCTTCGGCTGCTCGTGCTCGCCACGGTCGCCGCGTTCTTCGTCACCCAGTCGCTGAAGACCGAGATCCCGCTGGTGCTGCGCTTCGGCGCGCAGCCGCGCGGACATCTCGCCGAACGGCGACCGGGTGCAGGACTCGGCGCGCGTGGGCTTCGACCTCTCCGAGCAGGCGGAGGTGCAGCTTCTCGATCATCGACTCCGAGGGCAACGAGGTGCGCCGGCTGGTGGACGACCGCGAGCTGGCCGGCAACCGCAAGTACCGCTACCGCTGGGACGGCCGCGACGACGACGGCAAGGTGGTGCCCGACGGCATCTACCGCCTGCGCGTGGTGAGGCGCAAGGAGGGCCGCGTGGTGGACTCGATCAAGGAGGTGAGGGTGGACACCAGGCCGCCGCGGGTGAGCATCGCCTCGGTGGAGCCGAACGTGATCGTGCCCGGGCGGCCCGTCGCGGAGGTGCGGATCCGCTACGCGGGCCCGCGCAACGCGGCGCCCGAGTTCCGCGTCTTCCGCACCGACGACGACGTGCCGCGGCCCGGCGCGCGCTGTTCCGCGGCGACGGCAGCCGCACCGGCGTCTGGGACGGCACGCGTGCGCGGCGGCCGCCTGGCGCCCGACGGCTCGTACTCCTTCAACGTGCAAGGTGCGCGACCTGGCGGGCAACAAGACCGAGGCCCCGGCCGCGGTCCCCGAGCCCGGCGACGCGCCGCCGCGCACCGGGCGTGGCGGTGCGCGCGCTCACGCTGCAGGGCCCGCTGGGCGTGGTGCCCGCCGGGCTCGCTCGCGCGTCCTGCGGGTCGGGCCGCGCGAGCGCCGCTTCGACTTCGCGCTCTCGCGCCTCGGCTCGGGCCGCACGATCCGCGCGCGACCGCCGCCGCGGCGGCAGGCTGCGGGTGCGCATCCCCAGCGACGCCCGCACCGGGCGTGTACCTCGTGCGCGTGCGGCTCGCGGGCGGCCGCCGCGCGGTGTGGCCGCTGGCGGTGGCGGGCCTGCCGCCGCGCGGCGGCACGCGGCGCGCCCGCGGCCGATCGTGGTGCTGCCGGCGGTCACCTGGCAGGGCCAGAACGCGTTCGACTCCGATCTCGACGGCTTCGCCGACACCCTCGACGAGGCGAGCGCCGTGCCCGCCGAGCGCCCGTTCGCCGACGGCGCCCTGCCGCCGCGGTTCCGGTCGGAGGTCTCGCCGCTGCTCCGCTTCCTCGACCGCGAGCGGCTGCCCTACGACCTCACCACGGACCTGTCGCTGGCCCGCCGCGAGGGCCCCGCGATCGGCAACGCGCCCGGGCGTGGCGGTCGCGGGCACCGCGCTGTGGCTGCCGCGCCGTGTGCGCGACCGGCTGCTGGAGGAGGTCAAGGAGCGCGGGCTGGCCGTGGCCTCCTTCGGGCGCGAGTCGCTGCGCCGGACCGTGGCGCTCGACGGCGGCACGCCTGCGCAACCCCAGCCCGCCGCGGCCCGACGACCTGTTCGGCGAGCGCACCAGCATCTTCGAGTCCGATCCGCCGGCGCCGCTGCGCGAGGAGACGCGACCGCCTGGGGCTGTTCGCCGGCGTGGACGAGCTGTTCGGCGAGTTCTCCGTGTTCGAGCGCTCGGATCGCCTGCCGCCCGACGCCGAGCTGCTCACCTCCGCCGGCCGCGAGGAGGGCGAGCCGGCGTTCGTGGGCTACCGCCTCGGCAAGGGCACCGTGATCCGCCCCGGCACCCCGCAGTGGGCGCTGCAGCTGAACGAGTCGGCGCTGGGCGTGGAGGTTCCCCGCGTGACGCGGAGGATTTGGCAGGTTCTTTCCAAGCGCGGCTGACCGCGCTCCCTACCATCCCCGCGGTGATTCGCTACCTGCTGATCGCAGCGCGCCGTGCTCGTGCTGGGTGCCGGGGGCGCCGTCGCCTACAAGGTGCTCTCCGACGAGGATCCGCCCGAGAAGCGCGGCTCGGCCACCGAGGAGTTCGTGGTCACCGACACGCCGGAGCGCGCCGAAGCCGCCCAAGCGCAAGGTGATCGCCGAGCCGTGGCCCACCTTCGGGTACGACAACCAGCGCACCAAGGTCTCGCCCTACGACTTCGCGCCCGCCGTTCAGGCGCACCTGGCGAGTCGACGCCCGCGACACGATCGAGTTCCCGCCCAGCGCCGCGTACGGCAACGTCTACGTCGCCCAGCAGAAGGGCCTCTTCTTCGCCCTGCACGGCAAGACCGGCAAGCCCGTCTTCAAGACGAAGAACTTCAAGCGCTGCGCGGCCGCGTCACCCACGCTGGCGAACGGCACGATCTACCAGTCCTACATGGACTTCGTGGAGTGCGGCCAGGGCGACCCCAACCCGACCGGCTTCGTGATCGCGATGGACGCCAAGACCGGCAAGCAGAAGTGGCGCTACAAGGGCAAGCCGTTCGAGTCCTCGCCGCTGCTGCACGACGGCGTGCTCTACGTGGGCTCGTGGGACGGCAACGTGCACGCCATCCGGGCGAAGACCGGCAAGCGCGTGTGGACCTACCAGACCGGCAACCGGGTGAACACCTCGGCCGCGTACTCGAACGGGCGGATCTTCATCGCGAACCAGGACGGCAACCTGTTCGCCCTCAACGCCAAGACCGGCAAGCTCGCCTGGCGGGCCGGCGACGCCACGGAGTTCTTCTACGCCGCCCCCGCCGTGGCCTACGGGCGCGTGTTCATCGGCAGCAGCGACGGCACGATGTACGCCTACGGCCAGCGCACCGGCAAGCTGCTGTGGGCCAAGCCGCTGGGCACCTACATCTACTCCTCGGCGGCCATCTACGACAAGAAGGTCTACGCCGGCAGCTACGACGGCAAGTTCTACGCGCTCGACGCGGCCACCGGCGACGTGCGCTGGCAGCGCACCATGGAGAGCGCGGTGCACGCGCCGCCGGTGGTGATGAAGGGCCTGGTCTACGCCGCCACGTGCGCGACCTGCGGCTCGGCGGCGGCGCGCTTCGTGAAGATGGGCAAGGACGGCACCACGGCGTTCAACGCCGAGGACCGGCAAGGCGCGCTGGCACAACAACGCGGGCAAGTACGCCAGCCCGATCATCGCCGACCAGGATCGGGTGTACCTGGTGGGGCGCTCGTATCTGTACGCGCTGGAGAAGCCCAAAGCAAAGCCGCGACGATAGCCCCGGTCATCGGCCACACGAGGTAGTAGTTGTTGAACGTCCGGCCGATGAACAGCAGCACCAGGATCGAGATCGAGAACCCGGCGGCGCACACCCACAGCTCCTTCGCGCGGTGGGCCTGCACGCACAGCCACGCGGTGAGCGGCAGCCAGGTGAGCAGGGCGATCAGCGCGAACGGATAGGAGCCGTCGCGGTCCTCCAGGATCCCCGCGCGGATGAGCATCCCCGACAGCCCGTAGCCCACGATCTTGTAGGTGCCGGCGCCGAACTTCACGGTGTCCTCGTAGAAGGCCACCGGGTCGGCGATCAGGAACGGCAGGCTCACGAGTGCGATCACACCGGCGAACACGGCTGCGCAGCGCTTGAGCTCGGGGCGAGGCACCCCCTGCTTGACCATCATCAGCGCCAGGAACGGGATCGCCACCACGGCGAACTGCTTCAGCAGCACCGCTCCCGCCAGGGCCGCCGCCGCCCACCGCCAGCGCCCCCGGGTGGCCAGCGCGAACGCCAGCACCATCAGCGTGATCGACGGCGCGTCGTTCTGCCCGAACCACGCCGAGCGCACGGCGATCGGGTTCGCGGCGATCAGCACGCCCAGCGTGAGCCGCCAGGAGAGCGGCGCACGGAACGCCATCGCCGCGGCGAAGCCGCCGAGCGTCATCAGCAGCACGAACACGCGGTAGTCGTCGAACGGCGAGGGCACCAGCCGCCACGCGGCGCCGACCACCGCGGTGCCGGGGAAGTACGCGTAGTGCTCCAGCGACACCTCGCGCTCGCGGACGCGTTCGGAGATCGATCCATCGCGGGTGTAGAAGCGCTCCATCCCCGAGGACCGGTAGTCCGCGCCGTAGGGGTTCTCGCCGTCCAGCAGCAGTTCCCCGCCCAACTCGATCTGGTAGGTCGAGTCGTTGGTGTGGAACCACGGCTCGGTCGCGTCGCGCAGGCCGATCTGCAGCAGCGTGGAGGGCACCAGCAGCGCCAGCGCAACGAACAGCGCCAGAGCCGTGCCGCCCCAGGCGGGCCAGTCCCGGCCGCGCAGTGACCACGCCGCCAGCAGTGCCACGACCAGCGCGGCGAGGAAGCACGCCGCCCGGGCGATCCCCACGTCCCACTCCTCGCCGGCCGCGCGCACCAGCGGCGCCAGCACGCCCTGCGGGTCGACCGCGCCCGGTGCGGAACGGCCACGGGTTGGACCCAAGCTCGGGGAGCGTGATCGCCAGCAGCGCGAGCGAGCACGCCCATCAGCACGAAGGCCCCCTCGCGCGACAACCGCTCGCTCATCAGGCCTCCGCTTCGGCGGCGCGGTGCACGCCGTCGTCGCGGCGCGGCCAGGTGAGCTGCCCGGCCGCCACGGCCAGCACCAGCCACGTGAGCGGATCCTCCAGGAACCCGCTGTAGAAGAGCGCGTGCACGAACAGGGCGAGCAGGGATGCGCCGAGGGCGATCCCGAGGCCGCGATCGAGCCTCGCAACACCGGCGATCGCGCGCGAGCCGCCCACGATCAGCCAAACGTAGAGCGCCAACCCGACGGCCCCGAGCTCAGCCGCCACCGTGAGCGGGGTGGTGTGCGAGACGAAGTTCGCGGTCGGCTTGGGCTCGCCCTCCTCCTTCGGCCAGTCGCCGGCTGGCGGACGCCTGGTTCGCCGATCCCGGCGCCCTTCACCGGGTTCTCGCGCACCACCCGCATCGTGTCCTCCACGCGCTGGGTCCGGTCGCTCGTCTCCCTTCGCAGCGAATCGCCGCGGATCTCGATCGACGCCACGTAGCCCACTCCCGCCAGCAGCACGGCCGCCAGGCCGCCGGCCACGACCATCCGCACGCGCCGCCCGCCCGGTCGCGGCGGCCACCGCCAGCGTCACGGCGATCAGAGCGACCATGCTCGACTGCGAGTAGGAGAACAGCAGGCCGAACCACATCACCACGAGGAGCCCGATGCCCAGGCGCAGATCCACCCGCCGCAGGGCCAGCACCACCAGCAGCACGCCCATGGCGAGCACCACGTGGCGGCCGTAGAGGCTCGGGTCGCCGAACAGCGAGGTCACGCGGAAGTAGTCCGAGTTGTTGTTCGACACCGCGAGGTTGGGGGCGAAGAAGAACACCTCGCGGGTAGCCGCCTGGTAGAGCCCGACCGCCGCGAACACCACACCCAGCGCGATGCCGACCCGTGCCAGGGCGCGCGGAGCCCAGTCGGGGAAAGGCGCCCGCGCCACGACGGCGACCAGCAGGGCGAACGGGATGGTGAAGTAGGTGAGCAGCTCCGCCGCCGGCGCGAGCCGGTCGGCCCACGTGAGCGACAGGCAGGCGAAGGCGATGAAGGCGGCGGCGGGGTAGGCGACCACTCGCGGCAGCGCGCGGGCGGCGCCGGACTCGGACCGCAGCACCCGCCACGCCAGCGCGAGCGCCGCGGCCGCGAGCACGAGGTAGAGGGGAAGCAGGCGCCCGAGCTGGCCGTCGTCGGCAACCGTGATCGGAAAGCCGCCGCCGGACTCGAAGGCGATCGGCGGGCGCAGCGGGGCCGTCACCAGCACCGCGATCGGCACCCACGCGGGCCGGCGCACCGCCACCGCGGCAAGCGCCGCCAGCACGCCCGCGGCCGCGACGGCGGCGACCGCGCCCGACGGGGAGGTGAGCGTGTCGAGCTTGTCGGTGCCGGAGATCGACAGCGCCAGCAGCCCCTCGCCGGCTCCGAGCACCACAAGTCCGGCAAGCACCTGCACGCGCCCGCGCCCGGCAAGCAGGAGCACCGCCCCGGCGGCGGCCACGACTGCTGCGAAATGGGCGAGGTCGGGGTGCTCCACGGGCGGGGGAATCCTAGGGTGCGGCTACGGTGCGATTCGCGACCGGCGGTTGTACTCCTCGGCCGCCTCGCGGATTCCCTCTCCCCGGCCCGGCCTCAGCTCCTGGCGCGCATGCATGAGATAGCGGCTCGGTTCGCGCCCCGGCGCCGCCGTCGCGGCCACCGCCAGCGCCGAGGTAGAACCAGACCCCGAGGGCGCGCACGAGGTAGCGCTCGGGCGCGCGTGTGGTGCTTGCGCATGTAGCGATCGCGGTTGCGGTGGAACTCCACGATCCGCCGCCGGGCGCTGCGCAGGTCGGTGGTCAGCTGGTCGTGGTGCACGGCCTCCGCGCCGGGCACGTAGAGCACCCGCCAGCCCGCGTCGTGCAGGCGCTTGCAGAAGTCGGTCTCGTCCGAGTAGACGAAGAAGTCCGGGTCGAGGAAGTCGACCTCCTCCGCCGCCTCGCGCCGCACGAGCATGGCGCTCGACTGGGTCCAGCCCACGCGCCGGGTGCGCCGGCCGCGGCTCTGCACGGTGAAGAGGCGATGGAGCAGGAGGGCCCCGGCGAGCGCCACCGGCACGCCCGGGCAGCCGCCAGGCGCACGCCTTGCGCTCGCCCTCGCTCGGACGCAGCTGCGCGCCCGCCACCGCCGCACGGGGGTCGGCCTCCAGCGCCTCGAGCAGCGCGGCGGTCGCTCCCTCGCGCAGCTCGGAGTCCTCGTTGAGCAGCAGGCAGTAGCGCCCGCGCGCCTCGCGCAGCAGTGTGGAGTCGTTCTCGGCCTTGCCGGTGCGCCTGTCGAGCGCGATCACGCGCGCGTCATGGCCGCTGGCCTCCACCGCCGCCACGGAGCCGTCGTCTGAGCAGTTGTCGAGCACGAGCACCTCGTGGTCCACTCCGGCCGGATGGGTGCGCGCGATCGCGTTCAGGCAGGCCAGCAGGTAGTCGCGGCCGTTGGTGTTGACGATGCAGTAGGAGAGGCGTCAAACCGACTCCAGCACCCGCTCCAGCCGCTCCGCCAGCAGCCTGCGGTCGAACTCCTCCTCGGCCAGCTTGCGCGCCCCCTCGCCCAGGCGCTTGGCCAGCGCGGGGTCGTCGCGAAGCGCCAGCACCTGCGCGGCCAGGTCCGCGGGATCGCCCGGGCGGGCGAACAGCCCGGCCCCACGCTCCACCAGCTCGCGCTGCCAGCCGTCGGTGTTCACGATCGCCGGGCGCCCGGCGGCGAAGGTGTCGAAGAGCTTGTTCGGCGAGTTGGTGGCCAGCACGGGCACGTCCTTGAAGATCGTCAGGCACGCGTCGGAGGCCGCGGCCAGCCGCGCGGCCGACTCCTTGTCGGCGCCGGGCAGCAGCTTCACGTTGGTCAGGCCGCGGCGCCGGATCTCGTCCTCGATCCCCGCTCGGCGCTTGCCCTCGCCCTGCAGCACGAACGCCACGCCGTTCTCGCCCCGGTCGCGCAGCAGCGTGGCGGCCTCCACCACCTGGCCGAGGTCGTTCGCCTCGCCCATCGTGCCGAAGTAGGCGGCCACGAAGGCGTCGCCCACGCCGATCCGCTCACGCAGGTCCCCGGGGTCGACGTCCGGCGAGAACAGATCGAGGTCCGACGCGTTGGGGATCACCGTGATCCGCTCGCGCGGCACCCCCGCCGCCGCCACGCCGTCCGCCATCCCGGGCGACAGCGCCACCACGTGCGCCGCGGCCTTGTACGCGCGCCGCTCCATCGCCTCGGCCAAGCGGCGCGCGACGGGGTTGCGCAGCGCGCCCATCTCGATCGGCGCCCGCGGCCACAGGTCGCGCACCTCGAACACGAGCGGCGCGCGGTGCCGGCGCGCGGCTGCGATCGCGGGCAGCGCGATCGTGAGCGGCGGCGAGGTGGCGAACACCACGTCGGGGCGCGGACCGCGCCGTGCCGCGGTCGTCGCCCCGGCGGCGAATCGCCCGAACGCGGCGATCGCGGCGGCCGTAGCCCATGCCGGTGGCGCGCATGTAGTCGCTGTAGGCGCCGCCGACGCCGACCACGTCGATTCCCTCCACCTCGCGGCTCTGCCCGGCGGCTACCATCGTCACCTCGTGGCCCGCCCCGACCAGGTGCCGCGCGAACTCGTACGAGCGGGTGCCGCCACCGCCCGCGCGCGTCATGAAGAACTGGTGTAGGTAGAGGATCCTCACCCCGCGGAGACCGTACTGACCCGCCTGCTCGACATCCTGATCGCGGCCGCCGGCCTGGCGCTGGGCGCGCCGGTGCTCGCGGCGTGCGCGGTGGCGATCAAGCTCGACACCCGCGGCCCCGTCTTCTACCGCCAGTCACGCGTCGGCCGCGAGGGCCGCCCGTTCCGGATCTGGAAGCTGCGCACCATGACGGTGGGCGCCGAGCACTCGGGCGCCGGCCTCTACATCGAGCCCGGCGACGCGAGGATCACCCGCGCGGGCCGCACGCTGCGCCGCTTCTCCCTTGACGAGCTGCCCAACCTGCTCAACGTGCTCGCCGGCGAGATGGCGATCGTGGGACCGCGCCCGACCGTGCAGGAGCAGGTGGACCGCTACACCGACCACCAGCGCCGCCGGCTGGAGGTCAAGCCCGGAATCACCGGCTGGGCCCAGGTGAACGGCCGGACGTCGCTGTCGTGGCCCGAGCGAATCGATCTGGACGTCTGGTACGTGGACCACCGCTCGCTGAGGCTCGACCTGCGGATCCTCGGCCGCACGGTGAAGCTGCTGGCCACCGGCCGGGGCCTCTACAGCGACGACCTGCGCCAGGGCTGGGATTAGGGCGCCACGGCGCCGCCGCCGCGCGAGCGGGCGACCGAGAGGCGGTAGGCCTTCGACGCCCCGCGCACCGTCGCGCGGTCCAGCTTGGCCACGACGTAGAAGCGGTAGGTGGTCGACCTCGAGGGCACGAAGCGGCCGCGGAACGTGCCGTTGCGCTTCACCCGCAGCCGGCGAGCGCCGACCGTGCGGTAGCGCCCGCGCCTGCGCTGCTGGAGCACCTGCCACACGTAGCGCTTCACCGGGGTCACCTTGCCGCGGAAGGCGGTGGCCGCGCCGGCCCGCCCGCGCGCCGGCAGGCGCGTGAGCGTGACCACGGGCTTCACCTTCACGGTGAACCGCGGCGAGGTGCCGGGCCGCAGCTGCGCGGAGCCGAGATAGCGCACGCGCAGCGCGCGGGTGCGCTTGGGAGCGATCGGGGCGGCGAAGCGGCCCTGTGCATCGGCGCGTCATGGCCGCGACCCTGCGCCAGCGCGAACCGATCAGCGCGTCGACCTGCACGGGCAGCGGTGTGAGCGGGCGCGGCGCCGCCCACGGTCAGTCGGCCCGGTCACGTTGGTGGTGCGCCCGAAGCGCACGGTGGCGCGGCGTGCCGTGACCTTGGCGCGCAGGCGCGGCCGGGTGCCGCCGGCGGCGAGGTCGCCGACCAGCGCGCGCAGCTCGGGAAGCTGCGCGTAGAGGGCGTTGCCGGGGCACGCGGTCGCGCCCGTGTCGCGATGGCCGATCACGCGCTGCACCCGCACCTGCCGCCCGGCCGGGAAGCGGTTGGTCGAGCCGCCGGCGCTGCTCATCGTGGTGGTGCCCGCGGTGGGAGCGCCCTCGATCGGCAGCTTCCAGCGGATCAACGCCGCCATCGCGTTCAGCGCCTCGGGCGTCTGCTCGACGCTCGTGAAGGTTCCGAGGTTCGCGATGCCCGTGGACTGAGCGTTGTAGCCCTGCGCCTGCGCGCCGATCACGGGCTGGTCGATGCCACCGGCGCGACCCTCGTAGATCGTGCCGAAGCGATCGACGAGGAAGTTGTAGCCCACGTCGCTCCAGCCGTTGGAGTTGCGGTGGTAGCGGCAGATGGCCAGCACCACCGCGGGGGCCTCCTCCCGCGTGTAGTCGTTGGGGTTCACCGTGTGGTGCACGTACGCCGCGCGCACCTCGCCGTAGTCGGGGGCGCTGCGCGGCGGGCACTTCGAGGCGCCCCAGTCCTCTCGCGGCACGATCGCCGGCTGCGGTCCCCCGGCGTGGGCCGTGGCTGCGCGCGCCGCCGCCCCGATGGACACCAGGCCGGCGTTCACGCCCTTGCGGATCGCGGTGCGTGCGCGATCGGCCGGTGTCGAGGTGCCCTGGACGTTCACGAACCGCAGCTTCAGGCCGGGCAGCGACTCGCTCGAGCGGTACTGGACCCAGTCCGCCTCGCCGACCCAGGTCGGGCTCGACACCCCGGTGCCGTGGCGGGCCTCGGCGGTCCCGGGATCGGGGCCGTCCGCGGGCTCGCCGGCCAGCGGCGTCCACCTCGTCCACTTCGCCGCCGTCCGTGCGCGCCCGCACGGCGATCGCGGGCTCGCGGCCGGCGCCGCGCCAGCTCAGCCCGACGAGGTTGAAGCGCTTCGGGGCGCGCAGCGGCTCGGAGACGATTCCGTCGCCGCGCCGTCCCGGATCGCCCTGGATGGCGCTCGGCCGGGGCGGACATGGAGAAATCCACCGGCTCTGGCCGGTAGATGCCGAACGACAACGCGGGCGCGGCCACCACAACCAGAACCAGGCAGCAGGCCAGCGCGCCGGTGATCAGAAACCGCTTCACCACGCCCGGAACAAGCTGGCAGAGCGAAGGATGCGGTCCTGGGAAAACACTTGCAAAGCGAGGCTTTGCAAGCCCTGATGCCTGAGGCCTGAGGCCTGAGACCTGCCTGGGACCTACGGAACCGGCTCGGGCCCGTTCGACCGATGCTCGTCCTTGAACAGCCGGATGGCATCGAAAACGCCTTCGTCCATCCTCGGGCAGCCCAGCAGCCGCCCGGTGCCGTTGGGCTCCGGCTCGGCGTTCCAGGCGGTCGCCGCGACCGGTACTTCATCTTCGTCGGGTCCGGCGTGATCAGCATCTGGTAGGTGTCCTCCTCGAACAGCGCCGCGAGGTTCGCGCGATCGTCCTTCGGGCAGGTTGCGCTTGAACCAGATGATCACGCGGCCGTGCTCCATCGAGTGCACGAGCTGCTTCGACGTCGGGCGCCTCGTCGTACGCGCCGTCCTCGGCGGGCTCGACGAAGTGCTTGCCCGAGGTCGGCGGGCTCGACGCGTACTCGATCGGTTCGGCCAGGTCGTCGGTGTGCTCGCGGCTGGTGGCCTTGAAGCTCTTCAGCTCACAGCCCGCGGCCTTGGCCGCCGCGGTCGAGGTCGGTCTCCTTCGCGGCGGGCACGCTGCCACCGTCGGGCAGCACCGCGCTTGCCGACGCCGTCTCCGCCGTCGTCCCCGCCGCCCGCCAGGACCAGCACGAGGATCACAACGACGGCAACGACGAGCGCTCCGCCGGCGCCGTAGCCCACCAGGCGCTTGCGCTGGGCGGCCGCCTTGGCCGCCGCCTCGCGCTCTTCGCGCTCCTTGCGCAGCCGCTCCTTCTGCTCCTTGCGGCTTGCCATCGGCGGGGAAGAGTAGCCGCCTGGCCTAAGCTGTCGCTTAAGCGGGTCGCCGGCGTGCGCGAGTTGAGCCGGACCCGTTCGTGCTCTGCTTGCGCGGCGGCTCGGCGCCGGGGCTTCTCGGCCGGCTCGGCCCAGCAGGCGTCGATGAACTCCACGATCTCGCCGGTCAGCCGCTCGGGGGAGATGCGCAGCTCGAGGATCGAGGACGCCTCGATCAGGCGGGCGTCCGGCAGCTCGTTCACGAGCATGTCCGAATCGGAGAACGGGTGGATCGGATCGCGCGGGTGGCCGATCACCAGCGCCGGCGGCTCCAGCGTCCGGCGCTCCTCGCGCGGCGGCGCGGTGCGGCCGAAGAACAGCCCCTGGAGCACCGAGGCGGACGGCTTGGGATCCTGGCTGGCCCAGTCCAGCAGCATCTGGCCGAGCAGCGGGCCCGCGGCGCGGCACCAGCGAGAGGCCCGCGGCCGACGGCCCGCGTGACGGGCGCGCCGAAGGTGAGCGAGAGCAGCAGCGGCGTGAAGGCGATGGCGCAGCCCAGCAGCGCGTTGTCGAGCACCGGCATCTCGATCAGCATGCCCTGCACGCGATCCTGATCGGCGGCGACGGCCTCGAGCGTGGCGTTGGCGCCGAGCGACGTACCGCCCAGCACGGCCTTCTCCAGCTCCAGGTGGTCCATCAGCGCCAGCACCTGCTCGCCGAAGAGCGGCATCGAGTAGTTCCACATCTCCGCGGGCCGGTCGGAGTCGCCGTGGCCGAGCAGGTCGATGCACATCACCCGGTAGCCGCGACTCGCAAGCGTCTGCGGCCAGCGGCCCGTGCATCTTGCGCGAGAACAGCAGCCCGGGCGAGAGGATCACCGCCCGGTCGCCGGTCCCGTACTCGTCGTAGACCAGCTTGAAGCCGTCGTAGCGGAAGCTGCGTGTCTTGGGTTTCACGGCGGGGGAGGCTACCTGGCGGCAACCCTCCGAGATGCCCAATTCGCCTGTGCACGCGCCGCAAGCGGCCGTGGCGCCCACCAGTTCCATTGGCCCAGCAGCTCCATCAGCGACGGCACCAGCAGCGCGCGGATGATCGTCGCGTCGATCAGCACGGCGAGCGCGGTGCCCACGCCGTTCTCCTTGATGAAGATGATCTCCGAGGTGGCGAACGCGCCGATCGCGATGCTGAACAGCACCGCCGCGGCGGTCACGATCCGGCCGGTGCGCTCGAGGCCGATCGCCACGGACTCGGAGTCCGAGGCGCCGTCGTCGCGCGCCTCCTTGATCCGCGAGAGCAGGAACACGCCGTAGTCGGTCGAGAGCCCGAAGGCCACCGCGAACAGCAGCACCGGCATGGTGGCCTCGAGCGCGCCCTGGCTGGTGTAGCCGAGCAGGCCCTCGAAGCGCCCGTCCTGGAAGATCAGCACGAGCAGGCCGAACGTCGCGCTCAGCGTCAGCACGTTCATCAGCAGCGCCTTGATCGGCAGCACGACCGAGCCCGTCATCAGGAACAGCATCGTGATCGTGAGACGCGGCCACGATCAGCAGCGCCAGCGGCAGGTGGCGCACCAGGCTCTCCTTGAGGTCCACGAAGTCCGCCGTCTGCCCGCCGGCGTAGCGCGGCTGAACGAGGTCTCGCGGTCGCGCACGTCGCGCACGAGCTCCTGGCTGTCGTCCGAGAGCTCGGCCCGGCGGGGAACACCTGGATCAGCGACGTCTCGGCGTCGATCCGCTGCGGCGGGGTCGAGCCCGGCGGCGCCGGGGAGCCGGCCCAGGTCACGCGCGTAGTCGCGTCATCTCCGGCGTGCGGCGCGGACCCCGCCGCGATCGTGATCGGGTTGCCGGGCCCGGGCGGGAAGTCCTGCTTGAGCCTGGGTGTCCACCTGGCGGCTGATCTTGTCCGGGGGCAGCACCGTGGCGTCCACCGAGGTGAACTTGATCCCCAGGAACGGCAGTCCGGCCAGCAGGAGCACCGCCGCGCTGACGCGCGGCGACGGGGCCCGGGCGGCGCATCACGAAGCGCGACAGCCGGTACCAGAAGCCCTGCTCCAGCGGCCGTCGCCTCGCGCTCGCGCCGGCGTCTGGAGCCAGCGCGGGCGCGAGCGAGTTCACGCGATGCCCGAGCAGCACCAGCACCGACGGCAGCACCAGCAGCGCCACGGACGCGGCGATCAGCGCCACCAGCGAGCCACCGAGCCCCATCGAGTAGAGGAAGCGCTGCGGGAACACCAGCAGCGACGCCAGCGCGGCGGCCACCGTCAGCGAGCTGAACAGCACGGTGCGGCCGGCGGTCGCCAGCGTCGCCCGCATCGCCTCGGCGCCCGGGCCGAAGCGCTCCATCTCCTCGCGGTAGCGAGCGACGATGAACAGCGAGTAGTCGATCGCCAGGCCCGAGCCCGAGGCCGGTGGTGAGGTTGAGCGCGAACACCGACACGTCGGTCACGCCGTTGGCGAGCTTCAGCGCGACGAACGTGCCGACGATCGAGAGGCCGCCGACCAGCAGCGGCAGCGCCGCCGCCACCAGGCTGCGGAAGAACAGCACCGACAGCAGGAACAGGATCGGGAACGCCAGCATCTCCGCGCGCGCCAGGTCCTGCGCCGACCTGCTCGTTCACGTCGCCGCTGGCCGCGGCGAGGCCGCCGAGCTTCACGCCGTCGCCGTTCAGCTCGTCGCCGAGGCGCTTGGCGGCGTCCTGCTGGACGTCGTCGTCCGAGGTCTTGAAGTTCACGGCGACAACTGCGAGCGGCCGTCCTTGGACACCTGCGCGCGCTCGCGCGAGTCGTAGAAGCGTGGTCGACCTCGCCACGTCGCGGTCGGCCTCCGAGCACGCGCTCCACGCGCGTCGACCTTCGCCTTGGCGGTGGTGCTTCCCGCGGGCGCCGGTGTCCACCACGGCGATCAGCGCGGCGGCGGGGTCGTAGCCCAGCGCCGACTCCAGCTGCTTGTCGGACCTCACCGAGTCGTCGCGCGGGTCGTCGGCGCCGTAGGGCCCGAGCTCCTCGGCGACGCCGCCGCCGAAGGCGCCGGCGACGACCGCCGACCACGATGGCGACTCCCACCACCCGCCGGGGCCGGCTGCTTGCGAGGCGTGCGAGAAGATCGAACATCGTTCAGCTCCCTGTCTTGGCTCAAGCGTCTCCCGCGCAGCTCCACCTCGGCTGCGAGCACCATTCGATTACGAAGTCCTGGTAGGCGATGCCGAACTCGAGCGTGCGGAGCGGGAACGCCTGCTGGCGCTCTGCGCGCGCCTCCTCGGCCTTGGGCCGGATGCGCGCATCTCGTCCCGCGCGCGCTCGTGCATCTCGCGCATCGTGCGCACCAGCTCGAGCTGGTCGTCGGGGTCGACCACGTCGGCGAAGAAGAACCGCAGCAGCCCCTCGTGGCGCATCTCGGAGTGCAGCGGCTCGCCGGAGGTGATCCAGGCCTGCAGCGCCTCGCGCCCGGAGGCGGTGAGCGAGTAGGCGCGCCGCCGCCGGCCGTCCTGGGGCACCGACTCGCCCTCGACCAGCCCGGCCTCCTCGAGGCGCTTCAGCTCGGGGTAGATCTGGCCGTAGCTGGCGGCCCAGAAGAAGCGCGTCGAGAGATCGACGAGCGGACTTGATCTCGTAGCCCGTGTGGGCCCGGGTGCGCAGCATCCCGAGGATGACGTAGGAGGTCTTGCTGAGGTCCATGTCTCAGCAAGATATATCACGAAGATATATCTGTCAAGGAGCGCATGCGCCAGCCAACCCGGCAAGCCCGCCGGAAGCGCGGGTCGACGTGGTGCCCGCCCGGATGCTCCTGCGTAGGTCACGTCCGCGCCCGCGGCCTCGAGCCGCTCGCGCGCGTCGCGCGCGAACTCCACGCCGATGACCGGATCGGCAGCCCCGTGCCCGATCGCCACGGGCAGCCCCGCCGCGGTCCGCCAGGTCGATCTCGAACCCCTCGACGGTGGGGATGAACCCGCTGAGGGCGATGATGCCCGCCGGCCGCGGCCGCCCGGCCCCGAGGCCCACCGAGTACGCCATCGCGGTGCCCTGGGAGAAGCCGCCGAGCACCAGCGCGCGCGTGGTCGATCGCCGTGCTCGGCCAGCAGCCCGTCGAGCCAGTCGGTGAGCTGCGTCGTAGGTGGGGTGGAACGTCTCGGGGTCCGGGAAGCCGACCCGCTTCACCACGTACCAGTGGCGCCCGCCGGGCGGCAGGCTCAGCGGCCCGCGCGGCGTGACGCCCGAGCAGCCGGCGCTCGGGATCGAGCAGGTCCAGCAGCGGGAACAGGTCGTTCTCGTCGGTCGCGCGCCCGTGCATGAGCACCAGCGCGCCCTCCGGCTCGCCCGCGGCCGGGCGCAGGCGGTGTGGAACGCTCACGCGCTGCGTGCGCGCGCGGGTTCTCGAGCGGCGTGACGCGTCGCCTCGATCTGGTCGCGCATCGGCTCGAACTTCGGCGGCAGTACGAGCTTCTCGCCGAGGTGCTCGGCCTCCTCGTCGGCGTCGAACCCGGGCCCGAGCGTGGCGATCTCGAACAGCACGCCGCTCGGCTCGCGGAAGTAGATCGAGCTGGAACCAGAAGCGGTCGATCACCTCGGTCGGCCGTGCGCCGCCCTGCCTGCGCGCGCTCGCGCCACGCCTCGTGCTCGTCCATCGTGGAGGCGAACGCCACGTGGTGCACGGTGCCCGCGCCGGGCACGCCGGGCTCGGCGGGGCGGCGGGTCGTAGGCGTAGCGGCCGCCGCGGTTGCTCGCCGCGCACCTCCCACCCGTCCTCGCGCGGCTCGAACCCGAGCGCGTCCTCGATCAGCTGGCGGCTGGCGTCGGGATCGGCGGAGTAGGCGCGCACGAAGTCGAAGCCCTGCAGCGCGTGCTCGGCCGGCACCTCGGGGTGGTCGGCGATCAGCGGCGCGTCGCCGCGCGTCGACACGCCGAGCTCGTGCTCGAGGCCCTCGGGGTCGCGGAAGCGCAGCCAGGTCTCCGTCGCGCTCGGCCTCCACGCCCTCGGCGGCCAGCCGCGTCGGCCCAGAAGTCGAGCGCCTCCGCCGACGCCGACGCGCCAGCCGATCCGGTGCACCATGCCGGCCCCCGCGCGGCCGGGGGCGGCGCCCGGGTACTCGAAGAACGTCAGGTCCGCGCCGGGGCTGCCCTGCTCGTCGGCGTAGAACAGGTGGTAGACGGTCGGGTCGTCCTGGTTGACCGTCTTCTTGACCAGCCGCAGCCCCAGCACCCGCGTGTAGAAGTCGAGGTTCTGCGGCGCGTCGCCGGTGATCGCGGTGATGTGGTGGATGCCCTCGAGCTTCATCTGGTCGTCCTTTGAGCCGGGTAAAGTAATTGCATCTGCAACTATAACGAGAGAGAATGGCAGCGTCTACCCGACTCCTGAACCGCCGACGAGCTCGCCGCCTGGCGCGGCATGCTGCGCGTGCACGCCGCCACTACGCGGCAGCTCGACGCCGAGCTGATCGCGGGCCACGGCATCTCGCTCTCGGCGTACGAGGTGCTGCTCTTCCTCGCGGACGCGCCCGGCGGGTCAGCTGCGCATGAGCGACCTGGCCGACGGCGTCCTGCTGAGCCGCTGCGGGCCTCACCCGCCTGGTGGACCGGCTCGCGCGCGACGGCCTCGTCCAGCGCGAGCGCTGCGAAGACGACGCGCGCGGGCTGCAACGCGGTGATCACGCCAGAGGGGCGCGAGCTGCTTCGCACGCGCCCGCAAGACGCACCTCGACGGGTGTCCGCCGCCTCTACCTGTCGCAGTTCGCGGACGACGAGCTCGACGCGCTCGGCGAGCTGATGGCGCGCGCCGCTGGCTAGCTGAGGGGCGCGGCCACCGCGGCCGCGGTCGCGCCGGCGCACCTCGCGCAGCGCGCGCGCAAGCCGCCGGCAGCCCTCGTCGAGCTCCTCGGGCTCCGAGCAGCGAGAACGACAGCCGCAGGCTCGTCCGCTGGCGGCGCTCGGCGGTGACGCGCGCCGCCGGGCGTGAACGACATGCCGTGGCGCACGGCCTCGGAGTACAGCGTCGCGCTCGTCGACGGGCCGCTTGAGCGTGGCCCACACGTGGTGGCCGCCGCGCGGGACGTCGGCGTCGTACTCGCCCTCCAGGTGGCGCTCCAGGGCGGCCATCAGCGCATCGCGGCGCTCGCGGTAGTAGGGCAGGCTGCGCTCCAGCTGGTCGCGTAGCCGCCCGTGGCCAGGTAGCGGGCGACGATGTACTGGATCGGCGTGGCGGTGTGGAAGTCGGTGGCGTGCTTGAGCATCGTCAGGCGATCGAGAACGGGCCCGCGCGCTCCGATCCAGCCGATCCGCAGGCCCGCCCCGACGACCTTCGACAGCGAGTTCACCTCGATCACGTGCCCGGGCGCCTGGCGGCGCAGGGCCGGGTCGTGCTCGCCCTCGTAGCGCAGGTCGGAGTACACGCGGTCCTCCAGCACGAACATGTTGCGCTCAACGGCCAGCTCGGCCAGGCGCGTTGCGGCGCTCCGGCGACAGGTCCACGCCCTTCGGGTTCTGGCACGCGGTCTGCAGGGCGCAGAACCGCACCTCGTGGCGGGCCAGCACCTGCTCGAGGGCGTCCACGTCGAGGCCCGTCCTTGTCCACGGGCACGCCGATCACGCGCGCGCCCGGTGGCACGCAGCGAGAGCAGCGAGCCGGTGAAGGTCGGCGACTCCACCACCACCACGTCGTCGGGCTCCAGCAGCGTGCGCGCGGCCAGGTCGATCGCCTGCTGCCCGCCCGAGGTCACGATGATCTCGTCGGGGTCGCTGGTGCCGCCGCGTTCCTTGCCGTGCTTGGCAAGCTGCTCGCGAAGCTCGAGCAGGCCCTCAGGCATCGAGTAGGACATCGCGGCCACGGGCTCGTCGCGGAACACCTCGGCGGCGATCGCCCCCAGCTCCGGCGCGGCGGTGAAGCGCGGGGAGGGGAAGCCCGTGGCGAGGGAGACCATGCCCTCGCGCTGGGGCAGGCGGAAGGCGTCGGAGAGGATCTCCTCCTGGTAGGTGGTCGGCCGGTCCGGCAGCACGTATGCCTGCCAGTCGTCGCCCTGCTCCTCCGCGGCGGCCGGCACCAGGCTCCGGACGAACGTGCCGCGGCCGACGCTGGCGGTCACGTAGCCCTCCTCGGCCAGCCGGCGGTACACGCGCGCGGCCGTGAGGTGGTTGATGCCCGGCGTCGGCGGCCAGGGCCCGGGTGGGCGGAAGCTTCTCGCCAGGCTCGAGCGCGCCGGACTCGATCGCCGCCGTGATCCGGTTGACGAGCTGCTGGGTGAGCGAGACGTCGCCGTCGCGCTTTAGATCGGACAAGTCGAAGTTGTACGACATTGTATGAGTTACACCTCGTCGTTAATGTAGCTCATGTCAGGCCATCCGGCAACTTGTTCCACAGAAGAGGTCGCTATGCACCGCAACACCACATACACATCAGAGATCACGGTGCGGCTCGCGGACCACACGGACTCGCGCGCGCTCATCGATCTGGCCGCACTCGATTCCGCCCAGGTTCCCGCCGGCGCCCTCGTAGTCGCCGAGAGCGATGGCGAGCTCGTGGCCGCCGTGCCGGTCGACGGAGGCCGGGCGATCGCCGACCCGTTCCGCGGCACGCAGCTCATCGTGCAGATGCTCGAGCTCCGCGCCGCGCAGATCCGCAGCCGGTCCGAGCAGCCGCGCAGCATCGGTAGCCGCGTGCGCTCGTCGGCTCGCTTGCAGCACGCCGCTTAGGGCGTTCCCCCCGCGGCCGCCGGCTCTCCACCGGGCCGGCGGCCGCTCCTCTTTTTGGGCGGTACCATTGGGCCCAGCTTGGGGCTATAGCTCAGTTGGAAGAGTGCCTGGATCGCACCCAGGAGGTCGTCGGTTCGAGTCCGACTAGCTCCACTCTCGCGAAGCCAGTTGGTGGTGGCGACCAGCGCGACCCCACGCAGCACGATTGCCCGCAGCGTGAGCGCAGCCTTATCCTCGCGCGTCATGGAGTCCCGTACGTATCGCTTGCCCGCCGAGGCCGGCCCAGTTGCGGGACCCGTCCCCGCGGCGATATCGGTCGAGAACGTCAAAAAGACGTTCATCATCCCCGACGAGCGCTACACCTCGTTCAAGAGCCAGGCGGTAGCGCTCTTCCGGCCCCAGGGGCACCGGACGCTCGATGCGCTGGACGAGGTGAGCTTCGAGGTCCAGCGTGGAGAGTTCTTCGGGCTCGTGGGACCCAACGGGAGCGGCAAAAGCACGCTGCTGAAGTGCATCGCGGGGATCTACGGCACCGACGCGGGCTGCGTAGCGGTGACCGGCCGATTGTCGCCCTTCCTCGAGATGGGTGTCGGATTCGAGGAGGAGTTCACAGCCCGGGAGAACGTGGTGCTCAACGGCACTCTGCTCGGCCTCAGCCCGGCCCAGATCCGCGAGCGCATGGACGGCATCATCGCCTTCGCCGACCTCGAGCAGTTCGCCGACATGAACCTGAAGAATTTCTCGTCGGGAATGCGGGTGCGGCTCGCGTTCTCGCTGGCGATCCAGGCGGACGCCGACATCCTGCTCCTGGACGAGGTCTTCGCGGTCGGGGACGAGGCGTTCATGCAGAAGTGCTTCGAGCAGTTTCGGCTGCTCAAGGAAGAAGGCCGGACTGTGGTCCTCGTAACGCACCGCATGAGCCAGATCAGCCGGTTCTGCGACCGAGCGCTGCTGCTCGACTCCGGGCGGATCGCGATGCTCGGCGACCCGGCTGAGGTCGCCGACGGCTACAGCGAGCTCAACGCGCGTCTGGCGCTCGAGCGCGAGCAGGCGCAGGCCCGCGATCGAGGTCAGGTCCGGCATCCTCCCCGGCGGGGCATCGCGTTCGCCGGCCCGGGTCACCGAAGGACGTACAGCCCGTCCGCGTTCGGCGACGACCCTCGCTCGCTCGCTCGCATCACCACGACGCTCGCCAAGGCGGAGTTCAAGCTCCACTACCGCGGATCGATGCTCGGATACCTCTGGTCGGTGATGCAGCCGTTGATGCTGTTCGGCGTCCTGTACTTCGTGTTCTCGGGCGTCGTCGGGCTCGACGACATCAGGCACTTCCCGGTGTACGTGCTTTCCGCCGTCGTCCTCTGGACCTACTTCTCCGAGGCGACCAGCGGGGGGGTGATCTCGTTGGTGCAGGGCGACGGCCTTCTGCGCAAGATGCGCTTCCCTTCCGTCGCCATCCCGCTGTCGGTCTCCCTGAAGGCCCTGTTCAACCTGGGCATGAATGGGCTGGTGGTCCTGGGCTTCGCTGTTGCGAGTGGCGTCCGACCTCGCTTGAGTTGGCTCGAGCTCCCACTGCTGGTGGTACTGCTCGTGGCGCTGACCACCGGCCTCACGCTGATTCTCTCGATCCTGTACGTCCGCTACCGGGACACCCAACAGATCTGGCGCGTTGCCGAGCGCGCCCTGTTCTTCGTCTCGCCGATCATCTACCCGGCCACCCAGTACCCGGAGGCGATCAGGGAGATAGCGGGGATGACACCCATCGTGATGATCCTCACCGAGATGCGCCACGCGTTCATCGACCCAAGCGCTCCCAGCGCTGCCGCACTCGCCGGGGGGGCGCCGCGGCTGCTGGTGCCGATCGCCCTCTCGGTGGGGCTCTTCGGACTGGGGCTGCTGATGTTCGATCGCCAGGGGCCCCGCGCCGCGGAGCTCCTCTAGGCCGCGTGCGAGGAAAGGTCGCCCTCGTTCCCTCAGCCCAGGTCCTGGGTCGCACGGTGATCACCACGGGCAGGTGGCCCAAGGTCGCATCCGTTCAGGATGAGCGTTTGGCTGAGCGTGAATCCTCGATCGGCGACGCGTCCTTTGTCGAGGCCCTGAAGCAAACTGGTTTGAAAGCCGACATCTTCACGTTTGCCCAAAAGCTGCCGGACATGGTTCCCAGGCATTCGTTTTACCTCGAATGGGACAATTTGGCCGTCATTCCAGTCACCACCTTTTCGGATTGGTGGGAGAGCCGGGGAAACACCGCGAGAAGAAAGGCCGTCAGGAAGTCCGCGAAACTTGGGGTGATGGTGAAGCAGACGGAGTTGACCGATGACCTGATGACGGGGCATCGTCAAGATCAACAACGAAACACCGGTCCGGCAAGGCAAACCGTTCTGGCATTTCAACGAGAGCTTCGACGAAGTGAAGGCCGCAAATTCGACCTACCCCGACCGGAGCATTTTCCTCGGGGCCTATCACCAGGATGAGCTCATTGGCGTCGTCCGGATGATCCGCGCGGGTAGCGTCGCCCACATTGCGCTCTTCTTGTCGATGGCCAAACACCGTGACAAGAGGACCGCTAACGCCATGATTGCGAAGGCAGTTGAGGTGTGCGCGAGAGATGGAATGTCACATCTGGTGTATGGGCAGTATGTGTACAACGACGTCGAAAGTTCGCTGACAGAGTTCAAACGGCGCAATGGATTTGAGCAACTTCTAATTCCCAGGTACTTCATTCCACTCACGTGGAGAGGGGAAATCGCAATGAAGCTGGGACTTCATAGGGGATTCGCAAGGCGGCTTCCAAAGCCATTGCTCGTTGAGCTTCTGAGATGGAGACGCCGTTGGTACGCGCGCAGGCTGAACGCCGGCGAGGCTGACGGCTGAGGCGGCCATGCCAGGAATCGCCGGTCTCATCACCAATGTCCTGCCGAGGGAGCTCGCTGCCGAGCAGCTGCGCAGGATGCTGGGCGTTCTGCGCCACGAGAGCTTTTACGTGTGCGGATCGTGGTTCGACGAGCGCGCGGGGATCTATGTCGGCTGGACCGCGCTCGACAACCCCGCCGGCCGCATGCCGTTTCGAAACGAGCAAGGAGACAGGACCCTGGTGTTCTCAGGAGAGGAATTCCCAGAAGCACAGGGGCATGAATGATCGTTCGTTTCCAGCGGGCCTCGACGGCAGATTCCATGGGCTGCTCGCGAAGCGCGAGTCTGGAGAAGCTTTGCTCTTCAATGACCGCTTCGGCATGCACAGGATTTACTACCACGAGTCGCCGGAGGGTTTCTATTTTGCGGCAGAGGCGAAAGCGATACTCGCTGCGGTCCCGAGCTTAGGCACTGTGGACGCGCAGAGCCTGGGAGAGTTCATCTCCTGCGGCGCGGTGCTCGAGGATAGGACGATGTTCAAGGACGTCTTCGTCCTACCCCCAGGCTCGGCCTGGGTTTTTCAGAATGGCGCGTTGAAGCGGAAGGCCTCCTACTTCGATCCGGCGCAATGGCAGGAACAGGGCTCCCTCGACCCGGCCTCGTTTTACCGCGAGCTTCGCGACGTCTTCGCGCGGAATGTCCCCCGGTACTTCAGCGGTTCGGCGCCGGTGGCGATGTCGTTGACCGGGGGCCTGGACACTCGAATGATCATGGCGTGGCAGACGATGGAACCCGCGACGATGCCGTGCTACACGTTCGGCGGGATGCGTCGCGATTGTCAGGACGTGATCGTTGCGCGAAAAGTGGCTCGCGCCTGCAGCCAGACCCACGAGGTCATCCCCGTCAGTCAGGATTTCCTGGCGAATTTTTCACACTACGCCGAGCGGGCCGTCTATCTGACTGATGGGTGTGTCGATGTGAGCCGCGCGACGGACCTGTACTTGACCGAAAGGGCCCGCCAGATTGCTCCCGTTCGAATCACGGGCAATTACGGTGGCGAGATTCTGCGCCGCGTGCGCACCCTCAAGGCGGAAGAGCCGCCAGGTGATGATGTTTTCTGTCCGGAAGTCTTGAGTCATGCGCGCAAGACCAGGGAGACTCTCGCTGCGAATACGAAGGAACACCCTGTCGCCTTCGCTGCCTTTCGACAAGCTTCCTGGGCGCAGTATGGACTGCTTTCGCTCGAGCACACTCAGCTAACCGTTCGGTCGCCCTTTCTGGCTAACGAGCTCGTCCGGACCGCTTTTCGGGCCCCGGCATCGTGTCTCACTACGAACGATGTCTCGCTGCGGCTCATAGGCGAAGGAAATCCTCACCTTGGCCGCATTCCAACCGACCTCGGTTTGGGAGGCGGGCGTCGACCGATCGTCGAAGCGGCCTCGCGTGCCTGGCAGGAGTTCTTCTTCAAAGCCGAATACGCCTACGATCGCGGCATGCCTGACTGGGCCGTGCGGATCGACCGGTCGTTATCAGGCCTCGAGCTCGATCGGCTGTTCCTGGGCAGGCACAAGTTCGCGCAATTTCGCGTCTGGTATCGAGACGCTCTCAGCGAGTACCTCCAGGAGACACTGTTGAGCCAACGCAGTCTGTCGCGGGCCTACCTGGACGAGGCGGCGGTCAGACGGGCGCTCACGGATCACCTGCGAGGGAAACGGAACTCCACGACGCTGATTCATAAGCTGCTCACTCTTGAACTCGTTCACCGCTTGTTCGTGGACAGTCCAGCGAATTCGTCTTTGAGTTGACCGCTGCCGTCCTGGCTTTTGCAGCTCTGTTTACGGCGGCCTGCATACCGCTCGATCATCGACTCAGCGCGCCACGGAATTGGCAGCGGTCGAGCGAGATCGATCTTGCAGGCGTTCGGCAGCAAACGCTCCACGGGACGACGCGACGCCGGGTTGCATTCATCGCGCTGTTTGTTGTCTTCCTCGTTGTCATTCTCTGGATTCCCGACAGGGTCCGACTGCAACTCACTCCAATCGTGGTCGCAACCACGGCCTGGCTCGGCTGGGAGACCTGCTCGGTTCTCTGGTCGGCAAATACGCCGTTGTCGCTGCGGCGTCTGCCCCCGTGGCTCATTACGGCGGTGGTCGGATTCTTCGCTGGCGCGGCGCTCGGGGTGAAGGGATGCCTGATGGTGATCGCGCTGGTGTGCGCTGCTTACCTCGTAGCCGGCATCGCGAACGAGTTGCTGAATGGCACGCGTGACCCTGAAATGGGCTACCGCTTTGCCGGCACGCTCCATCCGAACGGGCAGGCTCTGAACTGCGCCCTGCTCGCGTTCAGCAGCTGCTGGTTGGGAGCGACGGAAAGCATTCCTTCGGGGATCGCGATCGGTGGCATGATCGCCGGCATGGGGGGTCTGGGGCTAGCGTGTTCGAGGCTTGCTTTCTGGGCATCGGCGACCGCAGCGCTGATCTCGATTGCGATGATTCCTTCTGGGTCGAACCGCACTTGGCCGGTTGGACTCGCCGTAGGAATTCTTATGACCGGGGTAGCGGTGAGAGGCCTTCTCGGTCAGGTCGACGCGCGAGGTGGTTTGGGCGGAACGCTGAAAGGGGTCGTCTTGTTTGGGAGAACGAGCTACGCAGCCAGCTTGAACGGGCGAACCATGCTCTGGAAACTCGCTTTGGCCGACGTGGGGCCCGATTGGATTCTCGGCCAGGGCTTCGGCGCATTTTGGGATGTTCGCCGCCTCGAGATGTTTCGCGAAAAGGCCGGCATGAGGGTGTGGAATTGTCACTCCACGCTGGTCGAGATTCTTGTTCGTTCGGGCGCGATCGGCACCGTTCTATTTTTGGCGACCACGGTGACGGCGTTCATTGCCGCGCTGGGCCTGCACGGGATCAGCTCGGCGCTTGTTGGTTCGCTGCTGATTTTCATGTTTCTGGAGGGACTGCTGGAAAGCGTCTTCGCACTCCCGAGCTACACCTCGCTTCTTCTATTTCTCCTTCTCGGCGCGTTGGCGGTGTCGTAACCGGAGCAGATCCATGCTTCCGTCCGTCGTGTCGATCGTGCGTGTGACGCGCAGCGTGTCGGGTATCTCGACGGTCGGCAGTTCCCCGGCACGGTCCGGCGAGAACACGATCAATGCCGCCGGGCCGGTTCCGAGCTGCTCCTCGACGCCGTTCAGCGTTGTCCTGAAGCCGTTGCAACGGTCGCCGAGAACGAGCTCATGCGGCCAGCAGCGGGCGTCGATCGAAGCCCGCAGGAAGAGCCCGCCCGGCACATTGCTGTACACGGTGGCCGGAAGGTCGGTCCGCTTGACCGTCGCGATCAGATCTGAGTCGCGCCACCGCTGCCCGGCGTAGTCCACGCCGTCGGCGCTCGTGCTTCCCATCTCGGCACTGCCCCACACGAGACCGGCCGCGCACAGCGCGAGGGCCCCCGGCCCGAGTAGCGCCCAGTAAGGCCCGTGCCGTTCGCGCCACCCCACGGCCGCGCGGTCGAGCAGTGCGGCGGCGAGCGCGACGAGCGGGACGAAGATCGGCGATAGAAGGCGGTCGCTCAGCGGATCGATCGAGGTCGTCGAGGCGCTGACGACCAATACGACCACGTACAGAGCGACGAAGCCCGCGAGCAGCCACGCGAATCGCCGCGCGCCTCCCAGGCCTGTCGACCGGACCTGCAAGACCGCCGCAACGGCGACCGCACACAGCAGTAACAGCACCAGCCCGCGCACGGGGGCCGTCTCGGGCACCAGGAGCACACCCACGCCATGCACCGCGTCGTAGGCGTTCTCCGCGAGCGACGTGTCCGCCGGCACGCGTCCGCCCGTAGCGGTGTCGGACACCGAGAGGTTGCGGACAATCCAGGCGACCGGCCCAGCGCTCGCGACCACCGCGAACACCGCGGCGCGCGTCAGCCTCCGCCAACCTGAGAGCTGCCGCCAACCCCCGACGAGTATGGCCACGCTCCCAGTGACGATGACCACAACCCCGATGTAGCGGATCAAGCAACAGCTCCCCGCCGCGAGCGCCGCCACCACCAGCCAGCCGACGTCGTACGGCCGGCGTATCGCCTCGTTCAGCGCCAGCAGCGCGAGCAGCGACGTGAACACGAACAACGGCTCCGACCAGGCATACGAGCTGACGAGGTGGAGGCTGGTCGCGCTGGCGACCACTGTCACACCCAGGAGACGAATCGTCGCGGAGGTCGCAAGGCGCCGGAGAACCAGCCACGCCGCCCCGGTGATGAGGCCAAGCAGCACGGCGTTCGCGACCCGCCCCGCGGCGACGGCCGATGCTTCGAACAGCTCCACGAGCGCCGCGAGCAACAGGGGAAAGCCCGGCGCGAACTGGACCATGACTTCGCCTCCGTACTTGGTGAGCCCCTCACCGTCCGCGAAGCTCTCGGCGGCCGACAGATAGACAGCGGAGTCAGGACTCAGCGCGGGACCGTGTGGGCCGGTGACGAACAGGATCACTGCCGCCGCGGCAATGGCCGCCACGGCGACGAAGATGGGCTCTACGCGAGCGGCTGCTCGATCCATCGCGAGCCCTCGAATCCGGGAAGATCGCGCACAACCTGTTCGAAGGCCGAGATCAGACCCTTCGGAAGTGGGGGGCCTCCCTGACGTCCGGCGCGGAACCTCTTGAAGGCCTCTTGAGCGACGCTGCCTGCACTACTTCCGGATTGCTCCAGGCGCCGCGCTACGGCCGCAGCGGTCAGCGGAAGCTGAGGCGACCCCGTTTCGAGGCTCTCGAGAAAGAGCGCGCCGCGGGCTGCCTTGAAGAGCATGCCAAGCGCGTGGAGAGAAGTGATCCTCGAGGGATCCTGCCCTGGCCAAGCGGCGAGCCACGCACGGTGCTCGGCGGTGGCTCTCCGAGCCGAATCCCGGGCTGACCACCCCGCGAGGTTGGGAAAGCGAGCCACCCGAGCGCCTTCGATCAATGCCATGGACACGGGATCCGTCGATTCGCATTGGACCGCGCGTGCCGTACCCCGCTCCCAGAGCAACGTGGGAAGAATCAGAAGGCCATCGGTCCGAAACACAGGAAAGGTCTTGTCGTCGTGGCTCGCGTGGGCAGCCGCGGCGAGGACTGAAGGTCGCGTTGCGTCGCCGGACAGGACAACGAAGGTCTCGTCGGGGAGGTCCGGTGCGATACGAGCGCGCCAATCGGCGAGCGGCAGCGGCACGATCGCACCGTTGGTTTCAGCCAAACCCTTGAGCCGGCTGAGTGATTCCGGATGCAGCGCCAGCTCCGTCTCGTCTCCCCAGAGGAGTCGTACGTCGGTGTATCCGGCAGTCTCAGTCGCGGCTGAGATGTGCGCTGCGATCACCCGCGAGAGTCGCGTGAAAGCGGGAATCACCTCGCCCAGTGGAGGTGCGGGGGATCGCGGCAGTGCGCGTTCCAGCTCAATCCCGAGACGGAATGCCTCCTCCTCCTCAGGCATCTCCATGAGTGCCCGTCGCAGCGCCTCGACGCGTGTCGCGATTCTCTCCCCACGACGAAGCCACGCGAGAATCCGGACGGGCTCGGCAAGAAACTTCACGCACAGATACGGCACGTGACGAGCTTCGGGGTTGGCCGCCGCCTGAAAAACGTAGCGCCACCAGTGCTGGAGCTCGAGCCACGCCGCGATACGCCTTTCCTGGTCGTCAGGCGGGGAGTCGTGCGGGCGTTGCTCGGGTCCGGCCAGCCGCCGCCATTCCTTGCTTGGTGCGTAGAGACCCGGCCGGTCTTGCAGTCCCATCTCGTCGTCGATCGGGCGCGAACGGCCATTGAGTCCGTACGTCAGAGACGGCGCCGAGAGGGCCTCGGCGAAATCGGCGTCTTCGTAAACGAAGAAATGCGGAATCAAGAGCGGGAGCACAGGAATCCTGCGGCACAACCGCGCCCAGCGCTCTCTTGCGCGCTCACGATTCCGCGCGACGGTGATCAGGTCGATGTCCGACACGCCGAAAAGGGCGTCGCCCGACGCAAAGGTGCCCTTCACGTAGACCGAAGCGCCCCGCTCACCGAGGCGGACGTACGCGGCCACGGCGTGCATTGCGCCGTGGTGTGCCATCGCCCACACCGGTCGCAGGACGGAACGAGACGTCCGAAGCATGAAGTCCGCAATTCGCGGTGCAAGCGCCACAGTCATGCGGCGCGTGTCACCGCTCATCTCACCTGGAGGCGGTCGAAGAGCAGCCGGTCCATCCTTGGCCCACCAAGGTTCGCGAGGATCCGGCCGAGATGGTCGCACTCCTTCACCAGGTAGCGCATGAACACGTGCTGCCCGAACATCAGAAGCAGGGGCAGAGCGAGGGCGTAGGCAGGTGCCGCGGCCAGCGAGACCAGAACCGGCCAGCCGCGATTGGTGGGTGCCCTTCCCCGCAGCAGGGCTCGTTTGAGCAGGTACCTCCTGCTGCATCGCTCGGCAGGCACCTCGGCGTAGACCCTGCCTGCGTCGCACCAGGTGAAGCGCATGCCGTCGGCGATCAGCCTCCGGAAGAGCTCCACGTCCTCGCCCCCGCGGCCGCACTCCGGCAGGAAGCGGTAACCGTGGGCGCTGAAGATGTGGCGACGGAGCAGGGCATTGCCGGTCCGCCCCTGCTTCCAGCGGAGCGGAGTGCCGGTCGGGAGCGCAGGGCGGTCGAAGAACCGTCCGCGCACGATCCAGTCCGGAGGCGGTGTGCGGAAGCGCGGCGAGACAGGACCGACGACTCCGTCCGCCCCCGAGGATTCGATCGCCTCCACCAGACGGACCAACCAGTCGGGAGCCGGCTCGTCGTCGTCGTCGATGAAGGCGACGAGCTCACCGGTTGCGTTCTCGACCGCCTCGTTTCTCGCCAGCGCGATGTTCTGTCGCGGCTCGACGCAATAGCGAACTGGGATGTTTGCCGTCTCCGCGAAGTCCGACACAAGCGGCCTGGCCGACTCCAGGCGATCGTTGTCCGCGACCACGATCGAGTAGGTGAATTGCCCATCCGTGGCCTGAGCGTCAAGCGCTGTCAGCAACCGCGAAAGGGACTGTGGTCGCCTGTACGTGCATATGCACACACTGACGTGCACGCTCGAGTTCACCCTCGCATGGGTCGGGACCGGGGCGTGAACCGCAGCGCGGACTGCCTCGTGGAGCCGGCGCTCGCCGGCAGCGACCGACGCGCCGCGGGGCGGAACCGACGCCACCGCGCTGGCCAGCCTGGACTCGTCGAACACCGCGATCACCTTTCGCTCGTCGGCGAGGGCCCGCGCGAGTTCCATCTGATGGTCGTCGACAGTCTCAGACAGCCGCCTCGACCGGGGTACGACCACCGGTGTGTGCCCCGCGCGCAGGGCACACAAGATGCTGCCAACACCGGCGTGGCACACCACCACGTCGGCGGCCTCCATCCGCTCCACGACCTGCTCGAACGACAGGACGGCGACCGCCTCGGCGGCGTGAGCGGGTGGCGCTGTCGCGCCGTACTGGACGCTGAGCTGGCCGCCTGGGAGCGCGGCAAGTGCCTCGATGAGCCGCGGGAAGCCCATCTGCCCGCCGGCCTGGGTGCTCCCGACGGTCACGAAGATCACAGGAGGCTCCCGACGAAGCGGGCCCGCCGGCGTCGAGCCGCCTGGGGCCATTGGACGAAGACCGCGTCGCTGAGCGGGTACACCAGGCGTCCGCTCAGCGACAGCCCACGCACGCGCGTGAGGCTCTCCACGAAGACGAGCCGGCAGCCGTGCACCTTGCCGACGATGAAGAACGGGACCGCGAGTGCGGCCCCGGTCGAGAGGATCACGTCCGGATCGCGCTCCCGGACGGTGCGCCACGCAAGCAGGAGGTTGCGGGCAAAGTTGGGAATGCTGCGGGGCGTCGGCCCGTGCCCGGTCACCACCTCCTCCCCGTTGAGCAGGTGACTGACGTCCTCTGAGGAGAGCGTCACCCAGGTGCGATCCATGTCTCGCCAGGCCGGCTCGAGCTCGAGCATCTGGAGGAGGTGCCCCCCTGGCGAGGTGACGAGCAGTACGCGCGGTCTCATCCAACCCGGGCCGGGGTCGCAACTGCGTTGCGCAGATGAGTGAGGCCAAGCAGCATGGTCGCGACGACCCAGCGCATGTGGGGGACGCGGTTGGTCCACAGGCGCCGCCGCTGGAAGATGAACAGCCCGTCCTCGCGCCTCAGGTTCTGCAGCGACCACTCGAACACCCGCCAGGCGACGTCTAGGTAGGAAGGATCGTCGCTCGACGCGATCGCGAAGGTCTGGATCGCCTGCGCGGCGGACTGGGTCTCGAGCGGCTGGGCAGACGTCGAGAAGTACTTGGGCGTCCCATCCGTGAGGATCAACTCACGGCGGTAGTACTCCAGTCCGCGGCGCAGCGCCCCGGGAACCCCCGGATCGAGATCCGCGTCTGCGCAGACACGCAGCGCGTCCAGGACATAGCCGTGGTGATACCCATCGATCCACGCGAGGTTCGGCCGGTCCCCATACAACCACGACCCGTCGTCTCGTTGGTGGGCGAGCGCGTACTCGACGCCGAGTCGCGCCGCGTCAAGAAAACGGTCGTCGTCGACGTAACGGCCGAGACGGCTCAGCAGGGCGCAGACGTGCAGGTTCGCGTTGTGGATCGGGCTGCGATCTCCCACGAGGTATCCGAAGTAGGCGCCCTTCTCGGCCGGCGTCTGTGGCACGTGGCGCAGGAAGAAGTGACCGACGCCGACCGCCTCGTCCAGGAGCTCTTCCCTGCCCGTTCGCTCGTAGGCGTCGAGGAGAGCCATCCCGCCGAACGTGGTGGCGATCGTGTTCGGCGAGTTGCGCGGATAGAAGAACACCCGCGACTGGGTGTCGAACGGATAGCCCCAGCACGGCTCGTCGTACTCGCGGCAGCGCAGGTCCTCGAGCAGAGCGACGGCGTGTGAGAGCTTGTCATCCCGCTCGCGCGGCTCGAGGAACTCGCCGCGGGCGTAGGTCGACACCACCCAGGCGACCGTGGCCGAGTTGAGCTGGGGCGCTATCCCCAGAGCCGGCCGCAGGTCGATCGGACATCGCTTGACGACCTGGGTGATGACCTGACGGCCCTTGACCGTGCGGGCCAAAGGCCAGACGAAGCGGGTCGCGTTGAGGCCGTCGTAGGGGTCGCCGCCCACCCACTGGCGTTGGTCGCCGTACGACTCGAGCGTGTGGAGGACCTCGTCCACACGTGCGACGCGTTCGTCCGGCGTCATCGCAGGCCGCGGGTGAGCACCCGCGCCCCTCGGCGGCGCTGGTCGGCTCGCATGAACGCGCGGAAGGCGGGATCCTCGACGCGACGGGTGCCGTCGGCGGCCGCGCGCAGGTACCCGAACAGGAACGCGGGTCCGGACAGCGGCCGTGGCCCGGCGCGGAGCGCGAGCTTGCCCGCGCGGAGCACCGCCCAGGGCAGGGTGTAGTGGACGACGTACTGGGTGGCCCCATGGCGGGCCCGTCCTCGCAGCGCCCCCTGCGCGCTGCCCATCGGGCGAAGGTGGCGGACTGGGACGTCGGAGAATGTGCGTGAGCTGAAGCCGCTCATCCGCGCGTAGGTGTCGGCGATCGTGTCCGCGCCCATTCGCTCCGGCACGCCACCGATGGCCTGCAGGCAGGCCCGCGAGTAGACCCGTGCTGGGCCGGTCGCCTGCTGCGCCGGCGTGGCCACCGTGACCCATTTGCCGGCGAGCCGCTCGGTGAGCTCGCCGCCCGCGACACCGAGCCCGGGGTCCTCGCGAAAGTGCTCGAGCAGGCGCTCGAAGTAGTCCGGCGGCAGCAGCACGTCTCCGTCGAGCTTGACGATGTGGGTGAACTCGCGCCAGCCGGCCAAGTCGAGGCCACGGTTGTAGACACGGGCGACTCTGCCCAAGGCCAGGGGATCACGACGATCGACCGCATCCGACGCCGGCATCGAGGCCACGCGCAGCCACCTGATCTGGCCGGCGAGCCGACGCAGCACTGTCGCTGTGTCGTCCGTCGAGTGGTCGTCCACGATCAACCACAGGTCGGGACGGCGCGTCTGCCGCCGGACCGACGCCACCACCGCCTCGAGGTGTTCGGCCTCGTTGCGCACGGGCGAGATGATCAGCAGGCGCTGAGCGTTCATCGTGTCGGCTAGTTCACACCACGACGCTTGATCACGGCGGGAAGCGTCCTGACGAGCAGGCGCAGGTCCTGCGACAGCGACCAGTTGGTGACGTACAGGTAATCGAGTTTCAACATCTCCTCGAAGGGAAGCGTCGTACGGCCGAGCACCTGCCAGAGGCCGGTCATCCCCGGAGCCACGTCGACCCGTCGCCTAGCCCATCCGTCGATGAGCCCGTCGAGCTCCGGCGTCATTGGACGCGGTCCCACCAGGCTCATCTCTCCCTTCAAGACGTTGACCAGCTGGGGCAGCTCGTCGATGCTCGTCATGCGCAGGAAACGCCCGACGTCGGTGACCCGTGGGTCCCGCTCGAGCAGGAGCCACGATGGGTCGGCGCTGTCGGCGCGGAGCTCCTCGACACGCGAATCCGCGCCGTCGACCATCGTGCGGAACTTGTACATCCGGAAGCGCCGGCCGGCGCGTCCTACGCGCACCTGGGTGTAGAAAACCGGGCCTCTGGAGGTCAGCGCAACCGCGAGCGCCGCAGCCAGCATGACCGGCAGGAGCACCAGGAGGGCGACGCCGGCGATGGCGAAGTCCATCGAGCGCTTGAGGGAGCGCGCTATCAGTCGCGTGGTCCCTGCACGCACGCGGGAAGCTCGGGAGTCGAGGTCTCAAAACGGTCCGAAGGATGAAGCGCCACCACGTCACCACCACTTCGCAGGGACTCCTCGGCCGCCTCCGTCAGCCGAACGATGCGCTTCGTGAGGAGCAGATGGCCGGGCATCCGGCTACCTGTCTCCATGGCCCGGACGAAATCCCGGAGTTCCAGGGCGAGGGGCTCGAACGTCTCGATCTTGGGCGTATGTAAGTCACCCGTCCGATACGAGAGGTGGTACTCGCCAAACGTCTCGGGATCCTCGTAGACGACCTTGTGATCGAAGACCTTGATCGGCTCGGGTGCGCCGTCCTCGTAGACGACCATCCCTTCGCTCCCCACGACGACCGTGCGGCGCAGCTTGCTCGGCGCCAGCCAGCTGAGTTCGATATTTGCGACAAGCCCGGAAGCGAAGACGAGCGTCACGAACGCGACGTCCGGAATGCCCTTCACCACCGAGTCGCGTCCGACCGCGCGCACGGACGTCGGCATCTCCTCCAGCCAGTAGAGCAGGATGGAGAAGTCGTGCGGTCCTAGATCCCACACCACGCTGACGTCGCGCTGATGAAGCCCGAGTTTGACCCGACTGGAGGAGACGAAGAAGAGATCCCCGAGCGCCCCTGCGACGAGCAGATCCTTGACCGCTCGCACGGCGGGGCTATAGAGGAACGTGTGGCCACAGGTGAGCAGCAAGCCTCGCGCCTCGGCCTCCGCGACCAACCTGTCCGCCATGTCGCTGGAGGTAGCAAGCGGTTTCTCGACGAACGTGTGTTTTCCGGCCTGCAGACTGCGCAGGGCCAAGTCGAAATGGGTCACCGCTGACGTCGCGATGACAACCGCGTCGACTGACTCGTCCTCGAGGATGTCGTCGAAGCGAGTGGTGCCTCTGGCGGCTGGGTATCGGCGCTCCATCCGACCGACGCGATCCACATGGAGGTCTGCAATCCACTTGATGTCGACGGAGTCGAGACCGCTCAGCACACGCAGGAGATTGGGTCCCCAGTGGCCAAGACCCACAACGCCCAAGGTGAATGGACCTGCAGGAGAGACGCTGAGACCAGCCCGATCTCGCTTCAGCGGAACTCCGCGAACATCGGCGGCCGAAGCAGCTCGGTCACCCACGGTCTGCAGCCTCAGCCTTGATCGGCCTACCCTAACTCGACCAAACTGATCCCGGCGTGAGGGGAACCAGAAGGCTCCTGCCTGACAGCGGCCAGGACAGGCTGAACGACTGGCGGACCGACCGAGAGCTGAAGCGCATGACCGCGAGTTCGACGGGCAGTACGACCACGGGTGAGCAGGACCGGTAAGACCTGGCAGGGCCTCGGGGTCGCCGTCGAGCGGGGCTTCGGCGAGACTCCCGCGGGTGGCACCCACGGTCCTCTTCATCCATAGCTCCGCCGGCGGGTACGGGGCCGACCGGCAGTTGCGCGTTCTCGTCGAGGGGCTCGATCGCGCGCGATTTTCCCCGGTCGTGGTGCTCCCGGAGGAGGGTGACCTCGCCGGTCCGCTCCGGGACGCCGGCATTCCCATCCACATCGAGCCGCTGGCGGTGCTGCGGCGGGACCACCTCCAGGGGCGCAGTCTGGTGGACACCGTCGCCCGCTACCGGCGCAACGTGCGAGTACTCGGGGCGCTCGCGCGCGAGCATCAGGCGAGGATCGTCCACAGCAACACATCGCTCGTCCTCTGCGGGCAGGCGGTGGCCGAGCACGCCGGCGCGGCCCACGTGATCAGCGTGCGCGAGATCTACGAGCAGACCGGCGGTAGGGCGGGCGCTCTCCTCTGGCCGGTGCTGCGGCGAGGGCTCCGGCGAGCCGACGCCCTCGCCTGTGTCTCGCATGCGTGCGCGAGCCAATTCGGGGGTTCCAAGCGGGCGTTCGTGCTTCATGACGCCCTTCCCCGCGACCTGTCGCCTCCGCGGCGTGAGGCCGCGCGCGACGCGCTGGGTCTCGAGCACGACCGCTTCATCGCCGCTGTCGTCGGGCGGATCAGCGACTGGAAGGGACAGGACGTCTTCGTGCGCGCCCTGGGGGAGGCGCCGCTGGCCGAGATCGGGGCGTGCGGGATATTGGCCGGCGAGGCGGCGCCCGGGCAACGGCACTTCCAGGGTCGGCTGGAGTCGCTTCGGAGCGAGCTTCGGTTGGGCGACCGGCTGCGATTCCTCGGCTTTCGCGAGGACGTGGAGACGATCTTCGGCGCTGCGGACGCGCTGGTGGTGCCCTCGACCTACGAGGAGCCCTTTCCAAACGTGGTCCTCGAGGGCGGCGCCGCCGGCCTGCCGGTCATCGGCACCACGACCGGTGGGCAGGGAGAGATCATCCGCGACGGTACGACCGGTCGTCTGGTCCCGCCGGGCGACCATCGAGCGCTCGCGATCGCCCTGCGCGAGCTCGCCGACGATCCCGGCCACGCCCGCCGTCTCGGCGAGGCGGCCGCCGCGGATGTCGCCGAGCGTTTCGGTCGCGACGGTGTCGCCGCCCGGCTCCAGGAGTGCTATGAACGCCTTCTTCCGGCGCGCCTCGCGCCGGTCGGCGGAGGGAAGCCCCGGACGCCTGAGCTGGTCAGCGTGGTTGTTCCGATGCGCAACGAGGAGGCGCATGTCGCGAAGCAGCTCTCCGCCCTGGCGTGCCAGACGTACGCCGGGCCCTGGGAGGTGGTTGTGGTGGACAACGGGTCGACCGATGGGAGCCGGCAGGTGGTGGACGCCTGGCGCGATCGCGTCCCGGGACTGCGCGTGGTGGACGCGCCGGAGGCGCGCGGGCTGAACTACGCGCGCAACCGCGGCGCCGAGGCCGCCCGGGGTGACCTGCTGGCGTTCGCCGACGCGGACGACGAGGCTGTGCCCGAGTGGCTGGAGAGCCTCGCCACCGCCGCGGCCACCGCCGACCTCGTGGGCGGCGCGCTCGATGGTCACGCACTGAACGGGGGGATGATCGCCAGGTCGGTACCGCGCGACGGCGAGCGCCGCGAGCTTCCCCTGGCGTACGGCTTTCTCCCCTATGCGCCTGGAGGGAACTGCGCCGTGTGGACGTCGCTCGCCCGCGGACTGCGGTGGAACGAGGAGTTCCTCTTCGGGGGCTCCGACGTCGAGTTCGCCTGGCGGGCCCACCTCGCCGGCGCGCGCCTTGGGTTCGCGCCCGGTGCGGTGATGCGGCGACGCCTTCCCACGACCCTTCGCGCACTCGGGTCGGCGTACTTCGGGTACGGGCGCGCCGCCCCGATGGTCTATCGCCAGTTTCGATCGGCGGGTATGACTCGACCGCCGTCCGGTGAGGCGGCACGCGACTGGGCGTGGCTTCTGAGGCACGCCCCGCGAGCGGCGAGGAACGCGGAGTTCCGGGCCAAATGGCTGAGGCTCGCCGCCAAGCGATCCGGACGCGCGTTCGGAAGCCTCGAGCAGCGGGTGATCTACCTGTAGTTCTTGAGCCAGTGAGCGGCTCGCCACATCAGGACCCCGAACGGCAGCGGATCGTCCCAGGCCCAGACGGCTCGCGCCGTCACGCCCCGGAGCGACCGCGCCCATCGACGCAGGGTCATGCCCTCGGATCTCCGCCGTTCGAGGTAGGTCTGAGCCTCGAGCTCCTCATTCACGAACTTGACGCCCGGCCGGAAGGCCGGAGGGGGCCCGGCGCCACCTTCTGCCCCCGTCAGGTAGCGGTAGCCGATCCAGGGGAAGTCCACGCCCGCGCTGATCGCCATCTGATTGCCCGACACCGTCCTGGGGTTGATCTCCATCAGATAGTGGGTGCCGGTTGCGGCATCCAGCTTGAACTCGACGCCCACGTACCCTCGGTAGTCGAAGGCCCGGAGGAGGCGCCGGCTCAGCTCCGCGACCTCCGGCGACTCCACCGTGACCTGGATCGACCCGTTCCCGAAGCGCGGCGGGTGCTGTCGAAGCTTCTGCTTGGTCAGCCAGGCGAGCTCGCGGCCATCGCTGTCCCACAGGGCGAGGTACCCGAACAGCGCCCGATCCCCGCCCGGAACCATCTCCTGCACCATCGCGGGCACCTCAAGGGCGGCTAGTCGTTCGTAACCCGAGACGAGCCCGGCGGCCGATCGGGCAACCAGGACCTTCTCCCCCAGTTTCCTCTGAGCGATGTGTGAGGTGTAGGGCTTGAGCAGGCACGGGAAGGGCATCTGCGCGGAGAGCGCTCGCACCTCCTCGGCCGACTCCGGGAAGTGGGTGTTGGGGACCGCTATCCCGGCCTCTCGCGCGACCGCGTACTGCTGTCGCTTGTCCACGATCTGCTCCACGGATCGGCGAGGCGGGACCACGAAGCGAAACCAGGACCTGAGCTCCTCCTCGTGGCGCGAGAGCAGGAGCGCGTGGGCATCCCCCATTGGCACGAGCACTCCGCGATCGGTGAGGCGGGAGCCGACGGACCTCAGGGTCGCCATCCACGCCTCCGGGTCGTCGTCCGGAGCCGGGAGGGCGAGCACCTTTCCGTAGCGCGTGTGGCTTCCGAGGTTGCGCTTGCTCTCGAGCAGCAGGACTGGAACGCCGCGCCTGCCCAGGCTGCGGGCGAAGCTGAGGCCGTTCCATGAGGTGCCGAGGATCACGGCGAGTGGCGGACGCTCCATCAGCGCGTAGGATCGCGCCCTTGGGGAATGACCGCGCACCGCTCCTTCTCGAGGTGGGGTTGAAGTGGCCGCCGGAGTACTACCTTCGCCGCAAGCTCGAGGGGCTCGCCGCGGGCGGGATGGAGGTCGCCGTCGCGACGGTCACCCCCCGCCGCGACGGGGACGAGGTTCTCCGCGGCGTCCGGCGCGTGCGTCTCCCTGGGCGGGAGGACCGGGCCGTGGTGGCGCTGGCCGGATTGACGCGTGACTGCATTCGTCTGGGCCTGCGACGGCCGCGTGCGCTTGCACGGCTGCTGCGCGCGGCCAGGCGAACGGGCCGCCCCGTGAGGCGCACGATTGGGCTCCTCCGCGGCCTGGTCGTGGTCATGCTCGAGGGGCCGGCGGTGGTCCACTTCGAGTGGGATCCGGACGCTGCCCACTTCCTGCCGCTGTTCGACGCGTTCGGGTGCCCGGTGGTCGTGAGCAACCACGCCGGGATCTATTACCGCCCGAGGATCGGGGAGCGGCGCCTCACCAACGCCTACCCGGCCATCTTCGCCCGCGCCTCGGCGGTCCACTGCGTGTCCGAGGCCGTGTGCGACGAGGCCGCTCGCTTCGGGCTCGATCGCGCCAGGGCGCGCGTGATCCACTCGGGGATCGACGTGGGCTTCTTCACCCCGGCCCCGGATGACGACCGGGACCCGGAGGAGCTGCGCGTGATCGGGGTCGGGCGCCTGATCTGGCAGAAGGGCTACGAGTACGCGCTCGAGGCGGTGGCCTCGCTGGCCGACGCCGGAGTGCCGGTGAGCTACGAGATCCTCGGAGGCGAGCCCTCCGCCGTGACCGGAAGGCCATCCGATCGCCCCCGGCTGCTCTACCTGATCCACGAGCTCGGCCTCGAGGGCCGGGTGAAGCTGCTCGGCAAGGTCTCGCAGGAGATGGTCCGTGAGCGGCTGTGGGCGTCGGACGTGCTGCTGCAGGCGAGCCACTTCGAGGGCTCGCCGAACGCGGTGCTCGAGGCGATGGCCTGCGCCCGGCCGGTGGTCGTGGCCGACTGGGACGGGGTGGGTGAGCTCGTCGAACACGGAGCCAACGGTCTGGTGTGCCCACGCCGCTCGCCGCAGGCCATGGCGGAGGCGCTGGGCTCCCTGCGCGACCGGGCCGTGGCGCGCAGGCTCGGTGAGGCGGGCCGGGAGCGGGTCCTGGCCGACTTCACGCTCGAGCGTCAGCTCGAGAGCTTCCGGGGTCTATATGCCGAGGTGGCTCAGGCGTGACAGGACCTTCTCGCCGGTCGGCGTGCCGACGAGCCACCGACGGCGGGGCGAGGCCTTCGCTCGAAAGCGGGCGTCCGAATCGTTGGCGTAGATCCCCACCCTCGGCCACTCGAGCGCCCGTGACCCGCGGATGCGTAGAGGGAGCGCGGCGCCGGCGAGGTAGTCCGCGCGCTCGGCCGCGCGGATGACGCGACCGTCGAGGTGTCCATACGGATAGGCGATCGCGCGGCAGGGACGGCCCAGCCGTCCCTCGATGTCCGCTCGCGACCCGGCCAGCTCGGCGTCCAGGGCGTCGTCCTCGAGGGTCCTCAGGTCCGGGTGCGAGCGCGTGTGCGAGCCGATCTCCCAGCCGGCATCGGACAATGCCGCGATCTCCGCCCAGGAGAGCGGCAGCAGCTCCGTCTCGTGCGGGCCGCCCACATACCGGTCGATGCCCCACCACGCCATCGGCGTCTCACGGCCGACCCACTGGGTCGGCACGAACAGGGTCCCGGGCAGCCCGAGTCGCGACAGGAGCGGAGCCGCGTGCTCGCCGATCGAGCGGTAGGCGTCGTCGAAGGTCACCGCGACGGTCTTCCCGCGCGGGCGCGCGAGGACGGCGTCGCTGAACGTCGTGCCGCGATAGCCGCGCTCGAGCAGGTGGCACAGCTGCCGCTCGAGGCGCTCGACGGGGATCGCGCTCGGCGACGGCCAGCTATCGCTGATGCCGTGATAACAGATAATGAGCGTGTCCCCGATGCCTCCTCCCGTCACGAATCGCCAGGCTAACGGGGCCCCCGCGCGTGCGCCGTCGCCCGCGTGGCTGCTCACCGGCCGGACCGGCCGGACGCTCCCGATGTTGAGCCCGGCGGCGCCCGAGCTCCGCTTCGCGCGCATGGAGGAGTGGCTCGCGGAGCTCGGCTTCCGGCCTGTCGTCTTCCGCTCGGGAAGGCGTGACCAGAGCCGCAATGTGGAACATGGAGGCTGGCGGCACGCGATCCTCGGCCTGCTGCTGGCCCCCAGGCTCGCCCTTCTCGCGCTGGGAGAGCGGCCACAGCTCGTGTTGACCAACACGGCGGTTCAGGCGCCGGCGATGGCACTGATCAAGGGGGTGCTGCGAAAGCGGGTCGTCTGCGTTGCGGACGTGACCGCGTTGCAGTCGATTGAGGTCGATCAGGCCACCAGCCGGGGCTGGCGCCGACGCCTGTACAGGCCCATTCTGCGCGCGCTCGAAGCGCTGCTCGTCCGGTCCGCCGACCTGGTCCTGACGGTCAACGATCGCCTCGGCGAGGATCTCCCCCAGCGGAGCGCCCGTGGGCGTATCCGGACGCTTCGCGACACGGCGGACGCAGAGCTCGCCACGATCCCGGTGACCGACCGCGCCGCCCTCGGCGTGCCGGAGCACGCGGTCGCCGTCGCCTTCGTGGGCTCGCTGGTCTACTCGCGCCTCAAGCCGATTTTCGCCGCCTGGCGGGAGCTCTGCGACGACAGCGAGCCTCCGCTCCACCTGGTGGTCATCGGTGACGGGCCCGACCTGCGGCGCTACGCGAGGGCTGCCGCCGACGCCGGCTGGCTCGGAAGCACGGTCTCCTTTCTCGGGCCGCTTCCCCAGCACGAGGCGATCGCGGCGGTGGCCGCGTGCGACATCGGTTACAGCGAGTGCTGGTCTGAGGCGGGCTTCCCCGCCAAGCTCTTCGAGTACATGGCGCTGGGCATGCCGATCGTCGTGGAGGGCAAGCCACAGCTCGGCGAGGTGCTCGAGGACGGCCGCGATGCGTGCTTCTTCGAGACGCCGGCTGATCTCGCCGCCGTGCTTCGCCGCCTCGCCCGCGACCCGGACCTCCGTGAGCGGCTCGGCCGGCGGGCTCACGAGACGTTCCTCTCGGCCCACACCGCCGCGGTCCGAGAGCACGAGTTCTCGGCGTTGCTCGGGATCGCGGCGCCAGACCATCCGGCGACGCGCGCTCCGGTCGCGGATGCACCGATGCCGCCGCGTGCGATGCCGAGGCTCACCTCCGTGGTGATCCCGGTGCTCAACGGGGCGGATTCGATCCTTCGTCAGCTCGAGGCGGTCGAGGCGCAGGAGTACGACGGCGCCTGGGAGATCGTGATCGTGGACAACGGTTCCGACGACGGCACGGTGGAGATCGTGCGCGCGTGGGCCGGCGGGAAGGGCAACGCGCGCCTGGTGAGGGCATCGGACGTGAGGGGCGCGGCTCATGCCCGCAACCGTGGGGTGGCCGCCGCGGAGGGCGACTTCATCGCCTTCTGCGACGCCGACGACGTCGTCACGCCGCAATGGCTCACCGAACTGACCCGCGCCGCGACCCGGGCGGATCTGGTGGGCGGCAGCCTCTCCACTCGAGCGCTCAATGGGGCGGAGGTCCGCAGCTGGCAGGAGGAGCCCTCCCAGACGGTCACGGTCGCGCTGTTGGTCGCGCATGGCTTCCTGCGCTTCGCGAGCGGCTGCAACTTCGGCATCTGGACGGAGGCCTTCGACCAGCTGGGGGACTCGACGAGCGGTTCGCGGCCGGTGAGGACATCGACCTGTCCTGGCGAGCACAGCTGGCCGGGTATCGGCTGGGCTTCGCGCCGCGAGCGGTGGTCGAGCACGAGTATCGGCAGGACCTGCGCTCGCTCGCTCGCCAGCAGTACCGCTACGGAGTCTCTTCGGGACAGCTCTTCCGGCGCTTCAAGGCCGCTGGAATGGTGCGCTCGAGCCCGGTGCACGCCGTCATGACGTGGGCCCGGCTGTTGGTGACGTTGCCGCCCGCCCTCGGCACGGGCGCCGGACGGGGTCGGTGGGTGGCGACGGCCGCCCAGCGCCTCGGGCCGCCTGGCGGGAAGCATCCGGCACCGAGTGGCGGTCCTCTGACCGCTCGCCGGCCACACCTCGTGGAGGTCGGCCTCCGCTGGCCGCCCGAGACCTTCCTGAGGCGAAAGCTCGAAGGCCTGGCCGCAGCCGGGATGGCGGTGACCGTGGCCTCCCGCGGCGGACCGCGGCGCCGGCGAGAGCGCCTGGCCGGCGTGCGCCTGGTTCGGCTCCCGGCTGAGGGGGACAATCGGTTGGTCGTCTTGGCGGGAGTCCTCTGGGCCGGACTGCGGCTGCTCGTCAGCAGGCCGGGCCGGCTGATGGCGGTCCTGCGGGCTCCGGGAGGAGCGGCGACGGACGCCATCACGGTCCTGGCCACCCGGCCGGACATCCTGCATTTCGAGTGGGAGTCGGCCGCGGTCAGGTCCCTGCCGCTGATCGAGGCCTGCGGGTGTCCGGTCGTGGTGAGCGTCAGGGGCTCGGGAGTGAACGTCCACCCTCATGCCGGCCGGGCCAAACTCGCCGCCGCCTACCCCTCGGTCTTCGCCCGCGCGACGGCGGTGCACTGCGTCTCCGAGGCGATCCGCGAAGAGGCGGCGCGCCACGGGCTCGAGCGCGGCAAGGCGCGCGTGATCCATCCGGCGGTGGACACCGACTACTTCCGTCCGCCCCCGGTGGCGGATCCGGCGCCGGAGGGCCTTCGCATCATCGGAATCGGCCGGCTCACCTGGGTGAAGGGCTACGACTACGCGCTCGAGGCGGTGGCGTCGCTCGCCCGCTCCGGTATCCCGGTGACGTACGAGATCGTCGGTGGCGAGCCCACTCGGGACACGGGCGAGGCGAGCGACCGCAGTCGCCTGCGCTACCTGATCCACGAGCTCGGCCTCGAGGGGCGGGTGAAGCTGCTCGGCGACGTTCGGCCGGAGGCGGTGCGGGAGCGGCTGTGGGCGTCGGACGTGCTGCTGCAGGCGAGCCTCGCCGAGGGCCTGCCGAACACGGTGCTCGAGGCTATGGCCTGCGAGCTGCCGGTGGTGGTGACCGACTGCGGTGGGCTGCGAGAGGCGGTCGACCACGGTGTCGAGGGGCTGGTCTGCGCGCGGCGTTCGCCGCAGGAGCTGGCGGACGCGCTCGGTTCCCTGTGCGATCGGGACCTTGCGCGGCGGATGGGTGAGGCGGGGAGGAGCCGCGTCTGCGCCGAGTTCACGCTCGAGCGGCAGACCGAGAGCCTCCGGCGGCTCTACGCCGAGGTGACCGCGGTCAGCCCGCTTCCCTGAAGACGAATCGCAGCTTCCCCCCGGGCCCGGGTCGATGGCGTCCACGACATCGATCGTCACCGGCAGGCCCGGCAGATAGTTCTCGCAGTCGCGGTGGATCTGCATCCGGGACGAATCGTCGAAGTCCGGACCCGGCACGACGCGCACCGTCAGCGAGCGATCGCGCCGCTGCACCGCCTGGAACTGGCGCACCGCCGGGCCGAGATTCTGGAACGGGATCATCAGCGCGATGCCGCTGACCTGACGGCCGTCAGCACCCTCGAGGACGTCCGACGTCCGTCCTTCAACGGCGGCGATTCTGGGCAGTCCTCGCCCGCACCCGCAGGGCGAGGCGTCCGCCGCCGTCGCGAGGTCGCCGGTCGGGTAGCGGATGAAGGGCATCGCCAGGTTGTGGAGGTCGGTGACCACCACCTCGCCGACCTCTCCCGGGCGCGGCGGGGCGCGTCCCATCGGTGTTCCCGCCCCTCACGACGACCTCCACCACGAGGTTCTCGGCCTGCAGGTGAAGTCCGTCGTGCTCCTCGCATTCCGTCGCGATCAGCATCACCTCCCGGTTCCCGTAGGTCTCGAACGCGGCCGGTCCGAAGGCCTGCTGGAGGATCGCCCTGTCGCCCGGTAGCAGCGGCTCCGCTCCGCAGATGACCGGAATCGTCTCCCAATCGCGCGCGTCGTTTGCGACCACGTGGCGCGCCAGCTCGACCCCCGCCTGGGCGTAGCAGACGATCGCGTGCGGGCGCCTGCGGCGAATCATGTCGACGGTGCGGTCCCAGAGCTCCTCCGAGCGGACGGTCGCGTCCACATAGACCTCGCGCCGTATGCCTCGATCGGTCGCGACCCACCGGCGATGCTTGAAGGTCCGCCACCACGTTCGGCGGTGGCGCGGCGGGTCGCTCCAGAGGTGGAGCGTCCGATCGCCCTGCCGGTACCCCGCCCACCCGTAACCGCGCATCCGGATCGCCTGCCGCCACCACTCCGAGCCGGCGTCGTACTCGAACGCGAGCGGCTGTCCCGTAGACCCGCTCGTGCTCTTCCTGATCGCAGCGAACGGTGGGGCGGACGAACGTCGCTGTTCGGTCGATTCCTGGGCGTCGGCCCGAGTGAGCAGGGGGATCGACGCCAGCTCGGCGGCCGAGGTGATGGATGAGGGGTCGACCCCCGCCTCGTCGAACCGCTCGCGATAGAACGGCACGTTGGCGTGGGCGTGGGAGATAAGGCGCCGGAGCTCGGTCGCCTGGAATCGGGCCAGCTCGTCGGGAGACCACCACTGGCTCTCCTCCAGGAGACGCAGGTGTCGCAGCGTCGGGCGGCGCTTGATCACGCCGTCCCAGACCGGGAACAGCGCTCGCCGGTAGAGCTCGCCGTACAGCTCCAAGGCGTCAGACCAGCTCGGCTGCCCGCAGGCTCTCGCGGCGGAAGACGGCCACTCCGAGGGCGAGCGTGCCCAGCGTGATCGCGATGGGCACCGCAACGAGTAGAGGGTCACCGAGGACCGCGGCCGCGCTCGGCGCGCTCGGATCGATCACGGCGTGCCGCACCTCGGTCAGGATGGCCGCGATCGGATTCACGAGCAGGAGCGCCTGGGCCTTGTCCGCGGACAGGCTCGCGGCGACGTAGAAGGTCGGCGTGAGGAAGAAGATCACCTGGCTCACCATCGACCAGATCTGGTCGGTGTCGCGGTAGCGCACGTAGAGGGCCGAGAGGAGCAGCGAGACGCCGGTGGTGAGGGTGGCCAGGAGAAGCAGGAGGACCGGGAGCTCGAGCCAGCCCGCCTGCGGGGTGATGCCCGACCCGAGGATCACGGCGAAGACCACCGCCAGGTTGATGCCGAAGTCGAAGGCTCCCGCGAGCAGTGCTGAGCCCGGCACGGCGAGGTGTGCGAAGGGGAGCTTTCGGAGGACGTCAGCCCGCTTCGAAAGACTCGTGACCGAGCTCGCGGTGACCTGTGCGAAGAACGTCCACAGCACGACCGACGTGAGCAGGTTCGCGGGGTAGTGGCTCACTGCGGTGTTGAAGCGGCCGAGCTCGGTGAAGAGGAACAGCATCGCGCCGAACAGCGTGAGCGGGCGCGCGATGGCCCATGCCCAGTTGAGAGCCGTCCCGGCGTACTTCAGCTTGAAGTCGCTCACCGCCAATGTCCACGTGAGCACCGGGAATCGCGCAGGGTCGGCGCCCAGGAGAGATGACCGCCGAGGCGAGGATGTGGAGGGGGCCGGCGTGAACGGCCTCCGCGGGCGGCGGCTCCCATCCGGCGTTCAGAGCCTCATAGCGCTCGGCCACGTCGACCGCATCGCCCACGGCCACGACTCGCCCCTCGTGAAGCAACATCGCGCGGTCGCAGATCTCCCTGACCCTGTTCATGTCGTGCGCCACGAACACGATCGTCTTCCCCTCCGCACGGAGCCGGTCGAAGTGCCGGAAGCACTTCTCCTGGAAGGCTGCATCGCCGACGGCGAGAACCTCGTCGTAGAGGAAGACGTCGGCATCGACGTGCACGGTGATCGCGAACGCGAGCCGCAGCACCATGCCGCTCGAATAGTTCCCCAGCTCCTGGTCGACGAAGCGCTCGAGCTCGGCAAACGCCACGATCTCGTCGAACCGCGCGACCGCCTCGCGGCGGCTCAGACCGAGCAGGACGGCGCTGGTCATCACGTTCTCTCGTGCGGTCATCCGCTTGTTGAATCCGACGCCGAGCTCGATGAAGGGCGCAAGGCGCCCCTCGACGGCAATCTGCCCCGAGTCGGCCGGGTAGATGCCCGCGAGGCAGCGCAGCAGGGTGCTCTTCCCGCTTCCGTTCTTTCCCACGACGCCGAAGAACTCGCCGCGCGGCACCTCGAAGCTCACCCCCGCGACGGCATCCAGCACCTCGAACGTCTGGCGGCTCAGGGGGTGCCGGGCGCGTTGGCGCAGCGTCGTGTAGCGCTCGTGCGGCAGCTGGAACGTCTTGTGGACCTCCACGGCCCTGATCGCCGGCGTCGTGACGGGCGGAGTTGCCAGTTCGACGACCGCGGGGCGGGTACTCACAGCCGGAGCCTACGAAACCGAGCCAACCCCGACGCCTTCCCCGCCAGCTTCCCGAGGTTGAAGGCGGAGGCGCACCGCGCCTCGAGCCGATCGGGGCCGACGACGCTTCGCAGCAGGCTCGACGCGAGCCTCAGGTACGGCCCGGGATTGAAGCGGCGGCCCGCCCCGGGGAGCGATCGGTGTCTCCGGAACAACGGCACGGTCCAGAGTCCATGCTGGAACCCCTCGCGCGCCAGGCCGCGAAGCGTTCGCTCGTTGCGGTGATAGACGATCGCGCCACCGGCGAAGACCAGCCGGTGACCGGCGCTCGACACGCGGAACGAGAGATCCGCATCCTGTGATCGCAGAAACGCCGGGTCAAAGCCTCCGACCGCCTGGAGCGTCGACTTCCTGGCGGCGCAGTTGCCGGTGATCACGTACGGGGGGACGCAGAATGTGATCGCTCGTTCGTGGTCGTGGATCGTCTCCCCGAATCGCTCGACGTAGTTGCAGGGCCGGGTGGCGAAGATCGGGCCGCCCGCCATCCCCACGCCCTCGCCGCTGAGGGCCGGGACGAGCTCGGTGAGCCAGCTCGGGTCGACCCGGCAGTCGGCGTCGGTGAAGGCGATCACCTCGCCGCGCGCCTGGTGGATGCCTGTGTTGCGGGCGTGTGAGGGACCAAGGCTCGGCTCGTGGAGCAATCGCACCCTGTCGGCGTACCGCTCGAGTATCGCCGGCGTGGCGTCGGTCGACGCGTTCTCCACGACGAGCACCTCGAACCGGTCGCTCGGGAAGTCGAGCGCCAGCAGCGAGTCGACGCAGTCGGCGATCGTGTCGGCACCGTTTCGCACCGGGACGACGACCGACACGTCCGGGTAGCGTGTCACCTCGGCTGCAAGGTCGAACGATCGAAAGGCCACGGCTGAAGCTAGCGGTCGTCGGCTGCGGAGCCATCACCCAGAACATCCATCTTCCCGCGCTGTCGGGATCACGCGACGTCGAGGTCGTCGGGCTGGTGGATGCGAACGGCGAGCGCGCGCGAGAGCTCGCCGGGGAGAACGGCATCGGCTGGACCGCGTCCGATCATCGCGAGGTGATCGGGCTGGCCGAGGCCGTCCTGCTCGCCGTGCCGCATCGCCTGCACGCGCCGATGGCGGTGGAGCTTCTGGATGCCGGCGTGCACGTCCTCGTCGAGAAGCCGATGGCCCTGAGCGTGGCCGATTGCGATCGCATGATCGACAGCGCCACCCGGTCGGGAAGCGTCCTGGCGGTCGGTCTTCAGCGCAGGTTCTTCGGCGCCAACAGGCTCGTGGCCGCAGCGGTCCACGAGCGACGGTTCGGACCTGCCCACCGCTTCGAGCTCTCCGAGGGCGGGCTGTACCGGTGGCCGATGCGATCGAGCTTCGCGCTCGACCGGGCACAGGCCGGGGGCGGCGCGCTGGCCGACCTCGGCATCCACGCCCTCGACCTCGCGTCGTGGTGGTTCGGATCCGTCGCGCGGTTGAGCTACCGCGACGACGCGCGCGGCGGCGTCGAGGCGGAGGCCCACGTGGAGCTGGAGTTCGAGAGCGGGGTGAGCGGCCGGGTCATCGTGACCAAGCTGAGGGAGGTCCCGGACTCGATCCAGGTTGACTTCGCCGACGGGACACTGCTGCTCGAGGATGCCGGCTCCGAGCCATCCCCGCGGGTGCGGTTCCGCCCCTCCGGCGGCGAGTGGGAGCCGGTCGAGCCGACCGAGGGGACCTCCACGAGACGCGAGGTGTTCGTGCGTCAGTTCGCGGACTTCCAGCGTGCGGTCCGGGAGGGTGTCGATCCCGTGGTGAGCGGGCGGGAGGGCCGGAGGTCGGTCGAGGTGCTCGAGCGTTGCTATCGGGAGCGGCTTCCGCTGATCCATCCATGGGAGCGTCAGAACTGATGGGCCGGCGTGTACTCGTGACGGGCGCCTCGGGATTCATCGGCGGCCGGATCGTGGAGCGGCTCGCCTCGGGGCAGGTGAGCGTGCGCGCCCTGGTCCGCGACTTTGCCGGAGGCGTACGCATCGCGCGTCATCCGGTGGAGTTCGCCCGAGCCGACGTGACCGATCTCGGCGGGGTCTGCGAGGCCGCCGCGGGCTGCGACGTGATCATCCACTGCGCCTACGGAACGCACGGCGACGCGGCCGAGCGGCGCGCCGTGACCGTCGAAGGGACGCGAAACGTCCTCGAGGCGGCGGTTCGGACGGGCGCGCGGCGAGTGGTGCACCTGAGCACCGTGATGGTCTACGGCGTGCCCTCGGCCCCGGTCCTGCGCGAGACCCTCCCGCGATTCGCTTCGGGGGATGCCTACGGAGACGCGAAGCTCGAGGCGGAGGAGCTCGCCTTCCAGTACCACCGGGAACGGGGACTCCCCGTGTCGGTCATCCAGCCCACCGCCGTGTACGGGCCCTTCGGGGTCGCCTGGACCGAGCGCGTGCTCAAGCAGCTTCGGTCGAAGCTGGTGCCGCTGATCGACGGAGGTGCGGGCATCTGCAACGCCGTGTACGTCGATGACGTCGCCGACGCGGTGCTCCTGGCCGCGGAGCGCGAGGAGGCGGTGGGCGAGGCGTTCCTGATCTCTGGCGAGCCGATCACCTACCGCGATTTCTACGAACGCTTCGCGCGCATGATCGGCGGGCAGCGGACCGTGTCGATGCCGGCCGATGAGGTGATCGCTCGCTGGCGGAAGAAGCGGCGGAGGAAGGGGCCGGTCGCTCGGCTGCTTGACCGAGTGCGCGCAGGCGATCCGGTTCACCTGCCCGATCCGGTGTCGGTCATGCTCCAGGCGCAGTTGGCCCCGGCCTCAACGGAGAAGGCGCGGCAGCGTCTTGGATGGGAGCCCAGCTTCGACTTCGAGACCGGCGCGGACCTCACCGAGCAATGGGCGCGCTGGGCGAACCTAGTGCCAGCGCGAACGGGCTCCCCTCGGAGTCCCGGCAGATCGCCCACCGCTCGCCGGGGTGGATAACCGAGCCGCCCAACTCGGTGACGCGCGCGAGGGTCGCGTCCATGTCGGCGATCGTGAAATAGGGAAGCGATGCCGTGTCCCCGGGGCCGGCTCCACGCTCGTGGACCCCGAGGCGCAGGCCGTCGGTGTCCGCCTCCCAGCCGGATCCGGCCTCGGCGGGCCGGGTTACGAGATCGACGCCGAGAACTCCGCCCCAGAAGCGGCGGGCACGATCGGCATCGTCGGCTGGGAACTCGATCAGGGGCGTGGGCATGCGGACAAGTATGCGTCAGCCCGGCGCGCTGAAGTTTGCCTAGGCGATTTCGACCGACGGCCGAGCGGCCGCTTCCGACGGAGTTTCGGCGGCGATGACCACCTGCTCGAACGCGGTCACAACTTCGACATCGAATTGCGTGCCCGCGCAGCGCCGGATCTCGGCCAGTGCCGCCGCGCTGGTGAGCGTTGGGCCATAGGTCCGCTTCGACGTCATCGCATCGAAGCTGTCGGCCACGAGGATGATGCGGGCGCCCAGCGGGATCTCGGCGCCGGCGAGGCCGTCCGGATAGCCGCTCCCGTCCACGCGCTCGTGGTGGGCGCGCACCAGGGCCGCGCTCTGCTCGAGCGCCGGTGCGGCGGCCAGGATCCGTTCGCCGATCACGCTGTGCTGTTGGACCAGGTGCCACTCTTCGTCGGACAGCGGGCCCGGCTTGCTCAGTATCGCCTCGGGTATCGCCATCTTGCCGATGTCGTGAAGGGCGGCGGCGTGACGCAACGCGCCGAGCTCGTCGCCGGACATGCCCAGGCTCTCGCCGGTGGCGCAGGCCAGGTCGCGGACGGCGCGGACATGGTGCGCGAGCCTTGGCGCGCGCTCCTCCAGCACCGCCGCGAGCACGTCGGCTGACTGGCGGGACGCGGGCTGGCGTCCGGAGTGCTTGTTCCCGTACATGCGCGCGTCGGCGAGGGCCAGCGCACCGGTGGGATCCTCGGCCTCGGCGGGTAGAGCCACGGCGCCGTGGGCCGCCGTGATCGAGAAGCCGTCGCCGCTCGTGGCTAGCGCCTTCGCGCTGTAGCGCGACAGCTCGTCCATCGCTGTCACGCCCTCCGCAAGGACGCAGAACTCGTCGCCGCCCATGCGGTACGCCTCGCCACGCCCGCGCATGGCGGTCCCGAGGGTGGTGCCGAGGCGATTCAGCAGGACGTCTCCCGCACCGTGCCCGTAGCTGTCGTTGTACGTCTTGAACCCGTTCAGGTCGAGCATCACAAGGGTGTGCGCGGCTCCGGTGTCCAGCGCGCCTTCCAGGTCCAGCTTGAGCTTGCGCCGGTTGGCCAGGCCCGTGAGCGGGTCGGTGATCGCCTCGATCCGGCTCTCACCGAGCAGGGCGTGGTTCTCCTTCAGGGCAAGCGCCATGCGCGCGAGCACCACCGCCAGGGCCCCCGCGGCAAGGCCGAGTGCCAGAGGGTTCAGAGAGAGCGGTTCGCCAAGACCGAGAACCACGAGCGCCACCACGCCGAAGCCGATCGGAAGAAACAGGCCGCGGGTGCCGGTGCTGGGCCGTGCGCGGTCGGTGCTGCCCTCGCTTGTCACGGCGGCCGCCATGCCGATCGCGCCGGTGAGCACCAGGGCGTCGGCCACGTAACCCAGGAGCGGGGAGGGGTCCTTCAGGAAGATCAGGTCGGCCGCCACCCAGGCGAGGATCGCTGCCGCGAGCATGATCCAGACACGGTCCATTCGCCAGCCCGTGAGCGCCACCGCGCTGACCACTCCGCCAAGGAGGATCAAATCGCCGATCGGATACGCGAGGTTGGTGGCGTGCTCGAGAAGGGGTGTGCCACCGGTCGCGGCTATCGCGGTCGGCAGGGAGACGCAGGCAAGCACTGCAGCCACCGTGAGCCCGCTCGCCACTCCGTCGAGCCGTGTCGCGAGCAGCGTCGTGCCGACGCGGCAGCGGACGAGGACAAGCAGCGCGACGTAGGCGCAGGGATAGATGGCGAGCCAGAGCGGATCGGAGATCGAGGGGATCGGCACCGCGTCGAGGTCCGGGACCAGCGAGTAGATGACGCTGCCGGCGATGAACGCCAGCAATCCGGCGCCGAGCGCGATCGCTGCCACGCGCCCACGCCGGTGTCCGATCGCCCACGAGAAGCAGACGAGGGCGGCCACCACGAAGATGGCGTCGTAGACCCAGCGGCTGAAGAAGTCGGCCATCTCCACGCCGCCGAAGCCGGAAAGCGTTTGGGCCCAGTTCAGAGCCAGGAGGGCTCCCCCCACGATGAGCAGTGGCCGGCGCAGCTCGGTCAGCTGCTTCATCTGTGACCCATACGGGTGGTATCGGCATGGTCCGGCCTTTCCGCGACCCCTTGCCCCGGGCCACCCTGGGTGGGAGGGTGGCCGGAACGACGTCAACCCCAGGAGGCGGCATGCCCAAGTACCTACTAGAGGCTTCGTACAAGCAGGAGGGCGTCAAGGGCCTCCAGAACGCCGGCGGGACGAGCAGGACCGAGGCCGTTGCCAAGGTCGCCGAGAGCGTCGGCGGATCGCTCGAGAGCTTCTACTTCGCCTTTGGCGACTCGGATGCCTACGTGGTCTGCGACCTGCCCGACAACGAGGCCGCCACCGCCGTCGCGCTCACGGTGAACGCGACGGGCGCGGTGACGGTGAAGACGGTTGTCCTGGTGACTCCCGAGGAGGTCGACGCGGCCGCGAAGCGCTCCGTCGAGTACCGGCCCCCCGGCTCCTGACTACGCCGGGTTCGCCACCGGCACCTCTGTCTCCCCGTCCAAGTCCGGCATGACGAGGATGGCGCCCTCGCCCGTGGCGTAGGCCTCCTCGCCATGCTCCAGGATGTCCATGCCGATCGACTCCTGCCGCTCGTCGGCGCGGAGGGGCATCAGGGCGCCGAGCACCTTCAGCAGGATGAAGGTGGCCACGAACGCATACGCCGGAGCTGCGACCGCCGCCTTGACCTGGTCCCACAGCTGGGCCGCGTTGCCGTAGATCAGCCCATCCGAGATCCCGTTCCACGACTTGTTGGCGAAGAACCCGATGAACAGGATGCCAGTGAAGCCCGCGATTCCGTGGGCGGCGAGCACGTCCAGGGTCTCGTCCACCCGGGTGCGCGGCCGGTAGGCGACCATCGCCCAGCACGGGATGGCCCCGGCGGCGCCGAGGGCCAGGGCCCAGCCGGGGCTGATGAAGCCGCCCGCGGGTGTGATCAGCACGCAGCCGACGATGATCGCCGTGGCCGCTCCGATCGCCGTGACCGTGCGGCCGCGGATCAGGTCGAGCGTGAACCAGGTGATCAGCGCGGCGGCGGGAGTGAGCAGCGTGTTCGTGAACGCGAGCACGCTGTTCTGGCCGGCGTTGAAGCCGCTGCCGCCGTTGAACCCGAACCAGCCGAACCACAGCAAGCCGGCGCCGAGCAGCACGTAAACCGCGTTGTGCGGCAGCAACGCCTGGCGGCCGTAGTCCTTGCGCGCGCCCACCACGAGCGCCGCCGCCAGAGCCGAGAAGCCCGAAGCCATCTCAACGGCGACGCCGCCCGCGAAATCGAGCGTGCCGCCGTTGAGCAGCCAGCCGGGGCCGAACGCCCAGTGCGCGAGCACCGAGTAGACGAGCACCGACCACAACGCGGCGAAGATCATGAAGGCGCTGAAGCGCATCCGCTCCACCACCGCGCCCGACACCAGCGCCACGGTGATGATGCAGAAGGTCGCCTGGAAGGCGAAGAACAGCAGGTGCGGAATGGTCTGGCCCTCGAGCGGCTCGAACGTCACGTCCTTCATGAACGCGTAGTCGAAGCCGCCGATGATCTCGTTGGCGTCGCCGAACGCGAACGAGTAGCCAATGGCCGCCCACGTGACGGTGGCGATCGCGATCGCCGCCACGCACATCATGAACGTGTTGAGAGTGTTCTTGGACCGGACCAGGCCGGCGTAGAAGAGGCCGAGGGCGGGCGTCATCAGCAGGACGAGCGCCGTCGCCGCCAGCATCCAAGCGGTGTCCCCCGTGTCGATGCCGTTCATGAGCCCACGGGGGTTACGGCGAGTTCCTCGGTCTCGCCCGAGCGGATACGAATCGCACGCTCGAGCGGAACCACGAACACCTTGCCGTCGCCGACCTCGCCGGTGCGCCCGCCCTCGCAGAGCGCCTCGATCGTGGGCTCCACGAACGAGTCGGAGACCGCGACCTCGAACCGCATCTTGTCCGAGAGGCCCATCTGCACGGTGGTGCCGCGGTAGGTCTCGACGCGGTCGAGCTCACCTCCGTGGCCCTGTACCCGGCCCATCGAGAACCCGCGCACCTCGGCGCGGTAGAGGGCTTCGAGCACGTCGTTGGCCTTCTCAGGCCGGACGATGCCGATCACGAGCTTCAAATGAGGACTCCTTCGTGGGGGTTTGGCGCTCCGCCGGGCAGTCTCCGGCGCCCCGTCGGCGCAGTCATTCGCCCCGGGTACAGGATTCCCGGCGCGGGGTTATACGGATGGAGCAGGCCCGGCTATCGCGCCAATAGGCTTTCCTCGGTGAAGCGGGGACAGACACGCCTCGACGGCCCGATCCTGATCGAGCCCCTGGTGCACGGCGATGAGCGCGGATTCTTCACGGAGACCTACCGGGCGGGGGTATTCGCGCAGCTCGGCATCCCCGACGAGTTCGTCCAGGACAACCACTCGCGGTCGGGCCGCGGCGTCGTCCGGGGAATGCACTTCCAGATCGGCCGTGGCGCGTCGAAGCTCGTGCGATGCGCGCGTGGAGCCATCCTCGACGTGGTCGTGGACCTGCGGAAGGGCTCACCCACCTTTGGCGAGTGGGAGGGCTTCGAACTGACTGATGGGAACCTTCATCAGCTGTACGTCCCGATCGGCTTCGCGCACGGCTTCTGCGTCACCAGCGAGACCGCGGACGTGATGTACAAGATCGACGCGTACTACTCCGACGACACGGAGCGCGGGATCGCCTACAACGATTCGGAGGTAGGCATCGAATGGCCCACAGGCATCGAGCTGCAACCCTCCGAACGTGACGCGTCGGCTCCGTCGCTATCCGAGGTCGAGGCCGACCTGCCCTTCCACTACGGGCCGTGACCTGACCAGCAGCCCGGCTGCGTCCATGTACTCCGCAAGAGCGTCCCGCCAATCGCGCAGGCCGGTCAGGCCGAGCTCATCGGCGCGCTGCCTGCCGAGCACCCCGTTCAGGGGCCTGTCGGCCGCCCCGGGAGCGATGGTCGTCTCGGTCGCCTCGACCGGAGCGTCGATGCCGGCGAGGCGCAGGATCTCCACGGTGAACTCGTGCCACGAGCACGCTCCGGAGGCGGTCAGGTGCAGGAGGCCGTCGGAATCCCGCTCGAGTGCCTCGATCAGAGCCTCGGCCAGGTCGGCCGTGTACGTGGGGGTCAGGCGTTGGTCGGCCACCACCTGCAGCGCCCCCTGCTCGCGGGCGCGCGCGACCATCCGGCTCACGAAGTTCCCCCCCTTGGAAGCGCTCCCGTGCAGCCCGTAGAGACCCGCGGTTCGAGCCACGATCGACGCCGGGGCATAGGCGAGCGCGGCGTACTCGCCCGCCAGCTTGGACAGCGCGTAGATCGAACGCGGATTGGGCAGGTCCGTCTCGGTGTACGGGCGCTCGGCGGTCCCGTCGAACACGTAGTTGGTGCTCACGTGCACCAGCCGCGCGCCGCTCGCCGCGCACCGCTGGGCGAGGCGCTTCACGGCGCGCGCGTTGACCTCGAAGGACCGGTCCTCCTCGGTCTCGCACACCTCCACGTTGTGGAAGGCGGCGCAGTTGAACACCACCTCCGGGCGCTGTTCCTCGAATGCGGCGGCGACCTGCTCGTCGTTCGTCACGTCCAGCTCGGATCGGTCGTAGGAGCGTGACTCCCCGCCGAGCAGCCGCTGGAGGTCTGACGCGAGCTGGCCGCCCCCGCCGGTGATCAGCGCCCGCGCTCCGCTCACGTGACCGAGTCGAACGTCTCGATCCCCGGCTTAACCTCAGCGAGCAGCTCGAGCCAGCGGATGTTGGAGTGGCGCGGGTCGCTCAGCATTGCTCGATCCTCGAGGTCGAGTCGATTCAACAGCTCGCCCACGGCCTCGACCACGGACCCGCTGGGGATGAAGCCGAGCCGCTGGGAGAGCTTCACGTTCGAGCATTCGTAGTCGCGGGTGAGCTCGGGGGCTGGGCTCTCGGTGAGCTCGACCGCTCGGCCCTTCATTTGAACCGAGCCCGCCACGAGCATCGCGAGCTCGCGAATCTGGTAGTTCGAGTGCAGGACGTTGAATATCTCGCCGCGCACCTTTTCCTCCGGCGCCTCGAGCCCGGCGATCATCGCGTCGGACGCATCGCGCACCTCCACGAGCGGGCGCCACATCCAGCCGCCGCCGTGGAGATTGAGCTTGCCGGAGAGCAGCGCGTCCTTGACGAAGGTATTCACCACCAGGTCGAAGCGCATCCGGGGTGACCAGCCGTACACGGTGCCGTTTCTGAAGATCACAGGCGCGAGGTCCGAAGAGCCGGCCAGCTCGAGCAGCGCCTCCTCGCCGTAGCGCTTGGAGGTCGCGTAGGCGCCGCGCGGCACGATTGGCGCGGTCTCGTCCCACATGCCCGGCGGTAGCCCGTCATACAACGAGCAGGAGGACGCGAACACGAGCCGCCTGATCCCGTGGGCGACGCAGGCCTGTCCCATCTTCTCCGTCGCGATCGCGTTCATCTGCCAGTTCGCCTCGGGGTCGAACTCGGCGGTGGGATCGTTCGACAGCCCCGACAGGTTGATCACGCCGTCGACGTCCTCGAAGGCCGACTGCGGCATGTTCCTGGTGTCTGCCACGACCAGCTCGATGCGGTCCCGGACCGCGCTGAGGGGACCCTCGCCCCAATAGAGCCGGTCGAGCACCCGCACCCGGTAACCGCGGGCCAGAAGCCGCTCGATCAAGACGCAGCCGATGAACCCGGCTCCTCCGGCCACCAGCACCCGGAGACCGCGCGCAGGCGGCTCGGGCGCCAGCCCGTTCGAGCGGCCCGGTTCCGCACGATGCGAAGGCGCAGCGTCCCGCCAAAAGCGACCCACGCGTCAACGGTACCCCGTATGGCCCCCCGCCAAGCTAGCCTCCGCGCGTGACCTTCCGCGGCAGGCTGCGGGTCTTCTTCGCGATCATCGTGATCGTGCCGATGGTGGCCATCGGGGTGGCGCTGCTTTCGATCACCGCCTCGAGCGAGCGCGGTAAGACCGACGCGGGCCTGGCGACGGCACTCACGGTGGCTTTCTCCGCCTATGACGAGGGACGCGTGGCCGCGCGGGCGCAGCTGCGCCGGGTGGCGCGCGACCCCGAGCTCACCGCCGCGCTGGGACGCGGCGACCGCCGCGCGGCGGCGCGGCGCCTGGACGAGATCGCCGCGGGCCGGGGCGTGGTCTCGGTGTCGGTCACCCAGCCGGCCTCCCCGCTCCTGCGTGGCGGCTCCCTGCGCGGGGTCGCCCCCGCTCGGGCCCAGCTCAACGCCCGCAGCGGCGGCACCCTCGGCACGTTGTCGGTCTCGGTCACCGACGCCCGGACGCTCGCGCGCACGGTTCGCGAGCGCAGCCGGCAGGAGCTGCTCGTCCTCCGTGGCGGCCGCGCCGTGGCCTCCACCGTGCCCGGTGTGCGCACGGCGCCGGAGGGCTCCGGCGACTTCGAGGCTGCGGGCGACGAGTACCGGGGCCGCAGGGAGAGGGCGGCCGGCGCGGAGGAGGTGGTGGTCTTCACCGACGCCTCCGAGCAGAACGACTCGATCTCGCAGAACCGGCTGCTGGTGATCGCGCTGCTGGTGGCCTTCCTCGTGCTCGCGCTGGCGAGCACGCTGTTCGTCTCGCGGGCCCTGCAGGAGCAGATCGGCCAGTTCCTCGAGGCGGCTCGCCGACTCGCCGGCGGGCGGTTTGACGAGCCAGTACCGGTTGTTGGCGACGACGAGTTCGCGCAGCTGGGCCGTGAGTTCAACCGCATGTCCGGGCAGCTGGAGGCGAAGATCGACGAGGTCGAGCGCCAGCGGCTCGAGCTGGAGACGGCCATCCGCCGGGTCGGTGAGGCATCGACGCGCGGGCTCGACCGGCAGGGAGTGTTCGCGCTCGCCGTGGAGAACGCCGTGCAGGCGTGCGAGGCCGACGCCGGCCACGGCGCACCGCTCGACGGCACGATGCTCGAGGAGGTGACCCTGGGGACGACGGGCCGGGAGCTCGAATCCGCACTCGCGACCGCCGAGCAGCTCGCGCGCGAATCCCAGAACACCGCGGACCGCGAGGTGCCCAGAACCGCATCCGCGGAGGGCGCGCACGGCATCGCGATCTCGCTGAAGGCCCGGCTGGGCACGAGAGGCACCGCGCAGCATCTCGGTGTGATCGCGCTGGCACGTAAGGAGCGGCCGTTCTCGGCCCAGGAGTCTGACCTGCTCGACTACCTGGTCGCCCAGGCCGTGACCTCGATCGAGAACGCCGACCTTCACGAGACGGTCCAGCGCCAGGCCATCACCGACGAGCTGACCGGCCTCTCCAACGTCCGCCAGATGCACGGGACCCTCGACCGCGAGTTCGAGCGCGGCAGGCGGTTCAACACGCCCGTCGGCTTCGTGCTGCTGGACCTCGACAACTTCAAGGGCGTGAACGACACCTACGGGCACCTGCAGGGCGACGAGGTCCTGGCCGAGGTGGCGAGCGTGCTGCGCGAGCTCTCCCGCGACATCGACGAGCCGGCGCGCTACGGCGGCGAGGAGATGGCCGTGGTGCTCCCCCAGACCGAGATCGTGGGCGCGGCCCAGCTCGCCGAGCGCATGCGGGAGGCGATCGCCGACCTGCGGATCCCGCGACTCGACGGCAACGGTGACCTGCGCGTCACGGCCAGCTTCGGGGTGGCCTCCGTGCCCTCCAGCGCGTCGGACAAGGATTCTCTGGTGGCCGCCGCCGACGCCGCCCTCTATCGCGCCAAACGGGCTGGGAAGAACCGGGTCGAGCGCGCCGAAACGGTGACCGCCTGAGCGGCCGACGATCGTCGTGGAGCGTGTTCTAGGCTTCCGGCGCGATGGGCGTTCTCGACGATGCCATCCGCCAGCACCTGGAGCTGAAGCGCGCTCACGGGGCTGCGGAGGACGAAGTTCAGCGCCAGGAGCACGAGGCGCTTGGCCCCGCCCGCCGCGAGCAGCAGGCGGAGGCGGAGCCCGAGGCCGAGGAGGCCGCGGAGGCCGAGGAGGCTGCGCCGGAAGCGGAGGTCGCTCCCGAGCCGGAGCCCGTCGCCGAGGCAGAGCCGGCGCCCGAGCCGGAGGTGATCGCGGAGCCCGAGCCGGAGCCGGAGCCGGCGGTCGAGCCCGAGCCCGAGCCGGCGGTCGAACAGCAGTCCACCGGGGACACGCCCACGAAGGGCTTCGACGCCCTCGAGGAGCCCGCGCCGGAGGAGCCGGTGCCGGGAGAGCCCGCGGGGGACGACGAGGACGTGCTCGAGGAGACGCCCGACTTCCTTCAGGAGACGCCCGAGCACGACCGGCTCTGGTTCGAGCAGAAGCCCCCCCGGGACTTCGACTTCGACGAGTAGTCCGCCGGCGTCCACGTAGCTGGACGCCTGTATGAGCTTCTGAGTCCCTTTTTTGGGTGACGGCGTTCGCGCGCCGAGACCTGTGGTACGACGGCACGGAGGGTTCCGTCGTTAACTAGCGGCAAGGGACGCCGCTGAACTGAGACGGGGATCGCCGGGGCGGGCGGTCCCCGTTTCTCTTCCTGGACTCGGTCTAGGGCAGGTACCCGCGCGTGCGGGCGGCCTCCACCACGCGCTCGATACCGAGCTCGAACGCAGCGACTCGCAGCGACACGGAGTCGTCCGCGGCCTTGGCTGCGACCTCGGCGTACGCCCGCCGCATGATCTTCCCCAGGCGCTCGTTCACCTCTTCCTCGTCCCAGCGGAAGTGCTGGAGGTTCTGCACCCACTCGAAGTAGGAGACGACCACGCCGCCGGCGTTGGCCAGCACGTCGGGGATGATCAGCACGCCCTTGCGCTCGAGGATCTCGTGGGCGGCCGGCGTGGTGGGGCTGTTGGCGCCCTCCACCACCACCTTGCAGCGCATCGAGTCGGCGTTGTCCTCGCGGATCATGCCGCCGAGAGCCGCCGGGATGAAGACGTCGCATTCGAGCCCGACGAGCTCCTCGGGGTCGATCGAGTCGGTCCCCTCGAACGAGGCGATGGGGTCGCCCGCGGTGAGGTGGGCGTGCAGGCCGTGGGCGTCGATGCCGGCGGCGGAGTGGATGGCCCCGCTGGCGTCGGAGGCGCCGACCATGGTGGCGCCGAGGTCCTGGAGGATCCGCGCCGCCCAGGAGCCCACGTTCCCGTACCCCTGTACCGCGAAGGTGGCCTCGGCGGGGTCGATGCCCAGGCCGGGCGCGGCCTCGAGGAAGACGAACACCGCGCCCCGGCCCGTCGCGGCCTCGCGGCCGTAGGAGCCCTGGAGCGCGATCGGCTTGCCGGTCACGATCGCCGGCGTGTGGCCGTGCAGCTTGCCGTACTCGTCCATGAACCAGGCCATCGTCTGCGCGTTGGTGCCCACGTCGGGCGCGGGGATGTCGCGCTGCGGGCCCAGCACCTTCTCGATCTTGTCGATGAACGAGCGCGCCACCTGCTGCTGCTCGCCCGGCGACAGCTCGCCCGGGGTCACGTTGATTCCGCCCTTCGCCCCTCCGAACGGGACCCCCGCGATGGCTGTCTTCCAGCTCATCAGCTCGGCCAGGGCGCGCACCTCGTCCAGGTCGACCTCGGGGTGGAAGCGGATGCCGCCCTTGTAGGGCCCGCGGGCGCCGTTGTGCTGGACGCGGAAGCCCTCGAAGCAGTGGATGCGCCCGTCGCCGAGCTTGATCGGAACCTGCACCTTCACCTCGCGGTAGGCCGAGCGCATCACGCCCGCGACGTCGTCGGCCAGTCCCAGCCGCTCGGCGGCCAGGCCGAACCAGTGCGTGACGGTTTCGTAGTTGGAGACCTCGGCGCGGCGCGCGGGCTCGGGGGCCATCGCGGCCAGCCTAACCGGGCAGTCCGGCGGCTTCGAGCGCCTCGTCGCGGTCGTAGTAGAAGGCGGCTCTGCTGATCTTTCGGCCCTTGAACTCGTAGATGGCGGCGCCGGGCAGCTGAACTCGGCGTCGCCGCCTCTCCTTCCCCGCCACTCATGGTCTCGAAGGCCGCGAACCAGTCCTCGAAGAAGCGCCGCGCCCCCTCCTCGCCCTCGAATCGCGCTCCCAGCACGCCGTCGAAGCCCCCGAAGAACTCGATCTCGACGCGGGGATCCAGCGCGCCGACCCAGCCCTCGATGTCCTGTTCGTTGAAGGCGCCGACGGCCTGTCGGACGATTCGCTCGTGATCCGTCACGGGAGTGGAGCCAGCCGGGCTCGAACCGGCGACCTCCGCCTTGCAAAGGCGGCGCTCTTCCAACTGAGCTATGGCCCCTTGGAGAGTGATTCTGGCAGCGGATGGCGACGGTTGGTACTTGCCCGAACGAAACCCTTGAACTACCCTGATTCCCCGCATATACGGGCCCAGGGGAGGCGACTCGTTGAAGTACGTCAGGCCTGACGTAAAGGATTACGGAGATTTGGTGGCCATGACCACGGATGGGGTCGGGCTGGCGCACCTTGGCTTCGGCACGCTTGCAGCCGCGAGCGGCCCCGATGCGCCCGGCGGCGGAGGCCCCTCGATGGACAGCCTCGGTGACGTGGCCGGCACGACCGACTCCGGCGGCGACGTGGACCCGAGCTCCGCGGGCGGCGACGACGCCGGCGGGGTGGCGGGCGACACCGGCAGCGGAGGCGGGGGCAGCGGTTCTGGGTCCGGCGGCGGCGGCGCTGGCGCCGGCAAGCTTCCCTTCACCGGTTTCGCCGCGGCGACCGTCGGCGCGATCGGCGCCGGGCTCACCGCGGCGGGCGCCACGGCGCGCAGGCGCCTCAGCCGTCGCTGAAGCCCAGATCCAGCAGCTTCACCGAGTGCTTGAGGGGATTCGGTGAGTCCAGCAGCACCACCGCCAGCGTGCGCCCGCCCCGCCGCGCCACCCCCACGAAGCATCGCCCGGCGTGGTCGGTGAAGCCCGTCTTCAGCCCGATCGCCCCACGGTAGCCCGCACGCAGCAGCGGGTTGTGCCCCGCCAGGTAGAGCCGGCCGCCCTTGATCGGGAACCGGAAGGAGACCTGTGCCCGGCGCGTGATCCGCGCGATCCGGCGGTTGCGCATGGCCAGCCGGGTCATCACGGCGAGGTCGGCGGCGCAGGAGCGGTTGCCGTCCTCCAATCCGTGTGACGAGGCGAAGCGGGTGCAGCGCAGCCCCCACAGCCGCGCCTTCTCGTTCATCAGCCGCACGAACTTGCGCTCGTTGCCGGACACGTGCACGGCGAGGGCGATGGCGGCGTCGTTGCCCGACACCAGCATCAACCCGTTCAGCAGCGACTCGAGCCGCACCCGCTTGCCCTTCGGCAGCACGCCCACGCCGGAGCCCTGGTAGCGCAGCGCCGCCTTGGTGATCTTCACCCGCTCGTCGGGCTCCGTCTCCTGGGTCACGACGAGGGCGGTCATGATCTTCGTGAGGCTCGCCATCGGCAGCACCGTGAGCGGCCGGTGCCGGTAGAGCACCTCGCCGTCGTCCACGTCGAAGAGCAGCGCGGCCTTCGGCGGCTTCCTGAAGTGCAGCGCGAATGCGTCCACCCCCGTGAGCCGGACCGGCGCCGGCGAACGCGGCTCGAGCGACCCGCCCGGCTCGGGGAGGCCGGCCACGTCGGGTGCCACCGCGGTCGCCTGAGGCGGGTCGCCGCCGTCGTCGCGCAGCGGCCCCAGGTACAGGGCGACCACGACCGTGACCGGCGCAAGCACCAGGGCGAGCGAGGCGAGCCGGGAGGCGCTCACTCTTCGGGGGGTGTGGTGAGCGCCCCCACGACGCCGAACCCGAGCAGGCCCAGTATCAGCAGCGAGATCGCCACCAGCGGCGTGAACCCGTCGTTGATCATCACGTCGATCGTGAGGAACGCGAGCAGCCCGATCAAGGCCAATGACGCGATCAGGGCCGCAGTACGCGCGTTCATCAGTAGACCGGCGTTCGGTGCGCCCGCTCGTAGTCCTCGTGCACGCGGTTGGCGAACAGCCTGATCGTGGCCAGCCCGAACAGGAACCCGCCGATGTGGGCGAAGTACGCGACGCCCCCGCCGTCGCCCACCGGCTGGGTCACCTCGGTGGCTCCGGACAGCGCCTGGAGCGCGAACCATGCGCCGAGCACGAGCAGAGCCGGCAGCTCGACGATGGTGAAGAAGATGATGATGAACAGCAGCGTGACCACGCGCGCGTGTGGATATGAGCAGCGCGTAGCCGCCGAGCACGCCTGCGACCGCCCCGCTCGCGCCGATGGTCGGCACGGCGGCGTTGGGTTCGATGAGGGTCTGCGCCAGCACGGCCACGAGCCCGCCCAGCAGGTAGAAGGCGACGAAGCGGCCCTTGCCCATCGAGTCCTCGATGTTGTTGCCGAAGATCCACAGGAACAGCATGTTGCCGCCGATGTGCAGCAGGCCGCCGTGCATGAACATCGAGGTGAGGATGGTGAGCCAGGTGGGCGCCTGATCCGGCGCCTCGCCGGTCACCCCAGGCTGGCCCTCGCAGGCGACCGCACCGCCGTCGGCGGTCAGGTCGCAGTGGTCGCCCGGGTGCGTGATCTCGTACGGGATCGCGCCGTACTCGACGGTCTTCTTGTCGAAGTCCGCATCGTCGAAGTACGCGCCCTGGAAGAGGAAGAACATGAGCACGTTGATCGCGATGATCGCCACGGTGACGATCGGGAAGCTGCGCGTGGGGATGTCGTCCTTGAGCGGGAACAAGGACTAGTCGACGTCGAGATACTCGATCGCGTTCGAAAAGAAGAACCCGGGGCTCGGGCCTCCCTGGATCGAGTAGACGCGGTCGCTGAGCGACACACCCCCGAGCCCGTGCCGAGGCGTTCGCATGTCGGGCAGCGAGCGCCACCGGCGCTGCCTGGGCTCGTAGACCTCCACCTCGCGGATGGTGCCCGCGGACTCCTCGCCTCCGAACACGATCACGCGGCCGCCGCTCAGCTTCGCCGACGCGATCCCACCGCGGGCCTTGCGCATCGAGGGCAGGCGTTGCCAGCGGCGCCGCTTGGGGTCGTAGCGCTCAGCGGTGGCGAAGTTGCCCGGGCCGTCGGTCAGGTCGCGGCCCGCCAGCGCGTAGAGGAACCCGCCGGCGGCAAGACCCGTCATGTGGTCGCGCGCCGGGCCCTTCATCGCGGGTGCGGCGCGCCAGCGGCGGCGCTTGAAGTCGTAGGCCTCCATCGAGCGCATCTCGCCCTGGTCGTTCTTTCCGCCGAAGGCGTACAGCCGGCCGCCCAGCACCGCGAGGGCGTGCGCCGCGCGCGGGCGCGCCGACTTCGGCAGTCGCTTCCAGCGGTTCGTGCGCGGGTTGTAGGCGAACAGCCGCGCGGTGGCGCTCGAAAGGTCGCGCCGGCCCGTGTACCCGCCGTGGACGTAGAGCTTGCCGCGATACGCCGCGGCTGTGGGGTGGTTCAGGCCCACCGGCATCGAGCGCAGCCGCGTCCAGCGGTTGGTGCGGATGTCGTAGCGCTCCAGGGCGCCGGTGCTCAGCCCGCTGCCCTTCTCGAAACCGCCCGCCACGTAGATCGAGCGCCCGATCCGCGCGGCGGCGACCTCGGTCCGCTCGAGGCCCGCGGGCGCGAGCGCCTGCCACTCTCCGGTTGCGGCGGCACGCACCGGCGGTCCGAGCGGTTCCTCGCGCTCGAAGGCCAGCGCTACGGTCACCACGGCAGCGGTCATCACCGCCGCGATCAGCACAGCCAGGCGCACGCGGCGCATCGGCTCAGCGCGCGGCCGCGCGCTCCAGGGTCTGCTCGGCGTGGTAGCTCGACCGCACCAGCGGTCCGGCGGCCACCGACTCGAAGCCCATCGCGTAGGCCTCTCGCTCCAGCTCGGCGAACTCGTCGGGGTGCCAGTAGCGCACCACCGGCAGGTGGTTCGCGCGTGGGACGCAGGTACTGGCCCACGGTGAGCACCTGCACGTCGTGCTCGCGCAGGATGCCCGAACGTCTCGAGCAGCTCCTCCTTGGTCTCGCCCAGGCCCGTCATCAGGCCGGACTTCGTCACGACCTCGCCCTCGCCCATCTCGCGCGCGTTGCGCAGCACCCGGCAGGAGCGCAGGAACTGCGACCCGCGGCGGGCGACCGGGTAGAGGCGCGGCACGGTTTCGACGTTGTGGTTGAACACGTCGGGGCGCTCGGCGATCACGCGGGCGAGCGGCATCTCCTCGCCGCGGAAGTCGGGGGTGAGCACCTCGACCTTGGTGCCCGGCGAGAGGCGGCGGATCGAGCGGATCACGCCCACGAACGCGGTCGAGCCGAGGTCGGGCAGGTCGTCGCGGTCGACGCTGGTGATGACCGCGTGCTTGAGCCCCATCTTGCGCCACGCGACTGGCCCACGCGCAGCGGCTCGAGCGGGTCGTTGAAGGTCGGCTTGCCCGTCTTCACGTTGCAGAAGCCGCACCGCCGGGTGCACGTGTCGCCGAGGATCATGAACGTGGCGGTGCCCCGCTGCCAGCAGTCGCCGATGTTCGGGCAGGCGGCCTCCTGGCAGACGGTGTGCAGCCCCTCCTCGTCCATCATCCGGCGCAGCTCGCGGTACTTCGGCGCCGCCGGGAGCGGGCACCTTGAACCACTTCGGCTTGCGCTCGCCGAACGGGATGCACCTCGCCCATATCCAGGGTGCGCGCGCCGCCCGGGTTGGCCCGGGAGCGGGTCGATGCTCCGCGCTCATGCCGGAACCGACTCTAGCGAGGCCGCTTGCTCCAGCCGCGCCTGTGAAACGAGCCGCTGACGCAGCCCGAACGCCTCCGCGAACCGCCACGCCACGCGCTTGCGGAAGCACGACATCGCGTCGGTGCGGCCGGTCTCCTTGAGCAGCGAGGTCATGCGCACGCCCGTCCATCCCGCACGGCACGATCCACTCGAACGGCTGCAGGTCGCCGTCCACGTTCACGGCGAAGCCGTGCGTCGTCACGCCGCGCGAGACGTGCACCCCGATCGAGCCGATCTTCGAGTCGCCGGCCCACACGCCGGTCAGCCCCTCGCGCACCTCCGCCTCGATGCCCTCGTCGGCGAGCGCGCGGACGATCACGCTCTCCATCGCGTGCACGTAACGCGGGCACCTCGCGCACGCCGCATGATCGGGTAGCCCACCAGCTGGCCCGGGCCGTGGTAGGTCACCTGGCCGCCGCGGTCGGAGTCGGCCACGTCGATGCCCTGCGACAGGTACCACTCCTCGCCCATCGGCAGGTCGGACGGCTCGGCCCGCCGGCCCTTCGTGTAGACCGGCGGGTGCTCGAGCAGCAGCAGCGTGTCGGGGATCAGGTCCGCCGGCCTGCCGCGCGCTCGCGCAGCCGCGTCCTGCAGCCGACCACGCCTCTCGGTACGGAACCTGCGCCTGGCACGCGGTTGCGACCCAGAGCTCAGCTCAGCCACGCCACTCCTCGACGTGCGCTCGCACGCTGCCGAGGAACTTCGCCGCCAGCACGCCGTCGAGCGCGCGGTGATCCCAGGACATGCAGAAATAGGTCATCGGCCTGATGGCGATGCTATCCCTCCCCTGCTCGTCGCTCACCACGACCGGCCGCTTGGTCACGGCCTCGAGGTCGAGGATCGCCACCTGCGGCTGGTTGATGATCGGCGTGGCCAGCAGCGCGCCGTAGCGCCCCGGGTTCGTGATCGTGAACGTGCCGCCGCCGACCTCGTCGGGCGTCGAGGCGCTTGCTGCGCGCCCGCTCGGCCAGGTCCGCGATCCGGCTGGCCAGCCCCTCGTGCGACAGCTCGTGCGCGTTGCGCACCACCGGCACGATCAGCCCGTCGTCGCCGAGCGCCACCGCGATCCCGAGGTGAACCGCCTCGTGCTGCGTGAGCCGGTCGCCCTCCAGCGTCGCGTTGAGCTGCGGGTGCTCGCGCAGCGCGGCGATGGTGGCCTTGGCCACGAGCGGCAGGTACGAGAGCCGCCCGCGCGCCGCCTCGATGGCGCGACATGTCGGCCTCGACGATCGTGGTGCAGTGAGCGGCGGTCTGCGAGCGAGCGCACCATGTGCTCGCCGATCTGCTTCCGCATGATGCGAGAGGCGCTTCGCCAGTCGGCACGGGTCGAGCCGCGAGCCGGTACGGGCTCCTCCCTGTATGGCGACTCCATGTGGAGCGTGGGCTGCGGCTTCTCGGCCTTGCCGTTGCCTTCCCGCCTCGATGAACGCGAGCACGTCCTTCTTGGTCACGCGCCCACGCCGGCCGGTGCCCTCGACCATCATCAGATCGACGTCGTGCTCGTCGGCAATGCGCCGAACGACAGGGGAGACCGGCGTGGCCGGAGCCCCAGCCCCTGAGGCCTGCGGCCTGACGCCTGACGCCTCGTCCGACGTGCGCATCGCCGGGCGTGGCACCCGTGTCGATCGTGGCCAACAGCGTGCCCGACGTCAACGGTGGCGCCCGCCTCGACCAGAATCGACTCGACCCGCCCGGTCGCCGGCGACGGCACCTCGGTCTCCACCTTGTCCGTGGAGATCTCGACGATCGGTCTCGTCGTTCTCGACCCAGTCGCCGGGCTGCTTGCGCCACTCGGTGATCGTGCCCTCGGCCACGCGACACGCCCATCTGCGGCATCGTCACCTCGGCGAGCGTCTCAGTAGGCGAGGAGCTCATCGGCACGCCTCCTTCACGTCGTCGACCTGCGGCAGCACCGCGCGCTCCAGCGGCGGGCTGAACGGGATCGGCACGTCGGGCGCGGTCACGCGCACCACCGGGCCGTCCAGGTCCTCGAACGCCTCCTCGGCGATCAGGGCAGCACACCTCGGCGCCCACGCCGCACGAGCGTGTGGCCTCGTGCAGCACCACGACCTTGCTGGTCTTGCGCACGCTGGCGAGGATCCCCTCGCGGTCGAGCGGGCACAGGGTGCGCAGGTCGAGCACCTCGACCGAGCGCGTCGATGTCCTGCGTCGCCTCGAGCGCGGTGTGCACCATCGCGCCGTAGGCGACCACGGTGAGGTCGGTGCCCTCGCGCGCCACGCCGCAGCTCGCCCATCGGCGTCTCGTAGCGCCCCTCGGGCACCTCGCCCTTCGCGCGCCGGTACAGGTTCTTGTGCTCCATGTAGAGCACCGGGTTGGGATCGCGGATCGCGGCCGAGAGCAGCCCCTTGGCGTCCTCGGCCGTCGACGGCGCCACCACCTTCAGCCCCGGCGCCTGGAGGAACCAGGCCTCGGGGTTCTGCGAGTGGAACGGGCCGCCGGAGAAGCCGCCGCCCGAGGGCAGGCGCACCACCATCGGCACGGCCAGGCCCTGGCGGTAGTGCATCTTCGCCGCCACGTTCACGAGCTGGTCGAACCCGCAGGCGATGAAGTCCGCGAACTGCATCTCGCAGACGGGACGCAGCCCCTCGACCGCGGCGCCCACCGCCGTGCCGACGATGGCGTTCTCGGCCAGCGGGGTGTCCCACACGCGGTCGGCGCCGAACTCCTCGATGAAGCCGTCGGTGACCTTGAAGGCGCCGCCGAAGGCGCCGATGTCCTCGCCCATGCAGAACACCGACTCGTCGTGGCGCATCTCCTCGCGCAGGCCGTCGGAGATGGCCTCGAGGTAGGTGAGCTCAGGCATTCGACCGCCACCTCCGCGAAGCGCGACCACGGCGCCACGCCGTCGCCGAGCACGGGGTCCTCGGTCGGCGAACACGCCCTCGGTGGCCGTGGCCGGGTCGGGCATCGGCTGGGCCAGCGCCCACTCGGTCTCGCTCTCCAGCTCCTCGGTCACCGACGTGCGGATCGCGTCCGTGTCGATCCCGTCGGAGCGCAGTCGCTGCTCGTAGGTCTCGATCGGGTCGCGCTGCGACCACTCCTCGAGCATCTCCGGCGGCACGTAGCGCATGTCGTCGTGCGCGCCGTGGCCGTGCATGCGCATCGTCTCGGCCTCGATCAGCGTCGGGCCGCCGCCGCGCGCGGGCGCGGTCGCACGCCTCGGCCGCTGCGTCGAGCACGGCCTCCACGTCGTTGCCGTCCACCTTCACGCCCGGGAACCCGTAGCGTCGGCCGCGCGCTGGATCGGGTCCACCGCGAACTCGAGGTCGTTGGGGGTCGAGTAGGCGAACTGGTTGTTCTCCAGGATGAAGACGACCGGCAGCTTGCGCACGCCGGCGACGTTCATCGCCTCGTGCCACTGGCCGTTGGCCGTCGAGCCGTCGCCGAACCACGTCATCGCCACGCGCGGCTCGCCGCGCATCTGGAACGCGAGCGCGAGGCCGCAGGCCACCAGCGGCCATGTCGGGCAGCATCGAGACCATGCCCACGCAACCGAGCTCGCGGTCGCCGAAGTGCATGTTGCCGTCCTTGCCCGCCGGTCACGCCGCCGGCGCGGCCCATCATCTGGGCGAGCACGCGGCCGGGCTTCACGCCGCGCACGAGGTGCGCGCCGAGGTCGCGGTGCAGGATGCAGGCGCGGTCGCGCGGGACGAGCGCGAACGCCGATCCCACCGACACGGCCTCCTGGCCACGTCCGTCGTAGTAGCTGCCGGGCACCTTGCCCTGGCGGTAGAGGGTCAGCGCCCGCTCCTCGGTGGCGCGCATGAGGAGCATGTGCGCGGTAAAGCGCGCAGCGGTCGTCCACGGTCAGCGGGCCTCGTGAGCCCCGTTCTGCTGCGGATCAACTACTGCGGGTCTCGCAGTGGTCGTCGCCATCTCTTCTCCCTTCGAGCCCGGATCCGGGGTCTCCGGCCGGAGCTTCGAGTTTCAGTCGCGCGCGCTGGGGTCTCCAACGCGGGCGTGGGTATGTATGCGGTCCAGGGTACCCGCAGGGGCGGCTTCTTCAAGCACTGATCGCGAATGAACAGCTGCGATGTAGTTTCGAGGGATGAACCGGGAGGCGGGCGGGAGCGGCGGTCCGTGGGCCGGGAGCGCGCGGCCGGCGTGGGTCTGGTGGTGGGCGCAGCGGTGTCGCCACAGATCGGTGCGGCGTTCGCCGTGACGCTGTTCGACGAGCTTGGTCCGGCGGGTGCCGCGTTCCTGCGGCTGGCGATCGGGGCGATCATTCTGTGGGCGATCTACCGCCCCCGGCTGGACGGCGACCTGCGGCTGGCCGGGGCGTTCGGCGTCGCGCTTGGGCTGATGAACTGGTCGACCTACGAGGCGATCGACCGGATCCCGCTCGGCATCGCGGTGACGATCGGGTTCGCCGGCCCGCTGCTCGTGGCGGTGATCGGCTCGCGGCGGCCGCTCGACGGGGTGTGGATCGCGCTCGCCGCGGCCGGCATCGTGCTGCTCGTCGGCCCCGGCGGCGGATCGTTGAACGCGGCCGGTGTCGGCTTCTCGCTCGCCGCCGCCGGGTTCTGGATGGCCTACATCTACCTGAGCAAGCGCACCGGCGCCGCGTTCTCGGGCGGCTCGGGGCTCGCGCTCGCGATGGCCGTCGGCGCGCTGATCGTGCTCCCGGCGGGCGTGATCCAGGCGGAGGGCGCGCTCGCCGAGCCCGACATGCTGGGCTCGGCGCTGGTCGTGGCGCTCGCCTCCTCGGTGCTGCCGTACTCGCTGGAGCTGGAGGCGCTGCGCCGGATCCCGGAGGCGGTGTTCGGCGTGCTGATGTCGCTCGACCCGGCGGTCGCCGCGCTGGCCGGCTTCGTGGTGCTCGATCAGGACCTCGGTGGGCGCGACCTGCTCGCGATCGCGATGGTGGTCGTGGCCAGCGCCGGGGCGGCCGCGCTTCAGCCACCGTTGACGAGCCGGGTGCGAGCCCGCCCGTCGCGGCGCACCTTCGTCTCGAACCGCCTGCCCCGCATGCCCGCGTTGGCAACGGTGATGCGGATGACGGTGCCCGCCCGCAGCCGCCGACCGCGGAACAGGCGAGCGAGCTTCATCGAGCCTCGCGCGCGCGACACCCTGTAGCGCTTCGTGCGAAGCGCGCACCGCTTGCGGGTGCGGCAGGCGGTGAGCCGCACACGGGCGCCGGCGGGCAGGCGGGTGAGCGTGAGCCGCCGAACCCGGAACCGCCGAACCAGCGTCTTCAGGCCCACGCCCACGATCGGCGTGCCCGCACGGGCTCGCCGGCCTGTCCACGGTGGCAGCCCGCTGCAGTCGACGCGACGGGCGTCGGGCGGATCGAGTGCGTTGAAGGTGAGCTGTGCCGCCACCGGATCGAACGCCACCGCGGCGTGCTCGGAGACGTCCCCGGGACAGATGTCCTGCAGCACGTGGTTGGTGGCGCCGGGCGTCTCCATGTAGCCGCTGGACCACGGCGTCACGAGCTCGTCGAGCTTGGTCATCACCGTCGTGTAGCGCACGCCCGGGAGCGGCGGCCCCGCCGGCGGCCAGCTTGCGCTGCATTTCAGATCCGGCCAAGAATTGGGGGCAGGAGCCGCACAGGGCCGCCACCGCGTCGACGGCGGGACCGCCCAGGCCGAACTGGGCGGCGAGATCGCGCACCTTGTCCGTCGCGTACACGGTGGTGCCGTCGTAGAGCGGGGTCCACGCGACGTAGCGGTTGACCTTGGCCGCGCCGCCGAGGAACTTCAGCCAGTACTGAGGCATGAACGTGCCCTCCGAGTGGCCGACGAGGTCGATCTTCGTCGCACCGGTGGCGGCCAGGACGCGGTTCACGAAGCTCCCGAGCTCGGGAGCGCTCTGCTCGACCGGGATCACGCCACCGGGCGCTCCGATCTGGCTGATCCGCGGGTCGAGGCCGTAGGTGAGGGCGAATACGCAATAGCCCCGCTCCTTCAGGAGCGGCGAGAGGTAGGGCCAGTTGACGCCCATCGTGGCGCTGAGCCCGTGCACGAGCACGACGGGGCGCGGGTGCACCGCGCTCGGCTTGCAGGCGAAGTCGTTGGCCCCCGGCGGCGGGTTCTCGAGGCTCGTTACGGCGCCGGCCGTTGCGGGGCATGCCGCGATCGCGACCACCACTCCCAGCGTCGGTACGAGCGACCGCAGGCGCATCCCGCGGGGCAGGTTACATCTAGATTGAGGCGATGGCCCCCGATGAGCGTTTCTGGCCCAGCCGGTTGCGCTGGCGCCTGCGCGGCGCACTGCAGTGGCCGGCGTTCGTGCTGTTCACGCTGCTCGACGGCATCGTGCTCGCGGAGCTGCCGCCCTCCGTGATCAAGGAGCCCAATCTGATCGTCGGTGTGCTCGCGGCCACGTTCGGCAACCTGGTTCTGATCGGCGCTGTCGCGCCGTTCCTCGCCCGGCGGCTGGCTCGCCGCGACAGCCTCGACACGGCCGAGCGCGAGGTCCTCCAGGACAGGATCGCGGCGATCGCCCTCGCGCGTCGGGCTGGTCGCGTGCCTGGTGTCGGGCCTGGCGAACCGGCCCGTGATCGTCTCGGAGACCGAGGCCACCGAGGAGGTCGGCCGCCAGCTGCGCGCCTACGTCCAGCGCTCGGGGTCGGAGGAGCTGAGCCGGAATCTGGAGACCGCGAACACGATCCGCCTCAGCGAGGGCTTCTTCCGTACCTGCATCGCACGCGACGACCGCCGCCGCTACTTCTGCCTCTTCATCGACACCGAGAAGGAGCCGACCGAGGTGCGGCGCGACCCGAGCGCCGAGCCCAACGCCGGCTTCGCCGCGCCCGACCCTACGCGCGGCCGATGAGGGTGAGTCGCCCGCGGGAGACCTGGAACACCTCGACGGTGTTGCGGCCTGGCTTCATCACGGCCTCCGGCACGTTCACCGCGAAGCTCTCCTGCCTGCTCCCGCGCAGGTAGAAGGTCCGCCCCACGGCTTCGATGCGCCCGTTCACCGCGACGGCCACGTCGCGCTTGGCGCGCCGAGCGCCGCCGCGCACCGGGCCCGCGATCTGGGTGGGCAGCAGCAGCGAGGAGGCCCGCACCGCCCGGATGTTGGCGGCGCCGCTGATCGACGCCCGCACCTTGCCCTGGCCCGCGGGCTTGAGCTCGGCGGTGGTGCGCCCGAGCAGGGAGCGGTTGGGGCCGATCCCCGTGTAGAGCGTCGCGATGTTGCCGAAGCCGAACAGCCGCAGCTTCGCCCGCACGTTGGCCCTCCGCAGTGCCTCCATGCGGCGGGCGGAGACCGTGATCGTGCCGCTGAAGTCTCGCTTGATCATCCGCACGAACCGGCGCCCGCGTGACCGCGCGCGAGAACGCCGAGCGGCCGTCGGCGCGATAGGGCAGCTTGAAGTTGAGCACGTCGGCGATCGTGGGCACGAGGTCGATCGTGCGCGCGTACGCGTTGCTGGTGCGCCCGCGGCGCTGGCCCGGCGCCTTGACGAACATCGGCACGGGCGCGATCTCGTCGATGTTGCGGCGGGTGACGGTCCGGCGGTCCTTCACGCCCACCTCGAACGCGAAGCCGTGGTCGGCGATCACCGCGATCAGCGCCTGGTCGAAGCTGCCGTTGGCCACCATCCGCTGGATCAGGGTGCCGATCTGGTGGTCGGCGTAGCCGACCTGGAGCTGGAGGCGCTGCTGGTTGTGCTGGGTGAGGAAGCGGTCGCCGAAGCCGGGCGGGCTGTTCATCCCCGGGATGGGGTCCTGGTAGCCGTTGCGGGTCTGCTTGCCGGAGGGCAGGTACTGGTACGGACCGTGCGGCAGCAGCACGTGCTTCATGTAGAAGCCGGCCGCCGGGCTTCACCGCGGCGAAGAAGCGCTGGAGCCGCTCGCGGCGGCCGCGCTGGAGCAGCGGCAGGATGGCGGGGCGGTGGGGCTTGGCGCCGCGGCAGTAGCGCGGCGGGCAGAGCGAGGTGGCCTCCTCGGACTTCACGATCTTGTAGCCGCGGCGGCCGAAGAGGTCGAACACCGTGCGCGGATGGGTCTTGTAGCTGGCGTCGCCGCCCTTCCTCGGCAGTTTGCCGGTGAGCACCGCGGGGATCGCCTTGGTGGTGGAGTCGTAGACCGTGTGGGCGTTCCTGAACCACGTGCCGCTGGCGGCGAGCGCGGCGAAGTTCGGGTAGCGCACCGGGTCGATCCGGCCGTCCGGGCCGAGCATGATGTCCAGCGGGAACTCGTCCATCACGATCATCACCACCGGGGGCCTGCGCGGGATCTGCGCGGGCGCGGCCTTCGGGTCGATGATCGGCGCGGCGGTCGGGGTCGATGCCTGAGCGGCCTTCTCCGAATCGTCGCGCGTGAGCGAGACGACCGCGAACGCGGCGCCGGCGGCGACGAGGAGTGTGAGGAGGATCCGTGGCATCAGCCGTCTGAACGCAGGCACGGCGCGGGAAGAGTAATCAGATCCGTCCCAGAACCCGCAGGGCCTTGCCCCCGCGCCGCACTTCCACAAGCACGACACGGTTGCGGCCCCGAAGTAGCGCCGCCTCCGGCAGATTGAGCGCGAACCGCTCCTGCCGCTGCCCTCGCAGCCGCCACGTGCGCCCCACCGCCCGGACCGTGCCGTTCACCGCCACGGCGAGATTGCGCCGCGATCCGGGCCGCCCCCCGCGGATGGTCCCGGCGAGCTGAGTGGGCACCAGCCCGGACTCGGGCCGCACGCCCCGCAGCCGGTGCCCCGCCACGAAGTCGGCGCGCACGGGGCCGGCCGGCGCCGGGTCCAGGTCGGCCAGTTGCTTGCCGATCAGGCCGCGATAGGGCCCGATGCCGGTGTACAGCGAGGCGCAGTCCCGCCGGAGCCGTAGCGGCGCAGGCGCCGGCGCACCACCGCGCGCCGGCGCTTCTCCCACGCGCGGCCGGAGATCTGAACGGTGTGGCGGAAGTTGCGCGTGGGCAGGCGCACGAACCGCCGCCCTCGGGCCTCGCGCCCGAACGCGGAGCGGCCGTCGACGGTGAAGGGGATCGGGGCGTTGATCACGTCGGCGATCGTGGGCATCACGTCCAGGGTGCGCACCAGGGCCCGGCTGGTGCGGCCGCGCCTCTGGCCCGGGCGCTTCACGAACAGCGGCACCGGACCGACCTCGTCGACGTTTCGCAGCGTGACCTTGCGCCGGCTGCTCGTCCCGGTCTCGAACGACCCGCCGTGGTCGGCGGTCACCACGATCAGGGCGCGGTCGTAGAGGCCGGCCCTGCGCAGCCTTCGGATGAGCGCCCCCAGCTGGCGATCCACGAACCCAAGTTGCAGCAGGAACCGCTGCTCGTTGTGACGAGTCAGAAAAGAATCGCCGAAGCCGTCCTCCCCGTTCATGCCCGGCATCGGGTCGCGCACGCCGTTGCGGGTGCGCCGACCGGACGGGAGGTACATGTACGGCACGTGGGGCAGCAGGGTGTGCTTCACGTAGAACGTGGGCGGCCCGCGCCTGATCCGGCCGATCCAGCGGCGTATCCGCTGGGGGCGCCCGCCGGCCAGCGCCTTCAGCGTGTCGGGGCTGCTCGACGGGGCGCCCGGACACCAGCGCTGCGGACACAGGGCCGTGACGTCCTCGGAGGCCACCATCCGGTATCCGCGGTAGCCGAGCACGTCGTAGATCGTCTGCGGATGCGCCTTCTGCGATCCGCCGCCGCCGGGCGTCGGGCGTAGCCCGTCGAAGATCAGCGGCACAGCCTGGCGGGTGAAGTCGAACACCGTGTGCGCGTTCTTGAACCACCAGCCGCGGCGCGCCAGCTCGGCGAACGCCGGGTAGCGCCTGGCGTCGATGCGGCCGTTGCGGCCCAGCAGCGCGTCGCCGGGCAGCTCGTCGAAGATCACCAGCACCACGGGCGGGCGGCTGGGAGCCCCGTTCGCCGGGAGCACGCGCGAGCGCCACCGCCGCGGCCACCACCACCGCAGCCGCTGCGACCAGCCCTCAGCCGGGCACCTTCTCGGACTCGACGGCGGGCGGCTCGAAGCCGCGTTCGCGCATGCCCAGCTCGATCTCGGCGATCACGGTCTCCAGCACCTTCACGCGTGCCCAGCGCTTGGAGTCGCCCTCCACCAGCTGCCAGTGGCCGAGCTCATGGTCGGTCCGGGCCAGCATGTCCTCCACCGCCTGCTCGTACGCCGGCCGCTTCTCGCGGTTGCGCCAGTCCTCGTCGGTCAGCTTCCAGCTCTTGAGCGGATCGCTCTCGCGCTTCTTGAACCGCTTGAGCTGCTCCTCCTCGGAGATGTGGAGCCAGAACTTGATCAGGATCATGCCCTCGAGCGCCAGCGTGCGCTCGAGATCCACGATCTCGCCGTACGCGCGCTCCCACTGGTCGACGGTCGCGAAGCCCTCCAGCCGTTCCACGAGCACGCGCCCGTACCAGGAGCGGTCGAGCACCGTCATGCCGCCCCAGCCCGGAAGCGCCGGCCAGAAGCGCCAGAGGAAGTGATGGCGCTTCTCGTCCGGGGTGGGTGCCGCGAACTGAGCGACGCGCACGTGCCGAATGTCGAGTGGAGCGATGAGGCGCTTGATGGCGCCGCCCTTGCCCGATGCGTCGAAGCCCTCGAAGAGCACGCAGACGGGCGGCCCGAGCTCACCGCTGCCGATCTTCCCGCCGAGCGTGAGGCGCAGGGCGGCCAGACGCTCGTGACCGGCCTCGAGCCGCTCCGCCTCCTCGTCACGAGACAGCTTCAGCGAGAGGTCGAGGGAATCGAGGCGTCCCATTGCGGGGAGCCTACATCCGTAAAGGGTTTCTTCGGGCGCGGTTCCGGGGCTACCGCTACGGTAGGCGGGTGAGTCCAGGCGCCCCCCTGGGATCGATCCTCGCCGCCGGCGTTCTGGCGGGAGTGCTGGTGGCCGTCGGCGCCGTGCCGGTGGCGGCCCAGGACACCACCACCACAACGCCGACGCCGACCACCGTCCCGACCCTCCCTCCGCCGGTCACCACGCCGGCGCCCACTCCGCTCCCCCGGCCCGTTCCGGAAGCGAGTGAGCCCAAGCCCGAGCTCAAGCCCGAGCCCGAACCGGAGGCGCCGCCGCGCCAGCACCGCAAGCGCGTCAAGCCCGTGCCCGAGCCGAAGCTTGCGCCGCTGGACTGCGAGCCGGGCGCGCGCTTCGGGACCGGAGAGCCCGTCGGACCAGCCGGAAGGCGAGGTCGACCTGGGAAGCCCCGAGGACCGTGCCGCGCAGCAGCGCGAGGCCAAGCGCCGGCGTGCGCGCGAGCGCCGTGCCGCGAAGCGCGAGCGGCTCCGGCTCGAGCGCTGCGAGAAGGCCGAGGAGCGCAGGCGCAAGCGCCGCCGCGCCACGCGCCTGCGCAACCGCGACGGCTCGCCGTCGCGCGCGAACCCCGACCTGATGGCCGCGCTGCCCGGTCCGTCGTTTACGACGGGTGTGCCGAATTTCGTGATCCGCAAGTTCCGGGTGCCGGTGTTCCTGTTGCCGATCTATCAGGCGGCGGGGATCCAGTACGGGGTGCGGTGGGAGATCCTGGCCGCGATCAACGAGATCGAGACCGACTACGGCCGCAACCTGAACGTGTCCTCGGCTGGTGCGTTGGGGTGGATGCAGTTCATCCCGTCCAGCTGGCGGGCGTATGGGGTGGATGCGAACAAGGACGGCAAGAAGGACCCCTACAACCCCGTCGACGCGATCTTCGCCGCCGGCCGCTATCTGAAGGCCGCCGGATATGAGAAGGACGTCCGCCGCTCGATCTTTGCCTACAACCATGCCGACTGGTACGTCGACTCGGTGATGCTGCGCGCACGGCTGATCGCCGGCGTCCCCGCCGACCTCGTCGGATCACTCACCGGCCTCACCGAGGGCCGCTTCCCCGTCGCCGCCCGCGCCCGCTACGCCAAGGGCTCCAAGCGCGGGGTGGAGATCTTCACCCGCCGCGGGGCGCCGGCGGTGGCCGTGAACGACGCCGAGGTACGCCAGATCACCGCCGACTCGGTGGTGCTCCAGGACGTGTACGGCAACCGCTACCGCTACGGCGGGCTGGACGAGGTCGCGCGCCACTACCCGGTGCCCAAGGGAGATATCGACCCGAAGCTGCGGGCCGTCGCACGCCACGCGGATCCGCGGCCGTCTCGCGCCGCGTCCGCGGGCCGCCAGCCCTCGCCGAAGAACGACGTCCCCGCGCCGCAGGCGTCGCTCCCGGTCAAGGAGCGCCTGTTCGCCCACCCGTCGAATCCCCTCGCCCGCGAGTCCGGCGGGCTCGACCAGATCGCCGTGACCGGCAAGCATCCCGGCTTCGAGCTGTTCTCCGGCAAGGACTCGCGCCCGCTCGACCCCAAGCGCTTCCGGCTGCGGGCGCTGAAGGTGGGCGCACGCGTGCTGGGCGGCACGGTGCTGGGCCGCGTGGGAGTGCCCGAGCCGGACAAGGCGGCGCACCTGGACTTCTCGATCCGCCCGGCGGGCCGCGGCGCCCCCACGATCGACCCCAAGCCGATCCTCGACGGCTGGAAGCTGCTGGAGGCCACCGCCATCTACCGGGCCACGGGCCTCAACGTTCTTTACGGCGATGAGGACGCCGACGGCTTCTCGATCGGGCAGATCCTGCTGCTCAGCAAGCCGCTGCTCGAGAAGCGCGTGCTGTCCGACGAGCGCATCGAGATCTACCAGGGCGGGCGCGACGACATCCGCTCGGGCCAGGTCGACCGGCGGGTGCTGGCCAGCCTCGCCTACCTGGCCGAGTCGGGCCTCAGGCCGACCGTCACGAGCCTGAAGGCCGGGCACTCCTACCTGACGGCCTCGGGCAACGTGTCCCACCACTCGTCGGGCAACGCGGTGGACATCTCGGAAATCAACGGAGTGCCGATCCTCGGTCACCAGGAGCCGGGTGGGGTGACCGACCAGACCGTGCGGCGGCTCATGCGCCTGCAGGGCAGCCTTCAGCCGGACCAGATCATCTCGCTGCTGGAGCTCGGTGGCGCCACGATGGCGATGGCCGACCACGACGACCACGTCCACCTGGGCTTCCGGCCGCTGTTCGACCGGCGCCTGGGCAGGCAGACGTTTGCGGTGCTCAAGCCTCGTCAGTGGGGCGATCTGCTCAACCAGCTGCGCAAGATCGACAACCCGGTGGTGCCCACCAAGCCGTCGAAGTACGCGCTACCGGCGAAGCGCCGCGGGCGCCTGGCCGACTAGCCGCTCGAGCGCCTCGCCGCCACCGGCCATCACACGGTCGTGGCTGCGCCGGAAGAGCGGGCGCGGCAGCGGGCCGAGCGCTCTCATCCACGGCCTCGTCGCGGCCACCTGCCAGTCATACGTGGCCGCGGTGATGCCGTCCTCCTCGAACAGCCGCCAGACGCCGGCGCCCTCGAGGTCTCCCGACGCGCGCCCCGCCATCCGACGCGGCTCGTCCACCTCGTTCACGGTGAAGTCGAACTCCACGGTGTAGCCGACCGGCGCCCGCCACCGCACGCGGTAGCTGCTGCCCACGCGCCGCTCGTCGCCGGGATCGAGCTCACGCGCCGCCACCACCGCCGGCCACCACTCCGGCCACGCCTCGACGTCCGCCAGCACCTCCCAGACGGCCTCGCGCGGCGCCGGGATCAGCCAGGTGGTGAGAAAGCTGTACCCAGACAACCCGTTCAGCGTCCCAGATCCTGTGCAAAACCGAGACCCCCCTGGCGCTCGCGCACCAGAGGTCCAGACTCCGTCGCCTACCTGGGGGGTAAGGATGCAGGGAGCGCACATACTCACCGTGGACGACGACGAGCACGTCCGCAGGCTGATCGGTCTGATGCTCGAGGACGCGGGCCACACTTGTGCCGGCGCGGGCAGTGCCAAGGAGGCATGGGCGAGCCTGCGGGAGGACGACTTCGAGCTCGTCCTCTGCGATGTGCGGATGCCGGGCCAGTCGGGGCTGGAGCTCGCGCGGCACATCATCGCCGAGCACCCCGAAACGGCTGTGGTGATGGTGACCGGCCTCGATGATGCAGGCATCGGGCAGGGCGCGCTCGCGTTCGGCGCGTACGGCTACGTGGTGAAGCCGTTCCGCGAGACGGACCTGCTCATGAACGTGGAGAACGCCCTACGCAGGCGGAGCCAGGAGATTCTCTCCCGCCGCGAGCGCGAGATCCTGGAACGCTCGCTCGAGGAACAGGCGGCGGAGCTGAAGCAGGCGATGGTGAGCATGCGCGCCTCGGCCCGCGCCCAGCGGCTGTCGGGTGAGGAGACCGTGAGGCGGCTGTCGCGCGCGATCGAGGTCCGGAGCCGGGAGACCTGGCAGCACATCGAGCGCGTGGGTGAGGTGAGCGCGCTGCTGGCCAGTCGGCTGGGATTCGACGCCGTCTTCGTGGACATGATCCGCGTGGCCTCGCCGATGCACGACGTGGGCAAGGTGGCCGTGCCGGACTCGGTGCTGCTCAAGCCGGGCCCGCTCGACCCGCGGGAGCGGGCGGACATGCAGCGCCACACGGTGATCGGCCACGACGTGCTCTCGGGCTCGGACACAGAGGTGATTCAGATGGCCGCGACGATCGCGCTCACCCACCACGAGCGCTTCGACGGCACGGGATACCCGGCTGGAATCGCCGGCCGCGAGATCCCGGTCGAGGGCAGGATCGCCGCGGTCGCCGACGTGTTCGACGCCCTCACCAGCGACCGGGTCTACCGCAGCGCGTTTCCCGTGGAGCGAGCCCTGGATCTGATCGGTGAGGGCCGCGGCTCGCAGTTCGACCCGCAGGTCGCCGCGAGCCTGCTGGAGTCGGTGGACGAGGTCGCGCAGATCCGGCGCGAGCACTCAGAGCGCGCGGTCGCCTAGCTCAGGGGTTCTTCGCCCGGTACATGGCGCGGTCGGCGTTCTCGAGCAGCCTGGCCGGCGTGTCGGACTCGTCCCCGCTCAGGGCGATGCCGACGCTGGCATCGAACGGGCGCTCCTCGAGGTCCCCCTCGGTGGGCTCGCGCAGCGCCTCCTTCACGCGCTCCACCAGCTGCTCCACGTCCGCCTGCCCCGTCACGTTCTCGCGCACAAGCACGAACTCGTCGCCACCCCACCGGGCCACCGTGTCGCTGGGCCGCACGGCGCCCAGGATTCGCCGCCCGGCGGCCCGCAGGGCGCGATCGCCCGCCTCGTGGCCGTGCTCGTCGTTGATCTCCTTGAAGCCGTCCAGATCGATGAACAGCACGGCGATGCGCTCGTCGGAGCGTCTCGACGCCGCGAGCGCGTGCTCGAGCCGGTCCTCGAGCAGCGCCCGGTTCGCCAGGCCGGTGAGCGGATCGTGGAGCGCGTCGTAGGCGTTGCGCGCCAGCGCGCGCCCGCGCTCGATCGAGATGCTGGCCAGCCACACCGACTCGTCGATCAGCTTCAGCTCCTGCTCGGAGGGGCCCCGAGGTTCGTGGTAGTAGAGGGCGAAGGTGCCGAGCACACCGCCGCTGGCGGCGCGGATCGGCGTTGACCAGCAGGCGGCCAGGTCGTGCTCCGCCGCGAGCTCTCTGAAGTCCACCCACAACGGGTCGGTGGCGATGTCCTCCACTACCACCTGACGCCCCTCGTACGCGGCCGTGCCACACGAGCCCATCGCCGGGCCGATCTCCACCCCGTCGATCCCATCGGTGTAGGCGCGGGGCAGCGATGGCGCCGCCCCATGGGTGAGGGTCTTGCCCGCGGCATCGAGCAGCAGCACCGAGCCGAGCATGCCGTCGGAGCGGGCCTCGACGGTGTTCACCAGCAACTCGAGCACCTCGCGCACCGGGGCGCCGGTTGTGATGCGCTCGAGCACGAGGCTCTGTGCCTCGGCACGCTCGCGCTGCGCCGTGGCCTCCGCCAACGCCGCCTCGAGTTCCTGCTCGCGCGGCATCAGGCCAACGACACCATCACGTGCTTCACGTGCGTGTAGTCCTCCAGCGCGTACATAGAGAGATCCTTCCCGTATCCGGACTCCTTGAAGCCGCCGTGCGGCATCTCGGAGGCGAGCGGGATGTGGTCGTTCACCCACACGCAGCCGAATTCCAGGGCGTTGGCCACGCGCATCGCCCGGCCCACGTCGCGGGTCCAGACCGATGACGCCAGCCCGTAGCGGGTGCCGTTCGCCCAGGCGATCGCCTCCGCCTCGTCGGTGAACGGCTGCACCGTGATCACCGGGCCGAAGATCTCGTTCTGGATCATCTCGTCGTCCTGCTTCAGCCCGGCCACCACGGCCGGCTCGAGGTAGAAGCCGGGCAGGTCGGGCTCCGAGCCGCCGGTCACCACCTCGGCGTTGCCGGGCTTGCGCTCGAGGAAGCCCTCCACGCGCTCGCGCTGCACGGCGGAGTTGAGCGGCCCGAGCGTGGTGTCGGCGGCGAAGGTGTCGCCCAGCACCTGGCCCTTGGCCTGCTCGGCGAGGCCGGACACCACGTCGTCGTACACGCCCTTGCCGGCGAGCACGCGCGTGGCGGCCGTGCAGTCCTGGCCCGCGTTGTAGTAGCCGGTGCCGGCGATGGTCTCCAGCGCCGTCTCCATGTCCACGTCGTCGAACACCACCACGGGCGCCTTGCCGCCCAGCTCGAGGTGCACCTTCTTCAGCGTGTCCGAGGCCGCCTTGGCGATCCACTTGCCCGTGCCGGGCGATCCCGTGAGGGAGACCATGTCCACCTCGGGGTGGGTCACCAGCGAGGACCCCGCGGGCTCCCCGTGGCCGGTGATCACGTTCAGCACCCCGGGCGGGAAGATCTCCGCCGCAAGCTCGGCCAGCTTCAGTGTCGAGACCGGCGTGGTCTCGGCGGGCTTGAGCACCACGGTGTTGCCGGTGGCGAGCGCCGGGCCGATCTTCCACACGCCCATCATCAGCGGGTAGTTCCAGGGGGCGATCTGGCCGATCACGCCGATGGGCTGACGGCGGATGATCGAGGTGTAGCCCTCGGTGTACTCGCCCGACGCCTTGCCCTCCATGTTGCGCGCGGCGCCCGCGAAGAAGCGCAGGTTGTCCACCATGAACGGGATCTCGTCCTCGTAGAACGCGCCGCGCGGCTTGCCCGCGTTCGCCGCCTCGAGGTCGGAGATCTCGTCGGCGTTCTCCTCGATCGCGTCGGCCAGCTTGAGCAGCGCCTGCGAGCGCTCGCCGGGCGTGGTGGTGGCCCAGCCCTCGAACGCGCCGCGAGCGGCCTGGACCGCGCGGTTCACGTCCTCCTCGCCCGAGAGCGGAGCCTCGGCGATCGACTCGCCGGTGGCGGGGTTGAGCACCTCCTCGGTCGCGCCGTCGGCGGGATCGACGAACTCGCCGCCGATGAAGTTCTGCAAGCGGGTCTTCTCTACTGTTGCCATGTCTAGCTCCTCACTCCTGTCGAGGACGTCCTCGAGTGGTGTGAACTCCATGCCAGTGCCCTCAGCAACGGCGGCGTGGGTCACGCGGCCGCCCGCGACGTTCACGCCCGGACGCAAGCCGGGGTCGTTCGAAATCGCCTCGGTCACGCCGAGGTCCGCAAGCGCCAGCACGTACGGCAGCGTCGCGTTGGTGAGCGCGTAGGTGGAGGTGATCGGCACGGCGCCGGGCATGTTGGCCACGCAGTAGTGGGTGATGCCGTCGACCTCGAAGGTCGGGTCGGAGTGCGTGGTGGGCTTCGAGGTCTCGAAGCAGCCGCCCTGGTCGATCGACACGTCCACCAGCACGGCGTTCTTCTTCATCAGCCCGAGCTGCTCCCGGGTGATCACGTACGGCGCCTTGGCGCCGTGCACGAGCACTGCGCCGATCACGAGGTCCGCCATCGGCAGCATCTCCTCGATCGCGAGCGTGGACGCGTAGACGGTGGAGGCGCGCCCCGCGAAGAAGATGTCCAGGTCGCGCAGGCGGTCGACGTTGCGGTCGAAGGTGAACACGTCGGCCTCCATGCCGATCGCGATCGAGGCGGCGTTGAAGCCCACCACCCCGCCGCCGATCACCAGCACGTTGGCGGCCGCGACACCGGGCACCCCGCCCAGCAGCACGCCGCGCCCGCCGAGCGGCTTCTCGAGCATGAACGCCCCGGCCTGGGTGGCGATCTTGCCCGCCACCTCGCTCATCGGCGCCAGCAGCGGCAGCCGGCCCTTCGAGTCCTCGACGGTCTCGTAGGCGATGCAGGTGGCGCCGGAATCCACCAGCCCCTTGGTCAGATCCGGGTCGGGCGCCAGGTGCAGGTAGGTGAACAGCGTGTGGTCGGGTCGCAGCATCGCGACCTCCTGGGGCTGGGGCTCCTTCACGCCCAGCACCATCTCCGCCTCGCCGAACGCGGTCTCGGCGTCGGGCACGATCCGCGCGCCCTGCGCCTCGTAGTCGGAGTCATCGATGGCCGAGCCCTCGCCCGCGCCCTTCTGAACCAGCACCTCGTGACCGTGGTCCACCAGCTCGCGCACGCCCGCGGGCGTGATCGACACGCGGTACTCGTCGGTCTTGATCTCGGTCGGAACCCCAACCTTCATCGGATCGCCTTCACCTCCGTGTTGAAAGAACAGTTACGCCGCTGAAGTTCCGGAAAGAGGTCCTCGGGCCGCACGCAGCGTTCGGGCGGCAGGGCGCCCCGGGCCTCGATGGCGCCCCGGGCCAGCAGCCGCACTGCCGCGGCCGCCGGGGCGGCGGTCGAGACGATGCCTCCGCCAAGCCCCCACTCCTGCATCCCGCGCGTCACTGCCGTGACGGTCACGTGGTCGGCCCGGACCACGTGCACGGACGCGGTTTTCGGGGAGGACGGCACCGCCGCTTCAGCAGCTGCGGCGATCTCGTCCTCGGATGCCCCCACCAGCTCGCGCACCCGCTCGAGCACAGCGGGCGCCAGGCTCAGCCGGAAGCTGCACTCCTTGCAGCCGAAGCTGTCGCCGAACGTGCGCACCTCGGAGTGCAGCGTGTAGATCGTCTCGCCCTCGCCGATCGGCTCGGGGAACCGGTAGGCGCCGCCGTCCTGCATCGGCTCGAGCGCCACCGGCTCGCCGCCGCGGATGGCCATCGGCGCGTCGGTGAGCTCGTCGACCAGGGTGCGCGGGGCGTAGGGGTAGCTCGGTCCTTCCGGCGGGTCCAGATCGCGGCCGGCGGCGTACACGTCGATCGTCTCCGGCGTGGTGCCGAGCTCTTCGACGGCGTGCACGGCCATCACGTTGGTCTTTCCCGGGGAGGAGCCCATGCCCAGCAGCGCCAGCAGTCCCGCGGTCTCGAACTGGGGGCCGAGCGTCGAGCTGCTCGCCGGTCAGGTGGTAGAGGCCGCCGAGGTCGATGTAGTGGCACCCGGCCTCGAGGCAGGCGCGCATGGCGTCCAGGTTCACGCGGTAGCTGGCGGAGTTCACCAGCACGTCGACTCCGTCGAGCGACTCGGCCAGGTTGGCGCGCGCGTCGACCTCCGCCACCACTGACTTCGAGCCGCCGTGCTTGTCGGCCACCGCCTGCGCGCGCTCGGCGTCGAGGTCGAGCAGGCGCAGCTCGGTCGCCTCCTCGGACTCCGCCAGGTCGCGCACGATGGCGGGGGCGATGATGCCCCCGGCTCCCAGGATGCCGACCCTCAAGCGACCAGCTCCCGGGCGCGCAGTGCAAGCCAGAACTCGATCCGGTCGCGCGCGCTCTTGAGATCGCGGCCGGTCAGCTCCTCCACGCGCCGGATCCGGTAGCGCAGCGTGTGGCGGTGGCAGAACAGCTCGCGTGCGGCCTTCTCCCACTGGCCGTTCTGCTCGATGAACGCCTCGAGCGAGCGGATCAGCTCGTCGCCGTACTCGCCGCCGCCGTCCTCCAGCGGTCCGAGCACGCTGTCGCAGTACAGGCGCAGCGCCTCGTCGTCCTGCAGCGAGAGCAGCAGCTGGAACGCCCCCAGATCGCGGTAGGACGCCACGTCGGGCGCGGTGCCGTTGGCCAGGGCGGCCGCCTCGAGCGCGCAGCGTGCCTCGTGGAAGCTGCGCCGCAGCGCGCCCACCGGGCGCCGCCCGGCTGGCCGCCGCGCGGAGGCCGTTGCCGCCGAGCGCCTCGCGCGCATCCGCGGCGAGGGCCACGGGGTCGGCGCCGTCCGGCGTGTTCACCACGGCGCAGAGCATCCGCTCGCGCGAGGCCACCAGGGCGCCCACGCCGGCGTCGTGCAGGTGGCGGTCGAGCTGTGGCTCGTCGGCGATCGGGTCGGGCGACGCGAACACCAGCACGGCGGCGTCGGCGCCCACGCCGAACGGCCGCAGCCGCGACTCCACCTCGGCCTCGGCCAGCGTGCCTGTGAGCGCCTCGTCGAGCACGTCGCCGGCCAGGCGCCGCTCGGTGTCGCGCATCGCGCGCTGGCGCATCAGCTCGAGCGCCACCACCGTGGCGGCCTGCTGGAGGATCAGCCGCTCGAAGTCGCCGAGCCCGCCGGTGTCGCGGGTGGCGACCAGCCACGCGTGGGGCGCTCCGGCGCCGCGAGTGGCCACCGGCAGCACCAGCGAGCGGCCCGCCAGGTCGGGGTGCTCGGGCGTGAACTCCGCGCCGTCGCCCTCGTGCTCGGCGTCCTCGCCGCGGGAGCGAATCTCCTGGCGCAGGGACGTGAGCGCCTCGTCCGTGAGCGAGCGCCTGAACGCCCGCTCGGCCAGCACGTCGCCGTGGCCGTCGAGCACCACCACGCTGCCGCCGATCGAGGCCGACAGCGCCCGGACCAGCTCCTCGAGCCCGCGCTCCTCGATCACCAGCCGCTCGAGCCGCTTGTGGATCGCGATGCCCCGCTGCAGCACGTCGTACTGCTCGTTCACGAGCCGCGCGAACGCCTTCTCCGTGAGCGCGATGAACGGCAGCTCGTACGGCACCTCGAACACCGGGAAGCCCAGCTTGCCCGCCTCGTCGACCAGCGCCTCCGGCAACTCGGGATGCTCGAAGCCCGTCCCGAACCCGAGCCCCGCCAGGTGGTGGCCCTCCAGCCGGCGCGCGAACTCGCGCTGGCGCTTCTCGCTCTTGAGCTGCAGGCCGGTGGTCAGGATCAGCTCGCCGCCCGACAGCCACGGCGTGGGGTCGGGCAGCTCGGTGATGTGGACCCAGCGTACGGGGGCGTCAGCGGCTTCCTCCCCGCTCGCCAGCTCCAGCCCCATCTCGTCGACGAGGGTTCGGAGCGTGAGCACCTACGCCGCCATCTTCTCCGCGGCCTCGGTGAGCACGCTCCGGAGGATCGATCTCGATCTCCTCGAACTGCTCGGTGTCCGCCACCAGCGGTGGCGAGAGCTGGATCACGGGATCGCCGCGGTCGTCGGCGCGGCAGATCAGCCCCCGCTCGTAGAGCGCGCCCGACAGGAAGCCGCGCAGCAGCGTCTCGGACTCCTCGTCGGAGAAGCCCTCCTTGGTCTGCTTGTCCTTCACCAGCTCGATCGCGTAGAAGAAGCCGGCCCCGCGCACGTCGCCGACGATCGGGATGTCGTACAGGGTGTCGAGCTTCGCCTTGAACTCGTCCTCCTTCGAGCGCACGTGGCCACAGAGGTCCTCGCGCTCGAAGATGTCGAGGTTGGCCAGCGCGGCCGCGGCCGCAACCGGGTGCCCGCCGAACGTGAGGCCGTGCACGAACATGCCCTTGTCCTTCATGAACGGCTCGGCCACCTTGTCGTGGGCGATCACCGCTCCCATTGGCGCGTACGCGGAGGTCAGGCCCTTCGCGGTGGTGATCAGGTCGGGCACGTAGTCGTAGCGCTGCGCGCCGAAGTACTCGCCCAGACGGCCCCACGAGCAGATCACCTCATCGGAGATCAGCAGGACGCCGTACTTGTCGCAGATCTCGCGGACCCGCTTCCAGTAGCCCTCGGGCGGCACGAACGCGCCGCCGGCGTTCTGCACCGGCTCCATGATCACGGCGGACACGGTCTCGGGGCCCTCGAACTCGATCCGGGCCTCCAGCTCGTCCGCCGGCCACAGCGGGTCGCGGTCCTCGGGCCAGTGGTAGCTGTTGGTGTTGGCCACGTGGCAGCCGCCCGGGGTGAGCGGCTCGAACTGCTTGCGCAGGTCGGTGATGCCGGTGGCCGACAGCGCGCCCATGGTGGTGCCGTGGTAGGCGATCTCGCGCGCGATCACCTTGATCCGCTGCCCGTCGCCGTTCATGCGGTGCCAGGCGCGGCACATCTTCATCGCGGACTCCACAGCCTCGCTGCCGCCCGACGTGAAGAAGACCCGCTCCATGCCCTCGGGGGCGAGGCCGGCGATGCGGGCCGCCAGCTCGATCGCGGGCGGGTGGGCGTAGCTCCAGTTGGTGAAGAAGCCGAGCTCCTTCACCTGCTCGGCCATCGCCTCGCCGATCTCCGCGCGCCCGTGGCCGGCGTTCACGCAGAACAGGGCGGCCAGCCCGTCGAGATAGCGCTTGCCCTGCTCGTCGTAGACGTAGCAGCCGTCCCCCTTGACCAGGATGGGCACCTCGGCGTCGTCGTACGCGCTCATGCGCGTGAAGTGCATCCAGAGGTGCTTCTTCGCGAGTTCCTGCAGCGAGCTCTCGCCGCCCTCGCGGTCCTGAGTAACTACTTGGGGGGTGGTTGACGCCATGAAACCTCTCCTCGTTCTCCGTTGTGGACAACGGTAACTGCGGGTCGGCGCACTGACAACCCCGGTTTGGGCAAACCCCTGATGCTCCGTCTTGGACGGTTTGTACAACTGTCCTGCGCCGGTTTGGGGTAATCGCCACTTGCACAGGTGGGGCACCCACCCCTAGCTTGCGCGGTACCTACTGGAGGAGGAGAGGGACTTGGAGAGCTCAGGCCATCACGGGCACGTCGCCTCACAGGCAGGCGACAAGGGTCTCAAGCAGGACGCGATCGGCTTCTGGGACGCGCTGGTGGTGGGCATCGCCTCCACGGCGCCGGCGTACTCGCTGGCGGCGGTCATCGGGATCGTCGTTGTCGGCGTGGGCCTTCAGGCGCCAGGCGTGCTGCTGGTCTCGTTCGTCCCGATGTTCCTGATCGCGGCCGCGTTCTTCTACATGAACCGCGCCGACCCGGATTGCGGCACCAACTTCTCTTGGATCACACGCGCGATCGGGCCGGGTGTCGGCTGGGTCGCCGGTTTCGCGGTTTGCACCACGGGCCTGATCGTGATCGGCTCGCTCGCCGACGTCGCCGCGTACTACCTGTTCGACATCGTGGGCTGGGAGTCCGCGCTGCCCACGTTCGAGGAGGGCGAGGCCGTCAGCGAGCGCATTCCCACCACTCTGCTGGCCACCGTGATCATCATCGCCGTCACGGCGATCTGCGTGATCGGCACCGAGCTCTCCGCCCGCACCTCTCGGATCATGATCGGCGCCCAGGTCGGCGCGCTGCTGCTGTTCGCCGTCGTCGCGCTGTTCAAGGTCTTCGCCGGTGATGGGCCCGACGGCTCGATCGACCCCTCGCTGTCGTGGCTGTATCCCTGGGAGGTCGACACCTTCGACGCCCTCGTGCTCGGCCTGCTGACGGGCGTGTTCATCTACTGGGGCTGGGAGAGCGCGGTGAACCTCAACGAGGAGACCACGGACTCCGACAGCGCGCCCGGCAAGGCGGCGGTCGTGAGCACCGTGCTCCTGCTGCTCACCTACCTGCTCGTGACCTACGCGGTGGTCAGCTGGGCCGGCGTCAAGGGCGTGAGCGAGTTCGAGGACGACACGGCCATTCTCGGCACCGTCGCCGAGGGGGCACTGGGCTCACCGCTGCACTACCTCGTGATCCTGGCGATCATCACCTCGGGCATCGCCTCGGCCCAGACCACGATCCTGCCGGCGTCGAGAACCCTGCTCTCGATGGCGCGGCAGGGCGCGATGCCGGAGGCCTTCGGCAAGGTGCATCCGCGCTTCCAGACGCCGCACGTCGCGACGATCCTCGTGGGTGGCGGCGCGGCGGTCTGGTACGTGTTCTTCAACCTCACGTCCCAGAGCTTCCTGTTCGACTCGTTAACCGCGCTGGGAATCGTGATCGCCTTCTACTACTCACTCACCGGGTTTGCGTGCGCGATCTATCACCGCAAGGAGCTCACGAAGTCGGCGAAGAACTTCTTCTTCATCGGCGTGGCGCCGGTCACCGGGGCGCTGATCCTCGGCGGCCTGTTCTTCAAGGCGATCTGGGAGTTCAAGTCGGTGGAAGACTCCTATTCCGGAACGGAGTTCCTTGGCGCCGGGATACCGATGGTCCTCGGCGTGGGCCTCATCGTGCTCGGGATCGTGCTCATGCTCGTCTGGCGGTTCACCGGCCACGACGAGTACTTCGGGCGTAAGACAGAGGTCGTCGATCCCGACGTCGCGGCTGGGCGCAAGGCCGGCGTGGCCGCCGTGCCGGAGGGGAGCGTCTGATGGCCGCCATCGTCGTGGGATATGACGACTCGGCGGGCTCGAAGGCTGCCCTTGGAGTTGCGGCCGATCTCAGCGCCAAGCTCGGGGACAACCTGATCATCGGCTACGGCGTCGGCCCGCCCGGCAGGGTGGGCGACGAGTTCAAGGAGCACCGCGAGGCGCTCGTCGAGATGGGCCGCAAGGTGACCGACGAGGCCAAGGCGCAGGCCGGCGCAGCGGGCGTCGACGCGCACGTCGAGCTGGTCGAGGAGCACGGCGTGGACGCCCTGCTGGCGCTCGCCGAGCAACACGACGCGAGCTTCATAGTGGTCGGCAGCTACGGGGAGAGCCCGCTCAAGGGCGCCATCCTCGGCTCCACGCCGCACAAGCTGCTGCACCTCTCCGACGTGCCGGTCGTCGTGGTGCCCGCCCGCTAGAGCCGGGTATCCTCGAACCGGTGAGCACCTGGGACCAGCTCGCCGCGCTGCCGGTTGAGATCGACGGCTACTCGTTCGAGGGCCTCGAGCAGGCGATGGGCCCCGAGTTCACGCGCTTCACAACGCTCATCACCATGACCGGCGGGGGCGAGGAGGGCGTCGGCGAGGACGTGATCTACGACGGCCTCGACCACGTCGCGCTCCAGGACGCCGGCGCCGTGCACGACCTCTCGGGCCCGTCGACGCTGGGTGAGCTGGCCGAGCTGCTGGACACCCTCGACCTGTTCCCGGCGCCGCCGGTGCGTGAACCGTCGCTCGACTACCGCCGCTGGGCCTTCGAGTCGGCCGCGCTCGACCTCGCGCTGCGCCAGGGCGGCGCGTCGCTCGGCGAGGTCGTGGGCCGCGAGCCCGCGCCGCTCACCTACGTCGTCTCGATGCGGCTGGCCGACTTCGACGCCGAGGGTCCCGAGACCGCGGACAAGGTCCACCGCCTGCTCGCCAGCTACCCGTCGCTGCGATTTAAGCTCGATGGAACCAACAACTGGACGGAGGAGCTGGTGTCCGAGCTGGCCGCGACCGGCGCGGTCGACTCGGTGGACCTCAAGGGCCACTACCGCGGCACGCCGGTGGACGTGGAGACGGACCCGGAGCTGTACCGGATGGTGGCGGAGGGCCTGCCCGACGCCTGGATCGAGGATCCCGACCTCTCGGTGCCCGAGGCTGACGAGGTGCTCAAGCCCCACCGCGACCGCATCACCTGGGACGCGCCCATCCACTCGATCGACGATGTGGAGGCGCTGCCGTTCCCGCCGAAGACGGTGAACATCAAGCCGTCGCGGATCGGGCCGCTCAAGGCGCTGTGCGCCATGTACGAGTACTGCGAGGAGCGCGGCATCGGCGCCTATGGCGGCGGCCAGGGCGAGCTGGGCGTGGGCCGCGACCACATCCAGTACCTGGCGGCCACCTTCCACCCCGACACGCCGAACGACACGGGCCCGCGCGAGTTCAACACGCCCGACCCGCCCGACGGGCTCCCCGAGAGCCCGTGGACGCTGCCGATCGCCGCCACTGGCCTCCGCTTCGCGTGACCGGCCTGGTCAAGGAGTTCCGCGAGTTCATCCTGCGCGGGAACCTCGTGGACCTGGCCGTGGCGGTGGTGATCGGCACCGCGTTCGGAGCTGTGGTCAACGCGCTCGTCAAGGACCTGATCACGCCGCTGATCGCCGCGATCTTCGGCCAACCCAGCTTCGGCGACCTCTCGTTCACCATCAACGGCAGCGAGTTCCTCTACGGCGACTTCCTCAACGCCGTGATCACGTTCCTGTCGATCGCCGCGGCCGTGTTCTTCTTCGTGGTCAAGCCCGTGAACGAGCTGATGGCACGGTTCGGGCCGAAGAAGGAGGAGGACGCGCGCGAGTGCCCCGAGTGCCTCAGCGAAATCCCGGTGCGGGCGCGGCGGTGCGCGTTCTGCACCGCCGAGGTCGGAGCAGCGGCCTAGCTGAGGCTGAGCGCGCGCCTCGACGCGGACGGCGCGTTACGTCCGACGCGACCGGCAGCTTGCACCCACAAACCCTGTGAGAAAGGCTCGCGTGCTCAAGCTCAGGTTCTCCCTCGCCGTCTCGGCCGTCCTCGTGGCCGCCGCGTTCGCGCTCCCGTCCGCCGCGCTGGCAGCCGGCACGGTCGCCACCAACGTCGACGGAGACATCACGTACACGGGCGACGCCGCAGCCAACATCGTCCAGGTGAGCACCGTTGAAATTGGACCGGGCAACGTGATCGTCGGGGAGACAGGCATCTCCGAAGGCACGGACACCGCCAGCATCTGCTTCGACAACGGTGACTCGATCATCTGCAACTTCGACGATTCGGATGACATCACGGCGAACGGCGCGGCCGGTGCCGACCAGATCACGGCCGGAGGGCCGCTGGGGGTGGACCTTACGGGTGGGCCGAACAACGACAGGCTCACCGGTGGGGCAGGAGCGACCTCCTTCTCGGGTGGCGACGACGACGACACGCTCATCGGCGGAACCGGAGCGGACAACCTCAGCGGCGGCAGCGGCACGGACCAGGTGTTCGGCAACGCCGGCAACGACAGCTCGACCTTCGATGCCTTTGACGGGGACCTGATCGACCTCGGCCCCGGACGCGACTTCTTCTTCATCAACAACAGCGATGGCACGGGAGACACCCTGCGGGGCGGAACCGGAGTCGACGCGCTGGTCTACCTGTCGGCTTCCGGACCCACAGTGCCCGCATTCCGCTTTGACCTGCAGAACGGCACGTACGGCTTCGCGGCGGCGGCGCCCTTCTCAGCGGGCGCAGGCACGCTCAACGGCATCGAGGACGTGGGCTCGTACTCCGGCGTGAGCACCCCCGACGTGCTGATCGGATCGGCGTCGAGCAATCTGCTCGCGGGCGGCGGCGGCGCCGACCAGATTGACGGCCGCGCCGGCACCGACACCCTGCTGGGCGACGACTCACTGCTCCCGATCGGGACGCTCGGCGTCGGGGTCTCGCCGGCCGATCCCGACCTCTCAGGCGGCGACACGATCACTGCGCGCGACGGATTCCAGGACCGCGTGGATTGCGGCCCCGCGGCGGACACCGCGCTGATCGACCAGTTCGACGGCCCCGACACCGAGAACTGCGAGAGCGCTCCGGTCGCAAGTGTGTTCCCGTTCGGGGTCGCCCCGCCGGCGGCGCCGGACACCACGGCGCCCATCTGCAAGCGCTCGAAGCTTGCGCGCAAGAAGCGCAAGACGTTCCTGCGCAAGGGCTTCTCGTTCAGGGTGAACTGCAACGAGGAGGCCCGCGTGGAGGTATTCGCGGCGGTCACTCCGAAGCGCCGCAAGGGCAAGGTTGTGTTTTCCAAGGCGGGCGACGTGTTGCTGGCCCAGAAGGTGTTCGGGTTCAAGGCCGGGTCGCGGACGCTGAAGTTCAAGGCCGCGAAGTCCGTCCGCAGGGCGCTGGCCAAGCGGTTCAAGGTGAGGTTGCGCATCGACGCCACCGACCGGGTGGGCAACCGGCGCACCAGCACGGCTTCGTTCAGCGTGCGTTAGCGGCGAAGGCCGGCGCGCTTGAGCGCGCGCCTCAACGCGGAGGGCTTGCGCAGCAACCGCTTGTTGGCGACGGCGATGTAGCGCACCCGGCCTCGCCGGACTGCCGAACAGGCGCGGGCTGCCCGGGCTCGCGCGGTAGATGCCGCGGGCCAGCCGGCGCCTGCGCGGATACGCCCGCAGGAAGGTGCGCGTCCGCGAAAGCACCCGCACGCGACGGTTGCCGTGGCCGCGTGCCGTGGTGGCCACGAGTTCGGCGCGACCCTTGCTCGAACGGCGCGAGAACACGGCGCGCACCTGGCTCGAACCGCCCTTCACGCAGTAGCGGAACGAGTAGGCCGTGCGGCGCGTCGGCTTCACGCGCAGCCGCGTGAGCCGCGCGCGGGTGGAGCCGAGCCGGACGCGCCCGATCCCGCGCGGCCCGATCGGTGAGCGGGCCGCAAGGCACACGGGAGCGCAGCTCCCCAGCACCCGGCAGGTGAAGTTGGCGAGGTTCGAGCTCGAACCTTCGGGCCGGCCGTCGTTCTGGCGCCACGCGGCCGTTGTCACGTCGATGTGGTTGTAGCCGGGCAGGGTCGCGGCGCCGCTGAGCGGGTTGCGGTTCGGGGCCACGCCGCGCGAGGCCTTCCTCGGGTTCGCGCCGCTGTTGGCGTCGCTGTCGCCGGCCTGGATCAGGAACGCGGGCCGCTTCGAGATCCCGTCGTGGCGGAGATCGGCGAGGGAGTCGCTGCGGTCGCCCCCGCCGGCGGCGATCGCCTCGGCGAAGATGCGGGTGGGGAAGTACTGCTCGACCAGGTCGGCCGGAGCCTCGAACTGGATCCGCGCGAACTCGTACAGGTCGCTCACCTCGCTCTTAGCCGAGGTGTAAGGCTGGCCGCGCGCGTTGCGCGCCATCGGCGGGACGCCGCGAGCGTTGAGGTCGTCGTAGTTGCGCCAGCGGTAGAGGGGGCCGTTGGGCGTGCCGGGAAGCGACAGGAAGTCGTTGTTGGTGAGCGCCGTCGACAGCCCGCTGTAGCCGGGCGACGGGAAGTTCTTGTCCACCAGCGGTCCGCCCTCGGCGCTGCCGACGCTGGCGCGGAGGATGGTGATCGGGTTGGAGTTGTCGTCGAAGATGCCGGCGAGCGCGGCTTCGTTGGTGGTGTTGAAGTCGCGGATGCTCGGGCTGCCGGTGGCGAAGTGCGCCGCGTCGCGCGAGAAGAGCACCCGCTGGGAGAGGTCGACGTTTGTGGAATGCGGAAGCTGCTTGATCGCCTGGGTCTGCCCGCGCTGATGGAAGGCCGCGATGCCCAGCGGCCCCGGGACCTGGAGCGTCTCGGGCGTGAACGGCGGCGCGCTCACGAAGGGCGCTCCCGCGCTGGCGGCCGCGAGCGCCGTGGCCGGCCCGGCCGGCGAGGCGTTGCCGCCGCCGGTGCCGAGGGAGGTGTCGAGCCCGAAGAAGCCGGCGCACTGCTCGTAGCCCGCGTCGGCCGTGGTGGCCGGGTTGCCGTCGAAGTCCCAGCCCGCGTAGGCGGTGGTGAGCGGCCCGCCCAGCGAATGTCCGCCGCAGAACACCTTCCGGCGGCGCACCGCCCGGCTCGGGATCTCGTTGGTCAGGATCGAGTGCCAGTCGCGCACCGTCTGCTCCACGCCCACGTTGCGCAACCAGTTCGCCTCCACGGCGGACTTCCAGCCGCCGAAGGTCACCCCGTCGACGGGACGGCCGTTCCAGTAGTAATCGAACGCGACCTTCGCGTCCCGCGCACGGGCGGCGGCGCGCAGCCCGCGGTGGTCCTCGAGGCAGTTCGAGCGGCGGTCGAGCGCCCAGAACTCCACGTTCTTCCCGCGCGCGTCCATCGTCCGGACGAAGTTGCGCGCGAGCTGGTCGAACGGCCCAGCCCCGCTCAGGAAGCCCGGCATGGCGGTGATCACGGCGTCGGCGTCCGACGGGCTACGCGGTCCGCCGGCGTTGCGGAAGCGCAGGTAGCTCACCCAGTCGCACGCCTCGGGGTGGGCTCCGACCGACGCGGGCAGCGGCGCCTTCACGCGCACGTAGGAGACCGTCACCAGCTTGGCGTCGGGCGTCGAGGACGCCACCCGCTGCTCGGTGCGGTCCGCGCCCAGGCATGCGGCGGGGGCGGCAAGCGCGAACGCCGCCACGACTGCTGTGCACACTCCTGCCCGGGCCCCCACGGCGCGGGATGCTAGAGCGCCAGGGACAGTGGCTGCTCCAGTAGCTCCTTCACGCGCGCGAGGAACTCCGCGCCGTCGGCCCCGTAGAGGATGCGGTGGTCGCACACCAGGGTGAGCGTCATCAGGTCGCGCGCCGCCACCCGCCCGCGCTCGTCAACCGCCGGCTTCTTCATCAGCGCGCCCACCGACAGGATCGCCGCCTGGGGCGGGTTGAGGATCGCCTCGAAGCGCTCGATCCCGTACATCCCCAGGTTCGACACCGTGAATGTTGCGCCGCTCAACTCGGGCGGGGTGATCTCACCCGACCGCACGCGCTCGATCAGCTTGCGCGCCTGGCGTGAGATCTCACCGAGGGACTTCTCGTCGGCGTCCGGCACCACCGGCACCACGAGCGCGTCCTGCGCGGCCACCGCCACGCCGACGTTCACGTTCGGGTAGAGCTCGAACTTGCCGTCGCGATAGGAGCCGTTCACCTTCGGGTGGTCCCGCAGGGCGAGCGCGCAGGCCTTCACGATCATGTCGTTGTACGACGGCGCCGGATCCGTCTGCTGCTTGAGCCGCCCCCGCAGCTCGATGCACAGCGTCATATCCACATCGAGCGTGAGCGAGAACTCGGGCGCGGTGGCCTTGGACTCGGCCATGCGCCGGGAGACCGTCCGCTGAAGCCGCGTGAGCTCGACGACCTCGGGAGTGCCCTTGGGGCCCGACTCAGGCGCCGGAGCGGCCTCCTGAGGTCTGACGTCCGAGGTCTGAGGTCTGGGCGCCGGAGGCGCCTTGGAAGCCGCTTCGACATCCGACTTCAGGATCCGGCCGCCAGGCCCCGTGCCCTCGAGCGTGGCGAGCTCAACACCGAGCTCCCCGGCAACGCGCCGAGCTACCGGCGAAGCCTTGACCCGTTCACCGCCGTTCCCGGCCGGCGAAGGGGCTGGTGAAGGAGGAGCAGGCTCCGGAGCGGCTCGGAAGCGGGCTCAGGCTCAGGCTCGGGCTCAGCCTCCTGAGGCCTGAGGCCTGACGACTGAGGCTCTCCTCGCCGGCTTCGCCAACCCGCGCAATAACCGCCCCGACATCCAGGGTCTCACCCTCATCGGCAATGACCTCCAACAGCACCCCATCCGAATCGGCGTTGTGAACCATGTTGGCCTTGTCGGTCTCGATCTCCACGAGCGGCTCGCCGCGCTTCACCTCGCCGCCCACGTCCACGAGCCACTTGAGCACCGTGCCCTCCTCCATGGAGTCGGACAGCCGCGGCATCACGACGTCGGAGGCCAAGTCAGACGTCCCTGAAGGTCGAGAGCGCCGCCTGCACCACGTGCTCCTCGTGCGGGAACGCGGCCTGCTCGAGCGGCTTGGAGTAGGGCATCGGAACGTCGGCGCCGGTCACGCGGCCGACCGGGGCGTCGAGCCAGTCGAACGCCTGCTCCTGGATCAGCGCGGCCATGTTCGCGCCCACGCCGCCGTGGGGCCAGCCCTCCTCCACGATCACGGCGCGGTTGGTCTTCTTCACCGACTCGAGGATCGTGTCGAGGTCGAGCGGGCGCAGCGTGCGCGGGTCGATCACCTCGGCCTCGATGCCGTGCTCGGCCGCCAGGATCTCGGCGCCCTTCATGGCGGTCTCGGCCTGGCGCGAGATGCCGACGATGGTGATGCCGTCGCCCTCGCGCCGCACGGCGGCCTCGCCGAAGCGCATCGGCTCGTCGCCGTTCTCGGGCACCTCGCCGCGGCGGCCGTAGAGCGTCTCGTGCTCGATGAAGATCACGGGGTTGTCGTCGCGGATGGCGGCCTTCAGCAGCCCGCGCGCGTCGGCCGCCGTGGTGGGCGCGGCCACCAGCAGGCCGGGGATGTGCGTGTAGAGCGCCTCGAAGCAGTGCGAGTGGGTGGGGCCGAGCTGGTGGCCCGCGCCCTGGGGCATGCGGATCACCAGCGGCACCTTCACCTGGGCGCCGAACATGTACCGGATGGACGCCGCGCTGTTGATCACCTGGTCCAGCGCCAGCAGCGAGAAGTTGATCGTCATCAGCTCCACCACCGGCCGCAGCCCGGCCATCGCGGCGCCCACGCCCATCCCCACGATCGTGTTCTCCGAGATCGGCGTGTCGCGCACGCGCTTCTCGCCGAACTCCTCCAGCAGTCCCGGCCGTCACCTTGAACGCGCCCTGGAACACGCCGATGTCCTCGCCCATCAGGAACACCTTCTCGTCGGCGGTCATCTCCTCGCGAAGCGCCAGGTTCAGCGCCTCGCGGTAGCGCATCTCAGCCACCCTCGCCACGCCCCCTCGCCTCGCGCATGTCGTCCTCCTCGGGCTCCTCGTGCAGCGCGCCGGCCTCCGCCAGCTCGCGCGCCACGTCGCCCGCCTCGCGCTCCTCCTCGCCGCGGTGGGTGTCGGGCGAGCGCGAGTCGGTGGAGTACCACGGGCGCTGCTGCACCTGGTCGCCGATCACGTACACGTCGTCGTAGAGGGAGGCCAGGTCGGGGAACGGCGAGGAGTCGGCGAACTCCACCGCCGCGTCCACGGCCTTCATCGCGTCGGCGTCCATGCTCTTCACGTCGTCCTCGCTCAGCACGCCCTCGCCGGTCACGCGCTCGGGGAAGGTGACCAGCGGGTCGCGCCCGCGCCACTCCTCCACCTCGTCCTTGGAGCGGTACTCCTCGGGGTCGGCCATCGAGTGGCCGCGGTAGCGGTAGGTCACGGCCTCCACCAGCTGGGGCTTGCGGTCGTCGCGCGCCTTGGCCAGCGCCTCGCTCACGCACGCGTGGGTGTCCAGCACGTCCATGCCGTCGCAGCGCGTGCCGGGCACGCCGAAGCCGTCGGCCTTGCGCGAGAGGTCGGTCACCGCCGAGTGGCGCTCCAGCGCCGTGCCCATGCCGAACTGGTTGTTGATCACCATGAACACCACGGGCAGCGTTCCACAGCGCCGCGAAGTTCATCGTCTCCCCGAAGGTGCCCTGGTTGGTGGCGCCGTCGCCGAACATGCAGAGCGTGGCGTCGTCGGTCTCGGAGTAGTCGCTCGCCAGCGCCACGCCGGCCGCCAGCGGCAGGTTGCCGCCCACGATGCCGTAGCCGCCGAGGAAGCGGCGCTCGAAGTCGAACAGGTGCATCGAGCCGCCGCGCCCGCCCGAGCAGCCGGTGGCCTTGCCGAACAGCTCCGCCATCACGGCGTCGGGGTGCGTGCCGCGCGCCAGCGCCTGGCCGTGCTCGCGGTAGGTGGACATCAGGTAGTCGGTGTCGCGCAGCGCCTGGGTGGCGCCCACGATCGTCGCCTCCTCGCCGATGCACAGGTGCAGGAAGCCGCCGATCTTCGCCTTGGCGTACATCTCCCCGGCGCGCTCCTCGAAGCGCCGGATGAGCAGCATCTTCGCGAGCACCTTCTCGCAGGTGTCGCGATCGGGGAGGTCGCGCTCGGCGGCCTTGACCCCCCTCTGGCTGGGGCCGCGGCCGCGGGTGGCGTCCTCTGTCGCCATCCCCTGCGACTCTAGCGCCGCCTTGACGTGGTCACACATCCGGGGGAGGGTGGCCGCGTGACTCGCACCGCCCGGCTGGCCCCGGTCTTCGTCGCGCTCGCGCTGGCGCTCCCGGGCACCGCGTTCGCGGCCACCGATCAACGTGACCACCACGGCCGACACGCTGGCATACCGAGACGTGCTCGCTTCGCAAGGCGGTCAGCGCCGCCGAGCTCAACAACGCCGGAGCCCCGGGGTGCACGCCGGCTCGTCCTCGTCCTCAGAGCCCGACACGATCATGCTGGGTCCCGGCACCTACGCGCTCAGCCTGGGCCCTCCAGAGTGACACTTCAATAACTCGGGCGACATCGACATCTTCAACGGCAACGGCCTCACGATCGACGGCGCCGGAGCGGGCGCCACCACGATCAACGGCGCCGGTACCGACCGCATCTTCGACATCACCTTCCTGGCCAACGTCGAGATCCGCGACCTGACGCTCACCAATGGCCACGCGCCCGACGGCGCCAATGGCAGCGCTGGCGCCGACAATCCGGGGCCTGGGCGGCCGAGCGTGGGCGGTAACGGCTGCACCGGCAGGACGGCGGCGCCATCGTCACGGAGGGGACCCGCTCACGCTCACGTCCGTGGTGATCAGCAACAGCAGGGCGGGGGACGGCGGGAGTGGCGGCAACGGCCGGAGCCCAGGCAGCGCCAGCGCCGGGCAGAACGCACCCGTCTCCCTCGGGGGCAACGGGGGCAACGGAGGCCGAGGCGGGGCGATCTACATGGACAACGTCGGCGCTCACCGCCGTCGACTCCCGTTTCACAGGCAACCGCGGGGGCAACGGTGGCGGGGGTGGTGATGGTGGCCAGACGCATCCCGGCGCCGACGGCGGGACTTTCGGTCGCGACGGCGGCGCCAGCGTAGGTGGAGACGGAGGGCCCGGCGGCGCTGGTGGCGCGGTCTTCGCGTACTCCGGACCTATCGACCTCACGCGCGTTACCATCGACAACAACGATGCCGGCAATGGCGGGAACGGCGGCTTCGCGTCGGAGAGCGGCAGCGGCGGCTTGGGAACGCTACGTCGGTGGGACCGGCGGCCGGGCGGCGGGTGGCGACGGCGGGCTGGGCAGCGCCGGTGCGATCACGACCTTGGGTGCTCTTCTCACCATCACGGACTCCCGGTTCAGCGCGAACGAGTCAGGACGCGGGCGGCGACGGCGCGGCGGGCGGCATCGGCGGCGCCCTCGCCCCGGCGCCTTGGGTGGGGACGTGCCTGGCGGGAACGGCGGGAGTGGCGGCAACTCGCTTCGCTCACCTCACCTTCACGAGGCCGTGATCACGCGGACGACCATCGACGGCAACTCGACCGGCGACGGCGGCGACGGCGGCGATGCCGGCCAGACCAGCACCGGCAGCGCCGTACCCGGCGCGGGCGGCTTCGGGGGCTCGACCGGCCTCGGGAAGGGGACTGGGGGAACGTTGACCCTGACCAACTCGACGCTCTCGGGCAACTCGACCGGGGACGGCGGCGACCGGCGCCGGGTGGAACGGGTGGCGACGCAGGCTACGACGTCCGGGCTCGATCTTTAGGGCGGCGCGCAGGCCACTCTCACACACGTGACGATCGCGTCCAACGTGACCGGGGTGGGCGGCCCGGGGAACGTTCCTGGAGCCGGCGGGGGCACCGGCGGCATCCGGACGAACAACGGGGCGACCTTCACTCTGCGCAACTCGCTGGTCGCCTCCAACAGCCCGTCCCAGTGCGTGGGGAGCGGCACCGCGACGGCGGGCATAACCTGGCCTTCCCGCCGGGCTCGACTTGCCCGGCGGCGACCACAGCCAACCCGCTCCTCGGCCCGCTGGCGAACAACGGCGGCGACGCCCCCACGCGGTCGCTGCTCGCCGGCAGCCCGGCGATCGACGCCGTGCCCGCCACCGGCGCCGATTGCGAGGCCGACGACCAGCGCGAGGTGTTCCGCCCGCGTGGACCGGCCTGCGACATCGGCGCCTTCGAGAGCGCCGCGCCGTCGGCGACCACCGGAGCGGCGAGCGGCGTGACCCAGACCGGCGCCTCGCTCGCCGGCACGGTGAGCGCCAACACGCGCCCCACCACCTACCGCTTCGCCTACGGCAAGACGACCGCCTACGGCGCGCTCACCCCGCCGGTGAGCGCGGGCAGCGGCACGGCGGCGGTGGCCGCGGCGGCCACGCTCGCCGGGCTCGAGCCGGGCACCACCTACCACTACCGCGTGGTGGCGAGCAACAGCGACGGCACGGCCAACGGCGCCGACCGCACGTTCACCACGTGCGGCGCTGCCGCCCCGGTTGCGTTCGCGGGCCTCTCCATCCTCACCAAGAGCGTGCGGGCCGACAGCAAGGGGCGCGTGTCGATACGGCTTGCGCTGCCCCGCGGCAGCGGTCGGCAACTGCAAGGGCAAGATCACGCTGAAGGCGAAGATCAAGCGCAAGCGCGTCACGCTCGCCTCGGCCCGCTTCTCGATCGCCCCCGGCAAGTCCAAGCGCGTGCGGCTGAAGCTGAGCCGCAAGCGCCGCGGCCAGCTCAGGCGCGCGAAGAAGCTGAAGGCGACGCTCAGCGTGAGCGCGGTGGATGCGCGCGGCGGCAAGAGCAAGGTGAAGAGCGGCAAGCTCACGCTGAAGGCGCCGAAGCGCAAGCGCTGATGGAGGCTTGACAGGGCCTCCCACCTGGGGGCCGCTCAATGTGACCTCCCCGCCCGCCGGTCGTCCTCGCGATCGGCCTTGTACCCGTTACCGCGGCGCACGCGGCCACCATCACCGTCGGCACGACGGGGGAGCCCCTCGATCGGTTTCGACTGCTCGCTCAGGCAGGCGATCTCATCGGCCAACGGCGATAGCTCGGTGGGTGGATGCGTCGCGGGCAATGGCGCAGACGAGGTGGTCCTGACCGGGGGCACCTATCGGCTGACGATCCCGGGCGCTTCGGAGAACGCGAACGCGACGGGCGATCTCGACGTGACCGACGATCTGACCATCCGCGGGGCGGGTCGCGCCCTCACGACGATCGATGCTGACGGCCCCGCCGACGCCGCCCCGATCGACAGGGTGCTGCACGTGATCTCGCCCGCCGGCGCCACGCTCAAGGACCTCGGTGTGACGGGCGGTCACGCCCGGATGGTCTCAAGAACGGCGGCACCGGCGCGTCCGGCGGCGGCATCCTCAACTCCGGCGGCCTGACGATTCGCCGAGCGGCGATCTTCCGGAACTTCGCCGGCGACGGGGGCGATGGCGCCGACGGAGCGGACGGCGCAGATGGCGCCAGCGGGGCCATGGCTGAAAACGGCGAACCAAGCAGTACTCGGCGGCACCGGCGGCGCGGGGGCTCAGGGCGGCGGCGTGTACGGCGACGGCGCCGGCTCGTTCACGCTCATCGACAGCGTCGTGCACCAGAACGGGGCAGGGAACGGAGGCGGCGGCGGGGCCGGTGGCGAGGGCGGCGACGCCGGAGACGGACGAGTCAAGGCAGTGGCGGCTGGGAGGGCGGGAGCAGCGTCGGGGGTGACGGAGGCTCCGGTGGCGACGGGGGCGGCCTCCTCCTTGCGGGCGGCGGCGGCGCGAACATCTCTCGCACGACCATCTCCGCGAATCGCGCCGGTGACTCGGGCAGCGGTGGCGACGCCGGCCACGGTGGCCAGGGCGGCGACACTCCCACTGGCCATGCGGGCATCGGCGGTGGGACCCGCGGCGGGACGGGGGGAACCGCGGTTGCCGGCGGTGGAGCATCGGTCAGCTCGGACCTCAAGCTGGCCCTCTCGACGGTGCGTGACAACGTCGCCGGCGACGGTGGAGCGGGGGATACGGTGGAGTGGTAGGGAACTACGGCTCGGGGTTCGCCTACTTCGAATCGAGGTCCTCGTCCGGTGGGGACGGCGGCACATCCGGATCGGGCGGCGGGCTGGCACTGAGCAACGAGAGCGGGCCGACTTCCGTGAGTACCAGCACGCTCTCTGCGAACCGTGCGGGCGACGCCGGCGATGGCGGCGCGGGAGGATACGGTCACAAGGCGAGCTATGCAGGAGACGCCCACGGGGAGGCGACGGTTCGGCGATGACGGTGCTCGCCGGCCACCTCTCGGTGACCAATTCCACGGTGGCGTCGAACGAGACCGGTGGGGGCGGCTCCGGCGGCCATGGCGGCAGTGCGTCTCAGGTCAGCTTTGGGGGCAGTGCGGGCCCGCGGGGGAGAGGCGCGATCTGGTCGGCCGGATCGCTGGGGCTCTCCTACGTGACCGTCGCGTCCAACGCAGTCGGCGACGCGGGGGCGCCCGGATCGCCGGGCCCCGGCCCGTACGACCAGCCGGGGGCGCCTGCGTCGAGCGAGGTGGAAGGCGGAGTAGCCGCGCCGGGCCCGGCGATGAGCCACAGCATCGTCGCGTCCAACGAAGGCAGCAACTGCTCGGAAGACCTGGGCCCCTCGACCTTCGAGAACCTCTTCTTCCCCAGTGAGACAGGATGCCCCCGCGCCTTCAGCGGCGATCCGCGCCTGCAGCCCCTCGCCGACAACGGTGGGCCGACGCGCACGATGGCCCTGGGCGCGGGCAGCGCAGCACTCGACCGGATCCCCGCCGGCGGCGGATGCCCGTCCGGGGACCAGCGCGGTGTGAAGAGGCCGCAGGGCGCGGCGTGCGACGTGGGCGCGTTCGAGAGCACGGTTCTCAGCGGCGCCAGGGGCATCAAGGAGCTCCGCGCCACCCGCGAACGAGCCGCGCGGCTCACGATCACAGTCGAGCGCCGCATCCGCAAGGGCAGGCGCACAGGGTGGAGGAGGGTCAAGATGCTGCGCGCGCGCAAGCGCAGGGGCGCACACCGGACGGCCTTTGACGCGGCGAAGCTCGCGCTCGGCTTCTACCGGGTCCGGATCGTCGCCACCGACAGGCGGGCAAGCGTTCGGTTCAGCGGCGGTTGACCTTCCGCGTGGTCCGGCCCCGCTAACCGGCTTGACAGCGCCTCCCACCTGGAGACGCTCACGCTGACTCGTTCAGCCCGGCTGGTCCTGGGCGCCGTCCTGTCGGCTGGTTCTCCCCGGCCAGGCCCTGGCGGCCAACATCACGGTCAACACGACCGCCGACACCCTCGCCGCCGGCAGCTGCTCGTTGAGGAAGGCGATCTGGCGGCAAACGACGACGACAACGGGCCGGCGGGCGGCTGCGTGTTCGGCAACGGTGACGACGTCATCACGGTGCCCGCCAGCGGCACCGACTACGGCCTTCAGATTCCCGGGGAGTCCGAGAACCTCGGCCTGACCGGAGACCTCGACATCACCAGCAACCTCACGATCAGCGGCGCCGGCACGTCGGCCACCGTGATCGACGGGAATGACCTCGACCGCGTCTTCGATGTGATCGGGGCCAACACCGTGGAGATCCGCGACCTCACGGTTACCGGCGGGAAGACGCGCCTCGGGAGCCAATCAGCCGCAGGCGGCCGACCGCGCCGCCAGGGGTCAACAGCGTGGGTGCGCCGGGACCTGACGGCACCGCGGCGGCGGCATCTTCAACGCAGCGAACCTCACCCTCACGCGCGTGAGCGTTCAGGGCAACGTCGCCGGTGACGGCGGCGACGCCGGTGACGCCGGCGCCGGGGAAACGGTGCCGCCGGCCAGAACACGGGCGGCGACAGCCTGGGCGGCAACGGCGGCACCGGTGGGGACGGCGGCGGCATCGCCAACACCGGGACGCTCTCGCTGGTGGACAGCACGGTCAGCGGAAACCGTCGCGGGAATCGGCGGAGCCGCCGGCGACGGCGGCGACGGAGGCACCGGCGGGAACAACGGTGCGGGCGTCGGCGGTAACGGCGGAGGCAGCATCAGCGGGTTCACCGGCAGCGGCGGCAGCGGTGGCGGCATCTTCAGCACGGGCGGCACCTTGAACATCACACGCTCCGTGATCGCCGGCAACGCGGCCGGCCGCGGCGGCACGGGCGGGAACGCCGGCGACGGCGGCGACGGCGGGACGGGCTCCACCAACGGCGGCACCGGCGGCAATTCCCAGGCCATCGACGGCTTCTTCGGGGGCTTCGGTGGGGGTATCTCGCAGGAAAGCACCGCCCTCGTTCTCACCGACTCCACCGTTCGCGACAACGCCGCGGGCGACGGCGGCGACGGCGGCGACGGCGGCGATGGCGGCACCGGCGGCATCGGCACGAGTCAGCAACGGCCGCCGGTGGCAGCTCCGTGGCCGGCTCCGGCAGCATCGCCGGCGTCAACGGCGGCATCGATTCCCTCGATGGCTCGATCACGATCTCGCGCAGCACGATCTCCGGCAACCGAGCGGGCAACGGGGCGATGGCGGCGATGGCGGCTCGGGCGGGTAACGCCCCGCGCCGAATAGCCAAGGAGGGAACGGTGCCTTCGGAGGCTTCATCGGCGGCATCGGAGCCACCAATAATACGGGCTCGCTGACCAACGTGACGATCGCCGAGAACACGCGCCGGCGCGGGCGGCACCGGTGGCGCAGGCGGTCAGGGGCCCGTCTTCAGCACCGGCGGCAGCGGCGAGCCCGGCGGTGGCCGCGCCGGCCTGAACGCGGGAAGCGTGAGCACCTTCACGCTCAACCACACCACGATCGCTTCGAACGAGACCGGCGCCGGCGGGCGCGGGCGGCGCTCGGGTACGGGAACGACCCCGACCCCGGGGACCGCCGGGGTCACGCCGGCGCGGTGGGTGGATTCTTCTCCGACGGTTGATCCCTACGGCAACACCTCTTCGCGAGCAACGAGGGCGTCGGCTGCGGCGGGGGGGGTTCACCGAACGCCGCAAAACCTCTATTCCGACAACGCCTCGTGCCCGGGCGCGCTGCACGGCAACCCACTGCTGGGGCCGCTCGCGAACAACGGTGGCCCCGCCTTCACGATGATGCTGGCAGCCGGCAGCGACGCGCTGAACCAGGTCCGCCCGAGCGGAGCGCAGTGCCATGCCACCGACCAGCGCCAGGTCACGCGGCCCAAGGGCACCGGCGTGTGACGTGGGCGCGCTCGAGCTGAGCCCGCCGTCCGCCGTCACGGGCGCCTCCAGCGCGGTCACCCCACAGGCGCGAATCTCGCCGGCACCGTCAATCCCGGCCAGTCCCACCACCTACCGGTTCCAGTTCGGCAAGACCCCGCCTATGGCTCCCAGACCCCACGGCCTCGGCCGGGTCCGGGCGGCCGAACGCGGCTGCGCTGCGGCACGCTCACGGGCCTCTCGCCTCCGACCACCTACAACTACCGGGTCGTCGCGACCAGCTCCGATGGCACGGCCACCGGCGCCAATAAGACCTTCACCACCCCCGCGGCTCCCGATCGACGACCCCGCTTGGCGGTTCAGCGGCGTGAGGATCCTCACCAAGTCCGCGCGCGCCGACCGCAAGGGCCGGGTATCGGTGAAGCTGAGGTGCCCGGCGGCCGCGGTGGGCCGGTGCAAGGGCAAGCTGTCGCTCACCGCGAAGGTCAAGCGGAAAGACCAAGACGATCAAGCTGGGCAGCGCCCGCTTCGACATCGTCGCCGGCAAGACCAAGACGGTGCGGATCAAGCTCTCGAAGTCGAAGCGCCGTCTGCTGGCCAGGTCGAAGCGGCTCAAGGGCTCGCTGAGCGCGAGCGCGACCGACGGCAGCGGTGGCAAGGCGAAGGTCAAGAAGGGCAAGCTCAGCGTGAAGGCCCCCAAGCGCAGGCGTAGATGACTCGTTCTGCCCGGCTGGCCCTGGGCGCCACCCTGTCGGTCCTGCTGGCTCTGCCCGGCAGCGCGCTGGCGGACACCGTCACCGTTACCACCACAGCCGATGTGATCTGCTGCCGACGCCATTGCTCGCTGCGCGAGGCCGTCACTGCGGCGAACGACAACGACCAGGGCCCCGGCGGCGACTGCGACTTCGAGCGGCCGGGTCGAACACGATCTCGCTCGGCGCGAATACGTATGGGCTGGACGAGCCAACGCCACCCGCCGGCGAAAACCTGAACGCCACCGGCGATCTCGACATCACCTCGGACCTGACGATCGACGGCGTGGGCGCGATCAGACGACGATCGACGCCAACTCCTTCGACCGGGTGTTCCACGTGATCGGCGTTTCCTCAACCGTCGAGCTGCGCGACCTCACGATCACCGGGGGCGCCGCGCCCGGCGGCGGGTTGGGCCCGGCCGGTGGCAACACGGCGACAGACGTGCCGAGCGTCGGAGGCGCCGGTG
>CAWGUV010000018.1:0-31733 GCA_963825775.1 uncultured Thermoleophilaceae bacterium | reverse complement strand
GGGAGCCGCATCATCGACTTCGCCCCAAGGGGGAGTAGGATCGGCCCCGGACTCATGGCCGACTCCATCAAGTGCCTCGCCGTCGATGATCATCCGTCGGTGCGGGAGGGACTCGCGCTGCTCCTCGTCGGGCGCGCCTGACATCGACCTCGTGGACACCGTCCACTCGGGCGAAGAGGCGCTGGACGCGGTCAAGCGCCACAAGCCGGCGGTGGTGATCGTCGACGTCCGGTTGCCGGGCATGGACGGCATCTCCACCGTGAAGCGGCTGGCGCAGGACGCGCCGGACGCCGGCACCGTGATCTTCTCCGCCTACGGCGACAAGCGCCTCCTCTCAGACGCCATCTCGGCCGGCGCGCGCGGCTATGTGATGAAGGGCTCCCCGCCCGAGGACCTGCTCCCGGCTATTCGCACCGTCAGCGCCGGCGACGCCTTCGTCGACCCGTCGCTCTCACCCGCGCTGCTGATGACCCAGGGGCTGGCCGACGCCCCCCTGTCCGAACGCGAGCGCGAGATTCTCCAAGCTGCTGGCCGAGGGCCTCCACACCGAGGAGGTCGCGCGGCGGATCGGGCTGTCCGCTGAGACGGTGAAGTCCGACACCAAGCGGGCGATCACCAAGCTCGAGGCGGACGGACGTTTGCACGCCGTCGCGATCGCTCTCCGCCAGGCCCTCATCGAGTAGCGCCGGCTCCGAAATGGGCCGTGCCCCGGTTCTGGATCTACATGCAGATCGTGATCGTGGTCTGCGTGGTCGTCTCGATGGTCATCGCCGTGATCAAGCTGTAGAGGTGGTCGGGCCGGCCCTGGGCGCTCGGCCTGCCTCCATCGGCTTCACCCAGAGCTCCTCCACCAGGATCACGATCCCCGGAGAGGATCGGCACGGCCACGAGCAGGCCTCACGAAGCCGAACAGCTGGCCGACCACAACCACGCCGAACGCGATCACCGCGGGATGCAGCTTCACAGTGCGGGCCATCACGAGCGGAATCGTCACGTTGCCCTCGAACTGCTGGACGGCGATGTAGACGATGAGCACCAGCAGCGCCTTTCCTGGAGAGTCGGTGAGGGCGAAGAGCACCGGGGGGATGGCGCTCGCGATGGACCCGAAGTAGGGATCCACCGAGAACAGCGCGGTGAGGACGGCGAAGAATATCGCGAGTCCGGCCGTGATCGTGAGCCCGATGTCGAGCAGCACCCCGGACACGACCATGGCCAGGCCACCCCTGCGTCCACCCGATCCCCGAGGTCCGCCGCGGGCTCATGATCAGTCGGCCCTATCGCGGTGCGCGGCGGCACCAGGCTGCGGATGCCGTCGAGCAGCGGCTTCGGGTTCACGGCGATGTAGTAGGCGGTGACGAGGACCAGGATCAAGATGCCGAGCACGCCGCCACGCTGAGCCCGATCGAGGTGATCGGGCCAATCAGCTTCGCCGGATCGTCGGTGTAGTTCTCGGCGAATTCCTGGACCCGCTCGGCGTTCTCACCTGGCTTCGCGCCCGTGAGGTTGTGGATCTGCTCGCGCAGGTCGTTGACGATGCGGCACGTCATCCACGACTCGTTCGTCTGATCGATGAAGGGGTGCTACCACCAGCGCGATCACACCGGCGACGGGCCGATCGCCGCGAGCAGGGCGAGCAGCGCGCCGACCGGCCGGGGGATGTGGAACCTCCGCTCCAGCCGGTCGGTCACCGACGCGAGCACCACCGCGACGATCACCGTGATCAGCACGGCCAGCAGGAGCGTTATCAGCTGCTCGAACAGCAGGCCCAGCACCAGGAGGCCGGCCGCCAGCAGGACGGCGCGGTAGGCGACGGCCGCGTCCCGGCTCCATGTCCATGCCGTTCGTGATGTTCCTGCGTTACCCGGACGCCTTAGGGTCAGTGCCGTGACGTTCGAGGAAGCGCATCGGTTGGCTCGCGAGCGCGGACCGTCGCGATTTCCTCTACGCGCTGGTCAGGGGGCTCGTGGTCGCGTTCATGCGGGTGTGGTTCCGCCTGTCGATCTCCGGGGCGGAACACATCCCGGCGGAGGGCGCCGCGATCGTGACGCCCAACCACAAGAGCTTCTGGGACTTGTTCTTCATCGGCGCCGCTACGCGCCGGCCGCTGCGGTTCATGGGCAAGTGCGAGCTCTTCGAGAGCTCGGCCGCGGGCGGCTGTTCGTGGCCCTCGGCGCGTTCCCCGTCCGTCGCGGTAGCTCCGACGAGGATGCGCTCGAGACCGCGCGCGAGATCCTGCGCCAGGGGGCCTGCTGTCGCTGTTCCCGGAGGGCACCCGCATGCGAGCCGCCGAGGCGCTCGGCGAGCCGCGCCGCGGCGCCGCGCGCCTGGCGCTCGAGACCGGCGCGTCCGCTCGTCCCGCCGCCATCACCGGCACCGATCGCTTGTTCTTCGGACCGTTCCCCAAGCCCAAGCGGGTGCGGATCGCGTTCAGCGCACCGATTCCCGCGCACGACCGGAGCTGACGCCCGAGGCGGCGGCTTCTCTGTTGGACGATCAGCTGTGGCCGGAGGTGGAGGGGCAGTTCCGGTCGCTCTTGAACTGCTGCACGGCCGCGGCCGCGGCCGCTCTGCGGCGCTTGGGGTTGGCGCCGGCGTCGCCGCTCAGGTCGCCCCGGCGCTCGCGGCCTTCCGGGCCGTTACAGCGGCTGGTGAAGAGAGGAAGCCGAAGCGCGCCCGGCGGGGGCGTTTGTTTTTTTCTAGGGGCTACGCCGCGAAGAGGGTCAGATCGGCTCGCGGTCGCCGCGCAGGACGGCCCTGGGTCGACCTCCACGCAGTCGATGCCCCGTGACTCGGCGAGCACGCGCGCCTGCTGCAGTCGCACCATCGCCGCGGCCAGGACGCCGCGGCAGGAGGCGAAGCCCGGGTCGTCCGCCAGGCGCTCCAGGTAGCGCGTGAGCTGCTCGACGGCGTCGATTGTGGCCACGTGCTTCATCTCCACGGCCACCCAGCCGTCGTCGGCGTCGCGCACATCAGGTCGACCGGGCCGATGTCGGTCGGCCACTCGCGGCGTACGAGGCGGAAGCCCTCGCCGCAGTGCTCGGGCGCGTCGGCGAGCAGCTCCTGCAGCTCGCGCTCGACGCCCTCCTTCTCCAGCGCGGCGGCCTCGCCCATGTCATGGGTCACGTCCGAGACCACCTCGGCCACGTGGATCTCGAGCCGGTCCTCGGTGGCGCCGGCGCGCTTTCGCACCACGATCAGGCCGTGGCCTCCTCGATCACGGTCGGCGGGGTCATCCAGTTCTGGGGCTTGAAACCGCCCGTATCGGCGTGCACCATCACCGAGCCGTCGGACTTGATCATCAGCAGCCGCAGCGCCTCGGGAAGCACGGCGGTCAGCCGCCGGTGTAGCGGACCTCGCAGCGGGCGACGATCAGGCGCATGACGAGCGAGGCTAAGCCCGCGGACGGACGGTAGGTTCCGGTCATGACCGACGACCAGGCAGTGCTGACCGAGCGCCGCGGGCGCACCCTGATGATCACCCTCAACCGGCCCGACGCGCGTAACGCGGTGAACGCCGCTCTCGCCGCCGGCGTGGCCGCCGCACTCACGAGCTGGACTCCGACGACGACCTGAGCGTGGGCATCCTCACCGGCGCGGGCAAGGGCTTCTGCGCGGGGATGGACCTGAAGGCCTTCGTGGCGGGCGAGAGCCCCTACGTCGAGGGCCGCGGCTTCGCCGGCATCGCCCAGCGCGCGTCGGACAAGCCGGGATCGCCGCCATCGAGGGCTTCGCCGTGGCGGGCGGCCTCGAGGTGGCCCTTCGTGCGACCTGATCGTGGCCCAAGGGCGCCAAGCTCGGGATCCCCGAGGTCAAGCGCAGCCTGGTAGCCGCCGGGGCGCGCTGCTGCGCCTGCCGCGCCGCATCCCCTACCACGTGGCGATGGAGCTGGCGCTCACCGGCGACCGTCACCGCGGAGCGCGGTGCCGCGCTGGGCCTGGTGAACCGCGTCGCCGAGCCCGGCGGCGCGCTGGACGCCGCGCTCGAGCTGGCCGAGGCCATCGCCAAGAACGGGCCGCTGGCCCTGATCGCCTCCAAGCGCATCCTGGTCGAGGAGCCCGGCTGGAGCGAGGACGAGAAGTGGCAGAAGCAGGGCGAGGTCTCCGGGCCGGTGTTCGGCTCGGAGGACGCCCGCGAGGGCGCCACTGCGTTTTCCGAAAAGCGAGACCCGGAGTGGAAGGGTCGCTGAGCGGACAGCTCCTGATCGCCGCGCCTCAGCTGGCGGACTACTTCCGCCGCTACCGTGGTCCTGGTGCTCGAGCACAGCGACGAGGGGCGATGGGCCTGGTGCTCAACCGGCCCACCGAGACCACCGTGGCCGACGCCGTGCCCGACCTGGCCGACCTCGCCGGCGAGGACGCGCTGGTGCACGCCGGCGGGCCGTTCAGCCCGACTGCCGTGCTCGCGCTCGGCCGATACGCGGACGGCGAGCCCCGCTGATCGACGCCGAGGACCTGACGAGGACGACCGGCCGCGTGCGGGTGTTCGCCGGCTACGCCGGCGGGGCGCCCGGCCAGCTCGACGGCGAGCTCGAGCAGGACGCCTGGATCACGCTCGACGGCCGCGCCCGACGACGCCTTCGCCGACGGCGACATCTGGCCCGAGGTGCTTCAGCGAAAGGGCGGCGGCTACGCGCTGATGGCGACCATGCCCGACGACCCTATGCCTGAACTGCCGTACGCCCATCGGGCAAGAGACGCCCGTCCCACCCAGGCCGCAGTAGCCGTTGGGGTTCTTCGCCAGGTACTGCTGGTGGTACTCCTCGGCGTAGTAGAAGGGGCCCGCGTCGACGATCTCGGTGGTGATCTCGCCACCGCGGCCGGCCGCTGCAGCGCCTCGGCGTAGCGGTCGCGAGAGGCCTCGGCGCCTCGCGCTGCGCATCGCCGGTCATGTAGATGCCGGAGCGGTACTGGGTGCCCACGTCGTTGCCCTGGCGCATGCCCTGGGTCGGGTCGTGGCCCTCCCAGAAGTTGCGCAGGATCTCGTCGAGCGAGATCTCGGCGGGACGGAACACCACCAGCACCACCTCGTTGTGACCGGTGCGCCCGCTGCACACCTCCTCGTAGGTCGGGTTGGGCGTGATGCCCGCCCCGTAGCCCACCGCGGTGGTGTGGACGCCGGGGAGCTGCCAGAAGATCTGCTCGGCGCCCCAGAAGCAGCCGAGGCCGAACACGATCGACTCCGTGTCGTCCGGGAACGGCGGCGCCATCGGGGTGCCCAGGACGAAGTGGTCGCCGGGCGTGAGGATCGGCGTGTCGCGGCCGGGAAGCGCGTCCTCGGGGTGGGCACGTTGGTCTTTGGCGCGAGAAAAGCATGCCTTGAGATTAGGGCGACGCGGATCACCAGCACGGCGATGTCGTCGCGGCCGTCGCTCGGAGCCGACCACCTCGCGCTCGATGCCCGCGACCGTGGCCGCGGCATCCGACTCCCCGAGCCGCGAGAGGATCACCGCCAGATCGCCCTCGGTGAGCTCCTTCGAGGGGTCGGCGTCGAGCACGCCGTCGGTGTAGAGCACCAGCCGGCTGCCCGGCGCCAGCCGCACCTTCTGCTCGACCAGCTCGGGTCGTCCCACACGCCCAGCACCGGCCCGCCGCCGCCCTCGACCCGCTCGACCGCCCCCGACGCGGGACCAGCAACGGCGGCAGGTGACCGGCCACGCAGACACGCGCCGTCGCCGCCCCCTCCTCGTCCAGGTCCAGGAAGAGGCATACGGCGGACAGGAAGCGCATGTCGTCGCGCTGGCTGAGGATCGCCGTGTTGAGCTGGGCCAGCAGCGTGGCGGGCTCGGCGCCCTCGCGGATGGCGGCCGCGCGAAGCGTGTAGCGGGCCAGCGCCGTGAGCGCCGCGGCCTCGGCGCCCTTGCCGCATACGTCGCCGAGCACGGCCATCCAGCAGCCATCGGAGATCTCGAAGACGTCGTAGAAGTCCCCGCCGATCTCGCTGCCGTCGCCGGCGGGCCGGAAGCCGGATGCGAGGTCGATCCCGGGGATCGCCGGCAGCCGGTCGGGCATCAGGCTCACCTGCAGCTGGGTCGAGATGCGGTGCTCGTCGGCCAGCTCGGCCTCGAGCCGCCTGCTGCGCGTGGTCCCTGCGTGGTGTCCTGGCCCACCGCCAGGACCCGGCGGGCGCCGTCGGGCGCCTGGATCGGGGCGCAGGAGAACGTCCAGAACCGGTCGCCGACCGGCACCTCCTTCACGTGCAGCGTCTCGCCGCGGACCAGCACCGACTCGCGCAGGTCGGCGGCCAGCTCCGCCCCGGCCGGGAAGACGTCGGCGGCCCGTCGGCCGATCATCTCCTCCTCGTCCCCGAGCATCGCCTGCGCCTGGGGATTCACGTAGCTGAGCACCAGCTCCGTCGCCCCACATGACCGCCATCGGCGCGGGCGCACTGGCGATCACCTGGCGCAGGATCCCGCGCTCGTTGGCCAGTTCGGTGGTGGCAATGTCGGCCCGCTCACGCGCGCGGCGCTCGCCGGTGACCTCGGTCACCGTGAGCCAGAGCCCGGTGACCTCGCCCGCGCGGATCACGGGGTGGTACGCGCAGTCGAAGGTGCGCAGCGCGCCGTCCTCGCCGACGGCCCTCTCCACCTCAACGCCCACCACCGACTCCCCCTCCTCGAGCACCCTGCGGCAGATGCCGGCCACCTGCCCCTCCAGCTCGGGGAGCACCTCGGTCATCGGGCGGCCGAGGTGTTCGTCCACCGGCCTGCCGTTGATCGCCGCGAGGGCAAGATTCACGCGAATGAAGCGCAGGTCGGCGTCCAGCAGCGCCAGGCCGAAGTCGGCCTGATCGAACAGGCTGTCGAGCACTGCCCCCGTATCGATCGCGAGCTGGTCTCGCGCGTTAGTCAAGTCCAGACGTAACCTACTCCCGTTTCGGGCAGCGCGAGGCGGGTAGCGCAGGGTCGATGTGGGCGATGTGGGCCATAGTGATCATCCTCGCGGCATCCGTGCTCGCGCTGTTCGCCTCCGGCGTGTGGTTCGTCGCGATCCCGCTCAGCCTCATGGCGATAGGCATCGCGCTCACCTTGCGGCTCTCAGGCCGGATCAGCGAATCGGCGAGCTCCGCCGCTTCCGAAGCCGCGCCGGTGACGCGGCCCCCGACGAGGAGACCCTGGCCGGCTAGGTGGCCAGGCTCCGCCGCGTCGACTGCTCGACGCCTGGAATACAGCGCACGGCCCGCGGCCGCGGCTTCGAGTACTTCGACGAGGACGGGCGCAAGCTCACCGACCCCGAGATCGTCGACCGCATCCGCACGCTCGCCATCCCGCCGGCGTGGAAGGACGTGTGGATCTGCCCCTACCCGATGGGCCACATCCAGGCCACGGGAACCGACGCCGCCGGGCGCAAGCAGTACCGCTACCACGACCGCTGGCGCGAGCGCCGCGACCGCGAGAAGTTCGACGAGATGATCCATTTCGCGCGCGCGCTGCCGCGCCTGCGCCGACGCGCGGCCCGGGACCTGCACCGCGACGGCTTCCCCCGCGAGCGCCTCCTGGGCTGCGCGGTGCGGCTGCTCGACCGCGGTTTCTTCCGCATCGGCTCGGAGGGCTACGCGGAGGAGAACCAGACCTACGGGCTGGCCACCATGCGCAAGGACCACGTGACCCTGCGAGACGGAGTGGTGGTGTTCGACTACGAGGCCAAGGGCGGGCAGAAGCGCGTGCAGCGGATCGGGGACGAGGACGTGCTGGAGGTCGTGAAGGCGATGAAGACGCGCCGCGGCGGCGGCCCGGAGCTGCTGGCGTTCAAGGAGGGCCGCCGCTGGGTCGACGTGAAGTCGGCCGACATCAACGAGTACGTGAAGCAGGCCGCCAAGGGCGACTTCAGCGCGAAGGACTTCCGCACCTGGAACGCAACGGTGCTGGCCGCCGTGGCGCTGGGTGTGTCGGGCGAGGCGGCGCTCACGTCCAAGGCCGCGCACAGGCGGGCCACCAAGCGCGCCATCGAGGAGGTGGCGCGCTTTCTCGGCAACACGCCCGCTGTATGCCGGGCGTCGTACATCGACCCGCGCGTGTTCGACCGCTTCGACGGCGGGCTCACCATCGGCGGCGCACTGCCCGAGCTGCTGGACGAGAGCGACTGGCCGGGCGTGCAGGGTCAGGTCGAGAAGGCCGTGCTCGACCTCATCGCCGGCGACGAGGAGTCCGACGCCCTGGAGCGGGTAGACGGCAAGTCATGACACCGACGCGCATCACTCCCTACCGCGACGGCCCGCTGCTGGTGCGTGGCGACTTCCGCATCGAGGATCAGGAGGGCAACGAGCTCGATCCGGGGCGTGACGTGGTTGCGCTCTGCCGCTGCGGCAAGTCCCGCATCCGGCCGTTCTGCGACGGGTCACACAAACTCGTGGACTTTCGCGCCCCCAGCGCCCGCGAGCGGGGCCGTTAGCGAGCTCTCGCCGGCCCGCCACGCGCCGAGCACGTGCTCGGCCCACAGCGCGTCCAGTGCGGCGAGCGCCTGGGCGCCGAGCATCACATCGGCCGCCACCCCGGGCTCGTGGCGCATGAGGCCCCCCGCGAGGTCGACCGCCGCGATGTTCTCGTGCACGGCGTCCGCCTCCACGTGCTCGTCGAAGAAATCCAGCGCCTCGGCGGGGGCGCCGAGGCGCCGCAGCGCGTCCCCGTAGCGCCCGTTGGGGATCGACGACGTCATCTCGAACAGCGCCAGATGGCCGGCTATCGCCCCGCGCAGGCGGCGATGGAGGCCGAACAGCGACATCAGATTCACGGTGGCGAGCGTGGGCGCGGGGATGTGGTCGAGGTACGCGCCGTAGGACGGGTCGAGGCCCATCGCCCGCATCGACTTGGCGAAGAGCGTGGCGTGCACGCGCTCTGAGCGGCCGCCGCCGTACTCGTCGGCCTGGATCTCCACCAGCGCGGCCTTCGGCGGGCCCGTGAGCCGTGGGATGGCCCAGGAGTGCGGGTCGGCCTCCTTGAGCTGATAGGCCGAGCGGTGCACCAGGAACTCCAGCGCCTGATGCAGCGTGCCCTCGCGTGCGAGGTACTTGGACAGCGACGGCCCGTCGTCGGAGTCCGCTATCTCACGAAGCGCAACGTCGGCCAGCTCGGGCGCCGGCGCCACGCACGGGCCGGCCGCGGCGCGAACACTCTCCTCGAATGGCTCCTCGAGGCGCGCCCGGAACGCGAGCAGAGCGGGGTCCCACTCCCACCGCTGGTCCACCCCTTCGAAGCCGCGGTAGTGCAGCTCGTAGGCGCAATAGAGAGCCAGCTGCAGGTCTTCGTCCGCCAGCGGATCCCCGGTGAACCCGGTGGGCAGCGGCGCGCCGCCGGACGGTCCGGCCAGAGCTTCGAAGAGCCCCGCGCTGATCTCTCCCCGTGGCTCGGGCAGCCTCGACACGAACTGCGGTTTCCCAGATAGCGGGCGCCTCAATCCTGGGAGAGAAAGCGACCTGCAAGCTCCTCGGTCGCCGCCCGTGCGCTCCCGGCCGCACGCTGGCGCTCCGAGCCGTTCTGCCCGGCGAGCCGTGCGGCGTCGCGCAGCTCGTCGTCGCAGCTCAGCCGGCGCGCGACGGGCCCGAGCGCCTCGATCAGCGTTTTAACGGTGGCGCGCGCTGGCATGCGAACGGCCGCGTCGAGGTCGAGCAGATCGCCCGCCAGGCCGTACCGCGCCGCCAGCCAGCGGTTCTCCGTGATCGCCCAGGAGCTGTGGGTTGGCAGGTCGCCGGCGTCCAGGCGTTCCGCGAGATCGACCACAAGGCTGTGCACCACAGCCGCGAGCGCCGCTGTCTCCCACGTCGTCGCCTGCTGGTCGGGTACGCGCACCTCGACGGTGCCGTGCACCGGGTGCAGCCGCAGCTCCCACCACCAGGCACCCGGCTCGAATGTGCCCGTCGCCCGGCCGAAGGAGTGGGCGGCCAGCAGCTCGTCGATCGTGCCGAGCGCGGGCGGTATGCCCTGGCGCGGCAGGAGCTGGCCAAGCAGCGGCCGCACGGACGCGAAGCCCGAGTCCGCGCCCTCGTAAAAGGGCGCGTTGGCACCCAGCGCCGCCAGCGCCGGAAGGTAGGAACGCAGCGCGTTATAGACGGCGAGGGCGCGCTCCACACCCGGCACGCGCACATGAACGTGCAGTCCGAAGACCAGCTGCCGCTCGGCAACCGGCCCGTATTCGGTGCGTGTGAACTCGTACCGTGGGTCCTTGCTCAGCGTGCCTCTGGCCGGCGCGAATGGGTGAACCCCGCTACCAGCCGGCACGGCGCCCACCCGTGAGGCCACCTCGGCGAGGCGCTCGCGCGCGGCCCGGACCTGCGTCGCCGCTTCGGCCACCGTGTCCGCCGGTTCGGTGATCAGCTCGATCTGGGCCGCGGGCAACTCACTCTTGAAGCGCGAGTCGCCCGCGAGCAGCCCGAGCGCCTCGTGTGCGACGGGCGCGAGGTCGAGCGTCGCCGCGTCGAGCAGCATCAGCTCCTCTTCGATGCCCACAGTGAGCCCGCCGCCATCGAAGGCGGAGCGCAGGCGCTGGAGGTCAGGGGTGGTCATCGGTTTTCACGAACGGGAGCCGGGAAAGGGGCGGACGTGCGGATCTTCACGCTTCCCGGCGTCTTTCGCCCCCACAGCGATACCTGGATGCTCGCCGAGCAGGTGGCGGCCGACCCGCAACTGCCCGGCGCCCGGGTGCTCGACCTGTGCGCGGGCAGCGGCGCACTGGGCATAGCCGCGGCCCTGGGAGGGGCCGGCAGCGTGACGGCGGTCGACGTGTCACGGCGGGCCGTGCTCACGACCCGTGCGAATGCCCGGCTCAACGGCGTGAAGGTGACCGCCCGCCGCGGCGATCTGTTCGAGGCAGTCGCAGAAGAGCGCTTCGACCTGATCGTCTCCAACCCGCCCTACCTGCCCTCGGCCTGCGACGAGCTACCGCGATCGGGACCGCGCCGTGCCTGGGAGGCGGGCTCCGGCGGCCGGATCCTGATCGATCGCATAGCCCGCGAGGCGGCGGACCACCTGCGCCCCGGCGGAGCCCTGTGGCTGGTGCACTCATCGGTCTGCGATACGGGGCTCACGCTCGACCGGCTCGCCGTTGCAGGGCTGCGGGGCACCGTGCAGCGGGCGGCCCGCGGGCCTCTTGGACCACTGCTGCGGGCCCGCGCGCCGATACTCGCCGAGCGGGGTCTGGTGGACGCGGACACCTTGGAGGAGGAACTGGTGGCCATCCGGGCCGCCGGCTGAACGAAAGGGTGGGGGCGGCGGCAAGAGGTCGAGCTGACCCCTGTTACTCGCCGGGGGGCCTGGGTACCCGGCCCCTCCAAGGATGGCCCACAACAGGAGGCAAGATGGAAGCCGGTAGTTCACGAAACGGTCCCGCACCGGGGTCTGACCAATCCGTCGCGGAGCTGATCCAGCAGGCGACGCAGCAGACCCAGACCCTGGTCCGCGACGAGATCCGCCTTGCGCAGCTCGAGCTCCAGGAGAAGGGCAAGCGCGCGGGCATCGGCGCCGGATTGTTCGGCGGGGCGGGCGGCCTCGCGTTCTACGGCGCGGGCGCACTGATCGCGGGAGTGATCCTTCTGCTCGCCACCGCCGTAGATAGTTGGATCGCCGCGCTCATCGTCGCGGCGGTGCTGTTCGCCGGCGCCGGGATCCTGGCGCTCACCGGCAAGAAGCAGATCGATCAGGCCACGCCGCCGCAGCCCGAGGAGGCGACGGCGAGCGTGCAACGCGACGTCGACGAGGTGAAAGCGAGGGCTTCCCGATGACCGATCCCAACACAGAGGCGGACGAGCTGCGCGAGGAGATCGCGGAGACCCGCGCGGACCTCGGCGACACGGTCGAGCAGCTCGCGCAGAAGGCGGACGTGAAGGCCCAGGCCCACGCCAAGGTCGATCAGACGCAGGCGAAGGTCGAGGAGAACAAGGCGCCGATCGCCGGCATTGCGGCCGCGATCGGAGGCCTCGTCCTTCTGCTCTGGCTGTTGAGGAGGCGCTGATGGCCAAGGCTCTCTACACCCCGATCAGCATCGTCTTCAGTGTGCTCGGCGGCCTCCTGGCCGGCGCCGTCTTCAAGCAGGTCTGGAAGCGCATTTCGGGCGAGGAGGAGTCGCCCAAGGCGCTGGAGAGCGAGTACGGCTGGAAGGAGATCCTGCCGGCAGCGGCACTTCAGGGCGCGATATTCGCGCTCGTCAAGGCCATGGTCCAGCGCGGCGGCGCCCAGGGAGTCCAGCGACTGACCGGCTTCTGGCCGGGCGACTAGCACGGAGGCAGAACGGATATGGCCGAGGCACCGACGGAGCACCGCAGCGAGCGCGAGACCCTCGAGGCGAAGGAGCGCCTTCCGGAAGACAACGGGAGCGCGCCCGACGCGCCCGGGAGTCTCGAGGGAAGCTCGAAGAAGGACACCATCAAGCGGACCTTCAAGGAGTTCTCGGCCGACAACGGCACCGACTACGCGGCCGCCCTCACCTACTACGGAGTGCTGGCGCTGTTCCCGGCGCTGATCGCGCTCGTGTCGCTGCTCGGCCTGTTCGGCCAGGGCGCAATCGACGAGCTGATCAAGAACGTGGAGGAGGTCGCGCCGGGCCCGGCGCGGGACATCGTGACCAGCGCGCTCGAGAACCTGAAGGGCAACCAGGGCGCCGCGGGCGTCGCGTTCGTGATCGGCCTGGTGCTGGCGATCAACTCGGCCTCCGGCTACATCGGCGCCTTCACCCGCGCGTCCAACGAGATCTACGAGGTCGAGGAGGGGCGCCCGATCTGGAAGCTCAAGCCCGCGCAGATCGGCATCACCCTGGTGCTGCTGGTCCTGCTGGTGCTGGTGGTCGTCGGCGTGGCCGTGAGCGGCCCGCTCGCGAAGGAGGCCGGCAAGCTGATCGGGGTCGGCGACAGCGCCGCCACGATCTGGGACTTCGCCAAGATCCCCGTGATCCTGGGGATCGTCTCGTTCATGTTCGCGTTCCTCTACTGGGCGGCGCCGAACGTGAAGCAGCCCGGCTTCAGGTGGATAAGCCCCGGAGGCGTGCTCGCCCTGGTGGTGTGGATCCTGGCGTCGGTGGCATTCGCCCTCTACGTGGCCACCTTCGCCTCGTACAACAAGACCTACGGGTCGCTGGGAGGCATCGTCGCCTTCCTCGTGTGGATGTGGCTCACGAACATCGCGATCCTCCTCGGCCTCGAGTTCAACGCCGAGCTGCAGCGCAGCCAGCAGATCGAGGCCGGGCACGACGCCCCGCTGGACGAGCCCTTCCTCGAGCCGCGGGACACCGCGAAGCTCGAGCGCTGAGGTCGTTACGAGCCGGGCACGGGTTTGGGCTCCAGCGGCTCCACCGCCGGCCCCTGCAGCACCGAGCCATCGGGGGCGAAGCGCGACGCGTGGCAGGGGCAGTCCCAGCTCCGCTCGGCTCCGTTCCACGCGACGATGCAGCCCAGGTGGGTGCATCGCGCTGAGACCGCGTGCACCGAGCCCTGCGCGTCGCGGCTCACCGCCGTCTGCCCGAGCCCGTCGCGGACGATCCGCCCCTCCCCCGGCGCGAGCTCGGTGAGCGAGCCGCGCTTGAGCCGGTCGCCGGCGAAGTGAGCGCCCACGTTGGCGTTCTCCTTCGCGAAGGTCACGAGGCTGCGCGCGTTGCCGAGCCTGGTCGAGTCGAAGACGCCCGCCCACTCCGGCGGATCGCGCTCCATCGTGAGATCGGTGAGCGCCAGTGCCGCCGCGGCACCGTTGCTGAAGCCCCACTTGCGGAAGCCGGTGGCGGTGAGGATGCGATCGGAGAACGGCGTGAGCTTGCCCACGTAGGGCAGGCCGTCGATCGATACGTTGTCCTGGCTGGACCAGCGCGAGCGCACGTCACGCACGTCGAAGTGCCGCCGGGCCCACTCCTCCAGGCGCGCCGTCCGCTCCGCCTCGTCGGCCTGGCCGACCTTGTGTCCTTCGCCGCCCACAAGAAGGAGCTCCTCATCGCCGCCGGGCTGCGCCCGCAGCGAGTGGGCGCCCGAGACCGAGATGTACATGCCCTGGGGAACGGTGCCGTCGATGCTCAGCGCGATCGCATAGGAGCGTTCGGCGTGCATGCGCGCGAAGTACCCACCGCGATCGAGAAACGGGAAGTGGGTCGCCACGATCACCCGCGTCGCGCGCACCGTCCGCCCGTTCTCCAGCGTCACGGCGCAGACGTCGCCGTCCTTGACGCCCGTCGCGCGCGAGTCCTGGAATACCTCTGCACCGGCATCACGCGCGGCCTGGGCCAGCCCGACCAGGTACTTCACCGGATGGAACTCCGCCTGGTCGGGCAGGCGCAGCGCTGCGGCCACCGGCCATGGCAACCCGGTGTCGGAGGTCAGCTCCGCGGGCAGGCCGGCCTCGACGTTCGGCGGCCACCTCGCGCTCCACGTCCGCGACCTGTTCCGGCGTCGCCGCCCACACGAACGCTGGCTTGCGCCGCAGATCGCACTCGATGCCCAGCTCCGCGGCCGTGCCCGCGATCTGCTCCACGCCGAGCACGTTGGCCTGCGCGTATGCGCGGGCGGCGTCGGAACCGTGGCCGGAGGCGATCTCCGAGACCGCCAGCCGGTGCTGAGCCGCGACCTTTGCCGTGGAGTGGCCCGACACCCCGTGGCCAACGCGCCCGGCATCGAGAAGCGCGACCGAACGGCCCTCCTTGGCCAGCAGGTACGCGCAGGTCACACCGGTGATCCCGGCGCCGAGCACCGCCACGTCGAAGGTGGCGTCGCGCGCCAGGGCCGGCGCGTGCAGCTCGGCCGCGCCTTCGGTCCAGAGCGAGCTCACCGGCGTTGCGCCAGCCGCGCGAGGGGCATGGCGTACCAGAGCACCACGAACAGCAGGCCCACGAGCGCGCTGCACACGATGGCCGTGGCCAGGCTGAACACCACGTCCACCACCAGCCCGATCGCCCCCGTCATCGACAGGGCGAGGAAGGCCAGCCCGGCGACCGTGAGCCGGTTGCCCATCCTCACGATGTACTCCTTCTCCTGCTCGCGGAAGGTGATCCGGTGGTGAGCGGTGGGCGCGATCAGCAGCGCCGAGGCGCAGCCCGCGGTGAGCAGCGTGAACAGGTAGAGGCGCTCCTGCCCGGAGCTCAGCCCGGCGAAGCCGCTGGTTGAACGGCACCACCAGCAGGAACGCGAACAGCACCTGCACGCCCGGCAGGGCGACGCGCAGCTCACCGAGAAGCTCGGTCAGGTTGCGATCGAGGCGCTCGCTCTCGGACTCGTCGCGGCCGGAGCCCGCGCCACTAGGCGGTTTCCGGGCCCTTGGGATCCGTTTCCGGCACGACGGGGGGATCGACGTCCGGCTGCTCGGGCGGCGACGGGTCCGGAGTTTCCGGCCCCGGCGGAGCGGGCTCCGGGGGATCGATCGGCGTGTCGGGAATCTCCGGGCCGACGGGGTCCGTGTCCGGGCCGACGGGCGGAATCGGGTCGGTGATCTCAAGTGTGGGCATGTCCGAGCGCTACCCCAGGGACTCCGTTTCACACCTGCACCCGGGGGTAATCACCGCCGCGGTGGCGCTGACGGCGATCATGGACATCGACGGCACGCTGGTGGACACCAACTACCACCACGCGATCGCCTGGTACCGGGCGCTGCGATCGCGCGGCGCAACCCTCCCGCTGTGGCGCATTCACCGGCACATCGGCATGGGCGGCGACCAGCTCGTGACCGCGCTCACCGGCGAGGAGTTCGAGGAGGAGCACGGTGACGCCGTCCGCGAGGCGGAGGCCGAGCGCTACAAGGACCTGATCGGCGAGGTGCAGCCGCTACCCGGCGCGCGCGAGCTGTTGATCGCGCTCAAGAAGCGAGGGTCATTCGGTGGTCCTGGCCAGCTCGGCGAAGGCTGACGAGGTGGAGCACTACGTCGACCTGCTGGACGCTCGCGAGCTGGCCGACTCGTGGACGACCTCCGCCGACGTGGAGGACACCAAGCCCGCCCCGGACCTGGTGAAGTCGGCGCTGGAGCGCGGGTAACGGAGACGGCGCGGTGATGGTGGGCGACTCCACCTTCGACTGCGAGGCCGCCGGCCGAACCGGCGTGCCGACCATCGGCGTGCTCACCGGCGGCTTCTCCGAGCAGGAGCTGCTCGACGCCGGCGCGGCGTCGGTGTTCGAGTCGCCCGCCGAGCTGCTCGAGAGGCTCGACCGGACGCCGCTGGCCTAAGAGGGGTTGCCGGTCGCCTGGTCGGGGTCGGACTCGTCCGCGGCGCCGGGGCTGTCCTCGGCGTCGTCGCGGCTCTCGCCGCCGGCGTCGTCCTCGACCACCTCGTCCGGAGCTTCCTCGGGAAGCTGATCGGACTCGCTGCCGCCACCCTCATGTCCGTCTTGTTTTTCCATGGAACGGGAATACCCCATCTATGGGGGATGGAACCGCGGACGCGGCACTAGACTTGCGCGGCGCAAGGATGCGGGAACCCGACGACGCAGAACTGTTTCGGAGATACCAGGCCGGGGAGATCCCCGTTCGCGATGAGTTGATCGCGCGCCATCTGCCGCTCGCCCACCGGCTGGCCGGGCGCTATCGCAACTCCGGCGAGCCGATGGACGACCTGCGTCAGGTGGCCACGGTCGGCCTGATCAACTCGGTCGACCGCTACGACCCCGACGCCGGCCCGTTCGTGCGCTACGCGGTGCCGAACATCCTCGGTGAGCTGAAGCGCCACTTCCGCGACAAGGGCTGGACGATGCGGGTGCCGCGCTCGCTTCAGGAGAACACGCTGCTGGTCACCAAGACCACCGACAAGCTCTACACCAAGCTCGGCCGGGCGCCGACGCCACGGGACGTCGCAGACGCCACCGACCTCACCCTCGAGCAGGTGCTCGAGGCGATGGACCTGTCGAGCGCCTACTCACCCACGCCGCTCGACGCGCCGATGGGCCACGACGAGGAGGGCGACCGCACGGTGGGAGACACCGTCGGATCCGAGGACGACCGCTATGAGCTGGTGGAGCTGGGCAACTCCGTCGCGCCGGCGTTCCGCGCACTGCCCCAGCGCGAGCAGATGATCCTGAAGCTGCGGTTCAAGGACGACCTCACCCAGGCCGAGATCGCCGAAAAGGTCGGCGTGTCACAGATGCACGTCTCACGCCTGATCCGTCGCGCGCTGGGCCAGCTGAGCGAAGCCGCCGAGTAGGCGGGCGGACGGGAGGAGAACTAGGCGTCCCGCGAAGCGGGAGCCGTTAGGGGGTTGCAAAGGGGGGCAAGTTTGCCCCCCTTTGAGGTTCTCCCTACGCGGCGTCCTTGTCCAGCTCCCGCAAGAACCCTTCGAACAGCCGCCGGTGGCCCTCCTCGTCGGCGAGGATCGTGATCACCATGTCCTCGGTGACCGGGTCGACGTCGGCGCAGAACTCGATGATCTGGTTGTAGAACTCGATCGCGCCGGACTCGGCCTCGATCACACCGCGCACGATGTGGATCAGGTCGGTCTGGTCCTCGGGCGGCTGCAGGTAGCTCTGCTCGGCGCTGAACTCCTCAGAACCCGGCACCACGCCGTAGAGCTCCTTGATGCGCTTGCCGAACTGCTGCGCGTGCCCGAGCTCCTCCTGGATGTCCTGATCCAGGCTCTCCATGATCTCGCGCGCGCGGATGCCGTCGGGGTTGATCGAGTTCGTGATGTAGCTCATCACCGTCTCGATCTCCATCCAGTAAGCCTTCTTGAGCATCTCCACGACCTGGTCGCGCTCCTCGCGCGCCCCTTCGCTTAGGATGCCGCCGCTGCTGGTGCTCGCTTCCATTGATCCTCCTCGTCCGTTGGGTGATCAGGCAGCCGGGTCGAGCTGCCGCAGTTCCTCTTCCTGCGCAAGCTGGGCAAGCGCGCGGGATTCGAGCTTACGCACCCCCTCCGAGGAGAGGCCGAGCGCCGCGCCGGCCTCACGCAGGGGGGTGTGGCGGCGACCGCCGATGCCGAAGCGCATCTGGAGCACCTCGCGCTCGCGCTCGGGCAGCCGTTCGAGGGCCGTGGTGAGCGCCTCGCGGCGCAGCGTGGACTCCACCTCGTCGAAGGGCGCGGGGCCATTCGCGGGGATCATGTCGCCCAGCTCCGAGCCGTCGTCCTCCGAGCCCACCGGGCGCGCCAGGCTCGTGACGGCTCGAGGAGCGTCGAGCACCTCGGTGATCTCGTTCTCGCTCAACTCGGTGGCCTCGGCCAGCTCCGCGACCGAAGCGTCTCGGCCGAGCCGGCCCGAAAGCTCGCGCTCTGCCTTGCCCAGCCGGCGCTCGAGCTGGCCGATGTGCACGGGGATACGGATCGTGCGGGCCTTGTTCGCCAGCCCGCGCTGGATCGCCTGGCGGATCCAGAAAGTCGCGTAGGTGGAGAACTTGAAGCCCCTGCGGTGGTCGAACTTCTCGGCCGCGCGAATCAGGCCGAACGTCCCCTCCTGGATCAAATCCATCAGGCTCATGTCATGGCCCTGGTACTTCTTGGCGATCGACACCACCAAGCGCAGGTTGGAGTTGATCATCCGCTCCTTGGCACCGAGGTCGCCCTGCTCGATGCGCTGTGCCAGCTCGATCTCCTCGTGCTTGGTGAGCAGGGGGTAGTCCCGGATCTCCTCCAGGAAGAGGTCGAGGGCTCCCGCGGACTCGTCCATATAGCTGGCGTGTTCCCCGGTGGGCGGTTCGCAAACGGTGTGGCGGGATAACCCACGAGTTACATGAAAGAGACCTTCAAGCGCACCATCAGCGAGTTCCGCGAGGACAACCTCACGGACTGGGCGGCCGCGCTCACCTACTACGGCGTGCTGTCCCTGTTCCCGGCGCTGATCGCCCTCGTCTCGATCATCGGGCTGTTCGGGGACCCCGAGGGCACCACCGACGCGCTGAGCGACATCGTGAGCGACCTCGGCCCGTCGAGCGCCGCCGACACCTTCCGCGGCCCGATCGAGAGCATCACCGCCAACCGCAGCACGGCCGGGGTGCTGTTCTTCGCCGGCCTGGCGGGCGCGATCTGGGGCGCGTCGGGGTTCGTGGGCGCGTTCATGCGCGCGTCGAACGTGATCTACGAGGTCGAGGAAGGCCGTCCGTTCTGGAAGCTGCGGCCACTCCAGATCGCGGTCACGCTGGCGATGGTGCTCCTGGCAGCGGTCGCGTCCGTCGCGCTCGTGCTCAGCGGGCCGCTGGCCACCTCGGTGGGCGAGGCGGTCGGGCTCAGCGACGCCGCCGTCGACATCTACCAGATAGCCAAGTGGCCGGCGCTCGCGCTCGTGCTCCTGACACTCACATCACTGCTCTACTACGTCGCACCGAACGTCCGTCTGCGCGGCATCCGCTGGGTCACGCCCGGCAGCCTCCTGGCGCTGGCGGTGTGGGGGGTGGCGTCGGCGCTGTTCGCCCTCTACGTGGGGAATTTCGGCTCCTACGACAAGACCTACGGCACGCTCGGCGGCGTGGTCAGCTTCCTCGTCTGGCTGTGGATCACGAACATCGCGCTGCTGCTGGGAGCACAGCTCAACTCCGAGCTCGAGCGCGGCCGGGAACTGGACGCAGGGATCACCGGCGCCGCGGACACGATCCAACTCGCGCCGCGCGAAGCCGCTGAGTAGGCTTGCGGCCCCCTTGGGCCTCATAGACCTGACCACGACCGACGAGTCTTTTGGAAGGCTGGCCTCGCTATCGGGCGAGATCGACCTTTCCACCGTCGACGATGCCGGGGAGCGGTTGCGCGACGCGATCGGAGCCAGCGAGGGCACGGTGGCGGTCGACCTGCGCGACGTGAGCTTTCTCGACTCGAGCGGCCTGCGGCTGCTGCTGCAGCTCAATCAGGAGCTCAGCGAGGCCGGTCGGCGGCTGGTGGTCGTCCAGGGGCCGCGCCGGGTCGCGCGGGTGTTCGAGTTGACCGGCGCCGAGTCCGAGCTCGACGTCGTGGCCGAGCCGGCCGAGATCAGCTGAACCGAACCACCAGGCGTTCGTCGCCGTTGGTGGGCTCGGTGTCGGTGCTCTCTGACAGCTCGGCGATGACGGGCCCCACGACCGGCACGTCGGAGTCGGAAACCGCGGCCTCGGCTCCGCCCTTCTCGAGTGGCCCCACGCGCAGCTCGAAGCCGCCGCCGGCCGCGCCGATGCTCACCTGCGCATGGTCGCCGGTGAGGTACCGCAGCGCGTTGCGGGCCACCAGCTCCGCCACCAGCAGGGTCTCCACCAGGCGGTCGCTCGGCATGTCGCGCTGGGCGGCGACGACCGCAACCAGCCGCCGCACCATCCGTTCGGTGGGATCGACACCCGGCACCGCGCCATCGACGGTCTCGGCCACCGGCCGACCCATCGGGAAGGTCATGCGCACGTCGGTGCCGTCGCCGTCCTGGATCTCGAGGCTGGTGGCGATGCCCTCGATCATCGATAGCCCGTAGCCCCGCCCCTCGCTGCGGCGGCGCACCTCGGCGGGCATGCCCACGCCGTCGTCGCTCACCGTGACGATCAGGCTCGACTCGTCCGGCCGAACCAGCACCCGGATCTCTCCCTCGCCCTCGCCGTAGGCGTGCTCCACGGCGTTCGCGAGCGCCTCCGTCACGGCCAGCTCGGCGTCCTCGAGCGCGTCGAGATCGGCATCCACAGTCTGACCGACCGAGCGCAGGGCCTGCCGCACGAGCGGCAGGCTGTCTTCCGTGGCAGGAACACGGAGGGAGAGGTCGGTTCGTACCAGGCCGATCTCGATGTCGATCATCAGGTCTTTTTCACCAGTCGCTCTGTTGGCGCGCTACCCGTGGCATGTGGGCCGAAACGCGATGTAACGGGCGTTCGCGGAGTGCACAACCGGGTAGCCGGAGGCCCAATCCAATCAGAGGAGGAAATATGAGCGACAAATTGTCAGGGAAACGAGTCGCCTTCCTGGCGACCGACGGCGTGGAGCAGGTCGAGTTGACCGAGCCGTGGAGCGCCGTCGAGGAGGCCGGCGGGAAACCGGAGCTGGTGTCCCTCGAGGAGGGCCAGATCCAGGGTTTCGACCACCTCGACAAGGCCGACACCTTCGACGTGGACACAACCGTCGCCGACGCCGACGCGTCTTCCTACGACGGCCTCGTGCTGCCAGGAGGGGTGGCGAACGGCGACTTCGTGCGCACGGACGAGGACGCGGTCGCGTTCGTGCGGGCCTTCTTCGAGGCGGGCAAGCCGGTTGGCGTGATCTGCCACGGCCCATGGGTGCTCGTGGAGGCCGACGTGCTGCGCGGACGGACGATCACCTCCTACCCCAGCGTGAAGACCGACCTCCGCAACGCCGGCGCCGAATGGGTCGACGAGGAGGTCGTGGTGGACGCCGGGCTGGTGAGCAGCCGCAGGCCCGACGACCTGCCCGCGTTCTGCGCGAAGGTCGTGGAGGAGATCTGTGAGGGCGTGCACGAAGAACAGGCGGCGTCCGCCTAGGCGCTGTGATTAGGGATTAGGACTGGCGGGTAGTCCTTTTCCCGAGTGGAGGAGGGACAGTGAGGAAAGCCCTGGCGGTCGTGGCGTTTTTCGCGCTTGCGGTCGCCCCGGGCTGCGGCTTCTCCTCCGAGGAGACCGGGGGCAGCGGCAAGCGCGTGACCCTCTACGCGGCCAACGAGGTCGGCTTCCCCGAGGCGATCGAGGGCTGCAACAAGAAGGCGGGCGGGCGCTACAGCATCAGCTACGTGCCTCTCCCCCGCACCGCGGACGCCCAGCGTGAGCTGATGGCCCGCCGGCTCGCGGCCGAGGACACCGACATCGACCTGCTGAGCATGGACATCCCGTGGACGGCGGAGTTCGCCGAGGCGGGCTGGATCAGGGAGTGGCCGGGCGCGCGCGGGCAGAAGGCGCTCGAGGGCCGGCTCCAGGGGCCCCAGGAGACCGTCCAGTACCAGGGCAAGGTCTGGGCCACGCCGTTCACCACCAACGGCCAGCTGCTCTTCTACCGCAAGGACAGGGTCCCGAAGCCGCCCGAGGACTTCACCTGGGACGACATGATCGACGCCGCCGAGCGGGAGAAGACCGGCATCGAGGTGCAGGCCGCCCGTTACGAGGGCCTCGTGGTGTGGGTCAACTCGCTGGTGGCATCCGGCGGCGGCAGCCTCATCGACAAGGACGGCGAGCCCCAGCTGGACGAGACCACGCTCAAGGCCGCGGAGATCGTCTCGCGGCTCGCCAAGTCCTCCGCCGCCCCCCCGGGCATGTCCAACAACCAGGAGGACCAGGCACGGCAGGGATTCGAGTCGGGCCGCTCCAGCTACCAGGTGAACTACAGCTTCGTCTACCCGGCCGCGGAGGAGATCAAGGGATTCCAGGACAAGATCGGGTGGGCGCGCTGGCCGAGGGTGAAGCCCGACGAGCCAAGCCACGTGACCCTTGGCGGCTTCAACCTGGGCGTGAGCAAGCACTCCAAGAACCCGGACCTGGCGTTCGAGGCTGCCGAGTGCCTCGCCTCGCCGGAGGCTCAGACCACGATCACCTCGCTCGGCGGGCTGGCGCCCACCACCGAGGCGCTCTATGACGACCCGAAGGTGAAGAAGGCGTTCCCGTTCGCCTCGCTCATGCGCGAGACGCTCGACGACGGCGCGCCGCGACCGGTGAGCCCGGCGTACAGCGACATCTCGCTGGCGATCCAGAAGACGTTCCACCCGCCCGAGTCGATCGAGCCCAAGACCGTGCTGGAGGAGCTCAAGGACCGGCTCGACAAGGCGGCCGAGGGGAAGATCTTCTGATGGAAGCCGCCACCACAAAGGCGCCGCCGGCGGGCGTGACCGACCGCCACAGGGCCGAGCGCAACCTGGCCTGGAAGCTGTGCGCACCCGCGGTGATCGCGATGATCGTCGTGACGGGCTACCCGATCGGGTACGCGGTCTACCTCTCGCTGCAGAAGTTCGACCTTCGCTTCCCCGACGACAAGGAGTTCGTCGGCCTCTCGAACTACACCGACGTGCTCACGTCGAGCACCTGGTGGACGGACGTGTTCAACACGATGATCATCACCGTCTTCTCCGTGTCGATCGAGCTGGTGCTCGGTATGGCCATCGCGCTGGTCATGCACCGCGCGATCTTCGGCCGCGGCGCCGTGCGCGCGGGCATCCTCATCCCCTACGGCATCGTGACCGTGGTCGCGGCGTTCGCCTGGAAGTTCGCGTTCGACCCGACCACCGGCTTCGTGCAGGGCCTACCGCTGATCTCCGACACCGCCGACCCGCTCGGCGACCGCCAGGGCTCGTTCATCGTGATCATCCTCACCGAGGTCTGGAAGACCACGCCGTTCATGGCGCTGCTGCTGCTCGCGGGCCTCGCGCTAGTCCCCGACGAGCTGCACGAGGCCGCGAAGGTGGACGGGGCCTCCACGGTCCAGCGCTTCGTCCGGATCACGCTGCCGCTGATGAAGCCGGCGATCCTGGTGGCGCTGCTGTTCCGCACCCTCGACGCCTTCCGGGTGTTCGACTCGGTCTTCATCCAAACCCTGGGGGCGAACGACACCGAGGTGGTGTCGATCCTGGGCTACAACGTGCTCATAAACCGGCTCAACCTGGGCCTTGGGTCGGCGATCTCGGTGCTGATCTTCTTGTTCGTGATCCTGATCGCGGTCTTCTTCGTGAAGGCGCTCGGCACCAGCACCGCACAGCAGAGGGGAGAGGTCTAGGCGATGGCACACACCGCGAAGGAGAAGGTGCTCTGGTCGATCGGGATCCTCGTGGTCCTGCTCTACGCGCTGCTGCCCGTTGTGTGGATCGCCTCGCTGTCGCTCAAGGAGCCGACGGACATCGCGGACCGGAAGTTCGCACCCACCGGCGGCGTGACGCTCGACAACTACGAGACGATCTTCAAGGAGGACATCTTCAACGCGGCCCTGGTGAACTCGCTCGGGATCGCGGCCCTCGCGACGCTGATCTCGATCGTGCTGGCGGCGATGGCCGCCTACGCGCTGTCGCGGCTGGAGTTCACGGGCAAGACGGTGATCCTCTCCGGTGCGCTGGCGGTCGCGATGTTCCCGCCGATCTCGATCGTCGGCTCGCTGTTCGACATGTGGCGCGCCGTGGGCCTGTTCGATACCTGGCTTGGCCTGATCATCCCTTACATGACCTTCACGCTGCCGCTGGCGATCTACACGCTGTCGGCCTTCTTCAGGGAGATCCCGTGGGAGCTGGAGCAGGCGGCGCAGGTGGACGGCGCCACGCCGTTCCAGGCATTCAGGATGATCATCGTGCCGCTGGCCGCCCCCGGTGTGTTCACGGCCGCGATCCTCGTCTTCATCTTCGCGTGGAACGACTTCCTCTTCGCGACCACGCTCACGTCGACAGACGCCGCGCGCACGGTCCCCGCCGCGCTCGCTTTCTTCACGGGCGCCTCGCAGTTCGAGGATCCCACCGGGGTGATCGCCGCGGCCGCGATGGTCGTGACGGTCCCGATCATCATTCTCGTACTGATCTTCCAGCGCCGCATCGTGGCCGGGCTCACGGCCGGCGCCGTCAAGGGATAAGCCAAGGAGGCAATCGCAATGGCCGACATCGTTCTGGACAAAGTCACCAAGCGCTATCCCGACGGCTACGAGGCCGTGCGGGACATGGACCTGACCATCGAGGACGGCGAGTTCGTGATCCTCGTCGGTCCGTCGGGCTGCGGTAAGTCCACGGCGCTGCGCATGATCGCCGGGCTCGAGGACATCAGCGAGGGCGAGCTGAAGATCGGCGGCGAGGTCGTGAACCAGAAGGCGCCGAAGGACCGCGACATCGCGATGGTGTTCCAGAACTACGCCCTCTACCCCCACATGACGGTGCGCGAGAACATGGGCTTCGCCCTGAAGCTGGCGGGCGTGGACAAGAAGGAGATCGACACGAAGGTCGAGGAGGCGGCGAAGACGCTCGACCTCCAGCAGCACCTCGACCGCAAGCCCGCCAACCTCTCGGGCGGCCAGCGCCAGCGTGTGGCGATGGGCCGCGCGATCGTGCGCGAACCCTCGGCGTTCCTGATGGACGAGCCGCTGTCGAACCTCGACGCGAAGCTGCGCGTGCAGATGCGCACCGAGGTTTCGCGGATCCAGCAGCGCCTCGGCACCACCACCGTCTACGTGACCCACGACCAGACCGAGGCGATGACCCTCGGCGACCGGGTCGCCGTGATGCGCGCCGGCGTGCTCCAGCAGGTGGGGTCGCCGATGGAGCTCTACAACGACCCCAAGAACCTGTTCGTGGCCGGCTTCATCGGCTCGCCGGCGATGAACTTCATGCCTGCGACGGTCGACGGCGACCGGCTCAAGCTGCCGATGGCCGAGGTTGCGGTGTTCGGCGACGTGGGCGACGCGAAGGGCGACGTGATCGCGGGGATCCGGCCGGAGGACTTCGAGGACGCGGCGCTCGTGGGAGAGGCGAAGAACCGAGGCGCCACGTTCAAGGCCAAGATCGACGTGCTCGAGTCGATGGGCTCGGAGCTGTACGCCCACTTCTCGGCCGGGACCGACAAGACGATCGAGTCCGACGAGCTGCGCGAGCTGGCCGAGGACTCGGGCGCGGGCGAGGTTCCCGGCGCCGGCGAGGAAGGGGCGATCGTGGCGCGGCTCGAGGCGGCGTCGAAGGCTCAGGAGGGCAGCGAGCTCGAGCTGTGGGTCGACGCGACGAAGGTGAAGCTCTTCGACCCGAAGGACGGGCGCAACCTGAGCGCCTAGCGCGGCTCGCTGGGTGAGAAGTTCCACCTATGTGGTGGAACTTCTCCCACCACTCAGCAGGTCGGCCAGCTGCCGGAGCATGTAGTCGGGCTTCTCGTACACGTCGGTCCAAGTGAAGCGGCGGAACTCGTCGCCCCTGTCCCTGGCTTCGCGCTCGCGCTGGTAGTCGCCCTCCCAGGAGACGCGGGAGTTGTGGAAGGTGAACGAGTTGAGCTCCACCGTGAGCCGATACTCCGGCCAGCGGCGAGTCGACCCGCTTCGTGCCGGCGACGACGTTGGTCTGGGGCAGGGGCAGCCGGGCCTCCTTGAGTCGTTGGAGGAACCTTCGCTCGAGCTTGGAGAGGGTGACCTTCTGCTCGCCGGAGAGGATCGCGCGCAGCTTCGCTGCTCCTTTCGCATTGGGCTTACGTTTGAGCACCGCCTCGACGTGCCGGGGCTTGGTGCCGTACCTGACGCCCGCTTCGTGACACGCCCGCGCCAGCGCCTCGGCGCTCATGACAGCCGCTAGGTCGACCAGCGTCCGAGGAGGGCTGGTGATGGGGATGTCCATCCACCGCATCGTGTCCTCCCGAGCAAGCTTGCCGGCACGCGTGCAGCGGAGGCCGCGGATCTTGAGTTGGCGCCTGGAGATCAGCTCTGGCTCGGGGGCCTGCCCCTTTACCAGCCCAAGCGCATGGCCTGCTGGGGCGCCGCTGATGAACGTACCGTCGCCACCCGCCTTCGTAGCCGCCATGTAGGCCGCCTCCCGCGACGGGGCGCAGTGGCCGACCCGGTACACGCCTTCGTACTCCGGGATCAACGAGCCCTTCTCGATCCGCCGGTCGATCATGCGGGAGCTCACGCCCGCCCCGAGCAGCTCCGCCCTCGTCACGTTGCCATGCGCCCGGGTCGCGAACCAGGCCATCTTCTGTTCAGTCGTGGTGACTTTTCCACCCATGTGGTGGAAGAGGTCACGAAGCCCCCAAGTTCGCCCCCTGTGGAGCGCCTAGCGCAGGTCCTTGCGCAGCTTGCGGATCTGCGTGTCCTCCCACGACGGGTGCTCGATCTGCTCGCGCACCCGCTCCAGCGTCTCGTCGTCCCACTCGTGGGTTGCCAGCAGCATGTAGCGCAGCGTGACCGCCGCCACGTAGGCGTCGGTCTCCTCCGTCTTGGTGGCCACGTCGGCCTCGTGCAGCATCTCCACCACCGGCTCGTACTCCTGTGAGAACCAGGCCTCCGCGACCTCGGCGCGGTCCATGAACTCCCCGCGCCCCTGCATCACGCGGAATCCCCACGCCTCGACGCACTCGGCCAGGACCGCGTAGCCGCGCGGATCCTTGAGGTGAATGCGGCGGCGCGCGTCCTCGGGCAGCGGGACGCGCTCGTAGAACAGGCGCTCGTGACTCTTCATCGGCAGGTCGGCGAGCGTGATCTTGCGGTCGGCGCCAACGCGGGTGATCACCTCGGTCACGTACGCGTCGATCTGGTCGAGGCCCAGCGCCCGCGCCACCGAAACGCGGTGGTGCCCGTCCTTGACGAAGTGCAGGTCGCCGATCCGGTAGACGTCGATCGGCGGCATCGACTCGCCGCGGCGCTGGGCGGCCGCGATCCGCTCCCAGCGGGTGCGCACCTTGCCGGAGGTCGGACGGAAGCTGCGGTCGAACTCCCGCCCGCGGTCCACCGTGCCGACGATCGAGTCGAGGTCGATCGTCTGCAGCCCCAGGCTGCGCTCGGACTTGCGCCCGAGGGCTTCCACCACCTCCTCGAACGGCAGGATCAGGTTCACGTCGCTGGGCTCGCCGCGCAGGCGGTTGGCCACGCGTGAGAGCGCGCGGCGGCGGCGCGCGCGGCCGAAGTCGAACTGTGCATCCGTGCCGGGAAAGCCCGTGTCGGCCATCGCCTGATTTCTACCCTCTTTGGATGAGGACCACGCGGTGCCTCCCCCGTTTGGGTTTACGCGGGCACCTTTCGGGTCAAACAGAAGGGACCGTGGAAGCCGCGAGGACGAACGCGGCGGGCTTCTGCCCGCACTGCCGGTTGCTCGTTGAGGCCGGCGCCGGCGAGGGCTGGCCCCGTGAGCCCGTGCGCTGCCAGCACTGCCACCTGCTCATCGGAGTGGGCCGGGGACAGACCGAGCCGGGCGATGAACCCGGCACCAAGGGCACCGCCGCCGGTGTGTTCTCACGCCAGGCGAAGCGAGAGGGCGAGGAGACGAGCTTCAGTCCCACCGAGGTGCTCGAGGGCATCCGCGGGGCAGCGAGGGATCTGGGCGAGCCGCCCGACCGCCTTCTGATGGTCGACTACCAGCAGATCGCCTCGGCGAACCCCGAGCTACCGCAGCTCAGCGACATCTTCGCCGCCTTCGGCAGCTGGAAGGGCGCCCGCCGGGAAGCGGCGTCCGCGTTAAGCCCTGCCGACGACGGGTAACGCGAACCGGACCACGATTAAACGAGGAGACGAATATGAGCATCATTGACAAGATCACCGGCAGGGCCAAGAAGGCCGCCGGCGACCTGGCCGACGACCCGACGCTGCGCGACCAGGGTCGCAAGGAAGAGGCGAAGGGCAACGCCAAGGAGGATCAGGTCCGCGCCGAGGAGAAGGCCTCCGAGGAGCGCGAGCGCGTCGACCGTCTCGAGCGCCAGACCTAGCCGGACCGCGGCGCCCTCCTGAATCGCACGCGTTACGCCGCCCGTGAACGGGTAGGCGACGTATATGGAGGAGAACAACAGCAGCACCACGACACCGCCCGATGCGATCCACGAGGCAACGACGCCGCCAGGTCAGGGCGTCGTTGACGAAGAGGCCGTGCAGAAGGGGCGCGCCGCGCTAGAGCTCGCCGCGGGCGCCCACTAGGGCGCCAGCCGCTCCACGACCCACTCCCCGACCGTGTGCCTGAAGCGCAGGCGGTCGTGGAGCCGGTCGGGGTGGCCCTGCCAGAACTCGACCTCGTTCGGGACCAGCCGTAGGCCGCCCCACCAGTCCGGCCGCGGCACGTCGCTGCCCTCGGGGTAGCGTTCCGCCAGCTCGGCCCACCTGCTCTCCAGCTCCGCGCGGCTCTCGATCACCCGCGACTGCGGGCTCGCCACGGCTCCCAGCTTCGAGCCGTGCGGACGTGAGGCGAAGTACGCGTCCGACTCCTTGTCGCTCCACCGGCTCCACCGCGCCATCGGCGCGTACCTGGCGCTGCAGCTCGAGCCACGTGAGCGCCACGGACGCCCGCGGTTCTCACCTAGCTCCCGATCCCCTTGCGCGACTCGAGGTTGGTGAAGAAGACGAGGCCGCGTTCGTCCAGGCCCTTGAGCAGCACGGTGCGCGCCGCGGGGATGCCGTCGGCGGACGCCGTTGCCAGCACCATCGCGTTCGGCTCGGGCACCTTGTGCGCCGACGCCTCCTCGAGCTAGGCCTGCATCTGGGCGAGCCAGGTGGGCGCGAGGTTCTCGCGGTCGAGATGCCCCGGGTTGTATGCGCCTCGCATGTCGGCCAGCCAGTCGCTCACCGCGGCGGCACCCAGCCCCCGAACACTCGCTCCAGCTCGATCGCGACGGCGATCGACACGTGATCGCGGTCCCGCCCGGCCACGGCCTGCACCCCCAGCGGGAGGCCATCCGAGTTGAGGCCGAGCGGTATCACGGTGGCCGGCAGGCCCATCAGGTTGAACACCGCCACCGGCAGGATCATCCACGGGCGCCCCACCGTTCGCCCATGCTTGGGCGCCACACGGGGGAACGGAGGGTGCAGCAGCACGCCGTCGCCGATCACGTCCTCCACCTCGCGCGCCAGGGTGCGGCCCGCCTCGATCGACCTCTTCGTGCGCCCGGAGGGCACTCGCTGGTTGAGCTTCTCCCCGAGCAGCAGGAACACCAGCGGCAGCGGTGATCGCCGCGCCCGCGCACGGCCTCACGTGCGATCGTGCGCAGCCGGCGCGGGCTGGATGGATCGGCGCTGACCATGGACCACACATCGGGGCCCTCATCCGCGCCGAGCGTGGCGAGGCAGTACTCCATGGCCCGCCTTATCGAGCGCATGGACTCGGTGCGAATCACCGCCCCCGCCGCCGCCAGCGCGCCCGCCGCGCGCTCACGCGCGTTGAGCAGCTCCCGCGCAACCGGGAACGTCGAGGCGCCCTCGCTCAGGATCACCTGAAGGCCGCGCAGCTCGACCGCCGCGGGATCCCCGAGCTCCACCTCACGCGTGAGCGGATCCACGCCGTCGGGGCCCGCGATGGCGCTCAGCACCGGCATGAGGTCCTCGGCCCTTCGCGTGATGGTCTCCACGGCGAGCATGCGCGTGAGGTCTCCCTCCGCGGGCGGCGACTGGCCGGTGTTGGGCACCAGCCAGGACGACGACTTGTGGCCGAACACGCCGTTGAAGAACGCCGGCAGGCGGATTGACCCCCCGATGTCCGAGCCCAACCCGATCGGCGCGCCGCCGGAGCCCACGACCGCGCCCTCGCCGCCCGACGACCCGCCCGCGGTGCGGCTCGGGTCATAGGCGTTGTTCGTCCGCCCGTAGAGGCGGTTCTCGGACTCGACCCACATCGTGAGCTCAGAGGTGTTCGTGGCCGCGAGCGGGATGGCCCCCGTGGCCAGCAGCCGCGCCGCGGTGGGCGCGGTTTCTTCCGCCACGTGCCCGCGGCGGGCCACAACCCCGGCGGTGAGCGGCCTGCCCTCCACCGCGATCGACTCCTTGATCGTGCACGGCACGCCGTGCAGCGGCGGCAGCTCCCCACCCGCCGCCACCCGCTCGTCGGCGGCGTCGGCGTTGGTCAGCGCGGCCTCGTAGCGGTCGAAGTCGATCGCCCCCAGGCTCGGCTCGCGCCGGCGCAGCACGTCGATGTGCGCCTCCACCACCTCCCGTGAGGTGACCTCGCCCTCGCGAATCGCGCGCGCCAGCGCCGTTCCGGAACGCTCCGTGATCGGCGCGGCGGTGCCCGTGCCGGGCGCCGCGGGCGCTAGTCCTTCCACCAGCCCGGCTGAAGGTCGGCCTCGGCCTGTTTGTCCTCCACGAACGGGGCGCCGAAGGCGAGGTACTCGATGCCGTCGGGGCCGGCCTCGCAGTTGCGCATGGTCCCGGCCGGGATCCGCACCGCGTCGTATTCCTTGAGCTCGATCACCTCGTCATCGAGCTTGAGCCGCCCGCTGCCGCGGGTCACCACGTAGACCTCCTCCTGCTCGGAGTGCGCGTGGCCGAAGGGCATGCGGAATCCCGGCTTCAATCGCAGCCCCGGCTCCCGACTGCTCGAGCTCGAGCTCCCTGCTCGCGAAGCGCGCCTCCATGTCGTCGGGAAAGCCGAAGTTGGCGCCTGGTTCTGACCTCGTTGAGATTGATCTGTGTATGGCTGGACATGGGATGGATTCTCCACGATGACCCGCCGCGGGAGCGCAGGGCTCGCAGGACCGCCGTGAGCGCCGCGGACAACAGACCGCATCCGATGATCGACTCGGTGCGCCAGTAGAGGAGGCCGCCCGCGGCCACGCCGGCGGTCTCCTGCTGCTCGCCAAGGGTTCCGTCCGCCAGCGCCTGCGTGGCCACCAGCGCCGCCAGCAGCGCGGGAGCCAGCAGGACCACGACGCTGGAGAACCAGTCGGGCAGGTCGCGGCCGCCGAGGGCCACCGGGCCCACCGCCTTCACGGCCGCGGTGGTGATTGCCACGCCGCCGATCACGATCGCAACCGTGCTCATTTGCCCGCCTCCGCCGCATCGGCCCGGGCCGATGGCGTGAGCCCCACCAATGCCGCCGCGCCGGCCACCAGCACGGGCACCCCCGCAGGCGAGATCGGCACCAGCGCCAACGCGATCAGCCCGCCGAGCGCCGCGACCGCGCGGGCGCGGCTTGTGCGCGCCTCCGCCATCAGCAGGGCGAGGAAGAAGGCCGGGAAGAGGGCATCGAGTCCGAGCCGCTCGGGGTCGCCGATGAGGTCGGCGCTGAGCGCCCCGATCACCGTGCCGGTCTGCCAGGTGAGGAACTGCACCGAGCTGGCCCCGAACAGGAACCAGCGGTCGAACGTGCCGTCGCCGCGTGACGCCATCGCCCAGGAGGCGTCGACCACGGTCTGGCCCTGCGAGGGCCCGCTTGAGCGGGCCGCCGGGCAGGGACGGACCCGAGCGCCGCGCCCATCGCGAGGAAGCGGGAGTTCATGAGCGTGGCGGCGGAGATCGCGGCTCCGGCCCCGCCCGCCCGCGGCCAGGATCGCCACGGCCGTGAACTGGGCCG
>CAWGUV010000017.1:0-25232 GCA_963825775.1 uncultured Thermoleophilaceae bacterium | reverse complement strand
GAAGCGGCTTCGAGAGCGGCGCGGAGCCCGTCGGGCAGCGGCATCGCCCTCTGTGCGGCGTAGTCGAAGCCCACCAGCCAGCCGTAGCCCTCGGCGGCCAGGCGGTCGCCCACGTTCATCTCGAACTTCACCTGGAATGCCGAGCGCTTCACCTCGCCCACCGAGCATGCGACGGCCACGACCTCGTCGAAGTGCACCGGCGAGCGGTAGGCGATGTGGCACTCGGCGAAGATCACGCCGTACTCGCCCCGCTCCGGATGGGCCGGGTCGTGGTCGGTGAGCTCGCAGGAACGCGATCCGGGCGGATTCGAAGTAGCGCAGGAAGACCACGTTGTTGAGGTGGCGCATGGCATCGAGGTCGCCGAAGCGGACGCGCTCGGAGTGGACGAAGGGCATCGGGCGGGCACCCTACTGACGCAGGGAAGCGCGATCGGCATTAGCGTGGGCACGTGCGCCCCGTACTGGTCTCGTTCTTGCCGCGGTCCTGCTCGCGGCCCCCAGCGCCGAGGCGGCGTCCACGAAGGACCACTACACGCTCGCCAACGGCTGCTTCGCGCTCAAGCGGGGTGCCCCTACGTGACGAAGGCGGGCGACGGCTACAACGTCTCCGCGCCCACCACGGCGCGGCGGAGCGCTTCTACTTCAAGGCCACCGCGCTCGGCAAGTACATGCTCTACGGCCGCCAGCGCGACTACCTGGCCGGCACGTCGCAGAACCGCGTCGAGTCGGCCACGGCGGTCAGCCAGCTGGCCAACTGGAGGGTCGAGCAGGCGGGCGCGGGCGCGTTTCGGCTGAGGCTCCCGGCCGCGGGCAACCGCGGGCTGTCCTCGGGCGGAGCCCTGAGCCTCGGCACCGCCGACGTCTTCACCCTGGTGTCCACCTCCGGCTGCGCGGCCTTCCCCGAGGTCGAGACTGAGCGCCCCGGCCTGCCGCGCAAGGGCACCACCTCCTACACCGAGACGCGCGGCCTCCTGGACGCCCACATCCACATGATGGCCTTCGAGTTCCTCGGCGGCCGCGCGCACTGCGGCAGGCCGTGGAGCCAGTTCGGCGCGGCCGAACGCGCTCGTCGACTGCCCCGACCACTACCCGGCAACGGCGGCGCGCGCGGTGCTCGAGAACGTGCTCGTTCGGCAACCCGGTCGCGCACGCACGACCCGGTCGGCTGGCCCACCTTCAAGGACTGGCCCAACCACGACTCGCTCACCCACGAGCACACCTACTACCGCTGGCTCGAGCGGGCGTGGCTGCGGCGGCCTGCGCATCTACGTGAACCTGCTGGTCGAGAACGCGCAGCTCTGCGAGCTCTACCCGCTCAAGCAGAACAGCTGCGACGAGATGGACAGCGTGCGGCTCCAGGCAAGCGCATCCGCGAGCTCGAGGACTACATCGACGCCCAGGCGGGCGGGCCCGGCAAGGGCTTCTTCCGGATCGTCACCGACCCGTTCCAGGCGCGCGAGGTGATCAACGAGGGCAAGCTCGCCGTTGTGCTCGGGATCGAGGTATCCGAGCTCGTTCGACTGCGGCGTCTACAACGACCGGCCGACGTGCGACGAAGCGCAGATCGACGCAGCTCGACGAGGTCTACAAGCTCGGCGTGCGCGACATGGAGATGGTGAACAAGTTCGACAACGCGCTGGCCGGCGTGGCCGGCGACAACGGGCTCCACCGGCGCCGTGGTGAACAGCGGCCAACAAGCACGAGACCGGCAAGTTCTGGCACATGGAGACCTGCAGCGACAGGCACGCGCGACGTGCACGACAGGACCCAGCTCACGGTCGACGGCGAGGACGCGACGCGCTGGTCGGCAACGGCCTTCAACGCCTTCGCGCCGCCGGGCGCGCCGCCGGTCTACCCCGCCGCCGCCGCACTGCAACATGCGCGGGCCTGACGACCTCGGCGAGTACCTGATCCGCCGCATGATCGCGAAGAAGATGATCGTCGACCCCGACCACCTCAGCGTGGTGGCGCGCAAGCAGACGATGGCGATGATCGAGGAGCAGAAGTACTCCGGCGTGGTCTCGAGCCACTGCTGGAGCACGCCGGACGTATCCCGCGCATCTACAAGCTGGGCGGGTTCGTGACCCCCTACGCCGGCAACTCCGACGAGCTTCGTCGACGAGTGGCGCGACAAGCGCAAGCAGCGGTCGAAGAACGCACTACTTCGGCTTCGGCTACGGCGCCGACATGAACGGCTTCGGGTCACCAGGGCGGGCCGCGCGGACGGCGACGAACCCGGTCACCTACCCGTTCAAGTCCTTCGACGGCAAGGTGACGCTCGACAAGCAGCACAGCGGCGAGCGCGACTCGACATCAACACCGACGGCGTCGCCAACTACGGCCTGTTCCCGGACTGGGTCGAGGACCTGCGCAAGATCGCCGGCAACCAGATCGTCGAGGACATGGCGCGGGGCTCGGAGGCCTACCTCCAGATGTGGGAGCGCACGGGGGCGTCGCCCACCGCACTGCCGCTCGCCGCCGCGGGCGCTTCTGCGGCGCGGCCTGGCGCGGCGCGCAGCTCGGCCTGGGCGCCCGACGAGTTCCTGCGCCGGGCGGGCCAGCCGGCGGTGCGCAGGGCCGCGTGTACCGCTACTGCGTGAAGGGCCGCAAGACGCAAGGTGGTCGCGGTGTTCACCCGGGGCAGCGAGGTCGGCCTGGTCGCCAGCACGGCGACCGGCCACGCCACCGCCCGCAAGGTGGGCCCGGGTGACCGCTCGAAGCGCCTGCGCGGGAAGACCAAGCGCTTCGGCAAGACCTTCCGCATCCGCCGCGCCGGCTCGCGCAGGGTCGTCTACCGCGTGCAGAAGGGCCGGATCCGCTACATCGCCGTGGCCACGAAGTCGGTCGCCAAGAGCCCGAAGCGCCTGCGGGCCTACCTGCGCCTGGCCGGCCTGCGCTAGCGCTTTCAGCGGATTAGGGTCGGCCGACCCCCAACTGCAGGAGGAGCCCGCATGAGCATCGTTCGCCGCTTCGCCCCCGCGTCCGCAACTCACCACCGACGCAGTACGACGAGGCCATCCGTCTGCTCGAGGCGCAGGGCCCGCTGCCCCCGGACGGGCAGGACTACCACGTCTGCCTTCATGCGTCGACGGCAACCTCAGGGTGAGCGAGATCTGGGACTCCCAGGAGGCGTTCGAGGCCTTCGGCGGGACGCTGATGCCGATCCTCGAGCAGGTCGGAATCGATCCCGGCGAGCCGACGATCCACGAGGTCCACAACACGATCAAGCGCTAGATCCGCGCGTCCGCCACCATCGCCGCGAACAGCAGCGCGAGGTAGGCGAGCGAGTACAGGTACAGCCAGAGCGCGGCGCGGCGGTCCGCGCGGCGGTACAGCGCGCACCGCGCCGCCGATGAACACCGCGCCCAGCACGACCGAGCGCCCGGCGTAGATGCCGTCGAAGCCGCCGGCGCAGAACGGCAGCTGGGTGACCGCGTAGAGCAGCACCGAGTAGAGAAGGATCTGCTTGCGCGTCTCGCGCTCGCCGCGGACCACCGGCATCATCGGCACGCCGGCCTTCGCGTACTCGTCCTTCATCAGCAGCGACAGCGCCCAGAAGTGCGGCGGGGTCCAGTAGAAGACGATCGCGAACAGGTACAGCGCGGTCCAGCTCAGCGCGCCCGTGACGGCCGCCCAGCCCACCAGCGGCGGCACGGCGCCGGCGGCGCCGCCGATCACGATGTTCTGCGGCGTGGAGCGCTTCAGCCACACGGTGTAGACGAGCATGTAGCCCAGGAAGCCCGAGAACGACGAGCGCCGCGGCGAGCGGGTTCACGCCCACGGCCAGCACCACGATGGCCAGCGCGGCGAGCACCAGCCCGTAGGCCAGCGCGGCGGTGGGCGACACCCGCCCGGCGGCCACCGGCCGGTCGGCGGTGCGCGCCATGGCGCGGTCGAGGTCGCGGTCGTACCAGTGGTTCACCGCGCCGGCGCCGCCCGCCGAGAGGTAGCCGCCGAGGCAGGTGAGCAGCTACGAGCCCGACCGACGGGTCGCCGGCCACGTACATCGTCGCGACCGTGGTGAACAGCAGCAGCGACTGGACCTTCGGCTTGGTCATCTCGAAGTAGTCCGAGGCGACCTGGCGCATGCCGCGGCCGGGGCGGGCGGCGGCGACGGCGCGGGCGGAGCGGCCATCAGGCCGGCACCGCCTCGGCCCGGGGCGCCGCGAGCGCGCGGCCGCCGGGTGCGCGCACGGGGTAGAGCTGGAGCGTGAGCCCCACCACGCGTTCCACAGCAGCGTGCCGAGCGCGAGGTGGAGCACGATCAGCGCCTCGTACTCGTCGAGCCACACGTTCAGCGCGCCGACGAGCACCTGGCAGCAGAGGATCCCGGCGGCGAACCAGCGCGCTGCGAACCACGCCCGGCCCCGGCCGGCGCCGCAGAGTCAGCACCACGAGTGCGAGCACCAGCAGCGTGGCGATGTACATGAACGCGCGGTGGGTGAGATGGATGTCCACCAGCCGCGCATCCCCGAACGGCATGAACTCGCCGTTGCAGGTGGGGAACTCCTTGCCGCACGCGTGATGGGCGCCGTCGCCGAGCTGATAGTCGGCGCGGCCGTAGTTCTGGGTGCCGGCCATGTACCCGCCGGCGACGATCGTGCAGAGACACGAAGCACGAGGCCACAAGCGCGAGGGGGCGGAAGCGCGGCCCGCCGTCGGCCGCTGGCGCGCCGACGTTCTCGGGCTGGAAGCGCGCAGACGTAGAGCAGCAACGCGAGCAGCGCCATCGCCAGCCCGAGATGCGCCGCCACCAGCCCCTCGTCGAGGTCCTTCTCCACGGTCGCCGCGCCCAGCAGGCCCTGGGCCACCACGAGCACGACCGACGGCGATCGTGGCCCGCACCAGCCCCGTGTTCGAGCGGTAGCGGCGCCAGGCCAGCACCGCCAGCGCGATCATCATGATCCCGACGACCCCGGCGAGCGCCCGGTGGCTGTACTCGATGATCGAGTTGAGGTTCACGCCGGGCACCACGTCGCCGTTGCAGAACGGCCACCCGTCAAGCCCGGAGCCCGCGGGGCCGCAGCCCAGCCCGGAGTCGGACACGCGCACGATCCCGCCGACGATCACGAGAGGAACGTGGCGACGCGAGCGCTGGCCGAGCGCGCAGCCGCCGAGAGGGCTCACTGCGCCTCGAGGGGACGTCCGAGCCCCGGACTCACGTGCCCGAAGCTACCGGCTGCGCGACGGTCCCGGCGGGCTCGCCGGCCTTCTCGACCTCGCGCCGGATGTCCTTCATCGGCTCCACCGAGCGCACCCGCGGGACGACGTCGAAGTTGTTCTCCGGCGGCGGCGACTGCGTGAACCACTCGAGCGTGTTGCCCTTCCACGGGTCGTTGCCCGCCTTCTGGCCGTGCTTGATCGAGCGGAGCACGTTGATCACCGTGATCAGCACGCCGATCCCGAGCATGAACGAGCCGATCGTGGAGACCAGGTTGTAGCCCCCCCAGCCGGCGCCCTCGGGGTAGTCGTAGATGCGCCTCGGCATGCCCGACAGCCCCGCCGAGTGCTGGACGAGGAAGGTGAGGTTGAAGCCGACGAACATCACCCAGAAGCGAGAGCTTGCCCAGGCCCTCCGAGAGCATCCGGCCGGACATCTTCGGGAACCAGTAGTAGAGCCCGGCGAAGATCCCGAACACCGAGCCGCCGAACAGCACGTAGTGGAGGTGGGCGACCACGAAGTAGGTGTCGTGCAGCTGCCAGTCGACGGGGAAGACCGCGAGCATCACGCCGGAGATGCCGCCGATCACGAACAGCGCGGGCAGCGCGGCCGCGAAGTAGAGCGGCGTCTTCATCATGATCGACCCCTTCCACAGGGTGGCGATCCAGTTGAAGATCTTGATGCCCGTCGGCACGGCGATCAGGAACGAGCTGAGCATGAAGAACACCAGCACCACCGTCGCCGTCGGCGTGGTGAACATGTGGTGCGCCCACACCAGCAGGCCGAGGAACGCGATCGCCACGGTGGCGGCCGCGATCGCCTTGTAGCCGAAGATCGGCTTGCGCGCGAACACCGGCAGGATCTCCGAGATCATCCCGAACGCGGGCAGGACCATGATGTAGACCTCGGGGTGGCCGAAGAACCAGAACAGGTGCTGCCACAGCATCGGGTCGCCGCCGCCGGTCGCGTCGAAGAAGTCGGTGCCGAAGTGGCGGTCGGTGAGCAGCATCGTGACCGCCGCCGCGACCGCCGGCAGCGCCGCGATCAGCAGGTAGCTGTAGACGAGGATCGACCACACGAACAGCGGCATCCGGCCCCAGCCCATGCCCTTGGCGCGCATGTTGTGGATCGTCGCGACGAAGTTGATCGCGCCGACGATCGACGACAGGCCCGTGAGGTGGATCAGGAAGATCCACGCGTCCACGCCGCCGCTCGGGCAGGTACGCGTCGTCCGAGAGCGGCGCGTAGGAGGTCCAGCCGGCCTGCGGGCGGCTCGAAGAAGATGCTCGCGTAGAACGCGACGCCGCCGAACAGCGAGCAGCCAGAACGACAGCGCGTTCAGGCGCGGGAACGCCATGTCGCGCGCGCCGATCATGAGCGGCACGAAGTAGTTGCCGAAGCCCGGCCAGCACCGGCACGACGAACAGGAAGATCATCGTGGTGCCGTGCATCGAGACCAGGCCGTTGTAGGTCTCGGGCGTGACCAGCGTGCCGTCCGGCGACGCCAGCTGCAGGCGCATGATCAGCGCCTCGACCCCACCGATGATGAAGAAGATGAAGGTGAGGAAGAGGTACATGATCCCGATCTTCTTGTGATCGGTGGTGGTCACCCACTCGAGCCAGCCGCGCGTGGGCTCGGGCAGGCCGCGCATCACGACTTCCGGGTTTCTGATGGCTCCGGCCTCCATCTACTCCGCGTCCTCCTCGCCCTCGCGGGCGCGCCGCTGCGTCGCGAGGCCCTCCTGTGCGGCCTTGATGTCGGCCTCGGTTCGCGCGATGAACGCCTCGTACTCCTGCGGTGATCACGGCCTCGACCTCGCCGCGCATGTCGGCGTGGTTGGAGCCGCACAGCTCGGCGCACTGTCCCTTGTAGGTGCCCTCCTTGGAGATCTTGAACCAGGTCTCGTTGGTGTGGCCGGGAGTGGCGTCGGCCTTGCCGCCGAGCTTGGGGATCCACCATGAGTGGATCACGTCGGAGGACCTGATCTTCAGCACCACGGTGGTGTTCGTGGGCACCACCATCCGGTGGTAGGTGAAGGCGTCACCGCCGGGGTAGTCGTAGCGCCAGAGGTACTGCTGGCCGTTCACGTCGATCGTGAGCGCCTTGCCGCTGCCCTTCGGCGGAGCCTGCTGGTCGATCGAGGCCACCTGGACTCCCTGGGCCAGGCCGTTCGGCCCGCTCGCCGGCGGGTTCTTGATGTCGGGGAGGTAGAGGAACGTGACCGCGGCCAGGACCACGAGGATCAGCGCGGCGCCCACGGTCCAGCCCAGCTCCAGCGGCGTGTTGCCGCGCACCTGGGCGGGCTCGGGCCCGCCGCGGCGCTCGCGGTACTTGACCAGCGTCCAGATCAGCGTGCCCTCGACCAGCAGGAAGATCGGGATCGCCACGTAGAGCACGATCCGGTAGAGCGAGTCGATGTCGTCGGCGTTGGGAGAGCCGCCGGACTCGGGGGTGAAGACCCCCGCGAAGGCGCCCGGCGCCAGGGCCAGACTCGCCACCAGCCCCACCGCGAGGGCGAGCAGGGTCAGGCGGGTGCGGGTGCCGGCGCGTCGAGGGGACAAGGCCGCGGCATCATATCCGCGGCTCCCGCGACTACGCGCCCTTGAACGCGGGCGGCGCTTCTCCACGAACGCCACGCCGCCCTCGATGAAGTCCTCGGTGCGGCCAAGTGCGTGCTGGAGCTCGGCCTCCAGCTCCAGCTGCCCGTCGATGTCGGGGTAGATCATCGCGTTCAGGGCCTTCTTGGAGGAGGCGTAGGAGCGCGTCGGGCCCGCCGCCATCCGCTCCACCAGCGAGTTCGCGGCGCCCATCAGCTCGGCGTCCTCGTACACACGGTTGATCAGACCCCACTCGAGCGCCTTCTCCGGCGAGATCCGTTCGCCCAGCATCGCCATCTCGAACGCGCGCGCCTTGCCCACCCGCACCGGGACGAACAGGGTGGACCCGCCGTCGGGCATCAGGCCGATGTTCACGAACGCCAGCTGGAAGAAGGCCGACTGGGCGGCCAGCACCAGGTCACACGACAGCGCCAGCGACAGGCCGATGCCGGCCGCGGGCCCGTTCACGGCAGCGACCACCGGCTTCTCCATGGTCCGCAGCCCCACGATGATCGGGTGGTAGAGGTCGTGGAGGCGGGCACGGATGTCCGGCCGGCCGTCGTCGGCGAGGTCGGTGAAGCCCTCCTTGAGGTCGGCCCCCGAGGAGAACCCCCGTCCGGCCCCGGTCACGAGCACGGCGCGCACGGACTCGTCCTGCGCCGCCTGTTGGACCACGGCCTTCATGTCGTGGCCGAACTGCGTGTTCCAGGCGTTGAGGGTTTCCGGCCGATCGAGCGTGATTCGCCCGACGCCGCCGTCCTGCTCCCACTTCACGGTCTCGTAGCTCACAGCGGAAACCTATCCTGCAGGGCATGCTTCTCGATCCGATCGAGTGGCTTGGGCACTCAGGATTCAGGATCGATGCGAGGGGGACGACGATCTACATCGATCCCTATCGCATCCCGGACGGCCCGACCGCCGACCTGATCCTGGTGACCCACGGCCACTACGACCACTACTCGCCCCAGGACGTGGAGCGGGTCAGCGGCGAGCACACCTGGCTGGTCGCGCCGCCCGGCGGTGGCCGAGCGCGCCGGCGGGCGTGTGGCCTCGATCGCGCCGGGCCAGCAGCTCGAGCTCGAGCCGGTGCCTGGGGTCGAGGTGGCCGCCGTGGCGGCCTACAACACCTCCAAGCGCAACGAGGACGGCAATCCCTTCCACGCGCGCGACGCCGGGGGCGTGGGGTTCGACCTCAACGTGCGTGGCGAGCGCCTCTACCACGCCGGCGACACCGACGTGATCCCCGAGATGGACCTGGTGGTGGGGGTGGACGTTGCGCTTCTGCCCGTGAGCGGGACCTACGTGATGACACCGAGCGAGGCGGCGGAGGCCGCCCGCCGGATCCAGCCCGCGGTGGCCGTGCCGATGCACTGGGGCGAGCACATCGGCACGCGCGAGGACGCCGAGGAGTTCGCCGAGCGCGCGCCGGTGGAAGTGCGGATCATGGAACCCCCGTGCTGAACCCGTTCACCCACAGGAAGATCCTCAAGAAGGGCATGCCCGGGAAGGCGACGATCGTGAGCATGGGGGGCCTGGACCACGACGCCTCGAGCGGCAACGTGCCGATGACGCTGCACGTGTACGTGGAGGGTAAGACGCCGTATGAGGTCCAGGACCAGTGGATGGTGAAGGCCAAGAACATGGTGGCGCTCAGTGGGTCGATCCCGGTGAAGGTCGATCCCGACGACGCCACCAAGGTGGCGATCGACTGGGACGCGCTGCGAGAGGGCTATAAGGGGGAGGTCGACGCCCGCCGCGACGCGCTCGCAGCCCAGGGGCCGGCTCACCGACCTCGACGCTGTCCGGACTACTTCGCGGCATTCGCCTTCGCGGGCCAGGCCTGATCCTGCTAGCGGGCGGCGCAGCCGTTCGTCCAGGGCAGCCGCGGGCGCCGCGAGCGCGCGTCGGGCTTGAGCTCATCACCGGCGCGGCGCAGGCCGCCGAGCTGCGCGCGATGGATCTCCGAGCAGCCCGTGCTCGGCCGAGCGATCCAGCTGCCGGCGCTGCTGCTCGTGGGGTTCGACTCACCGGCTCCCGTGATAGTGGCCGGCGTGGCGGGGCTGCTGGCACCTCGGGTTGTTGGTCGCGGTTCTTCGCGACGCCGAGCCCGCGCAGCAGCGCGGAGCCGCGATTGCGGCGGGCGTGGCGGCTGCGGCCGCCGGAATCCGTTGTGCTTGCGGTCGGGGGGCTGGACTACTTCATCTACAAGAACGTGATCGCCGCGACCGTGGCGGCGTCGGTCTTGCTCGGCGCGGGTGGCCCGCTGCGGCCGAGCCGGGCACGACGGAGAAGCTGGCCGTCGACGATCCGGCGCTGCAGATGCAGATCATGCAGATCATCCAGGAGCACATGGCCCGCCAGGCCGGCGCCGGGTTTGCGGGCGCGCCCGCGCCGGCCGAGGACCCGACGGAGAAGCTGCGAAAGCTTGCCGAGATGCGCGATGCCGGGCTGATCACCGCCGAGGACTACGGCTCAAGAAGGAGGAGATCCTGCGCGAGCTTTGATCGCGTCCTCGTAGGCCGCCGTGAAGCGCGGGGCGAGGCCGGTCCACGAGAAGTTCGCCCTGATCTGGGCATAGGCGTTGTCGGAGCGCTCGCGCCGGGCGCCCGAGTCGTTCACCGCCTCCACGATCGCGTCGGCCAGCTGGGCCTCGTCGTCCACGCCCACCATCCAGCCGTTCGGCGCGCCCTCCTCGGTGTTCACGAACGACAGCGGTCCGCCGCTGCGGGTGGCGACCACCGGCACGCCGGCGGCCATCGCCTCCAGGAACACCTGCCCGAACGGCTCGTTCTCCGACGGCGCGACCATCACGTCGCAGCACGGGAGCCCACGGGCGAGGTCGGCGTGGCCGCGCCAGCCGGCGAAGAACACGTCGGGCACGCGCAGCCAGGTCGCGACGGTGTGTGGATGCTCGCCCTCCCACTCGCCCGGAAAGCCTCCCCATATGACGAGCGGCGCCCGGCGTTCGAAGCGCTCGCGCGCCGCGGCGTACGCTCGCACGAGCAGGGGCACGCGCTTGAAGTCGAGGAAGCGGCCCACGAACACCAGCACCGGCGCGCCGGGGTCCGCCAGCGCCTCGATGTCCTCCTCGGTGTAGCGGATGCTGCCGGGCTCCCCGGACTCGTCCCATCCGCGCGGGTCCTCCACCAGCCACTCGCGCCAGCGCGCGAGGCGCTGGTCGTGGTCGAGTGGCTCGCGGTCGAACAGGTTCGTGTCGACTCCGTTCGGGATCCACTCGGACTCCGCGCCGAGCAGGCGCTTGGCCTCGTCGCGGTCGTGCGGGGAGATCACGATGAAGCGATCGCTCAGCTTCGCCGCGGCCCGCAGGCGCTCGGCCCAGTGCGCCGCATGGGGTCCCGAGTCCTCGCCGGTGTCGATGCGGTCGATCATCTTCAGGTCGGTGCCGTGGAGATGGGTGACCAGCGGTGTGCCCGGCGCCGCGCGCTCGAACGCCTCCTGAAGCGGAGTGAGGTGGTGCAGGTGGAGCACCTCGGGCCGCATGCCGGCCACGTGCCGCGACCAGGCATCGACCAGGTGGTCGCCGAGCTCGGGTGAGACCTGGCTGAAGACACGGTCGGGCACCCCGGCGCGGTCCTCGAAGGACGGGTGCATCGGCGGGTCGAACGCGATCGGGTCCTCGCCCCGGTCATAGGCCTCGACCGCGCCCGTGTAGTCCACCGCCCGCACGTCGATGCCCTCGAAGAACGTCTGCGCGTGCGAGCGCTCCCCGGGCGCGCCGAGCGAGCCGCACACCAGCTCTGTGGACCAGCCCGCCGTGCCGAGCGCCGCGGCCAGGTACTTGATCACCTGGGCGGAGCCGCCGCGCGGATAGAACAGCAGGCCCATCGTCACGCGGTGGTCGGTCACCGGGGCCAGCCTAACCCGGCGTTAGTATCGCCTGCGTCTTGCGGAGCAATCGCGCCCTACGCACGCTTGCATGGGGCGCGGTGGCAGTCGGAGTCGCCGCGCCGCTGCTGCGTCACCGGCTGCGGCTACGGGCGCCGGTGGTCACCGCGCTCAGCTATCAGGCACCCGTTGCCCTCGCTCTGGCCACCCCGCGAACCCGGCTTCGCGACGCCGGGATCTACGCGTTGCAGATGTGGGCCTACTACGCCCACTACGACATGCCGGACGACGACCCGGACCGGCTCCTGCGCCGTACCCGGGTCGACTACCCGATTCGCGTCGACCGCAGGGTGGGCATGGGGGAGACGCCCACCACGCGCCTGCAGCGCGGGCTCGGTCGGCCCGGCGAGATCCGCCGGCACGACCTGGCGCTGTCGTGGGTGCACTGGAGCTGGTTCTTCGTGCCCCACGGCACGCTCGTCTACATCCTCGCCCGCCATCCGGAGAAGTACCCGCGCTCGGCCACGTTCATGGCGGCCACGTTCGACCTCGGCCTCGTCGTCTACTGGTGCCTGCCCACGGCGCCCCCGTGGTACGCCGCCGAGAGCGGGAGGATGGAGCCGGTGCGGAGGATCATGGTCGAGACCGGAGAGCAGTTCTGGGGACGTCTCTGGCGGCCGCTTTACGATTCACTCGAAGGTAACCCGTTTGCTGCTATGCCATCCCTCCACTTTGGTACATCCGTGATGGCAGCCCGGGTCCTCTCCGACGTCGGCAGGGGCCCGGGCGCGCTGGGGTGGGCCTACGCGCTGACGCTGGGGTTCGGGCTCGTCTACCTGGGTGAGCATTACGTGGTGGACCTGGCGGCCGGGTTGGCGCTGGCCGAGTCCGTTCGCCGCCTCGAGCCGAGCGCGGGCCCGGTGGTGGCCGCGATCGGCCGCGGCATCCAGCACCTCGAGCCGAGGTCGGCATGACGACGCGGGCCGACGAAGTCCAGCTCGAACGCGATGCCTTCGAGGACGCCGAGGAGGACCTGCGTGTGGCCGGCATGCTGTCCGACCGCCGGCGGCTGGTCTCGCTTGGCCTCGTGTTCGTGCTCGGCGTCGTCGCGATCTACCTGGTGTTCCCGAAGGTCGCCGGCCTCGACGACGAGCTCCAGCGCATAGACGACGCCACCTGGTACTGGGTGGTGATCGCGATCGCGTTCAACATCGCCGCGTTCGCCGCGTACGTGGCGCTCTTCCGCGGCGTCCTCGGCGGCACCGGCGAGAGCGAGGCCAAGCGGCGCCTGGACGCGAAGGCCTCCTACCAGATCACCATGGCCGGTCTCGCGGCCACGCGCCTCTTCTCCGCGGCAGGCGCCGGTGGGCTCGTGCTCACCTACTGGGCGCTTCGCAAGGCGGGCATGGAACGGCGCAGGTCTGCCTGCCGGATGGTCGCCTTCCTCGTGCTCACCTACTCCGTCTACCTCACGGCGCTTGTGGTGTTCGGCGTGCTGCTGCGCACCGGCGTGCTGCCCGGCGACGACCCCGTGGGCGGCACGATCGTGCCCGCGGCCATCGCGGGGTCGGCGATGCTCATCCTCGGCCTGGTCGCCCTGATCCCGGGCGATGTCGAGCGGCGCCTCGCGCGCGTGACGGGCGAGGGCCGGTTCGCGCGGCTCGCCAGGCGGCTGGTCACGGTTCCGGCGACAACCGCCACCGGCGTGCGCACGGCGCTCGACTACATCCGCCACCCCAGCCGAGGGGCACTTGCCGTGGGCGGCGCCGTGGGGTTCTGGGCCGCCAACATCGGCGTGCTGTGGGCGAGCTTCGAGGCGTTCGGCGGCGATGTGCCTTTCGCGGTGCTCGTGCAGGGCTTCTTCGTCGGAATGGCCGCCAACCTGATTCCCGTCGCCCGCGGGGGGAGTCGGATCGGTCGACGCAGGGATGATCGGGGCGTTCGTGTTGTTCGGCATCCCGAGCGGGATCGTGTTCCCCGCGGTGCTCACCTACCGGGTGATCGCCTTCTGGCTGCCGATCCCGCCGGGCATCGTGGCCTTCTTCCAGTTGCGCCGGACCGTGGCGGGCTGGGAAGCTGAGAGACAGGGCTATACTTCAGAAAGTAAAGTGACTGCGGAGGCTACGTGAACGAGGAGCGCAAGATCGAAGAAGTGATCATCATCGGCAGCGGCCCTGCCGGTTATACGGCTGCGCTGTACACCTCGCGCGCCGACCTCGAGCCGCTCGTCTTCGAGGGCTTCGCCTGGGGCGGCCTGCTCCAGCAGACCACCGACGTCGAGAACTACCCCGGCTACCCCGAGGGCGTGATGGGGCCGGAGATGATGCAGCAGTTCCGCGACCAGGCCGAGCGCTTCGGCACCCGCTTCGTGACCGACGACGTGACCCGCGTCGAGCTGTCGCAGGACGGCGGCATCCACAAGGTCTACGTGGGCGACGACCGAGCACCTCGCGAAGTCGGTGATCCTGGCGATGGGCGCCGAGCCCAAGAAGCTCGGTGTGCCCGGCGAGGACGAGCTGGCCTCACGCGGCATCTCCTACTGCGCCACCTGCGACGCGGCGTTCTTCCGCGACAAGCCGACCATCGTGGTCGGCGGCGGCGACACCGCGATGGAGGACGCCACCTTCCTGGCCAAGTTCGCCAAGGACGTGAAGATCATCCACCGCCGGCCCGAGTTCCGCGCGTCCGCCGTGATGCTCAACCGCGCGAACGACGCGGACAACATCGAGCTGGTCACCCCCTACACGGTGGGCAGCTTCGAGGCGGGCGAGAACGGCTCGCTGGACAAGGTGGTGCTCTCGGGCGTCGACGGCGTCGAGGACCGCACGCTCGACATCGACGGCGCCTTCATCGCCATCGGCCACGAGCCCAACTCGGGCATCGTCCTGGGTCAGGTCGACACGGATGAGAACGGTTACGTCGAGGTGGAGGGCCGCTCCACCCGCACCAACCTCCAGGGCGTCTTCGCCGCCGGAGACCTGGTGGACCACACCTACCGCCAGGCGGTCACGGCCGCCGGCTCGGGCTGTGCCGCGGCGCTGGACGCCGAGGCCTACCTACGCGACACGCCTCCGGACCCCGAGGCGCACTGGGCGTCGGACCCGGCGAAGATCGAAGCGGCGGGCGAAAAGATCGCGCAGAGCCGCTAGCGCGGCGGAGAACCTCAAAGGGGGGCAAACATGCCCGCCTTTGCAACCCCCTAACGCCCGGCTTAGCCGGCTACTCACCTTCGGGCACGTGGTGAGCTTGCGGTCCACGGTCACGATCCGGCCGTCGATCGTCGTGATCCGCGCCCGCACGGTGAGCTTGCGCCCCGCGCGCAGCTTGCGTGCGCTTCACCTGGATGCCGGAACGGGCGCCTGCGCGAGGCGCCCAGGCGCTTGCCGGAGGCCGTGTAGCGCACCGACTCCACGCGGCCGCCCTCGCGGCCGAACAGCGACAGGCGCATGTCGCGCGACACGCAGGTCTGGTTCTTGCGCGTGCGGCGCTTCTTCTTCTTGCGCTTCGGCTTGACCTGGCGCAGCGGCGACCTTCACCGACGGCTTGCTCTTGAAGCAGGCGCGCCCGCGGCAGCGCTGGAGTGAGCGCAGGCGCTTGGCGAGCAGCGCTCCTGATCGCCGCGTAGCGATCGCTGTCCTCCAGGTTCTTCAGCTCGAAGGGGTCCTTGCGCAGGTCGTAGAGCTCGTGCTCGCCGGTGGAGTCGTGGCGGACGAAGAGGAAGCGGTTGTTGCGTAGCGCGCGGTACTGGGGAACGCTGTTCACGCCGCGGCCGTTCTCGAGCACGAACTCCCGGCCGAACTCCCGGGTGCGGTCGCTCATGAGGCCGAACAGTGAGCGGCCGTCCTGCACCCGGCCCGGCGTGGCGTTGGCGATGTCGAGGATCGTGGGCGCCAGGTCGACGTTGCCGACCAGCTGGCTCTGGCGCTTGGCCACCGGTACGCCGGGCCCGCGCATGTAGAGCGGCGATGCGGATGCCCGGCTCATACGGCAGCACCTTCTCGGACCGCACGCCGTGCTCGCCGTGGAAGAAGCCGTTGTCGGAGGTGTAGATGATCACCGTGTTGGCCAGCTCGCCGGTGTCGCGAAGGGTGTTGAGCAGGACCCCCACGGCGTCGTCCACCGACAGCAGTGACTCCAGCTCCTGCTGGTAGTTCTCCTGGATCGCCGCCACGTCCTCGGCGGTGAAGCGGCGGCGGTCGGCCACGATCTGCGGCTTGGTGGTGCGGTCCGCGCGGCCGAAGTTCGGCGGCCTGGGCAGCGGCGCGCTCGCGAACACGTTGCGGTGGCGCGGGGCGGGGGAGGGGGTGCGCAGCGAGGGCGGGTCGTCGGGGTCGGTCGGGCGCGCCGCTGTGCGGGGCGGGGAACGTGAGCGAGAGGAAGAACGGGCGCGGGTCGGCGGCGCGCCTGGGCGATCTCCTCGGAGGCGCGCCGCCCGAGGTAGTCGGTCTGGAACTCGCCGTCGCTCCGTCACTCGAACAGGTGGCCGTTCTCGTTCATCATCCACTTGGTGTAGGTGAAGGTGGTGGGGTCCACCGTGGAGTTCCAGTCCTCCCAGCCGGGCGGGATCTCGGTCCGGTCGGGGTTCTGGGTGCCGTAGCCGTTCAGGTAGCGGCCGACGTGGATGTCCGGTAGCCCGCCCGCTGGAGCCACACGGGCAGGGTGTTGGCGTTGTTCAGGCGGATGTAGCCCCCGAACGGGCCGGCGTTGTGGATCACGCCGTGGTTGTGGGAGTACTGGCCGGTGAGGTAGGTGGCCCGCGAGGGGCAGCACAGCGGGTAGGTCGACGATCGCCTGGGTGAAGTTCGTGCCCTGGTCGCTCGAGTCCGCGCCGTGCACCTTGCTCATCACCCGCACCGACTCGACCGTCTGGTCGTCGGTCATCACGAACAGATGTTCGGGCGCGTGTCCTGGGCGTGCGCGGCACGGGGCGGCCGCCGCCACAAAGGCGAGCGAGAGCAGGGCAGAACTCGGCGAACGCGAGTCGGACAGTGCGAACGCGGTCAGGTACGGCGGCCTAGAGGAACGCCGCCCTCGCCACGGTATGTCGGCACCTCGTCCACGATCTCGTCCCCCTCCACGAGGAACAGCGTTTCGAAGCGCTCGCACAGCTCGCCCGGCCTTGGCATGGCGCATGTAGACGTTGTCCCCGATCCGCAGCGCCGCCGGCCGCCGTGCCGCTCACAGGGGTCTGCACCTCGCCGGCGCCCTCCATCGAGTCCAGCGCCAGCCCGGCGGCAGGTGCGGCTCGGGCAGGCGGTCGCCGCCCGGCCGCGCCCGACGCGTGGTAGCCGCCGCCCAGCAGCGTCACCGTGTCCGGGCCCGGGCGGCGCACGACCGGCAGGGCGAACATCGCCGCCGGGCTCAGCGTGAACGCCGAGTAGCGGTCGAACAGCGTGGGCGCGAAGAAGCCCGAACCGGCGGTGACCTCCGTCACCGCGTCCTCCGCCGCCCGTGGTGTGCAGGCTGCCGGTGCCCCCGCCGTTCACCAGCTCGACCGGCGCCACCGCTTCACCGCCGCCACGATCGCGGCGCGGCGCTCGGCGATCTCGCGCGCCGAGGAGCGCTGCATGCGCGCGGATCGCCGGGCCCTGCAGCGGCTTGCCCGAGCGGCCGGTCGCCCACCCCGGCGATGTGGCCCTCGTAGCCCATCAGCGCCGCCAGCTCGAGGCCGTCGCGCGCCGGCGATCTCGGCGGCCAGGGCGGCCGCCTGCTCGGGCGTGCGGATGGGCGAGCGCTTCGGGCCGATCTTCACCAGCCCGCCGCGCCATGTGGAAGCCGGTGTCGAACTCGATGCAGAGCCGGATCGGCGCGGCCGGGCGAGCCGCGCGGCGCTCGCGATCAGGTCGAGCTGCTCCGCCGAGTCCACCATCACGATCGGGCGGCCCTCGCCCTCCAGCCTCCCCAGCTCGGCGAGCGCCGCTCGATCGGCCGTGGGGTAGGCCAGCAGCAGGTCGCGGAAGCCGTGGCCGTGCAGCCACAGCGTCTCGCCCAGCGTGAAGGTCATCAGGCCGCGGAAGCGCTCGTCGCGGGCGAATATGCGCTCGAGCACCGCCCGGCGAGCGCACGGACTTGCTGGCCACGCGGATCGGCTTGCCGGCCGAGCGCGCGAGCATCTCGTCGGCGTTGGACCACATGGCGTCGAGGTCGACGCAGCGCGAACGGGCGCGTCGTGGCCCTCGAAGATCCGCTCGAGGCGGGCGTGGTCGTCCATGGGGCGATGATCGCCACGGGGTAGCGTGACGCGCAGTGACCGACCGCGTGCCGCCCTCGCGCTCGTGCTGGGCGCCGTGGTGTCGGTGCAGATCGGCGGTCCTCGCTTCGCGAAGACGCTGTTCGACGACGTGGGCCCGGGCGGCACGGTGCTCCTGCGGACGTCCTTGCGGCGGTGATCCTGGCGCTGCTGTGGCGGCCCGAGGTGCGCGGGCGCTCGCGCGAAGACTGGCTGCTGGTGGTCGCGTTCGGCGTTCTGCCTGGCCGGCATGAACTACGCGTTCTATGCGGCGCTCGACCGGATCCCCCTGGGTGTGGCGGTGACGTTCGAGTTCGTGGGCCCGCTCGGGGTGGCGGTGTTCGGCTCCCGTCGCGCCGCTCGACCTGGTCTGGGTGGCGCTCGCCGCGGCCGGCATCCTGCTGCTGGCCGACCCGGGCGGCGGGTCTCGACGGCCTCGGGCGTGGCGCTGGCGCTGCTGGCGGGCGCGCTTCTGGGCGGCCTACATCCTCGTCAGCGCGCCGTATCGGGCAGGCGATCCCGGGTGGCGCCGGGCCTCGCGCTGGCGATGGTGGTGGCCGGCGCGCTGCGTGCTGCCGTTCGGCATGGCCGACGGCGGCGGCGAGCCTGCTCGACCCGGCGGTGCTCGGCATCGGGCTCGGTGTGGCGATCCTCTCCTCGGCCATCCCGTACTCGCTCGAGTTCGAGGCGCTGAGGCGCCTGCCCGCCGGCGTGTTCGGCGTGCTGATGAGCCTGGAGCCGGCGATGGCGGCGCTGGCCGGCTTCGTGATCCTGGGCGAGGTGCTGGGCGCCCGCGAGCTGACGGCGATCGGCCTGGTCGTGGTGGCCAGCGCGGGGGCGGCCCGCGGCGCCGGGGCGACCACCCCTCCGGTGCGCGACTGAGGGCCCTAGCGCACGTTGAACTTGGTGCGGGCGGTGAACTGGTCGAACTTGCTAGACGCGGACGTCGATCTGCGCCTCCCACTCGCCGGGCACGCCCAGCGGCGGGCCGAGCCGCTCGTAGTGGGCGGGCCCCTTGCGCGGGATGTCGAGCTTGAACGGGCCGATGTCCTTGTCGCGCTGGCGCAGGCGGAGGGTGACCTGCTTCGACGTCGACCTGCGCGCCGGTGCGGCGGTTGAAGAAGTAGAGGTGGTAGTCGTTCGGGCCCGACCTTCGCCGGCTCGATGTCCATCTGCAGCCGCATCGGCCCGACGTCGCAGCTCGCGCACGACCGGGCCCTTGTCGCTCGGCGGCCGGCGGCGCGGCGCGCACCAGCGTCGCGGTCGCGGCCAGGACCAGAACCGCGAGCAGGACCTCGGCGCGCATCGCCCGTCGTAGGGCCGGACGCCGTGCCGTGCTTCGCCGGCCGAGAGCTTGGCCGACGCGGCGGCGGTTCCCGGCCGCGAGTCCGACGATGCCGGCGAGCAGCACGACCTTGGCCAGCAGGGCGATGCCATAGGTGGTGGTGAACAGGACGCCGACGGAGCCGAGGTAGAACCACGCCTGGGCGAGCCCGGCGGCCACGAGCACGGCGATGGCCGGCAGCGCCATGCGCGAGAACCGCGCCGTCGCCTGCGCCGCGCGCTCTCGCCGGCTCGTCGCGGCGGGGCCAGAACGCGGCCAGCAGCAGCACGAGCCCGCCGAGCCAGGCGCTGGCGGCGAGCACGTGCAGGACATCGGCGGGGATGAGCACGGCCTTCGGCGTCTGCGTGTCGGCGTGGCCCGCGTACGGCAGCGAGCCGACGAGCACGGCGGCCGGCAGCGCCAGGAGCGCCAGGTCCGCCCGCCGGGGCGGGCGGGGCAGCAGGAGCAGCACGGCGCGCGGCGACGAACCACGCGCAGGCGCGCAGCAGCCACGCCTCGCCCGTGCGGGTCGACAGCGTGCCGTCGAGCACCTTTGAGTCGAGCGCGTCGAAGAAGGAGACGCCGGCGCCGAGCGCGCCCTGGAGCGCGATGCCGGCGAGCGCAGCGACAAGCCCGACCGCGGCCGCGACCGCCAGCAGGCGGCCGGGCCAACGCGCCTGTGTCTGGGCGGGCCAGACGAAGGCACGGAAGAACAAGCGCGCCGACGCACGAGCAGCAGCGCCGCGTAGTGCAGGCCGCGCACGACCCCGTAGGCGCCCTCGGTCACCGGGCCGGTGTCCGAGCGGGCCAAGGAGCTTGGCCACGTCGGGGGCGCCGCGGCCCTTGCCGCGCGCCACGGGTTCGCCGACGCCGAACGAGAAGCCGCCGGAGACCGGATGCCCATCCGCCGAGATGACGCGGTAGGTCGCCGGTGTAGATGCCGCGACCCAGGCCTCCGCGCACGCCGACGCTCGACGCTCGCCTGCTTGCCGTCCGGGTGCGAGACGTCGCCGCGGTCGACGCGCTTGCCGCTCGGAGTCGAAGACGCGCACGCGCGCCGAAGCTCACCTCGACCGGCTCGTTGAAGTCGAACTGCACCGCGCTCGGCGGCCGTATCGCACGGACGCGCCCTGGTGCGGGCGTCGTGTGGGTCAGCACGGCATGCGCGAGCGCGCTCGCCGGGAGCCGCGAGCATGAATGCCGAGCACCGCGAGGACGGCGGCGAGGGGGCGAGCCGCAGCCCGCCCCCTGCGCACCGCCGAACCGTGGGTCACGCGGTGCGCCGCCGCGCTGTGATGAGAGCCGGCGGCCCCGGCCAGCAGCCCGAGCCCGCCGACGATGAGAGCGATGACGGCGAGCGTGTCGCCGTCATCCTCGTCCACGTCCACGTCGACGTTGGCGGCCTCGTCCCCGGCGTGCGCGGCCTCGCCCTCGGCGTTGGCCGCGGTGAGCTTGACCTGCGGCGCGGGCTCGTCGGCGTCGGGCGGCCCGATCCAGCGCACGACCTCGCCGTTGCTGTAGGTCTGCAGCGCCTTGAACGTGAGCGTGCTCGGCTTGTCGGGCATCTTCAGCGACAGGCCGAAGTCCTGGAACTGGCCAGGGGCGATGCCCTTGCCGCTGGTCGAGAACGTGACCGTGTCGACGCGCTCGGTCTTCTTCTCACCGAACTCCTCGACCGGCTTGGCGAGCTTGGCGTTCTTGACCGCGACCGTCCAGCCGGGCGTCGGCTCGTAGCTGGCCGAGAGAAAGCCGGCCGGGAACTGGACCTCGACCTTGGTGGTGTTGGCGTCGTCGCGCTCGTTGGGCACGCGCACGTTCGAGGCGCGTGAACCCACCCGCGGGTACCTCCTCGGGCTGCAGCGTGACGTGGGCCTGTGCGACGGGTGCGACGCCGGGCCGCGGCAGCGAGCAGCGCCGCGGCGATGATGGAACGTCTCATTGGTCTGTCCTTTGTTCGCTGGTTCAGCGGCCGGCATCGGCGGCCACAACTCCGCGCAGGCGCGGGCGATGCGCCCGATCAGCGGGCGCTGCCGGGGCGAACCGGGGCTTAGGACGGGCGGGGCGCGCGCCCGGCGAGGAAGCGCGCGAGTACGCACGCCGGCGAGATCACGACCGGCGGGCGAGGAAGCAGAACGACCTGAGCACGCGGCCGCGCCGGTGGCGATGGCGGCGAACCGCCCAGGCCGCGACATGGGCCGCGCCGCGCAACATGAGCGCCAGTACGCCCCCCGACGGCCACGACGAGCGGCAGCACCTGCCAGCCGACAGCCGCGCCCAGCTCCGTGAGCGTCGGAAGCTGCCCGTGAGCCGCCGTGACCTCCAGCGTCTCCTGCACGCCGAAGACCGTCAGCAGGCTCACGCTCGCGCCCACCCACAGCGCACCGAACGGACGGCAGCCCGTCCGCGTCGCCGCCCTCGGCCCGGCGCATCCAGACCGCGAACTGGGCGAGCGTGAGAAACAGCAGGGCCGCAGCCAAGGGCATCAGCCACGTGAAGTACCCGTGCGCGCTCACGAGCTGGTGATCGTGAGTGGGCGGCGCAAGCAGGTAACGCGCCTGATGCACGACGATCGCGCCGACCAGGGTCAACACCGCCGCGCGCAGCCTCCAGATGCCCGTCATGACGTCGTAGTGTGCCGAAGCGCGGCTCGGCACGAGCCAGGGCCAGTTTCCGCCGGCCGGCAGCGGGTACTCGGCCCGAACCATGAGTCAGGACGACGATCGCCAGGATGCACTGGCCACTTACCTCAACGATCACCTCGCGGGCGCCACGGGCGGGCTGGACCTGGCCAAGCGGCTCGCGGACCGCTATCGCGACGGCGAAGCCGGGGCGTTCCTCGACCAGCTCGCGCGAGAGGTCGAGCAGGACCGCGACGCGCTCAAGGAGGCGATGGAGCGGCTCGAGATCCCCGAGAACAGCATCAAGCAGGCGCTGGCCTGGGCGGGCGAGAAGGTGAGCCGGCTCAAGCCCAACGACGCGTTCCTCACTCCCTCGCGCCTTAGCCGCCTGATCGAGCTCGAGGCTATGGCCCTGGGTGTGGAGGGCAAGCTGTCCCTCTGGCGCTCGCTCGAGAGCGCCGGCGTTTCGGCGGGGCTCGACCTGCCGCGGTTGATCGAGCGTGCGATCGCCCAGCGCGAGGGGCTCGAGCGCCACAGGCGCGATGCGGCAGGCGCCGGTACTCGGCGAGCGCGCCTAGTCGAACACGTCCAGCGGCATCGCCGCCGACACCAGCGGGTTCGGCAGGTCGACCACCTGGGACATCCGCAGCTCCACGGCCACCGACATCAGGGCGATCGCCTGCACGCGCGAGAGGCCATGCTCGGCTTCCAGCCAGCCCAGCATCTCGACGAGCGCCCGGCGGCCGCGGCGCCCAGGTCCATGTAGCCGTCGTCCTCGACCGGCACCCCGGTGGTGGCGAAGCACGCTCGGGGTGCCCGCGGCGGCGCGGTGTAGGCCGGGAAGCGCGACGCCCACGCCGGCTGCGAACGCAGCCCGACACGGAAGGTGATCGAGCCGCTGGTCTCGATCGCGTACACGGACACCTCGCCGTCGCCCTGCGCGAAGTGGAGGTCCCCCGCGGACAGCATCGCGCCGGGCACGTGCACCGGAGCAGCAGGGTTGCGCCCGGGCCGAGGTCGCGTATGTCCATGTTGCCGCCGTTCTCGCGCGGAGGCATGGTGCGCAGGCCGTCGCGCGGCCTCAGGCGGGAAGGCGGTCGAGGGGTCGGGGAGGCGGAGACGGTGTCCCGCCTCGGAGAGCCGTGCCTCGCGCTTCAGCGACGCATCGAAGAGAGCCACGGAGGGGGCCACCCCGATCACGCCGGCATGGTTCGAAGCAGCCACGGACACCCCTGGCAGATCGCCGGAACGCGCAACGCCTCCCTCGATCGTCCACCGCACGAGGAACGGCCGCTCGATCAGGTCGCCGAGCGGCCCGAACCCGGCAGGACCGCCGTCCACCCGAAGGCCGCGGTCTCGTAGGAGAGGATCTCCAGCTCGAGCACGTCGCCGGGCTTCGCGCCCTCGACCTCCGACAGGGCCCGTCAACACGTGCGAGATCGCCGGCAGCGAGAGCATGTCCTGATCGCTGGAGTCCGCGCGTGACCACGCCGTCCATGGAGTCGCGCAGGTCGAGCGCGAGCTCGTCGCCCGGGGCCACCGAGGCGACCGGGCGCAGCGACGGGTGCCAGCGGTTGTGCCCCAGCGCGGGCTGCTCTCGCAGCGACAACGCGGGATCGAGCCGGACCTCGGTCATCGCAGGTAGATCGGGTTGGAGAGCAGCCACGTACGGCGCTGGCCGAAGGTCGTGAGGTAGGCCTCGACGCGGTACACGCCCGGCCCCTCGGCGCGGTGCGCGAGCGAAACGCCGTCGGCACGCTCCACCTCGTCGCCGTCCCGCAGCAACCGCAGCTCCGCCGGCCGCGGGACCGACACCCGCAGCTCCTGCCCGGAGAACTCGGCCTCACCACCCATCTGAACATCATCTCCGTTGAAGCGAAAACCACGCCCCGGCGCCACCGCGTGCGCGCAGATGTAGCACCGGCCCTCGCGCAGGGCGCCGAACACCAGGTCGCGGTCGTGCTCCAGCCCGCCGTCCAGCGGCTCCGCGAGCAGCACGTTGGTTCGCAGCTGGCGAAAGGAGCGGTGGTAGCTCATCAGCCGCAGCGGCTGACCGAGGACGCGCACCCCGAACTGGTGGGCGTCGAGGCCGCCGATGCCCACCACCCGCCGCTTCGCCGCCATGCGATCCCACTCATCGAGGTTGTGTCGCGGCGGGTGGGTCACGTAGCGCTCGGGACGGGTGATCATTCGGAGCGCATCGCGCAATCCCTCGGCGTTCTGCCCGCCGTCGGACACGAAGCTCCACACCTCGATCCCGTCCACGCAGTCGAGGTCCTCCCAGAGCATCGACTTGCCCAGCGAGCTGAACCAGCGGAAGGGCTGCGACGCCTCGGAGAAGGGGTGCGCGGCGATCCCGAACCCGCCCGCGTCGCGCACGGCGTCCGCGATCCCGGCCGGCGAGAGGCCCCGCCAGTCGATCAGCTCCTTCACCCCGAACGCCAGCATGTGGTTGCGCACCGGTGGGGAGATCTCGTGACCGGCCAGCAGCAGCGTGCGCCCGTACCAGCCCTCCTCGCCGAATCGGGCGGCGTCGAGGTTGTCGTGGTCGGTGAGCAGCACGACGTCCACGCCTGCGCGCTCGCCGTCGCGCGCGATCTCCTCGACCGTGCCGGTGCCGTCGGAGTGGGTCGAGTGCAGGTGGACTACACAGGAGAGGTCGTGCAACGCCACGAGCGTATCCTGCGCCGATCCGCCCCTTCAACGAGTTCGATGACGCAAACGCGACCTGGCCCCGCGGCGAGCGACTCGACGCGATCCGGTCAGCCGCCGACGCATTCCGCGAGCGCTTCAAGGCACAGGGCCGGATCCGTGGTGTGCGCACCGTCGATCTCGTGAGCGCCGGCTACCCGACGCGCTACGCGTTCGGGGGTGCCGCGCGCGGCTCGGTGAATCCCTACATCAACATCCTCAACCGCCTCGTGGTGGTGCAGTTCGAGGACTTCGAGGGTCACCTCAAGATCCTCTGCTGGGAGCCCACGGTCCCGGAGGGCTCGAGCGAGGCGCCGTTCTACGCACAGCTCATCGAGCGCTACGGCGAGCGTCTGTCGAAGGGCCTGCTCTCCAACGAGTACAACACCGTCACGTCCGCGCTGGCCACCTGCGGGCTCACGCCGGAGGACGTGGACTTCGTGTCGTTCGACCACCTGCACGTGCAGGACATGCGCATCCTGATGGGCACCACACAGCCCGTCGAGGGCGACCTCGAGCCGCGCGCGCCATTCTTCCCCAACGCCAAGTTCGTGTGTCAGAGCAAGGAGGTCGACACCTTCCGCTCGCCCCATCCGATGCAGTGGGCCTGGTACGTGCCGGGCGGGATGGACCACGTGATCGAGGACGACCTCGTGCTCGTGGACGGCGACGTGGAGCTCGGGGTGGGGGTGGCGCTGGCGTGGACGCCGGGCCATACCGACGGCAACCAGTCGCTTGTGCTGAACACCGAGGACGGGGTCTGGG
>CAWGUV010000016.1:0-697049 GCA_963825775.1 uncultured Thermoleophilaceae bacterium | reverse complement strand
CGGCGTCTTCATCCTGCTCTTCCTGCTGATCGCGACGGTGATATTCCCGCTCATCGTCCTCGGCCTGGAGCTCATGTTGCTGCTCGTGCTCTTGCTCGGCGGACTCACCGGGCGGCTGCTCTTCCGCCGCCCGTGGACCGTGCGCGCCCGTGCCGCCGACGGGCGGATCATGCGCTGGCATGTGCGCGGCTTCCGCCGCTCGGGCGGCGTCCGCAACGAGATCGCGGCGGCGCTGGCGGCCGGCCAGGGTGAGCCGGTGCTGGCGGGCGCGACGCGGCTTCCGGACGCGGGCACGCCGGCGGTCGCCGCCGCGGCTCAGCCGATCGGCCCGCCTCCCACTATGCGCGCATAGCGCTCGGCCGAGCGCTCGACGGCTCCCTTGCCGTCCTCGCAACGAGCCGGCCCCACCAGGCGCCGTAGATGACCTCGAACGGGTAGGGCTCGAGCGCGGCGCGGATTCTCTCCACGCCTGCGACCGGCAGCGGGATGATGTTCGGGTAGCTGTACATGAAGCCGACGTGCTTGGGGTCGGGGATCACCTGGACGATGTCGCCCGACAGCAGCGCGCCCTTGCCGCCCTCGCCGTCGGGCCAGTGCAGCACCGCGCCGCCGGCGAAGTGGCCGCCGCAACGGATCAGCGTCAGGCCCTCGCCGAGGTCCTTGGTCTCCCCCGTCCACGGCTCGATGCTCGCGTCCGGCTGCATGATCCACTCGGCATCGTCGGCGTGCACGTACACCGGGCAATCGAAGCGGTGCGCCCAGTCGACCATCGTCGAGTAGTAGTGCGGATGCGAGATCGCGATCCCCGCCAGGCCGCCGCGCCGCTCCAGCTCCGCCGCGGTCTCCTCGTCGGCGAGCGCCGTGCAGTCCCACATCACGTAGCGGTCGCCGTGTGGCACCGAGCAGCGCCCGCTGTCCGATGGCGAACCAGGGGTCGGTGCCGAGCCCATCCAGCTCGCGCTCGCGGTCGATCTTGTTCGTGTGGGACTCGCGCAGCTCGCGCAGGTTCGTCCACCGCTGGCCGCTCTCGGGCACGTACTGGCGCTCGTCCTCGCAGATCGGGCATTCCGGCGGCGGCGCCTCGGTCGCGGCGAACTGGACGCCGCAGGTCGCGCAGATGAAGTGCGTCATGAGCCGCATGCTTGCAGTCGCGGGCGGGACCTGAAAACGTCCGGCGCAGGAATGGGTTCCAACGGCTGGGGGACGATCGTGGCGACGGTGCGATGGGCTTTTGCAGCAGTCGGTGTCCTGCTTGCGACGGCCACGCCGGCGGCTGCGGCGACGACGCGCTACGTCAGCACGACCGGGACGGGCACGGCGTGCACGCAGGCAGCGCCGTGCGACTTGGTGTTCGGCTGGCTCGGCGCGACGGTCGGCGGTGACACCGTCAGCATCGCGCCCGGCGCCTATGGCTCTCCCGCTGCTCCAATCCAGGCGCCGCTCGCGGACGCTCCCGGCAAGGTCCTCCACATCAGCGGGGGTGCGACCGGCCCGGACCGACCGGTCATCTGGAGCAAGGGCGCAATCAAGCTGTACCAGGCCGGCTCGACGATCGCCGACGTCGACTCGCGCTCGACCGAGGGCTTCGGACTCGACCTCGTGAACGCGAGCGCGGACCGGATCGTCGCCACGGTCGCAGCGTCCAACAACAACGACGCTTGCGGCGTCGGACCGGGCGCCACACTGACCAACAGCCTGTGCATCGGCGCGAATCCGAACGACTACTCGGCGGTTTCGTCGATCGGGGCCGGCGCCACGATCCGCAACGTCACCGCCTTCGGCCCCGCCTACGGTCTGTACGCGGTGGCTGACACGGTGACGATCGGCAACACGGCCATGGAGGGGACCGCTCAGGCGGACCTGACCGTCGCCCCCGGCGCGACGGGCACGGTGGGCGCGTCCGCATACGACGTCCTCAGCGGGACCGTGACCGACGCCGGAGGTAACGTGGACCCTGGCGCCGTGCCCCTGTTCCGCGGCGCCGGCGACTTCCGCCAGGCCAGCGGCTCGCCGACGCTCAACGCGGGCAGCGCGGCTCAGGCAGCGGCGGGCAAGACGCTCGACCTCAACGGCAACGTGCGCACGCTCGGCGCCTCGATCGACATCGGCGCCTACGAGGACGTGCCGCTGCCGCCGGCGGTCGGGGCGCCCGCCGCGGCGGTCAACTCCGCCAGCACAGCGACCGTCACCTCGACGCTCGACACGCTCGGCGGCGCGACGAGCTACCGGCTCGAGTACGGCGGCGGCGACTTCGCCCAGTCCACCCCGCTCGTCCGCGTCAACGGATCCACCGCCGGCGCGTCCCCGCTCTCCTACGAGCTCACCGGCCTGACCGGCTATACGACCTACCAGTACCACGTCGTCGCCACCAGCGACGGCGGCGTCACGACCAGCCCGACGCAGACCTTCAAGACCCCGGCAGCGCCACCGGCGGCCGCCACCGGCGACGCGACCGGCGTGGCACAGACCAGCGCGCAGATCGCCGCCACCGTCGACACCAAGGGCCCCGCCGGGACCGCCCACTTCGTCGTCACCCCCACGGGCGGCGCGGCTGCCAACACGCCCGACCAGATCCTCACCGAGGCGCACGGCGACCGCGGCGTCACCGCCACGCTGACCGGCCTGGCCGCGAACACGACCTACACCTACCGCGTCGTGCTGACGACCGAGGCGGGCACCGCCGAAGGCGAGTCCAAGACGTTCAAGACCGAGGCCGTGCCCGCGCAAGCCACCCCGTCGCCCTCGCCCTCGCCGTCGCCGTCGCCGACGCCGAAGCCGGCGGGGCCTTCGGGACCGACGCTGTCGCTCAACCTGAACCTGCGCAAGGGCCAGACCGCCGGCCAGTTGCTGCTCGACCGCCGCACGATCACCTTGTTCATCCGCTGCGGCAACGTCGCCTGCACAGCCACGGCCACCGGCGTCGTCCGCTCCGGCAAGAAGATCCTCGGCCGCCTCGCCGCCCCGCGCAAGCCCGTCTCACTCGGCGCCAACCGCCCCGGCTCGATCAAGGTCATCAGCTCCAAGCCCTTGCGCGACAAGGTCCGTGCCTACCTGCGCCGCTACCCGAAGCGCAAGGTGGTGATGGTCCTCAGCGCCATCTTCGTCGGCGCCGACGGCACGCGCGTCACCCGCAGCGAGACGATCCGCCTGCGGCGCTTGGAGCGCGACCGGCGCTGAGCTGCCCGGCATGTCGGGGTACAATTCGAACCCACACTTGATCGATTTGAGCCGACTCCCTCTCGGTTGAGTACGGGCGTGGCGGGACTCGAACCCACAAGCCCTTACGAGCAGCGATCGTCGCGCATGAGCCGCCCTGTTTGACGACCGCCCTGTCTACCGCATTCGCAGCACCGCCGCGGGGCTCGGATACGATAGCCGACGATCAGATCTGAGTAAGTTGGCGCGAGCCGGCGCCACCCGCTAGGACACGAGCACGATCTCGGCCAGCTCGTCGATCAGACCCACCGGGGCGACGAGGACGCCGGCCGGTAGGTCGGAGGTCGCCGGCATGTCGCGGATCGACAGGCCGGCGCGGTCGCAGATGAGCAGGCCCGCGGCGACGTCCCAGAGCTTGACGGCGCGCTCGTAGTAGGCGTCGTAACGGCCGGCGGCGGTCCAGGCGAGGTCGAGTGCGGCAGAGCCGAAGCGGCGGATGTCGCGGGCGCGGGGCAGCAGCTGCGCCAGCACGTCGGCCTGGCGGGCGCGAACGCGGGCGTCGTAGGAGAAGCCGGTGGCGATCAGCGCCTGGCTGAGGTCGCTCTTCTGCGATGCGCGCAGCGGCGTCGCGCCGAGGCGGGCGTCGCCGTCGCGGACGGCGGTGAAGCACTGCTCGTGCAGCGGGTCGTAGATGGCGCCCGCGAGCGTCGTGCCGTCGGCGTCCTGGACGGCGACGCTGACGGAGAACTGCGGCAGGCCGAAGAGGAAGTTGACGGTGCCGTCGAGCGGGTCGACGACCCAGCGCAGGCCGGTGGTGCCGGCAATGTCGCCGCCCTCCTCGCCGAGGATCGCGTCGTCGGGGCGTTCGCGCGCGAGCAGGTCGCGGATGGCGCGCTCGGCGAGCAGGTCGGCCTCCGAGACCGGGTCGGTCGCCGTCGTCTTGGTACTCGTCTCCAGCCCGTCGCGGCCGGCGTACTTCGCCCGCAGCACGGCGCCGGCGGCCTGCGCGGCGCGCTCGCAGACGGCGAGCAGCTCGTCGCTCACGAGACGGGCGGGCGGCGGTCCGCCCACGGCCGCGCGGCCTCGATCTGAGCGGCAAGCGACAGCAGCGTCGCCTCGTCGTCGGGGCGACCGACGAGCTGGACTGCAAGCGGGAAGCCGTCGGACGCGAAGCCGGCCGGGACCGCCGCCGCCGGCTGGCCGGTGAGGTTGAAGTCAGCGTTGTAGGGGACCCAGCGGGCGACCGCGTCGACCGTGCGGATTGCGCCGAAGCCCTCCCACTTGCCGATTGGTGGTGGCCGCCGCGTGAACTGTGGCGTCAACACCACGTCGGCGGTGTCGAAGATGGCGCCCAGCCGCAGCGTCACCGCCGTTTCCGCCTCGCGGACCTTCGCCAGCAGAGCATCGGGGTAGGCCAGGCCAAGCCGGGCCATCGCCCGCGTGCGCCGCGCCAGCCGCTCGGGGTGCGGCTTCGCCGCCGCGTCTTCGCGGATGCCGCGCAGGTAGCGGACCAAGAACTGCGGGATCCCGGACGGCGAGTAGTCCAGCTGCTGCTCGAAGACCGTGTGTCCCAGGCTGCGCAGCAGCTCGGCCGTCGAGTCGACCGCGCCTAGCTGCTCCGCGTCGGGCTTGCTCATGATCGAGGGTGGCGTCCGTGTCGAGACGGCGATCCTAAGCGCGCTTGGTGGTGCCGCGGCGGCGGCGGCGAAGGAGCCCGCGCCGGTCGTCGCGGTGACGTCGAGGAAGAGCGCCGCGTCGGCGACGCTCCGCGTGAGGGGACCGACGACCGACAGACCGTTCCACATCTCACGCCGCGGCGCCAGCGAGATGCGGTCCCGCTGCGGCTTGATCCCGAACAGGCCGCAACAGCCGGCTGGGATGCGGATCGAGCCGCCGCCGTCGGAGCCCAGCGCCGCCGCGACCATCCCCGACGCGACCGCCGCGGCCGAGCCGCCGCTGGAGCCGCCGGGCGACCGCTGCGGGTCCCACGGGTTGCGGGTGACACCGAACGTCGGCGTCTCGGTGAAGGGGAAGATCTCGAGCTCGGGGACGTTCGTCTTGCCGACGAGGATCGCGCCCGCACCGCGCAGCCGGGCGACCACTTCCGAGTCCGCCGGCGCCGGCGTGTCGCCCGCCGCGTTGGTGCCGTGACAGGTCACCTCCCCGGCCATGTCGACGTCGTCCTTGATCGCGACCGGCACGCCGTGCAACGGTCCCCGCTCCTCGGCCCCCATCGCGTCGGCCGCGTCGGCGGCCACCAGCGCCTGCTCGGCCCGGACGATCCGGAACGCGTTCAGCTCCGGCTGCAGCCGCGCGATCCGGTCGAGCTGGAGCTGCGTCAGCTCACGCGAGGAGATCTCACGCTCGCGGACCATCCGCGCCTGCTCGACGAGACCGGCGAACGCGATATCAACGGCATCCATGCGGCGCCGCAGCCTACGCGGTCCGCGCGCTCCGGGCCGGCGGTCATACGTATCACCTCCGCAGATTGGCTCCCAGTGCGCCGGCTGACACGGCGGCGACTCGCGACGGCGACGCCCGTCGCTGGCGCGGTGCGCGGCGCTTACCCCGACAATGAAGGAGCGCAGGGACGTGGCGCTTGTGCTTGTCACGGCGGATCTGGTTGCGCAAAGACCCATCCCACGGGCTTTCGCGCAACCAGCTTCGGGCGGGGCGCGATGTGGCCGACGCCACGCCCGCCCCACGGGCGCCACGTCGGCCAGATCGCTGGATGTGCCGAGCTGGCCGACGCCACGCCCGCCCCACGGGCGCTACGCCGGCCAGCTCGGCGGTACGGCTTGTTGGATCTCCAATCGCAAAGCCCCGCGGAGGATTTTCCCCTCAGCCTCATATCGAACACTCAGAGCCAATCATCCGCTCACGGCAGAACGCGAAGCCGCGAACCCTCCCGCCATCTTCGCCCGCAGTTGAACGCCGCGCCGCGCGCGAGCGCCCGCGGCGAGAACGCCCAGCGGTACGCCAGAATCCACGGCTCGCATGGACCCCGCCGCTCTCGCCAGCCAGATCGCCGACATCCCCCGCCGTGGGCCTGGCACCGACGCCGAGCGGCGTGCCGCGATCGTGCTTCGGGACGAGCTGCGAGCCCGGGGCGGCGGGCGGCGTTCGACGTCGCCTGGGTGCGGCCGCACTGGGTGTGGTCGCTGGGTTTGCACGCGCTGCTGGGGACGGTGGCGAGCGTGGTCGCGGTGTACGAGCCGGCGATCGGGCTGGCAGCGGCGGCAGTGCTGGCGCTGTCGCTGGCGATCGAGACGTGGGGGCGCGGCCACCTGCTGGGGCTGGTCACGCTGCGGCGGGCGACGCAGTCGGTCGTGTCGCCGCCGCGCCGCGACCCGCAGGACGGCGAGGTGCTGCTGCTGATCGCCGCGCCCTACAGCGCGCCGCGGCAAGGCATCGCGGTCGGCGAGCGCGCGCGCCGGCTCGGCGCCCGCGCGCAGCGGCTGCTGCGCCACCGCGCGCCCGGCGCCCGTGCGTGGCCGGTGCTCGCGCTGCTGGCGGTCGCGGCCACCGCCGGCGCCCGGCTGGCGGGCGCCGAGGGAACGGCGATCGGCGCCGTGCAGCTGGTGCCGACGGTGGGGCTGCTGCTGACGCTGGCGCTGGCGGTCGACATCGGGCTCTCGCCGTTTGCCCGCGGCAGTGGCGAGGCGGCCGCCGCCGCTGCGGCGATCGCGCTCGCCGACGCGCTGGACCGGCGCCCGCCGCAGCGCCTCGCGGTGGCGGTGATCCTGCATGGAGCCGCCGACGGCGGCGGCGCGCCCGCTATGCGCGCTTACCTCAACCGGATCAAGCACCGGCCGCAGGACACCGCGGTGCTCGAGATCCTCGCCTGCGCGGGCGGCGAGCCGCGCTGGATCGCCCGGCACGGGGCGCTGCTGGCGACCCGCTCGCACCCGCAGCTTGTCGCCGCGGCGCGGCAGGCGGAGCAGAGCGGACGCCCGCATGTGCTGCACCGGACGCTCGGCGCCACCACCGCCCGCGCTCGTCGACTGCCCGCGATCGCAGTCGGGACGTTCGACCCCACCGTGCCGGTCGCCGGCGAGGTCGACCGCGACACGATCCGCGCCGCGGGCCTGGCGGCGCTGGCAATCGTCCGCGAGCTGGACCGCGGACTTCAGGCCGGCTTGGAGAAGCGCGCCGACAGCAGCCCCACGCGCGGCCGCGAGTCGGTCTCGTCGTAGCGGACGCCGGCGTCGATCCCCTCGTACAGCGACCCGTCGCGCGTGTCCTCGTAGCGCAGCTCGCGGTCCAGCAGCAGCGGCGGCGCGAACAGCGACGTGCAATCCCAAGACAGCCGGTGGGGCTCCATCGGCGTCGGGTCGTGATCGACCATGACCAGCAGCAGCAGCCGGCCGCCGGGCGCCAGCACGCGGATCATCTCGCGCGCCGTCGCGTCGAGGTCCTCCACGTGGTCGAGCGAGTTGAACGAGGCGACGACGTCGAAGCTGGCATCGGCAAACGGCATCCGCTCCGACGGCGCCTCGACGTACTCCATCGCGTGCCGGCCGCCGGTCAGCCGCACGTAGTCGTCGGCGAGCGGATCGAGGCCGACGCGCCGCGCCGCCATCCCGGCCCATTCGAGCGAGCCGCGCGGGCCGCAGCCGACGTCGAGCACGCTGCGCCCGGCGTAGTCCTCGCGCGTCAGCCCGAAGTGATCGCAGAAGAAGCGCTCGTACCAGAAGTGCGCCAGCCCCTCGCCCTCGCGGGCGACCCGCTCACGCCAGTAGCCCAGCTCGGCGCGGCGCTTGCGGGCGGCGGGCGAGCGGAGGCGAGCGGCGAGACGGCGCAACGCTTACAGCGGCGGCGAGTCGTCGCGGACGTGGATCACCGGCTCGGAACGAGCGGCGAGCGGCACGGCGCCGATCGCCGGCTCGGCCGGCAGCGGCGACCGCGGCCGTAGCCCGAGCGTCATCAGCGCGCCGCCCAGCAGCAGCAGGATCAGCGGCCACCAGAGAAGCGTCTCCTCGGCGCCGAACGAGGTGGCGAGCGCGAAGCCGGCCAGGCAGAGCAGGCCGATCAGGACGGGCCCCGGCTCGCGATCGACCGATCCGTAGGCGAGCAGGCCGCAGCCGCCGGCGAGCACGACGAACTCCCAGAAGCCGGGCAGCAGCGGATCGGGCACGAAGCCCTCGAAGAACAGCTCGATCGCCGGGATCAGCCCCATCGCCGCGATCGACAGCCCGGCAACGTTGACCATCTGGGTCGAGTGCCGTGGCCGCCCCGCGCGCAGGACGAGCGAGACGGCGGCGAGCACGAGCGCGCTGAGCAGCAGCAGCCAGCGAAACGGCGTCACGGTGTCGGCATCGAAGATCCACTCCCACGCCGCGAGCAGGACGCCGACACCGGCCGCGGCGGCAAGCAGCGCGGCCGCCGCCGAGTTGCGCCAGTAGGCCGGTCACGAGGGCCAGGCCGCAGAAGACGAGCCCGACCCACACCGCCGTGCCCGCCGCCAGGTGGTCGGCGCCGAGCACGTCGGCCAGCCGGACCAGCGCCGCGAGCGCGAGCAGCAGACCGGTGACCATCAGCACCGACGCCGACGCGAGCGGCCGGCCACCCTCGAGCCGGTACTGCAGCCCCAGGCCGCCGATCACCGCCGCGGCAGCGGCCAGGATCAGCAGGTGGACGCCGACGCCGAGCCGGCCGCCGAGGCGCAGCTCCAGCAGCCCCAGCCCGAGCGCCAGCAGCACGGCGCCGGCGGCGATCACCGGCCCGCGATGACCGGGCGGGCGCAGCAGATCGCGCACAGCGTCCACCGATGCCCCGCCGGCTGCCGTGCTCGGGGCGCCCACGGCTCTAGATCCCCGGGTTCACTACCGGCGCCTCGCCGGAGTAGTCATAGAAGCCCATCCCCGACTTGCGGCCGTACCAGCCGGCGGTGAGCATCTTGCGCAGCAGCGGCGGGTGAGCGAAGCGGCGCTCGCGGAACTCCTCGAACAGCACGTCGCAGATGGCGCCGAGCGTGTCGAGGCCGACGAAGTCGCACAGCTCCAGCGGCCCCATCGGGTGGCGCGGCGCCGTCCTTCATCGCCTGGTCGATCTCCGCGACCGTGCCGACGCCCTCCTCGTAAGCGCGAATAGCGTCCATCATGTAGGGCACGAGCAGGCGGTTGACGATGAAGCCGGCGGAGTCGCGCGTCTGCACGGCGTTCTTGCCCAGCGAACCGGCGAACTCGGTCGCCGCCGCGTAGGTCTCCGGCGCGGTCGTGACCGCCCGGATCACCTCGACCAGCTTCATCATCTGCGCCGGGTTGAAGAAGTGCAGGCCGACGAACTGGGTCGGCCGGCTGGTCGTCGCGGCCTGCGCGATCACCGCCAGCGACGACGTGTTGGTGGCGAAGATCGCCTCCGGCTTGACGATCGCGTCGATCTCCTGCCACATCTCCAGCTTCAACGGCAGGCTCTCGGTGATCGCCTCGATCACGAGGTCGCAGTCCGCGAAGTCGCCGTAATCCAGCGTGCCGGCGATGCGGCCGCGCACGGCGGTCGCGTCGGCCTGCTCCATCCGGCCCTTCTCGACCGCACGCGCGAGCTGCTTCTCGATCCGGCCGATGCCCTTCGCCAGCCGTTCGTCGCTCACTTCTCGCAGAACCACGTCATAGCCCGCCTGAGCGACGACCTGCGCGATTCCATGGCCCATCAGCCCGGCGCCGAGCACGCCGACCTTCTTGATCTCCGGCATTCAGGTTTCTCCTTGGAGGGACAGCGCGCGGCAGCCTATAGCGTGTATCGCCATGCCCGAGCTCGTCATCACCGAGGACCGCGACCAGGTTCGCCATCTGATCCTCAACCGGCCCGATAAGCGCAACGCGTTCAACCACGATCTCGTCGTCGCGCTGGGCGAAGCGCTGCGCGCCACGGCGGCCGAGACCGGCGTCCATTGCGTCGTGCTGCGCGGCGCCGGCAAGGTGTTCTCCAGCGGCGTCGACATCGGCGGGCTGATGGCACAGGGGATCGACGGGCTGCGGCCCTTCCGCACGGACTGGATCAACACCTGCGCCGCCGCCGAGGAGATGACCAAGCCGGTCATCTGCGCCATCCACGGCGCCTGCATCGGCGGTGCGCTGGAGACGGCGCTGGCGTGCGATCTGCGCGTGGCGACGACCGACTCCAAGCTCGGCCTGCCCGAGACGCGCCTCGGTCTGATCCCCGACGTCGGCGGCTCGTCGCGCCTGCCCGCCGTCGTCGGCCTCGGCCGGGCGAAGGAGCTGATCATGACCAGCCGCATGATCGACGGCGAGGAGGCGCACCGGATCGGTCTGGTCAACCGCGTCTGCCATCCCGACGATCTCGACGCCACGGTCGACCAGCTCGTCGGCGAGTTGCTGCTCTGCTCCCCCCGCGCGGTCGGCCTCGCCAAGCGGGTGATGGACGCGAGCGCCCGCCCGGCGCTGTCGGTCACGCTCGAGCAGGAGGTCACCGCGCAGGAGTTGTGCGTCCGCAGCGAGGACTTCGGCGAGGCGGCGCAGTCATACATGCAGAAGCGGGCGCCGGCCTACAGCGGGAAGTAGGAGCGCGGTCCCGATCCCGCGGGAACCTGGCCCCCTGGGCCAGCGTTACCGCAGCATCGGCGGGTGCAGCCGCTGCGCGTCGCCGCGCTGGTAGAGGCGGGCCGGGCGGCCGCCCTCGGGGCCGGGGCGGCCGATGGCGCCGGTGGGAACGACGAAGCCGGGCGTGCCGAGGACTTTGCGCTGGAAGTTGGGCGGATCCAGCGGCCGGCCCCAGACGGTCTCATAGACGCGGCGCAACTGGCCCAGCGTGAACGGCTCCGGCGTGAATGCGGTCGCCAGCGGCGTGTACTCGAGCTTGGAGCGGACCCGCTCGAGCGCGTCGGTGACGATCTGGTCGTGGTCGAACGCGAGCGGGCGTGGCCGCGTCGAGCTCGTCGACCGGCCACCAGCGGACCTGGGCGATCTCGTGCGCGCCGTGGACGGGATCGCCGGCGTCGGGGACGATCGCGACGTAGGCGACGGCCACGGCGCGCTTGCGCGGATCGCGCTGGGGATGACCGTAGGTGCGCAGCTGCTCGAGGAAGCGCGCCTCGCCCGAGAGCCCCGTCTCCTCTTCCAGCTTGCGGGCGGCGGCGGCGTCGACATCCTCGTCGGGACGCACGAAGCCGCCCGGCAGCGCCCAGCCGCGCGGCTCGCCGCCGCGGTCGATCAGCAGCACGCACAGGCGCTCGTCGCGCAGGGTGAACAGCGCGACGTCTGCTGCAACGACGTAGGCGGGCGGTTCCAGGTGCGCGGCATCGGTCACTGGCGCTCAGCATGCCAGCACAGATAGGCTGCGCGCATGCTCGAACTCGTCGCACAGACGCTCTCCTACTCCGGGGTCGGCATCGCGATCCTCCTCGCGGGCTACTACGTCATCGACTGCTGACGCCAGGCAACCTCGGCAAGCAGGTACTCGAGCAGGGCAACACCAACGCCGCCATCCTGCTTGCGTCGGCGCTCGGATCGCTCGGACTGATCGAGTTCTTCGCCATCTTCTTCACCGGCGCCGGCTGGAACGGGCTCGACGACGCGGCGGTGTTCGGCGCGGTCGGCGTGGCGCTGCAGGCGGTCGGTTTCCTCGTGCTCGACGCGGTGACGCCCGGCAAGCTGGGGATCATCTGCACGCAGGAGCGCTTCCATCCGGCGAGCATCGTGTCCGCCTCCGTCCAGATCGGCGTGGCGCTGATCGTCTGCGCGTCGCTCACGTAACGATGCGGACACGCAAGACACAGACGCTCTCGATCGCGACGCTCGGCGCGCTGGCGCTGACGTTCCAGGGCTGCGGCGACGACACCGAGTACTGCGTCGACCGGATGAACCGCGTCGTCGACAACAACAACTGCTACGACGCCGACGACGCCGGCGACTACAACTCGGGCTTCTTCTGGGCGCGCGGCGGCAGCCACAGCGGCAGCAAGATCGCTCGCGGCACGCGGATCACCGGCGGCGACCGGGTGCCCGCGGTCGCCGGCGGCTTCGGCTCCTCGGCGCGCTCGTCGGGAATCGGCCGCAGCGTGCCCAAGAGCAGCAGCGGCGGCAGCTGACGCCCGACGGATGGAGCGGCGCGAGATCGAGCCGCGTCCCGGCTGGCGGGAGACGATCGAGCAGCAGGGTCTCGTCTACTGGGAGACCGACCTGCCCGACGGCACGCCGATGCCCTACTGGACCGACGGCGCCTACTACGCGCTGTCAGGCTGGGAGGTCGACCGGCTCGAGCGGGCGACGCAACGAGCTGATGGAGATGTGCGTCGTCGCCGGCGACCACATGATCGAGAACGACTGGTTCGCCCGGATGGGGATCCCCGACTACGCGACGCGAGCGGATCCTGGAGACGTGGGAGGAGGAGCCGCCGATGCTCTACGGCCGCTTCGATCTCGCGTTCGACGGCGAGCAGGTGAAGCTGCTCGAGTTCAACGCCGACACGCCGACGGCGATCGTCGAGAGCGCCGTCTGCCAGTGGTTCTGGCTGCAGGACCAGTTCCCCGGCCGCGACCAGTTCAACTCACTGCACGAGGCGCTGATCGCCCGCTGGACCGAGCTGCGCGACGCGGGCCGCATCCCGCGCAACGAGGTCCACTTCGTGTGGACCACGCAGGAGGTCTCAGGCGAGGACGCGATGACCGTCGGCTACCTGCTGGAGACCGCCCAGCAGGCCGGCCTGGTCTGCCACATGGAGCCGATCGAGGGCATCGGCTGGCAGGACCGCGGCGGCTTTTTGGACCGCTCCGGCCAGCGCATCCGCACCTGCTTCAAGCTCTACCCGTGGGAGTGGATGATCCACGAGGAGTTCGGGCCCCGGGCGGTCGAGCGGATGGGCGTCGGCCGCGGCATGACCCAGTGGATCGAGCCGATCTGGAAGATGCTGTGGTCCAACAAGGGCCTGCTCGTGGCGCTGTGGGAGTGCTTCCCCGGAAACGAGTACCTGCTGCCCGCCTTCTTCGCCGACGACATGCCCGCGGAGGAGGCGCCCGTCCACGTCGTCAAGCCGCTGCTCGCGCGCGAGGGCGCCAACGCCCGCGTCGTCGATCCGGCCGGGATCATCGTCGCCGAGGGGCCCGACCAGGGCTACGGCGAGGAGGGCTTCGTCGCGCAGCAGTACTTCGACCTGCCCGCCTTCGCCTACGACGGACCCGGCAGCACCGGCGTCACGCGGCCGGTGATCGGCTCATGGGTCGTCGACATGAACGCCTGCGGCATCGGCATCCGCGAGTCCGACGGGCTGATCACGAACAACCTGTCGCGGTTCGTGCCGCACGTGATCGAGTAGTTGAAAGATAACGCGGGTCTGGCCCGCTTCTTTCACCGTAGCTCGACTCGCGGCATGCCGCGCCGCACCGCGAAGGAGCGCAGCCGGCGCAGGTCGCGCGAGCCGGCGGCGCTCGTGATGTCGCGCGAGGCCCAGTAGCTGACGCGCAGCTCCTGCGCGTCGACCTCGCAGATCGCAATGCCGTGCGAGCTCGTCTCGGCGTAGCGGAACCACGGGTTGGTGACCGGCAGCAGGTCGGTCAGCGTGCGCACCGTGTCCTCGGGCAGGCCGGCGATCGCGGCGATCTCCGCCGCCGTGCCGGGCGAGGTGGTGGAGCCGGCGACGAACTCGGTCGCGACCGGTGGCCCGCCGCGGCCGCCGAGCAGCACGTCGCCGGCGAAGAACGTGTGGATGTCGCCGGTGAGGAAGGAGACGTCCTTGATCCCCTTGTCGAAGATCGACTGCAGCAGCTCGCCGCGCTCGGCCTGGTAGCCCTCCCACGAGTCCTGCACGACCGGGATCCCGAGGGCGAGGTCGAACGGCATGATCATCAGCTGGTTGCCGACGATCTTCCACGCCGCTGTCGAGCGGTGCAGCCGGTCCTTGAGCCAATCCATCTGCTGGCGCCCGAGGTAGTCGCGAGGGCGCGCCGAGTCGTCGCAGGAGGAGATGAACTCGTCGCCGCACGGCTGGTCGTCGCGGTAGGAGCGCTGGTCGGTCAGGAACAGCTCCGCCAGCGCGCCGAAGCGGAAGCGCCGGTAGGTGCGGAAGCGCTCGATGAACGCGAGGTTGGGCTGGTACTCGTGGAACGCCTGCCAGCCCGCCTGTATCCGCGGCTTGTCGTAGTCGTCGGAGTAAGGGTCGCCGCCGGCGTAGTTGTCCTCCACCTCGTGGTCGTCCCACATCGCCAGCAGCGGGATCTGGCGGTGCATCGCCTGCAGGTCGGGATCGGACCGGTAAAGGCGGTACTTGGCGCGGTACTCGTCGAGCGTCTTGACGTCACCGTCGCGGTTGGCGCCCGTCTCGTCCTTGCGGAAGACGGGATAGAAGATCGCTCGTAGATGTAGTCGCCGAGGCAGATGACGAAGTCGCAGTCCTCCGCCAGGAAGCGCTGGTAGGCGCCGTAGTACCCCGACACCCAGTCCTGGCAGGAGAAGACGCCGAACCGCAGCGGCCGCACCGAGTCGGCCGCCGGCGCCGTCTGGAACCGCCCCACCTCTGACGCCGCGCCGCGGGTGGTGAAGCGGTACCAGTAGCGCTCGTCGGGCGCCAGCTTGCCGACCCGGACCTTGACAGTGTGGTCGCGCGAGTTGGCGGTCGGGACGAGCTGCCGCGCGACGACGCGGCGGAAGTCGGCATCGCGGGCGATCTCCAGCCGCACCGACACGCGGTCGGCCTCGACCTCGCCCAGCCGCGTCCACAGCGTGATCGCGTTCGGCTTGGGATCGCCGCTGAGCACGCCCTGCGCGAACGTGCCGCCCCGCGCCAGCGGCGCCTTGCGCCGCGTCGCCGCCTGGGCGGCGAGGAAGGGGTCGGCGAGCACCGCCGCGGCCGTGAAGCCGCCGGCGGCCCCGAGCAGCCGGCGGCGCGTGAGGGGGCGATCCATCGCGCTCGTAATTACCTTGAAGCGGTTATTCCAGACGACCGGGCCGGCCGTCAGCAGGTGCGAGCCGAGCGGGCGGCCGAGCACCTCCTGCACGGCGCGGGCGCAGTCGAGCAGCTTGCCGAGATCGATACCCGGTCTCGACGTCCATCTCGTGCAGCATCGACACGAGGTCCTCGGTGGCGACGTTGCCGGTCGCTCCCTTGGGGACGGGGCAGCCGCCCAGCTCGCCGAAGCTGGACTCGAAGGAGTCGACGCCGGCTTCGAGCGCGGCGACCACGTTGGCCAGCGCCTGCCCGCGCGTGTTGTGGAAGTGGGCGGTGAGCTCGACGTCGTCGCCGAGCTCCTCGCGTGCGCGCACGAAGAACTGGCGGACCTGGGCGGGATTGGCCATGCCGGTCGTGTCGCCGAAGCCGATCTCCTGGGCGCCGGCGGCGATCAGCCGCTGCGCGATCGCGAACACGCGGGCGGGATCGACGTGGCCCTCGTAGGGGCAGCCGAACGAGACCGAGATGACGCCCTCGGCGCGCAGACCGGCCTCGCGCACGCGCGGGAGCACCCGTTCCAGCCCGGTCAGCGACTCCTCGACGAGCGGTTGATGTTCTTGCGGTTGTGCGTCTCGGACGCCGACAGGAAGACGTTGACCTCGTGGAAGCGGTCGCGCTGCGCCAGCGCGTTGTCCAGGCCGCGCTCGTTGGGGATCAGCACCGACAGCGACACGCCGTCGGGCACGTCGATCCGCTCCAGCACCTCGCGCCCGTCGGCGAGCTGCGGGATCACGTCGGGGCGAACGAAGCTCGTCACCTCCAGCCGCGCCAGACCCGTCCGGGCGAGGGCGTCGATCAGCCGCACCTTCGCGTCGGTCGGGATGACCTCGGGCTCGTTCTGGAACCCGTCGCGAGGGCCGACCTCGCGGATGCGGACGGATTGCGGTGTCATCTACTCCGGCGGCGGGCGCAGGATGCGGCGTTGATGCGTGCCGATGCCGATCATCCGCTCGTCGACGCCGGACTCGACCACCTCGACGTCGAAGTGCAGCTTGCGGTCGTCCTCGATCTCGCGCAGCTCGCTGCGGATCGTCACGCCGGTGCCCTCGAACGCCGCGGCGACGTGCTTGACGCAGACCTCGAAGCCGACGGTGGTGGCGCCGTCGTCGAGCTCGTCCTTGACGGCCGAGGTCGACGCGTACTCCATCAGCGCGATCATCATCGGCGTCGACAGGACCTTGACCGGAAGCGTGCCGCGGACGTCGGTCAGCAGCTCGTCCTCGACGGTGACGCGGAACTCGTATGACAGGCCTGGCTCGAGCATGCGGCTGGGCGCAGACCCTATAAGGTCCGTCGCCGATGTCCGGCCAGCCGCGCGTTGTCGTTCTCGCCGGCGGAACCGGCGGCGCCAAGCTGGCGCGCGGGATGCTCGACGTCGCCGGCGAGCATCTGACGGTGATCGCCAACACCGGCGACGACATCGAGATCTACGGCGCCCACGTCTCCCCCGATCCCGACCTGTGCCTGTTCTGGCTGGCCGATCGGATCGACGCGCGTGGCTGGGGGCTGGACGGCGACACGTTCACGGTGATGGACCAGTTGCGCGAGCTCGGCGAGGACATCTGGTTCAACCTCGGCGACCGCGACCTGGCGATCGGCATCCAGCGGCGGGCGCGGCTGGACGCGGGGATGTCGCTGACCGAGGCGACCGACGCGTTGCGCCGTTCGCTCGCGGTCCCCGCGCGGGTGCTGCCGATGTGCGACGAGCCGGTGCGCACATGGGTACGCGCCCGCGACGAGTGGACGCCGCTGCAGGAGTTCCTGATCCGCGGGCGAGGTGAGGGACCGGTGCAGGACGTCGAGTTCCGCGGTGTCGAGGAGGCGACGCTGCCGGCCGAGGTGGCCGCCGCGGTGGCCGCCGCCGACGCGATCGTGATCGGCCCTTCCAACCCGGTCATCTCGATCGACCCGATCCTCGCCGTGCCGGGCATGCGCGAGGCGCTCGCGGCCGCGCGCGCGCCGGTCGTGGCGGTGTCGCCGCTGATCGCCGGACGCGCGATCAAGGGACCGACGGAGGCGTTCCTCGCCTGGGCGGGGCAGCCGCTCAGCGGCGACGGGATCGCCGCCCACTACCACGGTGTGATCGCCGGACTGGTCGCCGACGACGGCTCCCTGCTCGTGCCGGCGCTGCGCACCCAGGTGCTGATGGACGACTCCCAGCAGCGGACCGCGTTGGCGCGGCTCGCCCTCGACCTCTGCCTGGCGCTGGCCCGTCCGCCGGCGAGGTAGGGTCCGATCTGGGCGGACGATCGAAGGGGGAGTGCGATGGTTAGGAGTGGGTTCGGGCTGGTGGCAACCGCTGCCGCGATGATGGCGCTGGCCGCGTCGGCGCAGGCGGCGACGTTCAGCGCGCTGCCGTTCCCGGTCGTGTATCCGATCACGGGAACGGTGGTCGATCGCTACGGCGAGGGCCTCGGGTACAACCCCGAATGCGGCACCAACCACTGCGGCTATGACATGTACGGCGCGACGGCGGAGCGCGCGCCCGTGTACGCGTCGGCCCGCGGGCAGGTGCGGCTCATCACCGCCGACGCGCAGAACCCCGGCATGGTCAGTGACATTTGCCCGGGCTCGCGTAAGCTGCGGCCCGCGTGCGCACGCTGGCCGTCCTCCCCGTCAAGACGTTCTCGCGCGCCAAGCAGCGGCTGGGTGACGCTGTCGCGCCGGCGGACCGGGTCTCGCTCGCCGAGGCGATGGTCGGCGACGTCCTGGAGGCACTGGCGGCGGTGCCGGGGATCGATCGCGTCGTGGTCGTCACCGCCGAACCGCTGGCGCGACGCGCGGCGCTGGCGGGCTGTGCGCTGGTCATCGCCGATCCCCACGAGACCGGCCAGTCGGCGGCGGCGGGGCGTGGCGTGCGAGCTGCGCTGGACGATTCGGCCGACCGCGTCCTGCTCGTGCCCGGCGACTGCCCGGCGCTGCATCCCTTCGAGGTGCAGCGGCTGCTCGATACGGCGGCGGTGCCGGTGACGATCGTGCCCGACCGGCACGGCAGCGGGACCAACGCGCTGCTGCTGGCGCCACCGGACGCGATCGCCCCAGCCTTCGGGCCCGGCTCGTTCGACCGCCACTGCAGCGCCGCGCGGGCCGCCGCGATCGACTTCGCCGTCGCCGAGTTGCATTCGCTTGGGCTCGACGTCGACACCCCCGACGACCTGGCGGCGCTGGCCGCGGCGCTGGCCGCCCGGCCCGGCGGCGCCCCGCGTACCCGCGCCGCGCTCGCCGCCCTCTCCTTCGCCGCGTGACCCTGATCGCCGACCCGCTGCCGGGCGTCCCCGAGGTCGCGCCCGGCGATGACCTGGCGCGGATGCTGGCGAGCGCCGGCGCCGCCTGGCGCGACGGCGGCCTCCGCCCGACGGACGTGGTCGTAATCGCGCATAAGGTCGTTTCGAAGGCCGAAGGGGCACTCGTCGACCTGGCCGACGTTGAGCCGGGCGACCGCGCTCGCGAGCTCGCCGCGACGCACGGCAAGGACCCGGCGCTAGTGCAGGTGATCCTCGACCAGTCCGTCGAGCTCGTCCGCGCCGACGCCGGCAGGCTGATCTGCCGCACCCACCACGGCTTCGTCTGCGCCAACGCCGGCGTCGACGCATCCAACGCTGGCCGCTCGGGCCGCGTCGTGCTGCTCCCGCGCGATCCCGACGCCTCCGCCCGAGCGCTCCGCGCCCGCCTCGGCTGCGCGATCGTCATCGCCGACTCCTTCGGCCGGCCCTGGCGGATCGGTCAATCAGAGGTGGCGATCGGCTGCGCCGGCCTGACGCCCCTGCTCGACTGGCGCGGCCTGCCCGACGCAGACGGCCGCGAGCTCAACGCGACGCTCATCGCGATCGCCGACGAGCTCGCCGCCGCCGCCGATCTCGTCCGCGGCAAGGACTCGCGCGAGCCGGCGGTGCGCCTGCGCGGAGTCGAGCGCTACGTGCTCCCGCCGGGAGAGGACGGCCCCGGCGCGGCGGCGCTGGTCCGGGCGCGGGCGGGGGATCTGTTTGGGTGAGGCCGACGCTCGTCGAGCTGATCGACGGGCGCCAGCTCGAACTGTGCCGGTTAAGTAGCGCTATGAGGCTGTTGCGTAACTCCTCCGCGAGGCTTTGCGATTGGAGTTCCCACAAGCGGTAGGGCCGGGCCTGACGGCGCGGGGTCCACCGCGCCGGGCGTCGGACGTTGGCGGTGTGCGGCGCGCTTACCCCGGGCATCGATGGGTCGCCTACCCGGTCCCCGGTCGGGTAGGCGGGGGACCTGGCCGACGTGGCGCCCGTGTGGCGGGCGTGGCGTCGGCCAGCTCGCAGATCCAGCGATCTGGCCGACGTGGCGCCCGTGGGGCGGGCGTGGCGTCGGCCACATCGCGCCCAGCCCGAAGCTGGTTGCGCGAAAGCCCGTCAGACGGGCCTTTACGCAACCACATCCCCGTTTCCGCGATCTGGTTGCACGAAGGCCCGTGGGACGGGCCTTTACGCAACCACGATCCGCCGCGACAAGCACAAGCGCCACGTCCCTGCCTCCTTCTCTGCCCGGGGTAAGCGCCGCGCACCGCGCCAGCGTCGGGCGTCGCCACCGCCAGTCGCCGTCGTGTCAGCCGGCGCGTTGTGAGATCCCCAAACGCAACTCTCGCCGCATGGATTGCGCAACACCCTCTATCCGCTACTTAACCGGCGCAGTTCGCAGATCCTGCGCGGGAGAACGCGAAGGCCAGACCTGCCGGTGTAAGCGCCACGAAGCCCCGCGGCGCCCCAAAACGAGCCCCTCAGCGCCGCCCGCGGATCTCGTCGAACCGCTCGCGCGCTGCGTCGACCCGCCGCCCATGCGTGAGCGACCAGGCTCCAAGCGCCTTCAAAGGCGTCGACATCGTTGCGCCCAAAGGCGTCAGCGCGTACTCGACGCGCGGCGGCACCTCGGGGTGGACGCGGCGGCCGACGAGGCCGTCGCGCTCGAGGCCGCGCAAGGTCTGGGTGAGCACCTTCTCGGAGATCGGCTCGAGGTCGGCGAGCAGCTCGTGGTAGCGGCGGGTGCCGTCGCCGAGGGCGAGCAGCACGTCGACGGCCCATTTGGACTGCAGCAGCTCGATCGAATCGCGGATGAGTCCGGCCGCGCGGTGGCGCTCCTGCCGGCGGTGCAGCTGGTCTTCGACCGCCGCGGGTGCGGTGGCGAGGGCGGGGCTGGCAGGGGTCATGGCTTTGCCTCCGGGGCAGGCGAGGACGTGCCGACAGGCGGCAGGATCGTGCAATCGTGGCCGTCCAGGCAGGGGTGGTTCCCGACCGGCGGCCTTGGCGTGTCGGGGATGTGGGCGGTGAAGAAGGAACTGGATGCGTCTCCCTCGATCAGCGGACCTACCGCTGCGACCGGCGCCTGCGAGGCGATCGGACGGCTGGAGGAAGACAGGTCGTCGAAGCTGACGGCCAGCAGCGCGAGCGGGCCGGCGATCAGCACGATCGCGGCGCCTTGCGCAAGGCGGCCGAGCAGGCGGCGGCGGGCGAGTTGGCGGCGGGCGGCACGTTCGAGCGCGGCGCCGAGGGCGTCGAGGTCGTCGGGCAGCTCGTCGTCATCCCGCCGCGAAGGGCGGAGGTTCACGCGGCGCCTCCCAGCTCGGCGGTGAGCGCCCGCAGCGCACGAGAGACGCGGATGCGCGCGGCGTTGCGGGAGCAGCCGAGGCGGCCGGCGACCTCGTCGTAGGAGAGCTGGTCGACCACGCGCAGCTGCAGTGCCTCGCGCTGCTCGAGCGGCAGCGCACCGACAGCGTTCTCGAGCTGGCCGCGCATCACGCGCGCGGACTCGCGATCGTCGACGTCCTCGTAGTCGGCGCACGTCTCGGCGGCGACGGGGAGCCCGATCCGCTCGCGGGCGGCGGTCTCGATCCTGTTGTGCTTGTGGTATTGACGGAGCAAGTTCCTGGCGATCCCGAACAGCCACGGCGCGCCGGAGCCGTCTGCCAGGTCCTTGAACCTGCGGACTCCGCGCCACGCCTGGGCGAAGGTTTCCGCGGTGAGGTCGAGCGCTGCTGACTCAGAGCCGGTCTGGCGTTGGAACCAGGCACGCATCAGCACGGCGTACCGCTCATAGAACTCCCGGAATGCCTGGGGGTCCGTTCTGGCGGCGTCCAGCAGTTCTGCGTCCGATCTGTTCACGCGCTGCGATCCCTCTTCGCGTTCGTGCTTTCCCAAGAGATGGCTCCAGCCTGAAAAGCATGTCGCGCACCTGCGGGTGAGAGACCAAAATACCCGCTCGTTGCGAACAAGTTCATGCGATTCGGCATGAGAGTGACTCTAGGAGGCTGGGACTAAAGGAATCCCCAATCGCTGCTCGAGCCGGAACGTGCCCGCCCGCCCGTCCAATTCGAGCGTCGCGACCTGGTTGTCGAAGAAGAGCTTCTCAGCTACGAAGCGCCAGCGGACGGGTGGGTCGGGAACGCCGGCGGCGCGCGCCAGCGCGCGGGTGAGCGTGGTCATCGGCGCCCTCGTGTTGGCGCGCAGGGCGACGCGGATCGACCCGGGGAGCGGGTGGCGGAAGGGCGAGCAGACCGCCTGCCAGACGGCGGAGCGAACGCCGCTCGCGCGCGGGAACGCGACCTCGGCGAGGTAGCAGTGGTGGACGTCGCCCGACAGCACCGTGATCGCCGCCGGCGCGGCGCCGCGGCGGCCGGCGCCGACCTCGCCGATCAGCCCGGCGAGGTCGTCGAAGGAGTTGCGGAAGGCCGACCAGTGCTCGAGATCGAACGCTTGGCGCACCCGCTCCGCCGCGGCCGCGGCGGGTCTCCCCCAGGCGCCGTCGCAGACCGCCTCGCTCCACGCCTCGGCGTAGTGGGTCGCGGGCGGCAGCAGCCACGGCAGCGAGGTACCGAGCAGCAGGTGGTCGCAGTCGCCGCGCGCGTGCTCGGCGATCCAGTTCCACTCGGCCGCGTCGACCATGTGCCGGTCACCCGGGGTCAGCACCCGCCCGGCACGCGAGTCGATCATCACCAGCCGGGCCGGACCGATGTCGCGGGCGAAGCTCCAGCGCATGCTGGCGATGTCGCGGTCGGCGCGCCGCGCGAACTCACGCAGCACCGGCGCCGCGTCCCCGCCGGCGTCGCGCACGCGCGCGAACGTCGGGTCGGTTGCGAGATCGGCCGGGGCCATGTTGCCCAGGTGCTGGTAGATCCAGTAGGTCGAGAAGCCGCCGATGACGCGCTCGTCCCACCAGTCCTGCGCGCGCATCTGTGCGACCCAGGCGGCGGACGTGTTCCAGTCGTCGCAGACGTCGTGGTCGTCGAAGATCATCGCCGTCGGAAGTGTCGAGAGCAGCCACCGCAGCACCGGCTCGGACCACGACTCGCGGTAGAGGAAGGCGTACTCCTCGAAGTCGGCCGCCCAGTCGCCGGGGCCCGGCGCGTCGGGGTCGCGACGGGTGGCGATGAACTTCTCCGTCGCGGGCGGGACCATGTCGGCGTAGACCTGGTCGCCGAGCATCAGCAGCGCGTCGGGGTACTCCTGCGGCGGGCCGGCGGCCATCCGCAGCGCCAGCGTGCGTAGCGCGTCGAGCCCGCGCCCTCGCCTGTCCTGGCGCAGCGCCCAGCGTGTAGGGCGGCGTCTGCGGGACGGCGAGGCGGCAGGAGCCGAAGACGATCCGTGCCGGCGCGCCCGGCTGACTGGTGCGGATCACGCTCGCGGGCAGCTCGGAGTCCGGCGGCGGCCAGCGGCGGGCGCCGTCGAGCACGACCTCGTAGGGCGTGATGCTCCCGGGCGCCAGCCCGCCGATCACCACCAGCGCGTAGTGATGCCCGGCGACCGTGAACGTGGGCGCGCTGTGCCCGAGCACCTCGACCGTGCACGGCACGTCCGTCTCCACCCACACCGTCGCCTCCGTCGGGCCGGCGTAGCGCAGCAGCGGTCCTAGGACAAGCTCAGCCACTCCGACGAAGGTACGCCAATACCGCCAGCACGCGCCGGTTCTCCGACGGCGACGCCTCCAGCCCGAGCTTGTCGAAGATCGCCCGGCAGTGCTTCTCGACGGCGCTCAGCGTGACGGTCAGCTCCTCCGCGATGGCGGCGTTGGAGCGGCCCTGGGCCATCGCCTCCAGCACCTCGAGCTCGCGCGCGGTGAGCTGGGCGATCGGGTCGTCGCCGGCGCTGCGGCGTGCGAGCAGCTGCGACACGACCTCGGAGTCCAGCGCCATGCCGCCGGCGGCGACGCGGTCGACGGCGGCGACGAAGGCCGCCGGGTCGGCGACGCGATCCTTCAGCAGATAGCCGACGCCGCCCTCGCCGCCCGCCAGCAGCTCGCCGGCGTAGAGCTCCTCGACGTACTGGGAGAGGACCAGCACCGGCGTCCCCGGCACCCGCTCGCGCGCCGTCAGCGCCGCCCGCAGTCCCTCGTCGCGCTGGTCGGGCGGCAGCCGGACGTCGACGATGGCGATGTCGGGCCGGTGCTCGACGATCGCTTCCACCAGCGAGGGCCCATCGCCGACGGCGGCGACGACCTCGTGGCCGTAGGCGTTCAGCAGCCGCACCAGCCCGTCGCGGAGGAGGACCAGGTCCTCGGCGATGACTACACGCAAGCGACGCTCACCACGCGCACGGTATCTCCGCGCGCAGCGTCGTGCCCTCGCCCGGCGGGCTGACGACGAGCAGGTGGCCGTCGAGGGCCTCGACGCGGCCGCGCAGACCGGTGATGCCGCTGCCGCGTGCCGGCTCGGCGCCGCCGCGGCCATCGTCGGCGACCTCGACGACGAGCCGGTCGGGCTCGGCCCAGGCGCTGATCGCCGCCTGCCTTGCCTCGGAGTGCTTGGCGACGTTGGTCAGCGCCTCGGCGACGGTGAAGTAGGCGGCCCGCTCGGCGGCCGTCGTGGGCCGGCCGGGCAGCTTCACGTCGACGACGGTGTGCACGGGGCTGCGGGCGGCGAGCGCGCTCAGGGCTCCGTCCAGGCCGCGGTCGGAGAGGATCGCCGGGTGGATGCCGCGGGCGAGGTCGCGCAGCTCGGCCAGCGCGCGCTTTGCCTCGGCGTGCGCCTCGTCGACCAGCGCGGCGGCGGCCTTGGGGTCGCGCTCGATCCGCTCCTTGGCCATGCCGAGGTCCAGTGCCAGCGCGACCAGCCGCGCCTGGGCGCCGTCGTGCAGGTCGCGCTCGATGCGCTGCAGCTCCTGCTCGGCGGCGTGGACGGCGCCCGTCCGTGTGCTGGTCAGCTGCTGCACACGCTTCTCCAGCTCGGCGCGGCTGGGGCTGAGGAAGGCGCGGGCGACGTTGGCCGTGAGGCGGCTGCTGCCGTGGACGATCCATGGTGCGGCGGCCAGCAGCGCGCCGCCCGCGACCATCCAGATCGCGATCGGCAGCTCGTTGTGCCAGTCGTTGTCGGGCAGCGCCCACATCCACACGGGCGACAGCAGGTAGCCGACGCCCGCGGCCCACACGGTGACGGCGATCGTGAACCCGATCGTGCCCAGGAACGGCAGCGTGTAGGCCCAGGCGACGCCGCGCCAGGACTCGATGTCGGCGACCTCCTGCAGCCAGCGCTGGAGCAGGTTGCCCTCGCGCCGCTCGCGCGGCAGCGCCGGGATCGTGCCGCCGAGCACCGGCGCGGCGCGGCGGCGCTCGTAGTCGGCGAACCAGCGCGAGGCGACGAGCGTGTAGACCGCGATCGGGACGCCGACCAGCATCATCACCATGCCCAGGGCGGCCGAGATGCCGACCGTCACGCCGGTGAACGCCAGCCAGCCGACAGGCATGCCCGCGAGCAGGTACCACGTCTCACGCCACGTCCGCTCGAGGAAACCGGCTCGGTCATCGCAGACATCCTGGCGGACGGGTCACACCAGGCCAAGGCGGCGACCCCGCCAGCGGCCGGTGCGGTTTCCCGGAGGGGTCAGGTCTTGCAATCCATCATGTCCAGTCTCACTTACTCCCGTAAGTGAGACTGGACATGTGTGATTGCAAGACCTGACCCCACTGGGTGGTGGTGGCGGATGTCGTAGAGCGTGGTGCGTTCCGCTGCCGGGCGGCCGGCGCGGTGGGCGGCGGCGATCAGGTCGGCGGGCTCGAGGCGGACGCCGTGGTAGGAGCCGGCGAGGCGGGAGATGTTCTCCTCCATCAGCGTGCCGCCGAGGTCGTTGACGCCCCAGGAGAGCGCCTCGGTGGCGGCGTCGAGGCCCATCTTCACCCAGCTGGCCTGCAGGTTGGGGATCGTGCGCCCGAGCGCCAGCCGGAAGGCGGCGGTGTGCTTGAGGTTCTCCTCGCGCGAGATCTCCTCCACCCCGTGCGTGCGGCCGAGCAGCGTGTGGAAGGGGATGAACGAGAGCGGCACGAACTCGGTGAAGCCGCCGGTGCGCTCCTGCACGTCGCGGACGACGCGCATGTGCTCGGCCAGCTCCCACGGCTCCTCGACGTGGCCGAACATGACGGTGACGGTCGAGCGCAGCCCGCTGGCGTGGCTCGCCTCGATGATCTCCACCCAGCGGCCGACCGGCAGCTTGTTTGGGCTGATCCGCTCGCGGACGCCGTCGTGCAGCACCTCGGCGGCGGTGCCGGGCGTCGAGTCCAGCCCCGCCTCGCGCAGCCGCTCGAACACCTCGCGCGGCGCCAGGCCGGACGTGGCGCACATGTGGTCGACCTCCATCGCGCTGTACGCGTGCAGGTGCAGCTGCGGCGCGATCCGCTTGGCGACGCGCAGCCAGTGCTCGTAGTCGGTCAGCGTCCAGTCGGGGTGGATACCCGACTGCATGCAGATCTCGGTCGCGCCGAACTCGACCGCCTCCTGCACCTTGGCGGTGAACTCGTCCTCGGCGACCACGTAGGCGTCGGGCGAGCGGCGCCCCTGGCCGAAGCCGCAGAAGGCACAGCCGACGATGCAGACGTTGGAGACGTTGACGTTGCGGTTGACGACGAACGTGACCGTGTCGCCGGCCAGCTCGGCGCGCAGCTCGTCGGCCGCCTGGCGCATGTCCTCGATCGCCTCGGGCCGTGTCTCGGCGAACAGGGCCGTCAGCTCGTCCTCGCTGAGCCGCTCGCCGTCGCGGGCGCGGGCGATCGCGGCCACCGACCAGCTCGGCATGGATCGCGCGATCGGAACGGCGGCCCGAGCCGCGGCGCGGGATGAAGCTCCAGTACTTCGTCTTGATCACGTCGAGCACGCCCTGGTCGATCCACTCGGGGTCGATGTACTCGCTGTAGACGCACAGCCGCTCGGTCAGCGCGACCCCGTCGGCCGCCAACCGCTTGCGCACCTGGTGGGGCGAGGGGAACGGGTGCTCGGGCGAGATGTGATCGCCGTTGGCGCTCAGGCCGCCGAGGTCGCTGGCGCCGGCGGCGACCAGCTCCGGCCACCAGTCAGACAGGTTCGGCGGCACCTGGACGCCGACGCCGGGCAGCAGCTCGCGGGCGGTCGAGACGAGCCCCTTCATGTCCTCGATCGACACCTCGCACGCCCACTCGGGCAGCGGCAACGACGGGTGGGAGCCAAGCCCGGTGCGCCAGTACGCGTCGGCTGCCTCGGTGGCGATATCGGCCGGTTCCTCGCCGTAGTAGCGGCGGTGGGGGACGAAGTTCTGCAGGATCACCTCCTGCAGATGGCCGTACTCGGCGTGAACCGCGGCCAGCGCGCGCAGCGACTCGACCCGGTCGGCCTCGGACTCGCCGATGCCGACGAGGATGCCGCTGGTGAACGGGATCCTCAGCTCGCCGGCGGCGCGGATCGTGTCCAGCCGCCGCGCCGGGTGCTTGGACGGCGAGCCCTGGTGCGCGACCAGATCAGGCCTGATCGACTCCAGCATCAGTCCCTGCGAGGCGGTCACCTCGCGCAGCCGCGCGAGGTCCTCGCGACCGAGCGCGCCGAGGTTGGTGTGCGGCAGGATGCCGCGCTCGAGCGCCCGTTCGCAGGCCCAGACGACGTAGGCGACGAAATCCGCGTGGCCGAGCTCGTGCAACCGCTCGCGGACGCCCGGGTGGTGATCGGGCGCCTCGCCGGTCAGGATCAGCAACTCCTTGACGTTGCGCCGCGCGGCGCCGTCGAGCAGCGCCTCCACCTCGGCGGGCGTGTGCAGGTGGGGCTGATGGGTGGCGAACGCGCAGTACTTGCAGTACGCGCTGCACGTCCGGGAGAGCGAGAGTGTGGTGTTGCGCGAGAACGTGACCCGGCGCCGCATCCGATGTGAGTGTACGGATGCGGCACCTTGGGCTACGTTCGTGCGCTCAGCGGTCGGCGCGCTCGGCGCGATCCTGCGGTTCCAGCACCAGGATCGAGTAGGTCACCGCGGCCGCGGCCGCTCCGATGATCGGGCCGACGATGTACAGCCAGAGCGGCCCCATCTCGCCGCCGAAGATCGCCGGCGCGATCGCGCGCGCCGGGTTGAACGACCCGTTGGTGGACGGGCCGAACACGTAGACCATCAGGCCCAGCGAGCCGCCGATGACCCATGGCGCCCAGCCGGCGACGCCCTTGGCGTTGATCGCCGTGCCCATGATCGCCCACATGAGGAAGAACGTGCCGATCATCTCCGCCACCAGGCCCTTCCACTCGGCGCCCGCCAACGGGCCCTCGTCGAAGACCACACCGGCGGCGTAGTTGGATGCCTCGGCCGGATCCTTGATCAGGATCAGAGCGATCAGGCAGGCCAGGAGCCCGCCCAGGATCTGGGCGATCATGTAAGCGATCGCATGGTTGGAGCTGATCCGCCGGACCGCCAGCAGCGCGATCGTCACGGCGGGGTTGAAGTGCCCGCCCGACACGCCGCCGAGCGTGTGGATCGCGAGCGTGAGCGCGAATATGTGGACCAGCCCGATGCCGAGCAGGCCCAGCGGCTCGGCGTTCGCGACCGCGAAGACGATCGCGAACACCAGCATGAACGTGCCGATGAATTCGGCCGCGTAGGCTGCGGGGGCGCCGAGGGGGGGCTCGGGGATCGCGGGCCGGCGGGGAGGGCGGGTGCGAACCGGGGCTGCCGACGCTTCCACGTGGGCTCCTTCCAGACGATGGATAGGACTTCGTTGGCGCAAGCTACACCGAAAAACGGCGGTGGGGACCGGCTGCACGGCATCGTGCGGGTTGTTCGTAAGCTCCCCCGCCTTGCGCCTGTGGCTCCTGACCATCGCCGTGCTGCTCGCGGCCATCGCCGGTTGCGGCGGCGAGTCGGGTGACGACCGGCCCGAGCGCGACGTGTCGCTGCTGCTGGACTTCACGCCCAACGCCGTCCACACCGGCATCTACACGGCGACCCGGCGCGGCTATGACCGCGCCGAGGGGGTACGTCTGGCGGTGCGTCCGCCGGGCGCCTCGACCGACTCGGTGCGGCTGCTGGCCGGCGGCCGCGTCGACCTCGCCGTGCTCGACATCCACGACCTCGGCCTGGCGCGGGAGAAGGGCAGCGACGTCGTCGGCGTCGCGGCGCTCGTGCAGCGCCCGCTGGCGGCGCTGCTGGCTCAGCCGGGAACCGAGTCGCCGCGGGAGCTGGAGGGCGAGCGGGTCGGCGTGAGCGGGCTGCCCTCCGATGTCGCGGTGCTGCGCTCGATCGTCGCGGGCGCCGGCGGCGATCCCGACAAGGTGCGTGAGACGACGATCGGCTTCGAGGCCGTCCCCGCCCTGCTCGGCGGCCGCGTCGCCGCCGCGACCGCGTTCTGGAACGTCGAGGGCGTCGCGTTGAAGCAGCGCCGCCCGCAGATCCGCGAGTTCCGCCTCGATGACTTCGGCGCCCCCTCCTACCCGGAGCTCGTCCTCGCCGCCCGGCGCGAGACGGTCGACGAAGAGCCGGAGGTGATCCGCGCCACCGTCGCGGCGCTGCAACGCGGCTACTCGTTCGCCCAGTCCGACCCCGAGTCCGCGGTCGGCGACCTGCTCGCCGGCGCCCGCGGCGCCAACCGCGAGGACCTGCTCGCCCAGCTCGACGCCGTCTCCCCCGTGCTGATCGCCGACGCGCCCGTGTTCGGCGCGCTGCACCGCGGCCGCCTGCGCGAGTGGGCCGAATGGGACGTCGAGTTCGGGATCCTGCGGCGGCGCCCCGACGTCGACGAGGCGTTCCGCTTCGACCTGGTGCCGCCCAAGCGGCCGGAGTAGCCTCAAGCGCCCAGCCAGCGCGATGCGCGGCTCAGCCCCGCAGCGCCACCCGGACGGTGCTGGTCTTGCCGTTGAGCCCCCGCAGCTCCACCAGGACGGAGCGCACCTTGGCCCGGCGCAGCGCCGCTGCGGTGCTGCGGCTGAGCTTCAGGCGCAGCGTCGCCCGCCGGCCCGGGCGGACCCGGAAGCTGGCGCGGGCCAGCCGCTGGCCGCGACGCAGGACAACGCGGCCGGCGCGGACCGTCCTGGCGAGCTTGATCGACGCCGTGCCGGCGCAGGACGAGCGGCAGCTCATCAGCAGCAGCAGCGTCGTGCCGCGCAGGCTCATCGTGCGGAATGAGGCCAGCGGCGCGCCCGACGGACCAGTACCGGAGGTCCCGGGGGTACCAGGCGTGCCGCCGCCGGACGTCCCGGGCAGATCGTTCGTGCCGCCCGGCGGTGCGGACGGCTCCGGATCCGGCGGCACCAGGTTCGGGCCTGGTGCGAGCGGGGCCGGGCCCGGCGCGAACGGGGCCGGCGCCCCGGTGCGCGCGACGGTCGCCGAGTCGGTGCGGTCGTCCGCATCCGGATCGGGCGTGACCGACGACACCGAGGCGGTGTTCGTCCACTCGGTCACGTCGGCCGGGTCGCCTGTGCGGTCGCCCAGGCAGAGCAGCCCGAGCCGCGCGTCCAGCGGGCTGTCCGTCGGGTTGTCCAGGCGGAAATCGCGGTTGACCGGTTGCGGCTCGTTGCCGAGCGACACCAGGCCCGGGTCGATGTCGAACGATGCGACGATGCCCTTGCCGTCGGGCCCGCACTCGACGCGCTCGACCTGCGTCTGACCCGGCTGGATCGTCGCCGTGCGGTCGTGCTGGTTGAGGTCCAGCGTGTGCGAGTGGCCGTCGGTGTCGCCCGTCTGGGTGTCGAGACAGCGGATCGCGAGGTCGGCGGTCGCGCCGCCCATGCTGTCGAGCACGAAGCGCCACGTGTTGGCGCCGACGTGGAAGGAGCCGCGCACCCGCACCTCGTCACCGGTGAAGGTGAACGACGGGGCGACCGGGACCTGGCCGGGGCCGCACTGCAGGTCGAACGCGTAGGTGCCGGTCCCGAGCGCCTCGGTGCGCGACACCGGCGCGGAGACCAGCAGGTCGTGCGTGTGCGGGTTGCCGCCGAGCTGCGTCTCGCTGCCGAGGCAGACCACCGACACGCGCGTCTGGATGTTGCCCTGTGTCGTCGGGTTCGTGACGATCGCGCGGTAGCCGTCGCCGTTGTGCTGGACGGCGTCCGGCACGATCGAGGCGTCGACGTTGCCGGCGTTGTCGAGGATCAGCACGCTCGCGTCGGTGGCGAAGTAGCCGGTCGGGCACGCCACGTCGACGCTCCCGGTCTGACCGGGCGCCAGCGTCAGGTCCTGCTGGACCCGCTGGATGTTCAGCGCGTGCTGGTGATCCAGCGGCGGCGCGATCGGCTGCACCGTCGCGGTCACCGTGACGATCCGCGTGCCGCCCGCCGGGATGTCGCCGAAGGCACAGCTCAGCGCGCCGCCCGACTCGGTGCAGTCCGGCGGTCCGGGCGTCGAGGAGACAAATGCCAGGCCCGATGGGATCGTGTCGGACAGGGTCACGTTCTGTGCCGTGTCGGGCCCGTCGTTGTGGACGGTCAGCGTGTAGGTGATCGTGTCACCCGGCTCCGCGCTGGCCAGGTCCGCGACCTTCTCGACCGACAGATCGGCCGACTCCTGCACCGAGACGCTCGCGTCGTCGTCGTTGTCGGTCGGGTCCGGGTCGTCCACGGGCGAGGTCACGGCAGCCGTGTTGGTCACCGTCGAGGGCGCGCCCGGCTGGATCTGCACGCGGATCGTCGCGACCCGCTGCTCGCCGTCGGGGATGTCGCCCAGCAGGCAGGTGACAGTGCCGGCGGAGTTCGTGCACGTCGGCGACGACACGAACGTGACGCCCGCCGGAAGCGTGTCGGTGATGGTCGCGGCGGTCGCGGTGCTCGGCCCGTCGTTGGTCACCGTCAGCGTCCACACGACCTCGTCGCCCGGCGCGGCGCTCGTCGGGTCCGAAGTCTTGATCAGCGACAGGTCCGCGCTCGGCTCGACGTCGACCACCACCGTCGTGGTGTCGTCGGTCGGATCCGGATCGGGCTCGGAGCCGTCGATCGCGGCGCTGTTGGTGATCGACGTCGCACCACCGGCCATCGTGCCCGAGACCTCGATCGTCACGGTCTGCCCGGCGTCGAGGTCGCCGATGTCGCACAACAGCTCGCCGCTCGTGATGCTGCACGTCGCGCCGCCGTCGTCGGAGACGGTGGGGCTCAGCAGCTGCGCCGGCAGCGGGTCACGGACGACCACGCCGGTGGCGTCCGACGGCCCGTCGTTGCGGGCGACGATCTGGAACGTGACCGGTGCGCCCGCGACGGGCGGGTTGGGGGCGATCGTCTTCGTCACGCCGAGGTCGGCCGAGGTGACGGTCACGGTCGCGTCGTCGGAGTTGTTGGCCGGCGTCGTGTCGGCGCTGCTGCCGGCGGTCGCCGTGTTGGTGATCGACTGGCCGGCGCCGGCGGAGGTGGCACGCACGGTCACGGTGACGGTCACCGAGCCGAGCGGCGGAATGTTGCCGAGGTCGCAGACGACCAGGCCCGCGACGCAGGTGCCCTGCGTGGTCGTAGCGTTGCCCGACCTGCTCGAGCCCGGCGGGGATCGGGTCGTCGAGCCCGACCGACGGGGCGGTCGAGGGACCGTCGTTGTGGACGACGATCGTGTAGGTCGACGTCTCACCCACGTTGATGCGTCGTCGGCGAGGCGGTCTTGACCACGCGGATGTCGGCGACGGGGTTGCCGGTCGGGTACGTGTTGCTGCTGCTGTTGTTGGCGAAGTTGATGTCGCCGCCGCCGCTGACGGTCGCGGTGTTGGTCTTGGTCCCGAAGTCGCCGGGAGGGGTGTTCGCGGTGAGCGAGATCACCGGGTAGGCGGCACCGTCGGCGAGCACGTCGCTGCGCGTGCAGGTGAAGCTGCTTCCGCCTGGCGGCGAACACGTCCACCCCGAGCCGGAGACGCTGTTAACGGTCAGGCCCGTCGGGAGCGTGTCGCTGACGGTCACGGTGCCAGCCGAGGCGGCGTCGCCCACATTGCTGACCGCGAGCTCGTAGCTGACCGGCAGACCTGGGATCGGGGCGATGGTCAGGCGGGTCTTCGCGATCGTCAGGTCGGGCGCGCCGACCAGGATGTTGACCGAGCTCGTCGCCGACAGCGGCACGCCGGCGGTCTCCGCGAAGAAGTTGGCCGTCGCCGTGTTCTCGAGCAGCCGGTCGTCGGGCAGCGGCGAGTTCACCGTGACGCGGAAGCAGACCTGGACGCTGGCGCCCGCCGCCAGGCGACCGCCCGCGCTCGCGTTGGCGCCGGTGCCGAGGCGGGCCACGATTCGGTTGTTGGCGCTGTCGTACTCGGCGACGTCGTCGCCGCCGCCGTCTGTACGCGGCGTCCCCGCGACGCGGATCGACCCCGGGAACGTACGTCGTGTCGTTCGGAATCGAGTCGCGGAAAATGAAACCGATGGCCGCGTCGACATCGGACCCGCTCGCGTTGGCGTTCGTGACGCAGTACTCGAGCGTGTCGCCCGGGATCGCCTCGCCCAGGTTGATGTCGGTCACCGTCTTGGTCTGCGTGACCTCCGGCGCGTAGAGCTCGGTGGCGATCCAGATGACACCGGGCAGGTACTGGTCGCCAGACGTCGTCAACCGAATGGTCGCGCTCGTCGCGTTGTTCGCCAGCACGCCCGTCGTTGGGAAGACGTCGGCGTCGTAGCCGAAGTTGTTCGCGAACGACGGGTTGCGCGTGCCGGTCGTGACCGAGCCGTTGAAGAAGTTGGTCGACGGGTTGTTCCCGTTCGACAGCGTCGTGCCGCTCAGCGACGCGCTGTCCCCGGGAATGCCGAGGTCGCCCTCGTAGGCGACGAAGCCGACGGTCGCGTTGACCGCGCCGGTGGGCGGCGTCTTGAAGCCGCTGACGGTGATGTCGGTCGGCGGGTCGGACTGGCGGATCGTCTTCAGCCCGTCGAAGATCGTCAGGTTGCGCAGTGGCTCGCTCGGATGGCGGTAGGCGACGACCAGCGACCAGCCGGCGTAGTGGTCGGTGCCGGTGCCCGTCTGGACGTTGGCGCCGAAGTACGTCCCGGCGCCCGCGCCGGCGACGAGGCTCGTGACGTCCGCGAACGACTGGTAGCGCCCGACGTTCAGCGCCGACTCGTCGATGACCGACGCTGTGATGTTCGTGTAGCTCGGCGCGCCGGGCAGCTTGAACTTCATCTTGTTGCGATCGGCGGCGTTCTGGGGCGCGGTCGAGCCCGAGCCGCTGAAGTCGCCGCCCCAGTAGAGGCCGGCGAACAGGATCGTGGCGCCGGCCGGCACGACAAGGTTCGAGCTGGAGCTGTTGAACGTCGAACCGTCGGAATCCACGTCGAAGTACTGCATCGTCGTGTACCCGTTGTTGCTCAGGTTCGTGTTGTTGGCCGTGTTCGACGACGGGCCGTTGCGGGCGGCGGCGCAGTCACTGTCCGAATTCGGACACGTGAGCAGTGAGTTCGCCGCCATCGTGATGTTGCCGGTGTCGTTGACGACGCCGGACGACGGGAAGCGCTGTGCAAACGGACGGTCGGCCGCCGCCGCCACCCCGGTCAGCGACAAAAGCGTGCTCGCAAAAACGAGCACGAGGAAAAGTGAACAACGTCGCAAGTGAGGTTTCCTCTCCCCCTGATCCGTGGGTGTCGCCCCGCCACAGCCCCGGCGACTGAAGCGAATATAGGGCAGAACACCTGCGGGCGCCACCCCATCACGGTGGTGTGCACGAGTTCTTGTTGTCAACTTCCACATCGCAGCCCCTATCGAACGTTCGCCCGCCTCGTGAAAGCTACGAGTCGCACCGGACGCCTCTCCGGCGTGGTCGCGCCTTGATCCGCCGGACCGCCGTCTACCGTGGCGGCGATCCTGACGGATGGACACGCGGCAGCCGATGGGGAGGCAATCCCGCACATGCCACACGACAATCAGCGTTCAGCGGGTTCGACGGTCGGCGGCGACGCGCCGGCCGACGGGTCGCATGCGGCGCCTCTCTCCGTCAGCCGCGTCGAGTGGGAGCCGATGTCCGAGGGCGCCATGCGCGTCCGGATTCGCGGTCGCTGGTCGAGTCCCTTCCGCGTTCAGAGCGGCGACCCGCGCCTGCTCGTGGTCCAGGACGGCGTCGCGCGCCGCATCCGCTCGACGCCGGATGCCGCCTGGGCCACCGAGGCGACCGACACCGACGAGTGGCGCGCGGTCTACGCGCTGCCGGTGGCGCGGCCCGGTGCGGTGCCCAACCGCCTGAGCCTGGAGTTCGACGACGCCGTGCTCGAGCTGCCCGATCCCCGTCCCGTCGTGATCGCGGCAGATGGGCTCGCGGCGGACGCCGGCGTGGAGCAGCCGACGCAACTCTCCGGCGGCGTGTCGGCGCTGCGGGCGGAGCTGGAGGCCGCCCGCGAGACGCTGGGAGCCGTCGAGGGCGAGCGCGACACGCTCCGCTCGCGCCTGCACGAGGCGACGCTCGATCGCGAGGCACTCGAGTGCCGCCTGCGCGCCGCCGTCGATCAGATGGTCAGCGAGCTGACGGGCTTCACCGCGCGCGAGGAGGCGCGGATGGGCGAGCTCGAATCCGAGTTGTCACAAGCGCGCGCAGACGCGGACGCCGCGCTCGCCGACCGCGCACGCGCCCAGGAGCGCGCCACGCGGGAGATCGCCGCGGCGGAGGCGGCCCGCGCCGAGGTCGAGCGCCTGTCGTGCAAGCTCGCGAGTGCGGACGAACGCGAGCGCACGGCCGTTGCCAAAGCCAGCGACGCCATTTACTCTGAATTTGCTTCACAGGTGGCGGGGGTCGTCGCCTTGGTGTCAGAAGTCAAGGAAGGCATGGGGGCAGTGCTACAGGGGCTTCAAGCTGAACTCGCCGCCGAGCGCGCGCGCACGGCGGCTCTCGATTCCGCGCTCGCTCGTGAGCGCGAAGGCGCCGCCGAGGCCGCGCGAGTCCAGGCGGCGATGGCCGCGACGCTGGAATCCGAGCAGGCCATGCGGGGCGAGATGCAGCGGGCGATCGCCGCGCTGCGCAGCGAGCTTGACGAGCTGCGGGCGCTCGCATCCGGGAGCGACCCGGGCCTGTTATGGCGCACCAGCGAGATCGTGTCCGAGGCGCTCGCGGGCGTTGCGGCATCGCGCCAGCTCGTAGCGCTGCCGCAGGGGCCGGAGAGCGGCGAGGCCCGCGCCGCCGTCGACGCGCTGCGCAGCCGCAACGGCGATCACGCGACCGCGTCGAGGACGCCAAGGGCGCCGGACCTCGCGCCGCACCCGCCGGCCGACGATCGCGCCGCAGTTCGCGACGAGGTGCCCGTCGCGCCACGCGTGGGCGAGTTGGCGCCGCCGATCAAGCACCCGCAGTGGATCGCGCGCGGACTGCAGCGCCTCGCCGCGCAGGACCCTGCGCTCGCGGGCCGCATCCTGCTTGCGCTGCTGCCGGCACAGGGGGCAGCCAGCAAGGGTCCCCTGCGCTACGACCTCAACCTGCTCGACGACGGTTGCATCGCCGTCACGGTCGACGAGGCCGGCACGACGGTCGTGGACGAGGAGGCGCCGCGCGCCAGCGGCGACACCGACGCCTTGCTGAGCGGTGAGGTTGCCGCGCTGGGCCGGCTGATCGTCTCCAAGCGCCGCTGGGCGACCGCCCGCCGTGCCGGCCTGCGGATCAACGGCACGCGGGCGGCGCACCGCTGGCTGCAGGAGCTGGCGCACCTGCCGCTCGGACGCCTCGCGCTCGCGCAGCACGGCATCGAACTGGACGCCGACGTCCTCCTGCGGCTGATCGCCGCGAGCATCGACCCAGACTGGACGATCGGCCACCGCTTCGTGATCGGCGTCGAGAGTACGGAGACCCAGCCGCCGCGCCGCTGGCACTTCCACGTCAACGGCGGCTCGGCGCCCAGCGTGAGCCGCACGCTCCCGCTCGGCGCGGCTGACGCTGTGCTGCGCGGCAAGCCCGCGGAGCTGCTCGACGCGCTCTGCGGCGCGCCGGCGCCCGGCTCGGATGCGCGGATCGCCGGGGATCCCGTCCCGCTCGTCCTCGTGCAGGGCTGGATGGCACGGCTAGAGGGAGGCGTTTGACGCTGCACCGCAACCGGCTGCGGGGGGGCGATCCGGTGGTCGGCACGCTGGTGTCCGCCGTTCTCGCCTTCGGCGCCCTCGCGATCGCGCCGGAGCCGTCCTTCGCACGCTGTATCAACACGCTACCGGTGACCAACTCGTTCCCGAGCGACTATGCCGCCTCCTACTCGAAGACGCTCCCGATCACCGTCCGCACGCGGGGGCCCGCGATCCGCAAGCTCGAGGCCAAGCTCTACACCTTCGGCGGCGACCTGCTCGGGCGCGAGCGCGCCAAGCGCACTGTCCGCAACGCGACGACGCTGCGGATGCGGCTGCGCTTCCCGATGCAGCCCGGTCGCTACACGCTCACCCTCTTCGGCGAGCCCAACGCCGATCCGTCCTGCGGGCCAAAGCACACCTTTCGTGTCGTGCGCTTCCGCGACTGCCCGCTGCGGCTGCCGGTCACGTTCCCGCAGCTTCCGCGCGGGCGCGCGGTCGACTACGGCGGGCTGATGACGGTGCGCGTCGCGAGCAAGGGACCGCTGCTGCGTGACGTCGACGTCACGCTCTCGCGCTTCGACGGCACGCAGCTCGGCGTCAAGCGCTTCCGCACTCTGTTCGGGACCGTCGCGGCGAACTTCTCCTTCTCCGGCGGTGTACCGCCCGGGGACTACAGCGTCTCCGTGCGGGGGCGCATTTCGCGGCAGCCCGAGAGCTGCGACGACGCCACTGCATCGACGACGCTGAGGCTCACATGAGCGCGCACGAGGATCCCACGGCGCGGTCTCGCGCGCTCGAGCAGAGCCTCGACAGCGTGGACCGCAAGCTGCGCGAGCTGCAGCGTGAGATCGCCGCCGCCGGCAGCCGTCACGGCGCGGCTGTGCCGACCGAGCCCCAGCCGTCGCCGGGAGCGCCACCGCCCGCCTACACCGACATCCCCGAGCACATCCCGTCCCGGCCGCCGGTGGAGGGCGCCGCGGTCTTCGACGTGCGGCCGCGGCCGCAGAGCCAGCAGCAGATGCCCGGCGGCTCGGTCGACGCGGTCCTCGAGCAGGCCCGCGTGCAGACGCGCCGGCTGATCGGCGAGGCCGAGGCAACCGCGGCCCGGATCGTTGGCGACGCCCAGGCTCGCGCCGATGACCTGCGTCAGCAGATCGACGGCCTCGTCAAGACGCGCGACCTGCTGCACCAGGCGCTGGCGACGCTTGCTCTCGAGTACGCCGAGGCGGTCGAGCGCGTCGGCCGCGAGCCCCAGCCGACCGCGCCCGCCGAGCCGCAACCGCCGCACGCGCCGCCGCAGCCGCCGGGCCTCTCGTCGCCGGCGAGCGTGACGCGCATCCCCGACCGCCCGCCCGGGGTCCTGCCGGAGCGCTTCCGCGGCAACATCACGCTCGAGGTGCAGCCGGTCGCGGACGTGACACGGGTCACCGGGATCGAGCGTGCACTGGCGGCGCTGGGGGGCGTCACCGACGTCTACCTGCGCTCGCTCGAAGGCCGCAAGGCGATGTTCGAGCTCGAGCTCCAGGGCGAGGTCGATCTCATCGCCGAGCTCGACCACGGCCTCGGGCAGCGCTATGGCGTGCAGGAGGCGGCTACGGGCTTCCTGTCGATCTCGCTGCGCTCCGAACCACCGGATGACGCCGGCGGCACGACAACGGATCAGGAGGCGCGATGAGGGACGACGGCGATCGCTACAACCCGCTGGCGCTGATCGTCATCGTCGTGATGGTCCTGCTGGGCTTCATCGCGTTCTACGTCACCTTCGTGACCGTGCCGCTGATCCTGCTCGGAGCGTTCTACCTGTACGCCACGCTGCGGGACCGCAACGAGGCACGGCGCACGGCAAGGCTGGCGAACCGCGAGGAAGGCACGTGAGCGCCACTCAGGAGGAGCGCCACGCGGCGTCGGAGGCGCAGCGCCAGGCGGTTGCCCTGGCGCTGGAGGCCAGCCTGCCCTACACCGGCCTGCGCGGCTTCCGGCCAGACCAGCGGCTGTTCGCCTACCTGCCGGTCGGCACCGCGCGCAAGCTGGGCGTCCTGCCGCTCGCCCTGGTCGGCGACACGCTGCGGGTGGCAAGCGCGACCGTCGATCCCCCGCTCGGCCCGATCCAGACCGGCTTTCCCAACCTCCGCTTCGAGGTCGCGATCGCGCCGCGGCGCGAGATCGACGCCATCCTCGACCAGCACGACGACGCCGCGTGAGCGCGCCGACCGAACAGCAGAGCCGCGCCTTCCAGCGGCGACTGGCGCGCCATGCCGGCCTCGAATTCGTCGTGCTCGAGCCCGACCACGGCGAGGATCGCTACGTGATGGTCAATCCGACGGCGGCGAAGCTGCTCTCGGACGAGGTCTGCCGCCACTTCGGGCTGATTCCCGTCTCCTACCTCGGCGGCGTCGTGACGGTCGCGACGCACGCCCCGTCGGACCACCTCGCACGCGAGGTCGCGGCGACGCTGATCGGCCGTCAGGTGGAGTTCGTCGTCGCGCCCGAGGACCAGATCGTGCGAGCGATCGCGCGCGCCCATGCGATGCCCGACTTCCCGTTCCCGACGCCCGAGCCGCCGCCGTCGGCGCCCGCCCCCGACGGGACGACGGCCGTCCCCGCGTTCGGCGTGCGCACGCCGTTCCGGCTGGGCGACGGGCTCGTCGCGCGCCGGCTGTGCACGGAGGAGCAGGTGCAGGAGGCGCTGGCCGAGCAGGCGCGCACCGGCAGCCGTATCGGGACGATCCTGACCGCGAAGGGGATCGTCAGCGAGGAGGCCGTCGCCGAGGTGCTCGCCGAGCAGCACGAGCTCGCGATGGTGGACCTGACCGACTTCGTCCCGCGGCCGGAGATCGTGGACCTGCTGCCCGAGCCGCTGTGCCGGCGGCTGCGCTGCGTTCCGGTCGGCGCCGACGAAGAGCATCTCTACGTGGCGGTCTCCGACATCCTCGACGACGAGACCGTGCGGGCGTTGCACGAGCACACGAGCCTCGAGCTGCGCGGCCTGATCACGACGAAGACGTCGATCGACCTGCTGCTCCAGCGCCTCTACGGCGCCGCGTACGTGACGACCGCGCAGACGGAGCTGCTCAAGCGCTACCCCGAGGACAGCGCGAACCGCGTGGTCACGTCCTCGCAGCGCACGGCCCTGTCGATCGGCGTGATCCTGATCATCGCGCTGCTGATCCTGTGGCCGGTCCCGACGCTGATCGGGGCGATCGCGGTCTCCAGCGTCTTCTACACGGCGGCGTCGCTGTACAAGTTCAAGCTGGTCTACGCGTCGCTCGGCCACGAATACGAGATCGCGGTCAGCGACGAGGAGGTCGCGGCGCTCGACGAGCGCGAGCTGCCGATCTACACGCTGCTGGTCCCCCTCTACAGGGAGGCGGACGTCGTCCCGCGGCTGGTCGAGAGCATCGGCAACCTCGACTACCCGGCGAGCAAGCTCGACATCCGGCTGCTGTGCGAGGAGGACGACGACGACACGGTCGAGGTGATCCTCGCCCTCAACCTGCCGCCGCAGTTCCGCCTCGTGGTGGTCCCCGACGCGCCGCCGAAGACGAAGCCGAAAGCGTGCAACTACGGCCTGATCCAGGCCGAGGGCACCTACGTGGTCATCTACGACGCCGAGGACCGGCCCGACCGCGACCAGCTCAAGCGGGTCGTCCTCGCCTACCAGAAGGCCGATCCGCGGGTCACCTGCATCCAGACCAAGCTGAACTACTTCAACCAGCGCCAGAACCTGCTGACCCGCTGGTTCTCCGCCGAGTACTCGATGTGGTTCGACCTGCTGCTGCCGGGCCTGGACGCCGAAAACGTGCCGATCCCGCTCGGCGGCACCTCCAACCACTTCGTCCGCGACCGGCTGATGCAGCTCGCGGCGTGGGACCCTTACAACGTCACCGAGGACGCCGACCTCGGCATCCGCCTGCACAAGGCCGGATTCAAGACGGCCATCATCGACTCGACGACGCTGGAGGAGGCGAACTCCCGCGTCGACAACTGGCTGCGGCAGCGCTCGCGCTGGATCAAGGGCTACATCCAGACCTACCTGGTCCACATGCGCAACCCGCTGAAGCTGATCCGGTCGATCGGCATCAAGGGCTTCATCAGCTTCCAGCTGCTGATCGGAGCGACGTTTCTGTTCCTGCTCAACCCGATCTTCTGGGCGCTGACCACCCTGTTCGTCCTCACCGAGGCCGGCTTCATCCAGGACCTGTTCCCGAGCATCGTCTTCTACCTGGCGGCCTTCCAGCTCTTCATCGGCAACTTCGTCTTCGTGTTCATCAACGTCGCGGCAGCCGTCGAGCGCGGCTACCACGACCTGGCGAAGTACGCGCTGCTGTCGCCTCTCTACTGGGGGCTGATGTCGATCGCCGCCTGGAAGGGGTTCCTGCAGCTGTTCACCAAGCCCTTCTACTGGGAGAAGACCGAGCACGGTCTCGACCCCGACAGCCAGGCGCGGGCCGGCGGCCGCAGCAGGCGGCGCGCGTCCGAGCCGACGGAGAGTGCGGGGTAGGCCATGGAGAGCGGAATCGCCACACGGCCTCAGCAGCAGCCGATCGACGAGCCGCGACCGGCCGAGCGCGTGCGCCCCGACGCCGGGCCGCCGCGCCCGGCGGCGAGGCATCCGCGCATGACGCGCAGCGAGCGCAACAGCCGACTTGCCGAGTCGATGCTGCTGTTCGTGCTGTTCACCGCGTTCTACGCGGTCGTCGGCGTGCTCACGATCGACTCGGGCAACGTCGTCGTCTTCGACGCGATGGACCGGCTCAGCCGGGCCTACATGATCTGGTGGAACGACCCGCCCAAGCTCGCCGCCGCCGGCTTCGTGTTCCCGCCGCTGACGACGTTCGTGTACCTGCCCGCGGCCGCCCTCAAGCCGCTCGCGACGTCGCTGATGGCGCTGCCCGCGACCACCGCGCCGCTGGCGGCGATGACGATCGTGGTCCTCAACGGCACCATGCGCCGCGCGGGGATGCCGGTGTTCATGCGCTGGGCGCTCGTGCTCGCTTTCGGCATCAACCCGCTGTTCGTCTTCTATGGCGGCAACGGGATGAGCGAGGCGGTCTACCTGTTCTTCCTCGCCAGCGGCATCTCGTGCTTCGTCGGCTTCTACCTGACCGAGGAGACGCGCTACCTCATGGGGGCCGGCATCGGGCTCACGCTCGCGATGCTCACGCGCTACGGGTTCTTGGCATGGGCCGTGCTGGTGTGCATCCTCGTCGGCGCGGCGCTCGCCCGGCGGGGGGCTTCGGGGCAGCGCATCGAAGGCTCGGTGATCGTCGCGGCGGTCCCGATCGTCTACGGGTTCGCACTGTGGACCCTGTTCAACGCGCTCATCATCGGGCGGCCGTTCGGCTGGCTGACCGCTTCGCAGTCGGCGCTGGCGGTGAACTCCAACGGCGTGGCGGACTCGGGGCACGTCGAGTTCGGGAAGCTGATCGAGCGGCTCGTCGACGTGGTCGTGGCGGTCTCGCCGCTTTCGCTGGTGGTGGTCCCGTTGCTCGTCGCGGCGTACTTCTTCAAGCGCGACGACATGGCGCTCTGGCTGGCGGCGATGGTCGGCATCGCCGTGGTGCTGTTCGGCAGCAGCGCGCTCATCGAGGACGACATCGGCGAGCTGACGCTGCGCTCGGGCCTGCCGATCATGTTGATGGCGATGTTCGGCGCCGCCTGGCTGTACCGGGCCTCGAACGGGCTGGGCATCGTCGCCTGGGGCGGCACGCTGATCCTGCTGCTGGTGTCGCTCCCGCTCACATGGGACCGGATGCTCGACTACCCCTATCAGAACCAGGAACAGGCGTTCATCCGCTTCGTGCGCTCCGGCGACTCGCAGGAAGGCAAGGCTTCCGTCGGCGGCTTCACGGTCGGGATCCGCGAGGAGGAGGCCGTCGCCGCGCGGATCAAGGGAGTCGTCCCGGACCGCAAGGACTGGGTGCTCGCCGACAACGCGCAGTCATTCGCCGTCATCCTGCTCACCGGGCATCCCGACCGATTCTTCGACCGTGTCGACAAGGGCGACGAGAGGTGGCGGCGGGCGCTCGCGCGGCCGTTCGGGAACGTCGGCTTCATCCTCGTGACGTCGTCGCCGAGCGATCTCATCAAGATCCGCTACCCGCGCGCGGCCGACGGCGGCGTGGCCGGGCTCGAGCCGATCTTCCGCACCAAGCGCTACGTGCTGCTGCGCGTCGCGCCGCGTGACCCGCGCGCCGCGCCGCGCCGCGCGAACCCCGCCGAGGCGGCACCGTGATGGGCGGCCCAGCGGCACGCGAAGGCGACCGCCGGATCGAGGAGATCTTCACCGCCGCCGAGCGCTCGGCGCAGGAGTACGCGCAGCGCCTCGGGCAGGAGGCCGACGCGCGTGCCCGCAAGCAACTGTCCGACGCCCAGGTGGAGGCGCAGCGGATCCGCGAGCAGGCGCAGGCCGAGGTCCTCGCCTACCTCTCCGAGTCGCGCCGGCGCATCGACGCCTACGCGGCCGACCGGGTTCGCAGTATCAGCGAGTTGACCGACCGGCTCGTTGCGCTTGCGGACGAGATCGAGGAGCGCTTCGCCGGCGCGGCGACGGTCCGGCGCCAGCTCAACGAGCTCGTGACGCGCCTCGGCGAGGCGGCGGAGGCCGCGGCCGCCGAGGTCGACCGTCCCGAGCCGAAGCTGCCGTCCTTGGCCGGGATGCCGGTCCCGCGGATCCGGCAGGCGGAAAGCGCGCCCGAGGAGGAGCTGCCCAGCGACCTGGCGCCCTACACGCGGGGGCCCGGCGCGGCGGCGGACGATGAAAGCGCCGCCGACGAGGAGGCTCGCGAGACGTGATCCGGTCGGGAACATGGGGATGCGCCGCGGCGGCGCTCGTGCTCGGGCTGTTCGCTGCCGGATGCGGCGACGACGAGTCCGACGCCGACGCCGACGCCCGTACGACGTCAACCGCCGCGCCGGCGGCGCAGCGCTCGCAGACCACCGCCGAGGGCAGCGCGGCCGCGAGTGAGCGCAGTCCGCAGGCCGAGACGGTGGAGCAGGGTTCGCTGGCGCCGTCGACCAGGATCGGCTCGCTCGCCGATCTGCGCCAGACGCTGCCGCGCTTCTTCTCCTCGCAGAGCCCTTGGAACGTCAACGTGTCCGGCCTGCCGGTCTCTCCCGACTCCGACGAGCTGCTGCGGCTGGCGCGGATCCGTAGCGGCGTCTTCGAGGTCGAGGGCCAGACCGCCAACACACGCCAGCCGCGGCTCGTGAACGCCGGCATCTTCATCAACACCGGCCGCTGGACCACGCCGATCGTGACCGACGAGGGCGGCCGGCCGACCCGCGTGTTCTGCCGCCAGGTCCGCTGCGGCAGCGACGCGCAGGACCTGCGCACGCTGAGCATCCCGCCCGGCGCGAACCCGGATCCTCGCTACGACGGCTGGTTCACGGTGATCGACCGCGCGCGCGCCGCGGCATGGGACCTGTGGCGCGCCCGGCGCCAGCAGGACGGCGCGATCTCGTTCCAGTTCGTGCGCAGGTGGGACCTCAACGGCCCCGGCTACCTGGCACCCGGTCGCGTCAGCGCGCGCGGCTCGGGCCTGCCGCTGTTCGCCGGGGTCATCACCGCCGACGAGCTGCGTCGGGGCCGCGTCGACCATGCGCTCGCGATCTCGCTGCCCGGCCCGGCGTCCAGCTTCTACGTCCAGCCCGCCTCTTCGACCGACGGCATCGGCAGCACCGAGTCGCTGCCGGAGGGCGCACGGATGCGCCTGCGGCCGGGGGTCCGCCTGCGCACGTCGGCCCGGGGCGGCAAGCGGCGCGCAGCGCAGGCGATCCTGACCGCGCTGAGCCGCTTCGGCGCGATCGTCGTCGACCGGGCGGCGGTCCCGACGCTCTATGCGCAGAAGGACGTGTCGGCGCGGCTGATCGACGGCTTCGAGCTGTCCAGCGTCAAGCTGACCGACTTCGAGGTCCTCGAGCTCGGGCAGCGGTTGCGCTTCCCGCCCGAGGCGACGACCCCGACCACTACCTCGACGACGGGCGGTGGCGAATGATGTGGGCCTCGCGCGTGGCGCTCCTGACGGTGTGCGCGGCGACGGCCGCCGGCTGCGGCGCCGACCTCGACGGCGCCGATCGCGACCCCGCGGTCGTCCAGCCCGTCAAGCCGCAGCCGCGGCAGCCGGCGGTAGCCGCGGTCGCTGCCGCCACGGCCCGCCGGAACCGTCGAGGTGGCGGGGTCGATGCAGGGCTCGCTCACCGAAGACGTCGTCCGGTCGCTGGAGGGTCGCGAGGGCCTGACGGTCACCGCGACGGCGGAGGACACCTTGAGCGCATTCCGGCGGCTGTGCGAGGGCCGGCTCGACGCGGTCGACTCGACGCGGCCGATCCGGCCCGAGGACTACGAGGTCTGCCGCAGCACCGGCGTTCAGCCGGTCCAGTTCCAGGTCGCCTCCGACGCGGTTGTGGTCGCGACCAAGAACGAGATCGATGTCGGCCTTGACTGCCTGACCACCGACCAGGTCTACGACATCTTCTCCGCCGGCTCGCAGACGACCAACTGGAGCCAGCTCGGCGGCTCCAGCGTCCCGCTACGCACCACCGGCCCAGCGCCGGGGGCCCGCGCGTTCGACTTCTTCTCCATCATCGCGCTCGACACCGACCCGCCGTCGCGCACCGCGTTCCGCGGCGACTACCAGGAGAAGTCGACCGACACGCAGGCGCGCGTGGAGGTGGTGGGCGGGCTCGAGGATCGCCGCAACCTCCAGTTCCGCGACAAGGCGCGCAGTGATCGCGCGGCGCTGCGGCGGGCCATCAGCGACAAGCGGCGCTTCATCCGGACACTGGAGGCCGACCGCGCCAAGGGGATCCGCGACGGCCGATCGGCCGAGCAGCGGGCCCGCGACGAGGCGGCTGTCAAACGCGAACAGGCCAACCTGCGCAAGCTGCAGGCCTCGCTGCCGGCAGCGACGGCATTCGACCGCCGCACCGCGCGCCGCAGAGCGGCGGCTCGATACGCGCCGCGGCCGGATCGGCATCTTCCCGTTCAGCTACTACACGCTCTTCGAGGAGCAACTGCGCCCGCTGGAGATCGATGCGAGCGCGACGCCGGCCCGGCACGACTGCGTCTTTCCCTCCCAGGACACGATCACCAGCGGCACGTTCCCGCTGGCGCGACCGCTGCTGATCACGGTCACCAAGCAGGGCCTGCGCCGCCGCGAGGTCCAGGCGTTCCTGACCGCCTACCTCGCCGGCGCGCAGCGACTCGCATCCGACGCGGGCCTCGTGCCGCTCACCGACGCCCGCATCCGCACGCAGCAGCGCTGGCTCGACGGCTCGGTCGCCCCGCCGGTCGTGTCCTACCCCGTCGGCGCCAAGTCGCCGGCGCCGCGGCGCCGGACGCCCACGCAGACGACGCCGGCAACCCCGACGACCCCGACGTCCCCGACCCCGAGCGCGACACCGGCGCCCACCGGAACGCCCGGGGCGGCGGGTGTCGTGGTGCCGCCGCAGGATTAGTGGCCGGCGACCAGCGCCTGGCCGGCCACGAAGCAGAATTGGTCCGCCGGATCGTTGACCTTGTACTCCGAGGACAGCGTCAGCGTCGCCGGCGCCGGGCCTGGGCCGCCGTCGCCATCGACGGGTTGCACGCTCAGCGTCGCCTGGAGCATCCCGTTGGGCGGCAGCGTACGGGTGATCGGCGAGCCGTCCTGGGTCGAGAGCTGGTCGGTCGGTGCGTTGGACTGCTGGAAGGTGGTGACGCTCATCGACGTGCGGACGCTTCCCGACGCCGCGGGCGCGAGTGTGAGCTTCTGCTCGGAGAGGTTGCAGGTGACGGTGAGCGTCCCGATCCCGGGCACGTCGGCGCTCGACGTGTCGCGGCCCGCGAAGGCGCCCTGGCGCCAGTTGACCGTCAGGTTGCGCGAGACGTCGGTGCCGGGCGCGCCCGCCGCGCCCTGCGGGCCTACCACCCCCTGCCGGCCCGGGCGCCCCGGTCCCGCCGCGGGCACCGGTGTAGCCGCGGAAGCCGCGCGGGCCGCGATACCCGCGGCGGCCGCGATACCCGCGCGGGCCGCGCCGGGTCGCAGTCGCGACGGCCTGGCTGATGGTCGTCACCCGCTGACCGTCGCCGAGGCTGCCGCGGTCCGCGACGTTCGCGGCCAGCGCCACGCCGCCGCAGCAGCCGACGGCCGCGGCGATCAGAAGGGATTTCAGGCCGGGCCGAATCATTGGGCGGTGAGGAAGGTCGCCGCGACGTAGCAGCGGGCGGCCGCCGGGTCGGTGAAGTCCCAGTGGAACGAGAGATGGAAGGTCGTCGGCGCCGGGCCTGGACCCCCGGCGCTCGACCGGTTCAGCCGCGACGAGATGATGCCGTCGAAGCGGCCGATCTGCTGGCTCTCGCCCAGGAAGCGATTGAAGCCTTCGTTGAAGTCCGGTCCGGTGTTGAACTCGTGCCTCGCGGTGCGCACGTTGAGGCCTTCGCCCTGCTTCTGCGTCACCGTCCACATGGTCACGTCGGTCGCCCGGTCATCGACGAACACACGCAGCCACTGCGTGTCGGGCCGGCAGACGATCTGCGCCGAGCCGATGCCGGGGATCACGACCGAGGCCCGATCGCGCCCGTCGTGGCGACCGTTCTGCCAGTTGACGGTGGCGTTGCGCTTGATCACGCCGCCACCCGATGGTCCGGTGGGTCCCGCGGGTCCGAGCACGCCCATCGGCCCCCGGTCGCCGACCGGACCCGTCTGGCCGGTCAGGCCGCGCGGGCCCCGATCGCCGCGCCGCCCTCTGAAGCCACGGGGTCCGCGATCGCGCACCGGCGTCCGCGGCGCCGCCGCACGCGGCGTCGCCGCATCGGAGGAGGTCGTGGCCGCCTGTGAGGTCATCGCGGGGACGCCGAGCGTGCAGACCAGCCCGACAGCCATCGACCCCACCGACAGACAGGCGAGCGAACGCCAGGTTGCGCTTCCCCAAAAGTCCATCGAAGCTCTGGCGAGTCTATCGGCGGATGCGGATCGATCCTCCAGTTTTGGTGCGCTCGGACACGGTTTGGGCCGCTAGGGTCAGGCCGGTGACGCGCTTGCTCGCCGCCGGTCTGATGGCGCTCTGCCTCGGGGCGTGCGCGGACGACTCGGCCGGCAAGCCCGAGCGGCGCTCGCCCTTCGGCTCGCTGCCGCGCCAGTGGCCGGTGCGGCTCGAGGTCGGCCTCCGCGACAACGCCGTCAACCCGGCCGAGCTTGCGTCCCAGGGCTTCGGCTTCCGCTACACGTACCTCTCCGGTGGCGTCAACACCGGCGAGGGCTGGCGCACATGGGGCCGTGGCGGCGGCAGCTTCGTCGCCGACTACGTCGCAGCGTCGCGCACCGCGGGGCTGATCCCGGTCTTCTCCTACTACCAGTTGCTGCAGTCCCGGCCCGCGGTCAACCAAGGCGGCTCGGAGGCCGAGCGTGACGCGCTCAACCTGCGCACGCCCGCCACTATGCGCACGTACTACTCCGACCTCGAGGCGTTCTTCCGCGCGGCCGCGCCTGGTTTGGCCCCGCCCGGCGCGCCCGCCCGGACGCCGCCGGTCGTCCTCCACGTCGAGCCCGACCTGTGGGGCTACATCCAGACCCTCGCGCGCGACGACGCCGGGGAGACGGTGCCCGTCAGCGTCGCGAGCAGCGGCCGAGCCGATCTGGACGGGCTGCCGGACAATGCACGCGGCTTCGCGCAGGCGATCGTGCGGCTGCGTAACCGCTTCGCCCCTCGCGTGCTGCTCGCCTACCACCTCAGCCCGTTCGGCTCGGGCAAGGACATCAAGCTGTCCAACCCGAGCGACGAGGAGGTCGCTGTCGCCGCCACCCGCTCGGCGCGCTTCTATCGCTCCCTGAGCACCCGCTTCGACATGCTGTTCGCCGAGTTCACCAACCGCGACGAGGGGTACAGCCGCGTCGTCGAAGGCGACAATGGCGCCGGCCGCTGGACCGCGACCGACTTCCGCCACTTCGCGCAGTACCTCGACGCGGTCGGGCGCAGCGTCCGCCGGCGCACCGTCCTGTGGCAGATCCCGGTCGGCAACCGGGTGATGCGCTCGGTCAACGACACGCCCGGCCACTTCCAGGACAACAAGGTCGAGTGGCTGCTCGGGCCGGGTTTCCGCGTGCGACTGGCCCCGTTCGTCAGCGCGGGCGTGATCGGCACGCTGTTCGGGCAGGCCCTGCCCGACGCAACCTGCGCCTGCGACGCTCGTAGCGACGGTGTGACCAACCCGCCGCCGATCGGGAGCAACCGGCGGGTGGCGACCAGCGCCGACGACGATGGCGGCTACGTGCGAGAGCGGGTCGCGGCGTTCGCGCGGGCCCGGGCCGTCCGGCTGCGCTAGGGGAACACTGGCCCAGAGGGCCAGGTTCCCTAGCTCGTTATTCGCCCAGAGGGCGAAACCCGCGGCCCGACAGCGACCCACGCTCCTAGGAGCGCTTCGAGCGCGGCCGTGCGAGGTCGATTAGCAGCACGGCGACGGGCACGATGAGGACGACGGCTATGACAACGGACATCTGAGCGAACTCCGGGTCGAATGGCTTGCGAGGGTCTTGCAACCTGTTGTCGGCGCAAACCACTCGAACCTGGAGCCCGCTGGACGCACGCGCTGGGACGCGTGTGAATCAGCCGCGCTGGCGCTTGCGTGGCACGAACAAGTCGACCACTACCAACGCCAGCGGAATGGCGAAGACCGAGATGATTGCTACTGCCATGCCCCTCCCCTTATCCGTCGTCTGAGTTCTCATCGCCTGCCGGCTAAGCAGACGACACGCCTGAGATAACCCGCCCGAACCACCAGCCCGCTGTGACGGGCTGGATTCTTGCCCCTAACGCGTCCTTGCGTGGTCACTCGTGACGAACGGTACGGGGCCTGAGCCGAGATGTCCAGGTCTCGGTCAGATCAGCGCGTGCGCTTGGCGGCTCGGAACCGGACGTTGCAGCGCCGGGTCGCGCGGGCACGCCGCTTGGCGCCCCGGATCCGCCTCGCCTGGCGCAGGCAGCGAGTCCGCGCCGCCGCCGCGGACCGATTGGCGCCGGGCTTCGGCCGGCGGGCGGCCGCCACTCGTGCCGGAGCGGGGCTCGCGACGCCGGCTGGCGCTGCGGTCGCCGGGGCTGCAGCGGCCGGCGCAGTCGCGGCCGGGTCGGCCGTGGCCAACTCCGGCGCTGGCACAGCCGCGTCCGCCGGTGCTGGGCCGGCGGGCGCAGCGGGCAGCCCGCCGGGCATTTCGGATGCCGGCGGGGCGGGCCCGGCCGGCGGGTCCTCGAGCACGAACGAGTCGAGGTTGTTCGACCAGTTCCAGTCGGGCTGAGCCGAGGACACGTACGCCTCGTTCTCCACCGAGCCGCCGTTGAGGTTGTCGCCCACGCGCGACTTGAGGCACAGCAGGTCGAGCTCGGCGTTTTGCGGTTCGCCCGTCAAGTTGAGGAGGCGGAAGTCGCGGTTGATCGGCTGCGGCGTGTTGCCGAGGACGGTGACGCCGGGCGGCAGGTTCCAGCTGCCGACGATGCCCTTCGAGCCGTCCGGGCAGGTGACGCGCCCCTCGCTGAAGGGCTGCGAGGAACCCAGGTTCGACGGCGGCACGACGACGTTCTCGTGCACGTCGTAGAGCGCGAGCGCGAAGGAGTGCGGCGGCGCGCCGCCCGCGGTCGTCTGGCGGTCCAGGCAGCGCCAGGAGACCGCGACGGAGGCGCCAGGACCGGCCGGGAGGTCGAAGCCCAGCGTCCAGTCAGAGCCGCCGTTCGACGGCTCGGATTTGAAGACGGTGCCGCTCGGCGTGTCCGGCGTGAAGGCGAAGCCGGGCGCGACCACGACGGTCCCGGCGGGGCAGCTCATGTCCACCTCGGTCCGCTGGCCGCCGGGCGCCGCGTGCGGGCCCGAGGTGTTCTGCGACCCGGCCTGGAGCTGGTGCGTGTGGGCCGCCGTGGTCGACGTCGTGGTGCCGACGCAGACCGCGAACGCGTGCAGCTGCGCCTGTCCGCCCGACCCGTTGGCGGCCCGGACGCGCCACTGCGACGCGTCGCCCGCCACCGACTCGGAGGCCACCACCCGCACGAGATCGACGCGCGACTGCCCGCTTGCGTCCTGATCGACCGAGTCCACGCGCGCCGACCCGTCGGTGGCGACGTAGCCGGCCGGGCACGCGAGCGTCAGGTCCTGCGGCGGGGCCCCGGCAGGCAGGCTCCAGAACTGCTCGACCTTGATGACGTCGATCAGGTGCGCGGTCGGATCCTCGCCGGCGGAATGCGAGGGGTGAAGCTGAGCCTGGAAGGACTTCGTCACCGTTGCACCGGCGGGAACGCTGCCGAAGTCGCATACGACCTCGCCGCCGTTGAAATCGCAGCCGTTCCCCGCCGGGCTGGCTCCGACCCACGTCAGGTGCGGCGACAGCGGGTCGCGGACCGTCACGTCCTGGGCGCCGCCCGGGCCGTGGTTGGTGACCGTGAAGGTGTAGGTGACCGTGTCGCCGGGCGAGGCCTTGGCCACGTCGGCCGTCTTGCTCAGCTCGAGGTCGGCCTGCGTGAACTCGACGGCATCGATACCCGGCGGGTCGAGGCCGACGGCCCCGGTGATGTTGCTCGGGCCGTTCGTGTACGTGCCGGCCCGGTCGGCGGTCACGTCGAGCGTGATCGTGCAATGCGGTGTCGCCGGTGCCGAGGTCGCCGCTGACCTGGACCGACGTCGCGCCGGGCGCGGCGGTGACGGTGCCGTTGTCGCAGTTGGTGGTCGCGTTCGCCGGACTGGCCACCGTCATACCCGCGGGCAGGTTGTCGGTGAACGACCAACCGGGCTTGGCGGCGAGGTCGTCCGTGTTGGTGACGGTCAGCGTCAGCTGCGTCGTCTCGCCGACGCCGACGGCGTCGTCGGCGAACGACTTGTCGAGCTGCGGCGTCGCGTCGAGGATGCGGATGTTGTCGACGGCGTAGTCGTTGCCGCTGCCGCTCGTCTGGTCGTTGGTCAGGCGCACGCCGATCGAGCCGCCGGAGAGCAGGATCGCGTTGTCGGTCGCGTACCGGCCGACGCGCACGCCGTTGACGACGGTCCCGCGCGGATCCGTGCACGCGTCGATCGCGTTGTTGGTGACCGGTACCGGCGTCGACCCGTCCATCAGGAAGAAGCGCAGCCGCGGGTGAGCGACGTTGCAGCTCATGGCCCCGGCATCGACCGAGAAGGTGATGAACCGTCCACCGGCGGGCAGCGGCAGCGGGGTGACGGTCTGCAGCGTGGCGGCCGGCGTCGCCGGAGCGGCGCCGCCGGCCGTGACGTCGCCCATCACCTGGTTGTCGTCGCCGCCGCCGAGAACGGCGCCCATCGCCCGCGCGATCGTGCGGATGTACGTGGTGTAGGTGCTCGCCGCGCAGCCGGTCGAGCCCGGCGTGCTGTTGAACGACGCGATGATCCCGTTGCAGTTCGGCCCGCTCAGCCAGGCCGGGTGCGCGGTGTAGGTCATCGACGTCGGCGCCGCTCCGGTGTAGGTCGCGAGACCCTGCCCGAGCGCCGGGTTCGTGACGTTCTCGAAGTCCTCGCCGAAGACGATCGCCGGCGGCCCCGGGACCCCGGGACTGCCCGGCGCGGCGCTCGCCGGCGCGGGCCCGGCGATGCCGACCGCGACGGCGAGAGCCGCGACTGCAGCTCCCCGTCGTGCCCGCATCGCCCTGATGTCACCCACCGCCAGGTCTCCTCCGCATCCGCGGCGGCGCTTCATCCTCGCGCCGTCTTGCAGAACGATACCCGCAGCCGCAACCTGGCCTGCAAGCTCACCGGCGCGCGCTCAGCTCATGAGCCGCCCTCGTTCAGCGTCACCTCGATCGGCTTGAAGGACTCGCCCTTGGCGTCCTCGCTCTGCAGGTTGGCCAGCGCCTTCTCGGCGTACTCGTTGGTGTAAGCGAGGCCCTCCGGCGCCTTGGTGATGACGGTGTCGCCGTCCTGGTTCTTGGTCGTCTGGGCGATCTGGACGGTCTGGTTCCACGCCGCCTCGTCGACGATGCCGATGCCGTTCGGCGACGGCCAGATCAGCTTGTTGATCTCGTTGGCCTGCCACAGCTGGTGGCTGGCGCCGAGCTTGGAGCCCTTGGCGACGACGATGTCGCGGCACTCCTCGACGTTGTCGCGGCAGTAGATCCAGCCCTTGAAGGAGCCCTCGAGGAACTTGACCGTCTGGTCCTGGTAGGCCTTGTCGGACTCGAGCTTCTCGGTGTTGGCCCAGATCGCGTCCTGGAGCATCGCCGTGCCTTCCTTGTTCCAGTCGATCACGGCGAAGTCGTCGGCCGTGTAGAGCTCGCCGGTGTCGGGGTTCTTGGCCTCCAGCACCTGGGCGTACTCGTTGTAGATCATCGCCTGGGCGGCGTCGATGTCGCCCTTCAGCAGCGCCTGCATGTCGAACTGCTGCTGCACGAGCTGCACGTCCTTGCCGGGGTTCAGCCCCGCCTTGGTCATGCCCGCGAACAGCTCGAACTCGTTGCCGAAGCCCCAGTTGCCCACCTTCTTGCCCTTCAGCTTGGCGCTCGTGTCCAGCGCCGCGTCCTTGAAGGACACCTGCAGCGTGCCGGAGCGCTGGAAGACCTGGCCGACGTCGGTGATCCCGGCGCCCTGCTCGCGCGACTGCAGCGCCTTGGGCACCCACGCGATCGCGTAGTCGGCGTTGCCCTGGGCGAGCACGGTCTGCGGGACGATGTCGACGCCGCCTTCGATGATCTGGACGTCGAGGCCGGCGTCCTTGTAGAAGCCCTTCTCGACCGCGGCGAAGTAGCCGGCGAACTGGGCCTGCGTGAACCACTGCAGCTGCAGCTTCACCTTCTTGAGCTCGGCCGGCGCCGTCGAGGTGGTGCTGGTGCCGGAGTCCTCAGAGGAGTCGTCGTCGTCGCCGCAGGCGCCCAGCGCCAGCAGCGAGCCGAGCAGTACCGCCGCCAGGGCGGCGCGGAAGGTCCTTGTCACGAGATTCCCTCTTTTCGTTGCCATGGCATCGCCACGCGCTCGGTCAGCAGCGCGGCGAGGTAGAACGCCAGCCCGAGAGCGATCGCAGCCGTCACGGTAGCCCACGCGCGCGGATAAGCCGAGGCCGCAGCGGCCGAGGTGATCGCCGGTCCGAGCCCCTCCTGCAGCCCACCGAAGTACTCCGACACGACCGCGGCGATGACCGCGGTGGACGAAGCGATCCGGAGTCCGGTGAAGAAGAACGGCAGCGCTCCGGGCAGGCGCACCATCCGGGTCATCGTCCACGGGCTCGCCGCGTAGGAGCGCATCAGCTCGGCGTGCACCGGGTCCACCTGGCGCAGTCCGCGCAGGGTGTTGACGAAGATCGGGAAGGCGACGGCGATGATCACGACCAGCCGCCGCGGGGTCGTCGACGTCGACGTGAACATCGTGTTGAAGATCGGCGTCAGCGCGACGATCGGGATCGTCGCGACGGCCGCCGCCAGCGGCGTCAGCATCTCGTCGAAGCTGCGCAGCCGCGAGGCCAGCAGCGCCAGCGCCAGACCGATCAGCAGCCCGATCGCCAGCCCGACCAGCGCGTTCTGCCCGGTCGCCCACGCCTGGTCGAGGATGCGGTCGTGGTTCTCGCGCAGCTGCTCCCAGATGGCGCTCGGCTTGGGCAGCACGAACGGCTTGATGTCGCGGACGTTGACGAAGATCTCCCACAGCGCCAGGAAGGCGACGCCGAACAGCAGCGGCGGCCCGACCCCCGATACGGCGCGCCTCACTGCGGCTCCTGCGGCTCGGCCGGCAGCCGCCCGCGCAGCGCCTCGCGGACCTCGGTGACGCCGCGCATAGAAGCGCTCGGCCTCGCGCGTGTCCTCGTCGCGCTCGCCCAGCGGGATCTCGATCACGTGCGTGATCCGCCCCGGCCGCGGCGACATGACCACGACGCGGTCGGCGAGGAACACGGCCTCGGGGATCGAGTGGGTGACGAACACGACCGCGGCGCCGGTCTCGGCACGGATCCGCATCAGCTCCGCCTGCATCCGCTCGCGCGTCATCTCGTCCAGGGCGCCGAACGGCTCGTCCATCAGCAGCAGCGTCGGGCGGCGAGCCAGCGCCCGCGCGATCGCGACCCGCTGCTGCATGCCGCCCGACAGCTGGCTGGGCCGGTGCGCGGCGAAGTCCTCCAGGCCCATCAGCGCCAGCAGCTCGCGCGAGCGCTCGCGCCGCTGCCCCTTCGCCCATGCCGGCGAGCTCGAGCGGCAGCTCGACGTTCTTCTCCACCGTCCGCCACTCCAGCAGCCCCGCCTGCTGGAAGGCGAAGCCGTAGTCCTGGTCCTCGCGCGCCTGCCGCGCCGGGCGGCCGGAGACCAGGACGCTGCCCTCGGTCGGCTCGATCAGGTCGGCGATCACCCGCAGCAGCGTCGACTTGCCGCAGCCCGACGGGCCGATCAGCGAGATGAACTCGCCCGCGGCGACGGTCAGGTCGATCCCGTCCAGCGCCCGCGTCTCGCCGAACCGCTTGCCGAGGCCGCTGATCTCGACGGCGGCCGTCATGAGACGGCCGTCATTCGAGGCTCGCGCACCGCCGCCTCCGGCACGCTCTCGGGCTGGTAGCGCTTGAGCGCCACGTCGAGCAGCGAGATCGCCGCGACGGCGACCATCCCCATCACCGCGGCGCCGATCACCGGCGCGTACACCTTCGCCGGGTCGCCCGTCGCCTGCTGCGCGTAGGAGATGATCAGGCGCCCGATGCCGCCCTGCAGGCCGGTCGAGATCTCGGCCACGACCGCACCCACGACCGCCGCGGCGGCGGCCAGCCGCAGCGCCGGGATCAGGTAGGGCACCGCCGCCGGCAGCCGCAGCACAACAAGCGTGCGCCACCACGGTGCGGCGTAGGAGCGCAGCAGCTCCTGCTGCACCGCGCTCGGCGAGTTGAGCCCGCGCAGGGCGCCGATCGCGACCGGGAAGAAGGCGAGGTAGGCGGAGATCACCGACACCGACATCCACGGCTTCCAGTCCAGTCCGAAGATCGACACGTTCGCGCCCCAGCCGTAGATCAGCGGCGCCAGTGCGATCAGCGGCACGGTTTGCGACAGGACGACCCAGGGCAGCAGCGCCCGCTCGATCAGCGCCAGGCGCTGCATCGCCAGCGCCAGCAGGAAGCCGACGGCGGCGCCGAACAGGAAGCCCGCGAACGCCAGCCGCAGCGAGTACCACATCGCAGAGAGCACCGAGGAGAAGACGCTGTCGCCACCGGCGACCTCCGGGTCGCCGAACTCGCCGAAGATCTCCGACAGGTGCGGCATCGACGCGTCGTCGGCGCGCGGCAGGATCTGCGCGTCGCCGATCGAGACGCCGTCGTCGCCGATGACCAGCTTGTACAGCTCCCACAACCCGGCCAGCAGCACGACCGCCAGCACCGGCATGAGAGCACGGCGGACGCGAGCACCGGTCAGAGACTGCTTGAAGCGATCGATCGCGGGATCCTAAACGTGCGGCGGGCATACCTTCTAGTCGCGCTCGAGCGCCTGTCGACCGAGCTGCGACCCGACCGGACCGCTGCGGCTAGGTTTCGCGTGCGGTGGGGCTCATGTCCGCTTACACAACCGGGAGAGCGTGATGGTCAAACGGATCGTCGTCGGCAGCGACGGGTCGAGCAGGGCCGGCGAAGCCGTTCGCCAGGCGGTCGAGCTGGCCAAGGCGTGCGATGCCAGCCTCCTCGTCGTCCGCGCGTACGACGAGGAGCGGCCGCACGACCCGGCGACCGCGTACGAGCCGACGCTCCGCGAGGACGCCGCGACGGCCCAGCTTCCCAGCGATGTGGCCCGCCCGGTCGGCCGCCGCGCCGAGGTGCTGGCGAGCCTGGAGCAGGATGTCGCCGCGGCGGCGCAGGCCGGCGTGCGCGACGTGACCCCGATCGCCCGCGCCGGCGAGCCCGCGGAATCGCTGATCGCGGTCGCCGAGGAGCACGACGCCGACCTGATCGTCATCGGCAACAGGGGCATGACGGGGGCGTCGCGCTTCCTGCTCGGCAGCGTGCCCAACAAGATCAGCCACCATGCTCCCTGCCACGTCCTGATAGCTCACACCTCCTGAGAGCGAGGTAGCGGTGGACCCCAACCAACACCGACTGTTGAAGAGCGGCCGCGACGCGGCCGACGAGAGCGGACAGGCAGGCGCCTTCCTGTTCGGCGGTCTCGTGCTGATCGCCGGCGGGATCGTCCTCATCCTCCAGTCGCACGCGAGCGTCGCCGACTTCGGCGGCGGCATGCTCGCGCTGATCGGCGCGGCCCTCGTCGCGGCGTCGCTGTGGCTGTACTCGCAGCGCGACTAGCAGGCTGATCGGGGCGGCGTGGCTGCGCGAGCGTGGCCGCGGGGCGCCGTGTTTACGGCGGGCGAAAAAGGTGGCGGCATGAGTCGCCCGCGCCGGATCACGCGCATTTGCGACACCTCGACGCGCGAAATCTCACGAAGTGGACGAAACCATCGCTATTTGTGGGTCTGATCCACTTCGCCCGATTTCGTCCGGCGAGGTGTCGCAAATGCTCCCTGACTACAGCTGCCCGCCGGGGTCCGAGCCGATCCGCACCCGGAACGCGCCCCCGACCGGCTCGCCGCCGGCCGCCACCGCCTTGGCTTCACCCCGGAGCCCGGCCGCCACCGCGTAGCGGACGGTGTAGCTGCCGGCGCGGATGGGGGTCACGCGCCACACGATCGTCTTGGACTTGCCGGCGGGCAGCGCGCCGAGCACGTAGGTGTCGATCTGCGCGGCGACGCCGCCGGCGCTTGGCGCCGCGCCGAGGTCCTGCAGGGTCTTTCCGGGCGCGAGCAGCTTCGGGTAGCCGGGCGTCGGGATCCACACCGGGCTGGTGGTCGAGGCACGATCGCGCTCGTCGACGCGGACGTTGAACGAGCCCTGCGGCTTGGAGCCGGCGGCGTCGGCGCGGCCGGTCCACAGCGTGACCGCGAGCTGCGGGATCGTCTCCCCGCCGGTGTTGCGGACCGCGAGCACCAGATCGGCGGTCCCGGCGACGCGCTGGCGGGCCGGGAAGCTCGCGCGCGTCAGCTCCACCTGGAAGCTGCCCGACTTCTCGCGAGAGTCCGGGCTCGTCTGGTCCTCGCCCCCGCACCCCACGGGCGCCAGCGCAGCGGTCAACAGGACCGCAGCCGTTCGAGAGACCCCTCCCACGCGGCGCAACGTACCAGCAGCTGCACCGCGGGCTCGCCGGTATATGCAATCCTGCGCGCGCCGTGGCCGACGAGGAGGACCAGATCAAGGAGGACGAGCGCGAGCAGCTCGCTGCCGAGCATGCGCGCTTCGCCGCCGAGGCCGGCGGTGGCAAGCCGGAGGCCACCGAGTACCTGGAGCCGATCCCCGGCACGACGCTGCACAAGGACTACACGGTGCCGGGCATCGAGCCCGACGATGCCAACCCGTACGAGTGGCACACCGGCACCAAGCGCGATCACGGCGGCGTCGACGCGATCGAGGTCATCGACGTGGTCAAGCAGTTCGGGCGGATGCGGATCCAGAACGGCCTCAATCTGGCCTTCCCCGACGACCAGGTGTCGATGCTGCTGGGGCCGTCGGGCACCGGCAAGTCGGTCCTGATCAACCTGATCGTCGGCCTGATGAAGCCCGACGCCGGCGACATCCTCGTGCACGGCCACTCGGTGCCGAACATGAGCGGGGACGAGTTGCTCGAGCTGCGCAAGCGGTTCGGCCTGCTGTTCCAGGACGGCGCGCTGTTCGGCTCGATGAACATCTACGACAACACCGCCTTCCCCCTCCGTATGCACACCCAGAAGTCGGAGGAGGAGATCGCCGAGATCGTCAACCGGCGGCTGAAGGAAGTCGGGCTCGGCCACGCCGCGGACAAGATGCCCAACGAGCTGTCGGGCGGCATGCGCAAGCGCGCCGGCTTCGCGCGCGCGCTGGTGCTCGACCCCGACATCGTCTTCTTCGACGAGCCCGACTCGGGCCTTGATCCGGTGCGCACGGCGCTGCTGTGCGAGCTGGTCACCGAGATCCACGCCGAGAACAAGGGCTGCTACGTGATCATCAGCCACCACCTGGGCACGGCGCGGAGCATCGCCGACTACATCGCGGTCCTGTGGCGCGGCCGGATCGTCGAGTCGGGACCGGCCGAAGAGCTGTTCAACTCCGAGAACCCCTTCGTCAACCAGTTCCTCCACGCCACGCCGCGCGGACCGCTGGCGATGGACTGAGCCAAGCAGCTATCGCACCTGAGCGAAGCCCTACCGATCCGGCGCAACACGACCCTGCTCGCCGCAGCGCTGGCGGCGAACTCCGGCACGCTCCAGCTCAACGCGGCGGTCGCCTCGGTCACGCTGGTCGAGGTCGTCGGCGTCGGCGGGCTGCTCGGGCTGGGACCGGCGATCGTGCTCGCCTCCGGCGCGCTTGCCGCGCTGCCGGCGGGCCGCGCGATGGACCGGCGCGGGCGGGTCCCGATCCTGGCGGCCGGCTTCGTCGTGGGCGCGCTGGGCTGCGCGCTCGCGGCGCTGGGGTCGAAGGCCGGCGCGCCGGTCGCCGTGCTCGCCGGGCTGGTGTGCGTGGGGATCGCGTCGGGCACCGCGCTGCTGGCACGCACGGCGGCGGCCGACATGTACCCACCGGAGCGCCGCGCGCGCGGAATCGCGCTGGTGCTCGTGGGCTCGGTGTTCGGCGCGATCCTCGGGCCGGCCGTGTTCAGCCCGCTGATCTCGGGCCGCGACCTCGACGGCGACGCACTCGCGCTGCTGTGGCTGGCCGGCGGCGCGTTCATGCTCGTCGCGCTGGCGATCGTGCTCTGCGTGCGTCCGGACACCAAGCGGATCGCCGAGCTGCTGGGAACCGACGCGCCGGCCGGCGGGACGGCGACGCTCGCCGCCGTCGCAGGCCCGACGACGCCCGCTGCCGCGCCGACAGCCGCGCCGCTGCGCGAGCTGCTGCGCCGCCAAGGCGTGCTGCCCGCGCTGCTCGCCGCACAGGCCAGCTTCGGCGTGATGGTGGCGGTGATGACGTTGACCGGCGCAGTCGTGGTCGACCACCACGAGCACGCCGCCCATCACGTCTTCCCGATCATCGGCGCGCACGTGCTTGGCATGTACGCGCTGGTGCTCGTCGTCGGCAACGTTGTCGATCGCATCGGGCGCACCCGCGCGCTGTCGGGCGGGCTGCTGCTGATGGGGGCAGCGACGGCGAGCCTGCTGGTGATCGAGAGCGTGCCGGCCACGGCGCTGGCGCTGTTCGCGCTCGGCGTCGGCTGGAACCTGTCCTTCGTCGCCGCCACCGCCGAGCTGGCTGATCGCAGCGCCCTGCACGAGCGCGGCAAGCTGCTCGGCTTCAACGACCTGCTCAGCGGCATGACCGGCGCCGGTCTGGCCCTGGCGGGCGGGCTCGCGCTCGACGGGATCGGCGTGGCCGCGCTGGCGATCGGGGCGACCGTGCTCGTGGTGGCGCCGTCGGCCTGGATCGTGCGGCGCCCGCGGCCGGCGCTGGCCTGAACCTCCATCACCGCGCTCGCGGCCGCGCGATCCTCCCTGCGATCGCGCGGCGAGCGGATCGTTGCGGCCCGGTGGCGGTAAACTCCGTTCATGCCGGGATACGGGCAGTTCTGCCCGATCGCGCAGGCCGCGGAGGTGCTCACCGAGCGCTGGACGCCACTGGTCATCCGAGAGCTGGCCCTCGTCGGCAGTCACCGCTTCAACGACATCCAGCGCGGAGTGCCGCTGATGTCCTCCTCGCTGCTCAGCAAGCGCCTACGCCAGCTCGAGCAGGCGGGGATCGTGGAGCGCCGCCAGCACCCTGACGGCAAGATCAGCGAGTACCACCTGACTCCCGCCGGGGAGGAGCTCGGGCCGGTCGTCGCGCAGATCGGCATGTGGGGCGAGCGCTGGCTGCGACGGCCGATCTTCGAGGCGACGCCCGACACCGGGCTGCTGATGTGGTGGATGCGAGGCACCGTCAAGCTCGACGCGCTGCCCGCCGGTCGCACCGTGATCCATTTCCGCTTTCGTGGCGCCCCCGAGAAGCTGCGTTACTTCTGGCTCGTACTACCCGAGACGGACTTGTGCCTGAGCGATCCCGGGTTCGGTGTCGACCTCACCGTTCGCAGCGATGCGACGACTGTGACGGCCGTGTGGATGGGAGACGCCGGCCTGGCCGCGGCGCTCAGCGGGCACACGATCGAGCTCGAAGGCGCCGAGCATCTGGTGCGCTCGTTCCCCAAGTGGTTCGGGCTGCACCCGTTCGCCGGCGTCGAGCGGCCCGCCAGCCGGCCGCGACTCGCCCACGCCTAGAACCCCCGCGCCGCGCCGCGCCGCGCCGCGCGTTGCCGCGCGTTGCCGCGCGTTGCCGCGCGTTGCCGCGCCCTTATGGTGACGGCGTGCTGCTGTGGCTCGGCCGCCGGATCGTCTACGCGGCGACGATCGTCGTCGCGATCGCGGCGTGCACGTACGGCGGCCTGCGGCTGCTGCGCCCCGATCGCTTTCCGGGCGACTCGCTGGTCGGCGGCACGCTGCACGACCTCGGCCGCGCCTTCCTGCACTTCGACCTCGGCAAGTCGGAATCGATCCCGGGCGGCCCCGACATCAGCACGGTCTTCAGCCGGTACTGGACCGCCGATCTGTGGCTGCTCGCCGGCGGCATGGCGATCGGCGTGTTCACAGGTGTGGCGGGCGGCATCTGGTGCGCCCGGCGGCCGCGGTCGATCCGGTCGCGCGCGCTCGAGGTCGCCGCGACGGTCGTCTATTGCACCCCGGTGGCGGTCTCGGGCCTCATGCTCCTGCTGCTCTTCAACCCGGTCTTCGGGCGCGCGGCGCACCTGCCGTACTTCTTCGACGCCGATCCGACGTTCGCACAACCGTGGAGCAACCCGTTCGACTGGCTGCGGACGCTGCTCGTGCCCTGGCTGGTCCTCGGCGCACCGCTGGCCGCGATGTGCCTGCGGCTGACGCTCGGCCAGCTCGTCGAGCACATCGAGGACGACCACAACCGCACCGCCCCCGCGAAAGGCCTGTCGGAGTGGCGTGTCCTGCGCCGGCACGCGGCGCCGCCGACGTTCCTGGCCACGGGGTCGTTCGTGTCGATCAGCATCCCTCTGCTGGTCACGAACGCCGTCCTGGTCGAAACCGTCTTCAGCGTGCCCGGGTTCTTCCGGTACACGCTCCGCGCGACAGGGCGCGTCGCCCCGCCGCCGCGTGGCGACCCGCCGCTTGACTACCCGCTGCTGCAGGCGATCGGGCTGTGGAGCGCGGTGCTGATCGTCCTGCTCACCATCGCGGCCGACTCCGTGCTCGTCCGGATCGATCCGCGCGTGCGTGCCGCGGGGCGCTCGCCGGGATGACCGCTCTAGCGCGCGTGGCCGTTCGTGCCGAGCAGTCGCGCCACCCGGCGCACGACCTCCGCGTCGACGTCCAGCGGCTCCTGACCTGCGCGTAGCCGTCGCTCGTTGGAGGCGACGACAAGCTGGCGCACCTCCTCGCGCAGCTCGGCGTCCTCCCGCGGAATCCGCTCCTGCGCGTCGCGCGCCCGCTCGCCGCGCAGGAAGTCCCGCGCCGCCACCATCTGGGCGATCTCGTCGTCCTGCGGCGCGCCCTCGTAGCTGCCGTCGAGGTGGGCTTGCAGCGACTCGCCGCTGCGACCGCCGTCGAGCTCGGAGGAGATCTGCGCCCCGACGCGCGCGACGAGGCGGGAGGCGAGCGGAGCGAGCGCGATCGCGACAAGCGTGATCACGAGGATCAGCAGCTCCGGTTGCGGCCGGCTCACGAGGCGATGATATCCCCGCCGTACAGCGCCAAGTCGAACCGGCGCACGACCAAACTACGTTGCAGTAGCGTCGCCGCGCGTGCCGGGGTGCGAGGGAGAGGGAGGGCCTGCGTGGGACGCGCGAGAGCGAGCGTGACGCGCGCGGTCACGCGGTCGGACATTCCGCCGGGCGCGTGGATCCAGAACGCCGGCGGCACCACCGCGCTCGGCATCAAGGTCTTCGCCCAGGTCGTCAGCCCCGGGCTGTCGTGGCGGGTCGAGTTCATGCGCCAGTACGTGTTCGCGTTCCAGGCGACGCTGCTGCCCGCGACGATCGTCTCCTTCGTCGTCGGCTTCTCGACGATCGGCATCCAGGGCGGGTCGCTGGCGTCGGCGTTCGGCGCCGTCGACCGGATCTCGGGCGCGGCGCCGATCGCCTTCCTGCGCGGCCTCGGCCCGATCCTCACCGCCGCGATCGTCGCCGGCACGCTCGGCGCCACGATCACGGCCGAGATCGGCGCCCGCAAGATCCGCCAGGAGCTGCTGGCGCTCGAGGTGCTCGGGATCAACCCGATCCGCAACCTGATCATGCCGCGCGTCGTCGGGCTCGCCCTGTGGATGCCGGTGCTGGCGCTGCTCACCTTCTGGGCCGGCGTCGCCGGGACGTTCGCCGCCACCGTCTTCCTCTACGGCAACACGCCGCAGGCGTTCTTCAATCAGCTGCTGATCCTGACCAACTTCATCGACCTCTGGGGCAGCGTCGTCCGGCTGACGCTGTTCGGGGTCCTGATCGGGCTGATCGCCGCCTACAAGGGGATGCAGGTCTCGGGCGGCGCCGAGGGTGTGGGCAAGGCCGTGAACGAGTCGGTGGTGACGTCGCTGGTCGTCGTCGGCATCGTGACGCTCGTCTACACGACGCTGTTCGAGGCCTTCTTCCCGGAGGTGAACTTCGTCCTATGAGCCGGCTGCGCAAGACGATCGAGCGGCCCCGGAACGTCGCGCTGATCGACACCGCCGGCGACTACGCCTCGTTCGTCGTGCGCAGCCCTGGCGGGCTTCCGCCACCTGCCCAAGTTCACCGCCGAGGTCCTGCGCCAGATCGGGCTGCTCGTCGCCGGCAGCGCGCTGGTGATCATCTTCATCTGCTTCATCGTCGGCGTCGCCTGCGGGATCGCGGCCGAGTCGGTCGGGCAGGCGCTCGGCGCCAGCATCGTCGGGCCGATCTTCAGCTCCTTCTGCGTCAACCGCGAGATCGTCCCGTTCCTGTTCGGCTTCATCCTCGCGGCCAAGGTCGGCGGCGGGATCGTCGCCCAGCTCGGCGCGATGCGGGTCAACCAGGAGGTCGACGCGATGGAGATCATCGGCATCCCCTCGATGACCTTCATGGTCTCGACGCGGATGGTGGCGTCCGCGGTCGTGCTGCCGATCCTCTACCTGATCTCGCTCGGCGCCGCGGAGGGCGCCTCGTGGTTCGGCTCCTACGCCCGAAGTCACACCGTCTCGCAGGGGACGTGGGAGTTCGTCTACTACACCGTCACCAACCTCAACGACATCATCTACTCGCTGATCAAGGGGCTGGTGATCAGCGCCACGGTGGTCACGGTCGCCCTGTACTTCGGCTACAACGTCCGCGGCGGGCCGGTGGAGGTGGGGACCGCGACGGCGCGATCGATGGCGGTCAACCTGATCCTCGTCACCGTCCTCAACATGATCATGACGTTCCTGTTCTGGGGCTTCAATCCGGGGCTCCCGATCGCGTAGCCGACGATGGGCGGCTTGCGCTACCGGCTCGGCAGGAACCTCCCGCGCATCGCGGCGGTGGGGCGCGCTGATCGTCGCCGCCGTCCTCCTCGGCGTGATGCTGACCGGCAGTGGCGGCACGTATGAGATGAAGGCCTCCTTCGACGACGTGCGCGGCCTGATCCCGGGCGCGCCGGTGCGCGCCGGGGCGGTCGCGGTCGGCACGGTCGAGTCGGTGGATCTGGTCGACGACCGGCCCGTCGTGACGATGGTGATCGACGACGACTTCCGGCTGCGCGAGGGCGCGACCGCCGACGTCACGCTGTTCTCCAACGCCGGCGCCGTCAACCGGACGGTCGAGCTCACGCGCGGCGACCCGTCCGCGCCGGCGCTCCCCGCCGGCTCGACGATGGCGTCCGAGCGGACCGACCAGCCGGTCAACTTCGACGACGCCGCCGAGACGCTGAACGAGCCGACGCGGGACAATCTGCGGCGCCTGCTGAGCGGCCTCGACGCGGCGCTCAAGGGCCGCGGCAAGGACTTCGACCGCGCCCTGCAGAGCAGCTCGGAGGCGCTCAACGAGACCGCCGACCTGCTCGCTCAGGTCAACAGCGACGGCGAGGCGCTCAAGACGCTCGTCGGCCAGGGCAGCAAGGTCACCGCGTCGCTGGCAGTCGAGCCCCGGCGACCTCGGCGAGGCGGTCGACCGCACCGCGTCGCTGCTGCGCGTCACCGCCGGGCGCCAAGCCGAGCTCGGGCGCAGCGTGCGGCTGCTCGGGCCGGCGCTGCAACGCGGTCGCCTCGCGCTCGACGAGCTCGCCGCCGCCACGCCGCGGGTGCGCCGCCTGGTGGCGCAGCTGGGTCCGGTCGCCGACGACCTCGGGCCGTTCGCCCGCGCGCTCCCGCCCGCGCTCGCGACCGCGGTGCCGTTCCTGCAAGCGACGCGGCGGCTGGTCACGGACGGCCCCGGCTACCTGCGCGACTTCGAGCCGATCATCGACTCCGCCCACCGTGTCACCGATGACCTCGGGAAGCTGATCGAGACCGTCCTGCCGCTCGGCAACGCCCTGCGCGCCTACATCCCCGAGACCGTCGGCTTCTTCCAGAACCTCGGGTCGACGCTGGGCACCTACGACGCCAACGGCCACGTGCTCAGCATCGCCGCCGGCCTGTTCCAGTCGCCGCCGGCCAGCTCCGCGGCGAAGGAGCTGAGCCCGGACGACTGCGGCGCCGGACGGCTGCGCAAGCCCTACATCCGCACTCCGGGCGCGCTCGAGTGCGAGCCCTGGAGGGACTTCGAGAACAGCTCGATCGGCGTCGCCGGAGCGGGTGGCTGATGCCCGACGTCGTCGCCAAGGCAATGGCGCTGATCTCGGCGCTGCTGCTCGTCAGCGTGCTCGCCCTTCTGTACGTGACCTCGCGGCCGCCGGCCGGGACGCGCGAGGTCGTCGCCGAGTTCCGCGACGCGTTCCCGATGCTCGAGGGGATGCAGGTCCGCAGCGAGGGCGCGATCGCCGGCTCGGTCGGGAAGATCCGGCTCAACGACGCCGGGCTCGCCGAGGTCACGCTGCTGGTGGACGACAAGATCCCGGCGCCGCGGGCCGACGCCGCGGCGACGATCCGCCAGGCCGACAGCACCGGCGACAGCTACATCGCCTACGACCCGGGCTCGGCCAAGAAGCCACTGCCGGACAGCTGACGGCGAGCCGCGAATCGCCTGCCGCGCGTCGGAGCGCACGGGCCCGTGCACGAACACGCTGGCGGCGCCCCGCTTCGACGACCTGATCAACGCCTTCGGGCCGCCCGAGCAGGCCGGCATCAAGCTGATCCTGCAGAACCTCTCCACCGCCCTGGCCGAGCGCGGCGACGACGTCAACCGCGCCGCGCTGCGGCTGGTGCCCGCGCTCGACAGCACCAACCGGGCGCTGACCGAGGTCAACAGCCAGAACGACGCGCTGAAGCTGCTGATCGGCGACATGGAGGCCGTCACCGGCCAGGCCGCCTCGCGGCGCCAGCAGCTCGCGCGCCTGATCGAGTCGCTCGACCAGACGCTCGCCACCACGGCGGCACGGACCCGGCCACTGGACGCAGGGCTGCAGGCGCTGCCCGCGACGCAGGAGCAGCTCGACGAGACGCTGGGCGCCCTGACCCGCACCGCCATCGCCACCCGCCCGCTCGCCACCGAGCTCGACGCCGCCGCGCCGGGGCTCAGCTCCTTGCTCGACAAGGCGCCGGGCTTCATCGACGATCTCCGGGCGGCGGTCAAGCAGGGCGGGCCGACGCTCGACCTGACCCGGCGGCTGCTGATCTCCGCCGGCCCCACGATCGAGGCCGACCCCACCCGCGTGGTCACGGGCAGCTTCGACCTCGCACCCGCGCTGTCCAACCTGCTGAAGGGGATCCTCGGCGGTGACGACACGATCAAGGCGCTGTTCGGCGACGAGAAGGACGGCGGACCTGAGAGCCGGCCCGGCTTCGGATTCGGGCTGGGGGCGGCGGCGACCGAGCCGGGGAACCAGCCCGGCTACCCGGCCGACTGGGCCGACCGGCGCTTCCTACGCGTCGGCGGGATCCTCAACTGCGAGAGCTTCGGTGTGCGTGTCGGCCCGGGCTGCCTCGCCAACGTGCTCGCCGCCCGCACGCCAAGGACCGGCGTCCGTCCGAGTCACAGCGGCGGCCGTCGCGCCGGCCGCGCCCGCAGCAGGCGCCGTCGGCTCCTCCGGCCACCAAGGCGCCCGCCCGCGAGCTGCCCAAGCCCGTCAAGGACACGGTCGACGGGATCCGCGACGTGCTGGAGCAGACGCTCGACGCCGTGAAGCTGCCGCCCGGCACGGTCGACCTGCTGCAGGGCAAGCCCGGAGACGACTCAGGCGCAGACACGCTGAACGACCTCCTCGACTACCTGCTCGACTGATGACCGACGCGACCCGCAAACCACGACCCCGGCTCGGCCGCAGCCTGAGCGCCTGGATCGCGCGCGTGAGCGAGAAGATCGACAACTTCAAGACCCCGCTCGGGCTCGTGCGTGCTGGCGCTCGCCGCCTTCCTCGGCTACACGTCGTTCAAGGCCACGACGGGTCCGCCGTTCCTGCCCAAGTACCAGCTGACGGTCAAGGTCCCGCCCGACGCGCCGCCCATGCGCAAGGGCCAGGCGGTCCGGGTGGGCGGGTCGCTGGCCGGGCTGATCCAGTCGGTCGAGCCCGATCCGAAGAACCACCGGACGCTGATCAAGGTGAACATCAGCAAGACGAAGTTCCGGCCGCTGCCGGTCGACACGACCGCGTTCGTACGCGTGCATTCGATCGTCTACGCGACCTACCTGTCGCTGCAGCCGGGGACCTCGACGAAGGATCTGAAAGACGGCGACACCGTGCCGGCGATGGCCGGCTCGGGCACCGACCTGCTGGAGGTCGTGCAGCTGTTCGACCGCCAGGCGCGCGAGGACCTGTCCCAGACGCTCATCAACATCGGGTTCGGCGCCGCCGGCCGCGGCAAGGAGCTCAACGGGGCGCTGCGCGACCTGCCCGAGACCGCGCGCGACGCCGACGCCGAGCTGCGGGCGCTGACCAGCACGCCGGGGGCGCTGAGCGCGACGATCTCCGGCGCGTCGCGGACCGCGCGCGGGCTGCGCGGCGAGGGCGGAGACGACGTCGCCGGCCTGATCGACGCGGGCGACGCGACGCTCGGCGCGACGGCGAGCAAGAGCGGTCAGCTCGGCCGATCGATCGAGTTGCTGCGCCCGTTCGAGGACCAGGTACTGGCGACCGGCCGCGTCGCCGGCCCGACGCTGCGCGAGATCGCCGGTACCGCCGAGGTGCTCGGGCCCGCGGTCCGCAACCTCAGGCGCCAGCTGCCGCGGCTCAACGAGCTCGCCCGCCTGGGGCCGGAGCTTCGCAACGGCTTCGGCGCGCTGCTCGGCGGCGGCGCCTCGGGCTCGGCCGGCGGTGGCGCCGGCGGCGGCGTCGGCACCGGCACGGGTAGCGGCGGCGTCGCCAACCAGGTGCTGATCGCCGCCCGCCCGGTCGTCTCGGGCCTGTTCCCGATCCAGACCTCGCTGAAGCCGCTCAACGCGGCGCTTGCGAAGCTGCTGGCGACCGTCAACCCCTACCTGCCCGAGATCACCCAGGCCGGGCAGTGGCTGCAAAGCGCGACCAGCCTCCGCGTCGCCGCGCGGGCTCAAGCCGGGCGCCCCGGTCGCCCGCCTCGTCGCGGTCCTCACCGCGCACGGCTGCCGCAACGGCGTGCCCGCCCCGGGCCAGGCCCAGAACGACCGCGCCACGGCGGGAGGCTGCCGGTGACCCTCGCCACCCGCCGCCTGGCCGGCCTCGGGCTGATCGTGCTGATCGCGCTCGCGGTCGTGCTCGGCGTCCTCAAGCCCAACCCGTTCAAGGAGAAGTACAGCTACTGGGCCGTCTTCGACACCGCTCAGGGCCTCGGTGCGATCGACCGCGACGTGCGGATCGCCGGCGTCAAGGTCGGTGAGATCGGCGACGTGAAACGGACCGGCGACAACGTCCGCGTCGAGCTCGAGCTGACGCAGGACTACCCGCTGCACACCGACGCGACCGCCGACATGCGGCCGCACACGCTGTTCGAGGGCTCCAACTTCGTCGACCTCTCCCCCGGCAGCCCGGGCGCGCCGAAGCTCGAGGACGGGGCGACGATCCCGCTCGCGCAGACGACCAACTACGTGACGCTCGACCGGGCGCTGCGCGTGCTGCGCCCCGAGATCCGCGGCAACCTGCGCAGCCTCGCCGAGGTCGGCTCGCGGAGCCTGCAGGGTCGGGCGATCGAGCGGCATCCAGTCGACGCTCAAGAACCTGCCGGCGATGAGCGAGTCGCTCGGCCCGGCGGCGCGCGCCGCCCAGGGCCCGCACCGGCGCGAGCTCGTGCGCGGCATCCACGGGCTGGCGGAGACCGTCGACGCGGTCGCCAGCCAGCGCGACCAGCTGATCCCGCTTGCGCGGCGGCTGAACCGGACGGCCGCGGCGCTCACGGTCGACGGCGGCGCGCCGCTGGACGCGGCGCTGCGGGAGCTGCCGCCGACGCTGCAGGCGCTGCACGACGAGGCGCCGTCGCTCGAGGCGACGATCTCGCGCCTCGCCTCGCTCTCCTCCCGGCTCGGTGCGAACACCCCGCAGGCGCTGAGCCGGGCGCTGCGCGCGACCACGACGGTGCTCACGCGGGCGACGCCGGTGCTGCGGCGGGGCACGCCGGTCGTCCGCGACGCGCGGCTGGTCGCGCAGCGGCTGGCCAGCGCCAAGGACGGGCTGGAGACGATGTTCGAGGTCCTGGCCGAGCCGCTGACGACGTTCCCCGAGACGCTGGAGACGCTGAACGCGAAGATCGCGGCTGGGCGCCTCGTCGGGCGCCCTGCAGCTGGTGGCCGGCGCCTTCGCGGGCGGCGCCGGGGCGGTGGGCGGCTACCAGACCGGATCGCAGAACCCCAGCGCGCCCGGGCACTCCCTGCGGGCCAACATCCACCTCGACCCGTCCGCGGTGGCCGGCCTCACGTCACTGCTGGGCGGCGGCGGCGGGCTACCGGTGCTGCGAGCGGGCATGAAGTCCTCCGTGCCGTGCGCCGAGGTCGCGGACGTGTCGCCGCGCGCGGTGGCGGCCGTGCGAGCGAACGGGGGCTGCCGGTGAGCGAGGGCCCGGTGACCCGGATCGTGCGCGCTCCCGCTCGCGTCGCGCGCGGCGCGTGGAGCTTCGTCAACCCGCATCTGAAGGCCGGGCGCGTGCCGTTCACCCGGACCGTGCTCGTGCTGCAGGTGATCGCCGCGCTGGTGTTCGTCCTCTACACGCTGGTCAAGAAGGACGTGCGCCTGCCGTTCACCGACAAGCCCTATTACGTCGAGGTGCTGATGCCCGACGCCAAGGGCCTGCAGCCGAAGAAGCAGCCGGCCGTCGGCGTCGCGGGCGTCAGCGTGGGCAAGGTCGTGGGCGCGAAGGTCGAGAACGGCCAGGCGCTCATCCGCATGCGCCTGGACTCCGACATCAAGGGCAAGATCTTCCGCGACGCGAGCGCCTTCGTCCGCCCGACCAGCGTGCTGCAGACGCTGCTGGTCAACATCACGCCCGGCGACCCGCGCAGCGGCAAGCTGCCCGACGGGACGCCGATCCCGGCCTCGCGCACGGGCGCGTTCGTCAGCATCGACCAGCTGACGGGCATCCTCGACCCCGGGACGCAGGCGCAGGTGCAGGTCCTGCTGCGCGAGGCGGCCGCGGCGCTGAAGGGGCGCGAGCCGCAGATCCGGGCGATCCTCGACAAGCTCGGCCGCGTCACCGACAACGTCACGCCGCTCGCCCGCGCGCTGGCCGAGCGCCGCCGGCTGCTGTCGTCGCTGACGGTGAACATGGACCGGCTGTTCACGACGCTCGGCGAGCGCGGCCACCAGCTCGCCGCCGCGGTCGACCTCGGCAGCCGCACGCTGGAGGTGACGGCCGGCCGCGAGCCCGAGCTGACCGCCGCGACCCGCCGGCTGGCGCCGACGCTGGTGCAGGCGCGGACGGCGCTGGGAGAGACCGGGCGGCTCGCCGACACGCTCGTCCCGGCGCTCGAACGGCTCGACCCGGTCGTCGCCAAGCTCGGCCCGACGGCGGAGAAGCTGGGCCAGTTCGCGCCGGAGCTGGGGCGGTTCGTGGACGCGGGGAGCCGGCTGATCGATGTCGGCGCCCGGCCCGTCAACCTGCTCGCGGGCGGACTCAAGGGGCAGGCGGAGCGGGTCCGTCGCGACCAGATCCCGGCGCTGCGCGAGCTCGCCCATCTGGCGGAGCTGCTGCACACCTATCGCAACGGCCTGGTCGAGACGGCGAACAACCTGAGCGGCGCGTTCTCCACCGCCCGCAACGCGGGCGTGACCGGCAACGTCGGTGTCGTCGACCTCCAGGCGCACAGCGGCCGGGTTCGGGTTGACGCCGGCGCGGGCGCGCGAGCGGGTGGGCGGCACGACGCGGCTGGGGCAGATGGTCGCGAAGATGCTCGAGTACAGCTGCCGCGACGGGAACGCGGCCGGCTGCCTGACCAGGTTCACCACCCCGGGCCTGCCGACCAGGTCGCTGCTCAAGCCCCTCAGGCGATCGGGAGCGGGGGGCTAGCGTGGACCATCGGATCCCCCGGGTGGGCATCGTCATCTGCATGGTCCTGGCGATCGGCGCGCTGATCACCTTCATCTTCCTCAACAACCGGTTCCAGGGGCCCGAACCCGGTCGGCTTCCTCGGCGACCCGTACGAGCTCACCGCCCGATTCGCCGACAACAAGACGATGCCGACCAAGCAGGCCGTGCTCTACAAGGGCATCGACGTCGGCAAGGTGACCGGCGTGCGCTGGGATCGCGAGCGGCGCGAGTCGGTCATCACCTTCCAGATCAAGAAGGACTTCACGCTGCGCCGCGACGCGGTGATCCGGATCGGCTACCGCAGCCTGCTCGGCGACCCCTATCTCGCCGTCGACTCGCGCGGGAGCAGCGGCCAGCCGGCGCTGAAGACGGGCGACGAGGTCCGCCGCACCGAGACCACGGTCGACTTCGACGAGGCGCTGTCCTTCCTTGACGCGAAGGGCCGCCGGCACGTCAAGTCGCTGATCCGGACGGTGGCGGCCGGGACGGCGGCGCCGGGCAACGGCGAGCGCCTCAACGCGACGCTCGGCGGAGCGTCGCGCACGGTGTCGGAGCTGCACACGCTGACGCGGACGCTGCGCGGCCAGGAGCGCGAGATCGCCGAGCTGGTGCGGACCGCGAGCACGGTGCTGACGACGATCGGCGACCGCGAGCAGTCGATCCGCACGATCGTCGGATCCGGCCGGACGACGCTGCAGTCGCTCGCGTCCAACACGCGGTCGCTCGAGCAGGGCCTCGACGAGCTGCCGCGCCTGCTCGCCAGCGGGCGCACCTCGCTGGCGCAGCTACGCCCGCTGCTGACCGAGGCGCGCCCGGTGTTCGCCAAGCTGCGCGACGTCTCACCGCCGCTGGCGCGGGCGCTCGATCCTCGCTCCGACGCGCCGCTCGGCGCCGCGGTCGGCGACCTGATCGCGATCGCACACGGGCTCGGGCCGCTGAGCCGGCAGGCCACACCGGTGCTGAGCAAGCTGCGCGTCCTGCTCGACGAGCTCGTCCCGGTCGTGAAGGCCGGCGGGCCCGGCGCCCGCAACCTGGTGCCGGCGCTCGACTACCTGACGCCGCGCTCGAAGGGGATCGCGACCGGCTACGCGCTGCTCGCGTCGGCGATCACCAGCTCCGACAGCAAGGGCCGCTACGTCCGCGCCGCGCTCAACCTCGACCCGGCCGAGCTCAGCGACTCGCCGGCGGCCGCGAACTGCAACCCCGCGTCGCAGAACGCGTCGCCCAACCAGGGCTACTGCCGCAACTCCTACCCGGCGGGCGACGACGCGCTGGACCCGCAGCCGTTCCGCGGGCCCTACTCGCGGATCTCGCCATGCACGGTGCCGTCGCGCAAGTCGCCGCGCACCCCCTGCCGCTGATCGGGCCTGTAGCCCCCGTTTGCTTACGTCGCGCCGGGGGTGCGTTGCGGCGGTTGCGCGCGGCGCCTCGGCGGGGCGGCGCTGTTCGGGGCGTGCGGTGCGACGTTTCCGGCAACGGCGGCAATGAGGATGGGGTAGTCGGAGCCTGCGCGCCGCGTTCTGGCCGACGCCAGCCAGCCCACGGCGTCATGTCGGCCATGCTCGACGCGGCTCGGACGACGCTCCGCCGATCCGCGGCGCGACACCTCGGGCATCGTGCGGAAGTTGCCGCGTCATACGTATGACGCGACCGGGTCCCGCGGCGACACCGCGCAGGCCAGACCCGCTCACCCCATCTTTGCCCGCCGTCGACGCAGCGCCAAACGCCCGCGCCGCGCCCGCCAGCAGCCCGCTCCAACCGCCGCAAAAGCCCGCGGGCGGGTAGTGGCCTTAGCCGTTGACGCGGTAGGACAGGACGTAGAGCGCCGCCAGCAGCAGCGCCACCGTGACCAGCGCGGCCAGATGGAAGAGCGCCAGCGTGAAGAAGGCCACGGCGAGCCCGAGCAGCGCCGCGCCGAGGCCGGCCAGCCGCGCGCCGCGAGCGCGTCGCGCCAGTCGCCACGCCGCGAACAGCTCGCCGATCGCGGCCATCACCAGCAGCAAACCCCATGCAGCGAGGCTGAGGTAGAGCTCGCCGTAGCGGGGATCGGACTCGATCTCGCGCACGTTGTCCTCGAGCGCCGCGATCCCGCCGATCGCCGCCGCACCGTAGGCGACCTGGGTGATCCCCGCCAGCAGGAGCAGCACGGCGCCCGTTTTCACCCACTGCCCACCCGTGGCGGGGCCGGTCACTCAGTGTCGGCGCACAGCCGGTCGACCAGCTCCGCACCCTCGCGCGCCATGCGCGAGCGCGGGACGACCAGGTCGAAGCCGGCATCGAGCGCCGCGGTGCGGATCTCGACGTCGGTGTGCTGGTAGACGCCGACGTACTTGGCCTCGCCATCGGAGCCGGCGACGCCGATCCCGTCGAAGCCGGCGTTCAGGTCGACGACGATCACATCGGCCGGCGGCAGGTCGCCGGGCGCGCCGGCCAGCGTCACGTCGTGGCCGCCGGCCGCCAGCCAGCCGTGCACGTTGGACCCCAGCAGCAGATCGTCGAAGATGGCGACGACGCGGGCCATCGCACCTATTGCGCCCGCACGCGGCGGAATTCCTCGCGCACCGACTCCGGGCGGCCCCACATCTGCACGACCTCGACGCGGCCGGTGCGCATCTCGCGCAGGACCAGCTCGCCGCCGATCCCCGCCTCGTCCAGGCGGCTCAGCGCGCGGTGCACGGCCGGGGCGGCGGCCGCGTGGCCGAACTGGTGCGCGACGAGGATGTGGAAGTGCCAGTCGTGCTTGGAGTAGGGCTGTGCGTTGCAGACCACGAGCAGTACGGCGGCGTCGACGTAGCGGCTCTCGTCGACGCGCAGATCGAACTCGAGATCGGTCCAGTCGCTCGGCAGCGAGTCGACGATCTCCTGGAAGCTCTGCGCGAGGGAGGCCATGATGCGTCCAGGAGGCTACTCGGTGACGGCGCTTCCGAACCCCGATGACGTGTTCTCCCGCGCCCGCGGGCTGGACGTCGACGGGCTGCTGGCGCTGCTGGAGTCGCTGGACGGCGAGATCGAGGCGGGCGTCGTGCGCTCGGCGCTCGCCGCCGGTGTGCCGCAGGCACTGGCGCTGGAGGAGCTGCAGCGCGAGGTCGAGCGACGGCTGATCAGGGCGCACGGGTTCTACGATCAAGGTGAGTGGTAGCCGAGGCCCGTATCGATCACGACCGCATCCTGCGCCGGCAGGCCGGCCTGCTGGACCGCTCCGAGCGCGGCCGGCTGGCGCTGACCGGCGGCGAGCGGCGCGAGTTCCTGCAGGGGCAGGTGACCAACGACATCGAGGCGCTGGCGCCGGGCGAGGGCTGCTACGCCGCCTTCCTGACGCACAAGGGCAAGATGCTCGGCGACCTGCGCGTGCTCGAGACCGGCGACGAGCTGCTGCTGGACTGCGAGCGTCCGGCGCTGCAGGAGTTGTTCGGGATGATCCGCCGCTACAAGCTGGGCCGCGACGTCGAGTTGCACAAGCGGACGCTGGAGTCGGGGCTGCTGTCGCTGATCGGGCCGCGGGCGCGCGAGATCGCCGGCGGTGACCCGGGATCAGAGGAGCACGCCCACGCCGCCGCGACGATCGCGGGCGCGCCGGTGCGGCTGATCGCCACCGACGGCGGCCTCGACGTGCTCGTCGCCGACAGCGCCGACACCGAGCGCGTCCGCGCTGCGCTGCTGGCGGCCGGCGCGCAGGAGGTCCCCGAGACTGCCGCGGAGGTGCTGCGCGTCGAGTCCGGCCGCCCCCGCTGGGGCCATGAGCTCGACGAGACCGTGATCCCGCAGGAGGCCGGCCTCAACGAGCGCGCCGTCAGCTTCACCAAGGGTTGCTACGTCGGCCAGGAGACCGTCGCCCGGCTGCACTACAAGGGCAAGCCCAACCGCCACCTGCGCGGGCTCAAGCTGGGCGGCGGCGAGGTCGCCCCCGGCGATGAGCTCAGGCTCGGCGAGAAGGTCGTCGGCCGCGTCGCCACCGTCGTCGACTCGCCGCGGCACGGCCCGATCGCGCTGGCGCTCGTGCGGCGCGAGGCCGAGCCCGGCGCCGTCCTGCGCGCCGGCGGCAACGGCGCCGAGGCGACGGTCGCGGCGCTGCCTTTCTGAGCCTGGCTGAGTAGAACCGCCCGGCGGAGTCAGTCGCAGTCGACTGGCCGCTTGGCGGCCGCGGGCAGGCAGAGCTCGCGCGTCGCCGGATTGCGCTTGCGGCCACGCACGGTGAAGCGGACGACCCGCGTGACGCTCCCGGGGAGCGAGAGCCGCAGCTCGAGCACCGTTCCCGTCCGCAACAGCCTGCGGCCCACCAGCCGCGCGACGTTGGTGGACGCGGGCCGCCCGCTTGACCTTCGTGCGCCGTGGTTTGGACGGACAGCCGCTCCCCTTGCAGCGCAACTCGATCGCCAGGCCCTTCGGCGGGCGCAGGATCGACAGACGGGCCACGCGCACTCCTTGCGTGAGCAGGAACCAGCCGGCGAGGTAGCGGACGCTGACGATCGGCTTCCCGTCGGCCCCGTCGCAGTCCTCGTCGATGCCGTTCCCGCGGATCTCCTTGCGGGTCATGCACCTGACCCCGACGGTGAACGTCGCCGGCGCGCTGTCGGCTCCCGCCGCGCTTGCGCGGAACGTGAACGTTGACGTGCCGACGAATCCGGGTGCCGGGACGAAGCCGACCTGCCGGGTCGCCTGATCGATCGTGGCAAGCGCGCCGCCAGCCGGCGGCGAGGCGACGCTCAGCGTCATGGCGTCACCGTCGGCGTCGCTGCACTCGAGCTGGAGCGCCCGCGTCGTCCCCGCGGGGATGGTGGCCGACCCGTTCGCGCACACCGGCGGGGCGGTGTCGCGCCGGAGCGCCACCACGCCGTCGTCGGCCGTCGCAGTCGAGTACACGGTGCGGCCGTCCGCTGCGACCGCCAAGCCCTGCGTCGTCGCCGCCGCGCTGTCGAGCGACACGCCGCCAGCGCAGTCGGCCTGGGCGCTGCTAGCGACGCAGCCGAACACGCCCGGCTTCGCCGTCAGCGTCCCGGCGCTCCCGTCGACGTCGAACGCGGTCACGCTGTCGCTGTCGATGCTGGCGACGTACAGGCTGCTCCCGTCGGGGCTGAGCGCGAGCTGGCTGGGTGCGTCGAGCGAGCGCGCCGCCGCGCAGCCGCCCGAGCCGCCGTTGCTGGCGCAGCCCGCTGAGGCAAGGCCGCCGTTGGGCTGCCGATCGAACGCGACCACGCGGTCGCTGCCCGAGCTCGCCGCGTACACCCGGCGCGCGTCGGTAGCGACGGCGTAGAGCACGCTCATGCCCGGCACCGCCGCGCACCCGTCCTTCGCCGCCGGCACGACGCAGCCGCCGGCGGCGGGATCGACAGGCGCCAGCGCGCCATTCGCCGCGTCCCGCGCGAACGCGACGACGGAGCTGTCGCCGCTCGTCGAGACGTAGACGAACGCGTTGTCGGGGCTGACTGCAACGCCGTAGCTGCCCGACAGCGCGGGCGCATTGGCTGTGCAGCCGGCCGTCGCACCATTCGAGACACACCCTGGGGCCCCGGCAGCCTGGCTGAGCGTTCCGTCCTCGGCCCGGGTGAGCACCGCGACCGTGCTCTGGGCTGGCGTGGAGCCGTCGTGCGCGGTCACGTAGAGGTGGTGCCCGTCCGGCGCAATCGCGAGCGCGAACGGGTTGAGCATCTCGCGAGCCGCCGTGCAGCCTGCCGTGCCGTCGGCGATGCAGCCCGCAGTGCCCGGCTTCTGGGTCAGCTCGCCGTTGCCGCCGTCGCGGTCGAAGACGACAACGGCACTGGCGGTGTAGGCGGCGGCGTAGACGTTGCGGCCGTCGGGGCTGACCACGATTGCGCGCGGCAGCGAGAGCCCCGTGGTCGCGCCCGTCTCGGGCGCGCACTCGCTGCCGCCCGCAGCGGCCACGCAGCCCGCCCGGCCGGCCTTCTGCGTGAGCGCCCCCGTCGCAGGATCACGGTCGAGGATCGCGATCGACGAGGCGCTGTAGTTCGCGACGTAGGCGTGTCGTCCGTCGGGCGAGAGCGCCACCGCACGCGGATCGTCGGCACGCCGGAACGGCCCACACGGCGAGTTGCTGTTGTCGGCTTTCAGGCATCCCGCCGCTCCCGGCAGCTGGACCAGCCCGCCGGTCGCCACCGCCGATCCCGGCAGCGCTGCGAACACCGCGACCACCAACGCGGCTGCGCCCGACCAGCTCCAGCACCTGGGCATTGCCGCGTCAGCCTTACCCGGATTCGAGCGCTTTTATGCCTGTCCTTCTCAGCCGCGCGGCAGCGCCAGCCCGGTGGCGTCCAGCCGGCCGCGCAGGAGGCCACGCTCGTCGAGCTGCCGTTCTGAGCGACGCCGGCCGCTACCCGGCGTACGCGCCCTGGGTCGCCAACTGCGCCACGCGCGATCGCTCGAAGCCCTCGAGGCCGACCAGGTCGTTGATCGAGCCGAACGGACCGTTGGCTTCGCGGTGGGCGATGATGCGCTTCGCGGCGACCTGGCCGACGCCTCGCAGCTTGCAAAGGTTCTCGATGTCGGCGGCGTTGACGTCGAGCGTCGCCTCGACGTTGTTGGGCACGAGATCGGTCGGGATTGGGATGCCGCGGTCGGCTGGATTCGCCGACGGATTGTCGTCGCGGAAGTCGCTGCCCGCGTCTGCTTCGTGCATCGTCCGGCCCTCACCTACGAGGCCGTCGATGGGCTGGCCGACGTCAGCGGCATCCTTCTCCCCGTACGGCGTTTGCCTAACCCGGCGACTGCCGAACGAAAGGGCATCGCCGCGGATTGGTACGCGATCTTCGTGCGTGCGCGCGGACTTCTCGTGCAGGTCAGCCACCGGGACCTCCTCAGGTCGGACCGGGCGACCGACGGAGCCGGCTGCGCGGAGCATGACCAGTGTACGTCGGCGCCGAAACCCTGATCGGCCGACGGCGGCCGCGCCGCCCGCGCCGCTCTGCTCAGCCGCGCGGCAGCGCCAGCCCGGTGGCGTCCAGCCGGCCGCGCAGGACGGTCCGGTCGGTCACCGCCCAGCTCTCGTCCTCGCCGTCGGCGGAGCGGTGCAGCGCGCTCTCGGACGCGATCACGGCCTCGCCGCGCTGCTTGGCCAGATCGCACAGGCGTGCCGCCTCGTTGACCGGATCGCCGATCACCGTGTACTCGAAGCGGCGCTCGGAGCCGACGTTGCCGGCGACGGCGCGGCCGGCCGAGACGCCGATGCCGAAGCCGATCTCGGGCAGCTCGCGATCGAGCCGCGCCGCCAGCGTCCGCGCTGCCCGCAGAGCGCTGCCGGCGGGATCGCCGCACGCGACGGGAGCGCCGAACACGCACAGCGCCGCGTCGCCCTCGAACTTGTTCACCAGTCCCTGCTCGGACTCGACGACGTCGACGACGACGCGGAAGAAGCGGTTGAGCACGGCGACCACCTCGGTCGGCGGCATCGCCAGCGCCATCGACGTCGAGCCGGTGATGTCGATGAACAGGGCGCCGATCTCGCGCTCCTCTCCGTACAGGCGGGCGCCGTCGCGCAACGCCGCGCGGGCGACGTCGTGGCCGACCTGGCGGCCGAACATGTCGCGGATCCGCTCGCGCTCGCGCATCCCCTCGGCCATCCGGTTGAAGCCGGCCTGCAGCAGCCCGACCTCGCTGCCGTCGTCGATGCGCACGTGCGTGTCGAGGTCTCCCCCGGCCACGCGGTCCAGAGCGGCCCGCACGGACGTGACCGGGTCGGCGATCGCCTTGGCGGCCAGGATGGTCGCGAGCAGGCCGACGACCAGCGCCACGGCGCCGAGGAACAGCCCGGCGGCGGCGACGTATCTGGTCTCGACCCCGTCGTTGGCGACACCGACGATGCCGACGGCGAGGACGCCGGTGATCGGCACGCCGGTGCCGAGGCTCCAGGCGGCGAGCAGCCGGTCGCGGACGCCGAGGCCGACGGGGCGGCTGGGCAGCCGGGCCGCCAGCGCGAGCGCGGTGACAGGGCGGGCGCCGCGCTCGGAGAGCAGGTACTCGAGCGCCGATGTTGTCTCGCCGCCGAGCCAGATGGTGGCCGCGCAGAGGATCGCGAAGCCGACGCCGTGGTCGAGGTTGAGCAGCCCGAACATGGTGCCGCCGACCGCCCAGCAGCCGGCGGTGATCAGCACCGAGCGCGAGCACAGCTGCAGCGTCAGCCGGTGCTCGGCCGGGGTGGGCTCGCGCCCTTCGCGGATCCACGCGACGGCTTTGTCGTGGTTGCGGTCCGCGAGCGTCATCACGACCATGCCGGCGACGATGAAGTAGGGAACCATGAAGGGCAGGTTCTCGAGCAGCAGTGCGTGCGCGTCGATGTCGGCGAAGAAGATCGGGATCAGGAACCCGAGCGCCAGCGTCACGACGGCGGCGCCGACTGCGTTGGCCAGCCAGCCGATCCAGAACATGCGGCGATGGACGCCGTCGACCAGCTGCCCGCGCCCGCCGGCGTCCATGTCGCCGCCCTCGAGGTGGGCGTAGGAGCCGCGGTGCAGCCAGGGACAGCTGTCCAGGCTCATGCCGCCACCGCCGCGGCAGGCACCGGCGCGTCGCGCGTGCGAGCACCGAGCGCCACCCGTGAGCCGCGCTGCGGCGTGATCGTGATCGCCCGCCGCACGGCCCGCTCGCCGCCGCGCGCCACCGCGCTCACCGTGTAGCGCGTCAGGATGGCGCGGATCACGAGCTTCATCTCCAGCAGCGCGAAGCTGGCGCCGAGGCAGCGCCGCCGGCCGCCGCCGAACGGGATCCACGAGTAGGTGCCGGGCGGCTTCTCGAGGAACCGCTCAGGCCGGAACGTGTACGGCTCGGGGTAGATGTCGGGATCGTGGTGCATCAGGTACGCGTTGGCAACCAGCGCGCAGCCGGGCTCGTAGTGCCAGCCGCCGACCTCGATCGGCTTGCGCACCAGCCGCGGCGCCGTGTTGGGCAGCACCGGGCGGCTGCGCAGCGTCTCCTGGATCGTCGCGGTCACGTACGCGTCGTCGCCGCCGGCGACCGCGGCTGCGAGCCGGTCGAGCACGTCCGGCACGGCGACGAGGCGCTCGAATGCCCACGCGAGCGCCGACGCGGTCGTCTCGTGGCCGGCGACCAGCAGCGTCAGCAGCTCGTCGCGGATCTCCTCGCGCGTCATCGGCGAGCCGTCGGTGTGGCTTGCCGCGAGCAGCACCGAGAGGATGTCGTCGCGGTCGCCGCCGGCGCGGCGGCGCTCGTCGATCTGCGCGTAGAGCAACTCGTCGACGCGCCGCTGGTCGCGGAAGAAGCCGGCCGTCATCGGCAGGCGCTCGGCGAGCGGCAGCAGCCAGTCGGGCGGCTGGCCGAACAGGCTGAGCGGGTTGTCGCCGAAGGACAGCAGGTTGGCGACGCTCTCGCGCATCGCGTCCAGCCGCGGCCCCGGGTCGAGGCCGAACACGGCCCGCAGGACGATCTCCAGCGTCAGCGCCTGCAGTCGCGGATGCAGCGTGACCTCGCGCTCACCCTGCCAGCCCGCCACCTCGCGCTCGGTGACCTCGGCGACGAGTCCCGTCAGCCGCTCCATCCGGTCGCCGTGGAAGGCGGGCAGCATCAGCTTGCGCTGCTCCATGTGCGCGTCCTCGTCGAGCAGGATCACCGACCGCGGGCCGACCACCGGCTCGAGGATCTTCGCCCCGGCGCCGGGATGCAGCACGTCCGCGGGCGCGGTGTAGGCCTGCTTCACCTCGGCCGGGTCGGTGATGTAGACGAGCGGCGGCGTCAGCGGCAGCCGCATCGTGAAGCGCTTGCCGTAACGCGCTCGCAGCCGTTCGAGATACGGCAGCGGCCGCGTCCAGAAACCGGCGAGCTGGACGAGCGAGGGCTGTCTCGGACCTGGAGGGAGGTTCACCACACGGCACGCTCGTGCCGAATGCCACTGGTGAGGGTGACATCCCTCACACTGCGACCCCACCACCTCAAAGGCGACGAGTTTCGCGTCGACGCCGTCGAGCGCGATCACGAAGCGGTGAACGCCGGGCTGGCGCAGCGCCACCTCGTCGATCTGGATCGCCAATGGGACCACCCGCTCGACGGGCGCCGTGCCGCCGTCGGATTCGACCTCCAGCCGGCCCTCCAGGCGCGGCACGTCGGGTCCGAGCGGGATCGGGTCGCCGCCCGGTCCCTCCAGCCGCACGCCGACGCCCACGCTCAACTCGGTGACGTCGCCGGCGAGGCGGAACAGGCAGCCCAGCCCGAGTTCCATCACCGCCGGCAGCCGTTCGGGCGCCACCCGCGTCCAGCCCAGGCCGACCGCGTCCAGGCGGCCGTCTCGCACCTCCACCCGCTCGGCCAGGAACGCGTCGACGCGCGTCGGGCCGGCGCCCGGCAACGGGGCCTACTCCTCTTCGACGATCGGCATAGGAGGCGGCTGCTTTATCCCGCCGCCCTGCTCCTCCGCGCCGCCCGTGCGGGCGAGCAGCGGGAACTGGTTGCGCAGCGTCGGCTTCCCGCCCTTGTCGTCGGGCGGCGGCGGCTCCAGCTCCTGGGTCGCCCGCTTGAGTCCGAGGACCCCAAGGCCGAGCAGGCCCTTGCTCTTCTCCTTCTTGGTCTCCGGCTTGGGCACGGAGCCCCAGTTGAACTTGATCTTGAGGTCCGACAGCTTCGGCGGGTTGGCATAGCCCATCTTTCCCGAGCCGGTGACCGTGATCGTCCCGGCCTTCCACTCGCCGAGCTTGACCTCGTACTCGTCGCCGAGGAACAGCAGCTTCCACTTGAAGTAGCCGGAGGCGGCAACGGTCACATCCGCGGTGATGTTGACCGAGTAGTCGAGCTCACCGCCCCACGGCTTCCACGAGCCTTCCGGGTCTCCCTTGCTGGTCAGCCCGCCGTTGACCTTGAACTCGCCGTCGCCGCTGACCTTCACCGACCCCTTCAGCCCGGCCTCGATACCGACGACCTTGGCGTCGAAGCCCATGAACGCCGAGATCGAGCCGCCGACCGAACCTTTTGCCTTCACGGTCCCGTTCAGGCCCAGCTTGTCGATCACCGGGTCCGCCGGCTTGTCCATGTCCTCCTCGTTGACCTCGCGCTGGAGCTTGCAGGTCAGCGCGCCGTCGAGCTTGTACCCGGCCTCGAAGCTGCCCTTCAGGTTGAGCAGCCCGATGCCCGCCGCGGGAAGGTCGATGTGCGTCTTGCCGATCTCTTCCTGCTTGGCCTGGTCCCTGCCGGCCGAGTGCTTGACCAGCGGCGCCGGCACCCCCTCGCCCGGGACGATGTCGTTCTTGACCAGCATCAAGGGCATCGGCAGACCGAGCGGATGCCCCTTCATGTTCTTCTTCTTCTCCTCGCGCTTCTTGCGCTCCTCCGCCTCGGTCAGCCGCGCCAGCTTCGGCGCCGTCGCCTGCGTCACGCGGAAAGGCGGCGCGGCAGGCGGCGCGGCCGCGCGCGCGAGCGCGCGCTGGACGTTTGGCGGCGGCGAGATCGCGACGGTCGGCTGCCGCGACGCAGCAGCGCTGGCGTCCTGGCCCGAGGCGTCCCGCCGGCGCGCAGCGGAGGTCATACCCATGACACGCGACGCTAATAACCATCGGTCCGGTGTGTCAAGGGACTTTCAGGGCAGACCTTCAGGCGGCGCGCCTGACTGGACAGCCGCGCTACGTTCCCCGTGAGCGCCCGCAACCGAGTGTCCCGAGGAGAAGCCATGGGCTGGCACCGCAAGATCCTCGTCATCGCCAACGTGACGGCAACTTCAACCGATCTGCTGGCTGCGCTGAAGGAGCGGGCGTCCACCGACGAGATCCAGGTCACCGTGCTCGTTCCCGCCCTCGGGGTCGGCGGAGCGGGGCGCGAGAAGGCGTTCGAGCGGCGCGAGGCCGCGCTCGCCCAACTCGTCGAGGCCGGCATCGCGGCCGACGGCATGGTCGGCGACGCCGATCCCGTCGTCGCCGTCTCGGAAGCCTGGGACCCGCGCAAGTTCGACGAGGTGATCGTCTGCACGATGCCGGGCCAGTGGTCCAAGTGGCTCAAGGTCGACCTCCCCCACCGCGTCGCCAATATCACCGGTGTCCCCGTCACCCACGTGATCGCCACCGACTACCGCCCACCGCACCACACCGAACCGGTGCCGGAGAAGGAACGCAACGCGCTCGGCCCCCTCGGCGTGATGGCGTGGGGCGGGAAGAAGGAGAAGTCGCGGGCGTAGTTTTCGTCGCCAGGCCGGGGTCGGACCGCAGTCCGGTCCGACCTATGGGGCAAATGGCCCCATTTCCCGGACATGAATCGATCGTGGCTTTAGCGACGACGCAATCGGGCGTGATCTCGACCGCCCAACTGGCCGAACGCGGACTGCGCGGCAAGGAGGTAACGAAGGCGGTCGCGCGCGGCCGCCTGCACCGCTGGCACCGCGGCGTATACACGATCGCGCCGCGATCGCTCCTGCCGCGGACCGCGAAGGTGTGGGCCGCGTATCTGCTCGGGGGCGATCGAGCCGTGATCAGCCACCGCACCGCGGCGGGCTGGTGGCTGCTGCTGGACGGCTTCGCGGGGCCGGTCCACGTCTCAGTCCCCGGCGACCGTCGCGATTTGCCCGGCGTGCGCTTCCATCGTCCGCGACTGAACGATCTCGACGTGCAGACTCACGAGGGCATGCGGGTCACGACCCCGTCCCGCACGCTGCTCGACCTCGCCGACACGCACCCCGAGCGGGTCAGCAAGGCGCTCGCGAACGCTGAGTTCCACGGCCTGCTCGACCTCACCGCCCTCGATGCCGCCGTTGGCCGCGCTACCCGGCACCACGGTCGGAGAGCGTTGGATCGGGCGCTGGCCCTGCACCATCCCGGCTTCGCGTACACGGACAGCAAGCTCGAGGACGAAGGGCTGCTGCTCGTGCTGCGAGCGGGACTGCCGGCGCCACAGGTCAACGTGCTCGTGTGCGGCTTCAGGGTCGATCTTTGGTGGCCGCGCCAGCGACTCGTCGTCGAATGGGACGGACCGCGGCATCGCACGCCAACCGGACGCCGGATCGACCGCCAGCGCGACGCGCTGCTCGATTTGCAGGGGATCGAGGTGGTCCGCATCCCCGACACCGAGGTCAAGTCGGCGCCTCGCGCAGTCGTCGCGAAGATTCGAGGCGCGCCTGCAGGCGCGGGGATGAAATCATGTCCGTCCTATGGGGCGATATGCCCCGTAGGACGGACCGGACCGCAGTCCGTCAGGCCGCCGCCGCGCCTGCGCCCGTCTCGTGCTCCAGCCAGGCCGGGATGGCGCGTGGGTCGCGCAGCTCGAGCACCGGTGACTCCGGGTGTGCAGCCAGCCAGGCGCCCGCCAGCCGCGCCTCGTCGACCGCCTCGGGCGGCAGCCACGTGTTGCCGGCGCTGCGCAGCGCCCGCTCGCTGCGGGCGACGGCGTCGGCGACGTCGCCGGTGTAGGGCAGCCAGTCGATGACGCGGCCGCCGCCGATCCAGAGCGCGTCCCAGCGGGGCTTGCTCGGATGGCGGCGCGAGCACCAGCCGGGCGCCGGCGTGGGTGGCGCGCAGGACGCCGCCGAGGCGCAGCAGCAACTCGCTCAGGCGCTTGTGGCGGCGGCGCAGCCAGGCGGCGCGCTCGAACTGCTGCGCTGCCGCGGCGTCGCGCATCTGGCGATTGACGTGGGCGAGCAGCGCCGAGCTGCCGTCGTCGTCGAACAGCGCCAGCGCCGTGTCGAGCCGCTGCCGGTACAGGTTGGGATCGAGATCGCCGAGGCACGGCGACAGGCAGCGGCCCATCTGCCCGTAGGCGGAGGGATGGTCGCGCCGCTTCAGTGCCCGGCCGCAGTGGCGCAGGCCGAACAGTGAGTTGAGCTGCTCGGCCAGCTCGACCAGCGTCGCCCGCCCGTGGACGGGACCGACGCAGACGGCGTGGCCGGCGGCGGGCTCGGCGCCGACCTCGAGGATGGGGAACGGGATGTCGAGGCGGCAGCGCAGGTAGTAGAGGCCGTCGGCGGGGCGCTTGGCGCGCACGTTGCCGGGCGGCTTGAGCGAGCGGATCAGCCGGTGCTCGAGCAGCAGCGCGCCCAGCTCGGAGTGGGTGACCTGGTGGTCGACGTGCTCGGCCTGAGCCGTCCAGGCGGCGTCGCCGGCGAAGTGCGCTCGCGCGCGCGTGCGCAGTGAGACCGACTTGCCGACGTAGAGCACGCGCCCATCCGCATCGCGGAAGACGTAGACGCCGGGGTCCTTCGGCAGCGCCGAGAAGTCGGGGCGCCGCTCGGGCGGGCGCCGGCGCGCGCCCTTGCGCGCCGCGCGCTGCTTCGCGGCCAGGCCGCCGTCCTTGGCCTTTCGCCCCTTCAGCAGCGATCGCGCGTCGCCGATCGTCTGCGCGTGTGCGCACAGCTTCGGGAACAGGGCACAGAAAACGCGCGCGCACGTCTCCGCGTCGGGCAGTGCGCGGTGCGTCACGCCCACCTCGATCCCGAGCGCTCCCGCCAGTGCGGCAAGGCCGCGGCGGCGCTGCAGCGGCGCCAGCCGGCGCGCGAGCGCGACCGTGCAGAGCACGGGCGGGTCGGGCCAGTCCAGGCCGACGCGCGCGAACGCCTGGCGCAGCACCCGCTCGTCGAAGCCCGACGAGTGCGCGACCAGCACGCGCCCGTTCAGCCACCGCGCGAACTCCGGCAGCACATCCTCCGGCGGCGGCGCGCCGTCCGCCATCTGCTGTGTAATGCCGGTGAAGCGCTGGATCCCCCGCGACAGCGGCCGCGAGACGCCGACCAGCGAGGACCAGCGATCGTGCAGCTCGCCGCCGCCGACGAGCACGGCGCCGACCTCGGTGAGCTCGCATTCGGGGCCGTTGAGCCCGTTCGTCTCGGTGTCGACGACGAGGAACTCGGCGGTCAGCAGCGGTGAGGCGAGCATGGGCGAACCTCAAATGAGTCCATACGCTCCGGACGGCTTGAATGCGCGCTTGCAGCCACGCGGCACAAGAGCGGCGCGACGCGACCGGGAATTGCTTTAGGGTTCGCGCTCCCCCGGGGTTCGGGGCGGAGGAGAGAGCGATGCAGCGGTCGTCGACGACAACCGGACGGAGGCAGCAGCGTGCATTCACGCTCCTGGCTGCCTGCGCGGTTTCGGCGATCGTCGCGGGCGGTTGCGGCGACGACGAGGACTACGCCAACCAGCCGCGCCCGCCGGCGCCGATCACGGTCACGGCCGCTATCACCGGCCGCAGCGTCGACGTGTCGCCGGCGACGTTCGGCGCCGGGCCGATCGTGCTGATCATCTCCAACCAGACCGACGAGTCGCTGAAGCTGACGCTGGAGACCGAGGACGTGGCGAGCGGTCCGGGCGTCACCGCCAGCACCGACCCGATCGATCCGGCCGGCACGAGCCAGATCAAGGCGGATCTGCGGGAGGGCAGCTACACGCTGAAGGCCGACGGCGACGGCATCAAGGCCGCCTCGCTGAGCGTCGGCGAGCAGCGGCCCTCGGCGCAGAACGACCTGCTACAGCCTTAGCCCAGTGCCCAACCGCCGCCGTCGCCGTCTCGCCCTCGCCGCGATCGCCGCTGCCGCGGCCGGCGCCCCGCTGCTGACGGTCGCGCTGGCCGGCGCCGACCAATCCGAGTCGCAGCGCTTCTTCGAGCGTGAGCTGCTCGAGGACCGAGGCACCAGCGACCTCGTCAAGGCGCTGCTCGGCCCCCAGGGCTCCGGCCACGTCGACCGTTCGATCGCGTTCCGCGACCTCACCGGCGACGACAAGGCCGACGCCGTCGTCCGCGTCCAGTCGGGCGGCGCGTCGGGCGCGGTCGCCGTCTACGTGTTCTCCACCGACGGCGCCGCCGAGGGCTCCCAGCTGCGCGCCGTCTACCGCCGCGAGGGCGTCCTGCGCGCGTTCACCCAGGTCCGCCGCAGCGACCTGATCGTCCGCACCGCCAGCTACGAGACCGGCGACGAGCTCTGCTGCCCAGCGCTGCAGAAGGAGCAGACGCTGCGCTGGAACGACAGCCGCCGCCGCTTCCTCGTCCGCTCGCGCCGCGACATCCCGGCCGAGGGCGAGGAGCCCGAGCCGGCCACCGGCCCCTAGCTGCGTAGCTCCGCCGGCATCACGCGGACGTTGCGCAGCGAGCCTTCGCGGACCAGCTCCAGCGTCGCCGTCCGGCCGATCTTGTCGGCGGTCATGATCCGCTGCAGGTCATCGACGCCGCGCACGGGGACGCCGTCCACAGCGACGATCAGATCCTCGCCACGGAGGCCGGCGCGGGCGGCCGGGGACCCCTCGATCACCTCGGCGACCTCGACGCCGCGATCGCGCGCAAGGCGCGACGCGATCCGCGGCGGCAGCGGCCGCGTGCCGCCGGCGACGCCGATCCAGGCGCGGCGGACGCGGCCGTCGCGGATCAGCGTCGCGACGATGTCACGCGTCGTCGCGTTCATCGGCACCGCCAGCCCGAGGCCGACGCCGGCGACGGCGGTGTTGATGCCCACGACGCGGCCGCGGCCGTCGGCCAGCGCGCCGCCGGAGTTGCCGGGGTTGAGCGCCGCGTCGGTCTGGATCACGTCGTCGATCACCCGCATGGCGCTGCCCGAGCGGGTCGGCAGCGAGCGGCCGAGCGCCGACACGACGCCGGCGGTCACCGAACCCGCGAAGCCGTGCGGGTTGCCGATCGCGACGACGAGCTGGCCGACGCGCAGCCGTGCCGCGTCGCCGAGCGTCGCCGGCACCAGCGGGTCGCCCTCGACGCGCAGCACGGCGAGGTCCGACAGCGGATCGATCCCGACCACGTGCGCGGGCACCTCGCTGCCGTCGGTGAACGACGCGCGGATGTTGGGGTCGCGCGACGCGCGGACGACGTGGGCGTTTGAGAGCAGGTAGCCGTCGGGCGTGATCGCGACCCCCGAGCCGCCGCCCTCCTGCTGGCGCCCGCCGCGACCGCGGCGTGACACGCGCAGGTTCGCCACCGACGGCGACAGCACCTCGGCGACGTGGGTGATCACCCGCGAGTAGGCGTCCAGCGCCTCCGCGTCGCCGGGCAGCGACCCCGGCGCGCTGGGGCGCTCGTCTGCCGTCGGGCCATGGCCGGAGATCAGCGAGGGCGTCATGAATCGACACTAGCAAAGTGCAAGTCACTGACCCTCCTGGCAATGACCGGTCTATGATCGGCCTCGATGGCACCGAGCGAAGCTGGAGCCGCCAGCGGTCGCTGCAACGCACCGCAAGCGGCAGGCCCGGGGCTGCGCTCGGCCGGGCGAGCGCTCGACGCGCTCGACGCCCTCGGTCAGGCGCCGCCCGGAGGCGTCTCGGTGTCCGCGCTGGCTGAGCAACTCGGCGTCGACAAGTCCACCGCGTCGCGGCTCCTGGCCACGCTCATGACCCATGGGTACGCCGCCCGGCTTCCGTCGCGCCGGTTCGTCCTGAGCGGGCACGCGCTGCGTCTGCTGGCGCCCTGGTTCGCGCCGCTGATCCAGCAGGCGGCGCCGTCGATGGCGCTGGTGGCGGCCGCGGCAGGTGAGACGGTGTATCTGCTGCAACTCGCCGGAGCCGAGGCGGTCACGGTGACGCGCGTGTACGCGACGCGCCGGACCGCCGATGACAGCGAGACGCTGCCTGCCTTCCCGCTGTGGCCCACGGCCGGCGGCCGGGCGCTGCTGGCCGCATTGCCGACGGGGGCGCGCCGGCGGCTGCTGCCGGCGGAGCCCTACCCGCAGTTCACCCCCCACACCTGCTCCACGTACGCCGACCTGACCGTCGCGCTGCGCCGCGGCATGCGCGATGGCGCGCACGTCGAGGACGGCGAGTTCACCCCGGGCTACGCCTGCGTCGCCGCCCCCGTTGTTCCCGGCCGGCTCGGCGCGCCGATGTCGCTGACGGTCAGCTTCGAGTCCACGCGCCACGGCCGTGACCGGGCCCACATCCGCCAGACGCTGCTGCGCGTGGCTGGTGAGTTGAGCTCGCGCTTCGTCGCCGCCGCGTGACGCGCGTGTCGACAGCTCCTCATCGCCGCGGAGCCCCGACGGCGACCGGCCGGACGGGCGAACCGGTGCCGCCCTGCACGCGCAGCGGCAGGACCAGCGCGCATGACAGCCACGTCCGGTCCGCGGCCAGCCTCTCCAGGTGCGCGTTCTGGATCTGGTAGATGCCGGCGACAGCCAGCATGTGGTGGTGGATGGCGAACGGCAGCCCGGGCGGCGTCCCGGGCGGCGGCGGCGCGAGACCCTGCAGCTGTCCCGGGTTGACAGGGTCGGTGAACGGGTTGTCGAGCGCCACCAGCACGATCGCCTTCTGGGTCAGGTAGAGCGCGGCGTCATAGGAGAGGCCGGGCCCGTGCCGGTAGTACTCCCGGTCGACGTCGGGGTCCTGCCAGTGGTCTTCCCACCCCGTGTAGATGAAGACGGCGTCGCCCGGCAGGATGCCGCGCTTGCCGAGGCCCTGCGCCGTGAGCATCGACTTGAGGTCCTCGGTCGTCACCAGCGCACCCGGCGGCAGCGGATCGCCGCCGCCGAGGTGGGTCCGGGCGTCGAGCAGAACGCCGCTGGTGATGATCGGTGGGACCTTCTCGACGCCCAGCCGCATCAGCGGCGAGTCGGGCGTCGGCTTCACATCTGCCTGCGTGAAGCCGCCGTAGTAGATCAGTTCCGACGCCGGCGGACTGCCGCTCCCGTCCCACGGCTCAGGTAGGTACCCGAAGTGCCCCAGCGCGTCGAACTGCGTCCCCTGGTGTGCCGTCTCGCCGGTCACGGACTCGCCGTTGAAGCCGTGCGCGGTGCCTGGCAGGAAGTTCGTCGGCCGGAAGCTGTAGGTCACCTTGCCGCTGAACGGCGATGTCGGCATCGCGTTGGACGTGACGTGCGACAGCTCGTAGACGCGGCTGTTCGCGTTGACGAGCTGCTGAGCGCAGCGCAGCTGGGTGCCGAACCCCTGTGTGTTGCCCATGCCGAGTTCGTCGCCGTCGGGCCACGGCGGCGTCGGCACCGACGCCGCCGAGCCGGCGCTGACGGGCGCGCTCAGAGCGAGCAGCAGCGCGCACGCGCTCAGTCCCGCCACGGCCTTCCTGCCGGTGATCCCGGATGTCATCGTCGCTCCCCTCGTGAGCCTGCCGCGCTGTCGCGGCAACGGTCGGCCTCCATTGGCGTGACCGTATGGCGCCACGGATACGGCGTAAATGCCGTTGTTGCGCTCCGCGCAACAACCGCGCCCGCGCGTAAGGTTCGCGCGCCCGTGGAGATCCTCACCAAGCCCGAGTTCGATCGCATCCGCGACCTGCGCGAGCGCGACGAGTTCTTCTGGCTCGACCTGGCGCTGCCCAGCGACGATCAGCTGCGCGAGCTGGCCCGCATCCTCGGCCTGCACCAGCTGGCACTTGAGGACACGCTCGAGTTCGGCCAGCCACCCAAGCTCGATCCCTACGACGACCACGTGCTGCTCGTCTTCTACACCGCGCGGGTGGTCGGCGGCGGCGCCGCGGTCGAGCCGCTCGAGATCCACGTGTACGTGCACGGAGGCTTTGTCATGACCGTGCGCCACGCCGACTGCGCGCCGCTGCAGGCGCTGCACAAGCGGCTCTCGCCCGACGAAATGCACGAGGAGGAGTACCTCGTCTACTCGATCCTTGACGCGCTCGCCGACGGCTACCTGCCGGTCGTCAAGACCGTCGACGACCTCGTCGACGAGCTCGAGGAGGAGGTGCTGGAGCATCCGCGCAACGAGCACCTGCGACGGATCTACCGGCTCAAGCAGGACGTCCACCAGGTCGGCCGCCGCGTCGCCGCTCAGCGCGACATGTTCCCCGCCGCCGTCGAGGCGATCCTGCGCGTGCCCGGTCTCGAGCACGGCGCCCGCGCCTACCTGCGCGACGTCGGCGACCGACTCGGCGAGGTCGCGGGCGACCTGAACCGGCTCAACCAGGACCTGACCGAGCTGTCGACCACCTTCTTCAACGCCAATGCCAACCGCCTCTCGGTCGTCGCCACGCGGCTCGGCGTGGTCGCCGCGATCTTCTTCGTCGCGACGTTCGTGACCTCGTTCTTCGGCCAGAACTTCAAGTGGATGACCGACAACATCGCGTCCGGCTCCGACTTCCTCGTCTTCGGCGTCGGCATACTCGCCGGCGCCGTCGCGCTGACGGTCGGTTACTTCGTCTGGCGGCGGGACGAGTACTTCTAAGCGGGTAACCTCCCCAGCCCCCTGTGAGCATGCAAGGAGAACCCTTTGGCCGTTGATACCAGCCAGATCGCACAGCTCGACGTCGAGCCGGGTGAGCTCCCCGCCACGATGGCCGCATGGGTCATCCGCGAGGAGCGCCACGGCGAACCGCTCGAGGCGTTCCAGGTAGAGGAGATCGAGGTCCCCGAGCCCGGCGCGTTCGAAGTGATCGTGCGCGTCATGGCCGCCGGCGTCAACTACAACAACGTATGGGCGGCGCTCGGCCAGCCGGTGTCGGTGTTCAAGTACGGCGACCACCCCGAGTTCGGCCACCACATCGGCGGCTCGGACGCCTCCGGCGTCGTCTGGAAGGTCGGCGCCGGCGTCACCCGCTGGAACCCCGGCGACGAGGTCGTCATCCACTGCAACCAGGCGTCCTACGAGGACGTCGAGGTGCACGGCCTCGATCCGCTCGCCGCGCCGTCGCAGAAGATCTGGGGCTACGAGACGACGTGGGGCTCGTTCGCCCAGTTCACCAAGGTGCAGGCCCAGCAGCTGATCCCCAAGCCGCAGAACCTGACCTGGGAGGAGGCCGCCTCCTACGGCCTCGTCTACTTCACCGCCTACCGGATGCTGATCACCCAGTGCGAGCTGCAGGCCGGCCACAAGGTGCTGATCTGGGGCGCGGCCGGCGGCCTTGGCGTGTTCGCGACGCAGCTGTGCGCCATCTCCGGCGCCCAGTCGGTCGGAGTCGTGAGCTCCGAGGACAAGGGCAGGCTGGTCGAGCAGCTCGGCGCCACCGGCTGGATCGACCGCAACGAGTACAAGGGGATGATGCGCACGGGCAAGGAGACGCCCGAGGAGGAGAAGGCGCGCTTCAAGGAGTCGCGCCGTTTCTCCAAGGCGGTCAGCGAGATCCTCGGCGGCCCGCCCGACATCGTCTTCGAGCACGTCGGCCAGGCGACCTTCCCCACCTCGGTGCTGACGGTGAAGCCGTTCGGCAAGGTCGTCATCTGCGCCGGCACGACCGGCTACAACCTCGACTTCGACGTGCGCTACCTGTGGATGCGCCAGAAGCAGATCATCGGCTCGCACTTCGCCAACGCCTACGAGGCGACGAAGGCCAACGAGCTGATCGAGCAGTCGCTGATCCGCCCAGTGCTGTGGAGGACCCTCGGCTTCGACGGCGTCGCCGAGGCCCACCAGCTGATGCGCGACAACAAGCACCTGGGCAAGATCGCCATCCTCGTCGGCGCCGAGAGCGAGGGCCTGGGCAAGACGGCCGAGGGCCCGGGCGCCGTCTACGCGGAGGTAGGTGCCTGATGCCGATAGTGCATGTCCCCTGGTACGCCACGGGGTTCCGCCACGATCAACTCGAAGCGGCGCTGCTGGAGATCGCCCCGCTGGCGCTGCGCTACGGCGCCAGCGAGTGGGCCGTCCACCGTGGTGTGGACGATCGCTACAAGTTCCTCCAGATCGCCAACTTCGCCGAGAAGACCGACTGGGAGACCTACTGGTACGGCGAGGACTTCGCGCGCTGGCGCGCGGAGCACTCGTCCTGGTACCAGATACCGATCTACCCGGTCTACAACTCGCTCGTCGGCGCCGGCGCGGTCAACGGCCAGCCGGCCTGAGCGTCGGCGCGCGCCGTCGTCGCGGTAACCCGCCTCGATCCCCGCCTCAGCGACGGCGCCCTGAGCTCAGCACGACGCCGATCTTGCTCCCGGCCGGCAGGACCCTGCCTGCCTACCGCGTGAGCTTGATCAGCCGGCCGCGCCGGATCCGCCTCGAGTTCGTGCGGGTCACCGCGCCGGCCTTGCACCGCGCGGCAAGCAGCTTCCGCCTGGTCGTCCGCAACGACGAGCCGGCAGCAATCTTCGGGATCTTGCAGGTTGGCGGTGCCGCCGGCCCAAGTGGTGCTGACGTCGGCGGCGGGGGCGACGGGGCACGATGGCGGCGACGCAGCCGGTGCGGCGTGCACATAGGTGATCGAGTTCGAGCAACCCGAGTCACCGCCAGCGTTCGTCGTCGCCGCGCTGAGCGGTGTCGACGCGTTCGCCGCCACCGTCACCTCGATGCCCGCGCCGGTGAACTGCGCGACCGTACCGCTCGCCGCCGGCGCGCCCGCGCACGACGCGTTCATGAACACCTTCACCGCGCTCGGCTCGCCACCGCCCACCGTCCCCTTCACCAACGGCGACGCGCCGCTCGCCGGCGATACCGGCTCGGTCCCCGTGATCACCGGCGGATCGGGCGTGGCTGTGTAACCGATCGTCACCGACGACGCCGCCCCGGCGCTGTTCGCGACAACCGAGGTTTCACGGCGCCCGCCGCGGACCCGCTCGAGCCGCCGCCACCACCTCCACAGCAGCCGGCTGGGGAGGCGGGCACCGTCGCTTCCCCGCCGCCGCCGCGGCCGCCGCCGCCGCCACCACCACCACCACCACTGCCCACGCTAAGGCCGCCCTTGCCGCCGGCGCCCTTCTGACCCGTCTCCCCGCCGCGTTCGCCGCCGCTGCCGCCCGTCGTCGAGGCTCCGGGCCCACCGCCGGTGGCCGGATTGGTCATGGCGGTGCAGCCACCGCCCTGCGAGCCGGCGTCAGCGCCCGCCCCGCCGGAGAACAGCGTGACCCCCATCTCCTCGAGGAGGCTGCCGGTCTCGCCGTAGCCACCGCCGCCGCCGGCGACGATCAGCCGCGAGTCAAGCGACGCTTCCGCGTCGGCAGCCGTACGCGACATGGATTCGCGTGACACCCGCCGGCACCGGCCACGCCTGCTCGGCGCCCGTCGCCGCGAACGGCACCTCGCCTGACCGTCGCCGTGATCCCCTTGCGCACGAGGATCTTGGGCTTGTAGCGCGTCTTCACACCGGTGACCGTGCACGATGGAGCGGCCGTGTCGGCGGGGGTTGAGGCTGTGCCCCCGGCGGGGGTTGAGGCTGCGCCCCCGGCCGGGGTTGAGGCTGCGCCCCCGCCGGGGGTCGGGGCTGTGCTGCCGGCGGGGGTGGTGCCGATCAGGTGGATCTGCCGCGGATCGCCGGGGGTGTTCGAGCTGAGGCTCAGAATGGCTTCGCGGTCGCCCGTTTCCGTGGGCGAGAAGACGACCTGCAGCGAACAGGTCTCGGTGACGTGTACGAGCACGTCGGAGCAGGAGTCGGATGTCACCGCGAACTCCGAGGCGTTGCTGCCCGTCAGGCCGGGGGTCGCTTTGAACGTCCAGGCGCCCGCGTTCGTGACGGTCACGGTCTGGGCGGCGCTGGTCGTTCCGAGCGGCTGGCTGTGGAATACCAGGACGTCCGGGCTGGGCTGCGGGTCCGGGGCGGAGGTGTTGACGATCACGCCCAGTCTGGCGACAACGTCAACGTCCCGTCGGGGTTGAGGCTGTAGACGAGCCTCACGATGTCGGGCTTCCCGTCGCCCGTGACGTCGGCCACCCTGACGGGTGCCGTCGGCAGAGCCCGGTTTGCAAAGTCGACCGACATCGCCGACGCCATTGTCGGGGCCGTGGCACCGGGAGGCGTGAGGTTCATGTACAGCTCGTAACCTTGGACAAACGCAGGAAGCCCTGCCAGGATGTCGGCCTTCCCGTCGTCGTTGAAGTCACCGCTGACGATTTCCGAGGGCTGGGCGGGGATGCCGGCGAACGACGTGATCGGCCCGAAGGGTTCGACAGACGACCCGGTGCTGATCCGGAACGACGTTACCGATCCCAGCACGGAGCGGGCATCGCCGGTGACCACGTCGGGGTAGCCGTCCACGTTCACGTCCACGGCGGCGATCCCCACGGGCCCGAGGCCCGCTGCGAAGCTGGCGCTGCTGAAGGTGGGCGGCGAGCCCGGGCCGGCCGTGGTGTTGGTGAGGACGTGGAAGCCGGTGCTGCCGTCGGCTGAACCGTTGTTGTTGATCACGATGTCCGGCTTGCCGTCGTGCGTCACGTCGCCGACATCGAACGAGGCCAGCCCGCTGACGACGGCGTCGAAGCTCGTCGGGCCGGCGAATGAGACCGTCGATCCGGTTGTGGTGTTGCGGTCGACGGACACGAAGTTGGTGCCGATGGGGTCGTTCGGACCGTTGAAAACGAGATCGGTCGCCCCGTCGCCGTCGATGTCCGCCGGGATGATGCGACGCACGATGTTGAGACCCGGGAAGGCCGTCGGCGGCCCGAACGTGGGTGTGGACGCTCCGCTCGCGGTGGTGTTGCGCAGAACCGAGCCGCCGGCGGCGTCGCCCAAGATGACGTCGAGTCTGTTATCACCGTCGACGTCAGCCAACGTGATCTCGATCGCGGTGCCTCCGTCGAACATGATCGGCGTGCTGAAGCTCGGCGTCACCGCCCCCGGAGGTGTGGTGTTCAGCAGGATCGAAACGGCGGACGCCGTGTCTGACGCCGTTGGTGCCAGCACGAGCAGGTCGCGCATCCCGTCACCGTTGACGTCGCCCACGCCGAGGCCGCCCACCACTCCCGGATCGCCCGGGCCGGACGAAAGAGCCGTGTGTCGGCGAACGTCGGCGGGCTCGCGGCTACCGGCGCCGCACCGATGGCCGCACAGCACACTGCTGCGAGACCGGCAGCCTGCCACCCGCGTGAGCCCTTTCCTGACAGCATCGAGTCTCCTCCGTTCCGGCGATCCTACATCCGGCTGGCCGGGTCCCGCGATCGGGCGTGGTAGTGCCCCCGGCGGAGCTTCGCGGCTACCGAACCAAGCGAGCGGCCCTGCTGGGACGTCTTTCGAACCCCGCCCCCTAGGCAACGTGGCGAACGAGGCCGTCGACCAACACCTGGAACGACCGTGATCGGTTCCGTGCAGGATCCATGTGGGTGGCGATTCTTGAAGCCACCTCGACCTTCGGCATCCCCGCCGTGTAGTAGCCAGCGCGACGCAGCACACGCTCAAGCGCTTCCCACGTACCTCCGGTGATCGCGTCCGGCTCCCGGAACCTGGCTTGGTTCGCAAGGGTCGCGGGCACGCGAGGATAGGCGGCACGCATGGCTTGAACGTCGCCGAAGAACCAGGCTTCGAGCTCCTCGATCGCGATGCGGCACAACGCATCGGAGCCAGCCGCAGTGCATGCCGCGACGAGACGCTGTTTGAGATCGCGGCAATCGTCGCCGTCTCGATCGACGACGACTACGACACGCATGTCCTGCCAGCGCATCGCCGCATAGGCGCGGAGCCTTTGCTCGATCTTCGCAAGCAGGTCGCGCTTACCTTGGTGCACGTGGATCTGGAAGGTGTGCTCAGCTTCTGGAAGCACCCGCGGCAGGATCAGCTCTAGCGCCGCCTCCATCGATGGCTCTTCCACGAGCAGTTCGACGTGCATCTACGACCGAACGGTTTGATCTGCACGAGCGTTCCTGAGGGGATCGCCAGCCGACAGGTGACCTTCCATCCACAGGTCGCCGAGCAGCGCGCCTGCGGCGATGAACTCCTTCACTTTGGGCATGTCGGACGCACGCACGGCGCGGGTGTAGCCGTCCCCCGCCCGTTCCAGCGCCCAGAGCTCCTGCGGCCGAATCGCATCGACGTAGAACGGGGAGTGGGTGGAAACGAATACCTGCGACCCCGCTGAGACCTTCCGGCACTCCTCGGCAAGTCCGAACAGCAATCGAGGGTGTAGATAGTTCTCGGGCTCCTCGATTCCCAGGAGCGGGAGCGGGTCTGGGTCGTAGAGCAGCACCAGGTAGGCGAGCATCTTCAGCGTGCCATCCGACGCGAAGCGCGCAAGGAACGGCTCACGGAATGGTGCGTCCTTGACTCGCAGCAGCAGGCGCCCGTCTGCCATCGGCTCAGACGTGACCTGCTCGAGACGCGGCACTCGCTCCGACAGCGTTCGGAGAATGCTCCGAAGCCGATCTGGATGGCTCTCGCTCAGGTACTGGATGACGTTGGCGAGGTTGTCGCCCGTGGCGCTGAGTCGCTCCAGCGGTCCGGCCTCCGGCACGCCCCTCGCGTCGGTTGATGACAGGTAGGAGAGGTACCACCCCTGTATGAACTGTCGCAGCGCTACGACGCGCGGGTTCTCGGCGAGTTGCCCGAGCGTGGAGATCGCGAGCAGATCGGTAGACGCGAGGCGCGCATCGCGCTTCTCATCTTGGATCTCGGGCATATCGCCCGAAATCACCTGTCCCGATCCGTCCGCGAAGTCCAGGAAGCGGAACGGCCTGCCGTAACTGCCCCTCTTCCAACTCAGCGCTTCCCGAGCGACCACCGGTCGTCCGCCGACCTCGGTGATCTCGAGCTGGTACGTGATCAGCGGACTCTTGGGTCTCTCGCGGTACTTCAGCTCAATCGCGATTGGGCCGTCCGATTCGCGGCTCCGGAGCTCACGCAGACGCCCGCGCTTGTCCCAGGCGGGTCTCAGACCGGACTGGAGCGACTCCGCGAGAAAGCCGAACACGTCGAACAGCGTCGACTTTCCGCTCCCATTCGGCCCCAGCAACACCGTCAACGGGGTGAGCGAGTCGAGGCGTACATCGCGAAGCGCCCGATAGTTTCGAACGTGGATTTGCTCGATACGAGGACTCTCGATGCGGGGCACAGCGCCACGCTATCGAGTCGCGCCGCGCCAGTCCGCCGTGGCCGAGGCGTTCATTGTGTCCTTGGACGGCTAGGGAGACGCAAACTCATCGGCGGAGCCGTACAAGCATCACTTTGAGCGCTTCGGCAACGCGGACCGGCCGCCCCGAGGGGCGGCCGGTCCGGCTTCGTCGGTCCTCGTCGATCAGGCGCAGACGCCGTGCTGCCGGAGCAGCTGCGCGACGTCGAACGTGCCGCCCGGCACGAAGTCGGGAGCCTCGACGTTGATGAACAGCCCGTCACAGTCGGCCTGGCCGAGCTGCGGTTCCGGCAGGCGGCCCGGCAGCGGCGTGCCGCTCAGGTTCCATGACGTGTAGAGCGGCTTGCCTTCGACATGGTTGCGGAGCCCCGGGTTGAGGGCGCGGACGGTGACGAAGCTGCCCGTTGCCCCGTTGTGCACCGACATGCTGCCGAGGCTGTTGTTGGCGGGATTGCCGAAGTTGATGCCGTGACGGTCCGTGTCGACATACAGCTTGAGCAGGCTCGACGCCAGCGGAACGTCGGATCCCCCCACTTGGTCTCGGTCGCGCCGTAGGCGAACTCGAGCCGGGCGTTCTGGATGCTCATGTTCGAGATCCGCACCGTGTTGGACGTCGAGCCCGTGACGTCGCCGTTGCGCTCGCCCTTGTCGTTGGTCGGCGGCAGCAGCAGCGTCACGTTGCCGACGATCGGTTCGCTCGCCTTGCTGACAAGGATGAACTCGGTCGGGAACGACGCCTTCATGATCGGTCCTGGGACTGGCCGTACGAGAACGGTCTGCGACGCCCTCGCCCCGCAGTCTGTGCCCGAGCCGAAGCACAGCTCGGCATGCGTCGGGAGGTTGAAACCGGCAGTGACGCCGAGGTCATCGGTCATCACTTGCCCGCTGAACCGCGAAGCCGCGTTCGCGTCCCAGGTGATGTGCCGGCCATCCAGGGTGTCGAACTTCAGCGTCGCGGACCGCGGCGGCTGGATGATGCTCCCGCTGAGAGCGACCGGGTCGTTGAACGTCCCGGCGACGACGCCGACGTCGAGGCGGGTCAGCTGCCGGTCAAACGCGGTCTCGAGCGTCTTGACGCCGTCGACCTCGCGCATCATCGCCTTGGTTAGCCCGGCGATTCGTGCCTGGGCGTGGATGCCGTTGCTCTTCGTGTCGACCTCGAAGCGATTGACGCCCGTGGCGATGGGCTCGTTCGCGGCTCCCGACTGCCACGCCTCGAGCGCGATCAGTTCCAATGCGTCGCCCGACGTCACGTCGACTCCCTGGACCGTCTTGCCGTGATGCAGCGTGAAGCCGGCCGGGATCTTGTGCAGCTCGGCGTTCAGGTTGCGGACGAAGCCGTTGAGGTTGCCGTTGGGGTTGCCGCCGGGGATGCCGGTGGCCTCGAGCGTCAGTTTCGACATCGGCCCGCTGGCCGAGTACGTCGTGGCCTCGGGAGCATGGTCGATCGTCACGCTGTTCGGGAGCGAGCTCAGCTTGGAGACGATGTGCGCCGGGGCGGCGACCGCGTCGCCGGGCGTGTCGAATGTCGCGTCGACATCGACGACCTGCAGGCTGCCGTCGTCGAGCGGCTGCGTCTGCAGCGAGGCGTGCAGGTTGCCGGCCGAGTGGGTTACGGTGGCTCCCGAGACGTTGAACAGCCTGCCGGTGACTCCAAACCCGGTCGGCAGGTCGCGCAGGATCACACCGGCCTGCCCGGCCGCGAGCACCGGCGCGGGGGTTCCGTCGGTGAGCGACGCTTCGATGCTGCCGACGGCGGGCGTCGCCGTGAACGACGCTCCGCTGCCGGACTGCGGCCGGAAGCCGATGCTCACCGACGGCGGCAGCTTCTCGGCGCGCCCGCTGATGCGCTTCACGCGCCCGAACAGCGCGGTGTCCGACGTCATCAGGACGTCCACGCGGTCGATCGTCTCGGTGAACGAGTCGTACGTCGCCGTGGCCTGCGGTGGGCTGTAGTTGACCTTGATCCGGCGCGGGAGGTTGGAGATCGTGCCGTCGATCGTCCGCCCGGGAAGCTCGACGAGCGTGCGCAGCGGCTTGCGCGCCCCGGGGGCGAGCTGGAGCTCGGCGCTCAGGTCGTCGTTCGCGTCGATCGTCGCCGTCGTCAGATCATCGATGCGCGCTGCGACCGAGCGCAGCGTCCCGGTCTGCTTGATGCGCGCGTAGGGGTGGTTGACGTTGAGCAGAGCCGGCTCGCCGTTGGCGAAACCCGCCTCGAGGCTGCCGAGCGCGCCTCCGATGGCCTTGAACTTCACCAGCCGCCCGCTGTCCTCGACGAGCGACATCCCGGTCGGCAGTGACGTCGCGTTCACGACGGCCTTCGCCGTCAGCGCGGGGCCCGTCATGTCTGTGTAGCTCGCGTTCAACGAGGGGATCGGCGACGTCGCGCTGTAGGTGACACTGCGCTGGTCCTCGCCGGCCTCGGAGTAACGGACCGACACCTGCTGGGGCAGCTCGGCGATCGTCGCTCGCATGACGCGCTTGCGCCGTCCCTCGGAGAACTGCGCCTCTGCGGTGGCAGTCGTCGGGCTGCTCGCACCGGTGCGGACCTCGATGTCGTCGCCGAGCGTCGCCGCGATCGTCGCGGTAGCCGGCACGGGCGCATAGTTCACGCTCGCGCCCATCGGGTCGGTGCGGTTCACGGCGTCGCCGTTGAAGATGCCCGCGATCGTGGCCACCGACGCCGCCGCACCCGTGACGGACGTAGTCGCATCGACCACGGTGCCGTCGGCGGGGGAACCGACCGAGACGGTCGTCTGCCAGGTCGCCGGCGCCGAGCTCGTGCGCGCGTCGAAGCCCACGCCGATCCGCTCGCGCGGCAGGCTGCCGCTGGGATCCACGATCACGGCCTCGGCGCTGATCGGCAGCTCGGCTGAACGCAGCCGCTGGAACCGCAGCGTGAACCGCGACGTGCTGTGGGGCGTCAGCGTGCCGATGACGTCGAGCCCGCCATCGCCGTCGACGTCGAGCGGCGTCGGGATCGCCACCAGCGCGGACTGGCGCCGGACGACCTCCGGCTCGCCCGCTCGCCGCAGCTTGGTCACGTACTCGAACGAGACGTTCGGTATCTCGATGGCTCCAGCGCCGGGATCTTCCTCGGACTGCGCGGAAGCGCCACCCGCTCCGGCCATGCTGATCGCCGCAACCGCGAGGGCTGCGGCACTGGCTCGCCTGCCGTACATGTCGTACCCCGTTCTGCCGTCGGGCCGCATTTCGGCCCGTTGGCAGCACAGATCCCGGCGGTCGGAGCGCAATTCCCGCGCTTAGGAATCTTAATTCAGCCGCTGCCGGGGCCAGGTCGGGCGGCGGGGCTGTGGGCGCCCGGGGCGGATTCCTTTAGGCTCATCGTCGCCGGCCACGCGACGTGAGGCGTGGTAGCGATCGAAACGGGAGACGGCCATGCGGAAGTCGCGGATTGGGCTGACGGGCGCGGTGTTGGTGATCCTGCTCGCTGCATCGGTGTCGACCGCGCGGTCGTTCCCGACGAGCGGGTTCACGATCTGGACGATCGCCGGCGACGGCTTGTTGTGCGCGAACCTGACGACGGGGTGCGGTGATGGCGGCGGGGCGACCGCCGCCAACCTCAATCAGCCTTTCGGGGTGGCAATCGACGCGGCGGGGAACCTCTACGTCGCCGATCAGGAAGACCACCGGGTGCGCAGGGTGACGCCGGCGGGCGTGATCTCGACGGTGGCGGGCAGCGGCACGGCCTGCGCCAACCCGACGACGGCGTGCGGCGACGGTGCTGCGGCGACCGCCGCCAACCTCAGCAACCCGACGGGGGTGGCGGTCGACGGGGCAGGCAACCTGTACATCGCCGACAAGAGCGACAACCGGATCCGCAAGGTGACGGGAACGACGATCTCGACGGTCGCGGGCAACGGCTCGAGCTGCGCCGACCCGACGACGGCGTGCGGCGACGGTGCTGCGGCGACCGCCGCCAACCTCAGCAGCCCGACGGGGGTGGTGGTCGACGGGGCAGGCAACCTGTACATCGCCGATCAGGGAGATCACCGGATCCGCAAGGTGACGGGGACGACGATCTCGACGGTGGCGGGCAACGGCACCGAGTGCGCCGATCCCACGACGGGGTGCGGAGATGGCGGTGCGGCCACGGCCGCCAGCCTCAATGACCCGACCGGGGTGGCGTTGGACGCGGCGGGCGGCCTCTACATCGCCGATCAGGAAGACCACCGGGTACGCAAGGTGGTGGGGACCACGATCTCCACGGTGGCGGGTAACGGCACAGCCTGCGCGGACTCGACAACCGCGTGCGGGGACGGCGGCGCGGCGACGGCCGCCAGCCTCAACACGCCGATCGGTGTGGCGGTCGACGCGGCGGGCAACGTCTACATCGCCGACACGTTCGACCAGCGGATCCGCAAGGTGACGGGGGCGACGATCTCGACCGTGGCGGGCACCGGCATATCCTGCCCAGTTCCCACGGCGGCGTGCGGGGATGGCGGCGCCGCGACCGCCGCGAACCTCAACTCCCCGACCGGAGTCGCGGTCGACGCGGCAGGCAGCGTCTACATCGCCGATCTGCTCGATCACCGGGTCCGGTGGTTGACCGGCCAGCAATCGGGCCCGACCGGTCCGACCGGGCCCGCAGGCCCGGGCGCTCCAATCGGCCCGATCGGGCCCGCCGGCCCGAGCGGTCCCGTTGGAGCGACCGGTCCCGCCGGCGCCGACGCGACGACGGGGCCCGCTGGCCCAACGGGTCCCCAGGGCCCTGCCGGCCCTCAGGGTGTCCCCGGCACGCTGGTGCTCTCCGCCTTCCAGGCACGGGCGCAGGCGAGTCGGGTGACGGTGCGTTACGTGCTCACCCACGCATCGGCGGTGACGCTGCAGGTCAAGCCCCCACGCGGGGCGGCCCGAACGGTCGCCCGCCTCAGCGGTCGGGCGGGGCTCAACACGATCGCCTGGAACCGCCGGCTCAACGGCAGACGCGCGCCGGGCGGCCGGTACCGGCTCACCGTAGCCGCGACCCGCGAGCGCCTCACCGTACGCAGCAGCATCCAAGTACGGCTTCGTTAGAGCCGGAATCGACCTGCTCGTTCGGCTCGTAGGACGGAATGCTCCGGCCGAGCTCGGGATGGCAGCCCGGCGACGGACCGTCCGGGTCGGGGACCGTGAGATACCGCGCCTCGACGCCGATGCACGCGTTGATGACTCCGTTGTCGCCCGGCGCGCTGAGCGGCCCATGCCGTTGTGACGCTCGCCGCCGCCGCCGCGGCCATCGCCGCGGTCGTGATCGTCCCGTAGCCTGCTCATCCCGATCGCCTCCTGGTGGCTGTGATGCCCAGCCGAGAGCGATTCTGCGCGCACGCCGCCGTGCCGTCATCGGGGAGCCGCCCTGAGCTTTGCCGCGCGACGCGCGCCCGCCGCTCAGCCCTGCTCGAGCGGGGCCATCGTCAGCCCCGAGTCCTTCAGCTGCTCCCAGTACAGCTCGGCGCACTCCTTGTGCCCCGACCAGACGATCGCCAGGCCGGTCGAGTGGATGCGGTCGGCGATCGCGTACCCCTGATCGACGGTGACGCCGGGAATGAAGCGGGCGAGCGTATGAGCGACGTGATCGAACGTGTTGTGATCGTCGTTGCGGACGATCACGCGCCAGTGGCCGCCGAGGCCGGTTCCCGGGCCGGCGACGCGCGGGCGCTCGATCGTCTGGTTGCTCATCTAACGGAAGGCTAACGTGCGCGGCTGCGCTCGCAAGGGTCAGCCGGAATCCGGTTATCGTCGCCGCATGGTGCGTGGGCTCGTCGGGCGCGAGCGGGCTGTGGCGGCGATCGACCGAGGGCTGACGGCGCTCGGCGAAGGCGGCGCCGGGGTCACGCTGCAGCTCAGCGGCGAGCCGGGCATCGGCAAGACGCGGCTGCTGGCCGAGCTCTCGGCGCGGGCACGCGAGCGCGGCTACCTGGTGCTGGACGGGCGGGCGGCGGAGTTCGAGGAGGACGTGCCGTTCGCCGCGTTCGTCGACGCGCTCGACGATCATCTGGCGGCGCTCGATCGGCGCCAGGTGGAGCGGCTCGGCCCGGCGCTGCGCGCGCAGCTGGCCACCGTCTTCCCGGCGGTCGAGCCGCCGCAGCGGTCGCCGGCGCCGTCCCTGCTGGACGAGCGCTACCGCGTCCATCGAGCCGTCCGCTCGCTGCTGGACCGGCTGGCACGCGACCGGCCGGTGGTGCTGGTACTCGACGACGTCCACTGGCTCGACGCCGCGTCTCGCGAGCTGCTGTGCCACCTGCTCGCGCATCCGCCGGCCGAGCGGGTGCTGATCGCGATCGCGCTGCGGCCCGGCCAGATCGGCGGCCGGTTGAAGACCGCGCTGGACCGCTGTGCGGCCGACGAGCTGCTGACGCGTATCGCGCTCGAGCCGCTGTCGCTCGCCGATGCGGGGCTGCTGCTGGCGGGCCGCCTGCCGCGGCTCGCGCTGGACGCCGTCTACGCCGAGTGCGGCGGCAACCCGTTCTACCTGCTCGAGCTGGCGCGCGCCGGCGAGCCCGGTGGCATGCCGGCGCAGCGAGCACAGCTGGGCGTCGACGTCCCCGATGCCGTGCTCGCCGCCATCGCCGCGGAGATCGACGCGCTGACACCGGCAGCGCGCGCGCTCGTACAGGGCGCGGCGGTCGCGGGCGAGCCGTTCGACGCCGAGCTGGCCGCGATCGCCGCCGATCTTCCCCAAGCGCAGGCGCTTGAGCTGCTCCACGAGCTGGAGCGCAGCGGCTTGCTCCGCCCGGCGGGGATCTCTCGGCGGCTGCGGTTTCCGCCATCCGCTCGTCCGCCGCGCCGTCTATGAGTCGACCGGCACGGCGCAGCGGGTCGCCGCACACGCGCGGCTGGCCCGGGCGCTGCGCGAGCGCGGCGCCGGCGTCGCCGACCTCGCTCATCACGTCGAGGCGTCGGCGCAGCCGGGCGACGCGGAGGCCGTCGCACTGCTGACCGCCGCCGGCGAGGCGGTCGCCGCCAGCGCGCCCGCGATCGCCGCCCGCCGCTACGCGGCGGCGCTGCAGCTGCTCACCGGTCGCCAGCCGGAGCGGCGACTGGGCCTGCTCGTCGGGCTCGCGACCTCGGCCGGCGCGGCGGGGCAGCTCGCTCCGAGCCGCGCGGCTCTGGTCGAGGCGCTGACGCTGCTGCCCGCCGACGCGGCCGCCCAGCGCGGCCGGCTGCACGCGTTCTGCGCCGGAGTCGAGCATCTGATGGGGATGCACGCAGAGGCGCACGCGCGGCTGCTCGGAGCGCTCGAGGCGCTGCCCGACCGGCACTCGAGCGACGCCGCGGCGCTGCTGTGCGAGCTAGCCGCCGACGGAGTCTGGGGCACCGACTGGCGCGCCTTGCGCGACCGGGCGGCGGCGGCGTGCGAGGTCTCCCACGCCGCCGGCGAGCGCCAGCTCGAGGCGACCGCGCAGGCGCTGCTCGCGTTTGGCGAGTACGCGGTGGGCGACCCTGGCGCCGGCATGGCGCCGCTGGACGCGGCGGCCGCGCTGGTCGACGCCAGCAGCGACTCGGCATTGGCCGAGCGGCTCGACGCGACCTACTACCTCGCCTGGACCGAGTACTACCTGGAGCGCTGCGAGGACGCCATCCGCCACGCCGACCGCGGGCTGGCGCTGGCGCGAGCGACCGGCCGCGGCCAGTTCTTCGCCCCCACGCTCACCGCCAAGGCGGCGGCGCTGCGCGTGCTGGGACGCCTGGACGAGGCCGCCGAGGCGGCTCAGGAGGCGCTCGACAGCGCTCGGCTGGCCGGCCACGATCAGGTCGTCGGTTTCGCGCTGCACCTGCGCAGCTGGGTCGCGACGGCGCAGGGCGATCTGGATCTGGCGCTGCGCGCGGGCAGGGACGGCCTGGCGATCTCGCGCCGGCTCGGCCAGTCGGTGCTCAGTTCCGCCGGCGGCTGGATCCTCGGCGAGGCGCTGCTGGAAGCCGGCGACCCTTCGCGGCTGCGAGGCCGTCGTGCTGGAGGCTGCCGGCGGCCCCGACGGCGACCGCCTGCTGCCCGGCCAGCAGTGCTATGCCTGGCACCTGCTCGCCCGCGCGGCCGCCCAGCGCGGCAGCCTGGACGAGGCGCTGGGCTGGATCGCACGGCTGGACGCGGCATTGCCGTCGCTGGCTGCGAGCAACCTGCCGACGGCGCTGGCCGAGGGCGCCCGCGCGCACGTGCTGCTGCTCGGCGGCGACCCTGCGGCCGCCGCTCGCGCGGCATTCGCCTCGGTCGCAGCGGCGGAGCGCGTCGATGCCCGCCTCGACGCGTCGCGGTCACGGCTGCTCGCCGCCCGCGCGATTGCCGCCGCCGGCGAGCGCGAGCAGGCGATCGCGCTGCTCGAGCAGGCGCGAGCCGAGTTCGAGCACTACGGCGCCTACCGCTACCGCGACCGCGCCGCCCGCGACCTGCGCCGGCTCGGCCAGCGCGTCGGCTCCGGCGGCCGCCGCGCGCACCGGCGGCGAGGGAGTCGCCTGCCTCAGCGAGCGCGAGCGGCGGATCGCCGAGCTCGTCGGCCGCCGGCGAGACGAACAAGCAGATCGCCTCCGAGCTCTCGATCTCGGCCAAGACGGTCGAGCGCCACCTCTCCAACAGCTTCCGCAAGCTGCACGTCGCCTCGCGCGCGCAGCTCGCGGCGCTGCTGGCGAGCTACTCGCCGCCGCCTGAGCCGGTCTCTGCCTCGCCGCCGCCGCCGGACTGATCCGCGCCGACGGCGGCCGGATCGTCGAGCTTCGCGACGTCGCTCTCGATCTGCTTGTCGTCGTCGCTCTTCTCCGGCTCGGCGCTCTGCATCGTCGCGTCGTCGATCTGCTTCTGCCCGTCCGCCTGTCCCTGGTCGAGCTCCGCCTGCGCAGCGGGGTCGGCCGGCGCGTCCTGGCGATCACCGTCAGCAGCCCGCGAGTTCTCATCGGCGACTCCGCCGGGCTGCTTCTCGTCCGGGGACGGCGGCGATTGCGGAACCTCCCCGCGGTTCGCCTGATCGCGCGCCTGCGCGTCCTCCTGCTCGGACTGCTTGCGCTTCGCGTTCTCCTCGATGTCCTTCATCGAGGCCTCGTGCTGCTCCTTCTCCTTGTTGTTCTCCTCGGTGTTCTTGTCGGCCTGCTCGCGCTGCTTGTCCACCGGCGACTCGCCCGGGGCCGTGTGGCGGTCACCGAGGCCGTAGAAGCCGCCCACGGGGACCGGCCCGGTGGCGCCGGAGCCGAAGTGCCCGCATCCCTCGGGGTCCTTGGCAAGCCGATCGAGCGCCTCCTGCGCGGGTTTGTCGCCGTTGGCGGCCTTGACCTTGAGCGCGCTCAGCGCCACCTCGCTCCCCACCAAGCCGCCCTTGCGCGCTGTGCCCTCGAGCGCCGAGGTGGTGAGGTCCGACCCTCCCTCGCCGAACGACTCCTTGGCGCCCTCGACCGCTCCCTTGCCTGCACTGCGAAGCTCGGCCTTTACCCCGGCCGAGCGCTGCCCACAATCGATCGCCGCGCCGGCCTTCTGTAGCGGGTCGCGCAGGCCCTCCGGCACATGCTCACCGAACTCCTTGGCGCGGTCCTCCCATCCGCCCTTCCCCTTGCCGCCCTTGCGCGCCAGCGTCGCCCCCGCCGGCGGCGCGAGTGGCATGCGGAACCGCGCGGCGGGTTCCGCTGCGGCGGCGATCCGCGCGAGCCCGAGGTTGCTGGGCGACAGGCTCAGCAGCGCCGGCGCCGGCGCGGATTCGTGGACGGCGACCGGGTCGTACTCGCGCTCGAGCAGGCGGGTTCTGGACATGCGTCGAGGATCCGGCGCCGACCCCGCGGTGAACATCGGGGGGATCCCTCACCCCCGCTTACGGGGCGATGAACTCGGCGGCGCGGCTACTTGGCGGGCGAACCTTCCGCGGGCACGACCTCGAGGTGGATGTGCTGCAGGATCGGGCCGTGCCAGTTGTCGCCGTCGCCGCGGTAGCCGACCTTGCCCGGGAACGCCTTGATCACCCCGTAGTCGTTGTAGAGCGCCGTCCAGTTGAGTTTCTTCGCCGTCGCCGCCGCGTCGACGGCCTTGAGGAAGGCGATCGCCTTGTCCTGTGGCCAGAAGCCTCGCTCGTCCAGTGCCTTACCGCGGATCTCGACCTTCTTCTCTGCCTGCGTCTTGCGGTTGACTTCGGTGGTGGTCAGATAGCAATCGATGCCGAACCCGTGGCCATGGGTGTGGTCGTCCAGGCGCGTGTTGCAGGTGAAGTCGGGGTATGCGATCGCGGCGAGGAACTCGGCTACATATGCGAGCACCTTCGGGTAGCCGCCGGGCTTGCGGATGCGCTCGGGAATCTCCACCTTCGCCTCGTCGCGCTTGCCTTTGGCCTCCTTCAGCGCCTTGCTCGCGGCCTCCCGCTCCTCCTTGGTTCCCTTCTTCGTGCTCGCCTTCAGCGATTGGATCTCGGCCTTGAACGGAACACCCGCGGTCGACGGCCAGTCGGGCTTCTTGCTCTCTTTGTCGCGCTGGAATAACTCGCGCTGGCCGACCATCCAGCCGTGCTTGCGCCCCCGGACCCCGTACGCACGCAGGTTCGCCGCCTGTTGCGTTGCCCAGAAGTGCTTGTCGAGCTCCGCCAGCTTCTCCTCGACCGCGGCCGCCGGCGGCGGCGCCGTCTTCGCCTTCGCGACGTCGTCGGCGATCGTCGGCGCCGGCTGGGCGGGTGCCGTGGCCGCCTTGATGCGCCCTCGCAGGACGATCGTCAGCGCCTGCTTGGCGATGCGGTTGACCTCCGCTTCCTGGCCTTTGGACAGCTGCGCCGCCGGCTGCTGATCTGCGCCCTGTTGCTGCTCGCCGCCGGCCGCCGGCTCCTCTCCTTTCAGCGCCGCGAGCGCCGCCTTGCGCATCTCCGCCTGCGCGCCACCACGCGCCTTTGCGGCCCGAGCGGCTCGCGCCGCCTTGACCGCTCGGGCGAGGAACGGGGCCAGCGCCGGATCGTCGGGCCCCGGTGGCTTGCGTACGAGCGTCGCCTTGTCGGCCGGCATCAGCGTCGGCGGCGCGCTGGGATCGAGCACGCTCGCCGCCCGCTGTCCTGCCGCCGCCTTCTCCGCCGCAGGCCCAGCATCCAGCCGTGCCCGCGCTTCGGCGACCAGCTTCGCGTATGCCGCGACGTCGGCGTCGTCGCCGAAACGGGCGCCCTCCTTCAGCGTCTCGCTGAGCTCCGACTTGGCCTTGGGCAGGGGCAGGTCGTAGACCACCGGCGCCGGCGCGGCGGGTTCGCTCGTCGCGCCGTCCGCCGCCGGCTGCCCCTCGGCGGCGGGCTGCGGCGTCGCGCTCGCCTGAGCGGAAGCCGGAGCTGGAGCCGGAGCGGCAGCCGGGGCGCCAGGCGCAGCCTCGCCGGTCGCCGCTGGGGCTTCGCCGGCCGCAGCGGCTGGCGGCGCCTCACCCGCCTCTTGCAGCGCCGCGGCGGCGGCCTCGGCCTCCTCCTTCAGCTCGGGGGAGAGCGTCAGCTCCTCGTCGAGCAGCCGCAGCCCCTTGCTCGGGATGGCGCCGCCGTCGTCCTCATGCCGCGCGAGCACCGCCGCGCCCGGCGGTGCCTGGCGGCGGAAGAGTCCAGAGCTGCCTGCGGGGGCGTGGCCCCCGGATCCACGCAGGAGCGCGTTGAGGCTCGTTGCATCGTGCGCGCCGCCAGAGCGCGCCCGCGGCTCCTCGCGCTCGGCCCGCACCGGCGCCGCATGCGCAGGTCTCATCGCGCGCTCTCCGCCCCGAACTTGGGGCTGTCGACGAGCTCGATTGCTGGATGGTTCACGGCTGACCTCGGGTGCTAGGGGATGCCGAGGACCAGCTTCCGCGGTTCGCGCCGCGTGAACATCGGGGAAACCCCCCACCTCGATTACGAGGCGATGAACGCTGGCCGGGCGGGGCATGGAGTTGGCTCACGTGACGCGCGCTCCGCGCCGAGGGCGCGGCACGATTCCGTAGCTCACGCGAGCTCGGACCCGACCGGAACCGGAGCCGGTGCGTCGGGCACCGGCACTGGAGCGGGCCACGGGCCAAGGGGCACGTCATCAGCAGGCGCCGGCCCGGCAGGCGCCGGCCCGGCAGGCGCCGGCGCCGTTGGGGCGGCGGCCGCGCTCGGCGGCGAAGCGCCCGGTGCCTCCCGCTGCGGCGGCGCTGCGGCCCCCGGGGACGCGGCAGGCGCCGACAGAGACGCCGCGGCCGGCTTTGCGCCGCCGCTCGCGCGTAGCTTGCGGAAGTGACCGGCGACGATGCCGGGGTAGGCGGGATCCCCCGGCTGGTTCTTGTGCGCGGCGGCGCGGCACACCTGCTCGTCGGTCGCCTCGGGGTGGGCGCGCAGATACTCGTCGACGAAGCCGTAGAACTCCACCCGCGAAAGCGCATGACCGTTGCCGGCGGTGGCCGCGGCGTTCAGTCGCTCCTCGAGACGGTCGGACTGTCCGCCCTTCTTCGGCGGCCGGCTCAGCGCCTTGCGCTGCCAGCCGGCCTTGTCCTCGTTCCACGAGTCGGCGCGCTCGTACTTGGTGTAGGCGACCATGTCGCTCTCACGCATGCCAAGCCGCTTGGCGACGTCCTGCTTCGCCAGCTCGCCGAGCGCCTTCTTCTGCGCCGCGTACCTGACCAACTCGGCCTTGTCGTCGACGACGACCTTGGCCTCGCCGGCCTTCTTCCTCTTGTTCGCCTTCGCCGCCTGCGCCTTGACGTGGACGAGGCTCTTCGTGCCCATCTGGCCCGTCAGCTTCTTCAGCTTGGCGACCGGCAGCTTCTCGAACTCCGCGACGTGTTTCTGATAGCCGCCGGTCATGACCTGCTGCACGGCTCGCTTGAAATCGCGGAACGCGAACATCCGCTGCATATCGTCGGGCTCGTACAAGCGCGCCGCTTCCAGAGCCTTCGCGTTGTCGCGCGCGAACGCCTCCGGCTTGACGCTCGCATCCGAGCTGATCACCTTGCTCCAGATCTTGCTCACCTGGTAGGAGACGCCCTCGGCGGTCTTCAGGTCCTTCGATGACAGCTTCGAGAACGCCTCACCCTTGGCGCCTAGCTTCTTCAGCACGCTTATCAGGTGCGACGGGACCATCTGCGTGGCGTTCGCGTAGCTGGCCGCCTTGCCCGCGCTGGTCCGCAGACCCGATTCGACGGGCTTGCGGCCGCCGCTCTCGTTCTTCGCGATCGCCGCGACCACGTCGGCCTTCAGCTGCAGGATCTCCGCGGCGGTCCGCTTGCGCGCCGCCTCCTTGCGCGCGAGCCGCGCCACCGCGGGCGCACGCCGCGGCCCCGCGAGCTGGTCGATCGAGGTCACCGTGGGGCCGAGCTGGTCCAACGACACGGTCGGACGCGGGCCCGGATCACCCTTGGGTGTGGGGTCGGGGCCGATGTCCAGCAGTCCGCCGCGCTCGAACGCGTTCAGCCGCGTCTCGAGGTTCGTCTTGAGCGTGTCCAGGCCGCCGGAGCCATAGCCTTTGCCGCCCGTGAGGGCGCTCTCGACGGGGTTGTCGCGCTTGTGCGCCTCGATCGCCAGCTCGGTCAGCTTTCCGCGCGCCTGCGGCCAGATCTCGGCGACCAGGTTCTTGTCCTTGAAGTGCTCGAAGATCAGCGCGGCGGGAACGTCTGCGGACACCTCGGCCAGCTTGGCCCGGCCCTGCTGAGCTCCGAGCTGCGCGCCGATGCCGCTGGCGCTCACCTCCTTGCCCTGGATCACCGCGACGTAGGCGGCGACGTACTCACCGGCCTGATCGACCGCGTGATTCACGCGTCCACTCAGCTCCTCGCCCTGGCGGGCGCCGTACGAGGCGGCCCACACGACGCCCAGCGTCCCGACGGCGGTTGCGGCGATCGGCCCACCGACGGCAGCCAGCCGCGGCCCCGCGTGGGTCACCAGCCACGCGGGGACCTTCGGCCAGTCCGGGCCGATCTCGAGCGTCGGCTTGACCTTCGCCTCGAGCACGACGGTCTTGTCGCCGACCGGGAACTTGCCGCTGCCGGTGATCTCCCCGATGTTGATGGCTGCGGTCGCGATCTTGAGGACGTCCTCCGGCTTGCTCGCGTACTTGTCGATCTTGGCGATGTTGATGTCGATGCTGAGCGGCTTGATCTCGAGCGAGCCCCACTTCCAGTCCTTGTTGAACGTCGGCAGCTTGGGTGTCGCGTTGACCGCCAGCTTGGCTCCGCTCGTGCCCACCTCGACGCCGAGCTTGGCCTCCTTGAACGCCGCGGACAGCCACTCGCCCGAGCCGAACTTGTGCTTGATCTCGCCCTCGAGGCCGATGCCGCCCTTCTCGCTGCCCTTGGCCGACGCGAGCTTGCCGACCTTGACGGTCGTCTCGCCGCCCGCCGGCACCGCATTGCCGGCCGCACCCTGGGCGGGCTGGCCGCCCTTGTCGATGCCCTCGACGCGCAGCGGCGTCACCTCCACGACGACCTTGGCCGTAGCCTTGAACGGCGAGCTCCCGAGCGGGAACTTCTTGACCTCGATCTCGAACTTGAACTTGCTGATGCCCAGCTGCGCGCTGCTGGTCGACGGCGGGGTCTCGCGACGAGCGAGGACGCCGGCCGGTAGCGGCGCCCGGAGCACGGGCTGCGCACCGCACCGCACCGGCGCCGCCGACCGAGCGAGCGACGCGTTCGCGATCCGGCCGGCGAGCGCGGCGGCCGGATCGGGCGAGCGGACCGGCGCCGGCGGCTCGTGCTGCGCCGGGAGCGCTTTGCCGGAGTGCATGCGAACAGCCACGCCCTCACGATCGCCCAGGCCGGCAACCCGAACATCGGGGAAATCCCCCAGCTCGGTTACGAGGCGATGAACGGCGCCGTCACGCGGCACGCCCGGTCAGCCCCTGCCCAGCCCCTCCCAGATCGCCTGTGGCGTCAGCGGCAGCCGGGTGACGCGAAAGCCGAGCGGCGCGAGCGCGTCGGCGACTGCGGTGACGACGGCGGCGGGGGTGGCGATGGCGCTGCCCTCGGCCATCCCCTTTATGCCGCCGATCGTGTTCGGCGAGGGCGTGACGAAGTGGTCCTGGCGCAACGGCACCAGCTCGGAGGAGCGGGGAACCGGGTAGTCGCGCCAGCCGGCGATCAGCGGCCGCCCGTCGGCGTCGAAGCCGACGTCCTCGGACAGCGCGGCGCCGATCCCCTGCGCGAAGCCGCCGCGCACCTGGCCCTCGATGATCATCGGGTTGATCGGGGTGCCGCAGTCGTGCACGGCGACGGCGCGCGTGAGCGTGACGGCGCACAGGTCGGGATCGACCTCGACCTCGACGGCGACGCAGCCGTTGGAGGTCGCGGGCGCCGAGTCGTGGAAGACACGCACCCACAGCCCCGACTCGCCCAGCGCCGCGCGCACGCCGGGGTCGAAGTGTGCGGCGCCGGCGATGCCGGCCAGCGGGATGCGCGCCTCGGGGACGCCGCGGATGCCGGCGAAGCCGCCGTCGAGCTCGAGCGCCTCCACCGGCGCCTCGAGCAGCAGCGACGCGACGCGCAGCACGCGCTCGCGCAGCTCGCCGGCCGCGCGGATCACGGCGCCGCCGCCGAACACGGCGCTGCGGCTGGCGAACGTGCCCATTCCCCACGGCGCGCGCTCGGTGTCGTGCTCGACGATGCGCACGCCCGCGACCTCGACGCCCAGCGCGTCGGCCGCCAGCTGCGCGAACGCGGTCGCGTGGCCCTGCCCGTGCGAGCACGTCGGCACGGCGACGGTGACCAGTCCTGACAGGTCCACCGAAGCCCAGGCGACGTCGTGCGAGGGGACATCGAGGCCGGCCTGGCGTCCGGAGCGGGGACCGAGCGCGGTCAGCTCGACGAACGGGCTGACACCGATTCCGAGCCGGCGGCCCGCCGCCAGCGCCGCCGCCCGCCGCTCCTCCGCCCCGGCGTGGTCGAGCAGCTCCAGCGCCCGCTCCAGGCAGGCCTCGTGGCTGCCGGCGTCGTGGTCGACGCCGAGGCAGGACGTGTAGGGGCCCTCGCCGATCAGGTTGCGCCGGCGGATGTCGATCCGGTCCAGGCCCAGGTCGCGCGCCACCTCGTCGAGCAGCAGTTCGCGCACCGACTGCACGGAGCTCATGCCGACGCCGCGATACGGAGCGACCGGCGGCTTGCTGGTGAGCACGCCCAGCACCTCGTGCTCGCCGGCCGGCACCGCGTAGGCGCCCGGCATCAGCTGCGCCGCCAGCATCGCGTCCACGAGGCCGCCCGGCGCCGAGTAGGAGAAGGCTCCGGTGTCGCTCACGAAACGCCCGCGCATCGCGCGGATGCCGCCGTCGGCGTCGAACGCCGCTTCCAGCTCGATCTGCTGCTCCTTGCCCTGAGGTCCCGCTACGAGCGCCTCGAGGCGGTCCTCGACCCAGCGGACCGGATGGCCGAGCAGCATCGCCGCCCGGGCGACGCACACGTCCTCGGGAAAGACGAAGTCCTTCGGGCCGAAGGCGCCGCCGACATCGGGCACGATCACGTGCACGCGGCTCTCGGCGAGGCCCAGCGCGAGCGACAGCAGGTAGCGCTGCTGGAACGGCGCCTGGCTGGACAGCCAGCAGGTCAGCTCGCCGCTGCCCCGGTCGAAGCGCGCCGCGGTGCTGCGTCCCTCCAGCGCGCACGCGAGTTGGCGGTTGATGCGCAGCGTGCAGCGCGCCACGTGCGCCGCGCCGGCGAACGCCGCCGCGGCCGCCTCCGAGTCGCGCCTGCCGCGGTAGTAGACGTTGCCGGGCACGTGCTCGAACAGCTCGGTGCCGCCGCTCAGCGCCGCCTCCACGTCGGGCACCGCCGGCAGCGGCGCCAGCGCCAGCTCGACGCGGGCGGCGCCATCCTCGGCGCTGTAGCGATCGCGCGCGACCACGACTGCGACCGGCTCGCCGACGTAGCGGACGCTCGCACCGACGCCGGGCAGTGCCGGGCGCGGCGTCTTGATCGCCCCCTCCAGCTCGAGCATGTCGGCCAGCGGCTGCACGTCGCCGAGGTCTGCGGCGGTGAGCACCGCCACCACCCCGTCGATCTCGCGGGCGGCGGCGACGTCGATCGCATCGATCCGCGCGTGCGCGGCGGGCGAGCGGACGAAGGCCGCCTCGCGCATCCCGGGCAGCTCCAGGTCGGCGACGAAGCGCGCGGCGCCGGTCAGCAGCCGCTCGTCCTCGACGCGCTCGACCCGCTGCCCGGTCAGCGCCGTGCGCGGAGCGGCGGGGGGCGCCTCGACGGTCATCGCTCACCGCCCGCGGCGAGCTCCAGCGACGCGTCGACGACCGCCTCGACGATTCCCTCATAGCCGGTGCAGCGGCACAGGTTGCCGGCGACCAGCTCGCGCGCCTCGCCGTGGTCGAGCGGCGTCCCGGCCTCGACGGCCGGCAGTGCGGTCATCAGCAGCCCGGGCGTGCAGAAGCCGCACTGGACACCGTGGCGGGCGCGGAGCGCCGCCTGCAGCGGATGCAACGCGCCGTCGGCGCCGGCCAGGTCCTCGACCGTGCGGACGGTGGCGCCATCGGCCTGCGCGGCGAGCATCAGGCAGGAGCGCACCGGCCGGCCGTCCAGCAGCACCGTGCAGCTGCCGCACTCGCCGTGCGCGCAGCCGACGTTGGTGCCGCGCAGACCCAGGTCCTCGCGCAGCAAGTCGCAGAGCAGCCGCCGGTCCTCGACGTCGACGGCGTGCTCGATGCCGTTGGCGGTGATCGTCACGCGCATGCGGTCCTCCTCTCGGCATCGGCGACCGCGCCCGCGATCGCGCGGCGCATCAGCGTCTCGGCCGCCTGCCGGCGCAGCCCCGCGCCCGCCAGCCGGTCGCTGACCGGCTCAAGCTCGGCGGCCGCCAGCCGCGCCGCGTCGGCGATCGCGGCAGCCGCCGGCTCGGCGCCCCGCAGGCTCCGCTCGGCGGCCGTGGCGCGCACGGGCACCGCGTCGACGCCGGCGCAGGCGACGCGGAGCTCCTCGACGCGGCCGTCGTGCAGCGCCACGGCGGCGGCGGCCAGTGCCACGGTGCCGCCGCCGTGAGCGACGCGCAGCCGGCGCAGCGCGGCACCGGCGCGGGCGGCCGCGACCGGCAGCCGCAGCGCGACGAGCAGCTCGCCGTCATCCAGCGCCGTCCGCCCGGCGCCGCGGAAGAAGTCCCGCGCCGCGATAGTGCGCGGGCCGCGCGGGCCGTCGAGCGCCAGCTCGGCGTCGAGCGCGACCGCCACGGCGGGGAGCTCGGCGGCCGGGTCGGCGTGGGCGATGCTGCCGCAGACCGTGCCCAGGTTGCGCACCGGGCGGTAGCCGACGAGCGGCAGGGCGGCCGCCAGCAGCGGGCAGGCGGCGGCCAGGTCGGCATCGTCCTCGGCCTCGGCCTGGCGCACCGCGGCGCCGATCTCGACGTGGCCGTTCACCCGACGGACGCCACGCAGCCCGGCGATACGCGTGATGTCGACCAGCCGGCGCGGCGTCCGCCGGCGCAGGTTGAGCTCGGGCAGCAGGCTCTGGCCGCCCGCGAGCACGCTGGCGTCCCGACCGAGCGCGGCAAGCGCCTCCGCGACCGTCTCGGCGCGGTGATAGGCGAGCGGCGCGGGCCTCACCGGCGCCGCTCCGGGTCCTGTGCGCCCCTCATGACCGCAAGGGTAACCTGCGCCGTCGGAGGCTGCATCCGCGTGGCGAACGGATGTCCGGATGACGAGCTCCGCATCGCCGGCCGGGCCCAGCGATGCCCGCTCAGCCCTCCACCACGAACTTCGTGCGCGCCCGCCCCAACTGCAGCTCGTCGCCCGAGCGCAGCCACTGGGCGCCGGCCAGCCGCGCCCCGTTGAGCCGCACGTGGTTCGTCGAGCCGATGTCCTGCACCGCCCAGTGCCCGTTGACAGGACGGATCCAGGCGTGCCGGCGCGAGACGCTGGGCAGGTCGATCACCACGTCGCAGGTCTGCGAGCGGCCGACGACGGCGCCGCCGGCCGGGATCAGCAGCAGCGTCCCGTCGACCGACAGCGCCGCTGCCGGCGGTGCGGCGTCGATGTCATCGTCCGGGGCTTCGACGGACTCGGTGATGAGCTCTATGGCTGGATGCTTCACGGCTGACCTCGGGTGTAGGGAATGCCGAGAACCAGCTTCCGCGGCCGGCCGCGGACGAACATCGGGGATATCCCCCACCTCGGTTACAGGGTGATGAACGCTCCGGCTACCGGCCGGCGCGCTTCTCGCGCCAGCGCTGCAGCCCGAGGTACAGGTGCTCGGGCGGTGCCGCCTGGATGAAGGCGGCGACGGTGGCGGGATCGGCCTCCTGCTCGAGCAGCTTGCGCAGCTCCTGCTCGAAGCCCTCGAGGTCGTTTGCCGCCTGCAGGTCGGCCTGCTGGTGCAGGCGCTGGCGCACGGTCGCCAGCTGCGCCGCGGCGTCCTCGACCAGGCCGAAGTGAGTCAGGCAAAGCGCGCTGGGGTCCCACGCGGCGATCGCATCGAGCGACGCCTCCCAGGCGGCGATGTCGATGTCGGGCGGCGGCGTCGGGGCGATCGTCAGGTGCGTCGGTGGGATGACGACGCCGGCCATGTCGCCGACGAGCGCGCGACCGCTGACCCGGTCGCGGTAACAGACGTGGTGGGAGGCGTGGCCGGGCGTGTAAAGGACGTCGAAGCGGTCCAGCAGCGTCTCGCCGCCTTGCAGCGCCACGACCGACGCCTCGGGCACCGGCACGACGCGGCCCCAGTGGCGCGCCAGCCCCTCCTCGCCGCCGTACAGGCGCGACGCGGAGGAGACCAGCCGCGACGGGTCGATCAGGTGCCGGGCGCCCTTCTCGTGCACGAACACGGGCAGCCCGGGGAAGTGCTCGACGAGCGCGCCGGCGGCACCGGCGTGGTCGAAGTGGATGTGGGTCAGCAGCAGCGCCTCCGGCCGCCGGCCGTCGAGCCCTTCCAGCAGCGTCTCCAGGCACGACTCGGGGCCGGGATCGACCAGCACGCCGTCGATCTCCCAGCAGCAGATGACCCGCTCGCGGCCCAGATGCTTGACGTCGATCGGCTGCATTGCGTCCCGCAACTTACAATTGATGGCATGAGCGAGCACCGCCTGCCCGAACCCGACCGGCCGTGGATGATGCGGACCTACGCCGGGCATTCGTCGGCGAAGGCGTCGAATGAGCTCTACCGGCGCAACCTGAGCAAGGGCCAGACGGGGCTGTCGATCGCCTTCGACCTGCCCACCCAGACCGGCTATGACGCCGACCACGAGCTGGCGCGCGGCGAGGTGGGCAAGGTCGGCGTGCCGATCGCGCACCGCGGCGACATGGGGCATCTGCTGGAGGGCATCCCGCTCGATCAGATGAACACGTCGATGACGATCAACGCGACTGCAGCGTGGCTGCTGGCGCTCTACATCGTCACCGCCGAGGAGCAGGGCGTCGAGCCCGGCGAGCTGCAGGGCACGACGCAGAACGACATCATCAAGGAGTACCTGTCGCGCGGGACCTACGCGTTCCCGCCGGCGCCGTCGATGCGGCTGATCGCCGACATGGTCGCCTACACCGTCGACGACGTCCCCAAGTGGAACCCGATCAACGTCTGCAGCTACCACCTGCAGGAGGCGGGCGCCACGCCGGTGCAGGAGATCGCCTACTCGCTGTCCAACGCGATCGCCGTGCTCGACGCCGTCCGCGAGCGGGTGCCGCAGGAGAAGATGGCCTCGGTCTTCGGCCGCATCTCCTTCTTCGTCAACGCCGGCGTCCGCTTCGTCGAGGAGCACGCCAAGCTGCGCGCGATGGCGCAGCTGTGGGACGAGCTGGGGGCCGAGCGCTACGGCGTCGAGGATCCCAAGCACCGCCGCTTCCGCTACGGCGTCCAGGTCAACTCGCTGGGGCTGACCGAGTCCCAGCCGGAGAACAACGTGCAGCGGATCGTGCTGGAGGCGCTGGCCGTCACGCTCGGCCGCGACGCCCGCGCCCGGGCGATCCAGCTCCCCGCCTGGAACGAGGCGCTGGGGCTGCCGCGGCCGTGGGACCAGCAGTGGGCGCTGCGCATCCAGCAGGTGCTGGCGTTCGAGACCGACCTGCTCGAGTACCCCGACATCTTCGAGGGCTCCAAGGTGATGGACGGCCTCGTCGCCGAGCTCGTCGAGGGCGCCCGGGCGGAGATGGCGATCGTCGCCGAGCACGGCGGCGCCGAGCAGGCCGTCGACTACATGAAGTCATCGCTGGTCGACTCCCACCGCGAGCGGATCCGCCGCATCGAGGCGGGCGACCAGGTCGTCGTCGGCCAGAACCGCTACACCGAGACCGAGCCCTCGCCGCTCACCGCCGACGCCGAGGGCGGCATCCTCGTCGTCGACGCCGGCGTCGAGGAGGCGACCAAGGCCGAGCTGGCGGCGTGGCGCGAGCAGCGCGACGAGGACGCCGTGCAGAGCGCGCTGGCCGAGCTCGCGCGGGTCGCCAGGACCGAGGACGAGAACATCATGGACGCGACGATCGCCGCCGCCCGCGCCGGCGCGACGACGGGCGAGTGGGCCCAGACGCTGCGCGACGTGTTCGGCTCCTACCGCGCCCCGACGGGCGTCGGCGAGGCGGCCGCGGGCCCGTCCGACGACGCGCTGGGCGAGCTGCAGGACGAGGTGGCGCGCGTGTCCGAGGCGCTCGGCCGGCGGCTGAAGATCCTCGTCGGCAAGCCGGGCCTCGACGGCCACTCCAACGGCGCCGAGCAGATCGCCGTCCGCGCCCGCGACGCGGGCATGGAGGTCGTCTACGAGGGGATCCGCCTGACGCCGGCGCAGATCGCCTCCTCGGCCGTGCAGGAGGGCGTCCACGTGATCGGCCTGTCGATCCTGTCGGGCTCGCACCGGGAGCTGATCCCCGACGTGATCGACGCCCTGCGCGAGGCCGGCGCGGGCGAGACCCCGGTCGTCGTCGGCGGCATCATCCCCGACGCCGACGTGGAGCCGCTCAAGCAGCTCGGCGTCGCCGCCGTCTACACGCCGAAGGACTTCGAGCTGTCGCGGATCATGCGCGACATCGTCGCGCTGGTGGCCGAGCGCAACGGCGTCACCACCGCCGCGTGACCCCCACCCGGGGTCAGGTCTTGCAATCCATCATGTCGCGTCTCACTTCAGACCCTTTGCTGAGACGAGGGTTGCGCGATTGCAAGACCTGACCCCGGAGGGGTTGGCGCGAGCGGCTGCGTCGCGCGCGACCTGAGCGCTGCGCCGGCCGTCCTGAACCTCGTCGAGCACCGCGGCAAGCGGGCCGAGACGGCGGCGCTGCTCGGCGCGCTGGCGCCCGCCGCGCTGGGCGGCGAGGCGCCCGCGCATGTGGTCGGGATCACCGGGCCGCCGGGCGCCGGCAAGTCGACGCTGCTGAGCGCGCTCGTCGCGGAGTGGCGCGCGCGTGACCGGTCGGTCGCCGTGCTGGCGGTCGACCCGTCCTCCAAGCGCAGCGGCGGCGCGCTGCTCGGCGACCGGGCGCGAATCGAGGTCGATCCCAAGGACCGCTCGGTGTTCATCCGCTCGATGGCCGCCGGTGAGCGGCTCGGCGGCCTGGCGCCGGCGACGCGCGCGGCCGCTCAGGCGTTGAGCACCGCCTTCGACGTCGTCGTGATCGAGACCGTCGGCGTCGGCCAGTCAGAGACCGAGGTCGCCGACGCCGCCGACACCGTCGCCGTGATCGTGCAGCCGGGCTCCGGCGACGTGCTGCAGTTCCTCAAGGCGGGGATCATGGAGATCCCCGACGTGCTGGTCGTGACCAAGGCCGACCTGGGCCCGATCGCGCAACGAGCGCGACGCGACCTCAACGCGGCGCTGCGGTCGGTCGGAGCCCGCGACACGCCGGTGATCGCAGTCGCCTCGCTGCCGCCGCCGACCGGGATCGACGAGCTCGTCGACGCGCTCGAGGCGCACCGGGCCGCGCTGGACCTGGCCGCCGCGCGCGCCGAGGCCCGCCGTAGCGGCGCCCTGTCGGACTACCTCGCCGAGCACGGCGAGCGCGGCCTGCGCACGCTCGGCGGCCGCCGCGCGGCGCTCAACGTACTGCGCGAGCAAGACCCGGCCGCATCCGAGCCGGAGCTGGTCGGGATACTGGAGGAGCATGCCGCAGGCCAAAGCTGAAGACGGCGCCTACCACCGCAAGCCGTCCAAGTTCCGCGACTGGCCCGACGGCCCGCTGACCCCGGGTCGCTACCACCTGTACGTGTCCTGGGCCTGCCCGTGGGCACACCGGGCTGTGATCGCACGGCTGCTGCTGGGACTCGAGGACGTGCTGCCGATCTCGGTCGTCGACCCGATTCGCGACGACCGCGGCTGGGCGTTCACCGGCGGCGAGTACCTCGACCCGCTGCACGGCTGGAGCTTCCTCTCCGAGGCCTACCAGGCGACCACGCCCGGCTTCGACGGACGCATCTCGGTGCCGGTGCTGTGGGACCGCGAAAAGGAGCGGATCGTCAACAACGAGTCGGCCGACGTGCTGCGGATCCTCAACGAGAACCGCGCCGACGGCACGCCCGACCTGTACCCCGAACGCCACCGCCAGGAGATCGACGCGCTCAACGAGCGCATCTACCCGACCGTCAACAACGGCGTCTACCGGACCGGCTTCGCCAAGACTCAGGAAGCCTACGAGGAGGCTGTGTACGCGCTGTTCGACACGCTCGACTGGCTCGAGACGCTGCTCGGCAAGCGCCGCTACCTGGCCGGCTCAGCGGAGCCGACCGAGGCCGACTGGCGCCTGTTCACCTCGCTCGTGCGCTTCGACTCGGCCTATCACGGCCACTTCAAGTGCAATCGCCGCAAGCTGATCGAGTACCCCAACCTGTGGGCGTTCGCCCGCGACCTGTACGCGACGCCGGGGGTCGCCGAGACGATCCGGCTGGACGAGATCAAGCGCCACTACTACGGCACGCACGAGTCGATCAACCCCACCCGGATCGTCGCGATCGGGCCCGAGATCGACTTCGCCGCGCCGCACGGGCGCGAGGCGCTGCCTCAGCGCGGCCGGTAGAGCAGCAGCGCCACGACGGCAGCCGTGAAGCGCGATCTGGCCGATCCCCATCGCGGTGCCGAGATCGGCGGCGCCGGCCAGTTCGGCGATCAGCGTCGTCAGCGCGAAGGCGGCGGCCGCGAGCAGCGAGTCGATCAGCATCGAGACGGCCAGCCTACGGAGTCGGCGTCGCCTCGGGTGCCGGCGGCGCGGCGCCCTCGAGCTGGGAGATCCGCCACTTGCCGTCCTCGCGCGCGAGCTGCAGAACGTCCTGCGACGGCGCCTGGCCGGCCGCCGCCGAACGCACCTCGACGCTCGCCCGCTCGCCGCTCACACGCACCTTGCCGATCGTCAGCTTCGGCTCGCGCAACCCGCCGAACGCCCGCTCCATCGCAGTCCGGCAGGGCAGGTTGATGTTCTGCAACGAGTCGAGGATCTCGCGGCCGAAGAGGCGGTCGCACAGCGCCGCGTAGTCCTTCGCGGCGACCGCCTTGCCGAACGCCTCGGCGGTGCTGCGCGCCTGCTCTGCCGGCGTCGCCTCGTCCTCGCCGCAGCCGGGCGCGACGAGCGCGGAGGCGAGCAGCAGGCAGGCGACACGGCGGCGCATGGGCGGCGGAGGCTAGCGCTCCATATCATCCGTGAGATGGAAAGCTCCAGCGAGAACGTCGCGGCACGCCAGTGGCTGCGTTGCTACCGCTGCTGGTCACAGGAGCTCGAGGTGCAGGTCCACTACGAGGGGATCCACCGGATCGACCCGACCAGCGGCGAGCGGGCCGACGTAGTCGACGAGATCCAGGAGGCGGTCGTGCAGTGCCTGGACTGCATGCACGACCAGCCGCACCTGGGTTTCGCCAACGGGCGCGTCGAACCCGTCGAGGACCGCTGGGAGCGGATGATCATGGGGACGCCGTGGGTCGCGTCCTGCACCGTCACCGTCGACGCCGACGCGGTCGAGACCTGCTCCGGGCCCGACGCCGCCGACGCTCTCGCCTACGCGGCCTTCGGCGACTTCGGCACGCGCGAGTTCTTCACCCACGTCCGCTTCCACAAGCACGAGGGCGAGGAGATCATCGTCGTCCACCTGCTCGTCGAGCTCTACGCGCGCTCGGCGGAGGAGGCGACGCAGGTGCTCGAGGAGGCGGCCAAGGGGCCGCTGGCGATCACCTCGCTGGCCGAGGAGTCGCGTCCCCCCGCGGCGACGGGCGAGGACCCTCACTAGGGGCGGCGGGCCGGCCCGGCCACCAGTTCCACCGGCCGAGCATCCGCATCAGCGAGGGGACGAGCAACGCCCGGACGATCGAGGCGTCGATCAAGACTGCGGCGGCCTGGGCGAACGCGACCTGCTTCATGAAGAACACCGAGCTGGTGCCGAAGGCGAGGAAGACGACCGCCAGCAGGCCCGCCGCCGCCGTGATGACGCGGCCGGTGCGCTCGATCCCGAGCGCCACCGCCTCCGCGTCGGGAAGCCCGCGGTCGCGGTACTCCTTGATCCGGGCGAGCACGAGCACGGCATAGTCGGTCGCCAGGCCGAACGTCGTGGCGCCGATGATGACCAGCAGCGACGTGTCGACCGCGCTCGGACCGTCGTAGGCGAACGCCCAGCCGATCAGTCCGTGCTGGAAGCCGAGCACCAGCAGCCCGAACGCGGCGGCGATGCTGAGCACGTTCATCACCAGCGTCTTCAACGGCAGCACGAGCGAGCCGGTCATCAGGAACAGGATCACCATCGTCGTCAGCACGACGAGCCCGATCACCGCCGGCGCATGGCGCCCGAGGCTGTCCTTGAAGTCGACGAACTCGGCCGTCTGGCCGCCGACCAGGCCGCGCGCCGGCGCCACCGTCGCGCGGACCCGCGCGACCGTGTCCTGCGCCGCCTCGCTCAGCGGCTCGGCCGCCGGCAGTGCCTGGACCAGCGTCAGCCCGCCGCGCAGCTCGCGCGGCTCGGACACGCCGCGCAGACCCCGCAGCTCGCGCAGGCGCGCGATCGTCGCCGGGTCGGCGGCGCGCGGCAGCAGGATCGTGATCGGCGCCTCCAGCTGCGGCACGAAATCGCGCGCGAGTGTCTGTGACACCGTGCGCGACTCCTTGCCGCTCGGCACCGCTTCAAAGCCCGGCTGCGTCAGCGTGATGCCGGCGATCGGCGCCGACGCCGCCAGCAGCGCGCCCGCGGCCAGCACGGCGACGAGCGCCGGGCGCCGCATCACCCCCTGGGCGACGCGGTACCAGCGCCCGCTTCCCTCGGCCGCGACCCCACCGCCGCGCAGCGCCAGCGCGTTGACGCGCTCGCCCAGCAGCGCCAGCATCGCCGGCGTCGCCAGCAGCGCCGCTGCGGCCGCCAGCAGGGCCACGACGGCGCCGCCGGCACCCATCGAGTAGAGGAAGCGCTGCGGCAAGAGCAGCAGCGACGCGAGCGCCGCGGCGACCGTCAGGCCGCTGAAGAACACCGCTCGCCCCGCGGTCGCGACGGTGCGCTGCAGCGCCTCGTAGCCGGGACCGTGCCTGGCCAGCTCCTCGCGGTAGCGCGAGGTCAGCAGCAGCCCGTAGTCGACGGCGAGCCCGAGCCCCAGCGCCGTCGTGATGTTGAGCGCGAAGATCGACACGTCGGTCAGCTCGCTGAGCACGCGCAGCGCCAGGAACGTGCCGACGACCGAGATGCCGCCGATGACCAGCGGCAGCAGCGCGGCGATGAGGCCGCGGAAGACGACCATCAGCAGGATCGCGATGATCGGGAAGGCGATCAGCTCGGCGCGGACCAGGTCCTCGCGAACGGTCTCGTTGATCTCAGTGAAGCCGGCCGCGTAGCCGCCGACCGAGAGGTCCAGCGAGTCGGAGCGGATCGAGCCCGACACCCGGCCGACGGCGATCCTCCAGCTCCCCCTCGTCGGTCTCGCGGAAGTGGACGAGCAGCACCGCCGAGCGCCCGTCGCGCGCCAGCAGCCGCGCGCCGCCGTCGGCGTCGAAGGGCGTCGTCACCTTGGCCACGTCGCCCTCGCGCGCGAGCGCGCCCGCGACGCGCTCCAGTTCCGCCCGCGGCGCCGGCGCCGTGATCGCCGCCGCGCCCTCGCCGCGCGGCCGCGCCAGGACGACGATCCCCGGATCGGCGTCGTAGCCGAGTGCGGCCGACGCCCGGTCGGCAGCGTGCGTGCTCTCCACGCCGGGATCGGTGAAGCCCGCAGGCTTCAGCCGGTCGGCGACGCCGCTGCCGAACGCCAGCGAGGCGATCACGAACAGGCCGATCGCCGCCAGCACGAGGCGCGGATGCCCGTACGTCACGCGTGCGATGCGGTCGAACACGGTCGGAGCGGAACCGTACCAGGATTTCCAAGCGACTACTTGGAGATCATTGTGTATGGTGTGTGGCGGTGGCCCGCCGCAGCTACGAGCAGCTCTGTCCCGTCGCGTTCGCGCTCGATCTCGTCGGTGAGCGCTGGACGCTGCTTGTCGTACGCGAGCTGCTCGCCGGCCCGAGGCGCTACACCGACCTCCAGACGGGACTCCCCGGGATCGGCAGCGACCTGCTCACCGCCCGCCTGCGCGACCTCGAGCAGGCCGGCGCGGTCGCCCGCCGCCGGCTGCCGCCGCCCGCCGCCTCGACCGTCTACGAGCTCACCGACCGCGGCCGCGAGCTCGAGCCGGTGATCTTCGCGCTCGGCCGCTTCGGCTTCGGCCTGGTGCCGGCCGAGCCGCCCGCCGCCGCGACGATTCCCACCGACCGGCTCGCCCTCGCGCTTCGCCTGCTGTTCGACGCCGAGGCGACGCGCGGGCGCCATGACCGCTACCTGCTGCAGATCGCGGACGCGGGCACCATCGCGATCGAGGTCGACGACGGCGAGCTGCGCATCGACACCGCCCCGGCGCCCAACGGGGCTCCGACGATCACCGCCGACACCGCGACCATGTACGCCGTCGCCGCCGGCACCCTCTCCCCCGCCGACGCACTCACCTACGGCCGCGTCAGAGCCGATAACCCGGCGGCGCTGGCGAGCTTCCTCGTCGCGTTTCCGCCGCACGGCTAGAGGTTGATGGCGCGGGAGCGGGCGAGGATGCGCGGGCGCTGGGCCCGTACGCGCTTTTGATCCACTTCGCCAGGCGAGATCGGGCGAAGTGGATGAAACCATCGCTATTCGGGGGTTTCATCCACTTGGCGTGATTCGGTTGGGCGAGGTGGATCAAATGCGGCTCGCACGCTGAGAAACGCGGCTGCGGGGTCGCCAGCAGGTCCGAACCCAGCTCCTTCTCAGCCCGCAGTACGCGCCGCGAGCCGCACGCGCGATCGGCGCCGCCGCCTGAGGCGCGGAACAGCGCAGCTGCGCGCAGGTCACACGAGCAACCGGCGCGGCTAGCCCGCGATCGCGCGCAAATGCCGCACCGCGAGCATCAGGCCCGGCAGGTCGGCGCCGCCCTCTACCGCGGTGGCGGTGAAGCGCTCCAGCCGGCCGACCGCGTCGGCGCGGGCGGCGAGGAAGCGCTCGACGATCTGCTCCGGCGGCGCTTCCGCGTCGACCTCTCCGACCGCCTGGATGCCGAGCTCGCGGCGGGCGCGGAGGATGTCCTCGAGCACCGCCTGCAGCGCCCAGCGTTGCGAGCGGGTGGTCGAGGGCTGCGCCAGCAGCTCGCGCTCGAGCCAGTCGATCCGCAGCTCCGCGCCGAGCAGCGCGAACGTGCGGGCGACGTCCTCGACCGGGCGGCCGGTCGTGTTGGCGACCAGCAGCACGTCGGGCGCGTGCACGAGCGCGGCTTGGTAAGCGCACGTACGGGCGAGCGCCTCGGGCACGCCGTCGCGCACCATCTCGGCGATCCGCTGCTCACGATCGGCTCGCCACTCGTCGGTGCCGATCGTCTCCAGCGCCTTCCCGAAGGCGACGAAGCCGTCGCGCGCCGCGTCGATCGCCGGACCCAGCTCGGCGCCGGGTGCCTCGGCCAGATACCAGCGGGCGACGCCCTCGACCATCCAGTCGACGCCGGTCATCAGCTCCCAGTAGCGCTCGCGCGCCAGCGCCGCGTCGGCGGCCTGGATCGCCGCCCAGCGCTGGTCGGCGCCGGTCACCGCGCGGGCGATCCGGTAGGCGCGGACGACGTCGGCCGGCTCGGCGCCGCGCTCGGCGCACAGGCGCGAGACGAACGTCGGCCCCATCGAGTCGACGACGTCGTTGGCGACGCTCGTCGCCACCAGCTCGCGGCGCAGCGGGTGCTGGGTCAGCAGGTGGCCGAACCGCTCGACGATCGCGGCGGGGAAGTAAGCGCGCAGATCATGGTCGACGAGCCACGGATCGTCGACGAGCGGCGACTCCAGCAGCGCGTCGGTCAGCGCCGCCTTCGCATGCGTCAGCAGCACCGACAGCTCGGGCCGCTCCAGGCCCCGGTCGGACCGCCGCCGCTCGGACAGCTCCTCGGCCGAGGGGAGCGCGTCGCGCTTGCGGCGGATCCGCCCCGCCGCCTCCAGCTCTGACATCAGGTCCTCGTAGGCGAGCGCCTTCTCGGTCATCGCCCGCGATTCCTGCTCGAGGATCTGCGCCTGCAGGTACGAGTGGTGCAGCACGTGCGCGCAGACGTCGTCGGTCACGTCGACCAGCGCCGAGTCGCGACCGGCGCCGTCCAGCTCGCCGGCGCTGACCGCCAGCCCGAGCAGGATCTTCAGGTTGACCTCGTGATCGGAGCAGTCGACGCCGCTGGAGTTGTCGATGAAGTCGGCGTGGACGCGGCCGCCGGCGCGGGCGAACTCGACCCGCGCCCGCTGCGTCAGCCCCAGGTTGCCGCCCTCGGCGACGATCTTCACGCGCAGCTCGTCGGCGTTGACGCGGATCGCGTCCGACGCGCGGTCGTTGGCGTCCGCATCGGTCTCGGTCGACGCCTTCAGGACCGTCCCGATGCCGCCGTTCCACAGGACGTCGACGGGCGCCCGCAGCACGGCGCGGATCAGCTCGGTCGGCGTGCAGGACGCACAGTCGACGCCGAGCGCCTCCTGCGCCTCGAGCGACAGGTCGACGGACTTGGCGCTGCGCGGCCAGACGCCGCCACCGGTGGAGATCAACGCGCGGTCGTAGTCGTCCCAGGACGAGCCCGGCTTCTCGAACAGTCGCTTGCGCTCGGCGAACGACTTGGCGGGATCGGGATCGGGGTCGATGAAGACGTGCCGGTGGTCGTAGGCGGCGACGAGCCTGATCTTGTCCGACAGCAGCAGCCCGTTGCCGAACACGTCGCCTGACATGTCGCCGATCCCGACCATCGTGAAAGCGTCGCGGCCGGGGTCCTGGCCGAGCTCGCGGAAGTGGCGCTTCAGCGACTCCCAGGCGCCGCGGGCGGTGATCCCCAGCGCCTTGTGGTCATAGCCCTTGGAGCCGCCCGACGCGAACGCGTCGTCGAGCCAGAAGCCGCGCTCCTGCGCCACCGCGTTGGCGGTGTCAGACAGCGGCGCCGTCCCCTTGTCGGCGGCGACGACCAAGTAGGTGTCGTCGTCGTCGTGGACGCGCACGTTGTCGGGATGTATCGCGCGACCCTCGACGAGGTTGTCGGTCACGTCGAGCAGCCCGCCGACGTAGTCGACGTAGCGGCGGCGCACCTCGTCGCGCAGCGCGACGGGGTCGGCCGGCGGGCGGCGCAGGTAGAAGCCGCCCTTGGCGCCGGCCGGCACGATCACCGCGTTCTTGGTCATCTGCGCCCGCATCAGCCCGAAGACCTCGGTGCGGTAGTCCTGGCGGTCGGACCAGCGGATGCCGCCGCGCGCGATGCGACCGCCGCGCAGGTGGATGCCCTCGACGTCGCGCGAGTGCACGTAGATCTCAAACAGCGGCGGCGGCTGCGGGATCGCCGGCACGTCGGCGGAGCGCAGCTTGAACGCGATCACCGGGCGGGCCGGCATGTAGGCGTTCGTGCGCACGGTCGCCTCGATCAGGCCGAGCTGGTTGCGCAGCACGCGGTCGTGGTCGAGCGAGGTGACGGCGTCGAGGTCCTCGAGGATCTCCGCCCGCAGCGCGTCGGCCTCCTCCTCGCGGCCGCTGTTGGCGGGGTCGAAGCGCAGCTCGAACAGCCGCATCTGCTTCGCCGTCAGCGCCGCATTGGCCGCGATCACGTCGTTCTGATAGCCCTCGGTGAAGCGCGAGCCGATCCGCTGCCGGTAGGCGCGGTACGCGCGCAGGATCGCCACCTGGCGTGTGTTCAGCCCGGCCAGCACGATCAGCCGGTTGAGCGAGTCGGACTCCGCCTCGCCGGCCAGCGCGGCGGTCAGCAGGTCGGCGACGCGATCGCCGCAGTCCTCGAGATCGAGCGGCTGGTCGCCGGGACCGAGGACGCCGAAGTCCTGCAGCCACGTCTCACCGCCGCCGACGCTTGCCTTCAGTCGCGTCGGGCGCTCCTCGATGATCCGCAGCCCCAGGTGCTCGAGCAGCGGCACGACGCCCGAGAGCTCCACCTTGCCGCTCGCCGAGTACAGCTTCACGCGCGTGAAGCCGCCCTCGTTGGCGACGCCGACGGTCAGCTCCTCGCCGCCGGTGTGCAGGCGCTCGAACTGCTCGATGTCGAAGACGGCCGCGTCGAGGTCCTCGCGCATCGCCTTGTAGGACTCGGGCAGCCGCGGCTCCCACCGGGCCGCCAGCATCCGCCCGCGCTCCTCGCCGTGGCGGGCGACCAGCCGCTCGCGCGCCCGGTCGTCCCAGCTGCGCGCCAGCTCGATCAGGTTGTCCTGCAGCTGGTGGAAGTCGACCTCCGGCAGGCCGCCGTCGGCCCGGTGCACGCTGATGTGCAGGCGGACCCGGTCGCCCTCCTCCAGCACCTCGTGCAGCCGCACGTCGGCGCCCGGGTAGCGGGCGACGACGCGCCGCACCAGCGCTTGGCGCAGCTCTGCTGTCAGCCGCGCCCGCGGCAGCGCCGCGATCATCGAGATGGCGCGGCCGTCGGGATGGCGGCGGCCGAGCAGCCGCACCTCGTCGCCGTGCACCGCCAGCAGCCGCACGATCGCGCCGCGCAGGTCCTCGGCGGGGGCGACGAACAGCTCGTCCTTGGGGAAGGAGTCGAACAGCGCCACGGCGGCCTTGTAATCGTGCGATCCCTCGATCAGCCCCTCCGCGGCCAGCACCTGGCGCAGCTTGAGCCGCAGCAGCGGCGTCCGCGATGCCGGCTCGCTGTACGCGCGCGAGGTGAACAGGCCCAGCAGCCGCGACACGCCCGTCGGCTTGCCGTCGGCGCCGACGCGGGGGACGACGATGTCCTCCATCCGCTCGTGCCGGTGCACGGGCGCTGTGGCATTCGTGCGCTCGACCAGCAGCAGCTCGCCCTTGCCGGTGACGCGTTCGCGCAGCCCCGGCGGCAGCTCCTCCAACGGCGTCGGCTCCGCGAAGGTCGACTTCCCCGACTCGCGCAGCAGCCCGAGGCCGGACCCGGCCATGACGCACAGCCCCTGCTCGGTCAGCTCGTAGTCGCGCGCGCCCAGCAGGATGCAGTGCTCGTCGGCCAGCCAGTCGAGGAACGCAATCGTCTCCTGCACCTCGTCGGCCGGCCGGCCGGCGCCGGAGGCCCGTGCCAGCTCGCCCATCCCCGCGAGCCGCTCCCGCAGCTGCTTGAAGTCCTCGACGACGCGGCGCACGGCGGCCAGGACGTCGCGGACGGAGTCCTCCAGCTCGGCCAGCTGCTCGGGTGCGAGGCGCTCCTCGAGCTCGACATGCATCACCGAGTCGCGCGTTGCTGCCTGCGTCGGCTCGGTGATCGCCGCCAGCCGCCCGGCCGCGTCGCGCTCGACGCCGATGATCGGGTGGATCAGCTCGTGGATGCCGTACCCGCGCGAGCGCACCTCGGCCGATACCGAGTCGACGAGGAACGGCAGGTCTCCGATGTTCGTCTCCAGCACCGACCCGCGCGTGACGTAGCCGTGCTGCTCCAGGCTGGGGGTGAAGGCGCGCACCGCGACCGCGGCCTTGCCGCGCCCGGCGACCAGCTCGAACGCTCCCAGCAGCTCCGCCCCCAGCGCCTGTGGCTCGCCCTCGCGCAAGAAGCCGCCGGGGCGGCGCAGGTAGCGCTCCGCGAACGCGCGCACAAGCTCGCCGCGCCCGTCGGCGCGGTCGGCGATCGACCCGACGATCTCGTCGAGGACCGGGGCTTGGGACACTGCCCGCTCCTCCAGCGTGCTCATGTCCGACGCATCATTGCGCGCCGGGCGAGCCGGTGCGTCGAGACCGCTTCGCTCCCGGCCTCACAACTTCGCTTCAGGAGTGCGGAGACCGCTCCGTTGTTCGGCCAAGTTACCGTTTCTTCAGCGTCGCCCCACCGCTGCGCGTCGAAGCGCTCAGCTTGCCCTCGGCGACCGATCGCGTCTCAACGGTCAGGTTGATCCGCGGCTTCAGCGTCAGCGCCTTGCGCGCCGTCTTGGACAGCTTCGCCGTGTAGCGCTTCTGCTTGCCGGGCGCGACGTCGTAGTTGAGCAGCGCGATCAGCACGCGCTTCTTCTTCTTCGACTTGCCGGTGGTGCGCACCTTGACGGTCAGGATCTGCAGCCGCCCGCGGCAGTTGACCGGTGCGGTAGAGGCGCAGCGCAGCGACACCCGCACGCGGCCCTTGGCGTCGGGCTTGAGCGTCCGCGTCACCAGCGTCGGGTGCGGCGCCCGGCCCTCGGGCGGCGGCGCCGGACCCGCCTTGAAGGTGACGTTCAACGTCGCGGTCGCGAGCGGGCCGTTGTTCTGGCCGTCGGACGGGCGCACGAGGAAGGTGTCCAGGCCGGAGGTGCCCTGCGTCGGCGTGTAGGTGACCTTGCGATCCGCGGTCGGACCGCCCGTGGCGCCCTTGGTCGCGGGCCCCACCACGGAGATCGAGACCAGGTCCCCGTTCAGGTCCGAGCAGTCGAAGGAGACCGTCACCGGCGTCTGCGTGTCGGTGGCCGCGCTCGTGTCGCGGCACGTGGGCGACACCTGGCGGGTGAGGAAGCCGATACCGGTCTGGCTCCTGGCATAGAGCTGGTGGGCGTCACCGAACGCGAAACCGGCGGGCCCGGTGCCGACCGTCTGCACGCAGGCGACGCCGTTGGAGTCCTGCCCGGTCAGGCTGGCACAGCCGCGCACACCGGTGTCCTGGGTCAGCCCGCCGTCGGCGGCGCGGTTGAGAACGTTGATCTCTCCCGTCGTCTCGCGACCGGTCACCACGACCGACTGGCCGTCGGGCGCCACCGCGATGTCGGTGCCGGCCAAGCCTTCGCCGCCCTGATTGCGCAGCGATGCGCACGGCAGCTCGTTGGCGCCGCCGCTGCCGCCGGCGGCGATGCAGCCGTTGCTGGCCGCGGGCTGGCTGAGCGAGCCGTCGGCGCCGATGATGAACTGCGCCACCGCCTTCATCGTGGCGCCGCTGTTGGCGACGTAGAGCGAGCTGCCGTCGTTGGACAGCGCCAGCGCCGACGGCGAGCCGATGGCGCGCGCGTCGAGGCAGCTGTCGTCGAGGCTGGTGGAGTCCGACTTGGCCTGGACGACGCAGCCGGTCTGCTCGAGCTCGCCGTTGGCCTTCAGCTTCAGCACCAGCAGCCCGGTCGTGTGGGCGACGTAGAGCGTGCCGTCGCGGCCGACGATCAGATCGGTCGGGGTGCCGAGCAGCTCGAGCCGCGCGCCGCCGCAACCCTGCGGCTCGTTCCCGCCCTCCGCCGGCGGCGTGCCGTCGCCGTCGATCTCGCCGGTACGCGTGATGCAGCCGGCGCCGGCGTCGGGCTGGCGGACGTTGCCGCTCTCGCCGTCGCGCGTGAGCATGACCAGGCCCTGGTGCGTGCCGGCCGTCGTCGCGTAGATGCGCCCGCCGTCGGGCGACGTGGCGATCGCGTTCAGCCCGTTCATGCCGCGCCCGTCGCGGCAGTCGTTGTCGTTGTTCCCCGGCGAGCCGAAGTCGTTGTTGGACAGGCAGTCCTCGCGGCCGCCCAGCGGCGTCAGGCCGGTGTCGGACTTGAAAGCGAACGCAGCGATCCCGTTCGTCCCGGCGGCGTAGACGTGCTTGCCGTCGGGGGTCACGACCAGGTCGGTGACGCCGGCCAGGTTGTGCCCGTCGCGGCACTTCAGCGTCGCGTTGATCGGAGTCGGCGCGACGCACCCGGCCTCGTCGGGCGGCTGGGTGAGGACGCCGTTGCCCGTGTCGCGCCGCATCACCGTGACCGAGTTGTTGGCCGGGTTGGCGCTGAGCACGAACCCCTTGGACGGATCGGTCACCGACTCGCCCGCGCCGCCGAAGCCGTGCCCGTCCTGGCAGCCGTTCGCCTGCGCCTCCTCCACACACGCGGAGGGCAGCCCGAACTGGCCGAGCAGGCCGACCGGTCCCGACGCAGTCGCGGTGGCGCCCGGGAGCAGCGCTCCGGCGAGCAGGGCTGGAGTCAGGATGAGCAGGCGGCGCACGCTGGACATGGTCGCGACCCTAACCCAAGGCGCCCCGCGCTTGGTGGCGAAATTGGTCCTTTGTGTGCCCGAAAGGGACCTACTCGACGTTGCCCTCTGCCGTCGCCAGCGGCTCTCCGGGGTGCTTTCGCGGCACCAGCACGAGGCGCTTGAACTCCGCCACGAGCGTCCCGTCCTGGTTGAGCACGCGCGTGTGCACGCGCACGGTGCCGCGGTCGGGCTTGGACTGGGACTCGCGCACCTCCAGCACCTCTGATTCGACGAACAGCGTGTCGCCGTGGAACACCGGCGCCGGGTGCTTGAGCTCCTCGGTGGCCAGGTTCGCGATCGCCTTCCCGCTCACGTCCGACACGCTCATCCCCAGCGCCAGCGAGTACACCAGCGGCCCGACGACGACGTTGCGCCCCTGCTGGGACTTGCCCGCGTACACGTCGTTGATGTGCAGCGGATGGTGGTTCATCGTGATCAGGCAGAACAGGTGGTCGTCGGCCTCGGTCACCGTCTTGGCCGGCCAGTGCTTGTACACGGCGCCGACCTCGAACTCCTCCAGGTAGCGGCCGTACGGATGCGCTCCGCCGGCTTCGCGCTCCGCCTGGCTGGTGTGGTCGCTCATGTTGTGGTGTCAGCTCCTGCGTCGTAAATTCGCGATGAGTTCGTGTTGCGGCGCGAGTCTTACACGCATGACGAACTCAGAGCCCATCGAGTCCACCAACCTCGACGGCTACGGCCACGCCGAGCTGCCGTGGAGCCGCGCCCACGACCAGCTCGCCGCCGGCGGCGGCGCGGGGATCGTGCAGTTCCTCGGTACGACGGGCCCCGACGGGCGACCGCACTCGGCCCCCGTCGGTGCGATGTGGCACGAGGGGCAGGTGTACTTCACCAGCGGCCCGGGGACGCGCAAGTCGCGCAACCTGGCGGAGAACCCGTTCTGCACTCTGTCCATGCGCCTCAAGGGCATCGACGTCGTGCTCGAGGGCGAGGCGGCGCGCGTCACCGACACCGACACGCTGACGGCCCTCGCGAACCGCTACAGCGACCACGGCTGGCCGGCGAGCGTCGACGGCGACGCCATCACCGCTCCCTACAGCGCCCCCGCCGCCGGCCCGGCGCCGTGGCACCTCTACCGCGTCACGATCCACACCGCGATCGGCACCGCGAGCACCGAGCCGCACGGCGCGACGCGCTGGCGCTTCTAACCCTGCGCGCGGAACTTCCGCCGCCCGGCCTGCGGCCGGGCAGGCGGCCGCTCCGGAACGCCGGCCGCATCGATCGCCCGCACCTGCACGAGGTAGCGCCCCCGCACGAGCCGCCTGGGCAACCGCAACCGCCACCGCCGCGTCCCGCTCGCCTTCCGCCACCTCGGCTCCCCGCACGGCCGCGCCTTCCCAGATCCCAGCCACCGGCAGCGACCGCCGACCTTCCTCCCCACCGCGACCTCGACCCGCGCGATCCGCTCGCCCGCAGAGCTCCCATGCCCCCGCGCCGTCCCCGCGACCTCGCGCCGGTTCGCCCGCGTGACCACGCTGCGCGGGTCGTGGACCGTGACGACGGCGCCTGGCCCGGGGCTTGCGAAGGTGTCGCCGATCGGAACGCGCAGGTGCGTTGTGAGGGAGGCGCGGTGGGGTCGCGTGAAGCTCCCGGAGGCCGAGTCGCTCGCGTCGGCGCCGACGAGGCGACAGACCGCGCCTCCGTTGACCTGGCAGCGACTCGGACGGACCGGCGCGAAGTACGTGGTCTCAATAGTGGCGACCAGAGGCGGGCCATCGCCGCGGCGGCCGAGGCGGATCGTCACCGGCTCGCCCACACCGACCGCCCGGGCTCGCACCGGCACGCGCCCGAACGGGCCGCCACCACCGGCTGACACCGTCAGCGAGAACCGATCCGGCGGACCCGGAGTCAGCGGCGGCGTTGGCAGCACCGGTGGCGGGAGCTCGCGCAGGTCGAGCAGCACGAACCAGCCGGCGAACAGATACTCCGCGATGCTGCGCCCGTTGATCGACGCCGTGAACAGCTTGTCGGGCTCCTGCGGGTCAGGACGGATCAGGCCCGCGGCCGTCCCGCCGTAGTCGACCTGCTCGGGAGCGTCGATGCCCGCGGATAGGACGTCCGCCGTCATCCCGCGCACGCGCAGAATCTGCAGCCACTGGGTCACGATGAGAGCCTCGTCGGGACGGCGAGGCTCCAAGAGGAACCCCACGGGACCGCCCCCGGGGACCACGGGCAGCTCGGCAACCGGTTGCCCGAAGCGGGTGTCGGGCTGGCCACGGGCGTCCAGCCGCCACACGCCGTTGCGCGCGTAGCCCGGCGCCAGCGGTACGCGCTCGATCAGGGCGATCAGTCGTCCGTCCGGCTGCTCGAGCACATCGATGAGCGATTCGGTTGTGCCGGGCAGGTCGAGCATCGCGATGCCGTCACCGCGCCCGAAGCCGCCGACGAGCCGGCCATCGCGATCGAACCGGGCGATCCCAGCACGGTTGGCGGGACCTTCGTATGCGCCGACTGCGACCAGCGCACCGCCGTCGGCCGTCGCGTGGCCGATCGCCGTTCCTTCGCCGTTGTGCGCCACATCGGGTTGAAGCGACACCGTGACCATGCCGTCTGCGCCGTAACTGCGATCGACACGACCATCGGGTCCGAGTCGGACGAACGCGATGTCGCCCGAGGCGCCACCCGCTCGGGGGACGACTCCCGCCAGCAGGGTGCCGCCGTCGCCCAGCGGAATTGCCGTGGTGAAGCCCGAGAAGCCAAAGAGACCGTCAGGCACCCGGGTACCGCCGCCGTTGAAAGAGGCGTCTGGTGACCCGTCCGGCAGGAGCCGGGCGATCTCGTACCCGTTGTGAAGCTGGATCCGCCCGTCGGGCAACAGGGCCAAGCCGCTCGGCCTGATCAGAAGCGGCGCGTCGACTGGCCAGTTGTCGCGTTCCGGGTCGAGGATGACCGCCCCTCCCTGACCGAACGATCCGTCAAGCCGACCGTCGGCCGTTAGGCGACCGACGAACGCGCGCAACGGAATGTTGAACGTACCGTCCCGCGGGATTGCCACCTGCCCGGTGATCAGGATCCTGCCGTGCCCGTCAGGCACGAACTGGCTCGCCTGCGCGGGCAGCCCCGCGATCGGGTTCGGAAACGGCACGAACGTCGGCGGCACCGCATGCACAGCGGCCACAGGCGCCGCCAACCAAGCCACCCACACGGCCACTCCGACGCACGCACGCCTCACGAGCCGGATGCTACGCCCGAACGGCGCGGCCGCGGGCCGCTCAACGCACCCGGAAAGTGCGCCGGCCGGCCTCCGGCTTTGCCGGCCCGCGCTCGTGCACGCCGGCACGGTCGATCGCGCGGACGTGAACCAGATATCGCCCGCGCAGCAAGGGGTTCCGCAGCGGCAGTTCCCACCGGCGCGTCCCTTTCGCTCGACGCCATCGCGGCCGGTCACACCGTCGCGGCGGGAGGTGCCGGTTCGAGGCGTCAAGCCAGCGGCAGCGTTTGCCCGCGACGCGCGCCACCGCCACGTCGACACGGACGATCCGCTCCGCGGCTGCGCCCGCACGCGGGCGCGCCCGCCCGGCGACGCGTCGAGCGTTGGCAGTCGTGACCGAGCTGCGCGGATCGTGGACGTGGACAGTCAGGCGGGGCCCCGGTCGCGGGGGCGCGGCAGGACGGAATCCGGACAGGAGCGAGGTCGCAAGCAGCCGCGCGCCCGGACGCTCGAACCGGCCGACGGCTGTCGTGGACGCATCTCCGCCGTCGATCCCGCAGAGTGCGAACGAGGACAGGTGACAGCCCACACCGGGCGCTGTGGTTAGGCCGGGTGCGGTGAAGAGGGCGCTCTCCGGCTCGCTGCCGCCCGTGCGGCGCAGCCGGATCGACACGGGTTCACCGACGCCCGCGGCACGCGCTGGGCCGGGCGGCCGGCCGAACGCTCCGCCCGCGCCGGCGTGCAGCGTGAGCGAGTAGCGCGGCGGCGGCGGAGGTGCGGGCGCTGGTGGCGGGAGCGGTTCGGGCGGTGGCAGATCGTTGAGATCGATGAACGCCAGCCAGCCCTTGGCGACACCGGCGCGGGGGACGAGCGCCTCGCCGCTGCTGACGGGGGTGACGAGCCGGTCCGGGCCGGCGTTGGCAAGCCGGAACAGCCTGCCGGGCGACTGCTGATCGGCCTGCGCGGGCGGCCCAGGCCCCGGTATGAACCCGGACCGCACTGTGAGCGTCATACCATCCAGCCTCAGCAGCCGGAAGCCGCGGAACTGGCCGATGAGGATCACCGCCTCGCTCGCGTCGCGGGGGTCCAGCGCGAGACCGGACGGGTAGCCGCCGCCGGGGATCAGCATCGGATCGAGCTGCGCCGCGCCGTACGTGGCATCCGGCCGGCCGCTGGCGTCGAACCGGTAGATCCCGTAGCGGGTCCCGACGATCTGGCTGCTGACGCTCCGCGCGACGATCGTGAGCAGGTGCCCGTCGGGCTGCTCGGCTACGGCCATGAACGCGTCGGTGGTTCCCGGCAGGTCGAGCACGAGGATGCCGTCGCCCCGTCCGAACCCCTTCACCAGCCGGCCGCTGCGGTCGACCCGCGCCAGCGCGGCGAACCCGACATCGATCCCCTGCCCGGCGGTGAGTCCCACGTACGCTCCACCGTCCGCCGCCGGCTCGATTAGATTGACCTCCTCGAAATCGTACGTCGCCGCGTCGCGCCGTGACAACGGGACGACCAGCCTGCCGGCGTCGCCGTAGGTCGTGTCGAACGTGCCGTCGGAGGCGAGCCGGGCGAATGCGATGTCCTGGTCGCGCCCGGCATCGTCGTGGTGCACCCAGCCCGTCTGCAGAATGCCTCCGTCACCGAGGAGAGTCGCGTCGCGGAGGGTCATCCGGAGGTCCGAGCCCTCCCAGTGGCGGGCGTGGAAGCTGGGGTCGGCGGAGGCGTCGGCATATACCCGGCCCGCGTAGCCGCCGCCAAGCAGGAGGATCCGCCCGTCCGGCTGCACGGCGATCCGGAGGTTGCCCGCTGGAGGCGCGCTGTCACGCGGCCAGCCGCCTGCCTCGGGGTCATACATCCGCGTGGGGAAATGAGGATCGGACTCGCCGCTGGCCAGCAACCGGCCGAAGAAGCCCCTGGTCTTGGGTGCGAACGGATCGGACGGGTCCACCGCAGCGAGCTCGTAGCCGCCGGTCATCAGCAGGCCGCCGGCGGCGTCGGGCGCGAACGTCGTTGGACCCCCGGGTCTGCCGCCGACGCTCGTCGGCCACGGCACGAACGTCGGCGCCGCCGCCGCGTTCGCCGCGACCATCGCCCACAACACCGCAACCGCCACAGCCAGCCGTCGCACGCACCGGATCCTAGACCTGCAAGCCTGCCGCGCATGGCCCATCTCGAGCACATGGCGATCGTCGTCGACGACTACGACGAGGCGATCGAGTTCTTCGTCGGGGCGCTCGGGTTCGAGCTGGTCGAGGACTCGCCGGCGGAGACGACGGTCGGCGGGAGGCCCAAACGGTGGGTGGTCGTAAGGCCGCCCGGGGCGGAGACGGGGCTGCTGCTGGCGCAGGCGGACGGTGCGCGCCAGCAGCAGGTCGTCGGTGACCAGTTCGCCGGGCGGGTCGGGTTGTTCCTGCGTGTCGAGGACTTCGACGCCTCCTACGAGCGGATGCGGGCGGCCGGGGTGCAGTTCGACGGCGAGCCGCGGTCCGAGCCGTATGGGCGCGTCGTCGTGTTCGTCGACGTCGCGGGCAACCGGTGGGACCTGCTCGGATAGCGTTCGCCGCTCCTATGCGTAGCCCACGAGACTTCTTCAAGCCACTCTGCGCCGGTGCGCCGGATCCGGTTCGGGAGATCCCGTTCCCGCCGTCGCGGATGATCCACTTCTTCGATCCGAGCAACGAGAAGATGCTCGCCAAGCTGCCCGACATGGCGGCGTCGGCGGACATCGTGCTCGGCAACCTCGAGGACGCGATCCCGGCCGACAACAAGGAGGCCGCGCGTGCCGGGCTGGCGAAGGTGGGTGCCGAGGTCGACTTCGGCTCGACGCAGCTGTGGACGCGCGTCAACGCCTTGGACTCGCCCTGGGTGCTGGACGACCTGACGACGCTGGTGCCGGCGATCGGCGAGCAGCTCAGCGTGATCATGGTCCCGAAGGTCGAGGGGCCGTGGGACATCCACTACGTCGACCGGCTGCTGGCGCAGCTGGAGTCGCGCGCCGGGCTGTCCAAGCCGCTGCTGATCCACGCGATCCTGGAGACCGCGCAGGGCGTCGCGCATCTCGAGGAGATCGCGGCGGCGTCGCCGCGGATGCAGGGGATGAGCTTCGGCCCCGCCGATCTCGCGGCGTCGAGGCGGATGAAGACGACCCGCGTCGGCGGCGGCCACCCGGGCTACCGGACGATCGAGGACCCCGATCCCGACAACCCCGACGCGCCGCGCGACTCGGCCCAGCAGGACCCGTGGCACTACTCGATCGCGCGCATGGTCGACGCCTGCACGATGAACGGGATCCTCCCCTTCTACGGCCCGTTCGGCGACATCCGCGACACGGCGGCGTGCGAGGTCCAGTTCCGCAGCGCCTTCCTGCTCGGCTGCGTCGGCGCCTGGTCGCTGCACCCGGTGCAGATCCAGATCGCCAAGAAGGTCTTCTCGCCGCCGCCCGACGAGGTCAGGTTCGCGCGCAAGGTGATCGAGGCGATCCCCGACGGCCGCGGCGTGCACATGATCGACGGCAAGATGCAGGACGACGCCACCTGGAAGCAGTGCAAGGTGATGGTGACGCTGGCCGAGCAACTGGCCGAGAAGGACCCGGAGCTCAAAGAGGCCTACGGGTTCTAGAAACGCGAACGGCCGCCGCGCTACACGAGCGCGGCGGCCGGTCTGCAAGAAGGGGGACGGACCCCTCTTGCAGGGTGCAAGAAGGGGTCCGTCCCCGATCTTTCACGCTAGAAGCGGTACTGCTCCTCGACCGAGACGAAGAAGCCGTGGCCGTCGTAGCGCGAGCGGCAGGTCAGGCCCTCGTAGGCCGACGTGCAGCGGAAGGCGCGGTTCTTCCAGGTGTAGCCGTAGTCGAGCGTGAAGTCGCCGTAGTCGACGCCGCGGGCGAAGGAGAAGCGGGTGCCGCCCCAGCGGTAGAGCGTCGCGCCGACGTCCTCGGAGCGGACGTCGCAGATCACGTTGCTGGTGCTGGCGCGGCAGACGATGTTGCCGCTCGGGGTCTCGAAGAACGTGGCTGCCGAGGCGGCGGCGGGGGTGGCGAGGGCCGCGGCGGCGACGATGGCGGCGGCGGCGATGCGGATGCGGCGGGCGGTGGAGTTCATGCGATGAGAATCGGGGCTGGCGGCTCCTGCGGACAGCCACTCCAGGGGTGGTGTCGACCCACCCCTCGCGGCGCTACGTTGAAGCCCGTGAGCGACGAGACGAAGTACTACCGCGACGAGGACGTGCTGGTGCGCGAGACGCAGACGGGATCGCCGGAGCGCTGGAGCGAACGCAAGGCCGCCTGGGTCCCGTATCCCGACTTCAACTGGGGCATGTCGCACGCGCTGACCGAGGACTGCCGCGCGGGCGATGGCGCCCGACGCGTTCGAGGACTGAGCAGTCGGCGCGCCGACCCTGAAGCCGAGTCCATAGAGTCCGCCCGCTTTTGTCCAAAGAGGAGGAGCGGGAACTAGTGAAACTCGTCATCGGCATCGTCCGACCCGAGCGGGCGAACGACGTGCTCGAAGCGCTGTTCCGCGCCGAGGTGCGCGGATTCTCGCTGAGCCGTGTGCAGGGGCACGGCGGCGAACTCGACCGGGTCGAGACCTATCGCGGCACCACGGTGAAGATGGGCCTGTCCGAGAAGGTCCGCTTCGAGGTCGCCGTCTCGGACTCGTTCGTCCAGCCGACGATCGACGCCCTGTGCGAGGGCGGCCGCACCGGCGACGTCGGCGACGGCAAGATCTTCGTCGTGCCGCTGGAGCGGGTGGTCCGCATCCGCACCGGCGAGACCGACCTCGACGCCGTGACGCCGGTGCGCTCATGACGCCGGAGATCAACGCCGGCGATACCGCCTGGATGCTCTGCGCGACGGCGCTGGTGCTGCTGATGACACCGGCGCTCGGCCTCTTCTACGCCGGCCTCGTGCGGTCCAAGAACACGCTCAACACGTTCATGATGTGCGTCGCCGCGCTGGCGGTGGCGACCGTCACGTGGGCGCTGGTCGGCTACTCGTTGGCCTTCGACGGCGACGGCGACCTGATCGGCGGCTTCGGCCACGCGCTGCTCAACGACGTGACCTTCGAGCCGCGCGACGGGACGACGATCCCGCACGTGCTGTTCATGGCCTTCCAGGCGACGTTCTGCATCATCACCGTCGCGCTGGTGTCGGGCGCGGTGGTCGAGCGGATGCGGTTCGGCCCCTACCTCGCCTTCATCGCGCTGTGGTCGGTGCTCGTCTACGCCGTGCTCGCCCACTGGGCGTTCGGCGGGGGCTGGCTGATCGAGGGCGGGACGCTCGACTTCGCCGGCGGCGTGCCGGTGGAGATGGGCTCGGGCTTCTCGGCGCTGGCGGCGGCGCTGGTGGTCGGCGCTCGCAAGGACTACGGACGCCAGGCGCTGCTGCCCCACAACGCCGTCTTCGTGCTCGTCGGCGCCGGCCTGCTGTGGTTCGGCTGGTTCGGCTTCAACGGCGGCAGCGGCTTCTCCACCGGCAACGCCGGCGTGCTGGCGTTCACCAACACGCTGCTCTGCCCCGCCTGCACGCTGGCGGTGTGGATGGTGCTCGACGCGATCCGCGGCCGCAAGGTGACCGCGATCGGCGCCGCGACGGCGATCATCGTCGGTTGCGTCGGCATCACCCCGGCCGGTGGCTTCATCAGCCCTGCCTGGGCGATGGTGCTGGGCGCCCTCGCCGCCCTGCCCAGCTACGCGGTCATCGTGTGGCGTCCGCGCACGCGGGTGGACGAGACGCTCGACGTGCTCGCGGCGCACGGCGTCGCAGGTCTGTTCGGGATCCTGTTCATCGGCTTCTTCGCCTCTGACTCGTGGAACGGCGTCTCTGACGGCCTGTTCTTCGGCAACGCCGATCAGCTCGTCGACCAGGCGCTGGCCGCGCTGGCCGCGCCCGTCTACGCGTTCGTGATGACGTGGCTGATCCTGAAGGCGATCGCACTGGTGACGCCGCTGCGCGTGTCCGAGCGCGACGAGGCGATCGGCCTCGACGTCACCGCGCACGGCGAGGAGGCCTACGCCACCGGCGAGGGCGCCATCCTCGTCATGCCCGAGGGCGAGGAGAAGCCGGTCGCGAACCCGGCGTGACCCCCGTGCCAGGTGACCTGGTCACCTGGCACGTTTCGGTCTGACCGAACGGTTCCAGGGGGCCTGGCCCCCTGGAAACCCCTCGCTCGCGCTACGCGCTCAGACGGCCTTCCAGCGCCTCGAGCTGCTCGCGCACGGCCGCCGGCAGCTGGTCGCCGAACTTGGCCAGGTGCTCGCGCACCTGCGGCAGCTCCTGGCGCAGCTTGTCCTCGTCGACGGCGAGGAGGTCGGCGAGCTTCTCCGGCGCCAGGTCGAGGCCATCGACGTTGAGGTCGCCGGCCGCCGGCACCAGGCCGATCGGCGTCTCGACCGCGTCGGCCTTGCCCTCGCAGCGGCGGAAGACCCACTCCAGCACGCGCGAGTTCTCGCCGAAGCCGGGCCAGATGAACTTGCCCTCGTCGTCCTTGCGGAACCAGTTGACGTAGAACACGCGCGGCAGCTGCGCGCCCGGCGTGGCGCCGATCTTCAGCCAGTGGGCGAAGTACTCGGCCATGTTGTAGCCGCAGAAGGGCAGCATCGCGAACGGGTCGAAGCGCAGCGCGCCGACCTGGCCGAACGCGGCGGCGGTCTGCTCCGAGGACATCGTCGCGCCGAGGAAGACGGCGTGGTCCCAGTCGAAGGCTTCGCGCACCAGCGGCACGACCGTCGCGCGGCGACCGCCGAACAGGAACGCGTCGATCGGGACACCGGCCGGGCTCTCCCACTCGGGCGCGATCGACGGCGCCTGCGCGGCCGGGACGGTGAAGCGGGCGTTGGGATGCGCGGCGGGCGTCTCCGACGCCGGCGTCCACTCGTTGCCGTGCCAGTCGATCGCGTGCTCCGGCGCCGGGCCCATCCCCTCCCACCACACGTCGCCGTCATCGGTCAGCGCGCAGTTGGTGAAGATCGTGTTCTTGGCGACCGCCGCCATCGCGTTGGGGTTCGTCGCATAGCCGGTGCCGGGCGCCACGCCGAAGAACCCGTACTCCGGGTTGATCGCGTACAGGCGGCCGTCCTCGCCCCACTTCATCCACGCGATGTCGTCGCCGACCGTCTCCACGGTCCAGCCGGGGATCGTCGGGATCAGCATCGCCAGGTTGGTCTTGCCGCACGCCGACGGGAAGGCGCCGGTGACGTACTTGACCGTCCCCTCGGGCGAGGTCAGCTTGAGGATCAGCATGTGCTCGGCCATCCAGCCCTCGTCGCGCGCCATCACCGAGGCGATCCGCAGCGCGAAGCACTTCTTGCCCAGCAGCGCGTTGCCGCCGTAGCCGGAGCCGTAGGACCAGATCTCCCGCGTCTCGGGGAAGTGGACGATGTACTTCGTCTCCGCGTTGGTCGGCCACGCGACGTCCGCGCCGCCGTCGGCCAGCGGGGCGCCGATCGAATGCACGCAGGGGACGAACTCGCCCGTCTCGCCCAGGACGTCGAGCGCCGCCTGGCCCATCCGGGTCATGATCCGCATCGACACGACGACGTAGGGCGAGTCGGTCAGCTGGACGCCGATGTGCGACTTGTCCGAGCCCAGCGGCCCCATCGAGAACGGGACGACGTACAGCGTGCGCCCCTCCATCGTGCCGGTGAACAGACCCGCGAGCGTCCCGCGCATCTCCTCGGGATCGGTCCAGTTGTTCGTCGGGCCGGCATCCTCCTCACGCTGCGAGCAGATGTACGTGCGGTCCTCGACGCGCGCCACGTCTGACGGATCCGACCATGCCAGGTACGAGTTCGGCCGCTTGGCATCCGACAGCCGCCGGAACGTGCCCGCGTCTACGAGCTCCTGGCACAGCGCGTCGTACTCCTCCGCGCTGCCGGTGCACCAGTGAACGCTGTCGGCCTGGGTCAGTTCGGCGATCTCGCCAACCCAGGCGGTCAGCTTCTGGTTAGTGGTCGGAACAGTCGTTTGCGACATTTGATTGTGGTCAACCCCTCAGTCTCGCGCTGAAAAAAGGAACGGATCGTAGTGGTCATACCCGAGCCCCGACTGCCGGTGTCAGTTCATGTCAGCGCGACTATTCGGCGAGAAGCCGCCTGTAGCGACGCATCGTGGCCGCCCGCATGTCGCCATGGGTCTGGTTGCGCAGCCGCGCCACCCGCTCCATGTGGTAGGGCGAGGAGAGCGACTCGCTGTGGCCGATCACGTCCTTGCGCTTGATCCCGTGGCGCGCCATCAGCCATCGCGTCAGCGCCAGCGAGCTGGCCAGCACGCGCGGGTTCCCCATCACCGCCGCGTCGCTGGTACCGACGTGCTCGATCCCGACGCCGTGTAGTTGAGCCCGACCGTGTGCCGGCACATGTAGGCGAGCGGCACCAGCTGATGGATCGTCCCGTCGCTGTCGATCACGAAGTGCGCGCAGACGCCCGGCAGCTCGTGCAGCTCCGGGTCGGGCACGTTCGCCGCGAACGTGTTGAAGGCGGAGCTGAACGTCGTCGACGCCGTGTAGTGCTCCACGATCACCTTCGGCTCCACCAGCCGCGATCGGTGCAGCCCGTAGTGGCGGATCGCGTAGCGGCGCATCTGCCGCTGGCGCAGCGGCGGATACGGGATCGGCGTGTGCACGATCCGCGGCCGCGGCGCGGCCTGCGCAGCCCGCGCCGCCTGCGGTCGCGCGACCGTTTCGATCGCTCTCACGTGGCGGGCGATCGCCGCCGCGTCCGGCGCTCCGGCGCGGCAACTCGACGACGAACGCATCGCCCCGGCGGGCGTTCTGCCATCCCGCCACGGTGCCGCGGTAGCGCGGCAGCACGCGCAGCGGCAGCCCTGCCGTGCGTGAGTAGCGGCGCAGCAGCGCGTCGTCGGCGCCGGGCGTGTCGACGACGATCCCATAGGGCTGGTGCAGCCACACGGTCACATCGGGTTGCGTGCGCTCGATCAGCGCCATCAGCCACCGCGTCTCGGGCTCCGAGCCGGCGCGCCGCCCGGGCCAGAAGCGGTCCCGGCGCGCGCTCGCGCGCCAGCGGTGAGGGAAGTTGCGATTGAGATCGACGCCGCGGGCGTTCGTGCGCGTGCCGCGGGCGGAGCCGTCGGGGTTGGCGTCGGTCGACGAGCACGTAGCGGACGCCCGCCGGTGGCCGCTGCAGCGCCCGCACCACCGCCCGGCCGCCCGGCTCGTCGCCGTGGACGGCGCCGACGACGAGCACCGTACGCGCGCCTTCGCCCCGACGCGACGGCCCGCAGCGCCCGGCCCTCGACCGAGCGGCCTTCCGGCAGCCCCGGGGCGGCGGCGGCGAGCGCGGCGGCGAGAAGCGCGGCGACCATGCGCCGCACAGTGTTGCGCTTCCGCGGGCCGAACTTCGAGCGAAGAAGGGGCGCACTCCGACTTGCAGTCGATTTCCGTCGCATACCGACAGTTCGCGACTGCAACTTCGCTTGATACGTATGACGCCCGCGAGACCGCGCGGCAGAACGAGCAGGCCGAGTACCTCACCCCTTCTCCGCCGCAGTTCCAAGCGCCACGCACCACGCAGGCCATCGCGGCAGAACCCCCTTGCGCCCAACCAAAACAGGCGTAGTCTGCCGCCACATGCACCGCCTCGGCCAGAGCGATCTCGACGAGCTGCGCGGCTTCCTGCGCAGCACGACGGGATACACGGACACCGATGCGCTGCGCAGCGCGCTGCTTACCGGCCTCAGCGACCTCGTTCCCTGCGACCTGGCGCTGTACCGCGAGGTCGATCTCGACACCGGCGCGGTCACCGAGTGGTTCATCCCGCCCGACGCCGAGGGGCGCGCCGATCACGAGGCGGAGGAGCGGCGGATGCGCACGCACCCCGTCCTGCGGGCGCACGCGCGCGGCACGGCGGCGGCGCTGTCGCTCGCCGACCTGATCGACGCCCGCGCGCTGCATCGCAGCGCCCTCTACGACGAGGTCCTGCACCCGCTCGACATCGAGTGGGAGATCGACCTGCCGATCCCGGTGGCCGGCGGCAGCGGCAAGCGGACGGTCGCCGAGCTGTCGCTGACGCGGATCGACCAGGGCTTCTCCGAGCGCGACCGCGATCTGCTCGATCTCGCCCGGCCGGGGCTGGTCTGCGCGCTGGACGACTGCCACGCGCGCGAGCGCGCGCGCGACGAGCACGCGCACGTCCTCGTCCTCGACGAGTGCGGCGACGTGATCCACGCCACGCCGGGCACGGGGCCGATCCTGCACGAGGCGTTCGGCCTCCCCGACGGCGGCCCGAGCCGCCTGCCGGCCGCGGTCGCCGACTGGCTGGCGCTGCCGCCACGCCCGCCGCTGCGCGCCCGCGGCGTCGAGTTGCGGCTGCTCGCCGGGCCGCCGCACGTGCTGCTGGTCGAGACCGCCTGATTGCACGCGCAACGACGTGCAACGCAGGGGTCTGACCCTCGCGTTGCACGTGGTTGCGTGCCAACGAGTCCCGCTCGTGCCGGGCGCGGATAGGCTTCCGCGCCCTCTATGCGCTTCTTCGAATACGAAGCCCGCGAGATCGTCAAGCGGGCAGGGATACCCGTAACCGAGTACGGCTTCGCCCGCACCGCCGAGGAGGCACGCGCGGCGGCCGAGCGGATCGGCGGGCCGACGGTGATCAAGTCGCAGGTGCTGACCGGCGGCCGGATGAAGGCGGGCGGTGTGCAGTTCGCCGACACGCCCGACGAGGCGGCCGGGCACGCCGCCACCGTCCTCGAGCTGGAGATCAACGGCCACATGCCACGCGGCGTGCTGGTCGATCCCAAGGCGGAGTACGAGCAGGAGTACTACGCCGGCGTCGTCTGGGACGGGACGCGCAAGCAGCCCGTGATGATCTTCTCCCCCGTCGGCGGGATCGACATCGAGCAGGTCGCCGAGGAGCAGCCCGACAAGGTCGGACGGCGCCACTTCTCCAACATCCTCCCGTTCAGCGAGTTCGCGGCCAAGGAGGTGATCGCCGCCACCGGCGTCACCGGCTCGGCGCTGAACAAGCTGGTGCCGATCCTGACTCGCCTCGCCCGCCTGTTCGTCCAGTACGACATGACGCTGGCGGAGATCAACCCGCTGGTGCGGCTGAGCGACGGCTCGTTCGTCGCGCTCGATGCCCACATGGACATGGAGAACGAGGCGCGCGGGCGGCACAAGAAGCTTCTGCAAGAGCTCGGCGTCGGCGACGAGGAGACGCGCCAGGCGCGCGAGGCGACGCCGTTCGAGCTGGCCGGCGAGGAAGTCGATTCGATGGACCACCGCGGCGTCGCCGGCAACGTGACCGAGTTCGACGGCAACCTGGGCCTCGTGATCGGCGCCGGCGGCGGCTCGCTGACGCTGTTCGACGCGGTCCGCGCCCACGGCGGCGCGCCCGCCAACTACTGCGAGATCGGCGGCAATCCGTCGGTCCGCAAGGCGTGCGGGCTGGCCAAGCTGGTGCTGCAGAAGCCCGGCGTCGACAAGATCGCGGTGATGATGTCGATCGTCTCCAACACGCGCGTGGACATCGTCGCCCGCGGCGTCATCAAGGCGTGCCTGGAGCTGGGCCACGACCCGGCCGAGAAGATCGCCATCTTCCGCATCCCCGGTGCCTGGGAGGAGGAGGGCTTCGCCATCCTCGAGCACTACGGGGTCGAGTACGCGGACCGCTCGGTCAGCCTGAACGAGGCGGCGCGGCGCGCCGTCGAGAAGATCGGGGCCGCAGCATGAGCATCCTGATCGACGCAGAGACCACGTTCATCGTCCAGGGCATCACCGGCCGCGAGGCGGTCAACCTGACGCGCGAGTGCCTCGACTACGGCGCCGGCGCCAAGATCGTCGGCGGCGTCACGCCGGGCCGGCTCGGCCGCGAGGTGCACGGCGTGCCCGTGTTCGACACGGTCGCCCAGGCCGTCGCCCACCACGGCGCCCCGATCAAGGGCTCGGTCGTCACCGTCCCGCCCGCGTTCACCAAGGACGCCGTGTTCGAGGCGATCGAGAACGGGATCGAGATCGTCGTCATCGTCACCGAGCGGATCCCCCGCCGCGACGTCGCCGAGATGGTCGAGCTGGCGACGCTGCGCGGCGCCCGCATCATCGGCCCCAACTGCCTCGGGATCATCGTCCCCGACGTGATCAAGATGGGCGGCATCGGCGGCCCCGCGCGCAACGCCGCGCAGGCCTACACGCCCGGCTCGATCGGCGTCATCTCCCGCTCCGGCGGCATGACGACCGAGATGTCCTCGACGCTGAAGGCCGCCGGCCTGGGCCAGTCGACCGCGGTGTCGATCGGCGGCGACGCGATCATCGGCTCCACCTACGCCGAGCTGATGCCGCTGTTCGAGGCCGACCCGCAGACGGAGGGGATCGTCATCTACACCGAGCCGGGCGGCCGCATGGAGGCGCAACTGGCGCAGTGGGTGACCGAGAACGACTCCCGCCTGCCGATCGTCGCGTTCATGGCCGGCCGCTTCATGGACGAGATGCCGGGCATGTCCTTCGGCCACGCCGGCACGATCGTCGAGGGCAAGGAGGACACCGCCTCCGAGAAGATCGCCCGCCTCGCCGAGGCCGGCATAACCGTCGCCGAGCGGATCGAGGACATCCCCGGCCTGATCAGGCAGAAGATCGAGGACAGGAAGGCGGCGACCGTCTGATGCCCGGAACGTTCATCGACGTCGAGGTCGACCCGTCCGTCGCGACCGACCCGGCCGCCGCGGCCAAGCTCGCCGAGGTCTGCCCCGTCGACATCTTCCACGCCAACGAGAGCGGCCTGGAGATCGTCGAGGACAACCTCGACGAGTGCGTCCTCTGCCGCCTCTGCATCGACGCCACCCCACCCGGCACCGTCCGGGTCAAGAAGCTCTACTCCGGCGAGTACCTCGAGTAGGGGGTCAGGTCTTGCAATCGTGCATGTCGCGTCTCACTTCCGCTCGTAAGTGAGACGCGACATGTGTGATTGCAAGACCTGACCCCGCTTGGGGGTCAGCGCCGCTTCTTCTTGCAGAACTTGAACTGCTTGCTGCCGGAGATCGACTGACCGGAGGAGAAGCCCGCCGGCGTGCCCGCGATCTCGTTGAAGTCGGCGATCACGGTCAGGATCAGCTTCGCCCCGCGGGTGTTCTTCGGCGCCTTGGTCGGGATCTTCTTAACCGTGACGGTGCTCGACACGACGCCGACGCGACCCTTGGTCTGCTTCGCGTTGCCGATCCCGGTTCCCGCCTGGACGATGAAGCGGCGCAGCGTCCGCACGCCCATCGACGCGTCACGCACGGTCACCTTGAACGTGGTGCCCTTCTTGACGCAGCCACCCTTCGGCTTGGAGATCTTGACCGCTGTGGCGAATGTGTCGAAGCGGAACACCGGGTCGGGTCGCGGCGTCACGCCGGGGTTCGGGTTCGGGCCGCCGCTGCCCGGCCGCGCCGGTGTCGTGAACGACCTGACCTGACCGCGGGCGCGGTCGGCGTCCTTGGCGTACGAGCTCGTCGCCTCCAACCGGTAGTAGTAGGTCGTGCTCGGCTCCAGGCCGGTCGCCTCGCCCGACACGGCGATGGGGTCGGCGGCGCTCGTCGTGCCGAAGGTCGACGACGGCGTCGTATCGCTGACGTCGGCTGACTTGCCGATCCGGAACACCCACTCGGACTCCTCGCCGTGCGCGTCGACGGTGCCGGCGAGCTTGGCGCTCTCGACCGCCACGTTCGTCGCGTCGCCCGTCGTCACGGCGGGCGGCCGGCAGCCGCTGTCGGGAGCCGCCGGCGGACCGTCGAAGGAGATGTAGGCGTTGTCGAGGTAGCCGTTGGTGAGCGTGCCGAACGTGCCGAGATCGAAGTTCTTCGCCGTCGACTGCAGCGCCACCGCGATCTTCGCGACCCCCGCCGGCAGCGGGGCCGACTCGTCGACGTGCACGAAGCGGGTCGAGTTCAGCGGCGAGCCGACCGGCTGGTTGACGTCGTTGGCCGGCCCCGCGATCTCCCTGTTGCCGATCGAGTCGCCGGCGGCATTGAACAACTCGATGTAGATCCCCGCAGTGTCGGGATCGTTCTCCTGGGCGCCCAGGACGCCGCCCATGTACAGCGTCTTGCCCGCCGCTTCGGCAGGAACGTCAACCGTCTGCTGCGCCGTGAAGTACGTCGCGCCGTCGGCGTCGGGGTCGGTCGGCTGGAACCCGCCCATGAAGAGTCGGCAGCCGCCGCCGGCGGCGACCTCGGTCGTGTTGACCATGTTGGCCAGGTTGGCCTCGTCGGGCGCCGGCACGTCAACCGCGCGGAAGCCGGGCGAGGTCTCCCAGCCGGGGATCGGCGCGGCGTCGAAGAAGACGCCCGAGACCGGCGACTGCTCGGCGCCGGGGTTCTTCAGCAGGTTGCCGGTGGGGAGCGCCGCGCCGGCGCTCGCCGGCAAGGCGCACAGAGCCGCAGCGGCGGCGGCGGGGATACACGTCCGAACTCTCATGGCGCAAGCATCGCGGCTGCACCGCGGAGATGCCACAGGGCAGCCACCCGGAACTTTTGCCGCCGCGTACGTCAGCTGACGTATCCCGATCCCGCCCCGCAACGGATGACGCCGCCGATCGCGCGGCCTACCCTCAGCGTCATGCTGGCCACCCCCGCACGGAGACCCGACCGCCGCGACGTGCTGCTGGCACTCGCGTTCGCGACGTTCCTGTGCGTCGGCACCGCGCTCGCGTTGGCCGACGAGAGCCTGGACACCTACGCCTTCCCGCTGTGCGCGATCGCCGGGCTTGCGTTCGCCTGGCGGCGCGTGCAACCCCTGGCGACCTTCGCCTTCGCGGTCGGCGCGATCGCCGTCTACGCGTCGACCGACCAGCCCGGCGGCCCGATCTTCCTCGCCTCGTTCGTCGCCGTCGCGAACCTGGCGCTGTTCACGTCCGCTCGCACCTGGCTGCCGTGGACGGCGGCCGCCGCGACCGTGCTGACCGTGCCGCAGTTCTTCACCGGCGAGGCGTCACTGCACCTCCTGCCCGTGATCGCGCTGCTGTTCGCGGTGCCGAAGCTGGTCTCCGACGCTCACCGGGCGCGGCGGCTGCGCGCGAGCGCACGCGAGCAGGAGACCGCGCGGCGGATCGCGGAGGAGCGGCTGCGGATCGCCCGCGAGGTGCACGACGTCGTCGGTCACGGGCTGGCGACGATCGCGCTGCGCGCCGGGGTCGCCGGCCACGTGCGCGCCAGCGATCCCGACGAGGTCGACGCCGCGCTGCGCTCGATCCGCGACATCGCCAAGCAGTCGCTGGGCGAGCTCGGCGCGCTGCTGGGCGTGCTGCGCTCCGAGGACGGCGACGAGCGAGCGCCCGTGCCCGACCTCGCCGCGCTGCCCCAGCTCGTCGACCGGCTGCGCGACGCCGGGAATGCGGGTCGAGCTCGAGCTCGACCAGCCGCCACCGCCAGGTCCCCGACGTGGTCGGCGCCGCCGGCTATCGGATCGTCCAGGAGGCGCTGACCAACGTCGCCCGCCACGCCGGCGCGGACGCGTCCGCCCGCGTGCGCCTGGCGCAGGACAACGGCGCCGTCGAGGTGGAGATCACCGACGACGGCCGCGGCGCGCCCGCCGGCGTCCGCGACGGCGGCGGCCTGACCGGCATGCGCGAGCGCGCGCAGGCGCTCGGCGGCCGCTTCGAGGCCGGGACCGCACCCCAGAGGCGGCTTCCGCGTCTTCGCCTCGCTGCCCGCGGTGCCGCGATGATCCGCGTCTGCCTCGTCGATGATCAGGCGATGGTCCGCGCCGGGCTGCGCGCGCTGCTCAACGCGGAGGACGGCGTCGAGGTCGTGGGCGAGGCCGGCGACGGCGAGCAGGCCGTCGCGATAGTGCGCAAGATGAAGCCCGACGTCGTGCTGATGGACGTGCGCATGCCCGGCGTCGACGGGCTCGAGGCGACGCGGCGGATCGTCGCCGACCCGCAGCTACGCGACGTCAAGGTGCTCGTGCTGACGACGTTCGAGATCGACGAGTACGTCTTCGATGCGCTGCGCGCCGGCGCCGCCGGCTTCCTGCTCAAGCACGAGGAGCCGGCCGAGCTGGCGCGCGCCGTCCGCGTCGTCGCCGAGGGCGAGTCGCTGCTCTCCCCCAGCGTCACCCGCCGCGTCGTCGAGACGTTCGCCGAAGGCGCGCCGCCGACCGGCCCGCAGACGGCGCTGATCGAGGAGCTGACCGAGCGCGAGGCGGAGATCGTCGGGCTCGTCGGCACCGGGCTGTCCAACCACGAGATCGCCGAGCGGCTCGTGATCAGCCCCGCCACCGCGCGCACGCACGTCTCGCGGGCGATGCTCAAGCTCGGCGCCCGCGACCGCGCCCAGCTCGTCGTGTTCGCCTACGAGTCAGGCCTCGTGGCGCCCGGCCGCGGCGCTCGCTGAGCGCGTACGTCGATCTGCGTACGCCAAGAGCCGCTTCCCGCCCGACGACGGAGAGGCCGCGGCGGCCGACCATGCACCGCATGATGCTCACCCGTCTCGCACTCGCAGTCCATCGCCATCGTCGCCGCACCGTGCTCGCCTGGGTGGTCGCACTGGTCGCGGCGATCTTCCTGTCGCCGCTGGTCGCCGGCGACTACGAGGCCGACTTCGCCAGCAACGGATCCGATTCCGACAGAGCCACCGAGCTGGTCGAGAGCCATTTCCCCGGCCGCTCCGGCGACCAGGTGACCGTCGTCTGGAAGGCCGACCGCGGCGGCGTCGACACGCCCGCCGTCGACCCGGCGCGTCGACGCGTTCATGGCCACCGCGACCAAGCTCGAGGGCGTCGCCGAGGCGGGCCCTTCGCGCACCGCGCCCGACGGCAGGATCGCCACCGCGCTGCTCGAGCTCGACCGGCGCGGCTTCGACGTGCCGGCCGACACCGGCAAGGCGCTGATCCGCGCCGCCGAGGACGCGAGCGCCGACGGCCTGACGCTCGCCGTCGGCGGGCCGGTGATCCGCAACGCCGAGGAAGGCGGCTCGCCGGAGGGCTTCGGCCTGATGGCGGCCGCGATCGTGCTGCTGATCGCGTTCGGCTCGATCGTCGCCGCCGGGCTCCCGCTCGCCGTCGCGCTGTTCGGCCTGGGCATCTCCGCCTCGCTGATCACCGTGCTCGCCGCGTTCGTGCAGGTGCCGGAGTTCACGCCCGCCGTCGCCGGCCTGATCGGGATCGGCGTCGGGATCGACTACGCGCTGCTGGTGCTGACGCGCTTCCGCACCGCGCTCGGGCACGGATCCGACGTTCAGGCGGCGACCGTCGAGGCCGTCACGACGGCCGGGCGCAGCGTCCTGGTCGCCGGCACGACCGTGCTGATCGCGCTGCTCGGGCTGTTCCTGATGAACGTCAGCTACCTGCGCGGCGTCGCGCTGGCGGCGAGCCTCGCGGTGCTGGTCGTCGCCGCGGCGGCGGTGACGCTGCTGCCGGCGCTGCTCAGCATGGCCGGGCCGCGCGTGAACAAGCTGCGGCTGCCGGGTCTGGGCCGCATGCTCGACAACCCCGACCGGCACACCGCGGCAGCGCGCTGGAGCCGCGCCGTGCAGCGGCGGCCGTGGACGGCGGCGATCGCCGGCTCCGCTGTGGTAATCGCGCTTACGGTCCCGATCCTCGAACTGCGCCTCGGCTTCCCCGACGCCGGCAACGACCAGCAGGGATCGATCACCCGCACCGCGTATGACCTGCAGAGCGAGGGCTTCGGCCCCGGCGCCAGCGGTCCGCTGACGGTCGCGGCGGCGCTGCCGCAGTCCGGCGACGGGCTCGGCGCGCTGCAACGGCTGGCCGACCGGACGCGCCGCGACCCGAACGTCGCGTTCGTGTCCCCGCCGCGGCCCAGCCGCGACGGCCGCGCCGCGCTGCTGATCGTCGCGCCGCGCAGCACGCCGCAGGCATCCGCGACGGAGGACCTGGTGCACCGTCTGCGCGACGAGACGATCCCGGCCGCGCTCGCCGGAAGTGATACGCGCGCTTACGTTGGCGGCATGACGGCGGCGGTGATCGACCAGAGCGAGCTCGTCGGCCGCCGGCTGCCGCTGTTCATGGCCGGCGTCGTCGGCCTGTCCTTCCTGCTGCTGCTGTTCGCCTTCCGCTCGCCGCTGATCGCGATCAAGGCCGGGATCATGAACCTGCTGTCGGTCGGCGCGGCCTACGGCGTCATCTCCCTGTTCGCGCAGGGCGGCTGGGCCGGACAGCTGATCGGGATCGACACGCCGACCCCGGTCGCCCCGTTCATCCCGGTGATGATGTTCGCGATCCTGTTCGGCCTGTCGATGGACTACGAGGTGTTCCTGCTCTCGCGCGTGCGCGAGGAGTACCTCGGCCACGGCGACACCGCCCGCGCGGTCAGCGAGGGCCTGGCCAAGACCGCCCGCGTGATCACCGCGGCGGCGGCGATCATGGTCGTCGTCTTCATGGCCTTCGTCACCAGCAGCGAGGTGTTCCTGAAGCTGCTGGGGATCGGCATGGCGACGGCGATCCTCGTCGACGCGACGATCGTCCGCATGGTCCTGGTACCCGCGTTCATGCAGCTCGTCGGCCGAGCCAACTGGTGGCTGCCGAGGTGGCTCGACCGGCTGCTGCCGAGCTACACGTAGTCGACGACGAGCTGGGGCGCCGCCCCGGCCTCACCGTTCCACGCCTTGGCGATGCGCGTGCAACTGCCGCTGAAGATGAGCACCAGCGAGTTGCCGCTCACCCAGCCGGGACGGTTGACGATCTGCTGGATCACCGACGACAGGTCCGCCGTGCGCTGAGCGGCGCCGGCGGCGCCTGCCGTCGGCCACGCGGGTGGCGACCACGCGGTCGAGGCGGTGGTCGCGGCGCGGTTGGAGATGTTCTTGTTCGACGTCGTGAAAGTCGCCGCGCTGTCGGCCGCCTGGCCGCGGATCGTCAGCGAGCAGCTGCCCGAGCGTGGCCTCGTCGGTCGCGAACTGGACGTGGGCGCCGGCCTGGATCTGCGCGTTGCGCGGGATCGTGACGCCGGTGAAGCGCAGGCCGACGACCTGGGCGCCGAGGAACTGCTCGTTGACGAGCTCCAGATCGGAGCTGACGAGATCCACGGCGCCGCTGCTGACCTGCTCCTCGGCGTCGTCGGCGCTCGCGGCAACCCGCTTGGTGAAGCGGGTCGCCGTCGGGTTGGACGTCGTGGCGGTGACGGTGTTGCTGTACGGCGACCAGTTGCCGGCGGCGTCGCGGGCCCGCACGCGGTAGCGGTAGGTGGTGCCCGCCGCCAGGCCCGAATTGGGGAACGGCGAGCCGGCTCGGCGGCGCGATCTCGGCGAAGTTCGTGCACGGCGCGCCGACGCAGCGCTCGACCGCGTAGCCGGTGACGCCGACGTTGTCCGTCGAGGCGCCCCAGCTCAGGTCGATTCGCGAGCTCGACACCACCTGCGCGGTCAGGTTCGACGGCGCCGTCGGCGGCGTCGTGTCGGGCGGCGGCGACCCGGTCGTGTAGTTGACGGTGAGCAGCGGCGCCAGCGCGGCGCCGCCCTCGAAAGAGGACGCGACGCGGACGCCGCTGCCGGTCGCGATCAGCGACAGCGCGTTTCCAGACGCCCAGCCGGGTCGGGAGACGACCTCCTGGATCAGCGCCGCCAGATCCGGCGTGGTCTGATCCGCACCCGACTGGCCGAGCGGACGTCCACGCCGGCGGTGACCAGGCGGCGCTGGCACTCGTCTTCGGACGGCTGCTCACGTTGCCGGTCGCGGTCGTGAACGCAGTCGAGTTGTCGCTCGCATGCGCGCGGAAGGTGAGGCCGGCGGGCGCCGAGCCGGTCTCGTCCACGGTGAAGCGGGCGCTCGCCGACGTGATCGTCGCGCCGGGCGGGATCGCCAGCCCGCTGAACCGCATCCCGACCGTCTGCGCGCCCAGGAACGGCTCGTTGACGAGCTCCAGGTCCGAGCTCGCCAGGTCGACCTGGCCGGTCGAGTTCTGCTCCTCGGCGTCGTCGGCGCCCGCGCCGACGCGCTTTGTCCACCTGCCCCGGAGGCGGGCCGGCCTGCAGATCCCAGACGCGGACGTAGTCGACGTCGACGGTCGCGGGCACATGGATGCCGTACTCCATCCTTGACACCGTGGTTGAGGATGAGGAAGTGCTGGGCGTCGACGACGCCGGTCGTCCAGACGCCGACCTGGTCGCCGTCGTAGTACCAGGTGATCTTCCCTGGCTCCCACTTGGCCGCATAGACGTGCCAGCCGGTGCCGTCCATGTTCGCGCAGCCGCCGGGCCCTTGGTGCTGCCCGCCGGCCTGGTAGTGGTAGTGCCAGCAGGGCTGATGCCCGCTTAGCCCTTCCATCACGTCGATCTCGCCGGTGATCGGCCACTGCCCCGTGCCGTCGGACCAGAACGCCGGCCAGTTGTAGATGTCGCCGCCACTCCCGGGCAGGAACATCCGCGCCTCCATGTACCCGTAGGCATAGGTGAAGTGCTCGCGGCTGTTGATCAACCCCGACTTGTAGCGCGCCGGGCTGCCGCCGCGCTTGTCGCAGTTAGGATCGCTGGTCGCCGCCGCCGTCAGATGCAGGCTGCCGCCCCCAACGGTGACCTGGCTCGGCGCGTAGCAGCCGTCCTCCTCGCTGTTGACCGGCTCGCGAGATCCCGTTGCCGCCGAACCAGCTCGGCTCCCACGTGTTGAGGTCGAGCGCCGTGCCGTTGAACTCGTCGGCGAACTTCAGGTTCCACGTCCCCGTCTGGCCGACCGGCGTCTGCCCCGAAGCAACCGCCGGGGACAAGAGCGACCGCCACCGCCAGCACGACCGCGACCCCGAGCCCGTATACCTTCATCTCGCCCTCTTTCGTTTGCGCCGAACCTGCGGTCCGGGGCCCTGCCCTGGCCCCGGACCGTCCCCCTCGCCCCTCCCTAGTAGGACCGTGGAGTCCCTATCGGGCCGCGGGTTTCGCCCTCTGGGCGAACACCCGCAGGGAACCTGGCCCCCTGGGCCAGCGTTCCCCTAGTTCCGACTGACCTTGATCGGCACCGCCAGCGCCGTGGGCGCCGACGGCGGGCCGAGCAGCAGCTCGCCGAAGTAGTCCTGCCCTGGGGCCATGGACTTGGTGAAGTCCACGTGCACGGTGACGGGCGTCCCGGCCGGGATCGCCCCCGACGGGATGCCGCTGACCGTCATGTCGTTGCCCTGGATCGCGTCGATCGTCAGCTCCAGGCTCGGCGTCCCGGCGACGGCGAACCCTTGCGCCCACACCTGGTAGTCGCCGTCGTCGGGCGCGATCAGCTCCACCTCCTCGTTCGACGAGCCGCTCGCCGACGCGGCGATGATCTCGTCGTTGGTGAAGTTGCCGTCGTTGTCGGCGTCGTGCACGACGAAGAGATCGACGTCGTCGGTGTCCATCGCCGTCGCGACCCGCAGCCGCGACGCGTGGCTGATCGTCACGTCCTTCTTGATGCTTGCCGAGCTCGGGTCGTTCGCGTCGTCCTGGTGGGCGGTCTCGTCGGTGACGCTCGGCTGGCTGAGCCCGAACGCCTCGGCGGTGAGCCCATCGAGGTCGACGCTCGACTCGAAGCTGACGTCGAAGCTGCCGCTGTCGGCCGCCGTCTCCACCTCGACCGAGGTCGGGTCCACCGATGCGCTCCCCAGCGACGTCTCGACCGGCGTGTGGAACGCGTCACCCTGCCAGCCGACCTGATGCAGCGCCACCGCGTGCAGGCCCTCCTGCGCCGGCGCCGTGACGAAGTCCGCCGCGCCGCCGGTGGCGGTGTCGAACAGCCACACGCCGGCCCCGGCGTTCGTGTTCGGGCTCTTGCCGACCGTGTCGAGGATGTAGGGCGCGCCGAACACCACTGGGTCGAGCAGCTGGAACTCGTTCTGCGACCGGCCCATGATCAGCGTGTCGATGTCGGTGTAGGGAGCCGTCCCCTGCCACTTGGTGTTGGCGAGGAACAGCGAGCCCTCCGGCGGCTCACGCGGGACGTCGAGGAAGTAGAAGCGCCAGTCGCCCGACTCGGGCCGCCATCCCCAGTCGCTGGCGCCGAACACCGAGCCGTTGTTGTAGAGCAGGTTGCTCTGCGCGTTGGCGACCTGCGCGCCGCCGAACTTCAGGGCGCCGGTCAGCTTGCCGCTCGCGTCCTGCGCCGCCGTCGCGGCAACGGCGACAGCGACCGGGACAACCATCGTCCGCTTGCCATCGCGCAGCTCGATCGCGCCGCTGTACATGCCGTACGGCGTGTCGTCCGGCACCTCGATCGAGGCGCTGAACGAGCCGTCGGCGTGCTTGGGCGTGGTGACCCACGCCCAGTCCTCGTTCTCGTACCAGTCGATCTGGACCTGGAAGTTGGTCACCGGGATCGCTGCGTTGCGACCGCTGTGCTGGAGGCCGAGGAAGAGGCCGTCGTCCATCCGCTCCTTCGGGTCGCGGACGAAGGACTGCAGCGCGTTCGAGCCCGCCCGGTGGTACATGAAGCGGACGTACTCGCCCTGGTCCATCTCCGAGCTGGGAGAAGTCGAGGTCGAGGTTGCCGTCGGGGTTGCTCGACGTCGTCTTGTTCACGTGGTCGACGACGCCGTCGTGGTCGTTGTCGGTCCACAGGTTGTGGTCGTGGTTGGCGTCCGTCCAGTTGTAGGTCAGCAGCCGCCACGCCTGATCCTCGGTGTAGTCGCCGTCGGCGTCGAACTGGTTGCGCGGGTAGTTCAGCCGCACCACCATCAGGTCGGCGTCCTTGTGGCGCTTCACACGCTCGCTCAGATCGACCAGGTAGTCGGGCGCGTTGAAGTTGTAGACGCTCTCGTTCGTCAGGTTCTTGCTGGAGATGGAGAACGACTCGCTGTCGGTGCGCACCATCTGGCGGTCCGACACCTTCCAGCCGCCGCGCTTGCTGAGGGTGAACTGCTGCTCGTCGGAACCGCCCGGCGCCATCACGTTGGTGAAGACCGGGTACTCCGTTCCGCGATAGTCGCCCGCTCGCCATTCGCTCGGCGACACGCTTGCGCGCTTGCCGGCCGCGGTCTCGACCGCCTCGCCGGCATCGACCGAGCCGGCGCCCTGGATCGTCGTGTCGTAGCCGAGGTCCTGCGCCGAGGACTTGAGGATCTCCTTGACCGTGCGATAGAAGCCGGCCGGGATCGACCCGTTCGCCTTCTTATAGGCCTGGTAGACGAGCGCCGTCGCCGCGGCGGCGACCGGCGTCGAGCGGCTCGTGCCGCCCCAGGTGGCCCACGCAGTGGACCCGTCCAGCACCGTGTTCAGCGTGGCGTCGCCGGCCGAGTATGCACCGTCGGCTACGACATCGACACCGGGGGCCCGGTCGCGCCGAAGCCGCGGTTCGACCACACCACGACGTCGTTGTCGACGATCTGGTCGATCTTCTCGATCGAATCCCAGCCGGTGGCGCCGAACTGGGTCGAGGCGCCGACTGCGATCGCTGCGGTCGGGCTCGGGGGCGACGTGGTGCCGAAGCCGGGCGCGCCGTTGCCCGGTCGAGAACACCGGCGTCGTGCGACCCGCCGTCGTGGATCACGTCGGCTTCCTGGCTGGCGCCATCCCAGCCGTCGTTGTCGACCTCCGAGGAGCCGTACGAGTTGGAGGTGACGTCCACGCCCCTGCTCGTCGTCAGGAAGTAGCCGAGCTGGGTGGAGAACTCGAACGAGAAGTAGATGTCGCCGAAGGGCGCCAGCTTGGCGTGCGGGGCGCCGCCGATGACGGCGCCGGGGTAGGTGTTGCCGTACTTCTTCGGCATGTCCTTGAACGTCGGCGCCAGGCCGTTGATGACGCCCTGACCGGCGACGTTGGACGCCGTCAGCGTGCCGTGCCCGCCGATCGCCGGGTCGTAGTCGCCGCTCCAGGCGAGCATCTGGCCGGGCGCGAACGCCTGCAGGACGCCGAACGCGTCGGGCCCGCCCGGCAGCGGCGTCGTGCCGTCGGAGATGTGGTGCAGCAGGCCGCCCGACAGGTCGGTGTAGCCGTCCCCGTCCAGGTCGCGGTAGGACGCCGGCGACTGCTTGCTGACCGGCTTCTCGTCCGCGAACGAGTAGTCGTTGTCGAGGTCGACGTACACCGTGTCATAGACGCCGGCCGTGTTCGGGTCGGTGACGAGGAACGCGGGCCGTTCCCCGTACAGCGCCAGCAGGTGGTCGTCGGGGTGGCTGCCCAGCCGGACCGTGCCCGATTTGCTCTGGCTCGCGCGGGAAGCTGTAGGTGTGCAGTCGCGTCCCCGACGGGGCGGCGAAGTTACGCGATGGACCGGTCCGGGTGGCGAAGTTGACCTGGCAGGCGCCGGTGCCCGCCGGACAAGCCCGCGCACTGGTCGGCGTGTACCAGGAGAGGCCCTGGCTGATCTGGCTCGGCGCAGCTGAGGAACTGCAGCGTCCCGTACGGGTCAAACGCCTTCGGCCAGCCGTTCCAGCCGGCTCGGACGCCGGTCTGGCCGCTCCACGTCTGCCACGTGCCGATCAGGTCGGGGTGGCCGAAGTCGGTGCCGCCGTCGAGTACGCCGACGGTGACGCCGTCGCCGGTGTAGCCCTTCTTCCACGCGTCGACGAAGTTGTGTGTCTTGACGTCGAGGACGGCGAGGTCCTTCAGCGCCTCGAAGTTGGAGCCCTTGATCGGCGGCGCCTGGTCGAAGGGGATCTCCTCCTGCTGGATCTCGGCCAGCGCCTGGCGCGTCTGCTCCTTGCTCGGCCGCTTGCCCACCTCGGGGTCCGGGCCCGCCAAGCGGCTTGCCGGTCTGCTTGAAGTCGATCGGGCCGACTCCCACGACGTCCTTGGCGCCCGCGAGCTTCGGCAGCGCCTGCACGGCGATCCTGCCGATCACCAGCGCGGCGCCTCCCGCCTTGGCGGTGTTGTCGTCCTTCAGCAGCGCCTCTGCAGGCGCGGTGTCGCCCGCGACGGTGACGAACACGGGGATCTCCCGCGTGCTGCCGCTCTCGACCTGCTCCTGGAGCGCGGGGTCGAGCTTCTCGACCGCGCTGTCGTCCTTGCTCTCGACGCGATCGGGTCCCGCCGCGGTCGGTGGGTTCGACTGACCCCCGGCGCCTGTGGTGATGGTGAGCAGACCAAGGACGACGAGCACAACGCTCGCCAGCGCCGACATGTACCGCAGCTTCATCTACCTCGCCCTCCCGGACGGTCGCAGCGCATCCCTCGATCGCTGCCGCGTCCTTTCACGGGGCGCGGCTCCCCGGTTGCCCGCGAGCCTACTCCCGTGTCGACGGAAGGCGTCCGGCGCCTTACAGGACTGTCATGTCTCTGTACCAACTTCGCGACAAGTCGCGCGCGCAGCCTCATGCGGGGCCGTCATGGGCGCAAGCTGGTGCTCCATGTCCGCTCACATCCCCACCGCGCCGCCGGCCCGGATCGGCACCGCCGCCGACGTCGAGCGCGCCCGCGCGTTCGCCTTCTCCTCGCTCGCCGCCGGCGACCCGCTGCCGGCGCTGGACTGGCTCGATCAGGTCGACGCGGCGAGGACCTGCTCGGCCCCTGCATCGAGCTGGCGAGCGAGATCCGGGTCCGCGCCGGCATCGCGCTCGATGACGAGCACGTCGTGCAGGAGGGCCTGGCGCCGCCCGATTGCCTGTTCGAGGACGAGGAGCCGCCCTACGACCCCGAGCCGCGGGCGATGCTGGCGCGCGCCATCGGCGCCCAGTGGATGCTCGAGAAGATCGAGCGTGAGAGCGGCCAGCATGCGCGCTTCACGCACGGCCGACCGTGCCTGGCGGTCGCCCGCTGGGGCCTGGCACGCACGCTGGCGCTGCCCGAGCTGGACGCCGACCAGCGCGCCGAGGGCGCGGCGGCACTGAACCGCCTCTACCTGTCGGCCGGTCGCTTCCTCGACGGGCACGAGGCGATCCGGGCCGCCCGCGACGCGCCGCCCTCGCTGCGGCCGGCGCGCGACGCGCTGCGCTCGGCGCGCAAGCCCGGCATCACACCAGAGGCGCGTGCGGTGCTGATCTACGGCGCCATCCACGTCATCGCCGACGCCTGCGAACCCTGCTGGCCCGTGCTCGGCGGTCCCTGGTGGGTGTCGGGCATGTGCGGCCTGACGATCGACGTGTCGGCACCGCAGCGAGCCGGCGGAGCGCCACCGCTTCGCGCTCGCCGACGCGGTGCTCGAGCTGGAGGACCTGCCCGCGGTGCCCGACGAGGCCGATCGCGATCAGCGCACGCTGCACGCCCACTGCCTCTCGATCGCCGATGGCGCGCTGGGCCATGCCGTGCGATCGGGATTGGCCGGGTGAGGCTCCACGGCGACGAAGCTCAACCTCTAGTGGAGAGTTATGGATAGCTGCAGCCAACCCACCGGTGCGCGCGCCGGCCCGGCTCTCGGACTTCTCCGGTCATGGCCCCATTCATCCGGTCTGGGGTCGTGTGACGATGGATAGGCCGTGGCGAACAATTCGCTCCCTTATCGCGTCTTGACCCTTGACAGGGGAAACTTTCCGTCTGCCGACGCCGTCAAGGTGAGCAACGCCGACGATGTTTGGCAGGAGGATGTGCCGGAGAAGGGGAAGCTGTCCGGCGGCCAGACCGAGACGCGCAACGAACGCATGAATGACACGACCAGCGCAGCTGCCGAGCCGGCGGCCTTTCATCGCAGCCCGCGATCCGGGATGATCGCGTGTTCAACGTGCGGGGTCAGGATGGCTGAGCAGCTGCATAGCGTGGGTGACCGGGTGCCGACCGGAGTGGGCGCCGCGTGAGCGCGCGACACAAACTGAAGCTGCCGGCCGGTCATCGCGTCCGCGGGGCTGCTCGCGGTTGCGCTGACGCCGGCGGCCGACGCCCAGACGGGCACGCCGACGCCGGCCGCGCCGGCGCAGACTGCCGCACCCGCGCCGGCCCCGGACCTCAGCGACATGGGCGAGGTCGACAAGCCCAAGGTCGACGTCGCCAGCAAGCCCAAGCAGCGCCAGCGCCCCACCTCCGGCAAGGCCAAGCCCAAGTCCTCCGGCAGCAAGGACAAGCCGGCGGCCAGCGGCGGTGGCACCGGCAGCAGCCAGGAGCGCCCCGACGACAGGCAGCGTCGACGACGCAGTCGTCGACACCGGCGCCAAGGAGAAGGAGACCTGCCCAGCGGATGCGAACTCGGCGACGCCTAAGGCTCGGGTCGAGGTCAACGGGCTCAAGCAGAGCTCGACGGACGAGCAGCTGAGCGCCGCCGAGCGCCTGCAGGCGGCGCGCAAGGCCGCCGAGGAGCGCCAGCGCCGCCAGCGCGCCGCCAAGGCCGCCTGCGCGAAGCCCAAGAAGAAGAACAAGCGCAAGTCGGCGAAGACGGCGAATGCGGAGCGGCTGCGTTCGGCCGACGGGACGCCGCAGCAGGGCAATCCGACGCTGTCGCTGGCGACGCCGGGTGCGGCGCCGATCGGCGTGCCGAACTTCTTCATCGACAAGTTCCGCATCCCGCCGTTCCTGCTGCCGATCTACCAGGCGGCCGGGATCGAGTACGGCATCCGCTGGGAGGTGCTGGCGGCGATCAACGAGATCGAGACCGACTACGGGCGCAACCTCAACGTCAGCTCGGCGGGCGCGCTGGGCTGGATGCAGTTCATGCCGGCGACATGGGACATGTACGGCGTCGACGCCAACCACGACGGCGACAAGGACCCGTACAACCCGGTCGACGCGATCTTCGCGGCCGCCCGCTACCTCCGCGCCGCGGGCGCCGACACTGACCTGAACAAGGCGATCTTCGCCTACAACCACGCCGACTGGTACGTCGACTCGGTGCTGATGCGGGCGCAGCTGATCGGCGGCCTCCCGGCCAACCTGGTCGGATCGCTGACGGGCCTGACGCAGGCGCACTTCCCCGTCTACGCCAAGGCGCGCTACGCCGACGATCTGTCAGAGGCGAGGGCAACGCGCCGCGCCAAGCGGGGCGAGAACGCCGCCTACCTCGTCAACGCAGCCAAGAACCGGCGCGGCGTCAAGATCTACGCTCGTGCCGGCGCTCCGGTGATCGCGGTCAACGATGGCAAGATCGTCCGGATCGGCGTCACCGAGCGGTTGGGTCGGTTCATCCAGCTTCAGGACGCGTACGGCAACACCTTCACCTACGGCCACCTGAAGAAGATCCCCGCGCTCTACCCGGCGCGCAAGCAGCACAAGGTGACCCAGGAGGAGATCGCCCGCGAGCTCGAGCTGCCCGCCAAGGACGCCGCGCCGACGGCGCCTGCGTCGGCCACGACTCAGCACGGTCCACCGCCACCGCCGCCGCCCCGCAGGCCGCGGCGGCGCAGGCCCCCGCGCCCCAGGCTGCCGCCCCGCAGGCCGTCAAGCCGGCGCCGCGCGGCCCCCGCGTGGTCACCAAACGGCGGCTGTTCGCCAATCCGGCACGGCCGCGGGCTCTGGCCGCCGGCGGTGAGCGGCAGCTGTCCGGCTCGCGCTATGACCCCGTCCGCGGCATCGCAGGCCTCACGCTCGACTCCAGGGACGTGGTCGCCAAGCCGCTGCGCGAGGGGGCTCGCGTCGCGGCCGGCACGATCATCGGCCGTATCGGCCGGACGTCGCCGACGGCCGCGCCGCACCTGCTGTTCGAGATCCGCCCCGCCGGCCGCGGCGCCCCGCGGGTCGACCCGAAGCCGATCCTCGACGGCTGGAAGCTGCTCGAGTCGACCGAGATCTACCGCGCCCAGGGCCGCAACCCCTTCCACGGCGACGACGCCGCGACCCCGTCGATCGGCCAGATCCTGCTGATGAGCAAGGAAGCGCTGATCAGCCGTGTGCTCGCCAACCCGCGGATCGACGTCTATCAAGTGCGGCCGCTCCGACATCCGCGCCGGCATCGTCGACCGCCGCGTCCTGGCGACGCTCGAGTTCCTCGCCGCCTCGGGCCTGAAGCCGACGGCGACCAGCCTGCGCTGCGGCCACGGCTACTACACCGCCAGCGGCAACGTCAGCCACCACTCCAGCGGCAACGCCGTCGACATCGCCGCCATCAACGGCATCCCCATCATCGGCAACCAGGGACCCGGCTCGATCACCGAGATCGCCGTCCAGCGCCTGCTCACCCTCCAGGGCACGATGAAGCCCGACCAGATCATCACGCTGATGACGTTCGAAGGCACCGACAACACCTACGCCATGGGCGACCACGACGATCACATCCACGTCGGCTGGCAGCCTCTGTACGGCACCAACTCCAAGCTCGCCAAGCAGGTCAACGCCATCCTTAAGCCGAGCCAGTGGACAGACCTGATCGCCCGGCTGGCGAAGATCCGCAACCCGAAGGTGCGCACGACGCCGTCCAAGTACGCGCTGCGGACCGACACCGGCGCCGAGTAGGGGAACTCGCCCGGAGGGCCAGGTTCCCGGGTGTTCGCCCAGAGGGCGAAACCCGCGGCCGATAGGGACCCACACTCCTGGCTAGCCGAGGCCGTTGGTCCGCTCGACGACGCGGACGAACGCCGTGACGACGTCGGGGTCGAACTGCGTACCCGCCCCGCCACGTAGCTGCGCGATCGCGTCGGTCACCGACATCGCCGGCCGGTAGGGACGGTCGGTCGTCATCGCCGAGAACGCGTCGCAGACCGCAACCATCCGCGCCGCGTAGGGGATAGCGCGGCCGGCCAGTCCATCCGGGTAGCCGCCGCCGTCCCAACGCTCGTGGGAGGAGCGCACCACGCGGCCGACCTCGGCCAGCACGCCACCGACACGCGCGAGCATCCGCTCGCCTTCGATCGTATGCGTGCGGATCACCGCCCACTCGTCGTCGTCCAGCGGCCCCGTCTTGTTGATGATCTCCTTCGGCACCGCCAGCTTGCCGACGTCATGCAGCAGGGCACCGAACTCGATGTCCATCTTCACCCTGTCGTTGGCGCCGACCTCGTCGGCCAGCGCCAGCGCCAGCTGGTGGACACCCTGAGTGTGCTCGCCGGTGTAGGCGTCGTCACCGCCGATCACGTCCCCGAGCAGCAGCGCGGTGCCGCGATAGGCGTTCGACAGCGCCACCGACTGCTCGATCCGCTCGCGCCGCTCACGCGCGAACACGATCAGCAGCAGCGCCAGCGGGAGCACCAGCAGTGCCGCGACGCCATGGTCGTCCTGACCGGCGAGGGCGGCGAGCAGCCCGATCGGCGCCAGGCACGCGTCGACGAGGTAGATCCACATGACGAGCCGCACCTGCAGCTTCGGCGCCACGCCCTCCTCCAGCCACTCGCGCAGCACCGCCAGACCTGAGTCCAGCGCGAACTGCGCCGCCAGCGCCAGCAGGTAGATCGGCCAGTCGCCCAGATCGGCGTCGCCGTCGGTGGCGAACGCGATGACCAGCGCCGGTGCGAACGAGTACAGCGCGTCCGCGGCCACCAGCAGCGCCCGCTCGGGATGCGTCTCGCCGCGCAGGTAGGCGGGCAGGCGGCCAAGCAGCAGCGCCACCGCCACGAGCGGCGGCACCGCCGTCACCGGGACGAGGAACAGCAGCGGCACCAGCACCAGTTGGGTGGGCACGGTGTAGCCGCCGCCGACGTCGAACGTGACCCGCGACAGCACCGTGAACGCGACCACGAGCGCCGCCGCGTCGAGCCAGTTCCAGTCGCGCTGGCCGTCGACCAGCAGCGCGAACGCCAGCGACGCCGCGAGGAACACGAGCGCGAACGCGGACTCGACGACCTGCTCTCGCCATGAGAGCCGCTTGGGCCGTCGCGGCTGTGCCTCCTCGAACAGGCGCGCTGCGCCCGGATCGAGATTTACCCCCGCGACAGCCTCCGTGCTGTGTGGCTCGACGGCCATCGCCGCAGATGTTGAACCAAAATGTCCCATCTGGACACATGTCCGACTAAAGACGCTCCATCCGGCCGCCGAAGACAGCACTGGTCCACTACAGAGGAAGGAACCTCGCCCCTATGTTCCAGGCTCGCTCGAATCCGCGGAAGCACCGCATCAACACGCCCACCCGCCCCCGCTTCTCGCCGCGCGGCAAGCATCGGCTCGTCGCCGCACTCGCCGTCGTAACCGGCGCGCTGCTGGCCACCGGCGCCCCCGCCCAGGCGTTCATCGTCGAGGATGCTCCCGACTGCACGAACGAGCCCATGTCACAGCCGTTCACCCCCTGGCTGGACTACTTCAACTACGTGCAGGTCGCCGGCGGCACCTTCGAGAGCGGCGACCACGGCTGGTCGCTGAGCGGCGGCGCCTCGATCGCCAACGGCAACGAGCCGTGGAACGTCAGCGGCGATGGCTCCCGGCTCCTGAAGATCCCGTCCGGCGGGCGCGCCGTCTCGCCGACGATCTGCGTCGGCATCGAGCACCCGACGCTGCGCTTCTTCGCCGACCGCGACGGCGGCCTCATGCCGCTGAGCACGCTTGCCGTCGGCGTCCGCGTGCGCACCTCGCTGGGGCTCACCGTCGAGCTGCCGATCGGCGTCCACCTGTCCAGCGGCAACTGGAGCCCGACCGTCCCCAACGCCGTCGTCGCGAACCTGCTGCCGCTGCTCCCCGGCGACCACACGCCGATCGAGTTCACGTTCACCGCGCTGGGAGGCGGGACGTGGGAGATCGACGACGCCTACGTCGATCCTTACCACAAGGGGTAGCCGACAGCGCCGCGTAGGCGGCGGCACCACCCACTGAGCTGCCTGTGATCAACAGGCCGGCGGCGGCGGCCAGCGCCAGGTCGTCGCCGCCCAGCACCGCGAGCGGCCGCTCCGCCCCAGCCGCTCGTGCAGCAGCCGCAGCGCGGCGAGATGGTCAGGCGGTGCGCTTCCGCGCCCGGCGCAGCCGGGCGCGGTCCTCCTGCTTGACCACAACGCTCTCGATGAGCTTGAGGATCTCCGCCGGGCCGCTGGCCTTGACGACGCCCGACTCGAACCCCTCGCGCCACGCGCGCACGGGCTGGGGATCGGCCGCCAGCTCGTTGAAGTGCGGCCGCGGGACCGACAGCCGCACCTTCGCGTCGGAGGCGATGTCCTTGGTGATCTTCGGTCCCGGCAGCTCGACGCGGAAGAGCTGGATGTCGCCGCGACCGCGCAGCTCGAGCTCGATCACCAGCTTCAGCGGCGACAGCGCCGGCACCTGCTTGTAGAGGTTGGTTATCGCCTGCTCGATCAGGCCACGCGTGTCGGCGGATGACATGCGCCCGCCTCAGATCTTGTGCCGCTGCAGAAGCTTCTTGCCGATCACCATGCGTTGGATCTCAGACGTGCCCTCGCCGATCAGCAGCAGCGGCGCGTCGCGGTAGAGCCGCTCGATCTCGTACTCCTTCGAGTAGCCATAGCCGCCGTGGATGCGGAAGCTGTCCTCGACGCACTCCTTGCCGGTTTCGGACGCGAAAAGCTTCGCCATCCCGGCCTCCAGGTCCGAGCGCTCGCCGGCGTCCTTCAGCCGCGCCGCGCGCATCGTCAGCAGCCGCGCCGCGTCGACCTTGGTCGCCATGTCGGCCAGCTTGAACTGGATCGCCTGGTGCTCGGCGATCGGCTTGCCGAACGTCTTGCGCTCCTGCGAGTAGCGCAGCGCCAGCTCCAGCGCCCGCTGGGCGATGCCGACGCCGCGGGCGGCGACGTTGACGCGGCCGACCTCGAGCGCGTCCATCATCTGCACGAAGCCCTGGCCGAGGCCGGCCTCCTCGCCGCCGAGGATGTCGCCGCCGGCGCGCTTGTAGCCGTCATAGACGAGCTCGGTCGACTCGACGCCCTTGTAGCCCATCTTCTTGATCTTCGGCGGCACGTTCAGGCCCGCGTAGTCGCCGGTGTTCTCCCCGACGCCCGGCTCCTTGTCGCAGATGAAGCAGGTCATGCCCTTGTACGGCGGTGAAGCGCTGGGGTCGGTCTTGACCAGGACGAAGACGACGCCCGACATGAGGCCGTTGGTGACCCACATCTTCTGGCCGTTGAGCTCGTAGCTGCCGTCGTCCTGCTTCTTGCCCGACGCCTTGATCGCCTGCACGTCGGAGCCCAGCTCGGGCTCGGACAGCGAGAAGGCGGCGCGGATCTCCCCGGTTGCCATCCGCGGCAGGTAGCGCTGCTTCTGCTCGTCGGTGCCGAACTTCTGCAGCAGGTAAGAGCCGATGAAGTGGGTGTTGACGACGCCCGAGATCGAGATCCAGCCGCGCGAGAGCTCCTCGACGATCATCGTGTAGGTCGTCAGGTCCAGCCCCATCCCGCCGTACTCCTCGGGAATCGTCACCCCGAACAGGCCGAGCTCCTTCATCTGCTCGACGATCGGCTCGGGGTACTCGTCGGCGGAGTCGTAGTGCTCTGCCTTGGGGAGGATCTGCTCGTCGACGAACTGGCGGACCATCTCGAGAATCGCCTTCTGCTCGTCGGTCTTCTCCAGGAGGGAGGCGGAAGCAACGGCCATACGGGTTCAAGACCTCGTTTCTGTGCTGGAAGCAGCGCTATTCAGAGGTCTGTGAGGATACCGTCGGGATGGCGCCTCAGACACGCTACGCCCGCAACGGCGACTGTCACATCGCGTACCAGACGATCGGCGACGGTCCGATCGACGTGTTGTGGGTGCCGCAGTCGTTCTCCTCGGTCGAGGTGATGTGGCGCCACCCGATCGGTGGCCCACTTCTTCGAGCGGATCGCCGGTTGGGCGACGGCTGACCCTGTTCGACCGGCGCGAATCGGGCATGTCTGACCGCCTCGGCCGACCGCCGACGCTGGAGGAGCAGATCGACGACGCGATCGCGGTCCTGGACGCGGTCGGTGTCGGAGCGCGCCGGCGTCTACGGGATGCTCGAGGGCGGGCCGATGGCGATGCTGCTGGCGGCGACCCGCCCCGACCGCGTCGGCGCGCTGGCGCTGTACTCGACGTTCGCCCGCACGACAAGCGCACCGGGGTACGCGTGGGCACCGCCGGCGGCGGAGCGGCGCGAGCGGATTCGAGCGCATTAACGCCGCGTGGGGCGACGGCGGCGGCCTGCTGAAGTCCTTCGCGCCCTCGCATCGAGCACGACGAGGAGCTGCACGCGTGGCTCGGGCTGCTGGAGCGGGCCGAGCATGAGCCCCGGCGCCGCACGCCAGATCTCCGAGCTCAACCAGGACCTCGACGTGCGCGACGTGCTGCCGACGATCCCGGTGCCGACCCTGGTCATGCACCGCCCCGAGGCGCTGGGGATCGACAAGCGCCACGCCCGCTACATCGCCGCCCACATCCCCGGCGCCCGGCTCGCCGAGCTGCCCGGCCGCGACACGTTGCCCTTCCTCGGCGACGCCGAATCGCTGCACGGCGAGCTGGAGGAGTTCTTCACCGGCGAGCGCTCCGGCCAGGAGCCCAACCGTTGCCTGGCGACGGTGCTGTTCACCGACATCGTCGGCTCGACCAAGCTCGCCGCCGAACTGGGCGACGCCGCCTGGCGCGAGCGGCTGGCTAGTCACGACGCTCTCGTCCGCCGCGCCCTCACGCGGTACCAGGGGCAGGAGGTCAAGACGCTGGGCGACGGCTTCCTCGCCACCTTCGACGGCCCGGCCCGCGCGATCCAGCGCCGGCAGCCGGATCACCGCCGACGTGGACGATCTCGGCCTCGCCGTGCGGATCGGCCTGCACGCGGGCGAGGTCGAGATGGTCCCTGGCGAGGTGCGCGGGCTCGCGGTCCACATCGCCGCCCGCGTGATGGCGCTCGCGAGCGGCAACGAGGTGCTCGTTTCCTCGACCGTGCGTGACCTCGTCGTCGGCTCGGGCATCCGCTTCGAGGACCGCGGCGAGCACGAACTGGAGGGCGTGCCCGACGCATGGCGCCTGTGGCGAGTGGCGGCGTGAACTTCGTCCGCGACGTCGTCGAGAAGCGCTCGCCGGGCGACCTGGCGCTGGTCGAGCTGGCGCGCGACGGGCGCCGCCGGCAATGGACGTTCGCCGACGTGCGGGAACTGTCGGGCGCACTCGCGAACGCGCTCGCCGCCCGCGGGATCGGCCGCGGCGACGTCGTGCTGACGCTGATCGGCAACCGGCCCGAGTGGGTCTGCGCGATGCTCGCCTGTTTCCGCCTCGGCGCCGTCGTGCTGCCGTGCACCGAGCAGCTGCGAGCGAAGGACCTGGCGCTGCGGATCGCCGCCGTGGAGCCGCGGCTGGTCGTCGCCGATCCCCGCAACGAGGCTGTGCTGCGCGAGGCCGCGCCGGCGATCGACGTGCTGTTCGCGCCCGGTCAGGAGCAGCGCGACCGGGCGCTGATCCCGGCGCCGCCTGGCGCGGCGGAGCTGGCGCCCGACGATCCCTGCCTGATCACGTTCACCAGCGGCACCAGCGGCGAGCCGAAGGCCGCGTTGCACTGCCAGCGCTATCTGGGCGGGCAGGCGCTGCAGGCCGAGCACTGGCTCGGCGCCGGGACGGGCGACCTGGTCTGGTGCACGGCCGCGTCGGGCTGGTCCAAGTCGGCCCGCAACGTCTTCATCGCGCCCTGGATCCGCGGCGCCGCGGCGCTGCTGCACGACGCCCGCTTCGATCCGAACGAGCGCCTGGAGCTGCTCGAGCGCGAACGCGTCGACGTGCTGTGCATGGCGCCGACCGAGTACCGCGTCATCGCCAAGCGCGCATCGCTCCGCCCACTGCCGTCGCTGCGCGGCCTCGTCGCCGCCGGCGAGGCGCTCAACCCCGAGGTCCTGCGCGCCTGGCACGAGGCGACCGGCCTGTGGGTGCGCGACGGCTACGGCCAGACCGAGACCGGCCAGCTGACCGGGATGCCGATCGGCGTCGAGGCCCGGCCCGGCTCGATGGGCCGCGCGCTGCCCGGCGTCGAGCTGTCGGTCGACGACGGCGAGCTGGTCGCAGACCCGGCCACCGTGCCGACGTTCTTCCTTCGCTATGTCGGCGAGCATGCTCCGCGCGGTGCCTGGCGCACCGGCGACCGCGTCACCCGCGACGAGGACGGCTACCTGTACTTCGAGGGCCGCACCGACGACGTGATCATCTCCGCCGGCTACCGGATCGGGCCGTTCGAGGTCGAGTCCGCGCTCGTCGCCCACGACGCGGTCGCCGAGGCCGCCGTTGTCGCGGCGCCGGACGAGGAGCGCGGCTCGATCGTCCGCGCCGTCGTCGTGCTTCGTGACGGGCACGAGCCGTCGGACGCGCTCGCGCGCGAGCTGCAGGATCACGTCAAGGCCGAGACGGCGCCGTACAAGTACCCGCGCCGCGTCGACTTCGCCGAGGAGCTGCCCAAGACGGCATCGGGCAAGGTCCGGCGGGCCTCGCTGCGCGAGCAGGGGTAACCGAGGTGCCCGCTGCCCGCTTGACGGCACTTTCGGGGCTTGCGGCGCACGATCCTATCTGGCTACCGTCAACGTGATGCCGTTCCGGTCGCTCCTCCTCGCCCTGCTGGCGCTAACGCTGCTGCCCGCGACCGCGCAGGCCGGCGACGCTGACGCGATCCAGCGACGGCAAGACGCTTACCTACACCGCCGACGCGGGTGCGGTCGACATCTTCAGCCTTAGCCTTTCGTCGAATCAACGACAATCTCCTCCTGTCCGACTGCTGGGCGGCGACGACTTCGTGCCCGGCCCTGGCTCGCTGTGCATCGGACGGCAATAGCGGCGAGGTGAGCTGTGACAAGGGCGTTCTGACCGCGTCGTGGTCGATCTGCGCGACCGCGACGACCGGTTCACCGTCCGCAGCTTCGGACTTCACCGACACGGATCTTCGACTGCCGCTGCCGCTGACGCTCAACGGAGGTGACGGCGCCGACACGATCACCGGCGGCCCCAAGGGCGACATCATCCGCGGCGGCCCCGGACCCGACATGCTGTTCGGCGATCCGCCAACCGGCACCGCCGGCAACGACGAGCTGCACGGCGACGAGGGCCGCGACACGCTCGACGGCGGCCGCGGCGGCGACCACCTGCACGGCGAGGGCGGGTTCGACCTCGCCGACTACCGCCTCCGCGGCACCGAGGGCGTCGAGGTGCTTCTCGACGACCTGGCCAACGACGGCGATCCAGCCATCCCCGAGAAGGACAACGTGCACGTCGACGTCGAGGACGTCCGCGGCTCGAGCGGTCCCGATCTGCTCGCCGGCAGCGGCCTGGCGAACCAGCTCAGCGGCGGGCCCGGAGGCGACCAGATCATCGGCGGCGGCGGTCAGGACATGCTGATCGGCGAGGAGGGCAACGACACGCTGCTCGGCCGCGACGGCAATGGCGAGCGCGTCGACTGCGCCGAGGGCATCGACGTCGCCTTCGTCGACGAGATCGACGAGCTCGGCGCGTGCGAGACGATCGAGCGCAGCGCCGAGCTGCAGCCAGACGGCGACAAGGACGGCGTCTCCAAGCCGGTCGACTGCGACGACGCCGATGCCGCGGTGCGGCCCGGAGCCGAGGACAAGCCCGGCAACGGCCGCGACGAGAACTGCGACGGCGCCGATGCGATCGACCTCGACGTCGACCGCGACGGCAGCAGCCGCCCGTTCGACTGCGACGACTTCAACGCCGGTGTCCGCCCGGGCGGCCGCGAGCTGCCAGGCAACGGCGTCGACGAGGACTGCAGCGGCCGCGCCGACCCGCTGCAGCAGATCCAGGTCGCGGTCCAGAACGCATGGCTGGCCGGCGCCACCACCCGCGCCCGGACGCTGCGCGTGCGCGGTGCACCGGTCGGGGCGACGGTGTCGATCCGCTGCAGCGGTCGCGGCTGCCCGCGCACGCTCGCACGCGCCGTCGTCGTCGGCCGCGAGGACCAGGCGGTGTCGATGCTCGGCACGCTTCGCCGCGCCCGGCTGCGGCCCGGAGCGGCTGTCGAGATCCGCGTCGTCAAGGACGGTTCGATCGGCCAGACGGTCCGCTTCCCGATCCGGCGCCGGCGCGTGCCCGAGAGCCAGACGCTCTGCCTACCGCCAGGTGCGGCGAAGGGCGAGCGATGCTGAGCCGGGCGCTGATCGCCGCGCTGGCCGGCGCGCTGGCGCTCCCCGCCGCGGCAAGCGCCGGCGAGTGGACGATGCAGCCCGGCAGCGTCCTGCACTACGAGGCGGAGACGGGCCAGAACGACCTGTTCGACAGCATCGAGTACGACAGCGCCGCCGGCCTGGTGCGGTTCACCAAGTCGCTCGCGGGCCAGCAGACGTTCGACGAGTCGATCCCCGAATGCGACGTCGTCGCCGGCACGGTCATGAACTGCGCCGACTCGCTCTTCGCCAAGCTCGATATCGACCTCGGCAACGGCGACGACACCGCAATCGTCCTGTCGCTGCCCGACCACGCCGCGCTGACGATCGACGCCGGCGAGGGCCGCGACGTGATCGCCGGCACGCCCGACGCCGACATCCTGCGCGGCGGTCCCGGCTCGGACTCGATCCTCGGCTTCGGCGGCGCCGACACGATCGACGGCGGCGATGGCTCCGACGACATCGACGGCCAGGACGGCGCCGACACGATCACCGGCGGCAACGGCTTCGACGAGGTGCGCTATGACCGGCTCTCGGCCTCGCAACCCGTCACGGTGACGCTCGACGGCCAGCGCAACGACGGCCGCACCAACGAGCTCGACCTGATCGGCTCGGGGATCGAGGACATCGTCGGCGGCGCCGGTGACGACACGCTGATCGGCGATGGCAACGGCAACGTGCTGACCGGCGGTGAGGGCAACGACAAGCTGACCGGCGGCGGCGGCGTCGACGCCTACGCCGGCGAGGGCGGCAACGACACGATCACCGCCCGCGACGGCCTGATCGAGCGCGTCGACTGCGGCGAGGGCAGCGGCGACACGGCAACCGTCGACGACATCGACTCGCTTGACTCGTGCGAGTCGGCCGCGCGCTCCAACGAGCTGCAATCCGACCTCGACGGCGACCGCATCTCGATCCCCGGCGACTGCGACGACCGCAACCCGGCGATCAAGCCGGGTGCCGTCGACATCCCCGACGACGGCAAGGACCAGAACTGCGACGGCCGCGACGAGGTCAACCTCGACCGCGACGCGGACGGCTCGCCGCGCCCGGCCGACTGCGACGACACGAACGCCGGCGTGCGGCCGGGTGGGCGCGAGCAGCGCGGCAACGCCGTCGACGAGGACTGCAGCGGCCGCGCCGACGGCTTCGTGCCGATCATCTCGCCGGTGACGAACCGGTGGCGGCCGTCGGGCAGCGCCACCGTCGTGCGCGAGCTGGTCGTCCGCGATGTCCCGGCCGGCGCCCGCGTGGCGCTGCGCTGCCGCGGCGGCGGCTGCCCGCGCGGCACCAAGACGCGCACCCTTCGCAGCGCCACCCGGCGCGTCGTCCTCACCCAGCACCTGCGCGGAAGGCGCCTGCGCCGTGGCGCCGTCGTCGAGATCACGATCTCGGCCGCCGAGTCGATCGCCAAGATCTCCCGCATCCGCATGGGGCGGCCGGGCGCTCCGGTCGGATCGCTCTTCTGCCAGGCGCCAGGTCAGGCCAGCGCGCGCGCCTGCTGATTGCCGAGGTCCATGCCGGCCGCCGGCACGTGGCTCATCGCGTGCTCGGCCAGCGCGGTGATCGTCAGGCTCGGGTTGACGCCGACGTTGGCGGGGACCGCGGCGCCATCGCAGACCATCAGGTTGCGGTAGCCGAACACGCGCTGGCGCGCGTCGACGACGCCATCCTCGGGGCTGTGGCCGATCACGGCGCCGCCGAGGATGTGGGCGGTGGTGGGGATGTTCGCCGCCGCCTCGAAGATCGATGACTGGGCGATGCCGCCGGTCCGCTCGGCCAGCCACTCGGTGAACTCGTTGGCGACCGGGATGAACGTCGGGTTGGGCTTGTCGGGATCCTGCGCGGTCCGCAGCCGCACGTCGCCGCTGCGTGTGCGGCGCGCGCGCAGCGAGATCGAGTTGTCCAGCGTCTGCATCACCAGCACGACGATCGTCCGGTCCAGGTAGCGCGGCGCGAACTTGCGCGCCGCCTTGACGGGATGGAAGACGAGCGCCGCGAGCAGCTTCAGCGGCCGCGTCACACGCGTCCCGTCGCCGACCAGCAGCGTGAACAGGCCGCTGGTCGAGCTGCCGACCTTGCCGTACACGACCGTCTCGATGTGCGTGTCGGGGTCGGGGTAGATCGAGGAGGTGATCGCGACGCGCTTGGACAGGTCCTCGCTCCCGGGCGGCAGCGTCACCGCCAGCACCGCCTCGGAGTTGGTCCGCACCAGCTCGCCCAGCCGGTCGGAGATCTTCGGCAGCCCGCCGGCGAGCTTGCAGCGCGCCAGCAGCTTGTTGGTCCCCAGCGCGCCGGCGGCGATGACGACCGAGCGGGCGCGGATCGTCTTGCGGTCCTTGCGCAGCAGGCCGCCGGAGCGCTCGTGCACGATCTCGTAGCCGTCGCTGCCGTCGTGGCTCGGTCCCAGCGGGCGGATATCGAGCGCCATCCGCTCGGGGACGATCTTCACCCCGAGCCGCTCGGCGAACCACAGGTAGTTCTTCATCAGCGTGTTCTTGGCGCCGTGCGGGCAGCCCAACATGCAGCGCCCGCAGGCGACGCAGCCGGTCCGCTCCGGGCCGTCACCGCCGAAGAACGGGTCAGCGACCGTCTCGCCGGCCTCGCCGTAGTAGACGCCGACGCGGGTCGGCGCATAGGTGTCCTCGCAGCCGGTCTCGCGCGCATACTCGAGCAGGAACCGGTCCGCGGGATCGCCCGTCTGGGCGTCGACGACGCCGAGCATCCGCTCCGCCTCGTCGTAGTGGGGCTTGAGCGTCGCCCCCCAGTCCGCGTCCAGGTCGCTCCACTGGGGATCGGCGTAGAACCTCGCCGGCGCCCGGTACAGCGTGTTCGCATAGCCGAGCGAGCCACCGCCGACGCCCGAGCCCGACGCGATGAACACGTCCTTGAACACACTCAGCCGCAGCACGCCGCGCAAGCCGAGCTTGGGCATGAAGAAGTACCGCCGCAGGTCCCAGCTGGACTTGGCGAACTGGTCATCGGCGAAGCGGCTGCCAGCCTCCAGCACCGCCACGTCATAGCCCTTCTCGGCCAGCCGCAGCGCCGACACGCTGCCACCGAACCCCGACCCGATCACCACCCAGTCGTGGTCAAACCCCGCTTCGCGAGCCATGCGGCCAACCTACCACGAAGTTGACGGAGGCGTCAACTTTACACCGCGATCACGTTGCACGAGCAACGACGCGCACGGCGAGGGTCAGACCCCCGCATTGCACGTCGTTGCACGAGCAACCACGTGCACGGCGAGGGTCAGACCCCCGCGTTGCACGTAGTTGCGCGCGCAACCGCCTCACGCGAGGACCTGCGGCGGGTAGCCCGCCTCCTCAAGCGCCGCGCGGACGCGGTCGGCGTGCTCGCGGCCGCGGGTCTCGAGTACGAGCTCGACGGCGGTCTCGCGGACGTGGAGGTTGATTCCCTCGCGGCGGTGGGAGACGTCGAGCACGTTGGCGCCGCGGTCGGCGACGAGCGCCAGCAGGCGTGCGAGTGCGCCGGGGCGGTCGGGGACGCGGGTGAGCAGCACGAGCCGGCGGCCGGCCTGCGTCTCGTGGCGGCGGGCGACGACGGCCAGCAGGCCGGGGTCGACGTTGCCTCCCGACAGGATCGCCACGGTCGTGCCGGTCGCCGCGGGTGCGACGGCGCCGCTCAGCAGCGCGGCGACGCCGACGGCGCCGGCGCCCTCGACGATCAGCTTCGCCCGCTCCATCAGCAGCACCATCGCCTCGGCCGTCTCGTCCTCGCCGACGACGACGACGTCGTCCACCCAGCGCGCGATCAGCCCCAGGGTCAGCTCTCCCGGCCGCTTCACCGCGATGCCGTCGGCGATCGTAAGCGCGCTGTCCACCGGTGTCGGCCGGCCGGCCGCGAGCGATTCCGGGTACGGCGCGCAGGCCGCGGCCTGGACGCCGACGACGCGCACGTCCGGGCGGGCCGCCTTGATGGCGATGGCGACGCCCGACAGCAGCCCGCCGCCGCCGAGCGGGACGACGACGCAGCCGAGGTCGGGCACGTCCTCGACCAGCTCCAGCCCGAGCGAGCCCTGGCCGGCGACGACGTCGGGATCGTCGAACGGATGCAGGAACGCCATTCCCGCCTCACGCGCCCGCTCGCGGGCGGCGACGATCGCGGCGTCGACGCTGTCATAGCCGTCCTGCACGACCTTCGCGCCAAGGTGCCGGCAGGCGTCGACCTTCGCGATCGGGGCCTCGTCGGGCATGAACACCTCGGCCGGGATCCCCGACGTGCGAGCGGCGAACGCCATCGCCTGGCCGTGGTTGCCCGCCGACGCGCAGACGACGCCGGCGGCGCAGCCCTCCTCCCCCAGCGCGGCGATCTTGGCCAGCACGCCGCGCACCTTGAACGAGCCGGTGCGCTGCAGGTTCTCCGCCTTCAGCTCGACCGTGCCGCCGCACTGCTCGCCCAGGGTGCGCGAGGACAGCAACGGCGTGCGCCGAGCCGCCTCGACGACCGCCGGCCGCGCCCGCTCGACGTCGGCGGCGGTCACCGTGGCGGTCGGGACGCTCATCAGTCGGGGACCGCGAGCACGGCCTCGATCTCGACCCGCGCCGCATGCGGCAGCGCGGCGACGGCGAACATCGCCCGTGCCGGCGGGTCGCCCACGAAAAACTCGCTGTAGACGGCGTTGACCTCCCGCCCGTCGCCGATCTCGGTCAGGAAGACGGTCAGCTTGACCGCATCTTCGGACAGGCTGGCGCCGGCGGCGGCGGCCACGGTGGCGAGGTTCTCCAGGGCCTGGCGGGCCTGATCGGCGGCGCTGGTGCTGACAAGCTCGCCGCTGGCGGGGTCGAGGCCGAGCTGACCGGAGCAGAACACGAGGCCGCCGGCGCGGACTGCGTGCGAGTAAGGGCCGACGGCCGCGGGGGCGCCGGATGCGGTTACCGCTTCACGATGGTGGGACATACCCTGGGCACTATGCCGAACGCGCTCGCCGAGGAGACGTCCCCCTACCTGCTCCAGCACAAGGACAACCCCGTCCACTGGCTGCCATGGGGCGAGGAGGCGTTCGCGCGCGCCCGCGCAGAAGGAAAGCCGGTGCTCGTCTCGATCGGCTACTCGGCCTGCCACTGGTGCCACGTGATGGAGCGCGAGAGCTTCGAGGACGAGCGGATCGCGGCGCTGATGAACGAGCACTTCGTGCCCGTCAAGGTCGACCGCGAGGAGCGGCCCGACGTCGACGCCATCTACATGGAGGCGGTCCAGGCGATGACGGGCCGCGGCGGCTGGCCGCTGAACGCGTTCCTGACGCCGGCGGGGGTGCCGTTCTATGCCGGCACCTACTTCCCGCCCGAGCCGCGCCACGGGATGCCGTCCTGGCCGCAACTGCTGCTGGCCATCGCCGGCGAGTGGGAGAAGGATCGCGAGCGGATCGAGATGCAGTCGGCGCGCATCCGCGAGCGGCTGGCCGGCGCGAGCGCGCTGGCGCCCAGCGGCGAGCCGATCGACCCGGGGCTGCTCGACCGCGCGGTCGAGAACCTGCGTGCCGGCTTCGACCACGAGTACGGCGGCTGGGGCCATGCGCCCAAGTTCCCCGCCGCCTCGGCGATCGAGTTCCTGCTCGCCCGCGGCGAGACCGAGATGTCGCTGGCGACGCTGCGCGCGATGGCCGCGGGCGGCATGTACGACCAGATCGGCGGCGGCTTCGCCCGCTACTCGGTCGACGAGTTCTGGCTCGTCCCCCACTTCGAGAAGATGCTCTACGACAACGCGCTGCTCGCCCGCGCCTACCTGCACGGCTGGCAGGTCTCCGGCGACGAGCTGCTGCGCGAGGTCGCGGTCGACACGCTCGACTGGGCGCTGCGCGAGCTGCGCCAGGACGATGCCGCATTTGCCTCCGCCCTGGACGCCGACTCCGAGGGCGTCGAGGGAAAGTTCTACGTCTGGACCCTCGACCAGGTCCGCGAGGCGCTCGGCGACGACGCCGACGAGGCGATCGCCGCGCTCGGCATGACCGACCACGGCAACTTCGAGGGCACGAACATCCCGGTGCTTGCACGCGCAACCAACGAAAGAAAGGGGCCTGGCCCCTTTCTTTGCACGCAGCAGCTCCGGGCGCGGCTGTACGAGGCTCGCGCGCAGCGCGTCTGGCCCGGGCTCGACGACAAGCGGCTGACGAGCTGGAACGCGCTGATGATAAGCGCGCTTGCCGATGCCGGGGCGGCGCTGGAGGAGCCGCGCTATCTCGACGCGGCGCGCGCGACAGCCGAGTTCGTGCTGCGCGAGTTGCGCGACGAGCAGGGTCGGCTGCTGCGCACCTACAACCGCGGCCGGGCGAAGATCGGCGCCTACCTGGAGGACCATGCGTTCCTGCTCGAGGCGCTGCTGACGCTGTACGAGGCGACGTTCGAGCCGCGCTGGTTCCTCGAGGCCGAGGCGCTCGCCGAGACGCTGATCGAGCGCTTCGCCGACCCCGAGCACGGCGGCTTCTTCGCCACCGCCGCCGACGGTGACCGGCTGCTGATCGCCCGCCGCAAGGAGCTCGAGGACACGCCGATCCCCTCCGGCGCCGCCTCGGCCGCGCTCGGGCTGCTGCGCCTCGCCGCGCTGACCGGCAACGCCGACTACGAGCGCCACGCACTCGGCGTCATCGCGCTGCTGCACCGGATCGCGCCGCAGCACCCGACGGCATTCGGCCACCTGCTGCAGGCGATCGACTTCCATCTCTCCCCGACGCGCGAGGTGGCGCTGATCGGCGCCGACACGAGCGAGCTGGAGCGGGCGGTCCGCGCCGCGCACCGCCCGCACCTGGTGCTGGCGGGCGCGAGCGAGCCGGCCGACACGCCGCCGTTGCTCGCCGGCCGCGAGCCGGTGGACGGCCTCGCCGCCGCCTACGTGTGCGAGCAGTTCGCCTGCCAGCGGCCGGTCACGACCCCGGCCGAGCTGGAGGCGCTGCTCACAGGATCCCCAGGTAGCGCTCCAGCTCCCACGGGGTGACCTGGACGCGGTAGTCCTCCCACTCCTGCCGCTTGATCTCGACGTAGCGGTTGAACATGTGCTCGCCCAGCGTGCGCAGCACCAGCTCGGACTCGGCGGCCAGCTCGATCGCCTCGCCCAGCGTCTCGGGCAGCTGCTCGATCCCCAGCCGCTTGCGGTCGTCGGGCGACAGGTGGTAGAGGTTCTTCTCCATCGGCTCGGGCAGCTCGTAGCCCTTCTCGATCCCCTCCAGCCCCGCCTGCAGCAGCGCCGCGAACGTCAGGTACGGGTTGCACGCGGGATCGGGGCAGCGCAGCTCCATCCGCGTCGCCTTCTCCTTGCCGGGGTGATAGAGCGGCACGCGCACGAGCGCGCTGCGGTTCCGCCGCGACCAGGCGACGTAGACGGGTGCCTCATAGCCGGGCACGAGCCGCTTGTAGGAGTTCACCCACTGGGCGAAGATGGCGCACGTCTCTCGCGCGTGGCGCAACTGGCCCGCGATGAACGCCTTGCCGATGTCCGACAGGAAGTACTTGTCGTCGGCGTCGTAGAACGCGTTGGAGCCGCCCTTGAACAGCGACTGGTGCGTGTGCATGCCCGAGCCGTTCTCGCCGAACAGCGGCTTGGGCATGAACGTCGCATGCCAGCCGTACTTCATCGCGTACTCCTTGACCGTGATGCGATACGTCATGCAGTCGTCGGCCATCTTCAGCGCGTCGGCGTAGCGCATGTCGATCTCGTGCTGCGAGGGCCCGACCTCGTGGTGGGAGTACTCGACGTCGATGCCCAGCTGCTCGAGCGCGAGCGCGATCTCGCGGCGGACGTCGGAGCCGGCGTCGAGCGTCGTCAGGTCGAAGTAGCCGCCGTTGTCGAGCACCTCGGTCGAGGCCGCGTCCTTGAACAGGTAGTACTCGAGCTCGGGGCCGACGTAGAAGTGGTCGAAGCCCATCTCCTGCGCGCGCTCCAGCGCCCGCCGCAGGACGTGCCGCGGATCGCCCTCGTAGGGCTGGCGCTCGGGCGTCTGCACGTCGGCGAACATGCGCGCGACGCCGCCGCCGTGATCCTCGGGCCGCCACGGCAGGGTCGCGAAGGTCGTCGGATCGGGCATCGCGATCATGTCGGACTCCTCGATCGCGTTGAAGCCCGTGATCGACGAGCCGTCGAAGCCCATCCCGCCCTCGAAGGCGTCATCGAGCTCTGAGGAGTTGATCGAGAACGACTTCAGCTGGCCGAGGATGTCGGTGAACCACAAGCCGGATGAAGCGGATGCCGTGCTCATGGACGAGCGCCTTGACGTCCTCGGCTGTCTTTGGCTTTGCGGCGGTCTCGGACATGCGCCGCACCCTACCGTCAGCGCCGCGCAGCGGCGGCGGCCAGCCGGGCCGGCGCATCTCGACCGCATGTACAGATCGTGATTGGATCACGCCATGCCCACACTGCTCGTGTTCGGACCCCGCCTCGCCGACGGCAATCGCGACTCCTACATCGTCAAGGAGGACGCCGCCCAGGTCGCCGAGCTGGCCGAAGGCCAGACGTTCGTCAAGCTCACCGACTCGTCCGACGACGCGTCAGTCTGGTTCCGCGTCGGCGCGATCCGCCACTTCTGGCAGCACGACTAAAAGTGCCGGGTCACCAGGCCCCTGGCTTTTTAGAGCCAGCGGTGCGCCCACTGCTTGAGCTCGCGCAGCGAGGACTCGAGCTCCCGGCCCATCTCGGTGAGCGAGTACTCGACGCGCACCGGCGCCTCGGGGTAGACGCGCCGCTCCACCAGCCCACGGGCCTCGAGCTCCTTCATCCGCTCCGACAGAAGCCGGTCGGAGAGCTCGGGAACCGCGTTGCCGATCTGGGAGAAGCGCATCGGCCCACGGCTGAGGAGGACGAAGATGATCGCGCCCGACCAGCGCTTGCCGATCAGCTCGACCGCCTCGTGCAGCAGCGAGCACAGCGGGTCGCCGGCGCACAGGTCCTCCACACCGCCGTCGCGGTCGCCGGCATCCCGCGGTGGGAGCGTGGCTACGGCGACCTTGCGACGTGCGGGCGGCATGGGATCAGGGTGCGCGCTCAGGCGACGGCGCGCAGCTGGCGGGTCTCCTCCACGGACCCGTCGACCGGCACTTCGCCGGCCACGTTGACCATAGCGGTGAAGGTCTCGAGCGTCACGACGGCGATCGCCTCGAGCAGTTGCTCGTCGCTCCAGCCCGATTCGCGCGCCTCCTCGTGCAGGTGCATCGGCGGCAGCCCACGCTGCTCCACGAGGCCCCGCAGGTAGCGCAGCAGCGACGCCTCGCGCTCGTCGGTCGAGTCCCACGACTTCGCGCGACCGATCTCGTCGAGCCCGAGCCCGGCCCGGCGGGCCGCCCGGTCATGCTGAGCCAGCCCTGGCAGCGACCGGTAGTGCTCGCTGATCGCCAGGCCGATCCGTTCCAGCGTCGGCGTCGACAGCGTGCCGTGCCGCAGCTCGGCGCGGAAGCGCGTGAAGCCGCGCAGCGCCGCCGGCGACCCGCCAAGGACGCCGAGGAAGTTGGGGAGCTGTCCGCCGGCGGCCATCGCGCCCTTCAGCACGGGCAACGACGCCTCCGGCGCGGTCAGCTCGTCGTGGATCTGGAAGCGGCTCATCGGCGTCTTCTTTTTCTTCTTCATCGCGCACCAGCCAAGGGGGAGAGAGGGGTTTCAACGACTTGTGTGTCCCGTCCGGTCCGAACCATGGCCGTGAGGCCGTAGGGGGAGGTCGGCCGGCCAGACCGAGCGTCGTCCGGGCTACGGCCGCTGGCTCGATCTGATCGGGATCGACTGGGTGGACCATGGCTTTCTCCCACGCGAGCACTACCGCGACCTGGTGGCGGCGATGGACGCCGGCCTGGCCGCGACGCTGTCGGAGAGCTACGGCTACGTGGCGGCGGAGCACGTGCTCGCGGGCGTGCCCGCGATCACCGCGCCCGGTGTGTCGTGCCTGCCGCCCGAGGAGCACGCGGTGGCCGACCCGGGCGATCCGCGCCAGATTGCCGCCGCGCTGCTGGCGGCGGTCCGCGACGGTGCCGCCATCGCCGAGCGCCAGCGTGTCGCCCTGCTGGCCCGCGCGAAGGAGAACGAGGCGGTCGCACGCGCCGGCCTCGCCCGCATCCGCGAGCTTGCCGGCGCCTAGGCGGGCAGCGGGTCGCGCACGCGCGAGATCAGGTACGCGGCGAACAGCATCCCCGTGAACAGCACGAACCCGAGCGTGCCGAAGTCGGACACCGCCAGCACCAGGCCGCCGCCCGCCGCGCCCAGCATGTAGCCGAGCTGGGCGCTGGCGGTACGTGCGCCCATCATGCTCCCCGGGCGCCCGGGAAGCTGCTCCAGCCCCATGGTGCTCGAGCCCGTCGATCGCACCGCGGCGAACACGGCCAGCACCGTGAAGAAACCGAGCGTGACGAGCGCGGAGGGGGCCACGTTCAGCACCGGGATCAGCATGAGTCCCATCCCAATCGAGGCGCCCACCACGAGCCGCCGTCGCCCGTAGCGGTGATTCAGCCGCCGTGCGTTGAGCGAGGTGGCGAGGAACACCACAGAGCCGGCGGCGAGCAGCAGGCCCACCTCGGTCTCGGACACCCCGTACTCGCGCACGTAGAAGGCCCCGGCGTAGGTGAGCTCCGCGGTCCACGCCGAGTAGGCCACCAGCTCGGCGATCGCCCAGCGCCGCGCTGAGGGGTCGTGGAACACGGCGCTCAGGCCCGCCCGCACCGAGCGGTCCTCACCTCGCGCGGCCACCGTCCTGCTCGCTTCCGGCGCCGTGAGTCCCGCCGCCAGGGCGGCGAGCGCCATCGCCGCCGGCACCGCGTAGGACAGCCGCCACGAGCCCGAGTCGGCGAGCAGGCCGATCACCGGGTTGCCCAAGATCCAGGCGAGCGACTGGGCGCCCACCACGTAGCCCATCGCCCACGGGGCCTCGTGATCGGCGAACGACGACGCCACGCCCGCGAACCCCGCCGAGAGCAGACAGGCGACGCCCACACCCGACACCGCGTTCGCCGCGTAGAAGAGCCCCAGGTTCGGCGCAGCCGCGGTGAGCAGCGCGCCCGCGAACGCGATCACCGCTCCGCGCACGATCAGCGGCCGCACGCCCACCCGGTCGATCACCGGCCCGATCGCCAGCGACACCGCCACGGCGGTCCCCGACAGAACCGAGCGGGCGACCCCGATCGCGCTCACCGACGCGCCCAGGTCCCGCCCGATCTCCACCACCAGCGGCGCGAGCACCACGATCGACGCCTGCGTGGCGGTCGTGGCGAGCACGAGCGGCAGCAGCCTGCGGGTCCGGGAAGGCACCGCGACAGGCTACGGTGCGCCGGTGAGCTGGGAGCCTGAACTGGAGGAGCTGCGCAGGCGCGAGGAGCTGGCGCGGCAGATGGGCGGCAAGGAGCGCGTGGAGCGCCAGCACGCGAGCGGGCGGCTCACCGTGCGGGAGCGCATCGGGCGCCTGTTCGACGACTTCAAGGAGGCCGGGGGAATCGCCGGCAAGGCGACCTACGCGGAGGACGGGGAGCTTCAGGACTTCCTGCCGGCCAACATGGTGGTCGGCCAGGGCCGGATCGACGGCCGGCGAGCGGTGGTACAGGGCGACGACTTCACCGTCCGCGGTGGCGCCGCGGACGCCGCCATCTGGCAGAAGATGGTCTACGCCGAGCGCATGGCTCACGACCTGCGCCTGCCGCTCGTGCGGCTGGTGGACGGCACGGGCGGCGGCGGGAGCGTCAAGTCGCTGGAGGAGATGGGATTCACCTACGTGCCGTTCGTGCCCGGGTTCGAGCTCACGGTGGCGAACCTGTCGCGTGTGCCCGTCGTGGCGGCCGCACTGGGCCCGGTGGCCGGCCTCGGCGCCGCGCGCGTGGTGGCGTCGCACTTCTCGGTGATCGTGAAGGACACCGCGCAGCTGTTCGTCGCCGGCCCGCCGGTGGTGGCTGCCGCGATGGGTGAGACGCCCGACAAGGAGGAGCTGGGCGGCGCCCGGGCGCAGGCGCGCGCCGGCGCCGTGGACAACGTGGCCGCCGACGAGGACGACGCGCTCGAGCAACTGCGCCGCTTCCTCTCCTACCTGCCTGGCAGCGTGTGGGAGGCCCCGCCCTCCGTGGAGGCCACCGACAGCCCGGATCGCCGCGCCGAGGAGCTGGTCTCGATCGTGCCGCGCGAGGCCAGGCAGCCCTACGACGTCCGCCAGGTGCTGGACCTGGTGCTGGACCAGGGCTCGGTTTTCGAGACGGGCGCCGCGTTCGGGCGCCCGCTGGTGACGGCCCTAGGGCGCCTGGGCGGCCTACCGGTCGGCGTGATGGCCTCCGATCCGAAGCACTACGGCGGCGGGCTCACGGCAGACGCCTCCGAGAAGGCGACGCGCTTCGTCGACCTCTGCGACCAGTTCCATCTGCCGCTGGTGAACTTCGTCGACCAGCCGGGGTTCGTGATCGGCACCGACGCCGAGCGGCGCGGCACCATCCGCCGCGGCACCCGGGCGATGTACTCGATCTACCAGGCCACCGTGCCCGCGGTATCGATCCTCGTCCGCAAGGTCTTCGGCGTCGCGGGCGCCGCCCACGGCGACCACTCCCGCCTGAACCTGCGCTACGCCTGGCCCTCCGGCGACTGGGGCTCGCTGCCGATCGAGGGCGGCATAGAGGCGGCCTACCGACGCGAGCTGGAGGCGTCAGACGACCCGGTGGCGCTGAAGGAGGAGATCGTGGACCGTCTGAACGCGGTCCGCTCACCCTTCCGGACGGCGGAGCGCTTCGGAGTCGAGGACATCATCGACCCGCGGGACACGCGCCCGCTGCTGTGCGACTGGGCCCAGCGCGCGCACGAATTGGTGGCCATGGAGGTGGCGGGCGGCCCGAAAGGGCGCGGGCTGAGGCCCTAGTCGTTCGCCGAGCTGCGTGAAAAGTTCCACCACATAGGTGGAAAAGTCCACCCAGCTCCGCCGGGAGCCGCTACTCAGCCGACGAGATCGTGGCGATCGGGTCGCCCGCCCCGATCGGCTGACCCTCCTCGATAGGCAGCGCCGTGATCTTGCCGGCCTTATGAGCCGTGATCTCGTTCTCCATTTTCATCGCCTCGATGATGCAGAGCAGCTGGCCCTCCTCGACGGTGTCGCCCTGCTTCACGTTCACCTTCCACATGTTGCCCTGCAGCGGTGAGGTGATCTCGTCGGGCCCGCCGCCCGCCGCCGCGGCGCGCTCGGAGCGCTTCGGGGGCTTGCGCCCCGCGGCCGGGGCGGCGCCGTTGCCGCCCCCGCCGGCGAAGGCCTCGCCGATCACCTTCACGTCGAAGCGCCGGCCGGAAACCTCCACGGCGTAGTCGCGCTCGACCTTGGGCTCTTCGTCCTCATCCAGGCTTCTCGGCCTTCGGGAACGCCAGCTCCTTGAGCCACTTCTTGTCCTCCACCAGGTCGCGGCAGGTCTCGCCCGCGCGCCACTGGTCGGTGTCGAGCAGGGCCGAGTGGAATGGGATCAGCGTCTTCAGGCCGCCGATCTCGTACTCCGACAGGGCCCGCAGCATGCGCTTCGTCGACGCCTCGCGGTCGACGTCCCACACGATCAGCTTGGCGATCATCGGGTCGTACAGCGGCAGCACGTCGTAGCCGGCCTCGGCGCCCGAGTCCACGCGCACGCCGGGGCCGCTGGGCGGCACGTACGTGGTGATCGAGCCGGGCGCAGGCGCGAAGTTCTTCGACGCGTCCTCGGCGTTGATGCGGCACTCGATCGCGTGCCCGCGCAGCTCCACGTCGTCCTGCCCGAACGACAGCTCCTCGCCGGCGGCGACCTTGATCTGCTCGCGAACGATGTCGATGCCGGTGACCATCTCGGTCACGCAGTGCTCCACCTGAACGCGGGTGTTCATCTCGAGGAAGAAGTACTCGCCGTCCTCCGACAGCAGGCCCTCGATCGTGCCGGCGCCGCGATAATCCACGGCCCGCGCGGCGTCGGTGCCGATCTTGCCGATCCGCTCGCGCAGCTCGGGATCCACGGCGGGTGCCGGGCTCTCCTCGATCAGCTTCTGGTGGCGGCGCTGCACCGAGCAGTCGCGCTCGAACAGGTGCACGACGTTGCCGTGGGAGTCGGCGAGCACCTGCACCTCGACGTGCCGGGGGTCGGGCAGGTAGCGCTCGATGTAGACCGTGGAGTCGGAGAAGAACTTCTCGCCCTCGCGGGCGGCGCCCTCGAAGGCGTCCTCGAGCTCGGACTCCTCGAGCGCCACGCGGAAGCCCTTGCCGCCGCCTCCGCCCGCGGCCTTGATCGCCACCGGGTAGCCGATGTCGGCGTCGATGATCTTCTTCGCGTCCGCCACCGAGTCGACTGGGTCGGTCGTGCCCGGCACGATCGGCACCCCGGCCTCCTTCATCAGCTCGCGCGCCTTGGTCTTGGAGCCCATGGCGTCGATGGCGTCGCCCGGCGGGCCGATGAACACGATCCCGGCCTCATCGCAGGCACGGGAGAAGGCGGCGTTCTCGGCCAGGAACCCGTAGCCGGGGTGGATTGCCTCGGCACCGGCCTGCTTGGCCACCTCGATGATCTTCTCCACCACCAGGTAGCTCTCCGTGGCCGGCCCGGGGCCGAGCAGGTACGCCTCGTCCGCGCGACGGACGTGGGGCGCGTCGCGGTCGGGCTCGGAGTAGACGGCGACCGTGCCGATTCCGAGCTCCTCGAGCGAGCGCATCACGCGGATCGCGATCTCACCGCGGTTTGCGACCAGAACCTTCGAGAACATGCGGCGCGGGAGGATACTGGGGCGGTGAGGCGCCGCACGGTACCCATCTCCATGCTCGTGGCCGTAGGGAGCCTCGGGCTGCCCGCGGCCGCGCCGGCGATCGACTTCTGCTCGCCCTCGGAACGAAGCTGTGCTCGGCTGGCCGTGCCGCTCGACCACCGGGGCAAGGTGCCCGGCACGGTGCGCCTGCAGGTGGAGCGCAGCCGCGCGCGCCGCGCCATCCGGCCGCCGCTGTTCCTGTTCGCCGGCGGCCCCGGCCAGTCCGCCACGAGGGGCTTCGACCTCAGAGTTGTGCAGGACCTGCTCGGCTCCGAGGCGCGGGCGCGCGACGTGATCGTGATGGATCAGCGCGGCACCGGCGATTCGGACGTTCTGCGCTGCCGCCGCCTCGAGCGAGCGAACATCCTGTCGGCCCGCGACGCCGCCGCCGAGTGCGCCAGATCGCTCGGCCCCCGGCGCGCCTTCTACACCACGCGCGACACGGTCGCGGACATCGAGGCCGTGCGCCGCGAGCTGGGGGCGCAGAAGATCGCGCTGATGGGCACGTCCTACGGGACGAAGGTGGTGCTGGCCTATGCGCGCACGTATCCGGCCCGGGTCGACCGGATCGTGCTCGATTCGGTGGTCGCCCTGGATGGCCCGAGCCCGCTCGAGTTGGAATCGCTGGCCAGTGCACCGTCGGTGGCGCGCGCTCGCTGCCGCCCAGGCTGCGCCCGTGTGACGCGTGACGCCGGCGGTGACCTCAGCCGGCTCGCGCGACGGGTCGATCGGCGCCCGCTGCGGGGATTCGTCGTCGACGGCCGCGGCCGCAAGCGGCGCATGACGATGAGTGGGTTCGACCTGAGCCTGCTCCTGCTCGTGGGCGACCTGGACGACACCGTGCGGCTCGCCCTGTCCGCCGCCACGCGCTCGGCCCTTCGCGGCGACATGGCGCCGATCCTCCGGCTGCTGGATGGCGCAAGGCGGGTCGAGGGCGAGTTGGGAGACCCGCGCGACCTGAGCGCGGCGGCCTATGCGGCGACCGCGTGCGAGGAGCTCGCGCTGCCCTGGGCTCGGACCACTCCGTTCGCCGCGCGGCGCACGCAGGCCCGCGCGCTGGTGTCCCGCCTGCCGGCGTCCGCGTTCGGGCCGTTCGGGCCGTCGACCGCTCTCCAGACGGACTTCCTGGATCTGTGCGAGCGTTGGCCGGCCGCGCCGGCCGCGCCCCTGATCGGCGGTGGGTCACTGCCCGACGTGCCCGCGCTGCTCCTCAACGGGGACGCCGACGCCCGCACTCCGTTGGCGTCTGCCCGTCGCGTGGCCACGGCGTTCCCCCGCGGCCGGGTGCTGGTGGGCCGGGGAAGTGGGCACGACGTGCTCGGCCAGGACTCCACGGGCTGCTTCATTCGCGCCACGCGGAGGTTCCTCGCGGGAGTCCTCGCCCTCCGGCCGTGCCCACGCGCACGGCGCGAGCCCGTGCTGCGACGCCTGCCCGCGACCGTGCGCGACGTGCCGCGAAAGCGGGGAGTCCCGGGTCGCGCCGGGCGGATGGTTTCGGTGGTCGAGCGCACGCTCGACTTCACCGCGCGCGAGGCGGTGACGGGCTTCATCGCGTCTTTCGAGGACATCTTCTCCGGGCGTGCCCCGCGCAGCTTCGCGGTGGGCGGGCTGCGTGGCGGCATCATCACGGTCGGCGGCAAGGACGGCGAGCGGCTCGTGCTGAAGCGGGTCGCGCTGGTCCGCGGCGTGAGCGTCAGCGGGGTGCTTCGATCCCCCTACGAGCGACGGATGCGCGGAGCCCTTCGGATCACGGGCCGGGCAGCGGCTCGGGGCACGCTGCAGGTGAGCCGCGGCCGTGTGACCGGGCGCCTGGGTGGCAGGAGCGTGTCCGCACGCCTGAAGGTGATCAGCGTGAGCGAGCTCGTGGAGGAGCTATTCGCCCGCTCGACCGCCCTCGACCACCACCGTCCGCCCATCCGATAGTAGGTTGGGGCCGCGGATCTGGTGTCTAGGAATGGGAGGTAGGCGATGAGTGGTGGACCGGCCGTGACGCCCGACGCGATCATGCAGCTCGGGTTCGGGTTCTGGGGATCGAAGACGCTGCTGAGCGCCGTCGGACTCGGGCTTTTCTCGGAGCTGGCTGAGGCGGGCCCCCTCGAGGGCGACGCGCTGCGCGAGCGCCTGGGCCTGCACGCCCGCAGCGCCACTGACTTCTTCGATGCTCTCGTCGCGCTGGGCATGCTCGAGCGTGACGACGGCCGCTACGCGAACACGCCGGAGGCCGATCTGTTCCTCGACCGCGCCAAGCCCTCCTACATCGGGGGAATGCTGGAGATGGCCGACGCCCGCCTCTACAAGTTCTGGGGGACCCTGACCGACGGCCTGCGCACGGGCGAGCCGCAGAACGAGGCGAAGGCCGGGGACGACTTCTTCGCAGTCCTCTATTCCGATCCGGAGCGGCTCGCGCAGTTCGCGCAGGCGATGTCCGCCATCAGCACCGGCGTGGCGCACGCGCTCGCCGCCAAATTCCCGTGGAAGGACCACGGCAGCGTGATCGACATCGGCTGCGCCGAGGGCGCGGTGCCCGCTCACATCGCGATGGCGCACGAGCACATCACCGGCGGGGGGTTCGACCTCCCCCCGCTCGAGCCGATCTTCAACGAGCACATCGGCGGCATGGGCCTGGGCGAGCGCCTGAGCTTCACCGCGGGCGACTTCTTCGCCGACCCGCTCCCCGAGGCGGACGTTCTCGTGATGGGGCACATCCTGCACGACTGGGACCTCGAGCAGAAGCGGATCCTGCTGAAGAAGGCCTACGACGCGCTGCCCGACGGCGGCGCGCTGATCGTGTACGAGGCGATCATCGACGACGATCGGCGCAGCAACGCCTTCGGCCTGCTGATGAGCCTCAACATGCTGATTGAGACAAAGGGGGGCTTCGACTACACAGGCGCCGACTGCCGCGCCTGGATGGAGGAGGCCGGTTTCCGCGAGAGCCGCGTGGAGCACCTCGTCGGGCCGGACTCGATGGTGGTCGGGATCAAGTAGTCGTATCGTGGTCGTGGGAGGCGCCACTGACCACGTTGCAAACCACCCGGCTGGTGGGACGGACAAGCGAGTTGGCCGTCATCGAGCGCAGTCTCGATGCGCTCACTCCCGACGCCGCATCGATCCTCGCCGTAACGGGCGCGCCGGGGATCGGAAAGACGGCATTGCTCGAGGCCCTGCGCGAGCGGGCCGAGGCCCGTGGGCTGCTTCTGCTGGGCGCCCGCGCCGCCGAGTTCGAGCGGGAGCATCCGTTCGGCGTGTTCGTGGACGCGCTCGACGATCACCTCGGCTCGCTCAAGCCGGGGCGGCTCGAGCGCCTTGGCCGAGGCACCGTTGAGGAGCTCGCCTCGGTCTTTCCCTCCGTAGCGCGGCTCGCGGAGGACCCCGCGGGTGGGCTACCGGACGAGCGCTACCGCTCCCATCGCGCCGTCGGTGCGTTGCTGGAGCTGCTCGGCGACCGCCGGCCCCTGGTGCTGGTTCTCGACGATGTGCACTGGGCGGACGATGCCTCCATCGAGCTCCTCTCCCACCTGCTGCGCCGGCGACCGAGCGGGAGGCTGCTTCTGGCGCTCGCTTACCGCAAGCATCAGGCTTCGCCCCGGTTGGTCGCCGCGCTCGAGGCGGCGGACGACGGGGAGCTCGTCGAGCCCGGGCCACTCAGCCCCGCTGAGGCGGACGAGCTGCTCGGCGAGAGCCTGCCAATCGCGGCGAGGGCGGACCTACACCGCGAGAGCGGCGGCAACCCCTTCTATCTTCAGGCTCTGTTCCGGGCGGACGCCGCGGGCGCCGGTCGTGTGTCGGCGCCCGGCCCGGGGGCCGAGGGCGTCCCCCGGTCTGTCATGGCAGCCCTCCGGAGCGAGCTCGGCGCACTGAGCCCGGGCGGCCGGAGGCTGCTGGAAGGGGCGGCCGTCGTGGGGGATCCGTTCGACCCCGAGCTGGCCGGGGTCGCGGCGGACGCAGACGCGGCGGAGTCCCTGATCGTGCTGGACGAGCTGATCGCCGCCGATCTCGTCCAGACGACGGAGGTCCCGCGCCTGTTCCGCTTCCGTCACCCGATCGTGCGAAGGGCGGTGTACGAGTCGGCACAGGCGGGCTGGCGGCTTGCCGCCCACGGACGGGTGGCCTCGACCTTGCGTGACCGGGGAGCGTCGCCAAGCGCGTGCGCCCACCATGTGGAGTGCTCGGCGCCGGTCGGTGACGAGAACGCCATCGCGTTGCTCACGCAGGCCGGGCATGCCGCCGCGGCGCGGGCGCCCGCCACCGCAGCGCACCGGTTCGATGCTGCGCTGCGCCTGCTCGCGTCCGACGACGCCGCGCGACGGTTCGAGCTGCTCGCGCCGATGGCAACCGCCCTCGGTGCTGCGGGCCGAATCGCTGAGAGCCGTGACGCCCTGCGCGAGGCGATCGCGCTCGTCCCCGATGACCCCGGCGCGGAGACGGTCCGTGTGATCGCCGCGTGCGCGGCGATGGAGTTTCTGCTCGGCAGGTCCGACGAGGCTCGATCGCTGCTGGATGGCACGCTCGCCGAGCTTCCCGATCAGCGCTCCGCCGAGGCTGTGACGCTGAGGCTGGCGCTCGCGTGGGTCAGTATCTGGAAGCTCGACTACGACCAAGCGCGTGTGTTGGCCCGCGACGTGCTCGCGCAGGCCGGAGTCCTCGGCGACCGCACGCTGGAAGCGTCGGCGCGCGTGCTCTACGCCCTCTGGGAGTCGCGCGTCGGCACCGTCGCCAAGGCCCACGCCGAGCTCCAGGCCGCAGCCGAGACCTTCGATGGCCTCGGCGACGCCGAGCTCGCGCGGTCGCTCCAAACCTTCGCGCGGCTGGGGCTGGTCGAGACCATGCTCGAGCGCTGCGACTTGTGTCAGCGGCACATGGAACGTGCGCTCGCTGTCGCACGGGCGAGCGGGCAGGGCTACGTGCTCGTCGAGGTGTCCCTCTTTTTGGGCGACGCGCTCCTCTGGCAGGGGGATCTGCCCGGCGCCGTTCGATGCTTCGAGGACGCGATCGCCAGTGCCGAGCTCACGGGCGAGAACGAGTTCCTTCTCTGGGCGCTGGCGCATCGCTGCGGAGCGGCGTGCCGCGGCGGCGACCTGGATGCGGCATTTGCCGCGGGCGAACGTGCGGTTGCCCTCGCGGCTGGACGGGCCGACCAGGTGAGCGCGGTCGTTGGCTTCTTCCTCGCCGAGGCAGAGCTCGAGGCCGGCGATCCGGGGGGGTGCCGCGAGCGGATCCTGGAGGCGGGCGGCGGCCCCGACCTGCCGCTCAACGAGCGGCTCTACCAGCCTCGCTGGTACGGGATCCTCAGCCGTGCCGAACTGGCCCTCGGGGAGATCGACCGCGCCGAGGGCTGGGTGGAGCGGGCAGAGGCGGCCGCCGGCGGGCTCGGACTGCCGGGCCGCACGGGCTGGGCGCGGCACGCCCGCGCCGGGCTCCTACTCGCCCGCGGGGACGCGGCGGGCGCGGCTATGGTCGCCCGCGCTGCCGCGGAAGCGTTCGGCGACGCCGGCAACCGGATCGAGGCCGAACGCTCCAGAGCGCTCCACGGTGCCGCCCTGGGAGCGGCCGGCGATCGCGAGCCCGCGATCGCTGAGCTGGAGCACGCCCGGACCGAGCTCGAGAACTGCGGCGCATACGGCCCGCGGGACGAGGCGGCACGCGAGCTGCGTCAGCTGGGCCGCCGCGTGCCGCGCAGGACGAGGGCGGCCGCGGAGGGCTCCGGATCGCTCAGCCCGCGCGAGCGCGAAGTCGCTCAGCTCGTGCACCAGGGCAGGACCAACAAGCAGATCGCCGCCGCGCTCTACCTGTCGGAGCGCACGGTCGAGACCCACCTCACAAACACCTTTCGCAAGTTCGCCGTGCCTGGCCGCACCGCTCTTGCCGCCGCCATCGAGCGCGAGCGGGCAGCCGGTTCGGCCTGAGCCGTCGGGCCACCCGGTTACGGGGTTTCCACGATTGTGTCCACCCCCTCGGTCGGGGACGGTTCCCCAATGCTCAGGAGCAGGCGGGGCACGGGTCGCAGATGGTTGATCGCGATCGCGATGCTGGCGGTCCCGTCGACGGCCACGGCGGCACCCCAAGCGATCAACTTCGACGACCGCCCCGCCCCGCCGACTTTCGGCAGCGCACCACACCTCACGACGGCGTACCAGGCGCAGGGCGTCATCTTCAGTGGGCCAACACCCGACGAGGGGGGAGAGGTCCTCGACGAGGACGGTCTGTTCGGCGTCAATAGCCACAGCCCCCCCAACTTCTTGGCTTTCACAACCAACCCGGCTCAATCCGCGGACGGCCCGGAAACCCTGACCTTCTCTTCGCCCGTCTCCTCGGTCGCAGTCAAGGCGGGCCACAGCTCCGCCGGGACGATCACGCTCCAAGCGTTCGACGGAGCGACCAGCGTCGCCACGAGTGCCCTCACCGGCTTCAACACCCTCCAGCCGCTGGCGGTCGTCGCTCCGCGCATCACCAGCGCCCGGCTCTCGTTCTCCGGCACCTCCATGATTGCCGACGACGTCCGGTATGAGGTCATCCCCGGGACCGGGGGTGGAACGCAAAACCCCGTCGACAAGTCCAAGCCTGCGCTCGGCGGGCTGAGCTTCTCCTGGGCGACGTTCAAGGCCGCCAGGTCGGGGGCCGCGTTCGGCGCCCAGAGGAGACGCAAGCGATCGAAAGCTCGGACCGGCACCAAGGTGTCGTTCAACCTCTCCGAGGCCAGTGCGGTCAAGTTCACGGTCCAGCGCAGGACAAGCGGCCGGCGCGTCTCGCGAAAGTGCAAGACCCGCACCCGCAAGAACCGAAGCAAGTCCCGGTGCACGCTGTGGAGGAACGTCCGGGGCTCGTTCACCGTCTCCGGCAAGGCCGGCAAGAACACCTTCCGCTTCCGCGGCCGCATTCGCGGCAAGCCGCTCAAGCCCGGGAGCTACCGGCTCAACAGCCAGGCCACCGACAAGGCCCGCAACAAGTCCCCGTTCAAGCGCAAGCAGTTCAAGATCGTCAAGTAGCCGGTTACGGGGTTTCCACGATTGTGCCCACCCCCTCGGTCGGGGACCCTTTCCGAAAGCTCACGGCTCGGCGGGGGGCCGGACGTAGTTGAGCCTGAACGTAAGGGGATTTCTCATGGAGCGCCGGTGGTTGGCTGCGGTGCTCGCAGTGGCGGTGAGCCTCTTCGCGAGCGCCCTCAGCGCCTCGCCCGCCGCCGCCGCCATGTCCTGCGCGTTCTTCGCGAACGGCAACCTCGAGATCACATCGGACGCCAGCGGCGACCAACCAGGCGTGGTGCGATCGGGCGATTCGATCGTCGTCAAGAACGGCGCGGCCGACGTCAACTGCTTCGGCTCGGGAACGGTGCTGACCGTGGACAGGGTCATCTTCACGCCCCTGAACAACGACTTCTCGGAGTTCACGATCTTCCTGACTGGCGGGTTGTTCGCGCCCGGTGAGTTCGACGAGGCGGGCGGTACCGACGAGATCGAGTTCGAGATGCACTCGGGGCCGGGCGGGGACCATCTCCAGGTGTTCGGCACATCCGCGGACGACTCGTGGACGGTGGGCCGGGCCGGGCCGGTGGACGGGATGAACCTCAACGCGGGAGCGGAGGGGCTGGCAGGGGACGTGGACGTGACCCTCGAGGGCGTTGACGACGTCGATCTGTTCACGCTCGGCGGAGCGGACACCGTGCGGTTTGACGGCGGCGGCGGCTTCACCGGGCCGCCGGGGGCCCTCATCGAGACGCGAACGGAGTTGGGGTTGGGAGACGACATGGGCGTGGGCGGCCCCGCCGCTGACCTCTTCAACGGCGTGGACGGGACCGACCGCGCGACCGGCGGGGCCGGCGACGACGTTTTCATTGAGAATGCGAGCTCCGGCGAGGACGACTACTCGGGGGGCCCTGGCACGGACCTGGTCGACTTCCAGACCGCGCAGCCGGTGCGGGTGGATCTTTCCGTGCTCACGCGCCAGGACACGGGCGCGGGCGGCCGCGACGTGATCGAGGGCGTCGAGAACGCCCTCTCCGGCACCGGAGACGACGTCCTGATCGGCTCCTCGGCGGCGAACGAGCTCTTCTCGTTGTCCGGGGCCGACCTCCTGCAGATACGCGACGGAGTCACCGACAGCGTCACGTGCGGGACGGGGACGGACACGGTGGTCGCCGATCTCGAGGGTGTGGACGCGCTGATGCCCGACTGCGAGACGCACACCTTCGACACGCGGCCGGACACCTCGTTCGCGTCCGGGCCGAGCGGCCCCACGCGCGATTCGACCCCCACGTTCGCGTTCACATCGACCAAGCCGGGCTCGTCCTTCGAGTGCTCGCTGGACGCAGCGGCCTTCGCCGGCTGCGCCGCAACGCTCACGACAGCTCGCCTCAGAGATGGGGCACACGGGCTGAGGGTCCGCGCCCGCGACGTGTTCGGCGCGCTCGACCTCGCGCCCGCCGCGCGTGCGTTCACGGTCGACACCCGGCGTCCGGCGATCTCGCGGGCGACTATCGGGAAGCGCTTCCGGCTCGGGCGGAAGCGCACCGCAGTGAAGGCGGCAGGGTCGAGCTTCCGCTACCGGCTGTCGGAGGCGGCGACGGTGCGGATCAAGGTCCAGCGCTGCGTCCGGCTCAGGGGGAAGCGCTGCCGGCGCTACCGGACCTTGAAGACGCTCACCCGCAAGGGGCGCAAGGGCGCCAACCGCAACGCGTTCTCAGGCCGCATCCGCGGTGTGAGGGCAAGGACCGGCCTGTTCCGCGCGACGCTCACAGCGACGGACCGGGCGGGCAACCGCTCCAGGGTCCGGCGGCTCGCTTTCAGGATTACCCCGTGATCAGGAGGAACCCATGATGAAAAGCGAGCGATGGTTGGCGGTGCTCGCAATCGGGGCTGCGATGCTCGTGGCCCCGGCTGCCGCACCGGCCGCGACCACGTGCGACTACGCCACCCAGGTGTTGCAGGTCGACCTGGGAGCTGATGCCGACTTCGGGGGCCTGGAGGTCGCGGCGGGCGGCGAGATCGTCGTGAGGGGCGGCGCCGGGCAGGTCGCCTGCACGGGAGGGCCGCCCACCGTGACCAACACGAACGCCATCAGCGTCTTCAACCACCCCGGCTCGAGCAACAACAACGTTGCGATCGAGGGTGCCGGCAGCTTCGCGCCGGGCGCCACCCCCGAGCCGGGCGACGACGAGATCGAGATCTTCGTGTTGCTCAACGACGGTCCGAATTCGTCCCTGCGGGTGCGCACAGGCCCTCTCGGCGGCAACCTTCGCTTCGGCACCTCTGGGATCAACACGAACGCGAGCCCGGCCGAGGACACACCGGACGCGGACATCTTCCCCACGGGCGTGCCAGAGCTGGTCGGGTACGGCGCGGTGGGTCCCGGCTCAGACACCCTCGGTGCGCAGGGCGGGGCCGGCACGGGCAACGCGTTGACCACCGGCATCGTCCTCTTCGGCGGGAACGACGCGGACAGCGTGACCGGCGGCCAGGGCAATGACGCCCTCGGCGGGGATGACGGGGACGACATCATCCTCGGGATGGGCGGAGACGACATCCTGCTGCCCAGCGACGGCAACGACACCGTGAACGGCGGGCCCGGCACCGACGTCGCCGACTACATCGACAACCTGAGCGGGATCGGCGTTGTGGTGGACCTCGCGCTTGCCGGCCCGCAGAACACCATCGGCAGCGGCACCGAAACGCTCACGGGGGTTGAGAACCTGTCCGGCGGCGTCGAGGGCGACACGCTGCGCGGTGACGGCGGGCCCAACCGGCTGGACGGTAGTGGCGGCGGCGAAGACACCCTTCTGGGTCGCGGCGGGGTCGACACGCTCCTGGGGCGCGACGGCGCCGACAGTCTGGATGTCCGTGACGGTGGGCTGGACAACGCCGACTGCGGGACCGAGACGGACCGCGTGACCGCGGACAAGCCGGGAACCGACACGCTCACCGCGTGCGAAAACGTGTTCTTCGCCGTGACCGCTCCGCCTCCGGCGGGCACGAGCGGCCGCGATGTGACGCCGGCGAGGGTCACGGGGTACCGGCTCTCGCGCTCGCGCTTCGTCGTGGGCCGGAGGCGAAGGGCCGGTACCACAGTGCGCTTCAGGCTCTCCGAGGCGGCCACGATGAGCTTCACGGTGGAGCGCCTGGTGCGCCGGCGCTACCGCAAGCTGAAGGGAACGCTCAAGCGCAGAGGACGCCGCGGCACGAACAGCTTCAAGTTCACGGGTAGCTGGCGCAAGCGCAAGCTCAAGCCTGGGCGCTACCGGCTGGTGGCCACCGCCACCGACAGCGCCCGCAACAGGTCCAAGCCCAAGCGGGTCCGGTTCAGGGTCGTGAGGTAGGGCGGCTAGCCGACGACCATGCCCCCACCGACGGTGTCGTTGGTCGACTCGTCGATGAGGATGAAGCTGCCGGTTTGGCGGTTGCGGGAGTAGGGGTCCGCCACCAGCGGCTCGGACAGACGCAGGCGCACGCGGCCGATGTCGTTCAGGCCGAGCTCGGCCGCATCGACCGGCTCCAGCGAATGGATGTCCACCTGGTGCTCGATCTCCTCGACCACCGCGCGGGCGGTGCGGGTCGTGTGCTTGATCGTGTAGCGCGAGCGCGGGCGCAGCGGCTCGTTCGCCATCCAGCAGACGTCGGCGGTGAGCTCGCGAACCGGCTCGGGCGCGTCCTCGACGCCCACCAGCATGTCGCCGCGGCCGAGGTCGAGGTCGTCCTCCAGCAGCACGGTGACGGACATGGGCGGGTAGGCGGCGTCGAGCTCGCCGTCGTATGAGTCGATCGCCGCGACGCGGGTGGAGACCCCGGAGGGGAGGGCGATCAGCTCGTCGCCCGGGGTGAGCACGCCACCCGCCACCTGGCCGGCGTACCCGCGGTAGTCGGGTCGCTCGGAGGGGTGCGGGCGCACGACCCACTGAACGGGGAAGCGCACGTCCTCGAAGTTGCGATCGGAGGCCACCTCCACGTGCTCGAGGTGGTGCAGGAGCGCGGGGCCCTGGTACCAGGGCGTGTTCTCCGAGCGGTCGACCACGTTGTCGCCGAGCAGCGCGCTCACCGGAACGAACAGCACGTCCTCGAAGTCGAGGTCGGACGGCGAACGCGGTGAACTCCTCGCGGATCTCCTCGAAGCGCTCCTCGCTCCAGTCCACCAGGTCCATCTTGTTCACGCAGACGACGAGGTGGGGGATGCGCAGCAGCGAGGCGATGTAGGCGTGGCGCTTGCTCTGCTCGACCACGCCGGCGCGGGCGTCGACCAGCACCAGCGACAGCTCGGCGGTCGACGCGCCCGTGACCATGTTGCGCGTGTACTGCTCGTGGCCGGGGGTGTCGGCGATGATGAACTTGCGCCGCGGCGTGTGGAAGTAGCGGTAGGCGACGTCGATCGTGATGCCCTGCTCGCGCTCGGCCCGCAGGCCGTCGGTGAGCAGCGCGAGGTTCACGAAGCCGTCGCCGCGGCGCTCGGAGACCTCCTCGACGTGCGCCATCTGGTCGGCGAGCACGGTCTTTGAGTCGAACAGCAGCCGGCCGATCAGCGTGGACTTGCCGTCGTCCACCGAGCCCGAGGTCGCGATGCGAAGGAGCTCAGCGTTGCGAGCAACGACGGCCACTAGAAGTAGCCCTCACGCTTCCGATCCTCCATCGCCGCCTCGGTCACGCGGTCGTCGGCGCGCGTCTCTCCGCGCTCGGTGATCCGCGTCGCCGCGATCTCGGTGACCACCTCGTCGATCGTCGCCGCCTCCGAGCGCACGCCGCCGGTGCAGCTCATGTCGCCGACGGTGCGGTAGCGGACCGACGTGGTGAAGGGCTCCTCGCCGTCGATCAGCTCGACGAAGTCGGACATCGCGTAGAGCATGCCGTCGCGCTCGAACACCTCGCGCTCGTGGGCGAAGTAGATCGAGGGCACCTCGAGCCCCTCCTCGGCGATGTAGCGCCACACGTCCAGCTCGGTCCAGTTCGAGAGCGGGAACACGCGCACGTGCTCGCCGTTGCGGATGCGGCCGTTGTAGAGGTTCCACAGCTCGGGACGCTGGGCCTTGGGGTCCCACTGGCCGAAGTCGTCGCGGAACGAGAGCATCCGCTCCTTCGCGCGGGCGCGCTCCTCGTCGCGGCGCGCGCCGCCGAACGCGGCGTCGAAGCCGTGCTCCTCGATCGCGTCGAGCAGCGTGATCGTCTGGAGGCGGTTGCGCGAGGCGCGCGGGCCGGTCTCCTCGGTCACGCGCCCCGAGTCGATCGAGTCCTGCACCGATGCGACGATCAGCCGCTCGCCCAGCTCCTCCACGCGGCGGTCGCGGAACTCGATCGCCTCCGGGAAGTTGTGGCCCGGTGTCCACGTGCATGATCGGGAACGGGAAGCCGCCCGGGCGGAACGCCTTCTCCGCCAGCCGCAGCAGCACGATCGAGTCCTTGCCGCCGCTGAACAGCAGCACGGGCCGCTCGCGCTCGGCGGCCACCTCGCGGAAGAGATGGATGGCCTCGGACTCGAGCTCGCGCAGGTGCGTGAGCTCGAGGTGATCGGGAGCCCTGACCGCGATGCTCATTCGTGCAACCCGCACTCGGTCTTGTCGGTGCCGGCCCAGCGGCCCTCGCGGCCGGAGCCCGGCTGAGTGCATGGCGCGCAGCCGATCGACGCGTAGCCCTGGTCGTGCAGCGGGTTGTAGGGCAGCTCGTGCTCGTGCACGTAGGCCCAGACGTCCTTCTCGGTCCAGTCGACCAGCGGGTTGAACTTCCACACCTCGCGCGCCTCGTCGTAGGAGCTCTCGGTGGCGGCCGCGCGGGTGGGCGCCTGCTCGGAGCGCATGCCGGTGATCCAGGCGTCGAGCCCGCCGAGCGCGTCGTCGAGCGCGGCGACCTTGGCCGTGCCGCAGCAGTTCTCGGCGGTCCACGGGGCGGCGGGCGAGACGGCGTCGAACACCTCCACCTTCAGGCCGAAGCGCTCCTCGAACTCACGCCAGGTGGCGTAGGTCTCGGGGAAGAGCACGCCGGTGTCGATCATGAACGCGCGCGGGTCGGGCACCTGCTGGAGCAGCATGTGCACCAGCACCGACTCCTCCTTCTGGAAGGAGCACGCCAGCGCGATCCGCGGATGGTGCTCCGCGAGGGCGCGCTCGAGCACGCCCTCCGCCTGGGTTGCGACTACACCGCGCACTCGCCCTCGCCCCGGATGACCTCGTAGAGCTCGTCGCGCTGCCAGTCGATGAAGAAGTCCATGTTCTCCACGTTGAACTCCAGCGGCATCGAGAGGTCCTTCACCAGCGCGGTGAAGCTCTCGGGCCCGACGCGCTCGGCGAAGGCGTTGAACTCCTCGCCCTCCTCGCGCTCGGACTCGTAGTACTTCAGCCAGCGCTCGATGGCGTCGGGCACGCGCTTGGAGGGCAGGCGCGACTTCAGCCGCGTGCCGTAGAGCACCTCGCCGTTCTCGTAGGTGCCGCCGATGTGCGCGATGTAGGCCGGGATCGTCTTGTCGCCGACCTTGATCGACGCGCCGTAGAACCCGATGTTCGCGATGTGGTGCTGGCTGCAGCCGTTCGGGCAGCCGGAGTTCTTGATGTGGATCTTCTTGGTCAGCGGGTCCTGGATGTCGAGTTCCTTCAGCCGCTTGTTGATGGCGGCGTTCAGGCCCATCGAGCTGGTGATGCCCAGCTTGCAGCTGTCGGTGCCGGGGCACGAGACGGTGTCGATGATCTCGCCGGAGCCGCCCTCGCCGAGACCCAGCTCGGAGAGCGCCTGCCACACCTCGTAGACGGCCTCGTCGCGCACCCAGCGGAGCACGAAGTTCTGCTCGACCGTGGTGCGGGCGTAGCCACCGGAGTACTTGCGCTGGATCTCGGCGATGCCGCGCATCTGCTCCGGGGTGAGGTCGCCGCGGTAGACGCGGACGTCGACCGTCGAGAACCCCTCCTGGCGCTGGGGCTTCACGTTCGAGGCGCTGAAACGCTCGAACTCCGTGAGGTCGCCGTTGGGCGAGACGTAGTCCAGTCCGGGCTCGGGGGCGTTGGCCTCCTCGTCGTGGACCATGCAGCAGGTCGGTGGGGTCGAAGTCGCGCTCGGCGACCCAGTCGCCCTTGAGCTCCTCCTCCACCTGGTCGCGGAACTCGTCGATGCCGATCTTGTCGATCAGCACCTTGATCCGGGCGCGGGCGCGGTTCACGCGCAGCCAGTCCTGGCGGTCGAAGATGCGGAAGACCGCCTCGGAGACCTTCAGGTAGTCGCCGTTCTCCAGCTCCACGAACTCGTAGAGCGTGGGGGCCACGCGCGGCATGATCGAGGTGCCGCCGCCCACCCGGACCTCCACGCCCTTCACGCCGTCGCGCTCGCGCGGGATGAAGGCGATGTCGTGGATGCCGGTGATCGCGCGGTCGGCGTCGGACGCCGTGAACGCCGTCTTCACCTTGCGCGGCATCAGCTGGGTGGTGGGGTGGCGCACGAAGTAGCGCACGTACGCGCCCGCCCACGGGGTGATGTCGAAGAGCTCGTCGTCGCAGACGCCGGCGTAGGGGTCGCCGGTCACGTTGCGGACGGTGTTGCCGCAGCCCTCGCGCGAAGAGAGGCCCGAGTCGGAGATCTTGCGGATCAGCTCGGCCGCGTCGCGCAGCGGGATGTGGTGGATCTGGATGTTCTGCCGCGTGGTGATGTGCGACTTGTTCAGCGGGGCGTACTCCTCGGTGACGTCCGCGAAGGTCTCCCACTGCTCCGGCGTGATGCCGCCCATCGGCAGCTTGATGCGGATCATCTGCACGTCGGCCTGGCGCTGGCCGTAGACGCCCTGCTTCAGGCGGAATCCGATGAAGTCGTTCTCCTCGGTCTCGCCGCCGAGGAACTTCTCAGCCTCGTTGTCGAAGTCGTCGAACTCGCGCTCGAGGATCGGGATGACGTGGCCAGGGACGTTCTCGATTACCTCTGGGTTCGCAAGAGATCCCTTGCGCCCCTTGGGCGTTGCGGTCGGCTCCATCAGGTGAAAGTAGCAAAACCCGATCGGGTTTCCGTTTATTCAGTTTGCGGGTAGGGAATGCCCGCTTCGGCGAAGGCGTCGCGGCGGTCCCTGAACAGCTTCGCGTGGACCGCCTGGCCGTCGCGGATCGTCCAGAGAGTCGCGGCCTCGGATTCCTGCACCTCGACCCCGCTGGCTCGTCCTTGCGCGCGGGTGTTCAGCAGCGCGATGAACCGCTCGGCGTCGACCTCACGAGCTCCTGCAGGTAGACCTCGAACGAGGCCCAGTCCTCGTCGACCTCCCTCGCGAAGCGCCGCAGCTCATCGTGTCCCCGGTAGACGTCCGGGTTGAGGATCCGGTCCGAGCAGTCGTAGACCGCGTCCGGGTGGTAGAGCTCCGCCGCGCCGTCGATGTCGCGGGCGTTCCAGGCCTCGTACACGCGCCTGATCACTTCGCGCGGGTCAGCCGGCGCCACGGCCCCACGGTCCACCGGCGTCCAGCCCGGCGCCCTCGCGCAGCGCCGCGCGCAGCCACGGGCTCTCCGAGGGCCCGGCGGCCTGGGGCGCCGGCGCGGTGTCGCGCAGGAACTGCTCGATCGCGGCGGCGATCGCGGCGGCCTCCTCGGGGGAGGCCGCGGCCTGGATCTCGATCCGCGGGCGAGGCGGAGATTGCTTCCCGTTGCCGGACACGCGAACACCGTACAGACCTCAGACATCAGACCTCAGACCTCAGGACTCGTTCAGGCGTGCCCGAGATCCCAGTTTTCGACCACGACTCCGTCCTCGCGGCCGTCGACCCGCTCGAGGCGATCGAGCGCGTGCGCCACGGCTTCGTGGAGTACGCCAGCGGCGAGTGGACCATGCCGCCGAAGGTCTACCTCGACGCCTCCCCGCACGGCGACTTCCGCGCGATGCCCGCCCGCGGGGCCGGCCTGGCGATCCTGAAGTGGGTCACTTCCTTCCCGAACAACCCGGCCGCCGGGCTGCCGGTGGTGATGGGCGTGATCTGCGTGTCGAGCGCCGAGGACGGTGAGCCGCTGGCGCTCATCGACGTGCGCTCGGTCACCGCTCTGCGCACCGGGCGCCGTCGCGGCGGTCGCCGCGCAGGAGCTGGCGCGCGAGGACGCGAGCACCGTGGGCATCATCGGGTGCGGGCTTCACGGCGCCTGGGCGGCTCGCTGCCTGGCGGCGGCCGAATACGGACCGGGCGTGTGCTTCGACCCCGACCCCGAGGTCGCCGGGGCGCTGGCCGGAGAGCTGGGCTGGGAGGCCGGCAGCCGTGAGGACGCGCTCGGGTGCGACGTGGTGACGTGCGTGACCCCCGGCGCGGAGCCTGTGGTGCACGCAGCCGACCTGGCGCCCGGGGCGCACCTGAACCTCCTCGGGGCGGACGGCCCGGGCAAGGCGGAGGCCGACGTCGAGGCGGTCGAGCGCTGTGAGCTGTACTGCGACGAGTGGCACCAGGCCAGCCACGGCGGCGAGCTCACGGGAGCGGTGGACGCTGGGCTGGTGAGCAGGGACCGGGTCACGGAGCTGGGCGAGGTCCTCACGGGGAGGGCCCGCGGGCGCTCCTCACCGGGGGCGACCACCCTGTTCGACTCGACCGGCCTGGCAATCCAGGACGTCGCGATCTGCCTCGCGGTGCTGGAGGCCCACCGCGCCGGAGTGATCTCGGCCGGGAGCGCGAAGCTCTGACGGCCGTGCTCGGCGTGGGCGATCTCATGCGATTCCGGCGCGACCCGGTCGGCGTGCTCCTTGCCGCCGCGCAGCAGCCCGGCGACGTGGGTGAGCTGCGGGTGGGCGCGCCGGCGCTGGTGCTCAAGCGCCCCGATGACGTCGGGCACGTGCTGATGGTGAACGGGGCGAACTACGAGAAGACGCCGCGGCTCACGGCCCGCTACGGGCGCCGCACCCTCGGGCACGGGCTGTTCACGGCGGCGAACGCGGAGGCCGCCTCGATGCGACGGCCGGTCCAGGGCGCGTTCCGGCGGTCGGCGATAGCTGACATGGGCCCTGTCGTCCGTGAGTGCATGGAGGAGCGCGTGAGCCGGTGGCGCTCGGGCGAGGTGATCGAGCTGATGGGCGAGCTCGGCACGCTCGAGCGGACCATTCGCACGCGGATTCTGTTCGGCGATCGCCCTCCGGCTGAGCTCGAGTCGATGCTCGCGCGCCGCCGCCGCCGCTTCCGAACCGGGCTGGTCGGCCTTGCGCGGCGGCCCGGCGCGTTCGCCCCCGGAGGCGGTTCGATGATGGAGGGCGAGCGGCAGCTCGCCCGGGCGATCGAGGCTCGCCGCCGCGAGCCGACCGGCGATCTGCTGTCAGCTCTCGTCGCATCCGGGATCCCGCCAGCGCAGGTGCGGGCGGAGGTGCTGATGACACTCACGGCCGGCAGCGGCGCCGCGGCGCGCGGCGAGGCGTGGACGCTGTGGGAGATGGCCGAGAGGCCCGAGATGGCCGAGCGCATCGGGCGCGAGCGCGGCGACATGGAGTTCACCAAGGCCGTGGTGGCCGAGGTGCTGCGGCTGCGACCGCCGTCCCCTCTCATCGTGAGCCACGCGCACGAACGCGACCAGCTGCCCTCGGGCCATGTCGTGCGGGCGGGCACGAAGATGCTCATCAGCCCTCTCGTCCTCCATCGCAACCCGGCGCACTTCCCCGACCCGGACCGCTTCGACCCCGGTCGGTTCGAGCCGGCGGCGCGGAAGGCGAGGCCCCGCTTCCACTACCTGCCCTTCGGCGCGGGGGCGCGCAACTGCATCGGCCGAGAGCTTGCCCTCCTCGAGACGGTCACCATCGCCTCGGTGATCGCGCAGCGGTTCGAGCTCGAGCCCGCCGGCTCAGGGCCGGAGGCAGTGCCCACGGCCCCGCCCAGGCCCGCGGCGCCGGTGCACGTGCGGATGATCGCCCGCTGAGCTCAGTTGCGGTCGAAGGAGGCGCGCAGCGCCAGAACGCGCGTCACGGATTGCTCGAAGATGCTGCGGCTCAGACGACTCCGCCGCAGCGCCGACGCCAGCGCCTTGGCGGCCCGGTCTCCCGCCGAGTAGCTCCCCGCGAACACCGCGATGTCGGTGCCCGCACGGGCGGTCTCCACCCCCAGCCGCCCGGCGCCGCCGAAGCGCGCCGTCGCCGGCGTGTCGAGGGCGTCGCTCACGCTCACTCCGCGGAAGCCCAGGCGCCCGCGGAGCTCCCGCGTGGCCCAGGGGTGGGCCAGCGCCGCGGGCCGGCGGCTGCGCGCCGGGTAGACCGCGGTGCTGAGCATCACCAGCGCTGCGCCGCGAGCGAGCCGGGCGAACGGCCGCCCGTCGACCGCCCTCAGGCGCCCGAGCGAGGTGCGGATCATCTCCGCCGAGAAGTCCGTGTTCACGCCGGCCGCTCCGAACCCGGGGAAGTGCTTGAGCGTCGCGGCGATGCCGCGCGAGCGCAGGCCGCGGGCGAAGCCTCCGGCGAGCCGGGTTACGTTCGCCGCCGAGCGCCCGTAACAGCGCCGCTCGCGCTCCAGGGCGCTGCCCGGGCGGCACACGTCGGCCACCGGGGCGAGGTCCACGTTCGCGCCGACCGCCCTCAGCGCCGAGCCGGCGCTGCGACCGTCTGCCACTGCCGTGGCGGTGCGCCCCACCACGGCCGGGCTGTGGCGCGGCCCGCCCGGAAGGCGCCGGACCAGGCCGCCCTCCTGATCGACCATCACCAGCAGGGGTGCGTTCACCGGCGATCGACGGGCGGCGCGCTGAAGGCCGGCCAGCGTGCGCCGCAGGTGGGCCCGTGAGCGAACGTTGCGCGAGAACAGCACCACGCCCGCCGCCTCACCGCGCTCGATCCGCCGCACGAGCGCACGGGGCGGCGTGGCCCCGCCGTAGGCGAAGACCACGCGCTGCCCCGCGAGCTGTGCGGGAGTGAGGTCGGCCGCCGCGGGCGCTCCGAGCGCCGCGGCGACCGCCAGTGAGGCCAGGCCGATCACGCCGGCCCGAGTCTGTCAGCAGTGGTTAGGGCACCGGAACCCGGTCCACTCGCACCGCCTCCGTGCGCTCGGCCACGTAGCGAGGCAGCTGCGCCAGCGCTTCCTCCTCGTCCTCGGCGTCGACCACCCACCAGAGGTCGTGGCCACCGCGGCGACACGTGGCCAGTGCGGTTCCGTGGCGGAGCGGGCTGGTCACGTCCTTCCACGAGGCAAAGCTGCGCCCGCACTCCTGCGGATCGTGCCGGTGGTGGAGGAGGAACGAGACCACGCCGCCGAGTGTCGTGCAGGCGCGTGGCGCGGCGCCATCGTGGAAACCCCTGATCGTTGCGCCGCCGCGGGAGCGCACCTAAGGTGGTGTCGGCCCTCCGATGACGAAGCTGGAACCCACCCGGCTGGTAGGACGCGCCCGGGAGCTCGCACTGATCGACGATGCGCTCGATCGACTCCCGGGGGGTCCGGCCCGCGCCGTGGCCCTGACGGGCGAGCCGGGAATCGGCAAGACGTCGCTGCTCGACGCATTGCGCGAGCGCGCCGACGCTCTCGGCCTCCCCGTGTTCCGTGCCAGCTCCGCGGAGTTCGAGCGAGAGGCCCCGTTCGGAATCTTCGTGGACGCGTTCGACGACTACCTCGGGTCGCTCAACCAGCGCCGCTTCGAGCAACTCGCCTCAAACGAGCTGGCGGAGCTGGCGGAGGTCTTCCCATCGCTTGCGGAGTTGTCCGAGGACCGCCGCCGGGCGCTCCCGGACGAGCGCTACCGCGCGCATCGCGCGGTGGGCGCACTGCTCGAACTGCTCTCCCAGCGCGGACCGCTGGTGCTGATCCTCGACGATCTCCAGTGGGCGGGCGATGCCTCGATCGAGATGCTCACCCACCTGCTCCACCGCCGCCCCAAGGGTGGGCTGCTGTTTGCGCTTGCCTTCCGCAAGTCCCAGACGCCACCGACGCTGCTCGCGGCCCTCGACCGCGACGCGGAGCTCGTGGAGCTGGCCGCGCTGAGCGCCGCTGACGCGGACGACCTGCTCGGGCAGGAGCTCGGTGTCGAGGCGCGAGCCGGCCTGCTCCGCGAGAGCGGGGGCAACCCCTTCTACCTCCAGGAGCTGCTGCGCGCAGTCCGCGACGACGGGTCCTACGCTCCCGCGCCCGGAGCGCTGGGGGACGACGTCCCCGCCGCGGTCACCGCCGCGCTCGAATCGGAGCTGGGGCGACTGGATACGGAGTGCCGCCGCCTGCTCGAGGGCGCGGCCGTGGTGGGCGATCCCTTCGATCCTGAGCTGGCGGGCATCGCGGCGGACAGCGACGAGGCGTCGGCGCTCAGGGTGCTCGACGACCTGATCGAATCGGACCTCGTCCGGCCCACCGAGCTTCCACGCCAATTCCGCTTCCGCCACCCGATCGTGCGCAGCGCGGTCTACGAGGCGGCAAAACCCGGTTGGCTGCTCGGGGCCCACGCGCGCGTGGCCACGCTTCTGGGCGAGCGGGGCGCACCCGCGAGCGCCCGCGCGCATCACGTGGAGTGCTCCGCACCGGTGGGCGACGAGGAGGCGGTCGCGGTTCTCACCGAGGCCGGGCACGCCGCTGCGCCGCGGGCTCCGGCTGCCGCGGCCCACTGGTTCGAGGCGGGGCTCCGGCTCCTGGCCTACGACGGCGACCCGGAGCGCCGGCTCGCCCTGCTCGTCCCAAGGGCGACCGCCCTCGGAGCCTCCGGCCGCATCCGCGAGAGCCGCGACGCGCTGCGCGAGGCACTCGCGCTCACACCGCGCGAGGCCGCGCCGCAGCGCGCGAACCTGGCCGCGGCCTGTTCGGGCATGGAGTTCCTGCTCAACCGCGCGGACGAGGCCCAGACCTTGCTTCTGCACACCCTGAGCGAGCTTCCCGAGCGGCGGTCGCGCGAGGCCGCCACCCTGAAGCTGGCGCTTGCGTCGGTCTGCATCGGCACGCTCGAGTTCGATGAGGTGCCGGACCTGGCCGGGGAGGTGCTCGAGCAGGCGAGCGCGGACGACGACCCGGGGCTGGAGGCCAGCGCGCGCACCCTGCTGGCCGTGTGGGAGATGCGGGTCGGGAGCGTCGCGAAGGCCCGCAGCCAGCTCGACGGAGCCCTCGCCCTGTTCGACCGGCTCGACGACGACGAGCTGACGCCGTGGCTCAGCGGGTTCATCTGGCTCGCCTGGGGCCAGTGCATGGTCGAGGGGATGGACGCGGCGCGGCGCTCGAACGAGCGCGCACTGGCCGTGGCGCGCGCCAGCGGACAGGGCCACCTGCTCGGACACACCCTGGTCAGCGAGGGATATGCCCTGCTCTGGCGGGGTCGGGTGCCAGAGGCCATTCAACTTCTGGACGACGCGATCGCGGCCACGGAGCTCACCGGCAGCGACGAGTTCCTGATCTGGTCGCTGATGCACCGGTGCTGGGCCGCGTGGCTGGTCGGCGACGGCGGAATGGCGATCACCATCGGAGAACGCGCGGTGGCGCTCTGCGGCGGCCGGCGCGACGAGCGTGCGGCGGTCGCTCACTTCATGCTGGCCGAGGCGCAGCTCGAGGCGGGCGACGCCGCCGGCTGCCGGGCCCGGATCCTCGATGCCGGCGGGGGGATGGAGCTGCCGCTGAACGGACGGCTGTTCCGGCCGCGCTGGCACGGGATGCTCACGCGCGCCGAGCTGGCACTCGGTGAGGTTGATCGCGCGGATGACTTCGCCGCTCGCGCCGAGAACGCGGTCGATGGCCTCGGCCTGGTGGGGAGGTCGGGATGGGCGCTGGAAGCCAGGGCGCGGGTGCTGCTCGCGCGCGGTGAGCCGGCGGAGGCGGCGGAGAAGGCGCTGGCCGCCACGCAGCGGCTCGCCGAGGCGGGCAACCCGATCGAATCTGCCCGAGCCCGCGTCGTCCACGGCACAGCGGTCGCGGCCGCCGGCGACTCGCGACGGGCGGTCGACGAGCTCGAGCGCGCTCGCAACGAGCTCGAGGCGTGCGGAGCGCTCCACCCGCGTGATGAGGCGGCACGCGAGCTGCGACGCCTTGGTCGTCGCGTGGCGCGCACCGGGGCTGCCGGTTCCGAACCGGCCGGCATCGGTTCGCTCAGCGCGCGAGAGCTCGAGGTCGCCGGACTCGTCCACCAGGGGCGGACCAACAAGGAGATCGCGGCCGCGCTCTTTCTCTCCGAGCGCACCGTCGAGACCCACCTGACGCACTCGTTCCGCAAGCTCGGAGTGAAGGGCCGCATGGCGCTGGCGGCCGCCATGGAGCGCGAGCGGGCGGCCGGACCCGCCTGAGCCTCAGCCCCGATTTACGGGGTTTCCACGATGGCGGCGCCGGGGCCCGGTGCTCAGCCTGGGGCCCATGCCCACTCGACTCGTAGCCGCCCTTGCTCTCGCCACCGCGCTCGCCCTCGCCCTGGTCACCGCCGCCACCGCCGCGCCGATCAGCCGGACGGCCACCCTGATCTCCCAGCCGACCGGCCTCGCGGATCCCAACTTCTCGAACGTCACGTTCGGGGGCGCGTCCGATGACGGCGCGCGCGTCTTCTTCACCACGACCCAGAAGCTGACCGCGGACGACCTCGACAGCAATCGGACCGACGTCTACGAGCGCTCGGGCGGCACTACCAAGCTCGTCTCGGCCACGACGGGCGTCTTCGATCCGAACCAGGGCGCCGTGACCTTCGAGGGCGCGTCCGACGATGGGACACGCGTCTTCTTCACGACCACGCAGCGGATGACGACGGACGACGTTGATAACGACCGCATCGACGTCTACGAGCGCTCGGCCGGCACAACGAAGCTGGTCTCGGCGCCGCAGACGATCATCGATCCCGACACTGCCGGGGCCACATTTGCGGGCGCCTCGGCCGACGGCACTCACGTCTTCTTCGAGACCAACCAGCAGCTGACCACCGGCGACACCGACGGCACCTTCCAGGACATCTACGAGCGCTTCAATGGGGCCACGTTCCACACCTCGGAGCCGAGCGGGCTCGCCGATCCGAACACGGCGGGCGTGGACTTCCAGGCCGTAGACGACGACGGCGTGGACGTGTTCATGACGACCACGCAGAAGCTCGTGACTACCGACCTTGACGCCAATCTCACCGACGTCTACCGGAGCTCGGGCGCCGGGACCCACCTGATTTCAGCGCCCGACGGGGTAGCCGACTCCAACACCGCCAACGCGGCTTGGGGCGGGCTGTCGCCCAACGGCGACCACGCCTTCTTCACGACCACCCAGAAGATGACCACCGACGACGGCGACACGAACCGCGGCGACGTGTACAGGCGCACGAGGACGGGCAGCACGACGGGCACCACGACGCTGATGTCGCAGCACACCGGCGTGGCCGAGCCCGACAGTGCCGACGCCATCTTCAGCGCCACCTCGGGTGATGGCAGCAGGGTCGTCTTCGCGACCACCCAGGAGATGACGACCAACGACGACGACGCCAACCGCATCGATCTCTACGAGCGCGCCGCGGGCACCACGTCGCTCGTCTCGGCGCCGACCGGGGTCGTGGATCCAGACGACGCGGGCGCATCCTTCAAGTACGCCTCGACCTCCAACGCCCGCATCTTCTTCGATTCCGATGAGAGCCTGACCACCGACGACGGCGACGCCGGCGCGGGGGATATCTACCAGCGCTCGGGGGGCATCACGAGCCTGGTCTCCAAGCCGACCGGGATCGCCGACCCCAACAACGCTCCGGTCAGCTTCGCCGGCGCTTCTGAGGACGGCACCCGCGTCTTCCTCTCGACGGGCCAGCAGCTCACAAGCGACGACGCCGACGGGGGGGACCAGGACATCTACGAGCGCCACGACGGCGTCACGAGGCTGATCTCGAAGCCGACCGGCGTGGCGGATCCCAACAACGCGGGCGCGGACTTCGGCGTCGCCACGCCAGACGGCGAGAGCATCTTCTACAGCACCACACAGGCGTTCACGTCGCAGGACGTCGACACGAACAGGAACGACGTGTACCTGGCCGCGGACGTGACCGCTCCGGACACGTCCGTCACGGCCGGGCCTTCGGGCGCGACGGGTGACGCGACCCCGACGTTCTCGTTCTCGTCCAACGACGCGGGCGCGACGTTCCAGTGCAAGGTCGATGGCGGCGCGTTCGCCGCATGCAGCTCGCCGTTCACCACGGCTGCCCTGGTCGCCGGCGCGCACAGCTTCCAGGTCCGGGCCGTCGACAACGTGGGCAACGTGGACGGCAGTCCGGCGGCTCGCGCCTTCACGCTCGCAGCAGCGGCCGGGCCCGGCGGCCCGGGCGGCGCCGGCGGTGCGGACACCACGGCCCCGCTCGCGCGGCTGTCCGGCAAGCGGACCCAGAAGTTGAGGAAGAGCGTCGCGGTCACGGTCACGTGCGTGAATGAGGCGTGCCGGGCTGTCGGGACGGCGAGCACGAACGTGCCGGTCGTGAAGGCGAAGCGCTTCGGCCTCAAGCGCACCACCAAGTCGATCCGCAGCGGGCGCAAGGCGACGCTGAAGCTGAAGCTTTCGGCCAAGGCGCGCAGGGCGATCAAGCGCGCGCTTCGCAAGCACCGCAAGGTGAGGGTGAAGGTCAAGGTCACCGTGGCCGACGCCGCCGGCAACGTGCGCGTGCTGCGGCGGACGGTGAGGTTGAAGCGCTAGAGCGGGATGTTCCCGTGCTTGCGCTTCGGCGTGGCGACCCGCTTGGTCTCCAGCGTCTCGAGCGCGCTGATCAGCCGCGGGCGCGTCTCGTGGGGCACGATCACGTCGTCGATGTATCCGCGCTCGGCCGCCGAGTAGGGGTTGGCGAAGCGCGCCTTGTAGTCGGCCATCAGCTTCTCGCGCCGCTCGTCCGGCGTCGGTGAGCTCTGGATGTCGCGGCGGTAGATGATGTTGACGGCGCCCTCGGGGCCCATCACGGCGACCTCGGCCTGCGGCCAGGCGAAGTTGAAGTCGGCCAGCATGTGCTTCGAGTTCATGACGTCGTAGGCGCCGCCGTAGGCCTTGCGCGTGACTACGGTCAGCTTCGGCACGGTCGCCTCGGTGAACGCGTACAGCAGCTTGGCGCCGTGGCGGATGATCCCGCCCCATTCCTGGCTGGTGCCGGGCAGGAAGCCGGGCACGTCGGTGAACGTGAGCAGCGGGATGTTGAAGGCGTCGCAGAAGCGCACGAACCGCGCGGCCTTCTCGGAGGCGTCGATGTCCAGCACCCCGGCCATCTGGGCCGGCTGGTTGCCCACGATCCCGATCGGTCGGCTGCCGAGTCGCGAGAAGCCGATGATGATGTTCTTGGCGAAGTGCTCCTGGACCTCGAAGAAGTCCCCGTCGTCGACGATGCGGGTCACCACGTCGCGCATGTCGTAGGGCTTGTTCGGGCTGTCGGGCACCACGCTGTCCAGCTCCATGTCCATCCGGTCGTGCGGGTCGCCGGAGTCCATCTTCGGCGGCAGCTCGAGGTTGTTCTGCGGCAGGAAGGACATGAGGTAACGCGCGTCCTCGAGACACGCCTCCTCGTCCTCGGACGCGAAGTGTGCGACCCCGGACTTGCTGTTGTGGGTCATCGCCCCGCCGAGCTCCTCGAACTCAACCTCCTCGCCGGTCACGGTCTTGATCACGTCGGGACCCGTGATGAACATGTGCGAGGTCTCCTTCACCATGAAGATGAAGTCGGTCATGGCGGGCGAGTACACGGCGCCGCCCGCGCACGGGCCCATGATCAGCGAGATCTGCGGGATCACGCCGGAGCACTGGACGTTGCGCACGAACACGTCGCCGTAGGCGCCCAGCGACACAACGCCCTCCTGGATCCGCGCGCCGCCCGAGTCGTTGATCCCGATCACGGGGCAGCCGATCTTGGCCGCCAGATCCATGATCTTCACCATCTTCTCCGCCATCACCTCGCCGAGCGAGCCGCCGAAGACCGTGAAGTCCTGGGAAAAGACGCACACCGGGCGCCCGTCGATCGTGCCGTGGCCGGTCACGACGGCGTCGCCCCAGGGCCGGTTCTTCTGCATGTCGAACTCGGCGGTGCGATGGCGGACGAAGGTGTCGAGCTCCTTGAATGAGCCCGGGTCCAGCAGCTTCTCGACCCGTTCGCGCGCGGTCAGCTTGCCCTTGGCGTGCTGCTTCTCCTCCGCCTCGGGGTTGGTGTGAATCGCCTGCTCACGCAGCTCGGTGAGCTGGGCGAGCTTCTCTTCGTATGTCTCGGCTGCCTTCTGGCGCATGGCGGCGGCGGATTCTAGGCTCTCCCCCTGGTGATCGTCGATGACCTGCGAGTGGAGGCGTCCGGCGATCGCGTGGAGCTGTCGGGCCGGCTGCGCCTGGAGACCGCGGCGCGGGCCCCGGATCGGATCTGGTTTCGTTACCCCGCTGACATGGGGGACCGAGACCCCGACGGCTCACCGTTCGTGCCCGGGCTCCTTCTGGCGGCGATGTGCCTGGGGGAGGACCTCCGCGTCGACGGGCCGGTGTCCGCGCGGCTGCTCGAGGGTGTCGGCGAGGCGCGGACGGTCTACCGCAGCTGGTGGCCCACGCTCGCCGAGTCGGCGGTGAGCGGTGAGCGCCGCGTCGTGGACGGCGAGCGCGGGCGCCGGGCGACGCTCTTCACCCGCGGCGTCGACTCGATGTACGCAGCGCTCACGGAGCCGGTCGACACCGTTCTCTACAGCGCCGCGGTGGACTTCGTGTGGGGCCGGCCCGATTCAGGGCCCGAGGAGACCATGCGCGCCCGCGCTCCCGTCGTCGAGGCCCACGAGGAATGCGCCGAGAGGCTCGGGTACCGGCTGGTGGTGGTGGACACCAACCTGCGGCACTTCGTCGAGCCGCTGCGGGGATGGGGCGACAGCCACGGCGCGATCCTCGCGGCCTGCGGGCTCGCGGTCGGGGGCCAGCTTGCGCAGCTGGGCATCCCGTCCTCCTACCCGCTGGGCAAGCTCTATCCGCTCGGAAGCCACCCGCTCCTCGACCGGCATTGGTCCACAGAGCGCACGGACGTGGCCCACACCGCCCCCGAGGTGCCGCGCACGGACAAGCTGATCGCCGTGGCGGCGGACGCCGACGCCCTCGACCAGCTGCTCGTCTGCCACGGACCGGTTGCCCGCACTAACTGCTGCCGCTGCGACATGTGCGTCTTCGCGATGGTTCACCTGGAGGCCGTCGGCGCCCGTTCCCGCGCCTTCCCCGGGCCGCTGCGCGTGCGCGACGTGGCGAGGCTGCGCACACCCACCAGGCTGGGCCGGATGGCCACCTTGCAGCGCATCGTCGACGTGCTCACGCACGGAGGCCGGCCGTCCCTGGCCGCGGCGCTGCAGGTCGGCCTACTTCGCTACCACGCCGCCCGCTTCGCGCACTTCTCCGCCTGGACCCTCCGCCAGGCCCTGCGGCGCTACCCGCGCGAGAAGGGGCGGTGGTGAGCGGCACCCAAACTGTCGAGGGTGCCCTCCAGCACAGCGAGCAGCTCCGAATGGTCGGGCTCAGGCTCCGGATCGGGCTCGGGTTCCGGCACGGGCTCAGGTTCAGGCTCGGGCTCCGGCTCGGGCTCCGCGACCAAATCCGTTCGCTGCTTGAAGAACCAGCGAGAAAACAACCCAGCGCGCGAAGAAGCCATAACGGGCGGAGCCTCAGGTTCCGGCTCGGGCTCCGGTTCGGGCTCAGGCTCCGGTTCGGGTTCGGGCGCCGGCTCGGGCGCAGCCCCTGAGGCCTGAGGCCTGAGGCCTGACGCCTCAGCAGTAAGCGTCACCTTCGTCCCCCACCCCGAAGCCTCGATCTCCACGGTGCCGCTCGCCCGCTCGCCCTCCCAGGCCACCGTGTGCTCCGGCTCGAGCCGGCTGATCTTGATCTCGCCCAACTCGCCGAGATGGCGGGCCAGGCTCTCCCCCTCGCTCACCTCGCTCCAAAGCTCGGGTGGGGACTTGACGAGGGTGCGCTTCACGCTCAAATCTGTCATCGAGGTCCGGGTTCGCTCGCCCGAGCCGGAGTCCTTCCGGGCGAAACGCCCTTCCCGCCGCATGCTTGACTGCGCCCCGTGATCGGGGACGACGTCCGGCAGCTGCTCGGCGACCGCGTGCCGGGCGACCACTCGCGCCAGACGCTCGCGGAGCACATGGCGGCTCGCGCTCTGGACGGCAGGGAGTCGCCCGCGGTGCTGGATCTGGGCTGCGGTACGGGTCGCTCCGTGGAGATCATCCGGTCGCTCTCGCCGGAGGCCTCGTGGGTGGGCGTGGACATCGACGACTCGGACGAGGTCCGCCTCCGTACGCGCGATGACGCCGAGTTCCACACCTTCGACGGCGAGCACCTCCCCTTCGAGGACGGGCGGTTCGACGTCGTGTACTGCGCCCAGGTGCTCGAACACGTGCGCCGCCCGGCGCCGCTGCTCGCCGAGGCCGCGCGAGTGCTCAAGCCCGGCGGGCAGCTCGCCGGCTCAACCTCGCAGCTGGAGCCCTTCCACTCGCGCAGCACCTGGAACTACACGCCGCACGGCCTGGCGCTCCTGCTCGAGGAGGCCGGCTTTGAAGGCGTGGAGCTGCGCCCCGGCATCGACGCGCTCACGCTGATCTCACGCCGCGGGCTCGGATCTCCCCGCTTCTTCGATCGCTGGTGGGGCGTGGAGTCGCCCCTGAACCGAGCGATCGGGCTGGTCGCCCGCGCTCGCGGCGGCGGCGTCGCGCAGGCGAACGCGATCAAGCTGCTGTTCTGCGGCCAGTTCTCGTTCCTCGCGACCAGGTCCGGCCGCTCGTGAGGGAGCGGGTGCTGGCGCTGGCCCGGACCCACCTGCCGCCGCTCGTCAGGGCGACCTCGCGCAGTCCCCTGCGCCTGCTGTGGGCGCTGGCCTACCGCGGCGCTGCATATGTCGTCGCCGTCTGGCTGGGCCGGGGCGGCGATCCCCGCTCGCGCCATGAGGTCCGGCGTCCTTCCGCCACCCGAGTGGGAGACGACCACCTCCACGGACACGTCCTGGCGCCTCAGGGAGTCCACGGCCTCGAAGACCGTGCGGTCGTTGCGGTACGACATCACCACGGTGCGCAGCTCGGGCGTCCCGTGCGTCAAGTCAATGCCCCAGGCACCGAGCCGCGATCGGGCCGATACGCGGGGAGCGCCCGCCCGTCCATGTACCAACCCAGCGCCTCATCGGCCGTGGTGCGGTCAGCGCCACCTTCTTCCACCAGAGCCGTGGCGGTGGCGGTGGCGGTGAGCGCAAGCGCCGGCATCCCGGAGGCGCAGCTCTGTGCCAGCAGGGCCGCCCTTGCCGCCGCGAGGAGGCGGGCAACGGCCTCGCCGCGGCTGGATCGGTACAGCTCGTCCCGCGGCAGCCGGACCGCATGCTCGTCCACGGCGCGCTTGGCCGCGTCCCTCGCAGACCATCCCGGGAGCTCGGGAAAGGCGGCCTGGTCGTGGCCCGATGCGACGGCGAAGGAGACCGGGTCGCTCGCCGGGCACTGAGCACATCGCTGGCGAGCGGCCGCCCCATCGGTCGTGGGGAGGATCATCAGCGGCGCCACCGTCTCGTGCCCGCGGACGTCCGCCACCCCGCCGATGCGCCGCGCCACGCGCTCGGAGATCTCCGCCAGCGCGCGCACCACGAGCCCGGTATCGGGCACCGGCGCGGCCGGCAGGCGGCGCGAGAGATCCAGCGCATGGGCGATCGCCCGCTCCTGCTCCGGCATCCGCCGCCGCGCTTCCTCCAGAACGTCCACCCTGGTCCCGCGCCGGTCCCCGTCCTCGAGCCACATGAGGACCCGCAGCGGCGCGGCGACGAGCTTCACGCACGACAGCGCGAGCCACGGATCGGGCGGGTCTGAGCTGACCAGGAAGCCGTGGCGCCACCAGAACTGCAGCTCCAGCCACGCCACCGAGGGCCGGTCCAGCTCGGCGTGCCGGTGGGTGCCGCCGGCGGGGCGCATCTCGCAGCCCGCCAGCCGCCGCCAGCCCGCCACCTCGCCGTCCAGACCGGGGCGCTCCTGCATGGCGGTCGCGCCTGGCCCCGGCGCGTCGCGATCCAACCCGTGGGTGAAGATCGACGTCGCGGCGGCCGCCTCGAGGGTGGCCCGCGACTCGACGTGCGTGGCCTCCGAGCGGCGGCGCTTCCCCGGGGCGACGCGCAATGCGGGGGTTGGGGCCACAACCGCGCCCTTCGTCTCCTTCCTCGAGGCCGATTGCGTCGCGGCTCCTGGCTGGGCGGAGCTGCGCCTGGCTCGCCATCGCGCCGGGGCGATGGCCGTCGGGTCCGCGCTCCGGCCATTCGATGACGGGCACTGTTCGCGGGCTGAGTGGCTGGTGGAGCACAGCGCGCGCCTGCCGGTGGCGGTCCCACCGCGCGACCCTCTCCACGGTGTGTCCTTCGCCCGCGCGACGCTGGAGCGATTCGGCCCCTTTCCCGAGGACATCCTCGTGGGCGAGGACACCGAGGTGACGAAGCGCCTGGTCAGGAACGGCATCGAGATCGAGTGGGCGCCGGAGGTGGTGACGGTGCACCGCTACCCGACCACCGTGCGCGGCCTGATCGCTGAGTCGTGGGCGCGCGGCCGGCGGCGGGGGCGGACGCTGATCGCCGAGCGCGGCCGGCGCGAGCTGGCCAGTGTCGCCATGGATGCGCCTGAGCAAGCTGCACGCCGGGCCCTGCAGGCCGAGGGGCTCGTGTCTCCACGGGAGGTGCGCACGGTCGTGCCCCTTATGCGGGCGAGCGCCGCCACGAAGGCCGCGGCGATCTGGCTCTCCTAGCTACTCGACGTAGAAGGCGCCGCGCATCCAGCGGTGGTGGAAGCAGTAGTAGGCGTGGTAGCCCGGCTTGAGCTTCGAGGTGTCGAGCGACCACGTCGGCGTGGCCTGGTTCTCGTTCGAGGCGGTCTCGGCCAGCGCCAGGTAGCCCATCGGGCCTGAGAAGAAGTCGCCGTTGCTGTTCGGGTAGGTCATCGACTCGGGGCCGTTGCAGGGACCGTGGCATGAGGTGATCGAGTGGCGCGTGCCGCCGAAGCGCGCGTAGTCGAGGTTCACGAAGTTGAGCTTCTCGCCCCGTTTCACCACGGGCGCTCCGCTGGACGTCGGTCCCAGCAGGCCGGTCAGAATCGAGCCGCGGAAGAGGTCGCCCGGCGAGAACGTGAAGTCGTCGATGTTCACCGTGTTGGTGTGCGGGCCGCGGGGAGCGGGCGGCGCCTCGTAGTCGTTGCACTCGTCGCCCACGCAGTCGGCGGTCATGTGGTGGAAGAGGTCGTCCGCGGTCGCGCCCCGCTGGCGCTGGGCGGGCACCGAGTCGGCGACCTCCGCGGGCGTGGCGTCCGGCTCGTTCACGAGGTGCGGATTGCAGCGCTCGGAGTCCGACACCGTCACGTTCTGGTCGTAGTACATGCCCACCACGCTCATCTGGTCGGGCCAGGCGTACGTGCGGGTGTCGTATACGCCGTTGATCGCGATGCGGTCGCCCTTGCGCACCTTCACCCGCCAGCCCGTCTGGCTGGTGCCCATCTTCATGTGCGTCGGGAACAGCCCGGGTGGGTAGAAGGCCTTGCTCTCGAGCACCTTGGTGCCGGGGAAGCGGTCCCCGTCGGTGTTCGCGCACGGGCTCGTCTCACTACCCAGGTTGGAGAAGGTCACGTTCATCAGGCCCTCGTGGCCGTGCCCCGCGGCGCCCACCAGTTCGCCGTCGGTCGGGGCCGTCCAGATGTGGCCCACGCCCGGTTTCACCGAGCCGGTCCTCGCCGGGTCGCCGGTCATGAACTGCTCGGGGTCGGCCTCGCTGTTGCCAAGCAGGTCCTCGGGCTCGAGCTTGGCGTCGCGCGGCCAGGCGAAGTAGCCGCCGGTCTTCGGCACGTTGAACGTCTCCCCGTACAGCACAGGCGACAGCGCGCGGATCGGCTCGCCGGTGGCCTTCTCGACCTGCTCGGCACTGCCGTGGATGAGCTCGAACTTGAACTCCAGGTACACGACCTTCACCTGGTCGGTCATGTTCATCGGCATCCAGACCATGAGCATCGGCTCGCGGTTGAGCTTCACGCCGTAGCGCTTGCCGCTCGGGTCGCCCTTCGACAGGGCTTCGAAGCTGCCGAGGGTCTGCTCGTCGCCGGTTCCGAATATCCACTGGTAGCCGGTGCGGCCGTCGCTCTCGCCCGCGGCGTCCTGATCCCTGCGGAACAGGTGCGCGTGGTGGAGGTGCACGCCGTCGTTGTGGCCGACCTCGGTGCCGTCGGCGAAGCGGATGCTCGGCTGCGCCGAGACCATGTACCCCTCGACGGCGCCGACGTCGACCGACGGCCAGCTGGCATCGGCGCCGGGGGCGAGGGTGAACGGGCCGTACTGGAGCCTGATCGTCTCGCGCGTGCCTGGCGCCTTCGGCTCGATCTGGCCCACCCGCTGCGTGACGATCCCGGTGGACGGTGGGTTGCTGCGGTCGGGCGCGGGGTGGCTGCCTCCGCCGCCGTGACCCCCGCCGTGGTCGCCGCCGCTCTCACCGCCGCCGTGGTCGTGGCCGCCGCCGGTCTCCTTGCCGCCGCCGGTCTCCTTGCCGCCCTCGCCGTGCTCGCCGCCGCTGCCGTGGTCGTGCCCGTCGCCCTTGCCCTTCTCCTTGCCGTCGTCCTTGCCCTTGCCGTCGTCCTTCTTGCCGTCGCCATGGTCGTGGCCCTCGTCGCCCTTGCCGTGGGAGTGGCCGCCCTCGTCGCCCTTCCCCTTGCTCAGGCTCTTACGTTCGTTCGTGCCGCCGTGCTCGTGGCTTTCGCCGCCGCTGCCGTGGTCGTGGCCGCCGGGAGCAGACCCGCCTGAGCCGGAACCACCCGAGCCGCCGGCATCGGTGCTGCCCGAGTCGCCATGGGCGTGGTCGCCGTGGGGCGCCTCGGTGTCGGCCTGCGCCAGCTCGGCGTGGCCGCCGCCGCTCGCGCCGTGTGAGTGCCCCTTCTCGCCGTGGGATGCCGTCGAACCGCCGCTGCCGCCCGCCGCGTCGCCGTGCTCGTGTGCGGCCTTCTCGCCACCGCCGTGGTCGTGGCCCTCCTCGCCGGCGGCCAGGGTCTGGCCCTCGCCGTGCGAGTGCTCGCCCTCCCCGTGCGGGTGACCGGCCTCTCCGTGGGCGTGGTGCGCACCGCCGTCCAGCATGAGGGCGGGTACGAAGAGCATGAACGCGAAGGCGGAGAGGAACGCCAGGCCCTGCGAGCCGAGCCGCGCCGAGGGGAGCCGGACCGCGCTCAGGTCGGGACTCATGAGCAGCAGCAGGCCCGGCACGGTGGCGAGCTCGAACAGCACCGTCACGGAGTCCTTGAAGCCGATCGGCTCCATGTGTCCGCCCGGCAGGAAGGGGAGCCCGCTGGTGCGGGACATCAGCCACATGCCCACCGAGCCGAGCATCAGCCCGAGGGCGGCGATCAGCACGAGCTTGTCGGGCCGCCGCCAGATCAGAAGGCCGCCGAGGCCCACCTGAGCCACCGCGACCGCGATGAACCCGACCATCATCACCGGCAGGTTCTCGTGGTCGGCGGCCGCCGATACGTGGATCACGCCGGCGGCGATCGAGAACAGGCCGGTGGCGCAGCCGACGACGCGGCTGGCATCGCCAAGCCCGGAACCGTGTTCCCGCGTAAGACCCTGTACGAACCCTGCCAAGCCTCTCCCCTGCTCAAGAACCCCCGCGGCTCTTGAGACTTGTGCCCGCGCGCCAGCTTACATAACTGACCACGCGGTCAGCGCCGGTACGGCTACGCCTCCGAGTACTCCCCGAACTCGTCGCGCATCACGCCGGACACCTCACCGATCGAGGCCTTGTCCTTCAGCGCGGCGCGGATCGGGTGCAGCAGGTTGCCGTCGCCCTTCGCCACCTCGCGCAGCTCCTCGAGCCGCTTATCCACCGCGGCCTGGTCGCGGTCGGCCTTGAACGCCTTGAGGCGCTCGACCTGCTGGCGCTCGGACTCCGGGTCGACGCGCAGGATCTCCACCTCGTCCACGTCGTCGGTCACGTACTCGTTCACGCCGACCACGATGTCCTGCTTGATCCGGTAGCGCTCCTCATAGCCCCACGCCGACTCCTCCACCTCGGCGCGGATGAACGGGATGCACTCCACCGACCCGCCCAGCTCGTCGACCTTGTCGATCAGGCCCTGCGCGCCACGCTCGATCTCGTCCGTGAGCGCCTCGACGAAGTAGGAGCCGGCGAAGGGGTCCACGGTGTCGGTGGCGCCGGACTCCGCGGCGATGATCTGCTGGGTTCGCAGCGCGATCCGGGCGGCCTTCTCGGTGGGTAGCGCCAGCGCCTCGTCGAACCCGTTGGTGTGCAGCGACTGGGTGCCGCCCGCCACGGCGGCGAAGCCCTGGAGCGCCACGCGCACGATGTTGTTCTCGGGCTGCTGTGCCGCCAGCGTCACGCCGCCGGTCTGCGTGTGGAAGCGCATCGTCTGCGACTTGGGATTCTCCGATCCGAACCGCTCGGCCATGATCTGCGCCCACATCCGGCGCGCGGCGCGGAACTTGGCCACCTCCTGGAACACGTTGTTGTGGCCGTTGAAGAAGAACGCCAGACGCGGCCCGAACTCGTCCACGTCCAGCCCGGCATCCAGCGCCGCTTGCACGTAGGCGATCGCGTTGGCGAGTGTGAAGCCCACCTCCTGCACGGCCGAGCATCCCTTCTCGCGCATGTGGTAGCCGGAGATCGAGATCGTGTTCCACTTCGGCACCCGCTCGCGGCAGTAGGCGAACAGGTCGGTGGTCAGGCGCATCGCGGGCTTCGGCGGGTAGATGAAGTTCCCGCGCGCGATGTACTCCTTGAGGATGTCGTTCTGCGTCGTGCCGCGCAGGTCCACCGACTCCACGCCCTGCTCCTCGCCGACCAGCTCGTAGAGCAGCAGCAGCACCGCGGACGGGGCGTTGATCGTCATCGACGTCGAGACGTCCGCCAGCGGGATGCCGTCGAACACGCGCCGCATGTCGTCGATCGAGTCGATGGCGACCCCGGTGCGACCGACCTCGCCCTCGCACAGCGGGTCGTCGGAATCTCGGCCGAGCTGGGTGGGCAGGTCGAACGCCATCGACAGCCCCGTGGAGCCGTGGTCGATCAGGTAGTGGAAGCGCTCGTTGGTCTCCTTCGCCGAGGCGTAGCCCGCGTACTGGCGCATCGTCCACCGGCGGTCGCGGTACATCCGCTCGTGGATGCCGCGCGTGAAGGGGTAGTCGCCCGGCTCGCCGAGGCGCTCCGCGAGGTCGGCCGGCACGTCCTCCTCGCTGTAGAGGGGCTTGACCTCGATCCCCGAGTCGGTGAACCGCCGCGGATCGTCGGGGCCGACGATCGGGGCGATCGTGGGCTTGCTGTCTGGGGTCGTGGCCATACGGGGAGAATACGTCCAGGGTGAAGGCCGAGGCACAGGTGGAACAGCAGGAGCTGGAGGTTCGCGCCGCAGAGGTGATGGGAGTCCTCTCGCTGGCCACGGACCTGGCGACGGGTCTTCCATTCGAGCACGGCCTGCACAGCACGCTGGTCGCGATGCGGCTGGCCGATCGCCTGGACGTCGATTCGGAGACCAGGTCGCAGACCTATTACGCGTGTCTGCTGTTCTACGTCGGCTGCACCGCGGACGCGGAGGTCGCCGCCGAGCTCTTCCCCGACGAGGACGCGCTAGCCACGCATCTCACCCCGGTCATCTTCGGCTCGCGGGCCGAGGTGCTGACCGGGCTGATGCGCTCGGTGCCCACGCCTGGCCGCGCGGCTCCGGTCCGAGCCTGGCAGATCGCCGGCGGACTGCGGCGAGCTGCCAAGGGCCGAGTGCTGCATATCGCCGCGCTGTGCGAGGTGGGGCAGATGCTCACCCACCGGCTCGGCCTGCCCCGCTCCGTGGAGGAGCTCTTCGGACACCTCGCGGAGCGCTGGGACGGCAAGGGCCTGCCGGGTCGTGTCCGTGGCGTTGAGATCCCGATGGCGGTTCGGATAGCTCACGTGGCGCGGGACGCCGTCGTCCAGCGGGCGGTGGGCGGGGAGCAGCACGCAGCATCGGTCATCCGACAGCGTGCGGGTCACGCGTTCGACCCGGACATCGCGGCGCTGCTCGTGGATGAGGCTCCCGCGATCCTGGCGCTCGAGAGCGGCAGGTCGGCCTGGGAGGAGACGCTCTCCTGCGAACCCTCTCCGCGGTTGGCATTGAAGGGCCAGGTGCTCGATCGGGCGCTTGCGGCCATGGGTGACTTCGCCGATCTCTCGTCTCCGTATCTGGTGGGTCACTCGGCCGGCGTGGCCGAGCTGGCGACCGGCGCGGGCGAACACTCCGACCTTCGCGCCGCTGATGTGACCGCGCTTCGCCGCGCCGCCCTGGTGCACGACATCGGGCGGGTGGCGGTGCCCACGCGGATCTGGCAGAAGCCGGGAGCGCTGACCCCCGACGAGTGGGAGCGGGTTCGGCTTCATTCCTACCAGAGCGAGCGTGTCCTGTCCCGCTGTGCGTCGCTTGCGGACCTCGCGCCGATCGCGAGCGCCCACCACGAGCGCCTCGACGGCTCCGGGTACCACTGCGGGACCACCGCGGCCGGTCTTCCGACGCCGGCGCGGCTTCTGGCGGCCGCCGACGCCTACCACGCGATGACCGAGCCCAGGCCGCACCGTCCCGCGCTGTCACCTGAGCGAGCGGGCCAGGTGCTCGCCGACGAGGCGCGTGCCGGCCGGCTCTGCGGCGAGGCCGTGGCCGCCTTGCTCGAGGCCTCGGGGCAACGGCCGCCGCGCATCGAGCGTCCAGCGGGGCTCACCCAGCGCGAGGCCGAGGTGATCGGGTTGCTCGCTCGCGGTCTGCAGACCAAGCAGGTCGCGCGCACGCTCGGGATCTCGTCCAAGACCGCGGACCGCCACGTGCAGAACGCCTACCGCAAGATCGGAGTCTCCACCCGCGCGGCGGCCGCGCTGTTCGCGATGGAGCACGGGCTCGCGAAATGGGGAGAACTCCCGATTGGCGGTGACGCGGACCGCTCGTAGCGTTCCGGGTCATGGACACCAGCACGAAGGCAGACGCAGCCGAGGAGCACCGCCGCGCCGTCTACGAGGTCGCCAAGGCGCTCGCGCCTGGCTGGGAGCGCCACCGAGCCCGGATCGAGGCCGGCGTGGCGCCGGTGCGCGAATGGATGGTCAGGGAGCTCGCGCCGCGCCGCGGCGACACGATTCTTGAGCTTGCCGCCGGGGTCGGCGACACCGGCTTCGAGGCGGCCGCGATCGTCGGCCCCCGCGGGCGCCTGATCTCGACCGATTTCTCCCCCGAGATGGTGGACGTCGCCCGCCGCCGCGGCACCGAGCTCGAACTGGACAACGTGGACTACAGGACGATGGACGCCGAGCGGATCGAGCTCGACGCCGACTCCGTCGACGGCGTGGTCTGCCGGTTCGGATACATGCTCATGGCGGACCCGGGGGCCGCCCTGGCGCAGACCCGCCGCGTCCTCTGCCCCGGCGGCCGGCTTGTGCTGGCGGTGTGGAGCGCCCCCGAGCGGAACCCCTGGATCACGCTGCTCGCCGGGACCCTGGTCGAGTGCGGTCTCGTGCCTCCCCCGGAGCCCGGGGGCCCGGACCCGTTCACCATGGCGGTCCCCGAGCACACGGAGGCGCTCCTCGAGGACGCGGGGTTCGACGCGGTTCGCCTGCACGAGGTGCGAGTGCGATTCGCCTTTTCCGATCTGGATGACTACCTGGGCTACGCCACGGACACCGCGGGTCCGCTGGCACTGGTACTCGCCGGACTGTCCGAGTCTGATCGCGATCGGGTCGCGGAAGCCCTCCGCGAGGTGTTCACGCCGTTCGCCAGGGCGGATGGCGGCTATGACCTCCCCGGTGTCGCGCTGGTGGCTAGGGCGCGCTGACGAACGCCCATAGCATGGGGCCATGCTCGTCACGGTCCGGCTGTTCGCGATGCTGCGTGAGCGCGCCGGGGCCGGTGAGATCGAGCTCGACCTCCCCGACGGCGCACGCGTGAGCGACGCCCTGGAGAGCCTGGGCGACCTCGCCGCCGGGTTGCCGCTGGTGATGGCCGTGAACCGCGAGTACGCCCCCGCCGAGCAGGTGCTCGACGCCGGCGACGAGCTGGCGCTGATCCCTCCGGTGAGTGGCGGCTCCGTCCACGCGGTCGTCACGGGCGAGGCGCTGTCGCTCGACTCCCTGGCCGCCCGTGTGCGCGACCCGCGCGCGGGCGCGGTCGTGACCTTCCAGGGGGTGACCCGCGAGGTGGAGCGGCTGGAGTACGAGGCCTACGCGGAGATGGCGTCGGCCAAGCTCGCGGAGATCGCCGCGCAGGCGATCGAGCGCCACGGGCTGTGCGCCGCGGCGGTGGAGCACCGCGTCGGCGACGTGCCGTTGTCGGAGCCCAGCGTGGCGGTCGCGGCGTCGGCGCCCCACCGCGGCGAGGCGTTCGCGGGCGCCCGCGAGATCATCGACCGGGTGAAGGCCGAGGCGCCGATCTGGAAGAAGGAGATCGAGGGCGGCGAGGGGCGCTGGGTGGAGGGGACCCCACCGGGCTAGGCGACGCGTCCCTAAACACCAGGATTCTGGGATCGACAGCGGCAGGTGGTCACGGCACCGTGGATCGCTACAAAGCACTAAAAAGGAGTCGCGACTGATGCAGTTCTTTCTGACGGTCCCCCACGACACAGCCGAGGAGCCGACCATGGCCTCGATGGACCCGGCCGAACTGGAGGCCACGATGGCCGCCGTGAACAAGTTCAACACCGAACTGGAGGAGTCCGGAGCGTTTGTCTTCGCCGGCGGCCTGCACCCGCCGTCGTCGGCGAAGACCGTCGACGCCACGGACGGCGAGCCCGTGGTTGTCGACGGGCCGTTCGTCGAGGCGCCGGAGTACGTCGGCGGCTTCTGGGTCATCGAGGCCGCCGACCACGACGCCGCGGTCCAGTGGGCGATCCAGGCGTCCAAGGCGCTGGGCGGCCGCATTGAGGTACGCGCCCTGCAGGAGGTGCCGGACGCCTGACCGAGACCGAATCGCTTAGCTAGGCCGCTCGTCCCGCGATCAGCGTCGTCGCCACGAGCGGGACGCCCGGGCGGTAGACGAGGTGGGTGTAGGACGGGCAATCCAGGATCGCCGCGTCGGCCCGTCCGCCGGGGGCGAGGCGCCCGACGTCGTCGCGCTGCAGTGCGCGGGCACCGCCACTGGTAGCGGCCAGCAGCGCCTCCTCGGGGGTCATGTTCATGTCGCGCACCGCGAGAGCGATGCAGAACGACATCGAGGTGGTGTAGCTCGACCCTGGGTTGCAGTTCGTCGCGATCGCGACCTCCACGCCGGCGTCGATCGCCCGGCGCGCGTCGGGATAGGGCTGGCGGGTGGAGAAGTCCGTGGCGGGCAGGAACGTGGCCACGGTCTCGCCCCCCGCAAGCGCGGCCACGTCGTCGTCGGAGAGATAGGTGCAGTGATCCACCGATGCCGCCCGCATCTCCACCGCCAGCTGCACGCCGGGTCCGGGACCGAGCTGGTTGCCGTGCACGCGCAGGCCCAGGCCCGCGTCCCGGCCCGCCTCGAGCACGGCGCGCGACTGGTCGGCGTCGAACGCGCCCTCCTCGCAGAACACGTCGATCCAGCGCGCGTGGGGTCGGCACGCCTCGAGCATCTCGCCGCACACCAGCTCGACGTATTCGTCCGCGCGGCCGTCGAACTCCTCCGGCACCGCGTGTGCGCCGAGGAAGGTCACGTCATCGGTGAGCTGCGCCGCCACCGCGCACGAGCGGCGCTCGGCCTCCGGCTCGAGCCCGTAGCCGGACTTGATCTCCAAGTGGGTGATCCCGGCCCGAACCGCCTCGGCGCGACGGCGGTGCGCCAAGGCCACCAGGTCGTCCTGGCTCGCGGCCCGGGTGGCCTCGGTCGTCACCCGGATGCCGGACGCCGCGTATGGGCGGCCCGCCATGCGTGCGGCGAACTCGTCGGCGCGGTCGCCGGCGAACACGAGGTGGGTGTGGCTGTCCACGAAGCCGGGGATCACGCAGCGCCCGCCGGCGTCGATCCGCTCGTCACCGTCCGTGCCCGCTTGCTCGATCGCCACGACCCGCTCGTCCTCGATCACCAGGGCGGCGTCGCGCACGAGGCCGAGCGGCCCCTCGCCCAGGGAGGGCTCGCAGGTGACCAGCAGACCGATGTCGTCGATCACCGTGGTGCTCATGTCGCCGCTCCCACGATCGTTTGTTGCAGCTCGCGGGCCACGTCGAGCGTCGTGTGCCGCCCGTCGCGGACGATCTCGCGCCCGTCGGCGATCACGTGGCGGACGTCCGCCGCGGTGGCCGCGAACACGAGCGCCGCGACCGCGTACGAAGGCTCCGTTCCGGCGAGGCGCACACCGTCGAGGCCGACCGTGACCAGGTCGGCGCGCGCCCCGGGGGCGATCCGCCCGGCGTCGGGCCAGCCAAGGCACTCGTGGCCGTCCTCGGTGGCGGCGCGCAGCAGCGCGGCGGGAGAATGCCGCCCGCGCACGCCCGTGGCGAGGCGCTCGTCCAGTTCCACCGCGCGGGCCTCTTCGAAGAGATCGATCACGGCGTGGGAGTCGCTGCCAAGGGCGACGGAGGCTCCTTCCTCCACCAGCCTGGCCATCGGGCCGATGCCGTCGGCCAGATCGCGCTCGGTGGTCGGGCAGGAGCAGCAGCAGGCGCCAGAGCCGCCGAGCAACGCGGCGTCCCCGCCCTCCAGGTGGATGGCGTGGACGGCCGTGAAGTGCGCCGCCAGCGCGCCGGCCTCGTCGAGCACCCGGGTCGGGCTGCGCCCGTGGGCGTCCAGGCACACGCGGTTCTCGGAGAGCTGCTCGGAGACGTGGGCGTGCAGCGGGCGGTCCCGCTCCGCCGCCCAGGCCGCCACGGTGGCCGCGGCGGCGGGATCCACCGCGCGAACGCTGTGGATGGCCGCGCCGATCCGCACCGCCTCCCCGTCGTCGAGGGGGTCGACGCGCTGCGCCCAGGCCTCGGCGCTGCCGTCGGAGAAGCGCCGCTGCGGCTCGGTCAGCGCCTCATCCACGCCGCCGTGGAGGTAGCAGGCGTCGAGCAGCGTGATCCGGATGCCGGCCTGCGCCGCCGCTTCGATCAGCGCACGGCCCATCTCGTTGGGATCGTCGTAGAGCCCCCCGCCGGGCGCATGGTGGAGGTAGTGGAACTCGCCCACGGTGGTCACGCCCGCCAGCGCCATCTCGGCGTAGGTGGCGCGGGCGAGCGCCAGGTAGCTCTCCGGGTCGAGTGCCTCGGCGACGCGATACATCTGCTCGCGCCAGGTCCAGAACGTGCCGCTCCCACGCTGGGTGCGGGCGCGCAGCGCCCGGTGGAATGCATGGGAGTGCGCGTTGGCCAGCCCGGGCAGGCTGAGCCCGTCCAGGCGCACGGCGCCGGGCGGCGGCGCCGGCGCCCCGCTCGTCACGGTCGCGATCAGCCCGTCCTCCACCTCGACCACCACGCCGGACTCGGCCTGGCCCCCGCCCAGCCACGCCAGCTCGCACCAGTAGGCGGTCACGAGCCGACTCGCTCCACGAGTGCCCGCGCGCGCTCCACGAACGCGTCGCGGTGGAAGCGGTCGAACTGCTCCCACGTGGTGAACGTCGCCGGGTCGGTCACCCGGTCCACGAACAGCGTGCCCTCCAGGTGGTCGAGCTCGTGCTGGAAGGTGCCCGCGGTCAGCCCGCGCACGATCTGCTCCTGTTCGTGCCCCTCGCGATCGAGGTGGCGCAGCCGGACGTTCACGAAGCGCGGGCACCTCCCCCCGGAGGCCCGGAACGGACAGGCAGCCCTCGTTGATCTGCTCGGTCTCGTCGTCGAGCGGCTCGATCACGGGGTTCACGATCACGGTGAGCGGGATCGGCGGCTTGTACGGGTAGCGCGGGTTGCCCTCCTCCAGCTCGACCACAGCGATCCGGAGCGTCTCGCCCACCTGGTTGGCGGCCAGCCCCGCGCCGTGGGCCGCGCGCCTGGTCTCGATCAGGTCGTCGATCAGCCCCTGCACCTCTTCCGAGCGCAGCTCCTCGGCGGTCACCTCGCGCGCCCGCTCACGCAGGACGGGGTGGCCGATCTCCACGATCTCGCGCCGGCTCACGCGTCGGTTTCGCGCATCGGAATCCGCACACCGCGCTCCTCGGCGACCTCGCCCGCGCGGTCGTAGCCGGCGTCCGCGTGGCGCATCACGCCGGTGCCCGGATCGGCGGTGAGCACGCGGTCTAGCTTCTCGGCGGCCAGGTCGGAGCCGTCGGCCACGCACACCATGCCCGCGTGGATCGAGCGGCCGATGCCCACGCCGCCGCCGTGATGGATGCTGACCCAGGAGGCGCCGGCCGAGGTGTTCACCAGGGCGTTCAGCAGCGGCCAGTCGGCGATCGCGTCCGAGCCGTCGGCCATCGACTCCGTCTCGCGGTAGGGGGAGGCCACCGAGCCCGAGTCGAGGTGGTCGCGCCCGATCACGATCGGCGCCTTCAGCTCGCCGCTGCGCACCATCTCGTTGAAGCGCAGGCCCAGCCGGCGGCGCTCGCCGTAGCCGAGCCAGCAGATCCGCGCCGGCAGCCCCTGGAACGCGATCCGCTCGCCCGCCATCCGGATCCAGCGGCCGAGGCTCTCGTCCTCGGGGAACTCCTCCAGCACGGCGCGGTCGGTGGCGGCGATGTCCTCCGGGTCGCCCGACAGCGCCACCCACCGGAACGGCCCCTTGCCCTCGCAGAACAGCGGCCGGATGTAGGCCGGGACGAAGCCCGGATAGTCGAACGCGCGCTCGAAGCCGCCCAGCTTGGCCTCCGCGCGCAGGCTGTTGCCGTAGTCGAAGACCTCCGCGCCCGCGTCCATGAACCCGACCATCGCGAAGCAGTGGGCGGCCGCCGAGCGGCGTGCGCGGCGCACGTACTCGTCGGGATCGTCGCCGCGCAGCTTCTCGGCCTCGGCCAGCGTGACGCCGCCGGGCACGTACCCGGCCAGCGGGTCGTGGGCGCTGGTCTGGTCGGTCACCACGTCCGCCTCGAAGCCCCGGCGCAGCAGCTCGGGAAGCACCTCGGCGGCGTTGGCGCACAGGCCCACGCTGAGCGGGCGCCGATCCCGCTTGGCCGCGAGGCAGCGCTCCACCGCGTCGTCGAGATCGTCCGCCTCCTCGTCCAGGTAGCGGGTCTCGAGCCGGCGGCGGATGCGCTCGCGGTCGACCTCCACGCAGAGCGCGACGCCCTCGTTCATGGTCACGGCGAGCGGCTGCGCGCCGCCCATGCCGCCGAGGCCGGCGGTGAGCGTGATCGTGCCCGCCAGCGAGCCGTCGAACCGCCTGCGGGCGATCTCCGCGAAGCACTCGTAGGTGCCCTGGAGGATCCCCTGGCTGCCGATGTAGATCCACGAGCCGGCCGTCATCTGGCCGTACATCGTCAGCCCGAGCTCCTCGAGGCGGCGGAACTCGTCCCAGGTCGCCCACTCGCGGCACGAGGTTGGAGTTCGCGATCAGCACCCGCGGCGCCCACTCGTGCGTGCGGAACACGCCCACCGGCTTCCCGGACTGCACGAGCATCGTCTCGTCGTCCGCGAGCGTTTGCAGCGTGCGGACGATGGCGTCGAACGCCTCCCAGGAGCGTGCCGCGCGGCCGGTGCCGCCGTAGACCACGAGGTCGTCGGGCCGCTCCGCCACGTCGGGGTCGAGGTTGTTCATCAGCATCCGCAGCGCCGCCTCCTGGTGCCAGCCGCGGCACGACAGCTCCGGGCCGAGCGGGGCGCGGATCTCGCGCGCGCTCATCCGAGCTCCCCGATCGCTTCCTCGACCGCCTCGAGCAGGTCGCTCGAGCCCACCAGCGCCTCCACCTCCGCGAGTTCCGGAGCCACCCAGCGGTCGGGCCCGGGACCGGGGATCGCCGCCCGCACCGCCGCCCGTGCCGCGGCGGTGCCCGGCCCGGGCTCCAGCGGGGCGCGCAGATCGAGCGCCCGCGCCGCGCAGGTGAGCTCGATCGCGAGGACGCGGCCGACGTTCGCGACCACGGTGCGCAGCTTGCGCGCCGCGCCCCATCCCATCGACACGTGGTCCTCCTGCATCGCGCTCGTGGGCAGCGAGTCGGTGCTCGCGGGCACGCACAGGCGGCGGCTCTCGGCGACCATCGCGGCCTGGGTGTAGTGGGCGAGCATCAGCCCGGAGTTCACGCCCGCGTCCTCGGCGAGGAACGGCGGCAGGCCGTAGGACCGGCTCGCGTCGAGCATGCGGTCGGTGCGGCGCTCGGCGATCGCGCCCACCTCCGCGGTGGCGATCGCCAGGAAGTCGCAGGCCATCGCCACCGGGGCGCCGTGGAAGTTGCCGCACGACTCCACGCGGCCGTCGGGCAGCACGACCGGGTTGTCGATGGCCGAGGCCAGCTCCGCGGCGGCGACGCTCTCCACGTGCGCCCACGTGTCGCGCGTGGCCCCGTTCACCTGCGGCGCGCAGCGCACCGAGTAGGCGTCCTGCACGCGCGGGTCGTCGTGGCGGTGGCTCGCAACGATCGCCGAGCCGGCCAGCAGTCGGGTGAGGTTCGCCGCGCTGGTCGCTTGGCCCGGCTGGGGGCGCATGGCCACGAGGTCGGCGGCGAAGGCGCGGTCGGTGCCCAGCAGCGCCTCGGTGGACATCGCGGCCGTCACGTCGGCGACCTTCACCAGCCGGCTCACGTCGTGCAGCGCGAGCAGCAGCATGCCGAGGATGCCGTCCGTGCCGTTGATCAGCGCAAGGCCCTCCTTGGCGGTCAGCGTGAGCGGCTCGATCGACGCGGCGGCCAGCGCCTCGGCGGCCGGGACGCGTTCGCCCGTGGCGTCGAGCACCTCGCCCTCGCCGAGCAGCGCCAGGCCGCAGTGGGCCAGCGGGGCGAGGTCGCCGCTGGCTCCGAGCGAGCCGTGCTCGGGTACCACCGGGTCGAGCCCCGCGGCCAGCAGGGCCAGCATCGTGTCGGCCACCACCGGTCGTGCCCCCGAGCGGCCCATTGCCAGGGAGCGTGCGCGCAGGAAGACCATCGCGCGGACCACCTCGCGCTCGACCGGCGGGCCCATTCCGGCGGCATGCGAGCGGATCAGCGCGCGCTGCAGCTCCTCGCGGCGCTCCGCCGGTATCCAGGTGCCGGCGAGCGAGCCGAAGCCGGTCGAGACCCCGTACACCGGTTCGTCGGACTCGGTGAGCCGGTCGACCACGGCCGCGCTCTCGGCCATCACGGCGCGCGCCTCGTCCGACAGCCGGGCCTCGGCGCCATGGCGCGCGACGGCCACAACATCGTCGCGATCTACCTGGTCGCCGGTCAGCTCGATTGTCGCCGTGGGCATCGCGGCCATTCGATCACACCTGTGAAGCGGCGATTCAAGTCGCCGCGTGATTGCGGCGATGCAGACAGATGGAGCAAACGCTCTCCTGGCTCTGCCCGACCCCCAACGCTCGCGAGCGCTTCCTGGACATGCAGGAGCGCTTGAGGCTCGCGCGCGTGGTCACGATCTTCGCTGGCGCTTCGCTCGGGCTGACGCTTGCGGTCTCCACGGGCTCGGGATGGGCACTCCTGGCCACAACGAGCGTGATGATCGCCATCGCGCTGGTGGGCGGGTGGCGGCTCGAGCGCCGCCGGCGGCCCGAGCTGTGGATCTTCTTCTCGACCGTCGTGAACATCCAGTTGATGCTCGCGTTCGGCGCGGTCCTTACGGGCGGCCCCGAATCGGCGCTGATCTATCTGATCGCCCTGCCTCTGGTGATGGGGGGTGCGCGCTTCAGCACGCGCGGGCTCACGGTTGGCGCCCCGCTCAGCGCGCTGCTGGTCGTCGCGACCACCGTCGGTGTCAACGCCGGCTACGTGGCATCCCACCCGGAGTCGCTCGCCGGACCGCTCGCGCTGGTTCTCTGCATCACCGTCTACATGAGGCCGCTCGTGGCCTCCGACGTTCGCCACCGCGCCGACAGCACGCTCGATCAGCTCACTGGCCTTCTCAACCGCCGTGGCCTCGAGCCGCGCTTCGCGGAGGTCTCCGAGCAGGCGGCGCTCACCGGCCAGCCGGTCAGCGTCGTTGTGGCCGACATCGATCGCTTCAAGCGGATCAACGACGAGAACGGCCACGCGGTGGGCGACACGGTCCTGCGCGATGTGGCCTACGAGATGCGCCGCAACCTGCGCACGTTCGAGCTGATCTACCGACTCGGCGGGGAGGAGTTCCTGCTGCTCCTGCCGGGCGCGGACGGCGAGGAGGCCGCAAGCGTCGCAGAGACTCTGCGCGCAGCGATCGAGGAACTTCATCCCGCGGGCATGGACGTCGAGTGCTCCTTCGGGGTCGCGACCGCCCGCGACGACGCCATCGCCTTCGGGCCGCTTCTCAGAGCGGCCGACGCCGCGCTCTACGACGCCAAGCGCCGGGGCCGTAACCGCGTGGAGAGCCGCGCGGACCCGGTCGCCGTGGCCGCCTGACGCCCTAGCCCAGCTCCGGGGTGAAGCCCGCGGCGGTCAGCGCGCCCAGCAGCGACCCGAGCAACAGGTTGCGGAGTTCCTCGCGGTTCATGTCGCGATGCTGGAGCCAGTCCATGCACGCCGCGTCCATGTAGCCGAGCCAGCCGTTCACCGCCGTGCGCACCGCCGGGGCGGGCTCCCCGTCGGCGAGTCCGTCGAGCAGGCGCTGGGCGGTCTCCGCGCGTACGCCGGCGACCAGATCGCGCACCTCGGCGGCTCCGGTCGCACCCTGCATCAACTTGCGGTAGGCCGTCTCGTTGCCCTCGATCCAGGCGAGGAAGGCATCGAGGCTCGCCGTGAGCGCCTCGAGGGGCGGAAGGTCGGGGTCAGGCGTCGTGCGCAGCGCGACGTCCTCGGCGGCGGCGGCGACCGTCGCCTGGAAGTAGTCGGCCTTGCTGGGGAAGTAGTGGTAGAGCAGCGCCTTCGAGATGCCGGCCTCGCGCGCGATGGCCGCCATCGACAGCTCGTCGTAGGCGTTGCGGGCAAACAGCTCGGCCCCGAGGTCGAGCAGCTGCCTGCGCCGGTCGTCGACCGTCATCCGGCTGTAGGCGGGCTCGGTCAAGAGACTCCAATCGTAACGTCTTGTTGACCGTCGGTTAATAAGTACCATGACAACACAGGATTCCTCCACCGGTGTCCACGCGACCCGCGAGCCGAGCTTCCTGCTCGCCGGTCCCGAAAAGCGCCTCCTGCACGCGATCGCCCGGCGGCTCCCCAAGCGGGTGCTGCCGGACGATCTCACGGCTCTCGGGGTGCTCAGCGCCATCGCCATCTGCGCCTGTTACGTCCTCTCCAACGAGGACCCGGCGTGGCTGTGGGCGGCGTCGGGGCTGCTGGTGGTCCACTGGTTCGGCGACTCGCTCGACGGCACCCTCGCACGCGTGCGAGGGATCGGGCGACCCCGCTACGGCTACTACCTCGACCATCTGGTGGATGCCGTCTCCACGGTGGCCATCGGGCTCGGCCTGGGCCTCTCGCCGTACATGCTGCTGTCGGTGGGCACGCTCATCGTGGTCGGCTACCTGATGCTCTCGATCAACGTCTACCTGGAGAGCCAGGCGCTGGGCCGGTTCTCCATCGGTTACGGCAAGATCGGCCCCACCGAGGCGCGCATCCTGCTGATCGGCCTGAACACCGCGCTGGTGCTCGGCGGCGGCCTCGGCTTCGAGCTCGGGGGGCTGGGCCTGAGCGTGCTGGACCTGGCCGGCACCGCGGTCGTGGCGCTGATGGTCGTGGTGCTCGTGGGCCGCGCGCGGCGCAACCTGGCCGAGCTGGCGGCGGTGGAGCCGGCGGCCAGCCGCCGCTAGCGGAGGTCGTCGGCAATCTGTGGAGCGCTCGACGGGGCTATGACCCCGCTGAGTGCTCCACAGATTTGAAAAGGGCCCTATGGCGCGAACTCGCCGCCGCCGCCACCGCCCGAGACCCCCGACCCGCCCGAGCTGACCCCCGAGCCGGCGACGGCACCCGGAGCGGGCGGCGCCGCAGCGGCGTCCGGGGCGAACTCCTGCGCAGGACGAGGCTCCTCCTTCACTGCCTGAGGCACGGGCGCGGGGGCCACAGATGTGGCCGGCGAGCGCTCGGGCTCCGAAGGGGGCGCAACAACCGGCGGCGCCGGCGGCTCGCTCACCCTCGGCGCGGCCTCCACAGAAGGCGCAGCCGCCTCAACCGGCCGCCCCGCCAGCCCATCCACGCTCGCTGCGCCACCGCCCGCAAGCGCCGCTGCCGACGCCGCCACGGCGGCCGCCTTCTGGCCCGCGGCCAGCTCCGCGAACTGATGCCCGCGGTCGCCCACCGCCGCCACGGCCGACTCCATCAGGGACCGAAGCCCGCCACCGCCCGCGGCCGCGAACGCCGCCGGCGGCACCAGCGCCGCCACGCGCGCCGGCGCCGCGCGGTACTCGACCAGCCGCGCCCGGCACGCCAGGCAGGTCCGCAGGTGCGGCCGCACCTCGGCGAGCTGCTCGGTGGTGGCCTCGCCGTCCACCAACGCGGACAGGATCGGGGCCACCCGGCCGCATTCGTCGCCCGCCTCGATCCCGGCAAGCCGTGCGGCGAACGCGCTGCGGCCCTCCTTCAGACAGCGGTCGACCTTCGTGTAGGACCAGCCGGTCTCGGCGCAGATCTCGTTGTAGGTGTAGCCGTGCGCCTTGAGCACTAGGCAGCGCACCTCCTGCGGCTTGAGCCGGCCGAGCGCCTGGGCGCCGAGCTGCAGCTGCTCGAAGCGCTCCACCCGCTCGTGCGTGCTCATGCGCCCGCCGGCCGGCTCGGGCACCAGCTCGGGCGGTCCCATCGGCACGGTGCGCTCGCGCTGGCGCCGGATGGCGATCGCCTCGTGCTTCACGGTGGTGCGCAGCCAGCGGCACATGTCGTCGGGGTGGCGGTCCGGGGCGTTGGTGAGAAGGATCTCGGCGGCGCGCTGGTAGGCGTCCTCGGCGTCGTCGAGGTTGTCGGAGTAGCGCCGCGCCGTGGCCAGCATCTGCGACGAGTAGCGCTCCAGCAGCGCCAGCTTGGCGGCCGTCGCGTCCGCTGACCGTCGTCTTGCACGTCTCAACCGAACCTCTCTCTCACCGCAATGCCGTTACCTCTGTAGTCCCGACGCGGGTCGAGTTCGCCCCCCTCCGCGCTACATTCCGGGGGTTCGGCTGTTTCACAAGGCGGGGCATCGCATGGGCAACGGTCTGGCAAAGGAACTGCAGGAGGTCAAGCCGGCCGAACCGGAGGCGCTCCCAACCCGTGACGTGCGTGCCAGCAACGTCCCGGTGCTGGGTGGGCTGGTCCGGTTCGAGACGGCCCGGCGCGGAGGCCGCGTGCTCGGCCTCGCCGCCCTGGACGTGGCGGGGATGTTCCTGGCGATCTGGACCGCGCTGGTGATCAAGACCGTCGCGCAGCAGCCCGACCTGGTGGACCAGCAGTTCGCGGCGGCCAAGGACTACGCGCCGCTGGCCTGCCTGGTGATGCTGCTGCTGTTCGCCCGCTCGGGCCTCTATCGCGACCGCCCGCAGCGCCCGGGCTTCGCGACGGTCATCTCGTCGCTGTTCCAGGTCACGATCGTCATCGCCCTCTACGCGGTGATCGAGGGCTTCGAGTTCTCCTCCTACTACATCTTCTACGGGTCGCTCTTCTTCGCCCTGATCTACGTGTCGACGTTCCGCTGGCTGTTCGAGCGCGCGAGTGGGCGGCTGCTGCGAGCGGCGGGCTTCCGCCGCCGCGCCGTGCTGGTGGGCTCGGGGTCGCACATCGACGCCGTGGCCCACGCTCTGCGCGAGAGCCGTGAGGTGGAGGCCTTCGGATACGTGTCGCTGTCCACGCGCTCCAGCGAAAGCCTGCGCGACTTCGGCTCGCTCGAGAACCTCGAACGCAACTTCGACACGATCGACGAGGTGCTGATCGCCGATCCGGCCTTCCCGCAGGATGAGGCGTTCGAGCTGGTGGACCGCTGTCATAGCCACGGCATACGCGTGCGGGTCGCGCCGTCGACCATGGAGATCCTCATGGACCGAGTCGAGTTCGTGCCCGGTCAGTCGCTGCCCCTGTTCGAGCTCAAGCCACCGGTGTTCGACGGGGTGGACTACGTGGTGAAGCGGGCGTTCGACCTCGTCGGCTCCGCGCTGCTGCTGGTGCTGCTGTCGCCGGTGCTGTTCGTCATCGCCGTCGCGATCAAGCTCGACTCGCGCGGACCGATCCTGTTCCACTCGATGCGGCCCGGCATAGGCGGAAATCTCTTCCCCTGCCTGAAGTTCCGCACGATGAGCCACGACGCCGAGGACCTCCAGGACGAGCTCGAGGAGCACAACGAGATGGCGGGCGCGCTGTTCAAGATCCGCGAGGACCCGCGGGTCACTCGCGTCGGCGCGGTGCTCCGCCGGTGGTCGCTGGACGAGCTGCCGCAGCTGATCAACGTGCTGCGGGGCGAGATGTCGCTGGTCGGCCCGCGGCCGCTGCCCGAGCGCGACTACGACCGCCTCGAGGACTGGCACCGCAAGCGCTATCTGGTGCTGCCCGGGATGACCGGGCTGTGGCAGGTGTCCGGGCGGTCCGAGCTCGACTTCGACGAGCTGGTGCGCTTGGACTTCCTCTACCTCGAGCGATGGTCGGTCTTCCTCGACCTCACGATCCTGCTGAAGACGATTCCGGCCGTTTTCAGGGCGCGCGGCGCTTGGTGACGCGGAACCCACGAGATGGGCTAGGCGCCGAGCGTGAGCGAAGGCGCCGTTCGGGGGGTTGCAAAGGGGGGCGAGTTCGCCCCCCTTTGAGGTTCTTGCGCTACCGCTTCCTCTTCGAGCAGATGGTGCGGCGTGAGTTGCGCCAGAAGTACAAGGGCTCGGCTCTGGGGGTGCTGTGGTACTTCGTGAACCCGCTCGTGCTGATGGGGGCCTACGCGCTGATCTTCAGCGTGCTGCTCAAGGTGGCGGCCGACATCCCCGATTACCCGCTGTTCCTGCTGGTGGGGCTGATCGTGTGGGTCTTCTTCTCCCAGGCGCTGCTGGCGGCCGCGCCGAGCCTGGTGATGAACGCGCCGCTGGTGCGCAAGGTGCGCTTCCCCCGGGAGGCGATCCCCGCCTCGGTGGCGACCGTGCAGCTTGCGACATTCCTCGTGATGCTCGCCGTGGTGATGCCCGTCGCGCTCGTGCTGCGTGAGTCGCTCGACCCGGCGCTGGCGCTGCTGCCGCTGATCGTGGTGCTCCTGTTCGGCCTGGTGCTCGGCCTCTCGCTGGCGGTGGCGGTGCTGCACGCCCACTATCGCGACGTGGAGCCTGTGCTCAGCGCGGCCCTTCTCCCGTGGTTCTTCCTCACGCCGATCTTCCTGCCGGTCGACGACATGCCCGGCGTGACCGATCACCCGTGGGTGGGCGACGCCCTGGAGTGGGGGAACCCGGTGGCTCCGTTCATCGCCGCCGTGCGCGACGTGCTGTTCAGCGGCGTGGCCCCGTCGGCGGGCCACCTGCTCTACCTCGTTGCCGCGGGGGCCGGGGCGCTGGGCGTCGGGGTGCTTCTGTTCCGGCGCATGGAGCGCGACCTGGCGGTGGTGGTTTGAAGCCGGGCGAGATCGTGCTCGACGAGGCCACGCGCTCGTTCTCGCTCCTGCACGAGCGCAGCCGCACGTTGAAGGAGCTGTTCGTGCGCCGGCGCCGGGAGGGGCGGACCAGCGTGCGAGCGCTGGACGCGGTGAGCCTGCGGATCGAGCCCGGCGAGGCCGTCGGCATGGTGGGCCGCAACGGCGCGGGCAAGACGTCCACGCTGCGCTGCCTGGCGGGCATCGTGCCGCTCGACTCGGGACGGGCGCAGTGCGGCGGGCGCACCGTCTCGCTGCTGGAGCTCGGGGCCGGCTTCGGGCCGGAGTTCAGCGGGCGCGAGAACATCATGCTCGGCGGCGCCCTGCACGGCTTCGGGCGCGAGGAGATGGAGGACCGCATCGACGCGATCATCGAGTTCTCCGAGCTCGGCAGCTTCATCGACGCGCCGGTGAAGGCCTACAGCACCGGCATGCAGCTGCGGCTGGGCTTCTCGATCGTCGCCCACCTCGATGCCGACGTGATGCTGATCGACGAGATCCTGGCCGTCGGCGACGAGTCCTTCCAACGCAAGTGCCTGGCACGGATCTCCGAGCGGATGGAGGCCGGCGCGACGCTGGTGCTGGTGTCCCACGACCCGTCCGCGATCGAGCGGGTGTGCCGGCGGGTGGTGGTGCTCGAGGAGGGGAGCGTGCGCTTCGACGGCGACGTGGCCGACGGGCTGCTCTTCTACCACCGGCTGCTGGGCACGGAGCACGGAGCGTCGGAGAGCGTGCGCCCCACGGGCGAGCGGGGCGAGGTGGGGATCGCCGAGGTGGAGGTGCAGGACGCGGACGGCCGGCGCCGGCACATGTTCCGTTCCGGCGAGCACCTGCGGGTGGCGCTGGCGGTCGATTGCCGCACTCCGGCCGACCGTGCGGTGGCGGCGCTGGAGGTGCGCGACTCGGGCGGCGACCGCTGCTTTCGAACAGACGCCACACTGGGCGCCGTGTCGGGCCGCGTGAACGTGACCTTCGACGTCGAGCGGCTGGCGCTGCTCGGCGGGGACTACGACGTGGTGGTTGGCGTCTACGACCAGGACGCGCCGCCCGCGGGCACCCTCGACCGCGTGGCGCGCTTCTCGGTGGCGGAGACGCTGGACGGTGAGGGCGTCGCCGACCTGCGCGGCACGTGGACGGTGGCCGGCGCACCCGTGGCCGACCCGGTGCGGGAGGCACGGTGAAGCCCGAGGAGGCCCAGGAAAAGGCGCGCGAGCGCGCGGCGGGGCAGGGAGCCGAGGGCGGCGCGCTGGACGACACGTTCGAGTTCGAGGCGCCGACCATCGAGCGGCTGAGCGAGCTCGCGGTAATCGAAGTCGATCACACCTCCCTCTACTCCACGCGCAAGGGTGGCGCACCGGTCACGTGGTTCAAGCGGCTGCTGCTTCGGCTGATGCGCCAGTACTTCGTGGAGGTCGAGGCGCGCCAGACGCGGTTCAACCTCGCCGTCGTGGCGAAGCTCCGCGAACTCGAGAAGAAGTGACAGAGGTCCACCAGGTGCTCGCCTCGGCGGGCGCGTACGACGCCGTTTCCGCGCAGGCGCTCGCGTGGAGGCGGCTGCTCGAGGAGGCGGGGTACGGCGGCCGCGACTACGTGGCACATGCCGACCCCCGCACGCCGGCGGCGTTCGCGCCGCTCGCCCAGATGGACCCCGCCGACGGGGTAGTGCTGCGCTACTCGGCCTGGTCGCCCGCGTTGATCGACCTGCTGGAGAGCGACGCGCGGCTGCTGCTCGTCTACCACAACATCACACCGGCGGGATACCTCTGGAACCACAGCGCCACGGTGGCGGCCCAGTGCGCGGTGGGGCGGCTGCAGCTGCCCGCGTTCGCACGCCGGGCCAACCTCGCGGTGGCGGACTCGGAGTTCAACGCGGTCGAGCTGCGCGATGCAGGGGCGGAGAGGGTGGAGGTGGTGCCGATCCTGTTCGACAGCGGTCGGTACGACAGCCCGGAGCCGACGTCGTGCGCGGGCCCGCCGTCGGTGCTGAGCGTCGGCAGGATCGCTCCGAACAAGCGCCACGACCTGGTGCTCGCCGCCTTCGAGGACTTCCGCTCCCGGCACGCGCCCGACGCGACGCTCACCGTGATCGGTGAGCCGATCACGCCCGCCTTCGGCGAGCTGATCGCGGGCCTGGCCGGCCCGGGCGTGACATTCACGGGGCCGGTGGGCCAGCCCGACGTGAACGGTGCCTACGCCCGCGCGAATGTGCTGCTGCATCTGTCCGAGCACGAGGGCTTCTGCGTGCCTCTGCTCGAGGCATTCCATTTCGGCGTGCCGGTCGTCGCTCGACGGGCGGGAGCGATGGAGGAAGTTGGCGCCGACGCGGTCCTGTGGGCCGACGACCCGGCGATGGCGGCGGAGCTGATCGCGATGCTGATCGAGGACTCCGGCCTGCGGGAGGAGATGGTGCGCCGCGGTCGTGAGCGGCTCGAGCTGTTCTCCGCCCAGCGCACCGCGCCAAGGGCCCTGGCCACCGTGGAGGCCGCACTCTCGTGAGCGAGGCCTACGACCCCGACAACCTGCTCGACCGCCACACCTCGCAGGCCACCCTGCAGCAGCAGTACGACCACATGTTCAAGCGCGAGGCCGAGCTGCTGGGGCGACGCCTGGGACTCGATGGCGGCGAGGTGCTGTCGGTCGGCTGCGGCTGGCATCCCGGCCGCCACGCGTTCCCCGCGCCCGCCTGGCGGATGACTGGGGTGGACGTCGAGGAGGAGCGCCCGCGCTTTCTGCTGGCCGAGGGCACGATCGAAGAGGGCCTGGCCGGCCGGGCGGGGGACCTGCCCTTCGAGCCTGAGAGCTTCGACGCGGTGCTCTATCGCCTGGTGCTGCACCACATCGCGTTCGAGGGCTCGCTCGCCCCCGTGTTCGAGGAGGCGGCGCGGCTGCTGCGGCCCGGCGGCGCCCTGGTGGCCGTCGAGCCCGGTTCGCTGCACCCGGTGGGCGCCGGCCTGGCCGCGGCGAATGCCCTCGGCCTGGGCAACGCGGTGCACGGCACGCCCGACGATGTGCCGCTATCGCCGCGCGCCCTGATGGCACAGGCGCGCGCGGCCGGGCTCGACCCCGAGCTGCACGCCGTTACCTACAGCTGGCGCCGGCTGCCGCGGGCCGCGCAGCGTGCGCTGTGGCCGGTCGACCGCGCGCTGGGATCGCGGCGGCTGGCGGCGCGCTTCGGGCACACGCTGCTGCTGATCGCCCGCCGCCCGGTGACCTAGGCCCCCGGCCCGATCTCGGCCGGCACCATCCGCCGGGACGAGCGGTCGGGGCCCGGAACTTCCGATCGCATTCGATAGATCTCGAAGCGGCTGTTGCGGAACACCGGTGGGCGCTCGGCATCGGGGCTGAGCGGCTCCCGTCTGTCTCTCACCAGGTAGTCGGCCCTGCGCCCGACCGGCACGCTGGGATAGGTGGTGCCGAGCAGGGGCCAGGTGGTGGTGAGCGGATGCTGGCTGAGCGCGTAGGCGGCCCAGAGATGGGCGCCGCCGGGTGGCACGTCGACCCGAATCGACGCCCCCGCAGGCAGCTCGCGGGCGGCGGCGCGCAGCTCGAGCACTGGGCGGTCGGCCTGGCGGCCGGCCTCGGCCACCTCGTCGCGGATTCCGACGAACTGGAACGCGAGGAACACGCTGGCCGTCGCTCCCACGGCGATGGCCGCTGTACGCCCGCGCCCGGTCAACGAGGCCAGCCACACCACCGCGGCCGTGAGCAGCAGCGGCCCGAGGAAGGCCAGCACCTTGAAATAGAAGTACTCGCCGAACTCACGCGCGCGGAACATCACCGCCACGGCGATGGCGATGGCGAACACCGCGGCGAGGCCGGTCGCGACCGGCCGGGGCAGCTTGCGCAGGGATGCCGCGGCGGCGACGAGCACCGCCGCGGCGAGGACGTATCCGAGCGGGCCCGGGACGCCGACGAAGAAGCCCGGGGCGAAGTAGAAGTCGAGGTCGCCGCGCCACTCGGCCAGCGATTCGCCGGTGAGGAGCAGGCCCGCCGCGCTGACGGCCTTCTCGAGGATCCCGGCTGCGATCAGCGCCGCCGCCGGCGCCGCGACCACGGCGGCCACGATCAGCGCCGCTCGCGCACCCCGCCCGCGGGGCAGCCGCGGCCGGGCCGGCAGGGGCAGCTCGCCCGCGCGCCGCGCCGCGACGGCCGCGCCGGTGAGGATCACCGCGGGGAACAGCGCCATGAGCGGATAGGCGGCCAGGCCGAGCACGGCGAAGAGCCCGAGCAGCGTGCCGTCGCGCCAGTTCGGCGAGTCGATGAAGCGCAGGCCGAACAGGAGCATCGGCCCGAGGGCGAGCAGCCCCACGAGCTGGTTGAAGTAGGGATGGACGGCCAGGTACCCGACGGTGCTGCACAGCCCTACCGTCCCCATCACCGCCACCGCCGTGGGCGGAGAGGCCCTGAGCCCGTAACGAGCGAGCAGCATGAAGCCCGCGGCCGCGAGCACGGCCAGCGTGGCGGCCACCGCCGCGAAGCTCTCCACCGGGTCGAGCCCGGAGAGGGTGGAGGCTCCCGCCAGGACGTAGTAGACGGGGTACTTCGACCGCCATACCGGAGGCATCTCGTCGACCGGCAGCGAGTTGTCCACCTCGCCGGGCGCGGTGTGCTGGAGGAGCTCGGCGGTGCCCACGGCCAGCATCGCGTCGGGGTTGGTGCCGGGGACCGTCGCGTAGCCCGCCTGCAGTATCGGGATGAGCAGGATGCACGCGAGCACGAGCGCCAGATAGCCCGGCCAGGCGAGCGTGAAGCGCCGTCCGCCCTCCTCGCGCAGCGACTCGGCCGACGGCCTCGCCGGGCCCAGTCTGCGGCGGACCACCACCGCGCCCGCGACGCCCGCGATCAGCACCACCGCCACCGACGCCTCGATCGGGGCGCGGACGAAGCCGAGCATGCTGAGCGCGAGGCCGGCCACCGCGCAGCCGACCAGCGGCACCAGCACCGCCATGTTCGGCCACATGGCGCGCGGCACCAGCAATCGTGCGGGCGCGTAGCCGGCCGCGGACACGAGCAGCAGCAGTCCCGCGCTGCCGCGCGCGACATCCGGAACGGCGGAGAACCCCTTCACGCCGCAGTTGGCGGCGATGGCGAGCGCGGCGATGGCGATGGCGCCCGCCGCCAGCGCTTGCATTAGCCCGAGCGCCGCCGGCGGCGCTCGCTCAGCACCCGGAACAGGAACGCCGGGTTGCCCAGCAGGTAGCGCCGCCACATCCGGCGCGGTTCGACGACCAGGCGGAAGATCCACTCCAGCCCGTTGTCGGCGATCCAGTGCGGAGCTCGGGGCACGCGCCCGGCCACGTAGTCGAACAGCGCGCCCACCGTCCAGACCACGGACGCCTCGATCCGGTCGCTGTTGGCCTCGACCCACATCTCCTGCTGGGGCGTGCCCATGCCCACGAGCAGCACGTCCGGCGGGTTCTCGGCAATGTGCTCGAGCACGCGCTCGGAGTGGGGGCCCTCGAGGTCGAAGTAGCCGTGGTGGGTGCCGCGCACGTCCAGCCGCGGATACCACCGCCGCAGCCTTGCAGCGGCCTCGGTGGAGGCGCCGGGCTCCGACCCCAGCAGATACATCGAGCGCCCGGACTCCTGGCACATGGCGGCGATGCCCCAGATCCAGTCGGCGCCGGTCATGCGGTGGGGCACCGGCAGCCCGATCAGCCGCGCCGCCAGGCGCACGCCGTATCCGTCGCAGTAGACGAGGTCGGAGTCGCGCAGCGCCCGCCGCAGCTCCGGGTTCGAGAGCGACTGGTTGAGCACGTGGGCGTTCACGTAGTTCACGCGGTGGCGGCCGCCGTTGGCGGCCCAGCCGAGGATCGTGCGCAGCAGATCGGCGGGCGGGGCCGTCTCCACATCGATCCCGAACAGCTCGGTGGTGCCCCGGCTCGGGGTGGCCGGGGGCCCGCTCATGTCTCGCAGCGTAGACATCAGGGCACGGGCTCCAGTCCATATGGCGGCGGGGGGACGTCGCGGCCGCGCCGGCGCCGCTGCAGTTCGCGCCGCTTGCGGAGCATGCGCGGCAGCGCGCGCACGGCGCTGGCGTATCCGCGCAGCAGGAACGGCTCGCGCAGCACCGCGAACCCGAGTGCGAGCACCTCGTAGACGAGGATCCGGGGCAGGTCTCGCGCCAGTGAGCCGAGCGGATCGTTCTTGGCCATCATCAGGTAGCGGTTGCGGAATTGCACGGCGCGCTGCCAGTGCGGCATGGTCCCGCGGGTGCTGGGGCTGTAGCGGCGGATGTGGTGGGCCACGGCGGCCGGCTCATAGATACAGCGCCATCCCATCAGCCGCGTGCGCCAGGCCAGGTCGGCGTCGGCGGCCCAGTCGGCGGGCACGCCGTCGTGCATCACCACGAGGTCCTCGTCGAACACCTGCCCGTCCACCGTGGCGTCGTCCAGCGCCTCACGGCGGTAGAGCGCCACGGCGCCGTCCGCCCCGAACGCCTCGCCGCGTGTGTCGAACGCCAGCGCAGGACGTCCGTGGCCGACCAGCCCGTTCTTGCGCCGCCGGTCCAGGCTCATGCCCGCGGTGTCGATGGCGTCCAGGCGCTGCTCGGGCGCGGGCCCGTCGGTGCGGATGAGCTTGGGCGCCACCGACCCCACGCGGGGGTCGTCGAGGCAGCGGCGGGCCGCCTCGGCGAAGCCGGGTGAGAGGAAGCAGTCCGGCTGTACGAACAGCACCGCCTCGCAGTCCACCGAGCGCACCGCGACGTTCATGGCACGCGAGAAGGAGTGACGCTCTTCCAGCGCCACGCAGCGCACGCCGAGCTCCGCGGCCACCTCCTGCGTCGAGTCCGTCGAGGCGTTGTCGAGCACCACCACCTCCACATTGTCCTGCGCCAGGGCGGCCGGAAGCGCGTGGCGCAGCAGCTCGGCCTCGTTCGTCGAGATGATCGGGATGCCGATTCTCACGGGCGCGGGAGCGTAGCCACGGACTCGTAGACCTCCCAGGTCGCCTCGGCGGCGGCGCGCCACGAGAAGCCGGCCGCGTGGCGACGCCCGGCCTCGGAAAGCCTCGCCCGCAGCTCCGGCTCGTCGCAGCTCCGCCCGGCGGCGGCCATCAGGGCGGCCGAGTCTCCGCTCGGCGCGAGCAGCGCGCCGGGACCAGCCACCTCCGGGATGGCGCCGGCGTCGTAGGCCACGACCGGCGTGCCGCAGGCCAGAGCCTCGAGCGCGGGCAGGCAGAAGCCCTCGTACCGGCTGGCGGTGACCAGGCACTCGGCGCCCGAGTAGAGCGCCGGCAGGTCGGCATCGGGGACGAAGCCGGCGGCCACCACCCCGTCGGCGACGGGTGCCTGCCCCCGCCCGGCGAGCACGAGCGTCTCCTTCCTATCCTCCGCCCTCCGCCACCGCGCAAAGGCCTCAACGAGCGAGCCGACGTCCTTGCGCGGATCGTCAAGGCTTCCCACGTACAGGACATACGGCTGCTCGATCTCGAGCCGCCGCTCCACGGGGGCGAACCGATCGTTCGCGGCCTCACCGATCACGGTCACGCGGCCGGAGTCGAGCTCGAGGTGCTTTGCCACGTCGCTCGCGGCCGCCCGCGAGGGGCAGATCACCGCCGCCGCCCGCCGAACGGCTCGGTAGAGCATGCGATGGACGAAGCCGGTGCGCAGGTGCCGCTCGGGCCACTGAAGCGGAGCCACGTCGTGCATCGTCACCACCAGCGGGGCGGGGCAGCGCAGCGGGGTGCGGTACAGCGACAGCGAGTGGTGCACGTCCGGCTCCAGCCGGCGCAGCGCGCGCGGAAGGAACAGCTGCTCGGCCGGTTCGACCGCCCGGGCCGGCAGGGGCGGCCGTCGCAGGTCCGCGAGTCTGAGCAGGGTGAGCTCGCCGCCGCGCTCGGCGGCCACGTCGGCGAGCGGACCCAGCAGCCCCTGCGCGTAGCGCCCGATCCCCTGCTCGCGCAGGTTCTCGATGTCGAGCGGGCGCGCGTCGACGCTGACCTTCACGGGCGGGCGCGGTTCGACTCGTAGGCGGCCACGATCCGCTCGCCGGCCTCGCGCCGCTCGCTGTGGTAGCGCCAGCAGACCTCCGTCTCACCCCAGCGCTCGAGCACCGCGTCCATGTCCGGGTTGAGGATGTCGAAGCCCCACTTCTCCTGCCAGTAGGCGTAGTGGTGCTGGAGGCGGGCCCACTTGTCGGGCGGCGGGATGTCCAGCCGCAGGCGCTGGGAGATGCGCCGCTTCAGTGGATCGGGCAGGGCGGCGCCGACCAGTCTCTGAGTCCTGGTACGCACTCTGCGCGCGACCGGCTCGCCGGCCAGGCGCCGGCCCACGTGGTGGATCACGCGGACGTCGGGCAGGTAGAAGACCTTCAGGCCCTCGCGCCGCATGCACATCGTGAGGTCGAGGTCGTCGAACCACACGGGCGCCCACCTGGGGTCGTAGCCGCCGAGCGCCAGCGCCGCCTCCCGCCGGTACATCATGCAGCAGCCGATTCCGCCGTCCACCTCGGCGACGGAGTCGCAGACGAGGCAGTCGTCCTCCCTGCGCCGGGCGATCCGCTGGTGGTAGGTGCGCCGCCCCTCGGGCTCGGTGATCGCGGCGCCACGGTCGTGGAACCCGTCGGGGCCGATCATGTCCACGCCGCAGGTGTGGATCTCGCCCCAGTCGAACACGATCTTCCCGGTGACCACGCCCACCTGCTCGTCGCAGGCGAAGAAGTCGACCATCCTCTCCAGCCACCCGGGGCTCTCCACGGACGCGTCGGCATCCAGCTGGACCACCAGATCGCCCGTCGCCGCGGCCAGTCCCGCGTTCAGCGCCTCCACCACGCCGCTGTGCTCGCGCTCGATCAACTCGAGCTGCGGGAGGCGGCCCGAGTCGCGCCAGCGACGCAGGATCTCGAGGCTGCCATCGGTGGACCCGTCGTCCACCACCAGCAATTCGAAGTTGCCGTAGCCGGTGTTGGCGGCCAGGCGGTCGAGCACGAGGTCGAGCACGGGCGCGTTGTCGCGGTTGGGCATCAGCAGTGACACGGGAGGGCTGGTCATCGGATCAGGCCCAGCCGCTTCCGAAGTGACGAGTCGGGCACGGGGCGGGTGTTGGGCAGCAGGCGGCGCCCGAACTCCCAGGCGAGCCCCTCGAGCGGCCGGAACACGGCGAGGATGGCCGCGTCGCGGTCGCGGTGCCGCGCCGCGCGCACCAGCCCGCCCAGGCCGGCGCTGACCGCCCAGCGCGCGAACCCCGCGCGCCCGACGAGCGGGACCGAGCCGGGGTAGAGGTCGTGTATCCAGGCGCCGCCCGCCCCCCACACCGCCTGCTGCACGAGGAACCCGCGCAGCGTCGTCCGGCTGGCGTGGACGACGGCCGCCTGCTCGCGGCGCTCGACCGCCCAGCCGGCGGCCCTGAGGCGGTAGGTGAGGTCGGCGTCCTCCGCGGCACGCGCCTCCTCGCGGAAGCCGCCGACCTCCTCGAACGCGGTCCGGCGACAGGCCACGTTCGCGGTCTTGGGGTAGCCCCACTCGCCGAAGTCGAACGTGTCGTCCTGGCTCATCGCCCCGCGCAGGTGGGCGTAGCGGGTGACCAGGGGGGCGTGCGGGGGCGCCTCCTCGTCCCGCACGCCGCCTCCGATCAGCCCGGTGCGCTCGTCCGGCGGGGGAGAGAAGTAGCGGTCCAGCAGGTCCGGTGGCGGCGTGGCGTCGGAGTCGATGAACACGAGCCAGTCGGCGCTGCCCTCGGCGGCGCCGCGATTGCGCGCGTAGGCGGGCGTCGGAATCTCGGGGGCGTGCAGGGTCCCGTCGCGGGCATCGCCGGGCGTGTTGTCCACCACGAGCACGGAGTCACCCTCTTCCAGGGAGAGCGCGGCCAGCCGGCCGCGCAGGGAGCCGAGGGACTCCGAACTGCCCCGGAAGGGGACGACGACGTCCACGGCTGGCCGCTGCACCGAGCGCAGTCTATGGACGGGGTGGCTCGTTCCCGCCCCTGCGGCCGAGCTCGTAGACGACGTTGTCGAGCGGCTCGAACAGCGCCATCACCGCCCGGTCGCGGTCGCGCGCGAAGGCCGCCTGGACGAGCCCCTTCGCCGCCGTGCGCGCGCTCCACCAGAGCAGGCCCGGCCAGCGCTTCGCCGGCACCGATCCGGGATAGCGGCGGTTCAGCCAGGCGCCGCCGGCGCCGTGCAGCATCCGCTGGCGCACGAACCCGCGCAGGGTCGTGCGGCTGAGGTGCACCACGGCGGCGGGCTCCCTGCGCTCCACCTCCCAGCCCGCGGCCCGCAGCCGGTAGGTGAGGTCGGCGTCCTCGGCGGCGCGGATGTCCTCGGTGAAGCCGCCCACCGCCTCGAAGGCCTCGCGCCGGCACGCGGCGTTCGCGGTCTGCGGGAACGCCCACTCGCCCCACACGAGGGTCTTGTCCTGGTGCATGAACCCGCGCAGGTGGGCGTACCTCGTCACGGCGGGGGCGCCGCGCGGCACCGGCTCGTCGATCACTCCCCCGGCCAGGAGGGCGGTGCGCTCCGAAGGCGGGGTGTCGAAGTAGCGATCGAGCAGGTCGGCCTGCGGGGCGGTGTCCGCGTCGATGAACACCAACCACTCGGCCCTGCCCACCGCGGCGCCGCGGTTGCGGGCGTAGGCCGGGGTCTGAATCTCCGGTGCGTGCAGCGTGCCCGCGCGTTGCACCCCCGGCGTGTTGTCCACCACCACCAGGCTGTCGGCCTCACCCAGCTCGAGCGCCTGGAGCCGGGTGGTCAGCTCGCGGAGGCTCGCCTCGTCGCCCCGGAACGGGACGACCACGTCAACGCTCGGCCTCATGCCCGGGCGAGCGCGGGCAGCACCTCGCCCTCGGCGGTGTCAAGCGCCTGGCGCATGCAGTCGTCCATGTCGATGTAGAGGTAGTTCGCGAGTCGCCCGGCGAAGTGCACCCGCTCGCCCACCTCCGCGCGCAGGTGGTCCTGGTAGCGATCGTTCAGCGCCCGGTTCTCGGGCAGCTCGATCGGGTAGTAGCGCGTCGGCGCGCCGGTGAACTCGAACCCGAGCACCGTGCCCTCGCACTGCTGGCGTGAGGCGTGCTTGGTCTCGTGGATGCGGATGAACGGGAACTCGGGGCCCGGGTAGTTGACGGTCATCGCGCCCTGGGCGCGCTCGATGTGCGGGACGTGCACGTTGCGCACCAGGATCCCGCGCCAGTCCAGGCTGCCAAGGGAGTGTCCGCAGAACACGTCCAGCGGGCAGGTGAGGACGATCGCGCCCGCGTCGCCCGCGTGGGAGGCGAGGGTGTCCAGCGTCACGTCCACGCCCGTGCGCAGCTCGATCAGCTCGTGATCGAGCAGGCCGTCGATGAGGTCGGTGTAGCCGTTGGGCCCCGCGGGCCAGCCCTGGAACGGGTCGGGGAAGAGGTAGGGGTCGTCATCCCGGCGCACCGATACCCGCCGCGGAGCCCACTGGGCCGACAGCTCGCGCGCGGGGCGGCCCCACTGCTTCTCGGTGTAGGGCTTCACGTAGCGCTCGTAGAGCACCGGGCCCATCAGCTCCAGGCACCACTCCTCGAAGTTCGCCGCCTCCGCGCGGGCCGCGGCGTCCACGCCCTCGCGCTCGGCCAGCTGGGCGTGGATCTCCTCGCTGCGCGACTGGGCCTCGATGTCCGACACCAGGATCGGCCAGTTGTAGACCCCGCCGTCCACCACGATGTCCACCCGGTGGCGGTAGTCGTTGAACGGGGTCATCGCGTTCGCCAGCTCCCACACCTCCTGGTCCTCGGTATGGAAGATGTGCGACCCGTGCGGCTCGTACAGCACACCCTCCAGGTGCTCGGAGCGAATCAGCCCGCCCGGCACCTGCTCCCGTTCGAGGAGCAGCGAGGCGACCCCCTCGCGGGCAAGTCGGTGGGCGAGCGTGGCCCCGGTCAATCCGGCGCCCACGATGAGAACTCGGGACATCGCGGCGACTGTAGCCTTCCGCCGGTTGGCTTCGCGGTATGACGACGAGCTCTGGGAGCTGGTGGCGGACGACCGGGGCCCCCCGCCCGAGCACCTTGCACGGTTCGTGGCCGGTCTCGATCCGGTCGCGCGCGCCCTCGACCTCGGCTGCGGGGACGGTGCGCTCACAGGGCTCCTGCGGGCCGAGCACGTGACCGCGGCGGACGTGTCCGCGGTGGCGCTCGCGCGAGCCCGCGAGCGCGTGCCGGATGCGGAGGCGGTCGAGCTCGACCCCGACGCGCCGCTGCCGCTCGAGGACTCGGCCTTCGAGCTCGTGCTCTGCGCCGAGACGATCGAGCACGTGCGCGACGTGCAGCTGCTGCTGTCGGAGATCCGGCGCGTGCTGGCGCCGGGCGGCCGCCTCGCGCTCACAACGCCCGTGCACCGGCGCGGCACGGCCCTCGACCCGCTGTCCCCGCACATCCGCTTCTTCACCAGGCGCTCGCTGCGCCGGCTGCTGGAGGAGATGGGCTTCGACGTCGCATCGATCGAGCGGCGCCGCGGCACACTGCTCGCGCAGGCCACCCGCTGACATGCGGGTGCTGCTCGACACCAGCTACGCGCGCCGGGGGCCATCGGGCGTGGGCGTCTACGCCGTGCGCCTGCTCGAGGCGCTGCGCGAGGGCGGGGAGGTTGACGTGGTGGAGGCGAGCCGCTCGGGCCCCCGGCCGCGGGGCGCCGGCAACCCGTTGCGGAGCGCCGCCAACGCTGCCCGCGACCGCGCCTGGCTGCACGGCGGGCTGCCGCGCGCCGCCCGCGCAGCGGGAGCGGATGTGGTGCACCACCCTCTGCCGGTCCTCTCCCGCGGGCTGGGGCTCCCACAGGTCGCGACCCTGCACGACGCCGCCTTCGCGGCGCACCCCGAGGGCTATGGCCGTGCCTGGCGCCTGACCGACGGCAGGCTCCACGCGCGGGCGGTGCGCCTGGCGGACGCCGTGGTGTGTGTGTCGGATACGACCCGCGGGGAGGCGGTGGCCCTGCTCGGCGCCCCGCCGGAGCGCCTGGTGGTTGCCCATCACGGGCCGGGCCAGCGACTCCCGGAGGCCGAGAGGCCGGAGCGCCCGCAACACTTCCTCTACGTGGGCGACGCCGAACCTCGCAAGGAGGTGCCCCTCCTGCTGGACGCCTACGCCGCGTACCGGGCCGCCGCCGAGCACCCGCTCGACCTGGTGCTGGCCGGGCGCGCGGCCGCCCTCGCGGGCGGGGACGGCGTGCGTGGCGACGCCGAGCCGTCCCCGGCTCGGCTGGCGGAGCTGCTCGCAGGCGCCGCCGCGCTGGCGCACCCGTCGCGTCACGAGGGCTTCGGGCTCACGCTGCTCGAGGCCATGCGAGCGGGGGTGCCCGTGGTCGCGGTCTCGAATGCGGGCGTGCGCGAGATCGCGGCGGAGGCGGCGCTTCTCACCGACGCCCAGGGGCTGTCGGACGCGCTCGCCCGGGTGGCGGGCGACACCGATCTGCGTGAGCGACTGGGGCGCGCCGGCGCCGAACGGGCCGCCGCCTTCAGCTGGGAGGAGTCGGCGCGGCGCCATGTGGAGGCCTATACGCTGGCGCAGGAGATTCAGGGACGAGCCTCATGAACGTAGCCATCCTCGGAACACGCGGGATCCCCGCGTCATACAGCGGGTTCGAGACCGCCGTGGAGCAGATCTCCGGCCGTCTCACCGAGCGCGGCCACCGCGTGGTCGTCTACTGCCGTCCGCACGTCGTGGACCCCGGCATCACGCACTGGAAGGGCGCGGAGCTCGTCCACCTGCCCACCGTGCGCAACAAGTACCTCGACACGTTCGTGCACACGCTGCTGTCCAGCGTCCACGCGGCGGGGCGGGTGAAGCCCGACGTGGCTCTGTTCTTCATCGCGGGTAACAGCCCGCTGTGCCTGGTGACCAGGCTCGCGGGCATCCCGACCGTGATCAACGTCGACGGGTCCGACTCCGACCGCCGCAAGTGGAACCGGGTGGCCAAGTCCTACCTGCGGGCCGCCGAGCGGCTGTCGCCGCGGATGGCCACCAGGGCGATCACCGACTCCCACGCGGTCGCCTCCCTCTACGAGCGCCGCTACGGCCGCGAGATCGGGGTGGTGCCCTACGGCGCCGAGCTGCCCGAGGAGCACGGCAGCGACGTGCTCGAGCGCCTCGGCCTCGAACCGCGTCGGTATGTCCTCTTCGTCGGCCGGCTGGAGCCGGAGAACAACCCGCACCTACTTGTGGAGGCGTGGGCCCGGATCCCCAGCAGCGTGACCAAGGGCATGAAGCTGGTCGTGGTGGGCGGCGCCCCGTACGCGTCGGAATACATCAACAAGGTTCGCTGCGCCGCCGATCCGCGGGTGGTGTTCCCGGGCTATGTGTTCGGCCCCGGCTACTGGGAGCTGCAGCGAAACGCCTATCTCTTCTGCGCACCGACCGAGGTGGGGGGCACCCACCCCGTGATCCTCGAGTCCCTGGTGGCGGGCAACTGCGTGCTGGTGAACGACTACCGCCCCAACGCGGAGACCGTGGGCGACGCCGGCGTCTACTTCTCAGGGGATGAGGGTGTGCCCGACCTGGCCCGCCAGCTCGAGCGCCTGCTGGGCGACCCCGAGGGCGTCGCCGGCTATCGCGACCGGGCGAAGGAGCGGGCCGAGCTGTACTCCTGGGATGCGGTGGCGGCCGCGTACGAGCAGCTGCTGCTCGAGGTGTCCGAAGCGGGCAGCCATGGGCCGCTGCCCATGGACCGCCTCGCGGAGCTCGAGCGCGCCGCCGACCCCGCCGGTCGGTCCAGGCCCGCCGCCTGAATCGCTAGCGAGCCGCGGCGCGGGTGGCGTCCTGCTGCAGCTGGCTCGCCTTCCGGGAGTAGCGGAACGCGCGCAACGCCCCGCCGGCCGAGGCTATGGCGCGATCTGGCAGGTCGAGTACGTCCAACTCGAAGCGGGCCAGCCGCACCCACGTGTCCGGATCCCGCGGGTGCTCGATCACGGCCTGCTCCAGCGCGCGGTAGGCCTCCGTTCGCCGCCCGGCGATCTCCAGCACGTCGGCTCGCGTGTAGAGCGGCTCCGCCGAGTAGCGGTTGAAGTCGCGCGCGCGGTCGGCCTCCTCCAGCGCCTCCTTGGTCCTGTCCTCGCTCACCAGCTCGATCGCCCGCTCGCTGGCACGCGCCGAGCGCTCGGGCTGCCAGACCGCCCAGGCGCACAGAGCGGCCGTGACCATCACGCCCGCCGCGGCAATCAGCCGCCACGGGCTCGCCCGGAATCCCTGATCGGCCGGCAGGGCGCGGCCGAGCGGCCCGCGGCCGGCAACGAACCCGGCGGCGGCCATGGCCACCGTGGTGGGGCCCACCGTGAACCAGACCCAGTCCACCATCGAGTGGATCCCGAACACGACTGGACATAGCACCAGCGCGACCACCGCCGTGCGCTCGTCGTTCCACTCCGGCCGGGGGCGCTTTCGCTGCACACCGCACGCGCGGGCGGCGGCCGTCAGCCACGCGACGAAGAGGAGAAGGGTCGCGCCCAGGCCGACGAGACCCAGGTCGGCCGCCGTCTGGGCGAGGAAGCCGTGCGCATGCTCCGCACCGGCGGGGCCTCTCCGGTGCTTGAGGCTCGCCAGGCCGAACGAGCCGGCGCCCAGGCCGACCGTGCGCCGCTCCTTGAACACGCGATACGCCTGCCGCCAGTAGGTGCCGCGGGCGCTCGACACCGAGCCGAGGCGGCTGGCGCCCTTGGGCGGGCCGGTCTGCTCGTCGCGGAGGTCGTCGACGCGGTCCGAGATCGTGCCGCCCAGCCCACGGTCGCTCGCCGCCACGGTGGTGAGACCGCCGAGCACCAGAGCGGCCGCAAGCACGGCCAGCGCCAGTCCGGCGCGCTGGCGCATGGGCAGTGAAGGGGCGCGGCGCGCCGAGGCGGTGTGGATCATCAGCCCGGCCGCGAACAGCCCGGCCACCAGCGCGAGCAGCATCAGGCCGAAGTCGCCGGCCAGCGCCTCCCGCGCGGAATCTGGCTGGAACAGCTTGGTGAACGCGTCCTTGGACAGTGCCCAGGCGGCGACGGGGGCCACTCCCAGTCCGGTGACCACCAGCTGGGTCACCGACCGCAGGCGCAGGGGCACCACCGCGATCCAGAGCAGCACGCAGACCCCCGCGGCGACCAGCGCTCCGCGGGACTGCGTGAGCAGCGCGGTGAGCAGCAGGATGCCGAGGGCGGGGTAGCCGAGGGCGCCGGCGGTGGCCGGTGCGCCGCGGCGGGTTCCGAGCCACAGCGCGGCCGGCATGCCGACGGCCGCCATGCAGCCCAGGGCGTTCGAGTAGCCGAAGGGCTCCGACAGGCGCGCGGCCAGGACCTGGCCGCCGAGGTCGCCCGGGAACACCCGCGTGAGCAGCGCCCACCCGGCCACGGTGACGGTGCCGATCAGCACACCCCCGAGCAGCGTGGGGGTGGCCTGCGGCGCACACCGCACCGCGACGAGGCCGGCCGCGAACACGCCGAGGTAGGTGAAGGTGAGGGAGACGTCCTCCAGGGTCGCGTCCGGCGCGATCGACCAGCCCAGCGAGAGGGCGGTGATGATCGCCAGGGCGGTGAACGCGAACAGCGCGGCACCGCCGTAGAGCGGCCCGGGCCGGGAGCGAACCACACCGACGGCCAGCGCGACGCCCGTTCCGAGCACGATCGCCACCAGCATTTCGGAGGTCCGGCCGAGCGCTGTGCCCGATCCGACTCCGAACGTTATGGCCGCGAAGACCGCGCCGAGGGCGGCGCTAGCGGCGAAGGAATGGAAGCGAGACACGGCGCAGCGTTGCAGCAAATCGCCGATTGTGCCTGCCGAGGGCCATCACGCCGCCGGCCGCTCCCAGTAGGCCGAGCGCGATCAGCGCGAGCAGAACCGGGGTCGGCAGCCCGTTCGAGGTGTTCGACGCCTCGAACACGGCCGGGTCCTTCGGATCCGCGTTGCGGCCTCCGAGCGCGAGCTCGGTGCGCTTGCGCTCCTTCAGGCGCTTTGCCCGCGCCCTGCGCTTCTTGGCGGCTGCCACCTTGTCGGCCTTGCCTCCGGCGCCACCGGAGGCGTCACCGTCGCCACCGCCCCTGCTCGAGGCGCCCGCCCTGGGCCCCTTGATCGAGGCCGCAATTACCGATCGGCAATCGCTGTACTCATCGAGATCCGCAGGGATCCGGTCCAGGGCGGCCTTCTTGTCGCCGTCCGAGTGCTTGCCGTCCACGGAGCCGTCCGCCGCGCAGTCGCGCACGACGGCGTCGGGGTCGGCCTGCGCCATGGCAGGCAGCGCCAACGCCGCAAAAGCGACGCACAGCGCGACGATATGTCTAGCGCTCCTCGTCATTACAAGAAACTGCGGTTGCCCGCGCGGCATGGAGTTCCTGGCGCGAGCGTGCCCCTGAAAACCAGCCTGGCAGGCTAGCAACTTCATCCCTTCCTACCCACTGACACGGACTCCAACGCATTTGTCACGCCGTCGGCCCACGCTGAGGGCGTGAAAACGGCGGCGTCGCCGGCGGCGGCACGCCCCATCTCAGCCCTCATCTCGGGCGCTGCGGCGAGCGTTCTCAGGCGTGCGGCCAGGGCATCGGGGTCCCCGGCCGGGAAGGAGAGGCCGTTGTGGCCGTCGCGCACGAGCCCTCCGGCGAGGGCGCCGACAGCGTCACTGGCGATGACTGGTGTGTTCTGCAACATGGCTTCGTTAACGACCAACCCCCACGGCTCCTGGAAAGTTGCGGTGCGCGCGGAGGGCAGTACGAGCACATCGGCGGCCGCGTACAGCGCCGGCAGCTCAGGCTCGGGAACGTACCCGAGCCCCCGGATGCCCGTCCCCGGGCCGGGGACGGCGGTATCTAGCGGTCCCGAGCCGGCGAGCGCGAGCCGCGCGCCATCGCCGAGCCCGGCCTTTCGCCAGGCCTCCAGGAGCACATCCACGCCCTTCTCTTTCTCGAGACGGCCGGCGAACAGCACGAGCAGCTCCGTTCCGGCCCCGCCGGCCCGCTCGCGCGCCGCGGCCCGGTCGGCGTCCGAGACCGGCGCGCCGAAGTGACCCACGTCCACCGCCTGCGGCGCCACGAAGACGTTGCCGCGGTCGCGAAAGCGCTCCACGTAGCGGCTCACGTGGGGTCCGTAGGTGACCACGGCGTCGGCGTTGCGGTACAGGTGGCGGGTCGCCGGCCACGAGAGCGCGTGGGCGGGGGTACGCGGATGCGCCCAGATGCTGGCCCAGAGCACGAACGGCACCCCGGCGCGGCGCGCCGCCGCGTAGGTGGCGGGCAGCGCGACCCGGCCGCCCAGCCCGCAGACCACGGCCCGGTAGCGCCCCGAGCCGGCGAGGCGTGCTCCGCCCGACTGAGACGTGCGGTGCACGGCCAGGCCGGGCACCGGGACGGAGGCCTCCTGCCACGCGATCACCTCGGCGCCCTGGCGCTCCGCGAGCAGGCGGAACGGCTCGCGCCGGTACGGGGAGACGACGCTGGTCACCAGGGCGATCGGGCGCGTCATCAAACGCAGGATCGTAGGGAGGGGGGCGGTCCGTAGGCTTCGCGCCGTGGCCGGGACGCCCGACATCGCGATCGTGTCCCTGGGCACCACGATGGGCCTGGTGCACGCGGATCGGACTCTGGCCGGCTTCCTCGAGGACGCCGGAGCGAGCGTCCGGATAGTGCCCGTGCACATCGGCGCCAGCGGCAGGCTGCGCCGGATGATGCCGGTCACGGACATCGTCGAGGCCCTCGCCGCGCGCCGCTCCGCGCGCGGGCTGGACGCCTCCTTCGTCATCTACTCCACGATCACCGCAGCCCTGCTCCAGCCGGCCCGCGCTCCCTTCGCTGTGCGTTTCGACGGGCTGGCGGCCACCAACCGGCCCGGGCTGGGAGGCGCGTGGCAGCGCAGGCGCGAGCGCAAGGTGTTGGCCCGAGCCGCGGTGCTGCTTCCGTCCAGCGAGGCCGCCGGGGCCGCGGCCGGCCGCGAGGAGGATTCGGTCGTGGTTTACCCGCCGGTGCTGCGCGCGGAGGGCCCGGCGCCCGACGCGCCCGACGCCGTGGCCTACGGGGCCGACCCCAAGAAGCGCCGGCTGGCGCTGCTGTGCGAGGCGTGGGCCGGCGCGGCGCCGCCCGGCGCCCGGCTGGTGATCAGCGGCGCGGATCGCGAGAAGGGCCTGCGGGCGCTGGACCGCGACGGCGTGGCCGAGCCTGACGGGGTGGAGTGGCTACCGCGGGTCGACCCGGATCGCTGGCGGGCGCTGGTGGCGGGTGCGCGCGTGTTCCTCAACGCGTCGCGGTTCGAGGACTGGGGGATCGCCCAGATGGAGGCGCTGGCGGCCGGGACGCCGCTCGTGACGGTGCCGACGGCGGGGCCCAACGTGGCGCTGCCGCTTGCGCGTGAGCTGGCGCCGGAGCTGGTGGCGGCCGATCACAGCGCCTCGGCGCTGACCGCTGTCCTGCGCAGGGGCCTCTCGTTGGACGAGGCCGCGCGCGAGGACTACGCGCGCCGGGCCAAAGAGCTGCTTGAGCCCTACTCCGAGGCGTCGCTGCGGCGCCACGTGGCGGCCGAGGTGCTGCCGCGCCTGGTGGCGAGCAGCCGCTCGTAGACGCCCGTCCAGCGCTCCGCAAAGGCGTCGTATCCGTACAGCTCCTCCGCGCGGCGCGCCAGAGCGTGGCCGTCGAACTCACGCGCCAGCACGCGCTCGATCGCGGCGGCCAGCGCGCCGGCGTCGCGCGGCGCCACGAGCTCGCCGGCCTCCTCGTCCAGCACCTCGGGCACGCCTCCGACGGCCGTCGCCACCGAGGGCAGCCCGCTGGCCATCGCCTCGATCAGAACGCAGCCGAAGGTCTCGTGGGTGCTCGGGAGCACGAACAGGTCGGCCTCGCTCATCAGCCGGGCCACCTCCTCCTTGGGCAGCTCGCCGTGGAACGTGACCGGGCCGCCCCGCGCCTCCGCCTCCAGGGCGGCGCTCAGCTCCCCGTCGCCAACGATGTCGAGGTGGACGTCATCGAGGCTTCCAAGTGCCTCGAGCAGATAGGCCTGGCCCTTCTTCTCGCTCAGGGTGCCCACGTTGAGCAGCCGCCGCGGCGAGTGGCCGTCGTGCTCGGCCACGGTGAACACGTCCGTGTCGACGGTGTTGGGCAGTACCTCGTACCGGGCCCGCGGTGCGATCTCGCGCAGGTGTCCCTCCAGCTCCCGGCTCACGGGCGCGACCAGCGCGGCGCCGTTGAACGCCACACGTGCGGTGAGGCGGTCGGCTCCGGTCACGAGCCCGCGCTGGAAGCCGGTGTAGTGCTCGGTCACGACCAGCGGGGCTCGCCACATCCGGGCCAGCGCCAGCGCCGGGAGCCCCGCGGAGAACACGTGCGCGTGCACCACGTCGGGCCGGAAGCCGTCGCGCCGCAGGCGTCGTCGCGCGGCCAGCATGCCGAGCGTCTGGCACACGAGGGCGAACGGCCGTAGCCACGGCCGCCGGTAGCGCACCCGCAGGGTGCGGATGCCCTCCTCCACCTCGTCGGTCAGCAGGTAGAGCCCGAAGTCCGGCTTGGGCGTGGCCAGCGAGGCGAGCACCACCACCTCATGGCGGGTGGCCAGCGCCCGCGCGTGCTCGCGGCAGAAGATCCCGAATACGGGCTGTTCGGGCCAGGGGAACCATTTCGGTACGACCAGAATCTTCATCGCGGCACCCTGCCGATCACCTGGAGCGTCGTCAGCGCCTCCGCCCGCGTCACGAACGGCTTGCCCGCCAGGAACTCGCGCGACTCCTGGATCGCCTCGGCGTGGGTGTAGTTGGTGGCGATCTTCTGCCACTCGTGACGCACCGGCAGCGCGTCGATCACGCCGAGGCGCCAGCCGCGCTCGCGGGCCACTGCGGCCCAGTGGTTGTCCAGGCCCCAGCCGAAGCGCAGCTCTGGGAACGGCAGGAACTCCTCCGCGGCGCGGCGGGAGAACGCGGTGACCGGCCCGATCTCCACGAAGCTCGTGATGCGCGCGATGCCGGGCTGGCGGCGCGTGACGGCCCAGGCGGCGTGGCTGAGCGACGTCTGGGCGGGCTGCGCGAGGTCGAGCTCGAGCGCCTCGCAGATGGCCACGAACCTGTCGAGGAAGCGGGGCGCCAGCTTCACGTCGTCGTCCACCACGATCACCCAGTCCGACGCCCGCCCGGCGGCCGCCAGGACGAGGTTGAGGTTCTCGAACTTGCCCCCGTCGAGGCCGGTGAGCAGGGTGTCGGTGGCCAGCGCCGGGTCGGCGCCGGGGGACGTGGCGCCGAGGGCGAGGCGAACGTCGTGGCGCTGGGAGCGCAGCTTGTCCAGCGCTGCCGGCAACCGCGAGCCGGGACGGTAGATCGACAGCACGAGCACCTCGCGCCGCGGCGCGTTCCTCGCGAGCCGGTCGAGCCGCCGGCCGGTGAGGGCCAGCGCCGCGCGGGCGTTCAGGCCGAGGTCGGAGAGGGTGGCGCGCGTCCTGAGGCGCGGGCCCACGATCTGGCCCGCGTCGCCCGACAGGTACTCCGCGGAGTCGGGCAGGTCGCTCACGTCGGCCGCATCGCCTCGGCCAGCCGGCCCGCGGAGTGGGCGCCCATGATCAGCCCCTGGGGGCAGGCTCGCCGGACCGTGTGCCACCCCGCGCCGGCCAGGTTGCGCAGCTCCCGGGGGAGCGTGGGCTCCGTGCCCTTGCGGCGGTCGTTGCGGCGCGAGGCGCGCCCGCGCCGGTACTCCGCCCGAGCGAGTGAGCGCAGGCGGGCGTCGTCACCCGCGCGGCGGTGGTCGAGACCCGCGGCTGCGAGGTAGACGACGGTGCCGCCCTCCCGCCGCAGCCGGGTCGTCCACTCCTCCTCCTCGCCGTAGATCGGCAGGTTCTCGTCGAAGCCCCCGACGCGCTCGAAGGCCGGACGCCGCACGGCCATGTTCGCGCTCCAGGCCCGGTCGGCCTCGATGTCCTCGTCGCCGAGGTCGAGCGTGGTGATGGGCGCCGTCTCGCGGCCGCAGCTGCGCGGCGCGGGCCCCTCGAAGCGCGCGCGGATCGGGCCGCCGAATGCCTCGGCGCCGGGGTGCCGCTCCGCGCCTTCCGCGAGCGCACGCACCCAGCCGGGCGGCGCCCATACGTCGTCGTCCACGAATGCCACCAGGGCGCCGGTGCTGGCCGCGATGCCCGCGTTGCGAGCCGCGCTCGGCCCCCGTCCGGGATCGAGGCGCACGGCCTGGCACGCCCGCGGCCTCGGCCACCGCGCCCGTCGAGTCGGTGGAGCCGTCGTCCACCACCACCACCTCGTATGGCACGCCGCCCTCCTGCTCGCTGAGGGAGCGCAGGGTCACCTGGAGGTAGTCGGCCCGGTTGCGCGTGGGCACGACGACTGAGACCGCCGGAGCCATCCGGGCGCAGATTAGGGCCTAGCCTTCACCGCTTCGTGGCCCAGGAACGCAATCCCCGGGTGCTCGTCGTGCACAACCGCTACCGCGCGGTGGGCGGGGAGGAGCGCTCGGCAGAGCTCCAGCTGCAGGCGATGGCGCGCGCGGGCATCCCTCACGCCGCCTACGAGCGCCGCTCCGCGGATTCGGGCCGCGCCGGTGCCGCCGCCGCGATGCTGCGCGGGGGCTCGGACGCGGGCGACGTGGCGAAGGCCGTGCGCGACCTCGGGGCCGATGTCGCGCATTTCCACAACGTGCAGCCGCTGATCGGCCCGCGCGGCCTGAGGGCGGCGGGCGACGCCGGGGCGAAGGTCGTGCTCTCTCTACACAACGTGAGGTTGTTCTGCGCCATCGGCGTCGGCATGCGCGACGGCGCGCCCTGTGAGCGCTGCCGCGGTCGCAACACGCTCCCGGGCCTGCGCCTGAACTGCCGCGGCTCGCTGCCAGAGGCCGCGGTATACGCCGCCGGGCTCTCCCTCCACCAACCGAAGCTGCTCGGGGCGGTGGACCGGTTCGTGGCGCCGGCCGACGCCGCCGCCGACGCGCTTGCGCGCCGAGGGCTGCCGCGCGAGCGGGTGACCACCCTCGCCCACTACCTGCCCGCGGAGTCCTTCGCCGTGGCGTCGCGCGCCGGCGAGGGCAAGTACGCGCTGGTGCTGGCGCGGCTCTCGGAGGAGAAGGGGGTGGACATCGCGGTGGAGGCGGCGAAGGCGGCGGGGGTGCCGCTGCGCGTGGCGGGCGAAGGCCCCGACCGGGCGCGGCTCGAGGCGCTCGCCGCCGGCGCCGACGTGACCTTCCTGGGCCATCGCGAGGATGTGCGCGAGCACCTCGACGGGGCCGCCGTGGTGCTGGTGCCCTCGCGCGGCCACGAGTTCTTCGGCTACTCGGCGCTGGAGGCGATGGCCAGGGGCGTGCCCGTGGTTGCGACCGCGATGGGCGGGCTGCCGGAGCTGGTGGGTGCTCAGCGCTGCTTCGCCCTCGGAGACACCGACGCGTTCGCCGCCCAGCTCGCCGCGCTGTGGGCCGACCCGCGCCTGCGCGACGCCGAGGGCGAGGAACTGCTCAGCCGGGCGCGGGAGCGCCACGGCGAGGAGCGCTACATGAGCGCGCTGCTCGAGCTCTACGCCGCGCTCTGACGCTCGCGCCACCAGGCGAGCGTGTCCCGCACGGTGTCGCCGAGCGGAATGACCGGCTCCCATCCCGTGGCGGCCGTGAAGCGATCGTGCGATCCGCGCGTCTCGGGGGCGTCGTTGGGGCGCAGCCGCGCCGGGTCGACCTCGTTGCGCACGGGCACCCCCGCCTCGGAGGCGAGTGCCTCGATCAGCTCGGCCACCTGCACGCAGCGCCCGCTGCACACGTTGTAGGCCCCGGACTCGACTCCGCCGGCCAGCACGTAGGCCTCGACCACGTCGCGGACGTCGGTGAAGTCGCGCTTCGCGCTCACGTCGCCCGTATGCAGCACCAGCTCGCCGGCGCCGGTGGCCTCGGCCTCCGCCACCTGGCGGGCGAGCGATCCCAGCACGTACTCGTCCGACTGGCCGGGGCCCGCGTGGTTAAACGGCCGTATGCGCACCACGTGCATGTCGTATGCCTCCGCGTACTGCGCCCCGAGCAGGTCGCAGGCGGCCTTCGACACCGCGTAGGGGTTGCCGGGCGCGAGCGGCGCCTCCTCGGTGACGGGCAGCTGATCGGGGGCTCCGTAGACCTGGCCGGAGCTCACCAGCACCACGGTCGCCTCCGGAGCCGCGGTCCGCACGCCCTCGAGGAGGTTGAGGCTGATCTCCACGTTCACCAGCAGCGCTTCGCGCGGGCGTTCCCACGACAGCCCCGGCGAGCTGAATGCGGCCAGGTGGAAGATGCAGTCGGCGCCGGCCACGGCGTCCCCGATCGCGGCGGAGTCGGTGAGGTCGAGCTCGGCGCGCGACGGCGCGGCCACGGACTCGGCACGCCCTTCGAGCGCACGCAGCAGGTGGGCGCCGGCGAAGCCGCCGGCGCCGGTCACGAGCACGGAGCCGAGCCGAGCCTCCTGCTTGGCGGGGGCGCGTGAGGACACGCGCCGCAGTCTAAGCGCCTCTCGGTATGGATCCGGCGCGGCGCTCGGCCACGTACTGGCGCACGAACGAGAGCATGAAGCGCGGGTTGGTGTAGAGGTAGCGCGGCAGCAGCCGGCGCGGCTCCTGCGCGATTCGGTAGGTCCATTCCAGGCCGCGCTCCTGCATCCAGCCGGGCGCCTGGGAGACGCGGCCCGCGTGGAAGTCGAAGGCCGCGCCGACGGCGCACATGACCGGCACGTCGAGCCGTTTGCGCATGTGGACCATCCACTTCTCCTGCTTGGGCACGCCGATGCCCACCCACAGCACGTCGGGGCGGGCCTCGTTGATCTGCGCGGCGATCGTCTCGTCCTCCTCCTCGGTGAGAGGCCGGAAGGGCGGCGAGTACCCGCCGACGATCTGGATGCCCGGGTGCTTCTTGCGCAGGGTCAGCGCGAGTTGCACCAGCGCCCCCTGGTCGCGGCCGCCGTAGAGCCACACGCGGTGGCCCCGCTGCACCGAGCGCTCGCAGTAGCGGCGCATCAGCTCGGGCCCGTAGACGCGGTTGGGAAGGTCCTCGCCCAGCATGTTCGCCGCCCACACGATCGGCATGCCGTCGGGCACGGTGATCACGGCGTCGGTGAGCGCCCTGCGCATGAGCGCGTCGTCCTGGGCGACCATCACCGAGTGCACCGCGGCGGCGCAGATCCAGCCGCGCTCGCGGTGCTCGACCATCCCGTCCATCACGTCCATCGCGCCCGTGTAGTCGGTCATCGCCATCGGGATGCCGAGCACGTCACGACGGCGCACGGACGCCCCCGGGCGGGCGACGGTTAGGGCGCTGCTGACCTTCATCGGTTCCATAGCGGTTCGGGGCTCCTGTCGTGTGGCGGCAAACGGCCGCGGCGCTTCTTCCCCGACATCCCTGCCCCGGTGGTACGGCCGGATGAGTCTAGTCGAACTACTGGGCCTCCGTTACTCGTGCACCTCATAGCTCGGTGCCTCCAGGTCGCTCGTTCGCTCCGCTCGCTCGATCGCGAGGTCCTGGGCGAGTCGCGTGATCTTCTCGCTCTGACTCGAGACGACGACGGTGAGGTGCAGGGTCAGGGCGAGCAGGACGAGGAAGAGGAGGGAGAAGAGCGCGATCGTGGTGTCCGACACGCCGAGCGCCCGTGCGAGCGCTCCGATCGTCTCGTCGGGGAAGATCGCCCCGATCATCATCGCGCCGCCGGCCGCGAGCCAGATCACCGTGTAGCGCTCCTGCAGGCGGTGACGCCGCACGAGCTCGAGGATCGAGATCACGAAGACGGCCGCGAACACGATCGCGAGGACGCGAGCCCTCGGGCTGAGGTTCACCGAGATCTCTGCCAGCTCGATCAACGACTCGCCTCCGACTCCGCCTCCCCGGGGTGCAGAACCCGCCTGACAAGGTCCTGCTCCCGGCGCCGGAGGGCTCCGAGCCCGACGACGAGGAGTCCCTTGAAGATGAAGAACGCGGATGCGAGCGGGGTGATCTTCGACGTGCCCGCCGCGCGCGGGAGCATGGTCACCTGGAGCTCCTTGATGCGGAGCCCGTGGCGCACCGCGCGCTGCAGGGACTCGAGCTCGGCGAAGTCGGGTTGGTAGCGCGCGGCGAACAGGCGGATCGCGTGCTCGTTGGCCGCGCGGAAGCCGCTCGTGGTGTCGGTGAACCGGTGCCGGGTGGTGAACGTGAGCAGCCCGCGGAACACGGCCATTCCCAGCTTCCGGAAGATGGTGGGCTGGTAGTGCTCCCCCTCGATCAGGGCCTCGGTGCTCGGCGCGTGGTAGCGCGAGCCGAGAGCAAGGTCGCACTCGTCGTCCCACACCGCGGCCAGCAGGCGCGCCAGCTCCTCGGCCGGGTGCTGGCCGTCCGCGTCGAGGTGTGCGCAGAAGCCGTAGCCGCGCCGCTGCGCGTAGAGGTAGCCGGTCTGAAGCGATGCCCCGAGCCCCTGGTTGAAGGAGTGGCTGGCCACGATCGCGCCGGCCTGGCGGGCACGGTCCGCGGTGTTGTCGGTGGACCCGTCGTCCACCACGAGCACGTCAACGCCGGGCAGGCGCTCGCGAACGTCTCGGACAACCGCCGCAACGGATTCGCCCTCGTTCCAGGCCGGGATGAAGATGAGCGTTCTCATGGGTGGCGAAACGGCAGATCCGCGGCGATATCGGCTAGGGAGGGCGCGTGCGCGTCGCGCGCTGACACCTTCAACCCTTCGGCGGGCCATTCGATTCCCACCTCGGGATCGTCGTAGGCAAAGCCGCGTTCCGTGGAGGGATCGTAGTAGGACGAGAGCTTGTAGACCACATCTGCAATCTCACTGGTCACGCAGAATCCGTGGCCGAACCCGGGCGGGACGTAGACCTGGACGTGGTTCTCGTCGCTCAGTTCGAAGCCCTCCCAGCGCCCGAAATCCGGGGATCCGCGCCGCAGGTCGACCAACACGTCGAGGATCGCTCCCCGCGCGCAGCGGACCACCTTCGCCTGTCCCGTGATGTCGAAATGGATGCCGCGGACCACGCCCTTGGTCGACCGCGAGTGGTTGTCCTGTACGAAGTCGTGCTCGATCCCGAGCTCGGCAAACACCGATCGGCGGTAGGTCTCCTGGAAGAACCCACGCTGGTCTCCATGGACCGTCGGCTCGATCAGGATCGGCCCCTGCAACTCTGTTTGGAGTGGTTTCACGCCTCTGCGTCGCGGTTGTGGTGGTGCAGATCGTCTGCCTGCTCGCGGCCACGCAGGGTATTGCCGCCGGTGAGGGGAAGGTCTCGTTCTTCGCCCCCGGCGGGCCGGACACCGATTCGTTCTTCCTTGCCGCCGACGCGGCAGGCCCCGGCCCCCAGCGCGATTTCCTGACGTCCCGGTACGCGCGCTCCCTGACCTATGACTTCGCGGCCGCTCGCCGCTGGGTCGCCTGGTATCCACACGCCTGGCTCTACAAGGACGCCTACGGGCTGCAGACGGGCGACCTCGAGGGCCCCCTGGGGCGGTTCGTGCTCAGGGACACGGCCGGCAACCTGATGTACCTCGACTACGCCTGTAGGGCGGACGGCACCTGCCCGCAGTACGCGCTCGACGTGACCAGCCCGGACTTCCGGGCGGCGTGGATCGCGGAGCTGCGCGACGGGCAGCTTCTGCCCGAGCACCGGGGCATCTTCGTCGACGATGTGAACCTCGATCGGGTGGTGTGCGGCAATGTGGGCGCGAGTTGCCTGTCCAGCGGTGACCCCCGTCGGCGCCGATGGCCGGTCGGTCACGGAGGGCAGGTGGCAGGCCGCCATGGCCCGGTTCATGCGGGAGATCCGGGAGGCGTTCCCCGGCGAGGAGATCGTCCACAACCAGCGCTACCACTTTGGAGGCGGGCTGTCGCGTGGCGTGCCCAGGTCGGAGCACGTGCGCGCGGCGATCCAGCAGGCCGACCTGATCGAGGTGGAGGGCGGCTACGCGGATCCCGGCCTGGTACCCGGGAACTCCCGGTTCGGCTGGGACACGCTTCGCAGCTGGATCCCCTACATCCACGCCCAGGGCAGGGGTATCGTCCAGGACCAGTGGAACGGGCCGCCCGAGTACGCGCTGGCCACCTATCTCATGGACGCCACGGGCCGCGACTTCATCGGCCATGGGTACCGGCGCCGTCCCACCACCTGGTGGCGGGAGGGCTGGGAGCTCGACCTCGGCTCCGCCCGTGGAGGGGCGTTCGCCGACCAGGGCGTGATCCGGCGTGACTTCGAGCGGGGGACCATCCTGGTGCGCAAGCCCGGCTCGGCGACGGCCCCGGTGGCCATCGGCGATGGGTACGAGCGGCTCGACGGGACGCCCGTAGGCACCCTGGTCACCGTCGCCGAGCGAGACGGGTTGGTGCTTCGCCGGGTCTCGCGCGACAGGCCTCGTGCGCTTCTCCCGGCGCCCCGCTCGATCCGTTCTAGGCGAGCACGCCGGAGTAGACCTCCCGGTGGCGCTCCGCCGCGGCGCGCCAGGTGAAGCGCAGCGATCGCTCACGGCCGGCCAGGCTCAGGCGCTCGCGCTCTCCCTCGTCCTCCCAGAGGGTCCGCATCGCCGACCCCATCGCCTCCGCGTCATGAGGATCGAAGAGCAGGCCCGCGTCCCCGACGATCTCGGGCAGCGATCCGGCGTCGGCGGCGGCGACGGGGCAGCCGCAGGCCATCGCCTCGAGAGGCGGTAGCCCGAAGCCCTCGTACAGCGACGGGAAGATCAGCCCGGTGGCCGACCGGTACAGCTCCGGGACGGCGGCGTGGGGAACGTGGCCGACGTGGCGCACGCGGTCGCCGACGCCCAGCGCGCGGGCCCTCTCCATCAACCCGGCCAGCCGGCCATAGTCCTGGCCGCTCAGCACGAGCTCGGCCTCCGGCGCCTGGGCGAGCGCCTCGATCAGGCGCTCGTGGTTCTTGTGGGGCCACAGGTTCGCCGGGTAGAAGAGGTAGCGCTCGGGCAGGTCGAGGTCGCCCGACGGCCCCACGGCGCTGAAGCGCTCGTGGTCGACTCCAAGCGGCACGGCCACCACGCGGCCGGCCGGGATGCCGAGCGTTTCGACGATCCGCTCCCGTGAGAACTCGCTGATCGTGACCACGACGTCTGCGTCGCGCGCGGCGCGGTCGTATGCCCTGCGCCGGTAGGTGCCCTCCGCGCGTGAGAAAAACCCGGGCAGGTCGTGGTGCTGGACATCCAGCAGCGTGACCACGCTGGGCAGCTCGGTGCGGGGGATCGGAACGGTGACCGGGTAGTGGAGAAGGTCCAGGCCCCCGGGCACGTCGCGCGCGGCCAGGCGTGGCAGGGCCAGGGCGGTGGCCATCGCAAGGGTGCGCGTGAGCATGCCGTCGCCAGGGCGGTACGAGCGCACCTGGTGCACCTCCACCGGTCCGGCGGGCTCGTAGGCCGCTGCCACATGGCGGTTGGCGAGCACGGTCACCCGCTCGGGCCCGTTTCCGGACGCGAACTCGCCGAGCAGTCCGCGCACGTTGGTCTCCGACCCGCCGACGCGGCCCGGGAACAGCGTCAACAGGGCGAAGCCGACATGCACGGGCCGATCCTACGAGCGTGCGAGACTCGCCCGTCGTGGCGGAGCTCCCCTCGATCACCATCGTCACCCCCTGCCTGAACGCGGCCGGCACCATCGAAGAGGCCCTGGAGAGCGTTCGCACCCAGGGCTACCCGTCGGTCGAGCATCTCGTGATCGACGGCGGGTCGACGGACGGCACCCTCGCGATCCTCGAGCGCGCGGACGGCATCCGCTTCGTCTCCGAGCCCGACGGCGGCCGCGCGGAAGCGGTGAACAAGGGGCTGGGGATGGCGCAGGGCGAGGTGGTCGGCTGGCTCAACGCGGACGATCGCTACGAGCCGGGCGCCCTCGCGGCCGTCGGCGAGGCCTTCGCCCGCGCGCCCGACCGGGGATGGGTCACCGGCTACTGCCGGATCATCGACGGCGATGGGCGCGAGATACGCAAGCGAGTGACCGCCTACAAGAACGCGTTCCTGCGCCGGTTCTCGTTCGGCCTCTACCTCACGCAGAACTTCGTCTCGGACCCGGCGACGTTCGTGCGGCGGGCCGTGGTCCAGGAGGTGGGCCCGGTCGACCCGACCCTGCCCACGGCCCACGACTACGACCTCTGGCTGCGAGTGGCGCACCGAGGTGACCCGATCGTGCTGCGGCGCTACCTGTCGAGCTTCCGCATGACCGAGGGCACGCTGAGCATGGAGGGCTTCGAGCGTCAGTTCGCCGAGCACGCCGAGGTGGCGCGGCGCCACGGCGAGGGGCACCGGGTGGCCGTGGCGGCGAACGCGGCGATGAGCCGGATGATCGTGTTGGTCTACCGGGTGCTGCGCGCGAGGCGGCGGCGGTGATCCTGTTCCGCTGCGACGGGGGCGACCGCGTGGGCGCGGGCCACGTGGCCCGCTGCCTGCAGATCGCGCTGGCGTTCCGGACGGCCGGCGACGAGGTCCTGTTCGCCGGCGAGTACGGGGGCATGGCCGCGGACCTGCTGACCGCGGCCGGAGTCGAGACCGTCGCGGCCGAGCACGCACCGGATGACGGCGAGCTCACGGTCTTCGACTCCTATGAGGCACCGCTGCCCGACCACAGTCCTCTCGCGGTGATCGCCGACGAGCCCGGCGCGACCCTCGAGCGCGCGATCGAGATCGACTACCACCTGGACGCCGACGGTCCCGAGATCGCGGGGCCGGCCTACGCCCCCGTGGCGGCGAGCCTCGTGGGTGCCAGGCGAGAGCGCGGCTTCGAGCGCGTGCTGGTGACCGCGGGGGCGGGGAGCGCGGGCGCCGAGCTGCGCGAGCGGGCACGCGCCGCCTGCGAGGAGCGCGGCCTCGAGCTGGTGCCGCCCGCGGTGGGCCTGACCGGGCCGATCGCCGCGGCCGACGTGGCGGCCGGTGCGGCGGGCGTGACCGCCTACGAGCTTGCCTGCGCCGGCCTGCCCGCGGCGTTGGTGCCGGTCGCGCCCGAGCAGGAGCGCGTGGCGCGCACGTTCGCGGACGCGGGCATCGCGATCACGGGCAGCGACGTCGCGGAACTGATCGACCGGCTGGCCGACCCGGCCGTGCGCGAGGGCATCGCGCGGCGCGGGCCCGCGATCATCGATGGCTACGGGGCCTTCCGCGTCCGCGACGCGCTCAGGGCGATGGTTCGCGGCGACGACCCGCCCGAGCCGCTGCTCTACCGCCCGGCGTCGGAGGCCGACTCGCAGCTGCAACTCGCATGGCGAAACGACCACGAGACACGGGCCGTGTCCCACACCAAGCACGAGATCGGGGCCCAGGAGCACGAACGCTGGTTCGCGGGTGTGCTCGCCGACCCCGACCGCACGCTGCTGATCGCGGAGAGCGACGAGGGCCCGATGGGCTCGGTGCGCTTCGACCGGTCGGGGGACGAGGCCGAGATCAGCGTGGTGGTGGCGCCGGAGCGCCGCGGGGGCGGCCTGGGGCGGCGGATCGTGCGGGAGTCCTCCGAGCTGATGCTGGCCGGGCTCGCGGGGCTGGAACGGGTGCGCGCGGAGGTCGAGGAGGGCAACGACCGCTCCGCGAGCGCGTTCCGGCGGGCCGGGTTCGCGGCCGCAGGGGACGGTGCATCGCCTCTCTTCCTCGACCGCACCGCTCTAGCATCCCGGCCGGTATGAGTCTCCTGGACGGCAAGACGCTGCTGGTCACCGGCGGCACCGGCTCGTTTGGCACGCGCTTCATCGAGACGGTGCTGCGCGACCACGACCCGCGGTCGATCAGGCTCTTCAGCCGCGACGAGCTGAAGCAGTCCGAGCTGCAGCGCCGGTTCGCCGACGAGACTCGCGTGCGCTACCTGCTCGGCGACGTGCGCGACCTGCCGCGCCTCACCCGCGCCACCCGCGGCGTCGACGTGATCGTTCACGCCGCGGCCCTTAAGCAGGTGCCGGCAGCCGAGTACAACCCCTTCGAGGCGGTGCAGACCAACGTGGTGGGCGCCGAGAACGTGGTGGCCGCCGCGATCGAGAACGACGTGCCGCTCACGGTCGCGCTGTCCACCGACAAGGCTGTGAACCCGGTGAACCTCTACGGCGCCACCAAGCTGTGCGCCGAGAAGATCGTGGCCCAGGGCAACGCCTACTCGGCCGATAGCCCGGCCCGCTTCGCGAGCGTGCGCTACGGCAACGTGGTGGGCAGCCGCGGGTCGGTGGTGCCGCTGTTCAAGGCGCAGGCCGAGACGGGCGTGCTCACCATCACCGATGAACGCATGACGCGCTTCTGGATCACCCTCGACCAGGCGGTGGCCTTCGTGATGGACTCGCTCACCACGATGGGCGGCGGCGAGGTCTACGTGCCGAAGATCCCCAGCATGCGCGTGACCGACATGGCCGACGCCATCGCGCCCGATGCCGAGCGGCGGATCATCGGCATCCGGCCCGGCGAGAAGCTGCACGAGATGCTGGTGACCGAGGACGAGTCGAGGCACAGCTACGAGCTCGACGACCGCTACGTGATCCTGCCCGAGTACGCGTCATGGGAGCTGCGGGAGCCGGGCGGCTCGCGGATCGCCGAAGGCTTCCGCTACTCCAGCGACACCAACGAGTCGTGGCTGGGGGTGGAGGAGCTGCGCGAGATGTCCGCCGGCGTCGCCCCGGTGGCGTGACCGCGGACTTCCTCCCGTACGGACGCCAGGAGGTCTCCGAGGCCGACGTCGAAGCGGTGGTGGCCACGCTGCGCTCCGAGCTGATCACCCAGGGACCGGCGGTGGACCGCTTCGAGGCTGCGCTCGCCGAGTACCTGGGGGCGGCCCACGTGGTGGCGTTCGCGAACGGCACCGGCGCGCTTCACGCCGCCATGTTCGCGGCGGGCGCGGGCGAGGGCGACGAGGTGCTGGTCTCGCCGATGACCTTCGCCGCGTCGGCCAACTGCGCCCTCTACATGGGCGCGCGACCGCGCTTCGTGGACATAGACCCGGCCACGTGGAACATCGACCCGACGGAGGCCGCGGAGGCGGTGGACGAGAGCACGCGTGCCGTGGTGGCGGTGAGCTACGCCGGCCTGCCGGTCGAGCTGCCGCTGGTCGACGGGGTGACCGTTGTCGAGGACGGCTGCCACGCGATCGGCGGCCACCGCGAGGGCGCGAAGGTCGGCGGGCCGGGCGGCGCGGACATGACCACCTTCTCGTTCCACCCCGTGAAGTCGATGACCACGGGCGAGGGCGGGGCGGTGGCCACCGAGGACCCGGAGGTGGCGGCGCGCCTGCGGCTCTTCCGCACCCACGGGATCACCCGCGAGGGCACCTCGCCCGGCCCCACCGACGGCGGCTGGTACTACGAGATGCAGGCGCTGGGCTTCAACTACCGGATCACCGACTTCCAATGCGCGCTCGGCACCAGCCAACTCGAGCGGCTGGACGGCTGGGTGGCGCGCCGCAACGAGATCGCGGCGCTCTACCGCGAGCGGCTCGCCGGTGACGAGCGCGTGGAGCTGCCGCCGGCGGCGCCGGAGGGTTCGCTGCACGGCTACCACCTGTTTCCGGTACGGGTCGTGGCGGGCGCCGAGGCCCGCCTGGTGGCCTTCGAGGCGCTGCGGTCCGCGGGCATTGGCGTGCAGGTGCACTACATCCCGATCTACCGGCTGCCCCACTACCGGGACACTCTCGGCTACCCCCAGGACGAGTGCCCCGAGGCCGAGCGCCTCTACTCGGGCCTGATCTCCCTGCCTATGTTCCCCGCCATGGAGGAGGGCGACGTGGATCGTGTGGTGTCCGAGCTGGGGAGGGCGATGCCGTGAGCCGCTTTGCGTCACACATCTCGATCGGCGACCGCAGGGTCGGCCCCGGTGAGCCCGCCTACGTGATCGCCGAGGCCGGGGCAAACCACAACCGTGACCTGGACACGGCCCTGAAGCTCATCGATGTGGCGGCGGAGGCTGGGACGGACGCCGTGAAGTTCCAGACGTACACCGGAACGGACCTGTACTCGTCGCGGACGCCGCGGTTCGAGTACCTCGACGATGAGCGCAGCCCCCAGGAGCTGCTCGACGCGATCGCCCTCCCGCGCGAGTGGCAGCCCCAGCTGGCCGAGCACGCGGCCGAGCGTGGGATCCACTTCTTCTCCAGCCCGTTCGACCGCGCCGCCGTCGACGGGCTGCGGGAGCTGGGCGTGCCCGCGATGAAGATCGCCTCGTTCGAGATCGTGGACCTGCCGCTGATCCGTTACGCCGCCGGCGCCGGGGTGCCGGTGATCGTGTCCACGGGCATGGCCACATACGGCGAGATCGAGGACGCGCTCGGCGCGGTGGCCGAGGCGGGCAACGCCGAGGTGGCGCTGCTGCGCTGCGCGTCGGTGTACCCGGCGCCCGACGACGTGATGAACCTGCGCGCCATGGCCACGATGCGCGACGCCTTCGGCGTCCCCGTGGGGCTGTCCGACCACTCCGAGGGGGTGGCGGTGGCCGCGGGGGCAGCGGCCCTTAGGGCGGAGCTGATCGAGAAGCACTTCACGCTCGACCGCTCGATGGAGGGTCCCGACCATCCCTTCGCCGTGGAACCCGGTGAGCTGAAGGCGCTGGTGGCCGGGGTGCGCAGCGTGGAGGCGGCGCTTGGCCACGGGCGCCTGGAGGGCCCGTTCGGGGCCGAGGCGGGGGAGATGTACAAGCTGGCGCGCCGCAGCGTGATCGCGGCGGTGGAGATCCCGGCCGGCACGGAAATCACCGCCGAGATGCTCACGGTGAAGCGTCCCGGGACAGGCGTCGCGCCCAAGCACCTCGAGCTGCTGGTCGGGCGGGTGGCGAAGGTAGATATCCCCTTCGACGAGCCGGTCACCTGGCAGATGGTCTAGTCGGGGAGCGCGCCGGCCGCGGCGATCAGCTCGTCCATCGACGCGTCGTGCCCGGCCTTGGCCACCAGCTCGCGCAGTGAGCGCAGGTCCTCTGGCGTGTCGAGCGTCAGCCGCAGCCCGGCATAGGCGGGCTCCCGCGAGACCCGCACCTGGGAGAACCGCGCGGGCTGGTTTCGCACGAACGGGGTGACATGCTCGCGGTCGGAGGGGTCGGTCGCCTCGGCCGCCGCCGTGTTGAGCGCCTCGACGGACACGACCTCGGTGTCCAGCCCGGCCGGGAAGGTCCGCGGAGCGATCATGTTCGCGACGTAGTCGGCATCGCTGTCGCGCCACGTTGCGACGACGAGGTCGACCACCTCGGGATCGATCAGCGGGCAGTCGGCCGTGATCCGCACGACTGCGTCGCAGGGATGCTCGGCCACGGCGAGGCGGTAGCGATCGAGCACGTCCGTGAGAGGACCCCGCACGACGGGAACGCCGGCCTCGGCGCCCGTCGCGGCCACCGGGTCATCCGACCGGTCGCTCGATGTCGCGAGCACCACGCCGTCGATCTCACCGGCGCGCCCGAGGCGGTCGAGCACCCAGCGCAGCACGGGGGCGCCGCCGAGGTCCTCGAGGACCTTCCCGGGTAGCCGGGTCGAGGACATGCGCGCCTGGACGACGGCTAGGACCCGGGCCCGGCTCACGTCTCGCGGCGCTCGAAGAGCCACCACGTGACGTCGTCCCAGCTTGGATTGTCCGCCCGCGCGAGGAACCCGGTGTCGAGGAGCGCCAGCTCCTCGAACAGCCGCTCGTACAGCCCGCCGTAGTCGCGTTTGAACAGCGCACCGCTCTTGCCGTGGTAGCGCACTTCGACCTCGTCCTCGGAGAAGTACTCCGCGCACAGGACCCAGCGGCGCGAGCAGCGGACGATCTCGCCCATCATCTCCTCGAGCTGCCCCGGGGCCTGGTGGATCAGGACTCCGCTCGTGAAGACGAGATCGAAGCTGTCGTCCTCGAACGGCAGCGAGCGCCCGGTGGCGGCGCGCACGTCGATGCCCGGGACCCGCTCCCGCAGCGCTTCGAGAGCGCGCTCGTTCACATCGACGCCGGCGACGCGTTCGGTCGAGAGCAGCTCCGCGAGCCAGTGCAGGTTGCCGCCGATGTTGCAGCCCACCTCGAGCACGTTCCCGGGCTCGATGCGGTCGACGACCTCTTGCCAGAACTCGCGCCGGCCGGCACCGGCGGCGGTGTTGCGCTCCACGTAGTCGTCACCGAATGTGCCCGCCCACAGGCGCTCGAGATCCGTCTGGGCGTCGCCGTTCGACATCGCGGCGGAGCCTACGCCTTCGCGCCGCGGATCAGGTACTCAGGATCCGCGGCGAGCCCGCTCCGGATGAGCTCTTCCATCCGTCGGATCGGGATCGCGTTGACCTCTCCGCGCCCCACCCGGGCGGCTCGCACGGAGCCGTCGGCGCGGCCATCGCGGTCGAGTCGCATGAAGTAGGGGACGTTGGCGGTCGAGTCGAGATCGCGCACGAGATAGTCGATCTCCGTCTCAATGGGCTCGCCGTCGACGATCGTCACGCCGCCGAACCGCTTGAGGTAGCGGTAGCCCACGCCGGCCTTCTGCTCCACATGGTGGATGAAAGTGGAGTGCGAGCCGATCCCGATGTTGCACACCAACGCGTCCGCCTCGAGCAGCCGCGACCAGATCGTGTGATCGCCGAAGCACTCGGCGGGGATCCCGGCGGTGAGTTCGTCCGCGCGGGCTCCGAGCGCGATCACGGAGAAGATCGGGTCGAGAGAGCGCCGGACACCGGGCTGCTGCCAGAGCATCTCGGTGAGCAGACCCATGGTCCCGGGGGGCGTGTTGACCGGATCGAAGGTCTCCCCGCTCGTGTAGGAGTAGCTGAACGCGGGAAGCACGAGCGTGCCGCTGGGTCCGAGCACCTCGGTGAACGCGGAGGTGAACAACTCGAAAAGGGCGTCCTTCGAGAGACCCTCGGCCGGTCTGCCGAGCATCCCGACGCTCGTGTGCGAGAGGACTACGGAGCCGGGCTCGATCCCGACCGCCCGCAGGGCGGCGACGACGTCGGAGCGCTCGTAGTCCGGCGCCCGCGCGCCGGCCTCAGCCTCCATTGGCCCGCATCTCGCCGACGATCTCAGCGAGCCCGCGGATGCTGCAGAAGCGTGGATCCTGCATCTGCTCCGGCTCGAACCGAACCTCGAACTGGTCCTCGAGCCCGGTGATCATCTCCAGCGTGCCGAGCGAATCGAGCATGCCGGCGTCGAAGTAGTTGACATCGAGCAGCTCGTCGCCGGCGGCGCCGTTGAGGCGCGCCTTCGCTCGGAAGTACTCGACGATCCAGTTCTCGATCTCGTTCATACGTTCATCCCGGATGCTCGCGCGAGGGCGCCTGAAGCAGCTCGACGAGTTCACCGCCGGGCCCCTCCACCAGCGCGATCCGCACCTGCCGACCGCCCACGCGCTCATCCCACGGAGACGCGAATCGTAGCCCCCCGTGCTCGGCGAGGGCCGCCAGATCGCGGTCTAGGTTGGAGCAGAGAAGCGTCAACAGCACCAGGCCGTCCGCGTCGAGACTGCGATCGTGGTTTCCCGCAGGCGCCAGCGAGATCTCCACGCGCCAGGCCTCCAGGAGCGCGGGGAAGAGCAGCCGCGGCGACTCGTCCGCGTCGCGGAACCCGAGGGCCTCGGTCCAGAAGCCGCGGCTCGCGCCCGGGTCGGTCGTCGCGACCGCGACGCGGGTGATCGGGTGCGAGGCGGCCGCGAGGACGTCCGCCGTTGGGCCCTCGCCGGCCGCGTCGACGGCGTAGCTCGCGCGACCGGCCGGGGGAGCCCCGGCGTACTCCGTGACCTCCACCGCCTGACCCGGCGCCGGCGGGGCGAAATGAGCCATCGCCAGCTCCGCCCGCGGCGCCCCGAGAAACGGCTCCTTGGAGGGATGGCTGGCCAGCGCATCGTCGCGGAAGGTGGTCGTGTACCCGGCGCGGTGGAGCCGCTCGGCGCAGGCGTCGAGCGAGGGGGTGTTGAAGACGAGCTGGGCGACCCCGAGAATCACTCTGAGGGCGCGGCCGCGCGGAGCTCGAACAGCCACCAGAGGGGGAATTCGGCGGCGAAGGCCTCCGCGTGCCGGTCACCACCGTCGGACGCCAGTTCGCGGATGCGGGTGATCGTCAGCCCCGCTGACTCCACAGCCGCGCTGAGCCGATCCAGCGTGGGGGTCACCCCGTACCGCCGCGAGCGGTACTCGGTGAGGATCGTGAACGGTCGCTCCGCGGCGCCCAGCCGGGGTTGCTGCCAGAAGACGCCGTGCGGCTCCATCACGACGATCGTCCCGCCCGGAGCCAGCATCTCCCGGAGGGTCGCGAGCAGGCGGACGGGGTCGAGGTCCGCGCTCTCGTCGTAGGGGTGGAAGTAGAACATCAGGACGTCGCTCAGGAGGATCAGGTCGAACTCGCCCTCGCCCAGGGCCTTCAGGCTTTGCTCTGCCGGGAGCCCGAGCTCTGAAAGGGTGACCGCGTCGAGAAGCCCCTCCTCGCGCAGGAGGGCTTCCGCGGTCGCGAGGTGGGCGGCGTTGGTGTCGGTTGCGACCACCGTTGCGCCGCGACGCGCGAACAGGCGAGTGAAGAGGCCCGGGCCGCAGCCGAAGTCCAGCACCCGGCGCCCTTCCAGGCGGTCGGCCGTGAAGTGGCGATCCATGAACTCCCACTGCACGAATCGGTAGGGGCCGTCGCGCGGGCCACGCCGGTCGCCGGAGAACTTCTGATCGGCCCACCAGCGGTCGAGGTCGCGCTCGCGCAGCTCGAACATCACGTACTCGCCGACCCTCTGGTGGAGGTTGCCGCGGTGGTCACGGTCGAGCACGTTGCGCCGCGGCGCGAGATGGTCCTGGTAGGCGGCCTCGTCCGTCGTCACCAGCATCAGTCGCCGGAGCAGATCGAGCGCGGCAGCGGGCTCCCGGTGCCGGGCGCCGGCGGTGCTCGCATCTCGGCGCAGGCCGGTCGGGTCGCCCAGCAGACCATCTCGAAAGGGCGACTCCGTCGCGTCCTCCACGACGAGCCCACGGCCCTTGAAGTGCTCTGCGACGTCGGCCTCGGGCAGCGCCTCGGTGAGCAGGCCGAGCAACTCGACCAGGGTGTCATCGCCCACCGCATGCGTCCCCACGAACGGGTTGCTGGCCACGTACTGTCCCGGCGCGATGGGCCTGATCAGGATCTCGGGCAGGGTCTTGACGCGTGCGCCCACAGGTCAGGGAGCCGGGTCCACCGCCACCACGCGGCAGGGCGCTCCGTCGGCTCCCTCGAGTGGCAGCGGCAGGGCCGCGATCCAGGCTTCGTCGCCCGTAAGCTGGTCGAGGTTCGCGAGGTACTCGAGCAGGATGACCCCGGCCCCCAGCAGGACCTGGTGGTTGGGGCTGTCCACATCCGTGCCCTGGGCGTTGCGGGGGTCGTCGGGCGATGGGGTGTCCAGGCCGAGCACGCGCACTCCTGCGTTGACGAGCCACTCGCTGGCGGCGAGCGTGAGATGCGGCGAGGACGCGTAGAAGTCAAGCCCGTGGGCGAAGCGCTCGGACCACCCGAATCGCAGGAGCACGCGGGGGTGGCGCAGTTCACCGCCCAGCGCGGCCACGCAGGGCGTCGGTGTCCACGGCTTCGAGCGGTCCGGTCGCGGTCAGGTCAGCGATCTGAGCCGGTCCGACGAGATCGTCCAGCGCGAGCGAGTCCGTTGCGCCTCCATCCTCGATGAAATGCAGCGGGGCATCGAGGTGCGTGCCCGTGTGCGTCCCGATCACGACCCGGCGAGTCGCGCGGCCCTCCACGCGATGGCGGGCGAGCTGGGTCATCTCCGACCCGCGGGTGATTGGGGCTGGGAAACGTGGTCATGCCCTCGTGCACCGGGTGGGAGAGGTCGATGATCCGCGGCTTCGAGCCGGCGCTCGCGCCCTCATCGCGGTGCGCGTCGGCGGTGAAGCCCTTGGCGCTCGCGGGTAGGCCGAGCCGGTCGATGGCGAGGTCGCGCACCGTGCCGCGGCGGACCTTGCCGGTGGGGGTGCGCGGGAGTGCGTCGATCTCCAGGTACACGCCCGGTCGCTGAGGCTCCTCCAGCTGGGACGCGGCGCGCTCGCGCAGCGCCGCCTCCGCGAGCTCGAGGGTCGCGGAGGGCGCCGGCACGATCACCGCCGTGAGCTCCTCGCCGAGGAGCGGATGGGGCGTCCCCACCACCGCCACGTTCTCGACGAGCGGCTCGGCGCTGAGCACGCGCTCGATCTCGAGCGGGCTCAGGTTCACGCCCCCCCGGATGATCACCTCCTTGGTCCTGCCCGTGATGCGCAGGGTTCCCCCCGGATCGAGCGTCCCGATGTCCCCGGTGTCGAACCAGCCTCCTCCGAGGGCGGGGGGAGGATCGAAGCGCAGACGCCCATTCGCGTCGGCTTCGGTGAGGTAACCGAGCATCGTGTCGGGCGAGACGATCCCGACCACCCCGGCCTCTCCGGGCTCGAGAGGGGTTCCGGTGTCCGAAAGCACGGCGACCTCGACGCCCGGCAGCGGCGCGCCCACGGCATCGCCGTCCGCCGGCTGCGCGGGCGTGCTCGCCGTGGCCAGCAGGGTCTCCGAGAGCCCATAGGAGTTGTGAACCGTCACCCCGTAGCGGTCCTCGAACCGTTGCCGCAGCTCGGCGTCGAGGGGCGCCGTGCCCACGGCGGCGAAACGCACCGCCTCTCGGCAGTAGTCCGCCCCGGCGTCGCCGCGGTCGAGCTGGAGGAGCATCGCCATCATCGTCGGGACGAGCCACAGAACATCGGCGCCGTGGCGGGCGGGGACATCCCAGAAGCTCATCAGCGAGCGGGGGCCGAACGCGTGGTCCACGACCACGCTTGCGCCGATCGTCAGCGGCAGGAGCAGGAGGTTGTAGTAGCCGGCCATGTAGGTCATCGGAAGGGCCGAGTGGAAGGTGTTGGACTCGTCGAGCCCCGCGGCGTCGGCGAACCGGAGCGCGTTGCCGACGAAGTCGCCGAAGGTGTGCCCGACTCCGCGCGGCGGGCCGGTGGTGCCGGACGTGAAGTGGATCGACGCGAGGTCGGCGGACGAGGCGCCGTCGAAGGGCTGCCAGCCGTCGCCCGCGTCCTCTGCGGCCCACGGGTCGAGCCCGGCCTCGCCGAGCGCAATCGTGTCGATCTCGCGCTCGCCCGCGAGCTCGCGCAGCTTCGCCGCGCCATCGTCGGCCACCACCAGCCTGGGCCGTGCACGGTCGAGGATCGAGCTCAGCTCGCGACGGCCGAAGCCCGAGCCGATCGGGACCACGACGACGCCGGCGTAGGCCGCCGCCATATACAGCAGGGCCAGCTCCACGGCGTTCGGCGCGGCCAGCGCCATCCGGTCGCCGCGCTCGAGTCCGCGGTGGCGCAGCTCGCTCGCGAGCGCGGCCGCCGTGGCCCGCGCCTCACGATGTGTGACCGTCCGGTCCCCGGGACCGTCGACGAGGAAGGGCCTGTCGGCCCACCGCTCGTCCGCCTCGGCGAGCCGCCGTAGGTAGCGCATCGGGCCTAGGCTAGAGTCTCGCGCGCCGTCAGGGAGTCGCCGGCCGCCACGGCCCGCCGCCAGCGCGACAGGTGGCCCAGATAGGCGCCGGCGCGCTCCAGCACGATCAGCTCACCCTTTCGGCGGGGCTCGTCGGATTCAAGCCCTGCGCGCCCCAGATAGAGCCCTGGAACGCGAGGGGAAGACTCGCTCTCAGGGCCTGGAGGCCCAACGACCACGAGCAGGTCCGGCTCCTCCTGACCGGCGCCTACCACGCTGACGATGCCCGCCAGCCTGCGCCGCAGAGCCTCCACAGCGGCCGGTGCGTAGACGCCGGGGTCGTGAAGCCGCAGGCTGGTGCCACCACGGGCGGCCAGGACGCTCATGGCGACCTCGCCGAGATACGCGAGCTCCAGCTCCTGCGACCTGTAGGGCACGATCCGGCCGCCGATCGCTGCGCGGACCTCGGCCGTCAGCCGCGAGGACGCCGGAGGATCGATCCCCTCCAGATCGAGCAGGAACAGCTCGGCGGCGGTCGCGCGTCCCTCGAGACCTTTCGCCAGCGCGTCGACCGAGCCGAAGCGGATGCGCCCGAGGGCCATCTGCTCGTCCTCGGCGACGAACTCGGCGGTTGCGCCGTCGTCGGGCAGCGCCGTCGCGGGGGCGAGGTCGAGCACGATGGCGACGTTGCGCTTGGCGGCGACCACGCCGAGCCCGTCGAGGAGCTCCCCGAGTGCGCTGTCGCCGGTCCGGATCTGACGGGGACCGAAGCCGGCCTGCGAGAACCGGGCCAGCTCGCTGCTCGTCTCCGGCTCCCTTCCTTCGCCACGTAGCTCCTCGACTGTGCGGGCAAGGAGTTCGTCGGGTAGGCGCATCGTGTCCTGGTGACCGAGCGCGACGATGAGCCGGAACGGGTTCACGCCCGCCTCCGCCGCGGCATCGAGCGCCCGCGAGAGGTAGCTGGAGTGGAAGCGCCCGTAGCCGAGCGACACCGCTGTCATGTCGTGGGGGTGGAGGTGCTCGGCAAGCGGCCGGAGGTAGGTCTCGGCCAGGTCGATGATGTCGAGCGCCGCGATGCCGCAGTCGATCCCCAGGCGGTCGAAAACGGCCGCCATGACCTCCGTCGGGACGTTGCCCGAGCTGCGGCCGATGCCCCAGACGCTTGTATCGATGAATGTCGCCCCGGCGTCGTAGGCAGCGAGGCTGTTCGCGACGGCGAGGTGGAGGTTGCTGTGGCCGTGGAAGCCGACGGCGATTCGCTCAGCGCGCTCGAGGGCCGCCGTCACGTAGCCGCGCACCTCGTCGGGGAACATGCCTCCGGCCGAGTCGACCACGTAGACCCCGCGGGCGCCGGCCTGTTCGGCCGCGTGGGCCACTTCGGCGAAGTCCGCGGTCGGGATCCCGTAGCTCTTCATCAGGTTGACGAACACCTCGAGACCGAGCTCCCGGGCAAGTTCGACGACGGGCCACGCGGCGTCCATCTCGTCTGCGTTCTGGCCGACGCGCACGAAGTCGAGCCCCCTCTCGGCCGCCTCGCGAAGGCGATCGGCGCTACCGATGCCAGGGATGAAGAAAGCTCCGATGCGCGCCCGGTCGACGCGGGCACGCGTCGCTTCGATCACCTCGAGGTCGTGTGACGCCGAGGCGCCCTGCCCCGCCTCGCTCGCGCCCAGCCCGAGCCCGTGCCCGATCTCGACGTACGGCAACCCCGCCAGGTCGAGGCGGCTCGCGATCAGGGCGGTGTCGGCCGCGGTGAACTTGAAGTCGATTGCATAGCTGCCGTCTCGGATCGTGCAATCGAGCAGGATCGGTCCGTTGCTCGTCACCGCGCCGCCGCCTTGCTCCGGCCGACGACCTCGACCAGGCCGCGCTCGCGAAAGCGCTCGACGTACTCGCGCACCAGCCAGTAGTCGACCCCGACCTCCTGGGCGATCTCGAAGACCGACCGGTCCCCCTCGAGGCTCAGCATGATCTTCTCGAGTGCCCGATTGAGCTCCAGGTTCTCGCGCCAGTCGACCCACAACCCGTGTCCGGACAGGAACAGCGGTCCCCGAAACGTACGTCTCGGGACGTAGTCGCTCGCGAAGACGCGGACAATCTCCTCTACTGCATCGGCAGCTGCGGAGAGCTGCCCCTCGTCGATGATGTCCAGGTTGTCATCGCTCGTGTGGTACTCCGGGTAGGGCCAGCGGCTGACTGAGACGCAAGGCACGTCGACCCCCGGCCCGTTGATCACCATCTCATCGTTGCCGACGATCGTGCGAAAGGCACCCTCGGCATAGGCGGGATCGCGGGTCGCCACCGCCTCGCGGGCGATTCGGTCGAGAACGTGATCGTCCTGGCGCGTGCGCTGAAGCGCCAGCGGACCGCTGGAGCCCGTCATCTCCACGAACGCTGCGCCTCGAAGCCGCTCGATCAGGTGCTCGTTGTGGCTGAGGTAAGCCACGCTCCCGATCGTCTCGGGGCAGAAGAGGATGCGCACGCCGAGTGAGCCCGCGGGCAGCGGGTCGGCCGCGAGCCGGCGTGCGACCTCGACCGTCGTCGCCACTCCCGCGGCATCGTCGTTCGCCTGGGCCGGATGGCAGATGTGGGCGCAGAGAAGGATCTCGCCGCCGGCGCTCGCCCCGTCCCCCAGCGTCGCCACTCCCACGCGCAGCCCCTGCTCCGGGTCGGTTAGGAACTCCGACCGGATCACCGCCCGGTAGCGCACGTCCCGCCGAAGGGTGTCGACGCGATCCTTCGCCAAGCAGAAGCCCCAGCTGCGTTCGTAGTACTTGAACTCGAACGGAATCGCCTGCGGACGCTCCTCGCTCACGTGCAGGTGAGGGCTGAGCTCCTCCCACGTGAGCAGGCGATCGATCGGCTCGGAATAGGACACCAGGTGCAGCGGGTGGTCGGCGAAGTCCGCCACTCGCTCTCCGTCCTCCGTTTCGAGGTACGCCTCTTGCACGACGTAGCGCTCCGGGATCTTCCAGGTCCAGGCCGGGGCGCCCGGCGGGTAGGTCTCGATGTTCCAGTCGGCCTCCGGCGGCATGCGAGCAGCGATCAGCTCGAGTGCCCGGTCCGTGCCATCGGATACGAGAGTGCGGTGGAGCGGGAAGAGCTCCTCGACTGTTGCCCTGATGCTGGTCACGCGATCCGCATGCTAGGACGCTGTGGTCCCGGCTCCGGACCCGGCGACGAGCGCGTGGACGTTCTCGAGCGCGCCCGGGACCGCTCCGAGCGCATCCAGCGCCAGCGCTCGATGTTCCGCGGCGCCTGCGCTGAGCGCCGCCGGAATCAGGTCCGCGAGCTCCGCCGCGCTCCGGGCCGTGGGCAGCGTGCCCGGCCCGGCGAAGGGCCAGGGCAGCGGCGTTTCGCGTGCCAGGAGCAGTACGACCGGCACGCCACCGGCGACGGCCTCGAACGAAGCGGTGGACACCGCGCCGACGCACAGGTCCACCTCGGCCAGCAGCCGAGAGAGGGACGTCGTCGAGTCGATCGCAACGGACGTCGGAGCACCCTCGGCCATGCGCTCGTAGAGCGCCCGTGCGCCGTCCATCGGGTGGGGTCTGAGGATCACCGGCACGCCGGGCCGGGAAGCCGAAAGGGCGGCGAGGGCCTGGTCGACGTGGTCCGCACTCACCCTGTTGTCCATGGCGATCGACGTCTGGGTCGGGCTTTGGATCAGCACGAGGGTGGCCTTGGCGCCGGGCCGGGGTGTGGGCGTGGCGGCGTAGCTCCCCGCGCCGGGGTTTCCGGTGCGCGAGACCCTGCCCCTCGCGACACCCGTCAGCCGTGCCACGTTCGCGTCCGACCAGACCGCCACTCGATCCGCCACGAGCCCGTCGCTGTATGGCGGCGGCGTGCCTCCATCGGGCACCGGGGCGGCGATCACACCGTGCTGGACATATGTGACGGGCGCCCCGGCCTCACGCGCGGCAACTCCGATCATGCGCGCCGTGGGAGCGGTGTCAGATGGGACCACGGCGGATCGCACCGGTCCGGACGTGAACACCCGGCGGTAGACGTCGGTGTGGGCGACGGTGTCGAGAGCGCGCTGGTCGAGCAGGGCAACGGCGCGCCCGTGGAGGAACGCGTCGAGCGGGTCGCCGGGCGCCGGCCGTGCCTTGTCGATCACGCGGCGGGTGAGGCCGCGCGACCTTCGCCGTCCGCGCGCCCCCGCATGCCCGACCCACCCACCGGCGCGGGCGAGCGCGCGACGATCCGGGCCCGGCAGCGCGTAGCTGTGTATGAGCTCCAGGACCGGCCGGGTATCGCGGTCCTGTGCCAGCCGCCGCCAGAGCGGAGTCAGGTGATGGGAATGCTGGATGAGTACACGACCGCGAGGCCAGCCGGGCAGCCCAACGATCTCCCGGACGGCCCCCGTCAGGCGACGGGCTCCGGTCGCCAGGCCGAACCCGATCGGGTAGGTGGGCGGCCCTCCGGGCCGGCGGACATCGAGCTCGACTCCCTGCGGCGCGAGCGTCGCGCGCAGGCATTCCGCCAGCGCCGAATCGATCCCCTCGAACGCAAGCCGCTCGGGCGCGCCACCGGCGAACGCGCGGCGCAACCCCTCCACCACACGCAGCTCGCGCAGGAAAACGTCGATGAACAGCTCGACCTCGTGTACGTGGGCCAGCTCCACGCCCGACACGGTCAGCCGCGGCGCGTTTGTCGCACGCCATCGTTCGAGCGCTGCGCGCGCGGTGGCGTCTATGGCGGCCCGTGCCTCTGGATCGAGCAGGTCGTCCAGCAGCACTCCGGAGGGGAGTGAGGCGGCGGTGGCTGCGTCGGCGTGGAGGACGAGGTCGGCACCGGCGCGGAGCCGAGCCGCCTCACCGGCCGGAGGACGGTCCATGACTCGAATCTGGCGCGACCAGTCGACGGGGGATGTGGGCAGGGACGCCAAGAGGGGTGCCGGTCGCGCCGGACGATAGGCGAAGGTACGCCATGCTCCGGCCCTCGCCAGGATGACCACACCAGACCGACCGGAATCGAAGGGCCGGCCCGACGCGCCGGGGGCTGGGGGCCAGGCTCGGCTGCTGGCCACGGGATCGCTGCTCCAGCAGGGGTCCCAGGTGGCGGGCCTCCTTGCGATGTTCCTCGTGCTCACCGTGCTCGCGCGCCGGCTGACGCTCAGCGAGCTCGGCGTCTACGGGTTGCTCTCATCGCTGGCCGGCTACCTGCTGGTCCTGCAGAACGCGGCGGCGGCCGCGGCGGTGCGGAACATGGCCGCCGCGCGTGACGACCAGGAGCGGATCGCGTCGTTCTCGACGGCGGCATTGATCTATGTGCTCGCCGGGGCGATCACCGGGCTCGCGATCGTCGCGATCGGAGTCGCGGTCTCCGAGGCAATAGACATGTCTGACGAGCTGCGCCGGCAGGCGCGCCTCGGGTCGATCGCGATGGGACTCGCCACCGCCTTCGGGTGGCCGGCCACCGTCTACCGCGACGTGCTGAGGGCCGAGCAGCGGTTCAACATGGCGGCCGTCATGGACGTGGTCGGGGTGACCGTGTACGGCGCCCTGTTGCTGGGGCTCGTGTTCGCCGACGTCGATCTTTGGATCCTGATCGGCGCGAGCGCGACGATCCCGCTCTGGGCAGGCGTCGGTTCCTTCATCGTCGTCAGGCTCTCCGGCCTCCCGCATGTGTTCCGGGCGGGCCTCGTCACGCGCGCCCGGATCCGTGACTCGGCCTCGATGGCGGGCTACGTCTCGGCCACGGAAGCGGCTGCGGTGGTCATCTACGCCCTCGACCGTGTGATCCTCGGCTTGTTCCGGTCGGCCGCCACCGTGGCACTGTTCGAAGGCCCGGTGCGCGTCCACAACCTGGTCCGCGCGCTCAATGGCGCCGTAAACGTGACCGTGCTGCCCAGTGCCGCGCGCTACTCGTCGGCGGACGATGACTACAGGTTGCGCGAGTTGTTGATCCGGGGAACCCGCTACTCGCTGGCCGTAATCGTGCCCCTCGCGGTCACCGTCATGGTGCTGGCAGGCCCGATACTCGAGGTCTGGCTCGGGCCTGAGTTCGAGCGCGGTGACCTCTCACTGACGATCCTCGTGAGCTACTGGCTGGTTACCGGCGCCCTTGGGATATCCGGGGCGATGCTGCTCGCTCTGGGCCGAGCTCGGACGCTCGCGCGGTACGCCTGGTCGGTCGCCCTCGGCAATCTCGCCCTGTCACTGGCGCTGACGCCGTCGCTGGGGCTCGAGGGCGTGGCGCTGGGGACGGCGATCCCATACATGGCGGTGTTTCCGTTCTCGCTCCGCCTGACGCTGTCCGAGATCCCAGTCGGCCTCAAGGAGCTGGCGCGAGAGTCGTGGCTGCCCGCGTACTCGCTGGGGGCCGCGCTCGCCGCCGCGCTCGGGCTCGCGCGGGTCTTCGCCGACGTCGGCACCGCGCCTGTGCTGGTGGCGACAGCCGGGATCGGCCTGGCCGGCTATTGGGCCGCGTTCTACCTCGCGTGGCTGCGTGCCGACGAGCGCCTGCTGGTGCGGCAGGTCCTACGCGGCCTGGTCCCCGACAGGCCGGCCTCGTGAGCGACCGGGCGCTCTCGCCACGGCTGAGGGCATTCGTGGGAGAGCTGCCCGCGGAGCGGCGCGCGATCCTGGCCTGGGTCCTGCGCGCCGGGCGGGAGACGCCGCCGGGCGCGCGCGTGCTCGATGCCGGGGCCGGCGACAGTCCCTACCGTGAGCTCTTCGGTCACTGCGAGTACGTGACCTCGGACTGGTCGCACTCACCGCACGAGGGCGCGGCGGGAGCTGACATCGTCGCGCCGCTGGACACGCTGCCGGTGGCAGACGGCTCGTTCGATGTGGTGCTCAGCACGCAGGTGCTCGAGCACGTGCCCGACCCGGCCGGCGTGCTGGTCGAGCTAGGGCGCGTGCTCACCCCCGGGGGCACTCTCTGGCTGTCGGCGCCGATGGTCGGGGAAATGCACGAGGAGCCGTACGACTTCTACCGGTATACCCGCCACGGCCTCGCTGAGTTGCTCGCCAGGGCGGGGTACGTCGAGGTGGAGACGGCCCCCCTCGGCGGGTACTTCACGGCTCTGGCGGCGCTATGCACGAACGGGGGGACGGCGATCGACGCCGTCACCCCTGGCGCTCGGCTTGCGGCTGCCGGGCTGCGACTGGCGGGCCGCCTCCTCCCGGCGCTCGATCGGCTGGACCGCCGCCACGCCCTTCCGGTGGGCTGGGGGGTCAGGGCGAGGCGGCCCGGCTAGCGCCGAGGACCTCTGCGTAAATGCTCTCCAGGCGCCCGGCGATATCGGTCCACGTCGGCACGTCGGGACGTTTGGCCGGAAGCTCTCCGAGGGTCTCGGCGGCCCGGGCGACTTCCGCCGGGCCGGCTGCGATTCGGACCCAGTCACCGTGGGCGTCGCGGAGCTCGCGATGGCTCGGGATGTCGCTTGCGATCACCGGGACGCCGGCGGCCAGCGCTTCCAGGACGGCCAGACTCTGTACCTCGGCTGAGCTCAGATGGACAAGTGCGTCCGCGGCCGCCAGCAGCGCGTCGACGGTCCTCGCATCGACCTGGCCGAGCCAGATGGCTCCGGAGTCCTGAACGGTCGCTTCCCAATGTGCCTTCTCGGCGGAGGTCCCGGAGAAGCCCCCCGCCACCACGACCGGCCTTACCCCGGAAAGCGCCTCGACAGCAGCTGCCTGACCCTTGCGGGCCGAGACGACCCCGAGCATGAGCAGGTATCCGCGCGGGGGCACGCCGTCCGGCAGAGTGCCGGACGCCGACGGCGGATCGGCGCCGTTGCCGATCACGTGCAGGCGGTCCGGCTTGGCCCCGAACGCCGACCTCAGGAGAGCGCCCTCGTACGCCGTCCCGGCGATCGTCGCGTCGGCGCGCGAGATCAGGTCGCGCTTCATGCGGGTGCTCGTCATCAAGCCCGGAACGCGTGCCGCCAGCCGCAGGAGGCGCTCCTGGCGGCCGGGACTGACCACGACTATCGGGGTGAGCACGAGGGGTGCGAGGTTGCGGTTCCAATGGCCCAGGCGGTGCCAGTTGTCTGGCTCCGCGCCGAAGGCGTGCAACACGTCAAACGGCACGGCGTCGTCGACGTCGACGACCGTGTGACCCAGGCGCTGCAGCCCCTCCGCGGTGCGCTGCATCTGGCGCTCGAGGCCACCGCCTCCGAGCGCGGGCGGCACGCCGCCCAGCAGAGCTACGCGGAGCGGACCGGTCATCGTCCCCGGGCCGCCTCGTCCAGGGTCTCGACGAGCACCCGCTCGAGCCGGTCTCCAAGAGCGCGCCAGTCGAATCGCTCCTCTGCGGCCCTGCGCCCCTCGGTCGCCAAGCTCTTGCGCAACTCGGGCTCGGCCAGGACGCGCAGAGTGGCGGCTGCGAACGACGGCGCGTCCGCTGCCAACAGGATCTCGCTCCCGTCTCGCAAGTCGAGCCCCTCGGCACCCATGGGCGTAGACACGGTAGCCCGCCCGCACGCAAGCGCTTCGACGATCTTCAGCCGAGACCCCCCGCCGGACCGCAATGGCACCACGGCGGCGGTCGCGCGTCCGTACCAGTCGCGCATGTCCGGGACAGGCCCCACGACGTCGATCCCCGGCCGCGACCCGAGCCGGCGAACGGCGGGCGGCGGCTCACGGCCGACCACGAGCAGCTCCGCAGCCGGCGACTCGGCGAGGATCGTCGGCCACACATCGTCCGCAAACCAGGCGATCCCCTCAGCATTGGGCGGGTGATTAAGGGTGCCGGTGAAGATCAACACTGGAGGTCCGGCGGGTTCGGGCAGCGGCACCATCTCGTCGCTTGCAACCCCGTTCGGCACGACGTCGACGGGAGGCCTCGTCCCGGCACCCACCACATCTTCTCGGTCGCGTTCCGAAACCGTGAGGATCCGGGCGTACCGGTCGAAATTGCGACGATCGTGGCGGCGGAAGCGCCACCCTTCGAGATCGAGCGCGGCCCGGCGCAGACCCGACCTGGCGCGGGCGCGATTCGCGTAGTAGTGCCCGCCCACGTTCTGCAGCGTAAGCACCGCCGGCGGGGCGCCATCGAGGTCAGCGATCCACCGCGCGGCGTTGTCGTGCTCCACGCTCACGCACGTCGGGGCGCAGGTCCTCGAGCGCCGCCTCGGCCAGCGGCCGGAGCGCGGCCCAGAACACCTCCACCTGCCATGCAAGCAGCGGCAGGTGCGCGGCGGCAGGGACGAGCGAAGGGCGGCGACGCAGCGCCGCCGAGGGCCTCTCGCGGCCGCGAGGAGGGCCGCTGAGCCGTCCATCAGCTCAATCCGCCGCCGCGACCGTCGCTTCTGCCGCGGCTTCTGCTCAGCGGCCACAGGCGCCACCACGGTCACGTCGTGGCCCAGCTCCACCAGCCGCCGCAGGAGATGAAACTGGCGCGTGGCGCCACCGGTGCCCCCCGGCCAGTAGGGCAGCTCAGGGGTCAGATGCAGGATGCGCAACGCCGCGGCAGGCTAGCGGCTCGATGCCGCCCCTAGACTGCCCGCCCGTGACCGCGCTACGCCAGCGGGTGAAGGCCGGGGCCGAACGGCTGGGCCTGTCCGACCAGCTCGAGCGCGCGTATGAATGGCGCCATCCAGGAGCCCGCCGGGACCGCCTGGATAACGAGCGGCTGATGCAGTTGCTGGCCTTCACGCTCAGGCCCGACTCCTGCTGTGTGGACGTCGGGTGTCACCAGGGAGAATGCTCCGGGAGATGGTCCGGCTGGCGCCCGACGGCCGCCACCTGGCCTTCGAACCGGTCCCGGCGTCGCACGCTCGGCTCGCCTCCGAGTTCCCCGGCGTAGATGTGCGTCACGCTGCCGCGTCGGACACCGACGGCGAGGCGGAGTTCACCGTCGTACCCGATCTGCCGAGCCACAGCGGCCTGGGTGAGCGCAGCTATCCGGGTGAGATGCGGCTGGAGAAGATCTCCGTGACGACCCGAGCGCCTTGACAGCGCTCTACCCGAAGGCTTCGCGCCGGACTTCCTCAAGGTGGACGTCGAGGGCGCCGAGCTGCAGGTTTTCCGTGGCGCGCTGGACACGCTGCGTCGCCACCGGCCCACCGTGTGGTTCGAGCACGGTGCGGGCGCCAGCGACCACTACGGCACCACGGCCGCGGACGTGCACCGGTTGCTCGTGGCGACGCGGGGCTGCGGATCTTCGATGCCGACGGGCAGGGCCCTACTCGGAGTGCGAGTTCGAGGCCGTCTTCAACGAGCCGATGTGGAGCTTCGTGGCCCATCCATAGGCTCGCTCACAGGCCCTCCTCCGCCCGGTCGGCGATCAGCCGCGCGATCGCGAGCGACGACGTGGCCGCGGGCGACGGCGCGTTGCGCACGTGGATCGCGCGCTCGGTCTCGTGCACCACGAAGTCGTCCACCAGCGAGCCGTCGCGCGCGAGCGCCTGGGCGCGCACGCCGGCGAAGGCGAACTCCACGTCGCCGGGCCGCAGCTCCGGCACGTAGGCCGCCGCCGCCGCCACGAACGCGCGCCGGCTCGTCGCGTGGCGCATCTCGGTCACGCCGGTACGCCACCAGCGCCGGAACATCCGCCAGCTTCCGGGCCAGGCGACGGTCGCGGCCACGTCGCGCGGCCGGACCCGGCGCAGCGCGTAGGCGTCCCGCGACGCGCGCCAGCAGCGCCGTCGGCCCGACCAGCACGTCGCCGTTGGTGTGGCGGGTGAGGTGCACGCCGAGGAACGGCAGGCTCGGGTCGGGCACCGGGTAGATCAGCGAGCGCACCAGCTCGCGCTTCTCGGGCCGCAGCCGCAGGTAGGCGCCGCGGAAGGGCACGATCCGCGGCTCGGCCGGCGCGCCGGCCATCACCGCCAGGCGATCCGACCAGCCGCCGGCGCAGAACACCGCGAAGCGGGCGCGAGTCTCCCCGCGGGTGTGGCGTGAGGCGCACGCGGCCGCTCGTCGACCGACACGCCGGTCACGCCCGCCCCGGTGGCCACGATCCAGACGCCGCTGTCGCGCAGCTGCTCCGCCAGCGCGCGAGCCACGCCGCCGAAGTCGGCGATGCCGGTGTTGGGCGAGTGCAGCGCCGCCACGCCCGCCGCGTGCGGCTCCATCTCGCGCAGCTCGGCGGCGGTCAGGCGGCGCAGGCCCGGCACGCCGTTCTCGCGCCCGCGGCGCTCCAGCTCGTCGAGGCCCGGCAGCTCGGACTCGTCCAGCGCCACGATCACCTTGCCGCAGCGCTCGTGCGCCACGCCGTGCTCGCTGGCAGAACTCGTACATCTCGGCGGCGCCCTCCACGCACAGCCTCGCCTTGAGCGACCCGGGCTTGTAGTAGATGCCGGCGTGGATCACGCCGCTGTTGTGGCCGGTCTGGTGGAAGCCGACCTCGTCCTCGCGCTCGAGCACGGTGATCGAGTCGTCTGCGGGCGGCGGCGGTGCAGCTCGCGCGCCACGGCCAGCCCCAGGATTCCGCCGCCGACGACCGCCAGATCGCACTCGCCGCGCGGATCGCTGCTCATCGCGGCGTCGCGGTCAGCCCGCCTGCTTCTGAGGCACGCCGCTGGCCAGCAGCTCGAGGTCGGAGTCGACCATCAGCTTCACCAGCTCGTCGAACGGGGTGCGCGGCTCCCAACCCAGCTTCTCGCGCGCCTTCGCCGGAGTCGCCGATCAGGTGCTCCACCTCGGCCGGGCGCAGGAAGCGCGGGTCGATCTCCACGTGGTCGTCGGGGTCGAGGCCCACGTGGCCGAACGCCACGTCCACGAGCTCGCGCACGCTGTGGGTCTCGTCGGTGGCGATCACGAAGTCGTCGGGCTCGTCCTGCTGGAGCATCAGCCACATCGCCTCCACGTAGTCCTTCGCGTAGCCCCAGTCGCGCTCCGCGTCGAGGTTCCCCAGCGCCAGCTTCTCGGACAGGCCGAGCTTGATCGAGGCCGCGCGCGTGGGTCACCTTGCGGGTCACGAACTCCAGTCCGCGGCGGGGGCTCTCGTGGTTGAAAAGTATCCCTGAGCAGGCAAAAAGGTCGTACGACTCGCGGTAGTTCACCGTGATGAAGTGGCCGTAGACCTTGGCCACGCCGTAGGGAGAGCGGGGGTAGAAGGGGGTGGTCTCGGTCTGCGGCACCTCGAGCACCTGGCCGAACATCTCCGAGGAGGACGCCTGGTAGAAGCGCGCGTCGGGCGCCACCTCGCGCATGGCCTCGAGCATCCGCGTGGCGCCCACGCCGCTGAACTCGGCAGTGAGCACCGGCTGGTTCCACGATGCCGCCACGAACGACATCGCGGCCAGGTTGTAGATCTCGTGCGGCTCGCACTCGCGCATCACGTCGACCAGCGAGCGCTGGTCGAGCAGGTCGCCGGTGTGGAGCGTCAGCTCGTCGCGGCAGCTGTGGAGGCGCTGGAAGGTCTCGGTCGAGGAGCGCCGGACCATTCCGTGCACCTCGTAGCCCTTCTCGAGCAGGAACTCCGCGAGGTAGCTGCCGTCCTGGCCGGTGATCCCGGTTATGAGCGCGCGGCGCGTATCGGACACGGGTCGGCACCGTACACGCATCGCTGCGCTATACGTTCGGCGGCTTATGACCTCTCTGCTGGCGTGGCTGTGGGCGCCGCTTGTCTTGTATCTCCTGCTGCTGGGACTCGGCCTGCTGGCCGAGCGGCTGCTCGCCGCCGACCTGCCGAACGCCCTCCTGGCGCCGCTCGGACTGGGCGTTGCGATCGTGCTGGTTACCCCCGTGTACCGCTTCGGGGCGTCCGCCACGGTCGCCCTGCCGCTCGTGCTGATCGCGAGCGGCGTGGGCCTGGTGCTCGCGCGGGCGACACTGCGCGAGCGTGCTTGGGCGCCGGTCGCTTTGGCGGCCGGCGCGGCCGTCTACGTGCTCCACATCTCTGCCCGTCGCACTCTCGGGGGACCCGACCTGGGCGGGCTACAACTTCGTGAACGACACGGCCGCGAACTTCGTGCTCATCGACCTGCTCGCGCACCACGGGGCCACGGCGCCGGCGCGGGACTCGACCACCGACATCGTCTCGGGCTACTTCGCGACCTCGGGGTATCCGATCGGGTCACATGCCCTGGCCGCCACGGTTCGGCCGCTGGCCGGAGTCCCCGTCGAGGCGTTCTACCAGCCGTTCCTCGCGCTCCTCGCGGGGCTCGCTGCCATGTCACTCACCGAGATCGTGCGCCGAGCGGGGCTGCGCCCGGCGGGTGCGGTCGCCGCTGCGACGCTGGCGATGGGAGGGGTCCTGTTCTACCGCTACGCACAGCACGGCGCGATCAAGGAACTCGTGTTCTTCTCCCTGTTGGCGGCGGCGGCGGCCCTGGCGGTCGTGGCTCTCGATCGGCGCCTGCCGATTCGGCTGGTCGTGCTGATCGCCGTTTGCTGCCTCGGCGATGGTGTTTGCATTCAGCGCGGCGGCGGGGGCGTATGCCCTCGGACTGGGCCTGGCCGTGCTGGTGGCGGCCATCGCGGTGCCCGGCGGGCCGGACTGGCGCCGGCTGGGCCGGCTGGGAGCGGTGGCGGCCGGGCTCACCCTGCTCGCGGTGTTGCCGCTGCTGGGCTCAACGCTGGACTTCGCCCAGGTGGTCACGGACGTCTTCTCCTCGTCCAGCGCGTCCGCGCAGGATGCGTTGGGGCAGCTCACCCGGCCGCTCCCGCTCGCCGAGGGCGCCGGCGTCTGGCTCGCGCGTGACTACCGCATGGCGGTCGAGCCGGCCTACAGCGAGCTGAACGTCGTGCTCGTGGCGGTCGCCATAGCGATGGCGGTCACCGGTCTCGTGATGTGTGTCGCCCGGCGCCGGCCGCAGCCGCTGATCCTGCTCGGAACGGTCGCTCTGCCGGCCATCGCCCTCGCGCCGTTCGTGACGCCATACGCCGAGGCGAAGCTGCTTGTGGTGCTCACGCCGGCGGTGGTGCTCCTGGCGGCGTTCGCGTGCATCATGCTCATTCAGGTGGGCCGCGGGTCGGTGCGCGTGGCCGGATGGGTTGCGCTGGCCGCTGTGGCGACGGGCGTGCTCGCCTCCGACCTATTCGCCTATCGCGAGACGAAGCTGGCGCCCCTCGACCGGATGGAAGCGATGGAGCAGGCGGCTGATCGGATCCCGGGGAATGGCCTGTGGCTGTTCAACGAGTGGGAGGAGTTCGGCAAGTACTTCATGCGCTCGGCTCGCATCAACGCCGCCAGCGAACGCGACTCGCCGAGGCGGATCGAGCTCCGCCGGGCGAACGTGACCGCGTTCGGCTACTGGTTCGACCTCGATCGGCAGAAGCTCTCCCACGTCCAGGGCTTCGCGGGCATAGTGCTGCGCCGGTCGCCCGAGGCCAGCCGGCCGCCGGCGAGCTTCACCCGGATCTACCGCAACCGCTACTACGAGCTCTGGAAGCGCGACAAGCGCATCACCGTCCGCCGGCACCTGCCGCTTCAGGGCTCCTACCGCGCCACGTTCCCCGCTCGCTGTCGTGCCGTGGAGGCGATGGCCGAGGCCGCGCGGCCCGGCGATCGTCTGGTGGCCGCGCGCCCGGCGCCCACAGCCAGCCTGAGCCCCCTGCTTGCCACGCTCCCCGGGAGTTGGAGCGCCGCAGCCGCGTCGATACCGGGCACCGTGCTGCCCTCCGGTCCCGGAACCATGAGCGGTGAGGTCACCACGTCCGTGGGCGGCCGGACACTCGTTTGGCTCAACACGAGCGGCGGCCGGAGCTACACGGTGTCCATCGACGGCCGGCGGGTGGGCAAGGCCGGTCAGATCAACACGCCCTCACAGTGGCTCGACGCCGGATCGGTGGACCTGCCTGCTGGACGGCACAGGGTGGAGGTGACGCGGGCGGGCGCCTCGCTCAGGCCCGGCGACGCCTTCCGCGGCCATCTCGGCCCGGTGGTGCTCCAGTCGGCGGCCGACCCGCGCCTCGTCTCCGTGGCCCCGCGCAACGCCCGTCGCCTCTGCGGCAGGAGCTGGGACTGGATCGAGCTGGTCCGGGGCTGATGGCCGGCATGGTCACCGTCGCGATCCCCGTGCTGAACGGCGGACCGCTGCTGCGCCGGGTGCTGGCTGCCGTACGGGAGCAGGACGTCGACCATGAGCTGGAGCTGGTGGTGGCGGACTCGGGCTCCTCCGACGGCTCGCGCGACGCCGCCGAGCAGGCTGGCGCACGTGTGATCGACATCCCGCCCGGCGAGTTCTCCCACGGCGGCACCCGCAACCGGCTGATGGAGGAGTCCAGCGGGGAGCACGTGGCCTTCCTCACCCAGGACGCGCTGCCGGCAGACGACGGCTGGCTCGCGCGGCTGCTGGCGGCCTTCGAGCTTGCGGACGACGTGGCGCTCGCGTTCGGCCCCTACCGCGCGCAGCCCGGGGCGAGCGTGATGGTGCGGCGCGGGCTGGCGTCGGTGTTCGAGCCCCTCGGCGACGAGCCGCGCCTCGACGACGGCCCGTTCTTCAGCAGCGCCAACGGCTGCATCGCGCGGCGCGCCTGGGAGCGGGTGAGGTTCCGCGAGGTCGCCTACGCCGAGGACCGGATGCTCGCGAGGGACATGCTCTCGGCGGGCTGGTCCAAGGCCTACCATCCCGCCGCAGCCGTGATCCATTCGCACGAGTACCCCCTCCGCAAGCAGGTGCAGCGCTCGTTCGACGAGGGCCGCGGCATGCTCGAGGTGAACGGGTTCCGGGGCCACTCCCTCGCCGCCTGGCCGCTCGCGGTGCAGCGGGCGGTGCGTGACGACGCCGCCATGGCGCGCGCGGAGGGCACGCCCGGGATCGGCCTGTGGGCGCGCTCGCTGGCCCACCACGGCGCCCGCGCGCTCGGCGGCGCGCTCGGCGGCCGCGCCGACCGCATCCCCGGCCGCGCGCGCCGGTTCCTCTCCCTCGAGGGCCGAGGAGGCTTTCGACACCAGGGCGAACGATGAAGAACGAGGAGATCCCGACCAGTCTGCGAGAGCGCGCGCGACTCACCGTGGAGACCTACGGGTGGGGGGAGCTGCTGCTGCGCTTCGTCACCGCGCCGCTCCGGCTCGTCGGTCTTCAGAAGGGCGTCCGCGACCGCCTGCGCGAGCGCCGCGAGCTGAAGGCCACGCTGCTCTGGTACATGACCGACGGCCGGCCGGTGACGATCGTGATGCCGACCTACGGCGCTCCCGACATCACGTTCGACGCGGTGAAGGCGCTGCGCCGGACCGTGGACGCCAAGAGCGTGCGGATCGTGGTGGTGGACGACGCCAGCGCGCCCGAGCACCAGGAGCGCTTGAAGGAGCTGAAGGGCGTCGACCTGGTGCTGGCGCCGGAGAACGGTGGCTACTCCGCATCGGTCAACCTCGGCCTCGAGCGCGCCGGGGCCGAGGACGACGTGGTGGTGATGAACAACGACGTGATGGCCGGCAGGCACTGGCTGCCGCGGCTGCAGGAGGCCGCGTACGACGCTGAGATCACCGGCATCGTCGGCCCGCGGCTGCTCTACCCCGACGGGCGGATCCAGTCCGCCGGCTCCTACCGCAACATGGGCGCGCCGGAGTGGTTCGACCACCGCTACCGCTTCAAGCCCGCCGACCACCCCCAGGCGCTGGTGGACGCCGACGCGATCGCCGTCACCGGCGCCTGCATGTACCTCCGCCGCGACCTCATCGACGCGATCGGCGGTTTCGACGACGGCTACCCGATGGGCTTCGAGGACGTGGACTACTGCCTGCGCGCCTGGGACGAGGGACGCGTGGTGCGCTACGAGCCGACCTCCACGCTCACCCACCTCGAGTCGCCCACCCGCGGCACCGACGTCGGCAACCGCGAGCGGATCTCCCAGCAGCGCTTCTGGGGCCGCTGGGGCAGCTGGTTCGACGAGCGGCCGGTGCGCACCGCCGACGGCGCGCTGCGGATCATCTACGCGACCGAGGACACCGGCGTCGGCGGCGGCCACCGCGACATCTTCGAGCACCTGAACCGGCTGGCCGCGCGCGGGCACTCGGTGGAGCTGTTCTCGCTCGAGGGCCAGCCCGAGTGGTTCCCGCTGGAGTGCGAGGTGCGCGAGTTCGAGGACTTCGAGGAGCTGGCGGTCGCGCTCGCCGATGAGAACGCGATCAAGGTCGCCACCTGGTGGGGCACCGGGCCGGCGGTGTGGCGCGGGTCGGCGCGCAGGGGCCGGCCGGCGTTCTTCGTGCAGGACATCGAGACCTCCTACTACGGCACCAATGACCACCGCGCGGTGCTCTCGCGCCGGCAGGTGCTGGCCGGCTACCGCGAGGAGTTCGCCTACATCACGATCTCGCGCCACAGCCAGCAGGCGCTGAAGGAGATGGGCCGCGAGGCCGAGCTGATCCCGCCCGGCATCGACCTCGAGAACTTCCGCGTGCTCGGCACGCCCCGCAGTCCCGACACGATCCTCGCGCTCGGGCGCACCAGCCACCTGAAGAACTTCCCGCTCACCGTGGCAGCGTGGGAGCGGCTGGACCCGCGGCCCCCGCTGAAGCTGTTCGGCGTCGAGCCGGAGGCCGCCGAGGGGCTGGACGCCGAATACGTCTACGGGCCCAGCGACGAGCAGGTGAACGAGCTCTTCAACGAGGCCGCGGTGTTCGTGCAGACCTCCAGGCACGAGGGCTTCTGCCTGCCGCCGCTGGAGGCCATGGCCGCCGGCACGCCCGTGGTGTGCACCGACGCCCACGGCAACCGCGACTTCTGCATCGACGGCGAGAACTGCCTGATGGTCGAGGCCGAGCCGGCGGCGGTGGCGGCGGGCCTCGAGCGCGTGCTCGGCGACGCCGCGCTGCGGGAGAAGCTGGTGGCCGGCGGCCTGGCGACGGTCGGCGAGTACGCGTGGGAGCGGCGGATCGACCAGATGGAAGACTTCTTCACCCGCCTCGCCGACCAGGAGCCGCCCGCGCCCAGCGGGGCTCTGCCCGAGCCGCGGGCCGATCATGCGTGAGCCCACGGTCGAGGTCCTGCGCTGCCCGCGCTGCCGGGCCGACGGCAGCCTGGCCCTCACTGCCGCCGGGAGCGACGAACACGAGGTGCGCGAGGGCTTGCTGACGTGCTCGGAGTGCGGCGGCGAGTTCCAGGTGCGCGACGGCATCATGCACCTGCTCCACGACCCGCCGGACTTCGTGGAGCGGGAGGCCGCCGGGCTCGAGCGTTTCGCCGAGACGATGCGCGCCGACGGCTGGGACAGGGAGCGCATCCTCGGCCTGCCCGAGAACGAGGACCAGGGCTACTGGCAGTCACAGCACCTGGCGATGACCCATCTGCTCGGCAACGCGTCGTTCGAGCCCGGCCAGCGGCTGGTGGACGTGGGCTCGAACACCTGCTGGGCCAGCAACATCTTCGCCCGCGAGGGCCTCGACGTGATCGCGCTCGACATCGCGACGGCCCAGATGCAGGGGCTGAAGACCGCGGACTGGTTCATCGAGACCGGCGAGGTGTTCTTCGAACGGATGCTGTCGGTGATGTACGACCCGGCGCTGGCGAGCGAGAGCGTGGACTACGTCTTCTGCTGCGAGGTGCTGCACCACAACGACGTGGACAACCTCAACCGCACGCTCGAGGAGCTGTACCGGGTGCTGAAGCCCGGCGGCACGCTGTTCGTGGTGAACGAGCCGATGCGCTTCCCGCTGATGCTGAAACGCGACCACGCGGAGGAGGTGGCGGAGTACGAGGGCAACGAGCACGTCCACTTCTTTCACCAGTACCTGCGCGCGGCCCAGCGCGCCGGGTTCAAGGTGGAGCGCCCGTGGCCGCGGCCCGGCGAGCGCCCCGCGACAGACACGAGCGGGCGCGCCCGAGCGGCGCGGGCGATCAGCCATGTGCCGGGCAGCGGCTACCTGCGCGAAGCGGTGATCGCGGCGCGCTGGAGCTGGTACCACGTGATCCGGGGCGACCGTGCGCTGGCCCTGAATTGCACGAAGCCGAAAAACTGAGGGAGGAGACGTAGGCGTCCCGCGAAGCGGGAGCCGTTAGGGGGTTGCAAAGGGGGGCATGTTTGCCCCCCGTTGAGGCTCTCTCCTCGTTCAGAGCTCCTCTGCGATGCGCGGTGCCTCGCGGTGGAAATACCAGACCCCGAGAGCGCAAACGACCGCGGAGATCGAGATCGGGATCATCATCATCGTCCAGCTCCCGATCGCCTGAGGGGCGCTGAGGGCAGTCGGGTCGATCAGCCAATGCCGCATCTGCTGGAGGATCGCCGCGATGGGGTTGCACATGATCGCCTGGCGGGCGGTGTCGCTCGGCACGATCTCGATCGCGTAGAGGATCGGGGATCCGTAGAAGAGCACCTGGAGCAGCACCTCCCAGATCGGCTCGACGTCACGGAAGCGCACGTACAGCGCGGAGAGCAGCATCGCCAGGCCGGTGGCCAGGGTGCAGAGCAAAGCCACGAGCAGGGGCACCAGGAGCCACGTCCACATCGGCCGCACGCCGGTCGCCAGCACCAGCGCACCCACGGCCACGAGGTTGGTGAGCAGGTTGAACACGGCGGTGAGCACCGATGACAGTGGGATCACCACGCGCGGGAACTGGATCTTGCGCACCAGGTTCTCGCGGTCGAGCACCGCCGTCACGGCGCCGCCCGTGGAGTCGGAGAAGAAGGTGAAGAGCATGATGGCCGTGAGCAGGTAGGCGGGGAAGAACTTCACGCCCTCGTTGAACTTCACGAACTCGGTGAAGACGATGAAGAGCACGCCGAAGAGCATCAGCGGGCGCATCAGCTGCCAGAGGTAGCCCAGCGCCGAGCCGAAGTAGCGCACCTTGAAGTCGAGCACGGCGAGGGTCACCGTGAGGTCGATGAAGCGGCGGCCCTCGCCACCGAAGGCCGTCGAGCCAGTCACCTGGCGCAGCGGCCGGGCTGTGCCGGCGGCGCTCATCCGTGCTCTACGCGCATCTCGTGCTCGAGATCGACCAACCCACCGCCGGCGCGCACGCCCGTGACCACGATCGTCGCCAGGTTCTCCCAGCGATCGATTACCGCGTCGCCGCTGCCGCGGCGCGCGACCACCGTCGACAGCGCGTAGCGCCCGGGCGCCAGCGCGTTGTCGAAGGTGACGCTGAACGTCGCCGTGTCCCCAGCGCCGAAGGTGCCCGGCAGCTTCTCCTCCAGCGCGCTGTTGGCCACGAACACGTTCTGCAGCTGGGGGTTCACAAACGTGACCGAGAAGACCGGGTCCGGCACCTCCGCGGTGAACTCCACGCGGGCCTTGAACGTGCACGTCGCGGCCTGAGCGAAGGTGGAGTTGCGGGCGCCGTGCTCGTCCTCCATCCATGCCTCCACCACCCGCGCCTCGCCGGTACCTCCGCGCGCCGGGCCGCCGCCCTCGGGGTCGCCCAGCTCGCGCCGGAAGTTCAGCTCCAGGTACTGGTCGGCCACCTCGCGCGGGCGGCCGATCGAGACCACCCCGCCCTTCTCGATCAGCACGGCGCGATGGCAGAAGCGGTCGACGGCCGCCATGTCGTGCGTGACGAGCACGATCGTCTTGCCCTCCTCGCGGAGGTTGAAGAACACGTCGAAGCACTTCTGCTGGAAGGCGGCGTCGCCCACGGCCAGGATCTCGTCGATCAGGAGCACGTCGGCGTCCACTTGGATCATCACGGCGAACGCCAGCCGCACGTGCATCCCCGACGAGTAGTTCTTCAGCTTGAGGTCGGTGAAGTCCTGGAGCTCGGCGAACTCGATCACCCGCTCCACCCGCTCGGCGGCGACGCCCGGGGTCAGCCCGAGCATCACGCCGTTGAGCAGGATGTTGTCGCGCGCGGCCAGGTCAGGGTGGAACCCGACCCCGAGCTCGATGAACGGCGAGATCCGCCCCGCCACGTCGATCCGTCCGCTGTCGAGGCGGTAGATGCCGGCCAGGCACTTCAGCAGCGTGCTCTTGCCCGAGCCGTTGCGCCCGACGATCCCGAAGAACTCCCCGCGCTGGATCTCGAAGCTCACGTCGTGCAGTGCGTCGAGCTGATGGTCACCGGGACGGCGCAGGGGATGAAGCACCCTCTCCTTGAGGGTGTGGCGCTGCTCGTTCGGGATGCGGAAGGACTTGGTGGCGCCGTTGATCACGACGGCCAGCTCCTCGGGCTGGGCCATCGGCGGAACCTTAGTTAGCGCTTGCGCTTCAGCGCTGCGAGCACGGCAGCGAGGTTGTCCGCAAGCAGCGACGGCGGAAACCGCTCCGGGTCTGAGAGCACGAGCCGGCCGGCGTCCTCACCGGTGGAGAGCAGGAAGTGGGCCATCAACTCGTTGTCCAGCCCGGGCGGCCCGCCCCGCTCCTCCACCCCCCAGGCGACGAGCTGGGTCACCTGGCCGCGGAGGGCGGCCCTGGTCTTCTCCGCGCGCCGCGCCACGGCGGCGGGCATGCCCTCGATCGGCAGCAGGAACAGGCGCCACGTGAGCGGGTCCTCGGCGACCGCCTCGAGGAAGCTGCGAAAGCTCGCGACGAGCAGCTCGTCGGGGTCGCGCTCGCCGGGCCCGGGCGGGATCGCCTCGGCCACCTGGCTCATGGCACGCTGCTCCTGGCGGCGATGCAGCTCCGTGAGCAGCGCGTCCAGGTCGGGCCACACGCCGTAGACCACCGGCCTGCTCACCCCGGCGCTGCGGGCGATCGCGTCGATCGACACCGCCGGGTAGCCCTGGAGGGCGATGATCTCCAGGGCGGTGTCCAGCAGCTGCTCCTTGCGCTCCTGCGGTGGGAGCCGCGGGGCGTACTTGCGCTTGGTGGCGGTCACCACCGGACAATGCTACGGTATCGAAGCTACAGCACCGTAGGAATGTCCGCGTCCCGCACACCAGTCACGTGATCTCCGCCGCGGCTTCGTCGGCCGGAGGCGCCCCGCTCGATCAGCTGGCGGTGCTGAGCGTTCTCTACGGCGGCGGCAGCGCGGCGCTGCTGTGGCTGGTCGAGGCGCACCGGCGCGGACGTACGCGCCTGCTCGCGCGCGCCGGAGCGGCGGCCGCGTTCGTGTTCCGGCTGCCTCCGTGGGCCGCGCTGCCGACGTTCATCGGGATCGTGTCGCTGCTGGCCGTGATGTGCGGCGGGTTCTGGGACATCGGCTACCACATCGATTACGGGCGCGATGACGGTCCGCTCGGCAACCCCGGCCACTGGCCGATGCTGTTCGGCTTCTTCGGCTCGTTCGCCGCCGGCGTGTTGTGCCTCGGGCTCGCCCACGGCGAGGAGCCGGGACCCGCCTGGATCCGCCTCGGCGGCAGCTGGCGGATGCCGGTCGGCGGCGCGCTGATGCTCTTCTGCTCTGCGTTTGGCCTAGCCGCGCTGCCCCTCGACGACGTCTGGCACCGGATCTTCGGACAGGACGTGACGCTGTGGTCGCCCACCCACTTCATGCTCCTCGGCGGCGCGACGTTCTCGGTGATCGGCATGGCGATGCTGGTGAGCGAGGGCGGTCGCTCGCTCAGCAGGCCGGCCGGCGCGGCGCGGGCCGAGGGGCTCGGCGCCGCCATCGGCCGGTTCTGGATCCGCATCCAGCGGGTGGCGCTGCTGGGCGGGATGCTCGTCGGGATGGAGGCGTTCCTGGCTGAGTACGACTGGGGCGTCCCGCTCTACCGCGCGGTCTGGCAGCCCCTGTTCCTGGCCGCGTCGGCGGCTCTGGTGTTCACGGCCGCCCGGGCCTGGGGCGGCCGCGGCGGCGCGCTCGGCGCGTGGGGCATCTACGCGGTCGTGCGGCTGCTGGCCACGCTGATGCCGGTCCTGGCGGGCCGCTCGCCGTCGGCGATGCCGCTGCTGCTGGCGTCGGCGGTGTGTGTCGAGTTCGCGGCGATCGCCGCCGCGCCGCGCGTGCGGCCGCTGGTGTTCGGGGCGATCGCGGGGCTGGCGTGCGGGTCGATCGGGTTCGCCGCCGAGTACGGCTGGTCACACCTGGTGATGCCCCTTCCGTGGCAGCCCGGCATGATCGCCGAGGCGCTGCCGACCTCGATCGCCGCCGGGCTGGCCGGCGGCATGCTCGGCACCCTGCTCGCGTGCGGCCTGCGCAGCGAATTGCCGTCGCCACGCGTGACCCGCGTCGTGACTTGCGGCGCGCTCGCGCTGCTGGTCGGCCTTGGCGTGAACGCAGCGATCAAGGAGACCCCGGACGCCCGCGCGACGCTCGTGCTCACCGACACGCGGCCGGCGCCCGAGCGCGAGGCCCTGGCGGAGGTCCGGCTCGACCCGCCCGACGCGGCCGACGACGCCAACTGGCTCTACCTGCTCGGCTGGCAGGGCAAGAGCGACCGCGTGGTCGATCGTCTCGAGCGCGTGGGCGACGGCCTCTACCGCTCGACCCGGCCGATCCCGCTGAGCCGCACCTGGAAGGTCGGCCTGCGCCTGCAGCGCGGGCGCGGCCGGGGCGCCGTGCCGGTGCGCCTTCCGCCCGACCCCGAGCTGGGTGCGCGCGGGACGGAGCTGAAGGCGCCGGCGCGCTTCACACGCGCGTTCGGCCCCGACAGCCGGATCATGCTGCGCGAGCAGTCGGCGGACCGCGCGGCGTGGCTGTGGATGACCGCGATCGGCGTGATCTTCGCGTTCTACGCGCTGTTCGTGGCGGGCGTCGCGCTGGGTGTCGGGCGGCTCGGCCGGCGCGGCGCGAAGCCCGCGTCTGTGCGTCCGAACTACCGTCTAACGACGGACGATCCGCCAGCGGTGCGTGTCCGGTTTTCCGACGAGGCCGGCACGGATGCCGCGCACCCAGAACTTCTTCGCGCCCGGCCGAAGGTTGCGGTAGCGCTTGGGCGACCGGCATCCCCGCCAGCGCCTCAGCTTGCGCGGGACGCGCTGACCGGTCAGGCGGCACTGAAAGCGCACGCCGGGCGTCTTGGAGCGGAAGCGGAAGGTGAAGACCGCGGAGCGCTTGCGGGTGCGGCGCCTGGGGGCCCGTCCGATGCCCGGGCGAGACGTGGGCGGGGCCCACTTTTGGACCTGGTCGCTCTCCCAGTCGATCGCGTAGACGTTTCCCGCGCTGTCGGTCTCCACCCCTCCGTAACGCACATGTTCGACGCTGTCGTCGCCCCAACGCGTGAGGAATGCGCCTTTGGACGTGAGCTTCTGGATTCGGTCACTTCCGTCTGCCACGTAGACGTTCCCGGCGGTGTCCGTGGCGATGCCGATGCCCCCGATTCCCAGCTTCGCGGTGAGGGCCCCGTTGGGCGTGAACTTCTGGATCCTGTTGTTGCCGATCTCCGTCACGTAGACGCTTCCCGCGGCGTCGGTCGCCACGCCCGAAGGACTTGAGAACTGCCCATCGGCCTTTCCAGGTGTGCCCCACGTGCGGACAAAGGCGCCGTGCCGGTGAACTTCTGAAGCGCGCCCATCGACGACGTACACGCTCCCGGCATGTCGGTCGCGATGCCCGTCGGGGACTCGAACTGTCCGTTCCCGGATCCCTTGGACCCCCATTCGCCGATGAAGGTTCCTGTCGAAGTGAGCTTCAGCACTCGTCCCGGCCCGTGTCGGCGACGTAGACGTGCCGGAGCGGTCGATGGCGATCCCGTTTGGGGATAGGAACTGTCCGTACCCGGTCCCTGGTGCCCCACGTCGCGATGAGCGCCCCGCCGGAGGTGAACTTCGAGCGACCGTGTATGGTCGGCGATGTAGATGTGCCGGCACGGTCGCGGCCAGGTCAGCGGGTTCGAACTGTCCGTAGCCGGCTCCCTCGCCCCACTTCGTACGAGCCCGTAGCCCCCTCCCCGCGCTGCGAGTAACGCGCCACGCCGCCAAGCAGCACAATCGCGCTCAAACCACCCTAACCCCACCGCCTCCGCACTAGCCCGCGCCCCCACCCCCTAGCGTCTAGAAGTACCGTTTAGGCCAATTCCTACTGAGGTGTAGGATACGGCCGCCCGCAACGAAGGGAGGCGTTGGCGGAGTGCGTGCGTATGTGTCCACAAAGAGCTTTGTGGACGAGGTAGGGGCGATGGTTGCGCTAACCGGCAAGACGCTGGTGGCTGCCGTGCGCCCGCCGTATTCATACGGGGAAGAGTTCCTTCAGCAGTTCCTGTTCGCGCTGCGGCTGGGCTGGTTCCCGATGATGGTCACCTCGATCGCGATCAGCTTCGGGCCGTCCGGGATCCAGGCGGGCAACTTCCTCAACCTCTTCGGCGCCATCGACCGCCTCGGTGGCCTGTTCGTGCTCGCGGTGATCCGGGAGTTCGCCCCGATCGTGTGCGCGATCGTGATGGCGGGCGTGGCCGGCACCGCCATGTGCGCCGACCTAGGCGCGCGCAAGATCCGCGAGGAGCTGGACGCGCTGATGGTGCTCGGCATCGACCCGATCAAGAGCCTCGTGGTGCCGCGCTTTCTGTCGCTGATGCTCGTCACCGCGCTGTTCAACATCTACGCGATCATCTTCGGGACCGTCGGCGGGGTGCTGGCCACGCTCAGCAACGGCGCGCCGCTGGGCCCGTTCTGGGCCACCTACTTCAACAACGCGACCACGGTCGAGCTGCTGGGCTCGCTGGTCAAGACCACCGTTTTCGGCGCGATCATCGCGATCGTCTGCTGCTACAAGGGCATGAACGCGACCGGCGGTCCCGAGGGCGTCGGCCGCGCGGTGAACCAGGCGGTGGTGATCGCGTTCCTCGGTCTGGGCGCGTTCAACTACGTCTTCACCCAGGCGATGCTCGCCCTCGTCCCCGAGCTCACGATGATCCGGTGAGCGCTCCCGGCCGCGACCTCGCCTACCGGACCGGCCACATGGCCTGGTTCTTCGCCCGCACGATGGGCAACGTCTACTCCGGCCGCGTGCTGCGCTTCTTCGGAGAGGCGCTGCGCCAGGCGGGGCTGCTGATCACCGGCTCGGTGCTGATCGTTCTGGCGCTGGTGGGCATTCTCGGGCTCCAGTGCGGGATCGAGGGCGCCTACGGCGCCCAGACGGTGGGGGCGAAGTCGGCCGCGGGCGCCTTCACGGCGCTGTGCAACCTGCGCGAGGTCACCCCGTACGCGTTCGGCTACATGATGGCGGCCAAGGTCGGCACCGGCATGGTCGCCGAAATCGGCGCGATGCGGATCAGCGACGAGATCGACGCGCTCGAGGTGATCGGCGTCCCGTCGGTGCCGTACCTGTGCTCCACCCGGCTGCTGGGAGTCTGGATGGTGCTGCCGTTCGTCTTCGTCGCGGCGGTCGCGGTCGGGTTCCTCGCCTCGGCGCTGGCGGTGGTGGTGCAGGTGGAGCAGGTATCGGTGGGCGGCTACTTCCAGATCTTCTGGCAGTTCCAGAACCCGGTGGACCTCCTCTACTCGGGCATCAAGACGATGTCGATGGCCACGTTCGTCGTGCTCGTCGGGGTCTATTACGGCTACCACGCCGCCGGGGGCTCGGTCGGGGTGGGCACGGCCACCGCGAAATCGATGGTGGTGAACATCCTGGGGATCCACGTGATCGGCCTGCTCGGCACCCAGATCTTCTGGGGCGGCAACCCGCGCTCGCCGATCGGCGGATGAGGGGGGCGACCACCACGCGCGCCAGGGCGATCGCCGTCACCGCACTGGTGCTGGCGATCGTCGTCGTGTCGATCGTGCTCCTGGGCGGCCGGGGCGGCTATGAGCTGCGCGCCCAGTTCTCCAACGCCAGCCAGCTGGTGACCGGCGCGCAGGTGCAGGTCGCCGGCCGCCCGGTGGGCAAGGTGAGCGAGATCCGGCTCACCAAGAACGGGCTGGCGGAGGTCGTGATGGAGATCTCCGACGAGGACGCGCTGCCGATGCGGCGCGGCGCCGGGGCGCAGATCCGCACCGGTGGGCTCGCGGGCGTCGCCAACCGCTTCGTGGTGCTGCGGCCGGGGCCGCCGGATGCGCCCGAGATCCCCGATGGCGGCGTGATCGGTCTCGACCGCACGCGCGCGATGGTCGACCTCGACGCCGTGCTCAACGGCCTCGATCCGGCCACGCGCAAGGACCTCCAGGGCCTGCTGCGCTTCGGCGAGCGCGCGTCCGCGGGCACGGGGCGGCAGGTCAACGAGGCCTTCCATTACCTCAACCCGGCGCTCGCCCAGACCTCCGCGCTCACCTCCGAGCTGGTGCGCGACGAGGCGGCGCTGCGCCGCCTCACCGACACCGCGGCCACGGTGTCGGGCGCGCTCGCGTCCCGTGACACCGACGTGGAGCAGGGTGTGACGAACAGCGCGGCCACGCTGCGTGCCGTGGCGTCGGAGCGCGACGCGCTGGGCCGGACGCTCGCGCGCGCCCCCGAGGTGCTGCGCACATCGGGCCGGCGGCTGGGGCGGCTGAGCGACGGCATCGAGTCGGTGAGCGACACCGTTCCGCTGGCGCGGCTGCTGGCCGAGTCGGGACCCGTGCTGGCGAAGAGCCGGCCGCTCGTGCGCGACCTGAGGCCGGTGCTTCCCGACCTGCGCCGCACGCTCAACGCGTTCCCCCCGCTGGCGAAGACCACGGTGCCGAGCCTGCGCGACACCACCCGCATGGCGCGCGGGATGCTGCCGATCCTCACCGCGCTGCGCCCCTACACGCCGGAGGTGGTGAGCGGATTCGGCGGCGCGTACTTCGGCACGATCGGCGGCTACTACGACGCCAACGGCCACTACGTGCGAATCGCGCCGGTGTTCGCCAACGACTCGCTGCCGGGCGGATCGGCGGGCGGCTACCGGACCGGGCTCACCGCGCGCTGCCCAGGCTCGGCTGCCGAGCCCGCCGCGGACGGCTCGAACCCCTGGGTCGATGACCCGAAGCTGTGCGACCGCAGCCACGACAAGCGGCCATGAGGCGGCTGGTGGCGACAGCCCTGATGGTGCTGGTGGCGACGGGCGCCGCCGCGCTCGTGCTCGGGTCGCGCGCGGGGGCGGCGTCCGACTACCGCGTGGACGTGATCTTCGACAGCGCCCGCGGCGTGATCCCGGGCCAGCTCGTGAAGGTGGCGGGCGCGCCGGTGGGGTCGATCAAGGACGTGAAGGTCACGCCGGGCTACAGGGCGCGGATCGAGCTCGAGGTCGACTCGCGGTTCGCGCCCTTCAAGGCCGACGCTCGCTGCAGCATCCAGCCCGAGGGCCTGATCGCCGAGTACTTCGTGCAGTGCGACCCGGGAACGGCGGGAGCCCGCCCGCTGCGCAGCGGCGGTGGCCGGCCGCCGACGGTTCCCGTGGAGCGGACGACCCTGCCGGTGGGCCTGATGGACCTGTTCGAGCTGGCCAGCGTCCCGGTCCGCGACCGCGCGCGGGTGCTGATCAACGAGCTCGGGATCGGGCTGATGTCCCGCGGCGACGACCTCAACGCCATCCTGCGCCGCACCAACCCCGCGCTTCAGCAGGCCCGCCGCGGCATCGAGCTGCTCAACGCCCAGCGGGCGGACCTCGACAAGATCGTGCGCTCCACCGACCGCGTGGCGGCGTCGCTGGCGCGCCGCCGCGGCCGCGTGAAGGACTTCATCCGCGGCGCTGCGCGCGTGACCGAGGTCACGGGCAGCCGCAACGCGGAGCTGAGCGAGGCGGTGCGCCGGCTGCCCGGGCTGCTGCGTGCCACGCAGCCAGCGCTGCGCGCCCTCGATCAGTTCAGCGCCGATGCCGAGCCGCTCCTGACCGAGGTGCGCGCTGCGGCGCCGGGCGTCGCGCGCAGCCTGCGCGAGCTGCGCACCTTCGCCGGCACGAGCGCCGAGCCGCTGCGTGGCCTGCGCTCCACCCTGGTGCGCGGCCGCCGCGCGGCGAGCACGGCGGCGCCGTTCACCCGCCGCCTCAACCGCTTCCTCGGCGACGCGCCACCGACCATCGGCCGCGTGGCCGACCTGTTCGGCGATCTCGACCGGCGCGGCTTCCCCAAGAACCTGCTCGAGCTCTTCTACTACGGCGCCGCCATGTCGGCGCGTTACGACCAGTACGGCCACATCCTGCCGTCCCGGCTGCTGGACCTGCCCAGCTGCGGCCTGTACGCCACCACCCCGGTTGCGGGCTGTGAGGCGCGGCCGGGTGGCGCGGCCACCCGTGCGCCCAAGGCCAGGCGGCGCAAGCGCTCCGCGGCTCGTCGCCCGGCGCCGGTCAGGCGCGCGCCGGCGCCCAGGGCGCCCTCCGGCCAGACCGCCCCTGAGCCCTCGCGGCCCGCGCCGGCGCCGCGGCGCCGCCGCCCGCTCCCGCTTCCCGTCCCGCTGCCGGGCGATCCGCCCGAGCAGTTCCCCGACGAGCTCGAGGACCTCCTCGAGTACCTCCTCGGATGAGACGGCGAGCGACAACCGAGGCGCGTCGCGACACCCTGATCGGGTCGCTCACCATCCTCGTCGCGACGATCGGCGTGCTCGTGGCCTACAACGCGAACGAGGGCCTGCCGTTCCTGTCCACCTACGACATCTCGGTGGACGTGCCGGACGCGGCGCAGCTGGTCAAGGGCGACGACGTGCGCGTCGGCGGCGCCCGCGTGGGCCAGGTCCAGGAGGTCACGGCGGTCGAGCGGGCCGGCGGCGGCCCGCCGGTGGCGCGTCTGCGGCTGGCGCTCAACCCAGACCTCAAGCCGCTGGCGGCCGACAGCCGCGCCCAGGTGCGCCCGGTATCGATCCTCGGCGGCAAGTACCTGGCGCTCGAGGAGGGCAGGTCCAGCCGGGGCGTCAAGACCGGCGGCACGCTGGGCGTTGCGCGCGCCACGCCCACCGTCGACCTCGACGAGGCGCTTCAGATCTTCGACGAGGAGACGCGCCGTGGGCTGGGCACCGCGACGAGCGGCCTGGGGGAGGCGGTGGCCGGGCGCGGTGCGGGGCTCAACCGCACGTTGCAGTCCACCCGCACCCTGATGCCCCGCCTCGAGCGCGTGCTGCGCACCCTGGTGGCGCGCGACACCAACCTGCGCGGTTTTCTCCGAGCGGCCGCTCAGACGACCGGGGCGCTGGCGCCCGTGGCCGAGCCGCTGGGCGGGCTCGTGGCCGAGGGCGCCACCACGCTGGAGGCGCTGAGCGCGGCGTCTGAGCCGCTGGGGCGGGCGATCGGGGAGCTGCCCGCCACCGAGCAGGTCGGCACCATCACGCTGACCCACCTGACCCCGGTGCTCGTCGACGCCGCCGCGCTGGCCCGGGAGCTGCGCCCGGCCGCCGCGCGCCTGCCGGGCACCAGCGAGCGGCTGTCGCGATCGCTGGTCAGCGGCACAGCCGCGCTGCGCGCCCGCCCGCGAGGCAGGCTCGACCCGCTCGTGCGGGCGTTCTCCAGCCTCGCCAAGAATCCCGCGTCCGCCGGGGCGGTGCGCAGGACCCAGGACAGCTTCGCCGACCTCGAGCCGCTGCTGGGCAAGATCACCGCGGCGCAGGTGCACTGCAACGTGTTCGGGATCTGGGCGCGCAACCTCGCGTCGATCTCCAGCGACGGCGACGCCGCCGGATCCTGGATCTCGATGCTGCCCATCAACCGGCTGCAGCAGATGACCCAGTCGAGCCAGCCCGACCCCGAGCTCCACCTGAACTTCTACCCGCGCGAGGACGCCACGGCGTGCGAGGCCGGCAACGAGCCCTACCGGCCGGGGCAGCAGATCGGGCACCCATGAGGCGGGGCCAGACACCGAGGTACGAGCTGCTGGGCTGGCTGGTCGCGATCGCCGCGCTGCTGTTCACCTACGGCGCGTTCACCAAGCGGCTTCCCTTCGACTCGAAGTACGAGATCCAGGCCGTGGTGACGACCTCGAACGAGCTCCGCAAGGGCAACCCCGTGCGAATCGCGGGCGTCGACGTGGGCAAGCTCACGGGAATCGCGAGGGGGCCGGGCGACACCACCGTGCTCAAGCTCGAGATCTCCGACGAGGGCCGGCCGGTTCACAAAGACGCGCGGCTGGTCATCCGTCCGCGGCTGTTCCTCGAGGGCGGGTTCACGCTCGCGCTCGAGCCGGGCAGCCCGTCGGCGCCCGAGCTCGAGGACGGCGATGTGATCCCGCTCAGCCAGACCGCCCGCCCGGTGCAGTTCGACGAGATCCTCGCCACCTTCGACACGCCCACGCGCGAGGACCTGAAGTCCACGCTCTCGGAGCTCAGGACGGGTACGGAGGGCGGCGCCGCGGCCTCGCTGCAGCAGACCGCGCTCGAGGCTGCCCCCGCGCTGCGCGACCTGGCCGTGGTGGCCGAGGCGGCCCGTGGCGAGCAGGCACGCGACCTGTCGCGGCTGGTGGCGAGCGCCTCGCGGGTGACCGGTGCGCTGGCCGATCGCGAGGGCGAGCTCGGGCCGCTCGTCGAGAACCTCAACCGGACCGCGGGGGCGCTGGCCGACCACGATGTGGAGCTGGCGGCCTCGGTGCGCGAGCTCGACCCGACGCTGGCCGCGGTGCCGGGGGCCCTGGCCGCGTTCGAACGCACCCTCGGCCCGCTGCGGCGGTTCCAGGCGGCCACCCTCCCGAGCCTGCCGCTGGTCGAGCCGACGCTCACCCGCCTGCGCACGTTCGGGCGCCAGCTCGACGCGGTCGCGGGATCGCCCGCCAAGCCGTCGGAGTTCCCGCGGCTGCTCGTGCGGCTGCGCCCCGCGCTGCGCGACATTCCCAAGCTCTCGCTGCTGGTGCGTGGCCTCTATCCGGTGGTCGGCCCGGTGGTCCCGTGCGTGCGCGACAACCTCGCGCCGGCCCTCAACACCAAGCTCGACGACGGGGCGCTGTCGAGCGGCCGGCCGGTGTGGCAGGACTTCCTCCACGGCCTCGTCGGGCTCGCGAGCTCCGGGCAGAGCTACGACGCCAACGGCCTCTGGATGCGCTACCTGTTCGCCGCCGACTCGGCCAGCGTGCCGGCGCCGGCCCCGACCGGGGCGCGGCCGGTGTGGCGCGGGCCCGGCGTGGCGCCGCCGCCGTACCGCCCTGACGCGCCGTGCAGCGAGCAGGCGGCGCCGAAGCTCGAGGCTCGCAGCGGCGGCCCGGGCGCAGCCGCGCGCAGCGCCGCCACCGACCGGCCGCCCGGCCTGGCGGACATCCGCCGGGTGCTGCGACCGAAGAAGGGCAAGCGCTGATGCGCCGCCAGCTGCGCTACCACGGCAAGTGGCTGATCGCGATCGCCTTCTTCGCTCTGCTCGCGGGCACGGCCGCAACCTGGATCTTCGTGAACCAGCGGCTGCGCACGCCGCTCGCCGATCGCTACGAGCTGAGGGTCACGTTCGAGAGCACGCAGTCGCTCACCGCCGGCCTCGGCCAGCCGGTGAACGTGGCCGGCGTGCGCGTGGGGGACATCGTCTCGACCGAGCTGGAGGACGGGCGCTCGATCGCCACGCTCTCGATCGAGGGCGACCGGCTCCCGCACGTGTACCGCGACGCCCGCGCCGCGCTGCGGCCGAACACCCCGCTCGAGGACATGCAGATCGAGCTCTACCCGGGCCGGCGCGCGGCCGGGGCGATCGCCGACGGGGGGCGGGTCGGCGTGTCCCGCACCGACGTCGCGGTCGACTCGGAGGAGTTCACGGCGCTCCTCGACGCCGACACGCGGGCGTATCTCGACGGGCTGATCACCGCGGTCGCGCGTGGGTCGCGCGGGCGCGGCAAGGACCTTCGGGCCGCGTTGGAGGCAATCGGGCCCACCACCGCGCAGCTGCGTGAGCTCAACGGCTCCCTGGCCGCGCGCCGGCGCCAGATCCGCCGAGTGGTGCGCAACCTGTCGCTGGTGGTGCGCGCCGCGGGCTCGCGCGATCGCGACCTGCGCGGCGTTGTGAGCGGCGCCAACGCGACGCTGGGGGCGCTCGCGCGCGAGGACACCGCGCTGCGCGAATCGCTGGAGCTGCTGCCGGGCACCCTCACGTCGGCGCGCACCAGCCTGGGGCGCGCAGAGCGCCTGGCGGGCGGCCTGCCCGCCACGCTCGACGCGCTCACCGAGAGCGCGCACGAGCTCCCGGGCGCGCTGCGCGCCACCCAGGGGATGCTCGACAGTGCGAACCCCACGCTCGCCCAGCTGCGGCCCTTCCTGCGCGAGAGCCAGCCGGTCTCGCGGGACATCGCGAGCGCCACCCGGCGCCTTGAGCGCGTCGCGCCCGACCTGCGCAGTTCGTTCGCGCTGCTCGACCGGGTGGCGAACGCGGTGGCATACAACCCGCCTGGCTCCGAGGAGGGCTACCTCTACTGGACCGCGTGGTTCTTCCACAACGTCAACTCGGTCTTCTCCAGTCAGGACGCCCACGGCGCGATCTCGCGCGGTCTGTTCGTGGCGGGGGGCGCGGGGGCGATCACCATGTCGGGCAAGCAGCGCAAGCTCGCCCCGATCGAGCAGTTCCTCACCGGCAAGAGGTCGGGGCGATGAGGCCGAACGAGGTGAGCCGCGGCTCGATCTTCGCGGCGCTGGCGTTCGCGTTCTCGTGCTTCTGCCTGGTCCTGTTCTTCTGGATCCAGTTCGGCGGCTCGGTGCCGCTCAAGCCGCAGGGCTACCGGTTCCAGGTCTCGTTCGCCGAGGCGCCGAACATGACGCGCGGGGCGGACGTGCGGATCTCGGGGGTGTCGGTCGGCAAGGTGGTGGCCGTCGGGCGCTTCGGCCAGCGCACCAACGCGACCGTCGAGCTCGAGTCGCGCTACGCGCCGATCCCGGCAGATTCCCGCGCGATCGTGCGGTCCAAGACGCTGCTCGGGGAGGCGTTCGTGGAGCTCTCGCCCGGCGACCGCGGGGCGCGCAAGCTGGCCGACGGCGGGCGCCTGCCCGCGCGCCAGGTGGCCCCGACTCAGGCGCTCGACCAGGTGCTGAGCGGATTTGACGAGCGCACCCGACTGGCGCTGCGGCGGTTCGTGTCCGAGCTCGCCACGGCCGTCGACGGCCGCGGCCAGGACCTCAACGCGTCACTCGGACATGCCGAGCCGGTCGCGGCGAACGTCGACCGCCTGGTCCGGCTGCTCGACCTCCAGCGCGCCGAGGTGCGCGGGCTCGTGCGCGACTCCGCCACCGTGCTGGCGGCGGTCGGCCGGCGCGAGGGTGACCTGCAGAGCCTGGTCACGGCCGGCAACGACGTGTTCTCCACCACCGCCGCGCGCAACCGCGAGCTCACCGAGACCGTGCGCGCACTCCCCGGCTTCCTGGTGGACCTGCGCGGCTCGCTGCGCCGGCTCGACCGCGCCGGCACGAAGGTGGCGCCCGACGTCCGGACCCTGCGCCAGCTCGCTCCCCGCCTGACCACCTCGCTCACGGCACTCGACGGGCTGTCGCCCGAGTTCGGCGCGTTCTTCGAGGAGCTGCGCCCCGTGCTGCGCGCCGCCGACCGCGGCCTGCCTGCCGCCACCGCCATCTTCAAGGCGACGGAGCCGCTGTTCGGCGTCGTCTACCCCGCCAGCCGTGAGCTGGGCCCGATCTTCTCCTACTTCAACGCGTTCGGCACCGACACGGTGAGCTCGTTCGCGAAGGCGGGCGCCGCCACCTCGGCGACCCACGAAGGGCGGCACTACCTGCGCACGCTGCTGCCGATCACCAGCGAGAACCTGGTCGGCGCGCAGCACCGCTCGCCCACCAACCGCTTCAACCCCTACCTGCGTCCGGGCGGCCTGCGCGACTTCCAAAGCGGTGGCCTGCGCGCGTTCGGCTGTTCGAACACCTCGAACCCGATCACCCTGCCGGCGCTCGGCAGCGCCCCCGGCTGCCGCGAGGCCGGCCCGTGGACGTTCCGGGGCAACACGCGCGTGTTCCCGCGCGTCGAGCGCGACGGTCCTTGAGCTTTGCTGCGAGGTGAGCGGCACGCTGGGCACGGTCGACGGCGCGCTCTCGGAGACCACCGCGGTGCTCAAGGACGTGAAGGCGCTGCTGGGCGAGCTCGAACAGGAGCTGCAGATGCTCCACCGCCTGCCTGAGATCGAGGCGCAGATCAAGGAGATCCACGCGGCGGTCACGGGGGCGGCCTGAGTCGGTGGAGCACTTGGCGGGGCTATCACCCCGTTTAGCGCTCCACAGTTGTCATTAGGCGGCGCGCGAGCTTGGCGACGGCGCGCTCGACATAGGGCCGCTCCCAGCGGATCTGTGCGTGCGTGAAGCGCAGGTGTTCAGTGCCGGCGAGGGTATGAGCCTGGTCACGCCGCCGGTCCCTGGTCTGCTGGAAGGGGGTGCGGTGAAATCTTCCGCCGTCGGTCTCGATCACGAAGTCGAGACCGGGCCAGTAGAAGTCGACCTTGTACCCGTTCACCCTCACGCCCATCTCCGGCTCTCCAAGCCCCGCCTTCCGAATGATGGGCCGCATCGCCCGCTCGAGCTCCGAGTCCGAGTAGCGGAAGGTGGCGCGGTCGATCACCCGGCGTAACGCGGCCACCCCTGGCCGCCCCCTCAATGCCTCGATTTCGCGGCGCAACTGCTCGACGTGGATCAGGTCCTTCATGTCCGCTTCGTTGAGTGCGGCCTCCAGAGCGCCCGGCCTCACCCGGCCGGCGAGTTGCACGAACAACAGAGGCAATGAGAGGACAGGGATGCCGTCGATCTCGGTGATGTGGTCCGCCAGGCCCCGTACCCGCCGGACCTTGATGCCGGGGAGCCGGTGGCTGTGGCGCTCAGGGATGGCGACCTCGATCTTCCTTCCCTCATTGCTCCTCACACCCCACAGCGCCAAACCGGACTCTCCGTCGAGCGCGCACTGCGGTCCGCACGCGAGCGTCGCGCCCTTCCAGAGCCCGCGGCTGGTCACGGTCGGCCGCCCGACCGCGTAGACGCCCCGCCACAGCACGAAGAGCCGCCCGGTTCGCACGCGGTGACGGATGGCTTCGTCGCTGTAGCCGAGCGCACGGAGCTGTGCGTGGGTTATGACGTCGTGCTGTGAGCGGACCAGGTCCCACGCGTCGCCGGCAATCGTTGGAGCACTTGAAGGGGCCATCACCCCGTTCAGTGCTCAACCGATTGAAATTCGGCCCCCCCGGGGCGCTACTTCGGACCTTCTGGGCGGTTCTGGGTGGCCGGCGGGAAGCCGTCCAGGGGGCCTAGCTGCTTCAGCACGGGTGCCTTGCCGCGCTGCAGGCGCGGGTAGAAGGTGCCGTCGTAGAGGTTCGGCCCGGAGGTGAAGCAGGCCGGGCGGCGGGCGAACTCCTTCGCGAAGGCGGGCACCGAGAGGGCGTCGTTGGGCGGCACGTCGCCGTAGCGGTTGCGCGGGCCGATCGCGCGCGTGCAGTCCGGGCTGTCGTAGCCGCCGAGCGGCTGGATCCGGTTGAACTGATTCGGTGGCAGATAGACGTTCCCGCGGTCGTGCTCCGGACGTGAGGTGAAGCGTTCGAAGCTGCGCGGCTCAAACAGCACCGTGTTGGGCGCGTAGCGCTCGCCGCCGAAGTCGCCCTGCAGAGCCGCGCCGCCGTTGCTGAGGAATCCCGAGATGCGCGTCTGGTAGAAGCCGAGCAGGGAGAGGATCGGGTTGAGCTCGTCGAGGAAGGGGTTAAGCGAGTCCACCACCGGTCCCGCGCCGCGCACGGTCCGCCCCAGCGCCGGCACGCCCGTGCGCCCCGCGCGAATCAGCGGGTCGAGGCTGCGGAACGTGGCACGCAGGTCGGGCGACACGTCGCGCAGGTCGCGCAGAGTGGGCCCAAGGTCGGCGGCGGCCGGGAGCAGGTCGGTCACGAGCGGGCGGGTGTCGCCGGAGAAGCGCTCCACGCGCCGCAGCGTCGCCTTGGTCTCATCGAGGAAGGTCGGCAGGATGCGCACGGTCTCGGCCAGGGCGTCGTCGCGCGACGCGGTGGCCTCCAGCGCCTCGCTGGAGTTCTGCACCAGGCGCCGTAGCGCGCCATCGCGCTCGTTGATGGCCTCGAGCACGGTGCCGCCGTCGGTCACCAGCCGCCGCAGCGCCCCTCGGCGCTCGTCGAGCACCCGGAACAGCCGCTCGCCGTCCACCGTGAAGCCCGCCAGGTTGCCGAGCGAGTCGTTGAGGTCCTGCCCGCGGCTCCCGGACACGGCGTCGTCCACCTCGCGCACCCAGCGGCCGAAGAACTGCCTCGTGGGCTTGTCGAACGCGGAGAAGACCTCGTCGAGCTCCACGGTCGGCTCCACCTGCGTGGATGCCAGGCGGCCGCCGTCGTCGAGGTCCTCACCGGAGCGTCCGGGCGCCAGCTCGATGTAGGTCTCGCCGAGCAGGGTCTTCTGGCGCAGGATCATGCGCGACGCGCGGTCGATCGGCGCGTACTCGGGCTTCATCTCGATCTCGAGCAGGGTGGCGGCGCCGCGCGCGTCGAGCTTCTTCTTCTTCACCTTGCCGACGCTCACGCCCGCCACGCGCACGTCGGCCTCCACGGGCAGCGTGGCCGCCTCGCGAACCTTCGCCTCGAACCGGTAGCTCTCGGGTCTCAGCGGGATCGAGCCGCCGAACGTGAGCCAGAGGTAGAGCACGATGCCCACGCACGACAGCGCGAACACCACCATCCCCAACAGCTGCCCGAATGTCGGTGCGTTCTTGTTCATCAGGGGCTGTTGTCTCCGCAGAGCTGAGCGGCGGCCAGGATGTCGGTGACCGTGGTCGGGATCCCGATCGCGTTGAACACGGTGCAGCTCACGTTGCCGAGGGTGAAGCGCCGGAACACGCCTTGGCCGTCGGAGGTGCCGAATGCGGTGATGCCGTTCTGCGCGTTCCAGGCGAGCCAGTAGAGGAGGCTCTCCTGCCGCGCGCGATCGCGGTTGAGGTCACCGGTCAGCGTCTCCGCGCCGCCGGGGTTGTAGGCCACCAGGTTCAGCAGGCGGTTGAGCGGCACCAGGGCCTTCTCGAGGTCCGGCGCCGCGCGCGCGACCCGCCGCGCGGCCACGCCCAGATCCTCGACCTCGGTGCGCGCGATCCGCGTGAGCGGTCGGATCCGGTTGCGCAGGATGGGAGTGGTCTCACGCGCCAGCGGCAGCAGCGCCTCGCCGGTCGGCCCGAGCTTGCGGATCGAGGGCCGCAGCGCGTTAAGCGCGGGGGGAAGCCGCCGTCCGAGCGCCCCCACCTTCACCAGCGTGGTCTCCGCGCTGCGCAGGGTCCCGGGCAGCTGGCCCACCGAGCTCGACAGCGCCTCCTCCTCGGGGGCGATCGAGCCGAACACGGCGTTCGACCCGCGCACCAGCCGCACGATCTCGCGGTCCGAGCGGCCCAGGTCGCGCGCCAGCAGGCCGTAGTGGTGCACCAGCGAGCGCAGCTCGCGCTTGCGCCGCGCCGACGCCCGGGTCACCCGCGCGGAGTCGCGCACCGTGGGGCCGAGCCGCCGCAGCGCCTCGCGCAGGTCGGTCCCGCGGCCGTCGAGCCCCTTGCCGCCGCCGGAGATCAGGAGCTTGAGGTAGTCGCGCCCGTCGTCGTCGAGCACCGCGAGCACCTCGTCGAGATCCACGTCCGGCGCCGTGTTGGCGATCTCGATCCGCTCGCCCTCGTCCATCTGCGCGCCGTGGCCGGGGTCGAGCTCGATGAACATGTCCTTCAGGCCGGTCTTGGGGCGCAGCAGCGCGGTGGAGTCCTCGCGCACGAGGTGCTTGAAGCGCTGCTCGATCTCGAGCTCCACCACCGCCCGCCCTTCCTCGAGCTCCACGTCGCCGATGTCGCCGATCTTCACCCCGGCCACCCGCACGGACTGGCCCTGGCCGGGCGCCACCGCGCGTGCGCTCTCGAGCACCGCGCTCACGCGGTACGGGCCCTCCTCGATCAGCGGGAAGCGGAAGTTCTGCTGGGCCAGGATGTATCCGGCCACGCCCAGCCCCAGCACCATCAGGGCGATCACGGCCAGGAAGTGGGCGAGGTACTTCCGGATCTGGAGCCTCATCGCACCCGCTCCTTGAGCCGCTTGAGGACCTTGCCCTGGCGCTCCCCGAGCTTGCGGTGCCAGTCGCGCACCAGCCGCTTGCCCTTCAGCAGCGCGGCACGCTGGTCGGCACGCTTGGCCGTGCTGCCCGCCTTGAAGTTCGCGGGCAGCGGGGACAGCGAGCCCTCGGGTGTCGAGGTCGCACCGGGGGCCTGAAGGTTCGGCTTCTCCTGGGTCTCGCACGGCACGTCGGGCCGGCGCGGCGGCGGGTTCACGCCGCCGCCGGGCGGGGGCGCCGGGCGCACGGCGGTGCCCGGCTCCACGAACGAGGTGTGGAAGAAGCTCTGGTTGGCGTCGCTGAGGCGGCTCTCGCCCGCCAGGCCGACGAACGTGCGCATGAGCTTCTGGTTCACGGTGCCGGAGTTGGCGGGGAAGTCGGGGTCGGGGAAGTCCGTGTTGATGAACGGCACCAGCACCTCGTCGGTGCACGCGGCCGCGGCGCGGCCCTGCTCGAACACGCCGACCGAGCGGTCGAGCAGCGCGAACAGGTCGGGCGCGCGGCGGCGCAGCACGCGCGCGGTGCCCTGCAGCTCGGAGGGCCGCAGCAGCGCGCGCACCTGCGCCAGCGGCGGGCCGTGCGGCGGTGGTCAGCGGGCCGAGGACGCGCACGCCCGGTCGTGCCTCGGCGACGGTCACGCGCACGGTGGGGATCGCCGCGTTCACGTCGCCGAGCGCCGGGCCGGCCACCCGCAGCGTGTCGCGCAACGCGGGCACGGAGGCCTCGAGCGCGCCGTCCTCGCGCACCAGCGCGCCGGTGGTCACTGCCAGGTCGGTGACGAGGCCCTTGAGGGCCTCCTCGTCCTCCACCAGGGCGCCCGCCACGCGGGCGCTGCCGCGCAACCCGTTGCGCACGTCCTCGCCGGGCTTCTCGCCGAGCGCGGCGTCGCTGGTGATCGCCAGGTCGCGCAGCGCCGGCGCCAGGCTCGGCAAAGCCTGGTTGAAGCCCTCGGCGCCGCCCTGGTCGAGCGCGGTGGAGAGCTCCTGCACCGTCGTTTGGAGGTCCGCACGGGTGTCGGAGTTCAGCGAGCCGATCACATCGGTCAGCTGCACCGCCGCGGTGGTCTGGTCGCGCGGGATCACCCCGCCGTCGTCGACCTCGGGTGAGCTGGGCGTGCCGGGCTCCACCTCCACGAAGAAGTTGCCGCCGAGGAAGATCCGCGGGCGCAGCTTCAGCTCGGCGTCCTCCTTGATCGGCCGCGCCTCGTCGGAGAGCTCCATCGTCACCCGCCCGCCGCCGCTGGGCAGCGCCTCGACGCCGGTCACCTTGCCCACCTCGATCCCGGCGATCCGCACGGGCGAGCGCTTGGCGATGTTGCTGGTGTCGTCGAAGTCCGCGCGCAGCACGTACGGGTCCGCGAACGGGTTCCACTTGAACCACGCGCCGAGCGAGAACCCGACCAGCAGCACGAGCGCCAGCAATCCCGCCTGGAAGTTGCTCAGGCGACTCACGGCACGTCCTTCAGGTTCTCGATGCCCAGCTCGCGCGCCTTGTAGGTGCCGCCCGCCAGGCCGGGGAAGTCGCTGCGCGAGATGATCGCGTTGCCGCCCGCGGGCGTGCCGTCGGGCAGAAGGCCCACTGTGTCCGGCCGGCTGCGCGCGAACGGCTCGACCAGGCGGCCGTTGGGATAGCCCGCCTGGCCGTTCTGGCAGTCCGCGTTGCCCTGCGCGTCGATCGCCGGCTGGTAGGGCGGGCCGAACAGCCGCACGGCGGGCATGCCGGCGATCGTGGCCCCCTGCGGCTTCTGGTCGGGCGGCACGTCGGCCGGCCGCGAGCTGGTGGTGAGCGCGATCGCGTTCGGCTGGAGGTAGTTGATGATCTTCAGGAACTGCTGCTCGTTGGTGCCTCCCGCCGCGGGCTGGGACTGGTGCTCGCCCAGCGGGCCGATGAAGTAGTTCGCGTAGTTGCAGACCGTCTGGTAGGGCGCGATGTACTCGATCGCCGGCCGCAGGATCCGCAGCGCCGTGCGCAGGTCGCGCAGGCTCATCAGCGTGTTCGGGTTGCGGATCAGGTCGCGCGCCTCCTCGGAGGCGTCCTTCAGGTCGCGGCTGAGCGGGATCGAGCGCAACAGCACCGGCGTGCCCGCCGCCAGCGCGGAGTCGATCGGCGGCAGGGTGCTGGTGAGCTCCGAGGACGGCTCACGCAGCCGCCGTGCCAGCTCGGCCGAGTCGCCGAGGAAGCCGCGGCTGGCGCGCAGGCTGATGGTGCCCTGCGCCAAGGTGCCAGGCAGCCGCTCGAGCACCGCGGCCAGCGCGGCGGGGTCGCGGTCGAGCGCGGCGAAGGTCGTGGCGCCGTTGCCCAGCGCGGCCGCGGCGGCCGGCGCCACGGGCGCGACCTGCGCCGCTACGCCGCCGAGCTCGCGCACCAGGCGCCCGAGGCGCGTGCGGCGGGCCGACAGCGTCGCCATCACCGGTGTCAGCCGGCGCAGCAGCGGCGCGGCGGCGCCGATTGACTCGTTCAGTGACTCCCCGCGTCCGGCGAGCGCGTCGCCCAGGCCTTCGGTCGCACCGCGCAACCCCTCGCGGGTCGGCGCCGGGAAGGCGTCGTAGATGTCCTCGAACTCCAGCGAGGCGGAGGTCTGAGAGAGGCCGATCGTGTCGCCGGCGGCGAACGTGTCCTCCGAGGTTCCCGGCGTGAGCTCGATGAACTTGATCCCGAGCGGCGAGCGCGGGCGCACCCGTGCCGTGGTGTCGCGGGAGAGCGGCTCGACCTGCTTGTCGAGCTTCATGTCCACGATCGCCACCGCCTTGCCGGAGTCGCTCGCGCCGGGCCGGAGCCGCTGAACGAATCCGACCCGGAAGCCGCCTACGCGCACGTCGTTGCCCTTCACGAGCTTGGACCCGGTCGGCAGCTCGGCCGTGAGGTTGTAGGTGGGCACGAACGGCAGGCCGCTGTTGGCGTTGTAGGCCAGGAACACGGCCACGAACGCCACGAGCAGCGTGACGGCGCCCACGAGCAGGGGGGAGGCGGTGAGGGATGACGTGGATCGCCGATTCATGGACCCAGGAGGAAGTCGAGGAGGTCTTCGGTGGACTGCGGGTCGGTCGGCAGGTTCGGCAGCTTCGGCGGCGACAGCTTGGGCAGGCGCTTCAGCAGGTCCTCCACCGACGGCGGCAAGCCGACCTGGGGCTTGGAGATGTCGCGCTGGCCGGGCACGGGCCCCGCGTCGGGCTCGCCGGGGCCGCGGCGCTCACCGCGGCGGGCCGCCGGCTTCTCGGAGCGCCGGGCGACGCTGGTGGCGGCGGGCGAGGGCTGGCCGGGGTCCGGCGCGTTGATGCCGGGCTGGCGCGGCCCGAGCCAGGAGTTGCAGTCGGCCAGAAGCTGCTTGTCGCTCACGTTGTTCACGAACGGGCTGCACTTGTTCGTGGTCGCGCCGACGCGCAGCAGGTGCCCGATCTCGTCGAACACGTTGGTGCTCATCACCTGCCAGAAGAAGTAGTTGCCGATCGACTCGAAGCCGGTGAACCCGCCGCGCCCGCCGCCGTAGCTCGGGTCGGTGGGGGGCGGGCCGTTCACCTTCGCGCGCGAGTCGTGGTCGATCGCGCGCCGGCGGTCGTCGAGGCTCTGGAGCAGCTGGCGCAGCGGCTTCGCCGTGGCGGGGGCGTCGGCGGCCAGCCGGCGCAGCTCGTCCAGCTCGGCCGTGCCCTCGCGCAGCGCCTGATTGGCGGGCACCGCCGCCTTGCCGAGCTCGCGCAGGGCGGGCAGTGCCGTCGCGGCGAACGGGCCGAGCCGGTCGACCACGCCCTCCAGGTCGGGCGCCGCGCGCTGCAGGTCGGCGAGCAGGGGCTCGGACTCGCCCGCAAGCTCGCCCAGGCGCACCAGCGACGGCCGCAGCTCGGCCAGGAACTCGGGCGTGCGGCGCACCGACTCGCGCAGGGCGTCGCGGCGCGAGGCCACGGTCTCGGCCAGGTCGGCGCCCTCGGTCACGAACCGGCGGGCGTCGCGGCGGGATCCGGCCAGCTCGGTGAACACGGTGTCCGCGTCGGCGATGAAATGCTGGATGGTGTCGCTCTCGTCGCCGAGGATCCGCAGCACCTTCGAGGTCTCGCGCATTCCCGGGTGCAGGCGCCGGAGCACGGCCTGAAGGTCGTCGGAGCGCCCCGCCAGGCCGGTGCCGAGCCCGGCAACGAGCACCCGCAGCCGCTCGCGCACCGGGCGGCGCAGCACGTTCTGGATCAGATCGAGCGGGATCGTGCCCTCGGTCTGCGTCACCGGGATCGGGGCGCCCTCGGCCAGCCGCTCGCTCGCCGTTCCCGGCTGGCAGTCCACGAAGTACTCGCCGATCAGCGACTGCGGCTTCACCGCGCAGGTGGCATCGGTCCGGAACGCCGGCACGCCCGCCTCGGACACCGTGGCGGTCACCACGGCCTTGGGCGGTCCCGTCCGCGAGGTCTTCACGTCGAAGTCAGAGGTCTCGCCCGCCCGCACCCCGCCGACGCGGAAGTCGCCGCCGGTCACCAGTCCGAAGGCGTTGTCGAACACGATCCGGTAGCTGCGCTTGCCGTCGTCGTCCGACGCGCCCGCCAGGGCGAACGCGAGCGCGGCGGCCGCGAGCACCACCAGCGGCACTGTCGCCATTCGCCTCATCGCACCGCCCTGTGGTCCTCGGTGCATTCGAGCCGGCGCTGCTCCTCGGCGCTCAGCACGTTCGAGCGATCAGGCAGCACGATCTCCGCTCCGCCCGGGCAGCGCTTGAACTGCCCGGTCTTCGGCGGGGTGCCGTAGATGTTCTCGGCGATGTTCACGTGCGTGCGCGTCTGGCCGCCGAGCGCGTCGAAGTAGCCGCCGGTCGTGGAGAAGTCGTCCAGCCAGCCGATGAAGTCCATCGAGTAGGGGCGCGCGAACTCGATCACCGGCGTGGCGGCTCGGAACGCATCGGTGGCCTTGGGGAACGCGCCGTCGGTCTCGCCCACGGACACGCGCCGCCCGCCGGGCGCGATCGAGCGCCGCTTGTGCACCACGGCGATGTCCGCCAGCGGGGGCACGGCGCGCACGACCTCCGTCACGTCGTTGCCCTTGCCGGGGCGCCGGATGGCCGAGCGCAGGTCACGCAGGGTGGGGCGCGCGGCGGCGGCCACCGCGCGAGCGTCGGTCAGGAGGGGGGCGAGGTTGCGCGCGACAGGCTTCGCGTCGGCCACCAGCGGGTCGAGGTCGTCCAGCGTGGCGCGCAGGTTCAGGAACGAGGTGTTGGCGCGCCGCATCACCGGCGGCAGCAGCTCGATCGACTCGGCCAGCGCCCCCTTCTGCCGCGCCAGCGCGCCGGTGGTCTCGTTCGCGGTGCCCACCAGCGAGGACAGGCTGTCGCGCCGCTCGCTCAGCGCGGTCACCAGGTCGGCGCCGTTCACCAGCGTCTGCTCCAGCACCGGCCGCTCGCTGGTCAGCTCGCGCAGCAGCCGGGCGCTGGTCGAGAGGCCGGGGTTGAGGTACTCGATCCCGCGGCCGAGCTGCTCACCGCCGCCGTCGCCGAGCGATTCGGCGGAGTCCTTCAGCAGTCCCTTCAGCGCCCGCCGCGTCTCCGGCTTCAGCGCGTTCAGCACCTGGTCGAGGTCGACCTGCGTCGTGGTCGCGTCGATGCCGATTCGCCCGCCGTCGTCGATCTCGCCCGCGCCCTCGTTGTGCTCGGGGAAGGTGAGGTCCACGAACCGGTTCGCGATGCCCGACTGCGACAGCTGGCGAACGGCGGCGCGCGTGCCCGTGGGCAGCGGGCTCTGGTCGGCGTCGATCGAGAGCTCGAGATCCGCCTGACCGTCGTCGGTGAGCTCGATCTTCGTCACCGAGCCGATCGGGACACCGCCGGCCTGCACGGGGTTGCCCTTCACGATCTGGCCCGCGTTCACGAACCGGGCGGTGACGGTGTAGTCGCTGCCCCCGCCGGAGAACAGGGCGAGCGCAACCACGGTCGCCATCGCGATCAGCAGCGCGAGCACGATCGCCCGCGCGTACGTTGGTGCCCTCACACGCCTCCTCCCTCTCCGGCCGGCGAGTTTATGCCGCTCGTCGCGCCGCCACGCCGATTCCGTGGGTCCGGCGACCCAGCACGAGCGCCGGCGTGTCGCGCAGCACCGGCAGCGCGATCGCCGCCGCGGCCGGCCGCACCGCGGCCACGGTCACTCCGTCGATCAGCGACGGCCGGTCGATGCCGGCCAACGCGCGCAGGTCGCGTGGCACCGTTGCGAGCGCGGCGGCCGACGTGATGCGCAGCGGCACCTGGTACGCGAGCAGGTCGCGGCTGAACGGCGGGTGCACCACGAAGTTGATCGCGTCGCGTGCGGCCTCCGAGATGCACAGCCGCGGGCGCACCGACTCGAAGTAGTCGCGGTACTCGGCCCGTGAGGCCGGCACCATGTCGGGCGGCGTGCCGAGCAGCGCGGCGATGCGCACCCCCTCCGACAGATAGCGATCCTGATCCTCGTCGCTCAGGCCGCCCGCGTAGGTGCGGTAGGCGGCCAGGAACGAGTGCCACTCCACCGAGTGCACCCACACCTGGGTCTCGGGGTCGTCGGCGCTGTAGGGCAGGCCGGTGACCGGGTCGGTGCCGCGCACCCTGGCGTGCACGCGCCGCACCCGCGCGGCGGCGGCGTGGGCGGCCTCGGTGTCCCCGAACGTGGTCGCGGCCACGTACTGGGCGGTCCGGCGCAGGCGGCCCAGCGGGCGGCGGCGGTAGTCGCTGTGCTCGGCGACGCCAGCCATGGCCAGCGGGTGCAGTGACTGCACGATCAGCGAGCGCAGCCCGCCCACCAGCGCCACCGGATGCCCGATCACCCGCCAGGCGACCGATTCCGGCCCGAGCAGTCCGCGGTCGGTCATGCCGGGGCCTTTCGATTACCCCGTGCGGGCATCCTGCCCGCACTTCTGAGAATCATGCCGCCCTCCCGGCGGCCTTTTTCAGGTACTCGGCCTCCTGCCGGCCGAGCTCGGTCACGGGCTCGTCGCCGTACATCCACTCGCGTGCGATCCGGTGCCAGTTGTTGCGCGTGTGCAGCTGCCCCAGCACCGCCAGCGTCAGCATCTCCATCCGCCGGCCCAGCAGGTGCTCGGTCTGGATGTCCTGGTGGCGCATCGTCGAGTAGTGCGACGAACGCGGGTCGGCGCCCTCGAGCGCGGTCTTGGCCGCAAGCTCGGGGGTGAGCGTCACGGGCTTGTCCATCACCGTGTACCAGCCGATCGTGTCCACCACGTAGGCCATCAGGTCGCCCGGGTCGAGCCTCTCGGGATCGGGGATGAAGCCCGACTCGGTGAGCAGGCGGTGCAGCTCCTCGTCCTCGCCCTCCACGACGGCGCGCTGGCACGCCAGCTCCAGGTCCACCACGGGCTGCTCCACGTGCTTGAACAGCCCGAAGTCGAGGAACGCCACGCGGCCGTCGCCGAGCCGGATGAGATTGCCGGGGTGGGGGTCGCCCGAGAAGCGGCGGTAGCGATACAGGCACCCGAAGTAGAAGCGGAAGATGATCTCCGCCACGCGGTCGCGCTCCTCCTGGGGCTCCTCCTTCAGCGACTCGAACCCCTTGCCCTCCACGAACTCGGTCACGATCACGCGCTCGTGTGACATCGACATCATCACGTCGGGCACCACGATGAACGGGTGGTTGCGCAGGATGCGCGAGAGCGTGCGCTGGTTGTCGGCCTCCAGCTCGTAGTCCAGCTCCTCCTCGACCCGTGAGCGGATCTCCTCGGCCACCGACTGCATGTCGAGCTGCGGCGTGATGCGCCGCATCAGGCGCAGGATCACGCCGAGGTTCTGCATGTCCGCCCGCACCGCCGAGTTCACGCCCGGGTACTGGACCTTCACCGCCACCTCGCGCCCGTCGTGCAGCGTGGCCCGGTACACCTGACCGATCGAGGCGGCCGCGATCGGCTCCTCGTTGAACTCGGCGAACGACTCCTTCAGCGGCTCGCCCATCTCCTGCTCGATCACCTTGCGCATGTCCTTGAAGCCCACCTTCGGCGCGGCATCGCGCAGCTTGGCGAGCTTCTTCTGGAACTCCTCGCGGTGCTCCTCGGGCACCAGGCCGACGTCGAGGAAGGAGAGCACCTGGCCGAGCTTCATCGCGGCGCCCTTCATCGTGCCGAGCACCTCCACGATCTGCTCGGCGGTCTCCACGTGGCGCTTCTCCAGCGCCGCCGTGGACGCCTCGTCGGAGCGCACGACGTTGGCCGTCTTGGTGCCGGCCTGCTTCACCGCGGACGTGGCGGCAGCACGGCCGACCTTCGCCAGTCGCCGGTACCGCCCGGTGGGGATGCCCTTGTCGGCCACGCCCCGTCCATTAGACCAGCCGAGGCTTGTTGGCGCAACGCCAACAAGGTACGATCGCCTTCGTGGCACCGCGTTTCACCCGCCTCGAGAGCGACGAGCGGCGCGCCCAGATCCTCACGTGCGCGCGCCGGCTGTTCTCGGCCCATCACCCCGGCGAGGTCTCCCTCGCGCGGGTGGCCTCCGAGGCGGGCGTGACCCGCGGGCTGCTGCACCACTACTTCGGCACCAAGCGCGAGCTCTACCTCGAGGTGGTGCGCAGCATGGTCAGCCCACCGCCGGCCCTGCTCGAGGACATGCCTGCGGGAGACCGCGAGACGGTGCTCTCGCACGCGGTCGACCTCTTCCTCGACGCCGTGCGCGCCAATCGCGAGACGTGGCTGGCCACGATCGGCGCGCAGGGTTTCGGGCGCGATGCGGAGGTCGAGGCCGTGCTCGAGCAGGCGCGGGAGGCAACCGCCGCGCGGGTGATCGAGCTGGTGGGTGCCCGGCCCAGCGCTCAGCTCCGCGCCGCCATCCGTGCATACGCAGGCTTCGCCGAGGCGGCCAGCGTCGACTGGCTGCAGCGGCGCCGCCTCAGCCGTGCCCAGGTGCATGACCTTCTGCTCGGCACGCTGTTGGCGCTCGTCGACGACGTGGTGCCGCGCATGGAAGGCGCGGAGGCGGTGGCGGCGGCATGAGCGACGGCCTGTTCGGCCCCGACAGCATCACCTGGCGGATCAACCGCGAGAACGTGCTCGTGCTCGGCGGCGGCGCTGCGCTGATCCTCCAGGTGGCGCACCCGCTGGTGGCCGCCGGCGTGGCGCAGCACTCCAACTACCGCAAGGACCCATGGGGGCGGTTGTTCCGCACGCTCGACCGCACCACCGCGATCGTGTTCGGGGACGAGGACGACGCCGAGAAGGCGAGCTCCGCCGTCTGGAACCTGCACGGCAAGGTGGAGGGCACCAGCGACGCGGGCACGGCCTACCGGGCGCGCGACCCGAAGCTGCTGCTGTGGGTGCACGCCTCGCTGGTGGACACGAGCCTGCTCGTCTACGACCGCTACGTGGCCCGGCTGTCGATCGCCGAGCGCGAGCGCTACTACGAGGAGCAGAAGACGATGGCCGAGGCCTTCGGCTGCCAGCGCTCCGCGCAGCCCGAGACCTACGCGGAGTTCAACGACTACTACGCGACGATGGTGGAGGACGAGCTCGAGGTGACCGATGTCACGCGCGACGTGCTCGACTCGATCAACAACCCGGAGCTGCCCTACTCCAGCGTCACCCGGCCGCTGGCGTGGCCGCTGTTCGAGCCGATCAAGATGCTCACGGGCCACCTGCTGCCGAGCCGGCTGCGGCGCGAGCTCGGGATCACCGAGCGCCCGCTCGAAGGACCGATGCTCGCGGCGCAGGCACGCCTGCTGCGCGCCGCGCTGCCGCTGGTCCCCGGGCTCGTGCGCGAGTTCCCGCGTGCCCGCGAGGCGAGCCGCCGCGCGGCGGCCGCCTAGTAGCCCAGGTCGGCGGTCCTCGCCATAGGCCCTGAGGCCTGACGCCTGAGGCCTGGCTTAGTCCAGGTCCCGCCGCTGAAGCAAAGCCGCCCCACCCGCGAACAACAGCCCGATCCACCCGAGCATCGCCAGCACGGCCAGGCCCGGTGCGAGCAGTTCCGTGCCCTCGTCGAAGCCCACGTCGTCGGCGGGGATGTCCTGGATCGCCGAGGGCAATCCCGTGAACGGGCCGTAGACGCCCACGTCCGGTGCGAGCGCGAGCAACGTCGGCTCGATCACGAAGCCCAGCATCAGGACCATCACGATCGCCGTCGGCTGGTTGCGCACGAGCGACCCGAGGCCCACGCCGAAGCCGCCGAGCAGGGCCGCCACCTCCATGTTGCGACCAACCTGTGCGATCCACTCGCCGAACTCCGGCGTCGGCAGGTCGCGCGCGCCGAGGATCACGTAGCCGGTGATCCCGATCCCCACCGAGATCGCCAGCGAGAGGATCGCGCCGGCGGTGGCGAACGCCAGCGTCTTGGCCGCCAGGAACCGGAGCCGGTCGGGCGCCGCCAGCAGCGAGCTGGTGATGGTGCGGTGACGCCACTCGCCGGTGATGCCGACTATCGCCAGGATCGCGATGAAGAGGCTGCTCGTGTCGGCGGTGAAGACGTCGGTGAGCACCGACTCCTGCGTTGGCTCGGACAGGAGGCTGACCAGGCTCACGATCACCACGGACGTCCCGACCGCCACGGCGGCCAGGGCGACGAAGGTGCGCGTGGTGCGCAGCTTGATCAGCTCGGCGCGTAGCAGCGGCCTCATTGCTCGCCTCCGGTGAGCTCGAGAAACGCGTCCTCGAGCGAGCGGGAGGACGCGACCAGCTCGGAGAGGGCGATCTGGCGGTCGGCCGCGACCTGTCCCACCGCGTCAGGGGCCGAGCCCCGCACGACCAGACCGTCGCCGCCGGCGGGCTCCACCGTCATGCCCCGCTCGCGCAGGGCGCCGGCCAGGGCCTCGGACTCGGCGGCGCGCACGCGTGTGACCGGTCCATCCGCGCCGCCCAGCACGTCTGCCAGCGGCCCGTTTGCCCGCAGCTTGCCGTGGGAGATCACCACCACGTCGTCCACGCTCTGGGCCACCTCGGACAGCAGGTGGCTCGAGACGAGCACGGCGCGGCCGCGGCCGGCCTCGTGGCGCAGCAGGTCGCGCATCCAGCGGATGCCGGGCGGGTCGAGCCCGTTGCTGGGCTCGTCGAGGATCAGCACCTCCGGGTCGCCGAGCAGCGCCGCGGCGATGGCGAGCCGTTGGCGCATGCCCATCGAATAGCCCTTCACGCGCCGATCGCGTGCCTCGGTGAGGCCCACCTGCTCGAGCACCTCATCGGGGCGGTCGTCCGGGTGGTCGCCCGCCGCGGCCAGCGTGCGCAGGTGATTGCGCCCGCTGCGACCGGGATGGAAGCTCGCGTCCTCGAGCACGGCGCCAACCTGGCGGCTGGGGTGCTCGAGGTCGCCGTAGACCGTCCCGTCGAAGGTGGCCGTTCCGGCGTTCGAGTGGATCAGGCCGAGCAGCATCCGCAGGGTGGTCGACTTGCCGGCCCCGTTGGGGCCGAGGAACCCGGTCACCCGCCCCGCCTCCACCGAGAACGAGAGATCGGAGACCGCCTGCACCGGCCCGAACCGCTTGCTCAGGCCCTGGATGTCTATGGCCGGCACGGCGGCGGAGGTTGGCAGACGCGGCGGCGACCGTGGTGGGGTTAACCCCCGGGTCGGGGCTAACCTCGATCGCCATGCGCGTCAGCGTCCTCGACCAGTCGCCGATCTCGGAGGGCATGTCCGGCGCGCAGGCGCTGCACAACACGCTCGACCTCGCGCGCCTCGCCGACCGCCTCGGCTACCACCGCTACTGGGTGGCCGAGCATCACGGCACGCCGATGCTCGCGAGCACGAGCCCCGAGGTGCTGATCGGGCCCATCGCCGCCGGGACCGAGCGCATCCGCGTCGGCAGCGGCGGCGTGATGCTTCCGCACTACAGCCCGTTCAAGGTGGCCGAGGCGTTCAGCGTGCTGGCCGGTCTGTATCCCGGGCGGATCGACCTGGGTCTCGGCCGGGCTCCCGGCACCGACCCCGCCACCACCCACGCGCTTCAGCGCGACCGCCGCCAGACGGCGCCCGACGACTTCCCGCAGCAGCTGGCCGAGCTCTTGGCGTACCTCGAGGGCGGAATCCCCGAGAACCACCCGTTCGCCCGGCTCACCGCGCTGCCGGGCCTGCCGGAGCGCCCCGAGCCTTGGCTGCTCGGCTCCTCGCCCCAGAGCGCGATCTGGGCCGGCGAGCTGGGGCTGCCGTATTCGTTCGCGGACTTCATCAACCCCGGTGGGGCCGAGATCGCCGGTCTCTACCGGGAGAAGTTCCAGACGGCCGAGCGGCTGCAGGCCCCGCGGCTGGCGGTGTGCGTGTGGGTGATCTGCGCCGACACCACGGACGAGGCCGAGCGCCTGGCCGCGAGCAGCCGGATGAGCATGTCGATGCTGCGCCAGGGGCGGCTGATCCCGGTGCCGCCGGTGGACAAGGCGCAGCGGTACCTCGAATCGCGCGAGCGGCCCTCCACGCCGTCGAGCCGCCGCGCGGTGATCGGCGAGCCCGCCACCGTGCGCGCCGGCATCGAGCAGGTGGCGGGCGACTACGGCGCCGAGGAGGTGATGGTCGTGACGATCACGTTCGACCACGAGGCCCGGAAGCGCTCCTACGAGCTGATCGCCGAGGCGTTCGACCTGGCCGCTGCGCCGGTCGAACACGCGACGTCATAGCCTGCCGCCGGTGCCGACCGACCTCCTGACGGGTTTCCCCGGCTTCATCGGCCGCCGCCTGGCGAAGCGGTTGCTCGACGAGAAGCGCCTGAACGTCGTCGCGCTCGTGGAGCCGCGGATGGTTGAGGCGGCGACGCAAGCAGCGCAGGCGATCGACCCGAAGCGCATCGAGGTCCTGGCCGGCGACATCTCCGAGCGCCGCCTCGGCCTGGGCGAGGCCGACTGGGGCCGCCTCATCAAGGAGGTGCGCCGCGTCTACCACCTGGCGGCCATCTACGACCTGGCCGTTCCGATCGACGTGGCGCAGCGCGTGAACGTGGACGGCACGGGCAATGTGCTCGAGCTCTGCGCCGCCGCGAAGAGCCTCGAGCGTCTGGCGTACGTGAGCACGGCCTACGTGGCCGGCAAGCGCCGCGGCGTGGTGTACGAGCACGAGCTGGTGATGGGCCAGGAGTTCAAGAACCACTACGAGTCGACGAAGTTCCAGGCGGAGGTGTGGGTTCGCGAGGAGATGGCGAACGTGCCCACCACCATCCTCCGGCCGGCGATCGTCGTCGGCGACTCCACCACCGGCGAGACGCAGAAGTTCGACGGGCCCTACTACATCCTGCGCGCCATCTCACAGGCTCAGCGGTTGGGCCGCCCGATGGTCCAGTTCGGCAGCGCCGACGCCAACTTCAACGTTGTGCCCGTGGACTACGTGGTGGAGGCGATCGCCACCGCGGCCGCGCTGCCCGAGGCGGAGGGGGAGACGCTGCACCTGGTGGACCCCGAGCCGCTCACCTCAGGCGAGCTCACCCGCACCCTGGCCGAGCACTACGGCGCGCCCGCCCCGAAGGGCCGAATTCCCCCGGCGCTGGTGGCGACCTCGCTGCGGATCCCGGCGGTGAAGGCCCGCTTCGGTGACACGCCGCGGGAGTCGATCGCCTACCTCAACCACCCCGTCGAGTTCGACACCCGCCGCACGGTCGACCTACTTGGCGCCAAGGGGCTCACGCCGCCGCGGTTCACCGACTACGCGGGTGCGATGGTGGGCTACTTCCGCGAGCACGAGGACGACCCGCCTCCGCCGCACCCGTCCCCCTGACCGGGTCTCGCCGGAAGCGGGCACGCCCCGCAGGCGTACCCCGATCGTCCAACGAAGCCCAGTATGGGGTCGATGCGCCATTCGCGCCAACGCTCGGGCATCATGCCGCCCGTGGCGACTCCCGTCTATCTGGTTACCGGCGCGTCGAGCGGCATCGGCGAGGCCACGGCGCGGCGGCTCGCGCGCGAGCCGGGGGCGAAGCTGGTGCTGGTCGCGCGCCGTGAGGAGCGGCTTCGAAAGCTCGCCGACGAGCTGGCGGCCACCTATGTCGCGGTCGACCTCACCGATGACGCCGCGCCGGCCGAGGTGCTGGCCCACGTGCGCGAGACCCACGGTCGCCTCGACCTGCTGGTGAACAACGCGGGCGCCGCCTGGCGCGCGCGGTTCTCCGACGGCGGCTGGGAGAACATGCGGCGCACGATGGCGGTGAACTTCGATGCCGTCGTGCGCCTCACAGAGGCGCTGCTGCCCCTGCTGCGCGAGTCGGCGCCGAGCGCGATCGTGAACGTGGCCAGCACCGCCGGCCGTATCGCCCGTGGCGGCACGGGCGCCTACTCGGCCAGCAAGTTCGCCCTGGCGGGCTGGACCGACTCCCTCCACTACGAGGAGATCGAGCACCGCGTGCACGTGGGCATGGTGCTGCCCGGGTTCATCGCCACCGAGGGCTTCCCGCAGGAGGAGCTGGTCGAGAAGGCCGCCACGCGCTGGACGGTCTCCACCCCCGAGAAGGCCGCCGAGGCAATCGTCGACGCGGGCCTTCGGGGGCGCGCCGAGCGCTACGTGCCGCGCCCCTACTGGATCTTCGCGGCGCTTCGGGTCGTCTTCCCCCGCCTGATCCGCTCGGTTCTCAGCCGCGGCGGGGCGAAGCGGCTGGTCACGCGGACCGGCGGGGATTTGCAGGAGAGAGGCTGAGGCTCAGCCCGAGATCACGAAGCTCCCGTGGAACTTGCACTGGCCGGACGCCCCCGCGGAGGCGTCGACCCAGCCCGCCAGGTGGCCCGTCAGCGCCGCGCCGCTGGGGGCGAAGGCGTTGAAGTAACCGTTCGGGCCGGTCGCGGTCGGACTCCCTCCGGGGACGTCAACGGCGCTGACCATCGAGAGGGCGCCCTGCGCGGCATCGAAGTCGGCGTCAGCCTCCTCGTCGCCGTGCACGCTGCTGTCGTCCTCGCTTGTGTCGACACGGAGGAACACGCCGGTGTTGCCGCCGGTGTTGATGCACTCGCCGAGGATCGAGAACGGCCCGGAGGTGGCAAGCACCTGCGATCCGCCGCTCTCGTCCCTGGCGGTTACCGGGATCGTCCGCACCGTCGACACCGCGGCTGCGTTGGCCGCGGAGTTCACCTGGCCGAGCGTGGCCTCATTGATGTCGAGGCCGGTGAGGGAGTTGTTGAAGACGTCGAGGCCGAAGAGCGACCCATTGGCCACGTCGAGGGTGTTCAGCGACCCGTTGGCCACGTCGATGCTCTTGATGGTGTCGTTGAAAATGTCTTCGGTACGGATCGTGTTGTTCAGGATGTTCTTTCCGACGAGGGTGTTCAGCTTGACGTCGGCCTTGGCGATGGTTTGGTTCTTGATGTCCTTCGACCTCACCGAGCCGTTCACGATGTCGGAGCTGTCGATCGTCGCGACGGCGTAACTGACACCGCCGAGGGCGACGAACAGCGCAAGGAGCGCGACCGCCATCGAGGGAGTGGGGCGCAAACGGGCCAGAAAGCGCATGGGACGAGTCCTCCTATGTGGTTGATGGGGCGCTGAAGCGCCACCACCAACGTAACCCCGCTATGGGGTGTTCGCTTCGGTCTTCTCCAGCTGTGAATAGAGCTCTTCCAGCTCCCGTCTGGCCGTTTCGTGGCGCTTGCTCGACTCAGCCGACTGCTCGGGGCTGGCCCACGCGCCGGGGTCGGCGAGCTCGTCCTCGAGCGCCTGCATCGCGGCCTCGGCTTCCTCGATCCTCTGCTCCAGGTTCCGCTGCGCCCTGACGGCGTTCTTCGACGGCCCCTTCTCGCGGCCTGGCTTGTCCTTCTTCGCCCGCTTCGGCGCCGGCGCGCGCTCCGCCTCCTTGCGCGCCTTGCGCGCCTCCACGTACTCGGCCCAGCCGCCCTCGTAGGCGCGCAGCGTCCCGTCCTCGATGGCGAAGGTGCGCGAGCCCACGGCATCCAGCAGCGCACGGTCGTGGGACACCAGCAGCAGCGAGCCGGGGTACCCCATCAGCGCGTCCTCCAGCGCCTCGCGGCTCTCCACGTCGAGGTGGTTGGTGGGCTCGTCGAGCACGAGCATGTTCGCGTCGGAGCTCACCAGCACGGCCAGCGACAGCCGTCGCAGCTCGCCGCCGGACAGGCCGTCGAGCGGCTTCATCACGTCGTCTCCGGAGAAGAGGAACTGGCCCAGCAGCGCGCGCGCCTTGCCGGGCGTGAGGCCGGTCGCGCGCTGGGCGGCATCGAGCAGGTTGCCGCCGCCGGTGAGCTCCTCGGCGTGCTGGGACACGTAGCCCACGTTCACCTTGTGGCCCTTGCGCAGCTTGCCCGCGGACAGCTCGTGGTTGCCGGTCAGCGTCTCGATCAGCGTGGTCTTTCCGGAGCCGTTGCCGCCGACGAGCGTCACGTGCTCGCCGCGCTCCACCCACAGCGAGGCCTTCTCCAGCAGCGTCCGGCCCGGCACGTCCACCTTGCCGTTCTCCAGTTCGAACACCACTCGGCCCGAGCGCTCCGGCGCCTTGAACGAGAAGGCCAGGTCGCGGGTGTCGCGCGGGTCGCGCTCGATCTTCTCCATCTTGTCCAGGCGCTTCACGCGCGACTGCGCCTGCTTCGCCTTGCTGGCCTTCGCCCGGAAGCGCGTCACGAACCGCTCCAGGCGCTCGATCTCGGCCTTCTGGCGGTCGATGGCGCGCCCGAGCGCCAGCTCGCGCGCGGCCTGCTCCTTGCGCCAGGCGTGCCACGGGCCGGCGAAGAAGCGCGAGCGACCCGCCTCCAGCTCGAGCACCGAGGTGCCCACCGCCTCCAGGAACCAGCGGTCGTGGGCCACCAGGACGATGGCGGCGTCGAGGGCGGTCAGGTGCTCCTCCAGCCATTCCAGCGACTCGATGTCGAGGTGGTTGGTGGGCTCGTCGAGCAGCAGCAGGTCCGGCTCGCCGGTGAGAGCGCGGGCGAGCGAACCGCGGGTGAGCTCTCCGCCGGAGAAGGTCGAGAGTTTGCGGTCGAGGTCGTCGGAGTGGAACCCCAGCCCGCGCATGGTGACCAGCGCCCGGTCGCGCCAGCGGTAGCCGCCGTGCAGGTCGAAGCGCGCCTGCGCCTTGGAGTAGCGCGCGAGCGTGGCCTCGTCATGCGCGCCGTCCGCCATCGCCTGCTCCAGCCGGGCGAGCTCGGTCTCGAGCTCGGTCACCTCCTGGGCGCCTGACAGCACGTACTCGCGCAGGGAGAGATCGCGCTCGCGCGGTGGGCGCTGATCGTGCAGCGACACACGCGCGCTCTTCTGGAGCGACAGGTTGCCGCGGTCGATCGTCGCCTGGCCGGCGAGCATGCGCAGCAGGGTCGTCTTGCCAGAGCCGTTGCGCCCCGAGAGCGTCATCCGGTCGCGGCGCTCGAGCTTGAACGAGACGTCGCGGAGCAGAGGGCTGCCCGCGATGTCCTTGCCCAATTCGGATGCGATCACGACGGCCATGGCGACGGTCGATCTTAGGCGCCTGACGCAGCCGCCTCGGATCGGTTGGAGGGTTGTTGTCCCTGGGGCGAGGACAAGTCTCCAATTGATTGCCTGAGGTCGCGGGCGAGCCTTGTGACCGACCACTCGACGTAAGGTCGCTCGAACCTGATCTGGCCATGGGTAAACCGCAGGTGGGCCGTGTGGGAGAGGGTGTGGGCCTGGTCACGACGCCGATCCCGGGTTTGTTGAAAGGCGGTGCGGTGGAAGCGCCCGCCGTCCGTTTCGATGACGAGGTTGAGCTCTGGCCACCAGAAGTCGACCTTGTAGCCGTTGACGATTTCGCCCATCCTCGGCTCTCCGAGCCCGGCTTTGCGGATGATCGGGCGCATGGCACGCTCGAGCTCTGAATCGGAGTAGCGGAAGGTGGCGCGGTCAATCACCTGCCGGAGGTTCGCCACCCCCGGGCGTCCGCGCAGCGCCTCGACCTCGCGTCGCAGCTGCTCGACGTGAATCAGATCCTTCTTGTCGGCCTCGTTGATCGCCGCTTCCAGGGGGCCGGGTGTGACGCGGCCGGCGAGATACACGAACAACGGCGGTAATGAGAGGACAGGAATCCCGTCAATTTCGGTGACCAGGTCGGCGAGCCCGCGCACGCGCCGGAGCCTGATGCCCGGTTGGGTGCGGCGGGCGCTCTCCGGGATCGCAACCTCGATCTCCTCCCCCTCATTGCTCCTCACGCCCCACAGTGCCAAGCCGGACTCCCCGTCGAGGGCGGCTCCGTCCCCGCTCACCAGCGTCGCTCCCATCCAGTGACCGCGCCTGGAGACGTCGGGCCGACCGACGGCGTAAAGGCCCCGTCTCAGCACGAAGAGCCTTCCGGTCCGCAACCGGTGTCTGATGGCGGCCTCGCTGAAGCCGAGCGCGCGCAGCTGCTCATGGGAGATAACGCCGTGCTGTCGCCGCGCCAGGTCCCACGGATCAATCGGTTGGAGAGTTGCTGTCGCCACCACCACCTAAAGGCTCCAGCCGATTGAGGTTCGCCCCCTCTAGCCTCCCCGCCCATGCCCACGTGGAAGGACGTCGTGCGCATCGGAACCTCGTTCCCGGGCGTGGAGGAGGGCAAGTCGTACGGCACGCCCGCGCTCAAGCTCGGCGGCAGGGGCGGCATCTGCCGCCTGCGCACCGACCCCGACGCGCTCGTGATGCGCGTCGCCGACATGGGCGAGCGCGAGGCGCTGCTCCAGGGTCAGCCCGACGCGTTCTTCAGCACGCCGCACTACGACGGCTATCCGTACGTGCTGATCCGCCTGGAGGAGGTCGACCCGCAGGAGCTCGCGGAGCTGATCGAGGAGGCGTGGCGGATCAGGGCGCCCAAGCGGGCGATCAAGGCCTACGACGCCGAGCGCGAGGGCTAGCGGGCGACGTAGCTGCGGCCGGCGCGGACGATCTTCGTGCGCTTGCGCGTGAAGTCCCGCACCTCGACCCGCCCCGCCCGCACGGTCGTGAGGGTCGTGTCGTTGCACCGGTCCTCGACCAGCCAGGTGGTGCCGCGTACGAGTGCCGATGAGCGCTTGCCACGGGTGCGGAAGCGACCCTTGCCCTTGCCCCACAGGCGCCGGCCCTTGCGCTTCTTCGCCGCCGCGGAGGCCTTCTTCGACGAGCAGCCGACCAGCTTGCCGCTCAGCCGCAGCTCGGTGATCGGCTTCTTGCCCTTGCCCTGGGTGACCTTGAACAGCCCGTCGTAGAACTGGGCGATCTGGGTCTTCTTTCCACCGGCCGAGGTCGTGAGGCGCACGCGCCCGAGGGTGGTGTCGATCAGTGAGCCCATCCGGATTCGGTCCTCGCCCTCGAGGGGGCGGAACGAGCCCTGGCCGGGCTGCTTGATCGTCACCTTCCCCTTCACCGTCTTCACGTTCACCTGCTTACCCTGCGCAGGCTTGGGCAGGGCCGCCCGGACGCTCTTGCTCGACGTGGCCGGGGTCGGATCGGGGGTTGGGCTCGACGCCGTCGCGGATGCGCTCAGCGCCCCCGGGAGGGTCGGGAGAACGCGGAAGCTACGGCTGGCGCTGGCGCCGTTCGCGAGCGTCCCGTAGCTGCACGTGACGGCGCTGCCGGCCGCCGAGCAGCCCGAGGACTGGGCGGTGAGCGAGGCGAGGAAGCGGACGCTCGGGGCGAGAGCCACCGTGACCTTCGGGGACACCGCGGCATCGGGCCCCCTGTTGAGCAGCGTGGCCGTGTAGTTGAACGGCTCGCCGGGCTCGGGCGTGTCGTCGGTCGCGGTGAGCGTGACCGCGAGGTCGGCGGACGTAGTGGGGGGCGGCGGGGCCGGTGGAGCAAGTGCCGTCTTGCATGCCGAGAACTCCGACGTCGAGCCTGCGGTGCTGTCCGTTGCGAGGGTTGTCACGGCGTCCCCCGGGTCGATGCCGGTGCCCGTGACCTGCCACGTCGCGTTGCCGGATCCGTCGGTCGAGGTTGTCGTCGTGCCGACGAAGGTGGTGCCCTCGCCATTTCCGGAGGCGTCGCACGAGGCGTTCACATAGACGTCGATCCGGTAGGTGCCGAGGAAGTTGGTGTTGAGCGTCCCGTTCACGGTGTCGGTGCCGGCGGTGGCGGTGGCGGTGCTGATCACCGGGAAGTTCTGGAGTCCGTTTGCACCGGGATCGCCGTCTCCCGCGTCGTTGGGCGTCACGCTGTCGTCCAGGTAGTTGAGGTCGATCCCGAGACCGCTGTTGCCGCGGATGCGGTTGCGTTGGATCGAGTTGTCGTCGGCGTTCTCATCCACCGCCACGCCGTCGACCCCGTTCTGGGCGATCAGGTTGCCCTGACCGGCGGCCAGGCCGCCGATGTCGTTCCCCTCCGAGGTCCCGGACAGCAGCACTCCGGACGTGCCGTTCGGCAGAGGGGTGCTCTCGGTGGCGCCCACGCCGATGTGATTCCCGCGCACGGTGTTGTCGTCCGCGCTGTCGAACCGCAGGCCCTGCGCGGTGTTGCCCGCGATCACGTTTCGCTCGGCGACGGTGCTTCCGCCGATCAGGTTCTCGGCGCCCACGACGCGGACACCGACTGCGTTTCCGGCGGGGGACAGCCCGTTTCCGGTGGTGCCGATGTAGTTGCCGGCGACCGTGTTGTCGCTGCCGGCAACCTCGATCCCGTCACCGTTGGCGAAGTTGCTGATCTGGAGCCCGGTCACGGTGCTGCCGCCACCCAATTGGAGCCCATCGCCGGCCGCGAGGGCGCCGCCGTCGAGCGTTATCCCCTTCACGGTCGAGGTCGAGCCATCCTGGGTGGTCCCGTCGATCGTCGTGTCCTGCGGCACCGGGCCGAACGGCCCCTCGATATTGCTGGGCTGAATCACCTGCGGGCCGCTGCCGATGTCGAACTCGATGGTGTCGGGTCCGGGGACGAAGGCCGCGCCGAGCGCTTCGCCGAAGGTACACGTCGCATCGCAGACGCTGTTGTCGGTCACCGCTGCCGTGTTCACGACCCACACGCCGTTGGCCGTCTTGCACGCCGAGAACTCGGACGTGTCGGCGCTGCCGGTCGTCTTGGTCGCCGTCGTGGTGACGGCGTTGCCCGCCGCGACTCCTGTCGGCGCCGTCACCTCGAAGCTCGCGTCCCCTGAGGCGTCGGTGGTCACGCTCGTGTCGGCGCCGACGAAGTTCTCACCCTCGCCGTTGCCCGATGCGTCGCAGCCCGACTGTGAGAAGGCCTCGACCCGGAAGGTCGTCGACGGGGTGCTGTTCAGGGTGCCGGTGATCGTCGCCTCGCCACCGCTGTCCACCACCGCGCTCGTGATCACGGGGAAGTTCTGGCGGTTGTTCGGCCCGGTGTCGCCGTCGTCCGAGTCGTTGGCGGTCACCCCGTTGGGAAGGAGGTCGATCCCCAGGCTCCCGTTCGAGTGGATCTCGTTCTGCTCGACCTCGTTGCCGGTGCCCGTCGCGACCTGTACGCCGTCCTGGCCTGAATGGGCGATGACGTTGCTGGTGACCACCCCATCCATCGAATCGGCGAGTTCGACGCCCACGACCCCGTTCGGGACGGCGGCGTTGTCCGCTGCGTTCCTGCCGATCAGGTTGTCCTCGATCTCGTTGGCCGAGCTGGTCGTCGACACCACGTAGACGCCGTTGTTCGTGTTCCCCGAGATCACGTTGCCCGCCCCTGTGCTCCCGATCTGGTTGCTGTCCGAGTCGTTCTGGGGCGAGATGCCGCTCAGGGCGTTGGGGATCGCGGTCGAGCCGTTCGCGGCGACGCCCACGTAGTTGTTCTGGATCACGTTCGAGTCGGCGGAGCTCATGCTGATTCCGAACGTGTCGTTGCCCGAGATCACGTTGCGGGCGGCGGACGTCGGGCCCCCGATCGTGTTCGAGTTGCCGTTCACGATCTGAATGCCGTCGCTCTGGTTGCCGAGGTCGGTCGCCCCCGTTCGGTCGACGCCGATGTGGTTGCCGGAGACCGTGTTCGAGTTCGACTGCACCTGTACGCCGCCGAAGTCGTTGCCCGAGATCACGTTTCGATCGGCCGCGGTGGTGCCCCCGATCGTGTTACCCGTCCCGGATTCGATCTTCACGCCCAGGTCGTTCGCGTCGGCCGTGGTGCCGGTGTTGTCCGTGCCGATGAAGTTGCCGGCAACGGTGTTGTTGCTCGTGTCGATCGTCACCCCGGCCTCGGCCGTCCCGTTGATCGCCAGCCCGCGCAGGGTGCTCGACCCGCCCGACAGGCGCAGGGCCGCGTTGGAGCCGAGCGCGGAGCCATCGAGCACTACGGCGAGGGAGCTTGCGGTCCAGTCCGGCTCCGTGGTGCCGTCGATGGTCGTCACGCCGGTCACGGAGGGGAGCGTTGAGGACGGTGTGATGGTGTGCGGCCCGGCCCCGGCGATGGAAAAGTCGATCAGGTCCGCGCCGCCCGCGGTGTTGGCGTCGTCGATCGCCTCGCGCAGGCTGCCCGCGCCGGAGTCGTTGGTGTTGGTCACCGGGATAGACGCCTTCGCCGTCGTGCAGGCGGAGAACTCCGACGTGTCGCCGCCCGGGCCGGTCGCGGTGGCGGTCACGGCCTGCCCGGCGGTGATCCCGGTTCCGGTCACCTGCGCGGTGCCGTTGCCGGAGGCGTTGGTGGTGATCGTTCCGGACCCGATGAACGTGGCGCCCTCGCCGTTGCCGGACCCATCGCAGGCGGGGCTGGCGAACACCTCCACCTCGAAGGTGGACGAGGCGGTGCTGTTCAGGGTCACCGGTACGCGCGCGGAGCCGCCGGTCTCGACGAAGGCGTTCTCCACCACCGGGAAGTTCTGCCTCCCGTTCGGACCGCTGTCCGCGTCTCCCACGTCGTTGGGGCTCACGCCGTCGAGGCCGAGATCGATCCCCCGCAAGCCGTTGAGGTTGATCGAGTTTGCGCTGAAGGTCGCGTTGTCCGTTCCGGCGCCGGCGGCGATTCCGTCGCTGCCGTTCGATGTGATCTCGTTCGACTCGACGGTGCTGTCCGTATCGAAGAGGAGGACTCCTTCGCCGGTGTTCCCCTCGATCTGGTTTCCGTTGCCGGGCGTGCCGATGTTGTTGGTGGCGGAGTCCTGCACTACCAGGCCGGCGCTCCCATTCGGCACCGGCGTCGTGCCGTCGGATCCAGGGCCGACGATGTTTCGCTGCATCGTGTTGGTGCTGCCCCCTCCGAAGAAGACCCCCGCGGACGTATTTCCCGAGATCGTGTTTCCCGCGGCGGCGGTCGTGCCCCCGATCGTGTTCGAGGTTCCGAAGACGACCACGCCGTTGCCGCCGTTGCCCAGATCCGCCACTCCTGTCCGATCGGTGCCGATGTAGTTGCCGCTCACGGTGTTCCCGAGGGTGTCCACGCGGAGGCCCGTCGCGTCGTTGCCCGAGATCACGTTGCGATCGGCGGCCGTGGTGCCCCCGATCGTGTTCGTGTTGCCGCCCGACACGTGGATGCCGGAGAGGCCGTTGCCGGCGGCCGCGAGCCCGGCGGCGTTGGTCCCGATGTAGTTCCCGGCGATGACGTTGTTCGGGGTCTGGATCCTGATCGCCTCGCTGGTGAAGTTGCTCAGGGCCAGCCCGCGGACCGTGCTCGGCGCGCCACCCGTGATGTCCAGTCCGGTCCCGATCGTGTCCCCACCGTCGACCACGATCGCCTGAGTCGTCGCGGACCAGTCCGGCTCGGTGGTGCCGTCGATCCCCGTCCCACCGCCAAGGGCCGGCAGCTGAGTGACCGGGGTGATCACGTGCGGGCCGACGCCCGGGATGTTGAAGGTGACCCTGTCGACGCCGCCCAGCGTGTTGGCGTCCAGGATCGCCTGGCGCAGGCTGCCCGCGCCGGCGTTGTTGGTGTTGGTGACGGGAAAGTCGACGGCCTGCGCGGGTGCGGCCAGCGCAAGTCCGGCGGCGAGGGCCACCGGTAGGACCAGCAGGCGTCGGAGGGTCATCGAGTCATGGAACGGAGGGCCGCCTCCATCATCCCCCCGATCACCCGGAATAGCCAGTTTGGTTCGCGCCAGTTTGGTTCGCCTCGGCCACATGACCAGCAGCGCGGGGACCAGCAGGTCGGTTCGGCGCATCACGACTCCAATCGGCGTCGAGGCTCGGGGCCAACTTGCCTCGGGTCGCCGACGTTAACTAGTCGTTGGCTATCGCCGTGAGACGTACATCACGCTGGCCGCTCGGCGTGTCCAGCGAGCGCGTCTCTCCCACACGCGCTCCCACCAGGGCCCGCCCGACGGGCGAGTCGATCGACAGGCGGCCCTTGCCGGGATCGGCCTCCGAGCTCGGAACCAGGGTGAAGGTCATTTCCTTGCCGCCCTGCTCGTAGGTCACGGTGGAGCCCATGCCCGCGGTGTCGCCCTCCGCGGCCTCCACGATCTCAGCCGCCCGGAGCTGCTCGCGGATGTGGGCGATCTTGGCCTCCAGCATCGCGGCATCGTCCTTGGCGGCGTGGTACTCGGCGTTCTCCTTCAGGTCGCCCTCAGCGCGGGCGGTGCCGATCTTCTCGGCTGCGTCGCGGCGCGCCTCGCCCTCGAGTTGCTCGACCTTCTCCTCGAGGCGGTCGCGGGCCGCCTGGGTCATCTTCACGGTGTCAGACATTCGAGTGAGCTTCGCAGGAGGCGAAGGCGACATCCGCTCAGGGGCGCGGATCGCCCACCCAGTACCGCGGGCCGGCACCGCGGCGCGCGGCGCGGTCGCCAGGATTCGCCAGCTTGCAGCGGCTCAGCGACAGGCAGCCGCAGCCGATGCACTCCGTGAGCCCGGCCTTCAGCCGCTCGAGCTCGGCGATCCGCTCGTCGATGCGCGAGGTCCAGCCGCTCGACAGCTTCGCCCAGTCGCGCCGTTTGGGCACGCGGCCAGCGGGCAGCTTGTCCAGCTCGTCGCGGATCTCCTCGAGCGAGAGCCCCACGCGCTGGGCGAACACGATGAACGCCACCCGCCGCAGCACCGGGCGCGGATAGCGGCGGTGCCTGGACGAGGCCCGCTCCGAGGTGATCAGCCCCCGCTCCTCGTAGTACCTCAAGGCCGAGGTGGCGACCCCGCTGCGCGCCGCCACCTCGCCGATCGTCAGCTCGTCTTCCACACTCCGAAGTTACCTCAAGCGAGCTTGAAGTCCTGCGAAGCCTGCCACCACAACGGCCTGCATCACCGTCCAGACGCTGCCGGCCGTCTCGGGTGAGGAGACGCCGGCGATGACGAACGCCAGCGAGCCGATCACCCACAGAACGTTCGTCTCGATCACGGCGGTCACTCCCGCGCGCGGGACCTCGGGCCGGGTGGCCACGTAGGACACGAACGCGGCGAACGCGATCAGGAACGCGCCTACCGGTCGCAGCAGGGACGCCTCCACGCCGAGCAGATCCTCGAGCGGGCCGGCGAGGACGAGGTAGGCGGCGCCGTTGGCGCCGGTCACCACGGCGTCGAGCTTGAGCGCCAGGCGCAGATGCGCCTCGCGCGGCAGGGTGGTGAGCTTGGTTGCGATTGCGGACATTTCAGATACCTCCGTTCGGTTGATGAACGGAGCGTGCCCGCCGTGGGGAGGCGTGTCGATTACCCGGGAGGTAGTCCCACGGCCTCGAGCGCTTCGGCATGGTCCAGGTAGTCGTCCTGGCGGATCACCCTGCCGTGCTTGATGGTCGACACGCCCGCGTACTTCTGACTCAACTCCACGCCGCTGGCCTCGGCCCGCATCGGCATATCCGCGAGCAGCACGAACCGATCGCCCAGGTCGATGAGCTCGGTCGGCTCCAGCCGTACCCCGGTCCCCCAGACCTCGTAGGTGGCCTCGATGTACTCGCGGTACCCCGCGGGTCCGTGGTAGCACGGCTCCGCCAGCGCCGACTCGACGAACTCGCGATAGGGGTAGTACTCGAGATCGGCCTGGTAGCCGATCGTGACCGCGTCCAGGTCGCGCCTGTTGTAGGCCTCCACCCCGAGCCGGACGGCGCGTGTCAGCAAAGCCCTGCGCAGGCGGGAGCCGAGTGGGAGCGCGGAGGTCAGTCGAAACGAGGCAGCGGCCAGACGGGGGAAACGAATCCCCAGCCGATGATCCAGCGCGCGGGTCTTCCCGTCACGTATGCGAAGGGGGATCCGAACGGCCTCGTGCGACATGGCGACCAGTATCGGTCACCCAACGGGTAGCTGCGCGACGAACTCCCGCATGGCCTCCGCCGTCGCGGAGTCGGCCGGGAAGAACGATTCGATCGCCAGCTCGCTGGCCGTGACCTCCACCGCCGTGCCGAACGCGGCCACGGTGGATATGAAGGCCAGCTCTCCGTCGGGCCCCTCCAGCCGCAGCGGCACCGCGATGCGCTGAGGATCGCGGGCGTGCTCCTCGCCCCCGGGGTAGGACTCGAGCTCCTCGAGCAGCGTCTGAAGCGCCTCGTCGCCGGTCAGCGCAATCTGGCGCCGCAGGCGCTCCAGCAGGTGGGCGCGCCACTCGGCCAGGTTCGCGATCCGCGGCGCCATCCCGTCGGGATGCAGGCTCACCCGCAGCGCGTTCACCGGCGGCTCGAGCAGCTCGGGCGCGGCCATCGACGTCATCAGCGCCACCGCGCGGTTACCGGCCACCAGCTCCCAGGCGCGATCGACCACGATCGCCGGGTAAGGGTCGTGGCCGTCGAGGATCGACTGGAGCGCGTCGCGCACCGGGGCCATCTCGGGCTCCTCCAGGTTGTGCTCGTCGAACACCGGCGCGTGGCCCGCCGCGAGCAGCAGGTGGTTGCGATCGCGCAGCGGCACGTCGAGCTGCTCGGCCAGGTGGAGCACCATCTCGGCGCTCGGCCGCGCGCGCCCGGTCTCCACGAAGCTGAGGTGCCGGGCGGACACCTCCGCCTCGAGCGCCAGGTCGAGCTGGGAGAGGCGGCGTCGGGTGCGCCACTCGCGCAAGAGGGGGCCGACGGTTGCGGTCGCCATTGACCCGAGGCTACCCCTCGGATGCCTACCTCAGACGTAATCGACGCTCGCACCCGCGGCCGCAACGATCGAGCCTCATCGCTCAATCAAAGGAGGCTGACAATGCAGGTTGTCGAGGACTACATCGCCGTCTGGAACGAGACCGACCCGGACCGCCGGCGCGAGCTGGTCGGGCGGGTGTTCGCCGACGACGCGACCTACGTGGACGCGCACCGATCGGGCGCGGGCACGACCGGGATCGACGAGATGATCGCCGCCGCCCAGGAGCAGTTCCCCGGCCACAAGATCCAGCTCAAGTCGGGGCCCGACGCCCACAACGACCGTGTCCGCTTCGCGTGGACGCTGCACGACCCATCCGGCGACCCGCTCGGGGGCGGCGCCGACTTCGCGAAGGTGGCCGGGGATGGCCGCTTCAGCGAGGTGACCGGCTTCCCGGAGCCCGTCGCCTAGGAGCAGATCTCCCACAGCTGCGCCACGCAGTCGCCGATCTCGATCGACGTTGCCGCCGGGTCCGCCTGGCCCTCGCACAGGAACGCGAGCGCCAGGTCGGACTCGGCGCCGAACACCACGCCCGCGTCGTTCACCACACCGTCGAGCGTGCCGGTCTTGTGCGCCACCCGCGTCTCGTCCGGCAGCCGCAGCGGGATGCGCGTGTTGCGCAGGCTGTTGGAGAGCGCCGTCTCGTCGTCGTGCAGCGCGTGCAGCACCAGCGTGAGCGCGTCGGCCGCCGTGGTCACGTTGGCGCGCGAGCCAAGCTCGGCATCTGAGAAGCCGGTCTCGATCCGGGTGTCCGCGGCGCCCAGCGCGGCGGCGCGTTCGTTCACGGCGTCGGCGCCCACCAGGCCGAGCAGGTAGTCCGAAGCGGGGTTGTCGCTCACCGCCAGGCATAGGCCGCACAGCTCGCCCATCGTGAGCTCATGGCCGGGCTCCAGCACGTCGAGCACCGAGGAGTAGACGGTGCTGCCGAGCTGGTCCCGGCGCACGCGCGCGGACAGGTCGACATCCGGAGCGGCTCGCACCGCGGACACCAGCGCCAGCTTCACCAGGCTGGCGGCCGGGCGGACCACACCGGCCTTGACGGCCACGTCGACCTCTGCACCTCGCACCGACCGCACCACCACGCTGCGCCCCGGATCGGCGCCGGCGAACCTCTCAACCGCCTCGTGGGCTTTCGCAATCAAGGCGGCCACCTTAGGGTGTGGAGGTGGCGAAACGACCATGGGTGGTCAGGGCCGCGGGCACGGCCCACGCGGCCGCGCTCACGCAGACGCATCGGCGGCTGCCTTGGTGGCCGATCGAGCGGATCGAGCGGCGCCAGGCGAGGCGGGTGCGCTCGATGGTTCGCCACGCCTACGAGTCGGTGCCCTTCTACAGGGAGGAGATGGGGCGCCTGGGGCTCACGCCGGCGGACTTCACGGGCGCGCGCGACCTGGCGAAGCTCCCGCTCATCGACCCGGCCGTCATGCGCGCCGATCCCGAGCGGTTCGAGTCCGACCGGATCCCCGAGCATCGCCGCCTGGAGCTGTTCACGAGCGGGTCGGAGTCCAAGGGGTCCGGCACGATCAATTGGGACCACGCGACGCTCGTCCACGGATTCGCGGAGGCCGAGCGCGACCGGGCGGTGCTCGTGCGCCTGGCCGGCGAGCGGCCCTCGCGCGCGATCGTGCGCGAGCTGATCGGGCGCCGGGCTAAGGGCTCGCGCGTCGCCCGGCTGGGCGACCCCGACGGCACCCACCAGCGCATCTCGATCTTCCCCACCAACCTCAGCTCGCGCACGCTGCGGGTGCTCTGGAGCGAGCGCATGCTGATCCCCCCGCACACGGCGCATCACCACTTCTTCAAGCCCACCCTGCCGTTCCCCGAGGCGGTCGAGCGCTTCAACGAGATCCGCCCGCGCATCGCCTTCTCCTTCGGCTCGTACGCGGACCAGTTCCTGCGCTACGTGGCCGACCGCGGCGACGATGTGGCGCTGCCACGGCTGTGGGTCTACGGCGGCGACATGGTGTCCGCCCACGGCTTCGACCTGGCGCGCGAGCTGGGGGTGAGGCTGCTGTCGGTCTACACGGCGGTGGAGGCGGGGCGAATCGGATTTCACTGCGAGGAGGGCGACGGCATCCATCTCAACATCGACGCCTGCGCCCTGCGCGTGGCGGACGCCGAGGGCCACACCGTGCCGACGGGCGAGACGGGCGACATCGTCGTATCGAACCTGCGCAACCGGGCGACCGTGGTGCTCAACTACCGCATCGGCGACCGGGGTGCGATGAGCGAGCGGTCGTGCCCATGCGGGCGCACGCTTGCCGATGCTGGCCGAGCTCGAGGGGCGGCGGTCCGAGATCGTGACGCTCGCGGACGGGCGGCAGGTGTCGCTGCTGGTGCTTCAGGGCATCTTCCGCAAGCAGCTCATGTGGTCGATCCAGGCCCAGCTGCGCGAGCTCGAGCCCGGCCGCCTGCGCTGGCTGGTCGTTCCTCGCACGGATGCGGATCGCGCCGAGCTGAGCGCCGCCTTTCAGCGCAGGGCGGCGGAGTCGCTGGGGGATACCGAGGTCGAGGTCGAGTTCGCCGAGGAGATCGAGCGAACGGAGCAGGGCAAGTTCAGGCAGGTGGTGGCATGAACCCGCTGGCGCGGGCGCGCGAGCTGCTCGATTCGACCGGCCCGCGCGGCGTGGTGGCCTCAGCGCTCGCGCTTGCTGGAGTGCGCCGGCTTCTGGTGCTCGAGCTGCGGCCCGCCGACTTCGAGCCGACGCCGGCCGACGGGCACAGCATCGTGGAGCTCACAACCGAGCAGGCGGCCGCGTTCGCACCTGAGTGGGCCGGGAGCGAGGCGGCGGCGAGGGTCGCCTCCGGTGCGAGGTGCCACGCCCTCAGCGACGGCACGGACCACCTCGCCGCGTGGTGGCTGGCGGGTGAGCGCACGGAGCTGGACTACGTCCATGTCCCGCTCCGGACCGGCCCCGGGGCCGTCTACATCTATGACCTGATCACGGCACCGGCCATTCGCGGCGGTGGGGCGGCGGTACGCGCCACCACGCTCAACCGCGACCACCTGGGCAGCGAGGGGATCGTGCGCATGCTCGGCTCGGTCCTGCCCGAGAACGCCTCCGCGTACGTCTCGCTTGCGCGCGGCGGCTGGAGGCCGGTGGCGGTGATCGCATCGGTGCGTGGCCGCAACCTGGGCGCTCGCTCGAATCGGCTCGCGATGGCCCTGGCCCAGCCGCCGCACATGGCCCAGCCGCTCGCCGCCCACATCCGGCGGCTGCGCGATCCGGAGGAGGGGGCGGTCCCGGGCAGCTGGTGGGGAGCGGTGCCGGCCCGTCGCGATCGCCTGCGCCCGAACGAAACCGTCCACAGCATCGTCCTGCACCACACGGAGCGGCCGGCGGCGTCGCTGCGCACCGCCCGCGCGGAGGCCGCGTACATGCGCGCGATCGAGCAGGAGCACCTGCTCCGCGGCTGGTGGGCGATCGGGTTCCATTACGTGGTGATGCCGAGCGGGCGGGTGTTCGAGGGCCGCCCGCCCGGCGCGATGGGCGCACACGCCAAGGGCCACAACTCGGGCACGCTCGGCGTGGCGCTCGCCGGCGACTTCGAGACCGAGCAGCCCACGCCACAGGCCCTGCACGCCCTCGACGGCCTGCTCGCCGGCCTGCCGGACGTGCCCGTCGTCCCACACTCCGAGCTCGCGGCCAGGTCGTGCCCGGGCCGTCACCTCCTGGCAGCGAGGAGCGAGGCCGCCCGGGTCGAAGCAGTCAGCACGTGAGCGCCCACGTCTACCTCCTGCGCTGCGCCGATGGCACGCTCTACTGCGGCTGGACGACCGACGTCGACCGGCGCGTGCGGGAGCACGGCGCCGGCACCGCCAGCCGCTACACGCGCAGTCGCCTGCCGGTCGAGCTGGCGTGGTCGAAGCCGGTCGGCTCGCGCGCGGAGGCGCTGCGCGAGGAGCACCGGATCAAGACGTTGTCGCGGGCGGAAAAGCTGGCGATTCTCCAGTGAGCGCTGTCACACTTGGCGGCGATGTCACAGGAGAACGTCGACCAGCAATACCGAGCCGCTGACGCGTTCACCCGCCACGACCTCGATGCGTTCCTCGAGGTCTGCGATCCCGACATCGAGTTGGTCTCGCGCCACCTGGAGCTGGAGGGCAGCGGTCACCTCCGAGGCCACGCCGCCGTCCGGCGCTGGTGGGAGAGCCTGCTCAGCGTCTACCCCGACTTCACCTCCGAGGTCGAGGAGGTGCGTGATCTGGGAGGCGTGACCGTCGCGCGCCACTACTTCCGCGGTCAGGGCATGGAGAGCGGAGCCCAGCTGGAGCAGCACCACTGGCAGGTCACGAGGTGGCGCGACGGCAAGGCCGTCTGGTGGCAGAGCTTTCCGACCGAAGCCGAGGCCCTCGCGGCAGTCCTGGCTTTCGACGGCCCCGGCGCGCCGGCAACGCCCGTTCCAGCTCGCTGAGGCCGCCCCTCAAGTAGCTGTCTGTGTGACCGCTGTCACACAGGCGCACCCACTGGACGGGTACGCCATCCTGTACACGTGCGCGCGGATCTTCCCCCCGGCCCGTCCTACCCGGCTTTCGTCCAGGGGATCGGGTTCTGGAACCGCCCGATCGCGTTCCTCGAGAAGTGCCGGTCGCAGTACGGCAAGCGGTTCACGATCCGGCTGCCGTTCACCCCGTACTTCGTGATGATCACGGAGCCCGACCAGCTGAAGCAGATGTTCACCGCCGCGCCTGACGTGCTGCACCCGGGCGAGGGAGCGCGCGTGCTGGAGCCGATCGTTGGCAGCTACTCCGTCCTCCTGCTCGACGGCGATTCGCACATGAGCCAGAAGAAGCTGATGCTGCCGGCCTTCCACGGCGAGAAGATGGCCAAGCTCTCCGGGCTGATGGAGGAGGTCACCGAGCGCGAGGTGGCCGCCCTGCCGCGCGACGAGCCGATCGAGCTGCACCCCATCACTCAGCGGCTCACCCTCGAGATCATCCTGCGCGCCGCATTCGGCCTCGACCCCGGCCCGCGCCTCGACGCGCTGCGAGACCGCCTCGGCGCAATGCTCGAGTTCGGGGACAGCCCCGTGAGCCTGATGGTGCCGCCCAAGGACACCGTGCTCGAGACGGTGATGCTGAGAGTCGGGCCCGGCGCCCGGTTCGTGAGGCTCCAGGAGGAGGCCGACAAGCTCATCTTCGAGCAGATCGAGGAGCGCCGGCGCGCATCCGATGAGGATCGCGACGACATCCTCTCCATGCTGCTCGAGGCGCGCCACGAGGACGGCTCCCCGATGACCGACCAGGAGCTGCGCGACGAACTGATGACGATCCTCGTGGCCGGCCACGAGACAACCGCGTCCACGCTGGCGTGGGCCTTCTCCCAGCTGCCCCATCACCCCGAGGTGCTCGGCAACCTCACCGAGGAGGTCCGCAACGGGGACAACGGCGAGTATCTCGACGCCACCATCAACGAGACCCTGCGCCACCGGCCGGTGCTGCCGAACGTGCAGCCCCGCCTGGTGAAGAAGCCGATCCAGGTAGGCGACTGGGAGGCGCCCCCCGGTGTCTGCCTGGTGGGCAACGCGTACCTGCTCCATCACGACGCGGACATCTACCCCGACCCGTACGCCTTCCGCCCCGAGCGCTTCATCGAAGAGGGGCCGGGCACCTACACCTTCATCCCCTTCGGCGGCGGGCGCCGCCGCTGCCTCGGCGCGAGCTTCGCGATGGTCGAGATGCGGCTGGTGATCCGCGCCATCCTCTCGCAATGCGACCTGCGCGCCGGCTCCACCGGCGGCGCCGAGCTCGCGCAGCGCCGCAACATCACCGTTCGGCCCGCCGGGGGCGCCCGGGCCGTTCTGCACGAGCGAAAGCCGGCGCCCGTAGCGGCATGAACGATCCGGCGCAGCTCGTCACGGACACCGTCCGTGGCATGCGCCGGCTGGGGTGGTCCGCCAGCGCGCTGGGCGCGTTCGTCGTCTTTGCGTCGGTCGGCTTCCTGATCCCGGTCTTCCTCGACCCGAGTGAGAGGACCGACCTGGCTCTGCTCAACGGGCCGATGGGGATCGTCTATGTGCTCGCGTCCGGTCTCGTGATCCAGGTCTACCTCGGCCGGCGCAACACCGAGACGCTCCGGTGGATCGCGGAGGACCGCGCCCCCGACGACCGCGAGCACCGGCGCACGTTGCACCTCGCTCTCTTCAACACGAAGATCGCCGGGATCGCCTGGGCCGGAGGCGCCCTGCTGTTCACGGTCGTCAACGGCTTCGCCTACTCCTGGGGGTTCGCGGCCTGGGCCGGCGCCACGGTGTGGCTCGGCGGGGAGACGACCTGCGCCCTGTATTACCTCGCCCATGAGCGGGCGCTTCGCCCGGTCACGGCGATGGCGCTGGCCGCCCGTCAGCCGAGCCGCATGATCGCGCCGGGAGTGCGCGGCCGCCTGGTCGGCGCCTGGGCGCTCGGCACCGGCGTGCCGCTCCTCGGCGTGATCGTCGTCGGCGCTGCGGGGCTCACGAAGTCCGACGTGGACACCGAGTACCTCGCCGCGGCGATCCTCTTCCTCGGCGTGGTCGCGAGCGCCACCGGCCTGCTGGCCACGATGTACACGGCGAAGGCCATCGCCAACCCGGTCGTCTCGGTGCGGCGCGCTCTCGAGCGCGTGGAGGACGGTGAGCTCGACGTCCAGGTCCCGGTGGACGACGGCAGCGAGGTCGGCCTGCTCCAGGCCGGGTTCAACCGGATGGCGGCCGGGCTGCAGGAGCGCGAGCGGATCCGCGACCTGTTTGGTCGCCAGGTGGGGGAGGACGTCGCGCGCGAGGCGCTCGGGAAGGGCACCAGCCGCCTCGGTGGCGAGGAGCGCCACGTGGGCGCGCTGTTCGTCGACATCGTCGGCTCCACGTCGATGGCGCTCGCGATGCCGCCGACCGAGGTGGTGCGCCTGCTCAACCGATTCTTCCGCGTGGTGGTCGAGGTGGTGGAGGCCGAGGGCGCGATCGTGAACAAGTTCGAGGGCGACGCCGCGCTGTGCGTCTTCGGGGCGCCGGTCCCGCGCGAGGATCCGGCCGCTGACGCCCTTCGCACCGCGCGCATCCTCGCCGGCCGCCTCACGCGCGACGTCCCCGAGCTCGACTTCGGCATCGGCATCTCGGCCGGCAACGCGGTGGCGGGCAACGTCGGGGCCGAGCACCGGTTCGAGTACACGGTGATCGGCGACCCGGTGAACGAGGCCGCGCGGCTGTCCGAGTTGGCCAAGCAGCGCCCCGAGCGGGTGCTCGCGTCCGAGGCCGCGCTGCGCGTCGCCGACGACGCCGAGAGCGACGAGTGGAACGTGACCGACTCGGCGGTTCTGCGCGGGCGCAATGCCGCCACCGGCGTGGCGCATCCGCGCCTTTCGGGCGTCTAGGGCAAGGCTTTCGTAGCGTCCAGGTAAGGGTTCGGCAAAGTCCGTGAGCGGGCCCGATTCGGCGTGTTATCCCTGAGGAACACGACCGAAATGGAGAACCAAATGCGCACCATCCGACTGCTCGCACCCCTAGCCGCCGTGGCGGCTCTCATGGCGCTCGCGACCCCCGGCTTCGCCAAGAAGGGCGACGACGACGGACGCGTGATCAAGCGCGGCGACTGCAGCGGCGCTTCGAACTGGAAGCTCAAGGCCAAGCCCGACGACGGCCGCCTCGAGGTCGAGTTCGAGGTCGATCAGAACCGCAACAACGTGAAGTGGAACGTCCGTATCCGCCGCAACGGCAAGTCCGTCGCCTCGGGCGCCCGCCGCACCAAGGCGCCGAGCGGCTCGTTCTCCTTCGAGCGCAAGATCGCCAACCCCGCCGGCAAGGACCGCATCTCGGCGGTCGCGAAGCCGGCGAGCGGCGAGACCTGCCGTGCTTCGCTGAGTATCTAGAGCCCTACGGCGCTCGCCAGCAGCTCCACCTGATCGGGGTTCGGGGAGGCCGGGAAGCAGAGCACCTCGTCTGCTCCGGCCTCCTCGAACGCGGTCAGGTAGCCCTTCATCGTGTCCTCGTCCTTGGCGGCCGAATCCACCACGAGCTGGCCGTACTCGCCGAGGAACCCGTAGTAGTCGCCGAAGTTCTTCTGGGCGATCTCCGCGGCGCCCTCGCCGAAGGCGAAGTAGACCATCGCCACCCCGCGCGGCTCGCCCTCGCGGCCCGCGGCGCTCCAGGCGTCCTTCAGCTTCGTCATCCCCTCGGAGAACGACTCGGCAGGGCCGCCGCCCAGCGTCCAGCCGTCGGCGTACTTGGCCGCGCGCTCATATGCGACGTCGGCGCCACCGCCGATCAGCATCTGCGGCCGCGTTCCATTCGCGGGCGCGGGTCCGACGCGCCCCTCGCCCGCCCAGAACTTGAGTAGATCCTCGAGCTGCTGCTCGAAGATGGCGCCGCGCTTGTGGTAGTCGACCCCGGCCGCCTCGTAGTCGTCCTCGCGGGCGCCGATCCCCAGGCCGAGCACCAGCCGCCCCTCCGAGAGCTGGTCGACGGTCGCGGCCTGCTTGGCGAACAGCGCCGTGTTGGAGCGCAGCGGCGCGAGCAGGATGTCGGTCACGAGCCGGACCCGCTCGGTCACCGCGGCTGCGGCGGCGAGCGTGGTGAGGGGCTCGAAGGCCGGGTAGGCGAGCCGGTCGATCGTGCCCACCGACGAGAACCCCGCCTCCTCGGCGCGCCGGGCCCAGTCGACGATGCCGCTGCGGTCGACGCCGAGCATTGCGTTCGGCAGTCCGATTCCCACGTCCATGAGCCGACTCTATTCAGGGTCGCGGTTCAGGGGTCTGCCCCGATGTGCCGGGGGGCGACTCGGCGCATGCTGCACCCATGGACCCAACGCTCTATTTCAGTGTCTTCGTCGGCGGCCTGATCATGTGCGCGACAGCCGCGCTCATGTTCCGCCCGCCCACGCGTCCCTGCCCGTCTTGCGGGCTCCACACGCCGCTGCAGGCCAGGCGCTGCCGGCATTGCGAGTACCGCTTCGCCTAGTTCCTGCCGATACAGAGTCAATGCTTCGACAACGCCTTGCGGGTTCGCTGGCGGCGACGCTGCCGCCTCGAGCCCGCATCGCGCTCGTGGTGCTGGCTGCGGCCGCTCTGATCAGCCCGCTCGACACCGCCGCTCACACGTGGTTCGGGATGGGCCGGGGTACCCACAAGGCTTTCCTCGATGACCTGCTACCGGTCCTTTCCGTCGTTGCCTCGGCGGCCCTCTGCCTCGGGCGCTCCGCGCTGGTTCCGGATGACCGAGCGGCATGGCGGCTGATCGGGGTGGGGATGCTTGGTTGGGGCCTCGCCGGGGGGTACTACATGCTGGTTCTGAAGGGCGCGGCCGATCCGCCGTACCCCTCGCCGGCCGACGCCCTATATCTGGCGTTCTACCCGGCCGTTTACGTGGCGATCGTGCTCCTGATGCGTCCCCGCATCGAGCGCTTCCACCCAAGCCTCTGGCTCGACGGCCTCGTGGCCACCCTCGGCGCGACGAGCGTGGCGGCGGCGCTGCTGTACGAGCCCGTCCTCAGCGCGAGCCTCACGGGCAACGCGGCCCAGGTGATCACCAACCTGGCCTACCCCGTCGGCGATCTCCTGTTGATCTTCTTCGTGGTCGGAGTTTTCACCATGTACTCCGGCCGCCCTGGGCGCGAGTGGTGGCTGCTGCTGGCCGGACTCGCCGTCCTGACGGCGACCGACACAGCTTTCCTGCTCGCGGTAGCTGATGGCACCTATGTGGAGGGGGGCGTGGTTGAGGGGGGCTGGCCGACGGGGATGGCGATCATCGCCGGGGCGGCCTGGCTGCGTCCGAGCAAGGTACGCGTGAGGCTGGGAACCGGGAAGGCGCTGCTGGTGCCGATGGTTTTCGCTGTCGCCGCGCTTGGTTTGCTCGTCTACGGGAACGTCGGCCAGATCTCGACCTTCGCGCTTGTTCTCGCCACGCTCACCCTCGTGGCCGCGGGGGCGCGCGCGTTGCTCACGTTCCACGAGGTCCAGGGCCTGGCGAACAGCCGCCGCGAGGCGCGCACCGACGAGCTCACCGGGCTGCCCAACCGCCGCCAGCTGGTCGAGCACCTGGACGCGACTCTCGCGCGGGCACGCGACGCGGAATCCACGTGCGCCCTGGTGATCATCGACCTCGACCGCTTCAAGGACCTGAACGACACGCTCGGGCACGACGCCGGCGACCTGCTGCTGCAGAAGGTCGGCGAGCGCCTGAGCAGCGCGCTGCGGGGCACCCACGACATGGTGGCCCGCCTGGGCGGCGACGAGTTCGCCATCGTCCTCGAGCCCGGCTCGACGCAGGAGAGCGCGATGGCTCTCACCGCCCGCGCGCGCAAGGCGATGGAGCAGACGGTCGACATCCTTGGCATCAGCTTCCACGTGGAGGCCAGCGCCGGGGTGGCCCTGTACCCCGAGCACGGCGACGACGGCGCCACGCTCATGCGCCAGGCCGACGTCGCGATGTACAACGCGAAGACCCTGCGCAGCGGCGTGGAGATCTACCGGCCCGAATCAGACAGCCACAGCCTCGACCGCCTCGGTCTGCTCGGGGATCTGCGGCGCGCCCTGGACGACGATGAGCTGGTCGTCCATTACCAGCCGCTGGCCGACCCCGCCGACGGCACGATCTTCGGGGCCGAGGCGCTGGTCCGCTGGCAGCACCCGACGCGTGGGCTTCTCGGCCCCCACTACTTCCTGCCGCTCGTGGAGCAGACCGGCCTGATGAGGTCGCTCACGATGTATGTCCTGCGGACGGCGCTGCGTCAGTGCCGCGAATGGCGAGACGCGGGGCTGGAGCTCTGCGTGTCGGTGAACCTGGCCATGCCCAACCTCGTCGACCCTCAGCTGCCCGGCCTGGTCGAGGGCATGCTCGCCGAGGAACGCGCCGAACCGGGATGGCTGTGCCTCGAGCTCACCGAGGGCAGCGTGATGGCGGACCCCGACCGCGCGCTCGAGATCCTGGGCCGGCTCAACCGCCTCGGGGTGCGGCTCTCCGTGGACGACTTCGGGACGGGCTACTCGTCGCTCGCGTACCTCAAGCGCCTGCCGGTGCACGAGGTGAAGGTGGACCGCTCCTTCGTGATGTGCATGGAGGAGAGCCCGGCGGACGCGGCCATCGTGCGCTCCACCGTCTCACTGGCCCATCAGCTCGGCCTCGAGGTCGTGGGAGAGGGCGTCGAGGACGCGGAGGCCCTCGCCAGCCTCGCCGACATGGGCTGTGACCGCTATCAGGGTTTCCTGCTGAGCCGGCCGGTGCCTGCGGACGAGCTCACCCGCTGGCTCGAGTCCCGCGACGCGTTGCCCGTGGCGTAGGCCTCAGGCCGGGCCGAGGTATGACTCGTCGAGCAGCGACGCGAGCTCGATGAACGTCGCGTCGGCGTGCTCGCTCGGCTCGTCGGGCGGCAGCGAGCTCAGCGCTCGGTCCCAGGTGAGCGCCCGGGCGACCTTCGCCGCCCGGCACGCCAGCTCCAGCGTCTCCACGAGCTCGGCGTGCGGGGCGAGGTCTCCGAACGGCTCGAGGTAGGCGTCTCTCACGCGCGCGAGCCCCGCGTCGCCCCCGGCGCCCTGTGCGAAGCCGAGCGGCACGAGCATGCTGGCGAAGCAGTGGGCCACCACGCTGTCGCCCCAGTCGTAGAACTTGGCCGACGCCGTGAAGTCGTCGCCCGTGACGAACACGTTCCACGGGTGCAGGTCGTTGTGGTCGAGGGACGCGAAACCGGGCATCTCCGCCAGCCGCTCGCACCAGCCGGCGACGGTCTCGCGCAGGCGGGCGACCTCCGCCAGCGTCTCGGCATGCGAGGCGTCGCCGTGGTGGTCGGCGTACCGCCCGGCCGCCGTGAGCGCCTCCTCGAGCCGGGCGGGGAGCACGGCCGGCCGCATGTCGGCGACTCCGAGAGCGAGCAGGGCGTCGACCTCCGGCGCAACGGCGCGCTGCAGCTCGGCCCAGCGCGGCACCACGGCCGCGAGTGCGCCGACCAGCGGCTCGCCTGAAACCAGCTCCCCCAGCACCTGCCCGCCGTCGGGCAGCAGCATCCACCCGCGGTCCACCTCGAGCGCGATGGGGGTCAGTACCTGCCCGGGCGCGGCCCGCTGGAGGATCCCGTAGAGCCCCGCCTCGAACGCGGTCTTCGGCCCAGCCGCCTTGAGCCACAAGGGGCCCGCGGCAGTGGGTACCGCGTACACGGTGGCCCACGGCTGCGCCGTCTTGCGCTCAGCGTCCCCGGTGCGGCGGATCCCCGCCGCGGCGAGCTGCTCGTCCAGCCATTCGAGTTCGGCGCTCAGGGCTCGATCACGTTACCGGGGTCCGGCTGCTCGCCGGGGGGCGCGCTCGCGTAGTCGCCCCACGGCCCGTCGCGGTCGGCGATCAGCGCGCCGACGCCCTCGCGCTCCGCCTTCTCGATCGCCGCCACCGCCTCCGGCGTGTTGCGCATCAGCCCGTCGAGGATCGGCCCCAGCGTCTGCGTCGAGGCCAGCCCCATGTTCTCGTAGGCCTGGTTCACCACCAGCTTCATCGCCGCGAGCTGCGAGGCCGGGATCTGCGCGAGCCGTCGCGCCTGCTCCCGCACCGTCGCCTCCAGCTCGGCGAACGGCACCGCCTGGTTGATCAGGTCGATGTCGGCCGCCTCCCGGCCACTCAGCGGCTTGCCCGTGAGCGCGTACTCCTTCGCCTTCGTGAGCCCCAGCCGGTAGAGCCACATCCCGCGAGGTAGGCGCCCCACATGCGCGAGTAGGGGGTGCCGATGCGCGCGTCCTCGGAGGCGATCACCAGGTCCGCGCACAGGGCGAAGTCGCTGCCGCCGCCCACGCACCAGCCGTGCACCTGCGCGATCACCGGCTTGGGCGAGCGCCAGACGCTCATGAACCTCGGCACCGCGCCGAAGCTCGAGCTTGCCCACGCGAAGTCCTTGCCCGGGTCCCACTTGCCGTCCGTGGTGAGGCGGTCGTCCCAATGGTGGAAGCCACCGCCGAAGTCGAAGCCCGGCGCAGAACGCGCGGCCGGCCCCGCGCAGCACGATCACCTTCACGGAGTCGTCCGACACCGCCTCGTTCACGGCGGCCTCGATCTCGTCTGGCATCGGCGGCACGATCGTGTTCAGCCGATCGGGGCGATTGAGCGTGATCGTTGCGATGCCGTCGTCGGCGGCGTAGAGCAGGGTCTCGTAGGGCATGGCCCGCAGTATTTCCGCCGGGTCCGACGCATCCGGCTACTCTCCGCGCGTGGTGGATCGCTCGCCCTACTTCGGTTGGCACAAGTACTTCGACGATCGCCGCGGGGTCGAGCTCGAGGCGCCGTACGACGCGCCCTTCGAGGATCGCCCGGGCCGCGAGGCCCTTGCGCGCTCCCTCGCACGCTTCGAGCTGGGCGAGTCGGGTGACGGCAAGAACCTCAAGCGCCTGGCCGGCGAGACCGGCGACACCACCTACGCGCGCACGATCGATCTGTTCGTCGACGAGGAGGGCCAGCACGCCCACTGGCTCGGAATCTTGCGGGAGCGCTTCGGCGGCACTGCCCTCGACTCGCACTGGTCGGACGCCGCCTTCGTGGCGCTCCGTCACATCGGCGGGCTGCGCCGCGAGATCTGCGTGCTGCTCACCGCCGAGGTGGTGGCGCTCAGCTACTACCGCGTGCTGCCGCTGGCCTACGAGGACCCGGTGCTCGCCGCCGCCTGCGAGCGCATCCTGCGCGACGAGCGCGGCCACGTCGCCTTCCACCGCGCCACCCTCGGCAGCGAGTTCTCCACCATGCCCGCGCCCGCCCGCACCGCCTCCGTGCTCACCTGGCGCGCGTTCGTGGCGGCAACGGCGAAGGTCGTGGCGTGGGACCACCGCGAGGTGCTCGAGCTTGCCGGCGTCTCGCGCTCGGAGTTCGAGATCGAGGTGCGCGGCCGGGCGCGACGGCTCGCGCGCGCCATCCGCTCGGGCAGCGTCCTCCCCGTGGCCGACGCCAAGGCGGCCTGATGCTCCACCGGCGCAGCGCCCTTCTGCTCGGCTTCCTGATCGCGTTGGCGCTGCCGGCGCCGGCGATGGCGGGGGTCACCGTGACCGGGTTCACCGTCAGTTCCTCCACCACCCAGGCGGGCGGACATCCCGACCTCACGACGTCGACCACGTTCCAGTCCAGTCCGAACTCGGACGACGTGAAGGACCTCATCGTGCGCTTCCCGCCGGGGCTGCTCGGCAATCCGACGGCCACGGCGAAGTGCTCGCAGGCGCAGTTCGCGGCCGACACCTGCCCGGCCGGCACCGCCCTCGGGTCGGTCGCCGTGACCGCGAACGCGACTGTGGTGGCGGTGCCCGCCAACGGCGTCGTGTCGCAGGGCACGGTCTACAACCTGCCGCCCGTCGGCCCCGAGCCGGCGCGGCTCGGCATCAAGGTGCGGCCCCAGCCGGTGTTGGGGGCGAACATCGACAAGATCTCCCTGATCGCCGTGGCCAAGCTCGGTCCCGAGACCGGCTACGCGCTGGAGACCACGATCCCCAACCAGCCCCGCTCGGTGGGCAGCGACCTGGGCACTGTCCAGCTGGAGGTCACCAAGGTCAACCTCACGCTGCGCGGCCAGCCCGGGCCGACGCCGTTCATGATCAACCCCAGCTCGTGCGCGCCCGGCACCGCCAGGGTCACGGCGGTGCCCTACGACAGCGGCGCGCCCTCCAGCCGCACGGCGCCCTACACGGCCACGGGCTGTCCCGGGCTCGCGTTCGCGCCGCTGGTGTCCGGCACCATCGGCGCCAGCAGGGCGAACAAGGCGGGCCAGAACGTTGCGCTCACCACCGTCCTCAACTTCCCGATCGGTCAGGCCTCACTGCGCGACACGGTCGTGCTGCTGCCCAACGACGTCGGCAGCGACGTGAACTCGATCGGGCGCGCATGCCCGGTCGCGACCCCCCTCGCCGCCTGCCCCGCCAGCGCCACGATCGGGTCGGCGGAGGCCAATTCGCCGCTGCTCACGGTCCCCCTGCGCGGGCCGCTGGTGCTCAAGGCCAGCGCGACGAGCGCGCTGCCCAGCCTGGTCGTCGATCTCAAGGGCGCGGCTCCGCTCACACTGTTCGGCAGGCCCGACTTCGTCGGCAACCGCGTGCGGAACACCTTCCCCGGCGCTCCCGATGTGCCGCTGTCGCGCTTCACCCTCAGGGTGAACGGAGGCAAGGGTGGGCTGCTGCTCGCGGCACAGGACCTATGCCGCCCGGACAAGAAGCAGGTTCTTGACGCGAAGCTGACCGGCTGGAACGGCAAGGTCGTGACCCGCAAGGTCGCGCTCAAGCCACAGGGCTGCAAGGGCTACCGCCCGCCCAAGCCAAAGGCCACACTCAGGCTGCGGCGCCGCGCGCTGTCGCTGAGCGTCACGGCGGGCGACTACACCAGGCTGCGCGCCGTGCGGGTCACCCTGCCCAAGGGCCTGAGGGTCCGCAAGCTGCGCGGCAAGGCGAGACTGAAGACGAAGCTGCGCGTGAGGATCAGCCGCGGTCGCACCCTGCGGGCCACGCTGGCGCGCAAGGGCACCACCAAGCTCACGCTCACCTCGCGAAGCCTGGCGGTGAGCCGCAGGCTGGTTGGACGGCGGGTGCGGGTGAAGGTCGCGGCCAAGGACAGCACCGGTCGCACCGTTCGCTTCACCGTCAGGGCCCGCGTCCGGCGCTAGCCCGGCAGCTTCCTCGCCTTCCTCGTCATCCCCTTCCACGGGTCGCCCTCGGAGTCGATCCGCGCGCCGATCGTCTTCACCGTCCAGCGGTCGGGCTTGAGCTTGCTGTCGCTCAGCTCCTCCCAGTGGATCGGCACGGCCACCGGCGCCCGTGGCTTCGCGCGCACGCCGTAGGGCGCCACCGCGTGCTGGGCGTAGGCGTTGCGGTTCACGTCCACGTAGATCCTCTCGCCGCGGTTCACCTTCCTGTACTCCAGCGTGAGCCGCTTCGGATCGTCCTCCACCATCTCCTCCGCCACCGCGCGTGCCAGCTTGTGCACGTCGCCGAAGCCCACGCCGCGCTTGATCGGGCAGACGACGTGGATGCCGCGCGACCCGGTCACCATCGCGAAGGTGGCGAGGCCCCGGTCGCGTAGCCGCTCGCCGGCGTCGCGGGCGGCGGCGCGCACGTCCGCGAAGCCGCCGCCGGAGGGATCGAAGTCCATGATCAGGCGGTCTGGCTGCTTGGGCTTATCGCCCTTCGACAGCCACAGGTGTGGGGTCACCACGTTCTGGCCCGCCAGGTAGACCATCGTCGCCGCGTGGTTGGCCAGCGCGTGGGTCACGGTGCCGCCGCGCTTGGGCACGGTCACGCGGTCCACCCAGTCGGGGAAGTGGCCCTGCACCTCCTTGAGGAAGAAGCCGTGCCGATCGATTCCGGCCGGGAACGCCTGCAGCGCCAGCGGGCGCTCGCGCACGTAGGGCAGCATCACCGGTGCGACGAGCTCGTAGTGGTGTGCGAGGTCGCGCTTGGTGAGCCGCGCCTTTGGGAACAGCACCTTGTCCGGGCTGGTGACCTTCACATCGTGGCGGCCGACCTTCAGGTACTCGGTCACGCCAGCAGCCCGAGCTCGCCGGCCTTGGTGGCCGCCTCCGTGCGCGAGCGGCAGCGCAGCTTGTTGAGGATGTTGCGCACGTGCATGTCCACCGTCCGCGTGCTCAGCACCAGCTCGCCGGCGATCTCGCGGTTGGTCATGCCCGACGCCACCAGCTGCATCACCTCGAGCTCGCGGCGGGAGAGGCCGCCGTTGTCGTGGTCGGCGGCGGCGCGCTTGCCCAGCCGCTCCTCGACGGACTCGCCGAGGCCGGCCACCACCTCGGCGGCCTCGGCCGCCAGCGGCGCCGCGCCGAGGCGGCGGGCCGTGGCGTGGGCATGCGCGAGCCGCTCGAGGGCTCCCTCGCGCTCCCCGGCGGCCGCGAGCGCGACACCGGCGCGGAGCTGGATCTGCGCGCGCTCGAACGGGATCTCAAGGTCCTCGTGCAGCTCGGCCGCCCGCGTGATCTGCTCGGCCGCGGCGTCCGGCTGACCCTCCGCGAGCGAGGTCTCTCCGAGCGCGTGCGCGAGCGCCGCCAGCGCGTCCGGGTGGCCGGTGTCGGTGGCGATGCTCGAGAGCGCCTCTGCGCAGGCGCGCGCGTCGTCGAGCTCGGCGTGCCGGGCGAAGAAGGAGGCCGCCCAGCGGAGGCCCCAGACGGCGTAGTGGTGGTCCTCGCTGCGCTGCCAGCGCTCGAGCACGAACCGGCAGTGGTCGCGGGCGGCGTCCAGATCGCCGTCATGCTCCGCCAGCACCGCGAGCGCCGCGGCGCTGTCGATGCTCATCGACATCTGGTCGAGGCGCCTGCCGGTCTCGAGGCATTGAGCGAGCAGGGGCCGTGCGGCGTCCCACTTGCCTCGGAACGCATGGATCGCCCCGAGGATTCCGTCGGCCACGAGCGTGGTGTCCGGGGTGGCGTCCGGCTGCCGCAGCTCGACGCAGAGCTCCGCCGAGCGGTCCCAGTCTCCGAGCTCACGCAGCACATAGGCCATGCAGCTGAGGCAGACGTACTCCATGTTCTCGGATCCGCCGGTCTCGCAGAATCCGACCGCGGTGGCGAGGGCGTCGCGCGCGCCGCCGTAGTCGCCGGCGATCTCATGGGCGGTGCCGAGGCGCTGGTAGATCTCGGCCGCCGCCAGCGTGAGCTCGTGCTCGAGGGCGAGGGAGAGGCCCGATCGGATGGTCTCCAGTCCGGTCTCGAAGTCGCCGTGCTTCACCTGGCACACGCCCTGGAGACCGAGCGCTCGCGCCCGCAGGTCGGTGCGCTCCGCCCGGGAGGCCTCCTCGCCGGCGAGCTGCGTGAGCTCGATCGCCTCGGCGTAGAGCCCCGCGCTATGCAGGTAGGCGGCGGCGCTCTGCCGCTCGGCGGCGGCCTCGCCGGGGAGCCCGTTCGCGGCGTACGCCTCGGCCGCCACGCGGCGCGCGGCCAGAGCCCGCACGCGGTCGCCCTGGAGCCCGTAGATCCCGGCCAGCGAGCGTTCCGCGTCGGCCAGGGCCCGGCCGGGTCCCTCGGACCGCCGGGCGGTCACCACCTCACGCTGCGCGCGGAGCGCCTCGGCCAGCTCGCCCGACAGTTCCGCGAAGCGCGCATGGCGCTCCAGAACGGCGATCTGATCGGCAGAGCGCTCCCCTTCGGGCCAGAGGTCCAGCGCCTGGCGGCCCAGGCGCACGGCGTCGCGGTAGGCATGGACGGCGGCGCGCTCCTCGATCGCCCGCACCAAAGAGTCGAGTGCGCGGGTCCCGTCACGAGCGGCCAGCCAGTGAGCGGCCACCTCGGCCTCGGCTCCCTCGCCGTCCTCGAGCGCGCTGGCCACCGCGCGGTGGAGCTTGCGCCGCCGCAGCCACGGCACGTCTTCGTAAATCGCGTCGCGCGCCAGCGGGTGCCGGAAGGCGGCGCGCCCGGGCTCGATCTCGTGGACCAGGTCGTTCGCAAGGAGCTCGTCGAAGCCCGCCTCGCCCCCGAGGGTGGCCACGAGCTCGACGTCGAACTGGACCCCCGCCACCGCGGCGGCCTCAGCGGCCGCGCGGGCCGGGGTGGACAGGTCGCCGGCCCGCAGCAGCACGGCGTCGCGAATCGTCTGGGGCAGCGGCACGTCGCCATCCAGCGCGAGCTCCACGCCGCCGTCCCCGCGCTGCAGGCGCCCGCCCGCTTCCAGCGCGGCCGCCATCTCCTCGACGAAGAAGGGCGTGCCGCCCGTGCGGCCGTGCAGGGTGGCGGCCAGGCGCGGGGACGGGATCTCGCCGAGCACCTGCTCGGCCAGCTCGGCGGTGCCCTCGGCCGTGAGCGCCTCGAGCGTGAGCTCCCGCAGGCAGCTTCGCCGGCGCAGGTCGTTGCGCAGCCATCTGAGCCGGTGCCCGCGGGGAGTCTCATCCGAGCGATAGCTGCCCACCACGAGCACCGGGAGCTCACGGAGCGAGGGCGCCAGCTCGGCGAGCAGCTCGAAGGTGGCGTCGTCCGACCACTGGAGGTCGTCGAGGAGGATCGCGGCCGGGCGGTCCTCCGCCGCGGACGCGAGCCCCGCGCGGACGGCCTCGAACAGCGTGGCGCGGTCGCTCTCCTCGCTCGCATCTCCAAGCTCCGGCACCAGCAGCGCCAAATGGGAGCGAAGCGGGCCGTCCAGCGGCAACCCCCCTGGCACCGAACGCATGAGCTCGCGCAGGGCGCCGACCACCGGGCCGTAGGCGGGCGCCGCGGGACCGGCCGTGCCACGGGCAAAGCGTGCGTCCGAGGATTCGAAGACCTCCTCGGCGAAGCGCGTCTTGCCCACGCCCGCGTCGCCGGCCAGCAGAACCAGCGATCCGCGACCGTCCGTCGCCTCCGCCAGCAACTCCTCGAGCGAGGCGCGCGCTGATTCACGTCCGATCAACACGCCGCGACCCATGCGCAAAGTCTAGGTCGAGGCGGACTCGCCGGGCCACCGCGGCCCGGCGAGCCCGTTCGACGATCAGACAGGCAGATCACGCGGGCCGGTGCGGTCGAACACCGCGGTGACCTCCTGGACGAGGTTGGCGGGGAAACCGCCCTCCTTCGCGTGCTCCAGGATCACGTCTGCGCTCTCAGCCTGGTGGAAGCAGTAGATCTTGTCGCCGGCCACGTAGCTGTGCAGCCACTTGTACGGCTTGTTCAGCGTCTCGACGGCGTCGTTGGACGTGGTGGTGATGCCGCGCAGCTCCTCGTCGCTGAGCTTGCCGGCTCCGGGGACCTCGCGCTCGATTACGTAGGTGTTCATGTGATTGCCCCTCCTTCGTTGGGGTCGATCGGTTGATGGAACGACCGTACGGGCGCCGGTGGGGGCCGCACATGCGCTGAACTGCCGTATTTGCCGTGGCCGGTTGCCGTATTAGCGCGGCAGGGTGCGTGGCAGCCCGAAATGCGGCAGCACGCCGGTGTCGCCGAAGCGCGTGATGGTGGCGATCCGATCGCCCTCCAGGTCCAGCACGAACACGCCGCCGACGCGGGCCACGTCGGCGTGCGCGTCGTGGAGGTAGTACGCGAAGGCGGGCGCGCCGTTGGCGCGGGTCGGGACGAGCCGGATGCCGCCACCGCCGCGCCAGATCGAGCGCGTTCGCAGGAACTCGCCGATCGCCGCGCCGCCCTGGTACTCGTAGGGCTCGGGCGGCATCCGGATCCACGCGTCGTCGGTGAGCAGGGAGACGACGGTGTCGATGTCGCCGCGCTCGAACGCCTCGCTGAAGCGGTTGAGCAGCTCCCGCTCGGCGGGTGAGCTCGGCAGCGGCCTCGCCTGCGGTCCCTGCTCGACCGCTGCGCGGGCGCGCTGAAGCGCGCTGTTCACCGACGCCTCGGTGGTGTCGAGCATGCCCGCCACCTCGGCCGCCCGGAAGCCCAGCACGTCGCGCAGCACGAGCACCGCGCGCTGGTGGGGCGGCATGCGCTGCAGCCCGGACACGAACGCCAGCGCCACGGCCTCCTTGGTCTCGTAGCGCACGTCGGGGCCGTCGGCGCGGTCGGGCACACCCTCGAGCAGCGAGTCGGGGTAGGGCTGGAGCCAGATCGGCTCGCCCCAGCGGGTTGGCTCCGGCGGGTCGACCGGGCCGTTAGCGCCCAGCACGTCCTGAGGCCGCCGGGTGCTGTCGCGCAGCGCGTTCAGGCAGCGGTTGGTGGCGATCCGGTAGAGCCACGAGCGCAGCGAGGCCCGCTCCTCGAAGTCGGCCAGCCCGCGCCAGGCGGCCAGCAGCGTCTCCTGCACCATGTCCTCCGCGTCCTGGACCGAGCCGAGGATGCGGTAGCAGTGCACCTGAAGCTCGCGCCTGTGCGGGTCGGTCAGCTCGCGGAACGCCTGCTCGTCGCCCTCGCGGGCGCGGTCCAGGGTGGCTTGGGTCACGGTTCGATCCTCGCAAGGGGCACGTGCAGATAGGGACACCGCGGCGGACCGAAATTCATCGGTCGATTCTCGCGGGACTCGGTGTCTGCACCTACATGACCTCCAAACAGACATGGATCCTCGTCCTGGCGTCTGTGTCGTCGCTGATGGTGGCGCTCGACACACTCGTCGTTTCCACCGCGCTGAGCACGATCCGCATCGATCTGGGCGCTTCCGTCGCAGAGCTGGAGTGGACACTCAACGCCTACAACCTCAGCCTGGCCGTCCTGCTGATGACGGCGGCCGGCCTCGGCGACCGCTACGGCCGGCGGCGTGTGTTCACGATGGGCATCGGCCTGTTCACGCTGGCCTCGGCCGCGTCCGCGCTCGCGCCGAACATCGAGGCGCTCATCGCGGCCCGTGCGATCCAGGGAATCGGTGCCGCGATGGTGCTCACACTGGGCATGACGCTGGTGAGCGCGGCGTTCCCGCCCGAGCGGCGCGCGTCGGCGCTGGGGCTCTACTTCGCGGTCACCGGTCTGGCCGTGGCCAGCGGACCGCTGGTGGGCGGCGCGGTGACCGAGGGGATCGCGTGGGAATGGATCTTCTGGCTGAACGTGCCGCTGGGGCTGGCGCTGATTCCGCTCGTCCTGTCGCGCATCCCGGAGGGCTTCGGCCCGGACGCGGCGCTCGATCTACCGGGCCTAGGCCTGGTGACCACGGGAGTGTTCGGCGTGGTCTGGGGGCTGGTGCGCGGCAACGGCGCCGGCTGGGGCAGCGTGGAGGTCGTCGCGTCGCTGGTCGTGGGCATCCTGCTGCTGATCGCGTTCGTGGCCTTCGAGCTGCGCGCGAGGGAGCCGATGCTGCCGATGCGATTCTTCCGCTCGCGCGCGTTCTCCGCCGGCAACTCGGCGATCTTCTTCGCGGTCGCCGCGCTGTTCTGCGGCGTGTTCTTCCTCGCGCAGTTCATGCAGGTCGGGCTCGGCAGCGGACCGCTCGAGGCCGGGCTGCAGCTGCTGCCGTGGACGGCGACGCTGTTCTTCGTCGCGCCCGTGGCGGGCATGCTGGTCGACCGCTTCGGCGAGCGGCCGTTCCTCGTGACCGGCCCGCTGCTGCAGTTCGTGGGCATGGGCTGGATCGCGCTGATCGCCGAGGCCGGCATGTCCTACGGCCGGCTCGTGCCGCCGCTGATCGTGTCCGGCGTGGGCATCTCGATGACGTTCCCCGCCGCGCAGAACTCTGTGATCGGCTCGGTTCCCGAGGAGGCGATCGGCAAGGCCTCGGGCACCAACAACACGATGCGCGAGCTGGGCGGCGTGTTCGGCATCGCGGTGAGCGTCGCCGTCTTTGCCGGGCTGGGGAGCTACGCCTCGCCGGTCGAGTTCACCGACGGGTTCGTCGGCGCGATGGTGGTGTCCGCGGGGTTCTCGCTGCTCGCGGCCATGATCGGCGCGGCGCTGCCGCGGCAGGTGCCCGAGGGGAGGCTGGCATGGGCATCGTGACCGTCCGCTACACGGTGAAGCCGGGTCAGGAGGAGCGCAATGAGGAGCTCGTGCGTGACGTCTACGCCGAGCTGTCCGAACTCGACCCCGGTGACTTTCGCTACGCGACGTTCCGGCTGGACGGCGGACGCACGTTCGTGCACTTCGCCGTGACGGAGGGGGACGCCCCCGCTCCGCTGCCCGGGCTCGCGGCGTTCAAGGAGTTCCAGCGCGAGCTTGCCGACCGATGCGAGGAGGCCCCGGTGGTGAGCAAATCCGAGGTGGTGGGTAGTTACCGGCTATATGCCTGACGAGTTCGTCAGCGTCCGCTACATGGTCGACGACGTCGACAGCGCCGTCGCCTTCTACACCACCCACTTCGGCTTCGAGGTGCTCACCAACTTCGCTCCCGCGTTCGCCGACGTCACCCGGGGCCAGCTGCGGCTATTGCTGAGCGGGCCGACGAGCTCGGCCGGGCGGCCGATGCCCGACGGCCGTACACCTGAGCCCGGCGGGTGGAACCGCATTCACCTCATCGTTGATGACATCGCCGGAGAGGTCGAGCGGTTGCGCGGTGCGGGGCTGACCTTCCGCAACGACATCGTCACCGGGCCCGGCGGCCAGCAGATCCTGCTCGAGGACCCCGCCGGCAACCCGATCGAGCTCTTCCAGCCCGCATAGAGGCCGGTTATCCGTACCGCGTCCCGCGGCCCGGCCTGAAAGGCTCCGCCTCATGCTCTCCGCTCCTCAGCTTGCCGACGAGATCACCGGCCGAGTGATCGCCCCCGACGACTCCGACTACGACCAGGCGCGCACGGTGGTGCCCGGCGGATTCGACCGGCGCCCCGCCCTGATCGCCCGGGTTGCCGACGCGTCCGACGTGTCACGCGTGGTCGCCCTGGCCCGGGAGGCCGGGCTCGACCTGGCTGTCCGAAGCGGTGGCCACAGCCCCGTAGCCCACGGGGTTGTGGATGACGGGATCGTGGTGGACGTGACGGAGATGAAGGGGCTCGAGATCGATGTCGAGCAGCGCACGGCCTGGGTCGAGACGGGACTGACCGCGGGCGAGTACACGGAGGCGGTCGGGGCCCACGGCCTCGCCACCGGCTTCGGCGACGCGGGCACCGTCGGAATCGGCGGGATCACACTGGCCGGCGGGGTCGGGTTCCTCGCCCGCAAGCACGGGCTCACGATCGACTCGCTGCTGGCCGCCGAGGTCGTGACCGCCGATGGTGAGATCCGGCAGGTCGACGCGGAGAACGACCCGGACCTGTTCTGGGCCATTCGCGGCGGTGGCGGCAACTTCGGCGTCGCGACCCGATTCAAGTTCCGCCTCCACGAGGTCGGAACGATTCTCGGTGGGATGCTGATCCTCCCCGCCACGCCGTCGGTGATCGCGTCGTTCGTCGCCGAGGTCGAGGCCGCCCCGGATGAGCTTTCGGCGATCGCCAACGTGATGACCGCCCCGCCGATGCCCTTCCTGCCACCGGAGGTGCACGGCAGCCCGATCGTCATGGCCCTGCTCGCGTACGCGGGACCGCCCGAGGAGGGCGAGCGCGTGATCGCGCCGCTGCGTGCGCTCGAGACCCCGCTCGCCGACATGGTTCGCCCGATGCCGTATCCGGAGCTCTACGCCATGGAGCCGGAGGATCCGGACTACCACCCCATCTACACCGCGCGCACCCTGCTCGTCGACGGGATCGACGAGCGCGCGGCGGAAACCATCGTCAACCATCTCGAATCCGCCCCGGCGACCATGAACGTGGTGCAGCTGCGAGTGGTCGGCGGCGCCGTGGCGCGCGTGCCGGCCGATGCCACGGCATTCGCACACCGCTCGAGCGGGCTGATGGTGAACGTCGCCGCCATCGGCGACAGCCTGGATGGCAAGCCCGCGAACCAGGAATGGGTGACCAAGGTCTCGGCGGACCTGACCCAGGCCGACACCGGGGCATACGTCGGGTTCCTCAGCGACGAGGGGCCTGACGGGGTGCGCGCCGCCTATCCGGGCGCGACCTGGGACCGGCTCACCGAGGTCAAGGCGAAGTACGACCCGGACAACATCTTCCGGCTGAACCAGAACATCCCGCCGGCCACCTAGGGCTCGGGCTGGGGCTCCGCCTCCTCGGCGATCTCCTCGATCGTCTTGCCGCTCAACACCGACTGAGGCTGGGAGCGCACGGGGTCGGTGCGGGCGTCGGCGTCCTTGTCCTTCTTCTTGACCAGCAGCCACTGCGGCTTCATGCCATCGCTGATGCGTCGTAGCGAGAAACCGCCCTTGAGCTTCTCGCCGTCCAGATCGAACGACAGATGTCCCTTCGCGAGGGCGTCCTTCGCGGACCCCTTGCCGGTGTGCTTGAAGGTGCCCTTGTCCCAGACGATCACGGCGCCCGCGCCGTAGCCCGGGCCGATCACGCCCTCGAAGTCGCCCCACGAGAGCTTGTGATCCTCCACCTCCATCGCCAGGCGCTTGTCGCGCGGGTCGGTCGACGGGCCCTTGGGCACGGCCCAGGAGACGAACACGCCGCCGATCTCCAGCCGGAAGTCGTAGTGCAGGCTGGTGGCGCGGTGCTTTTGAACCACGAAGCGGGCCATCAGGAGGGTGATTGTCCCAGCATGTCCTCCACATACCCAAACGAGGTGCGACCATGGCGGTGTGGACCTCGGGGTGCACCTCCCGCTGCTTCAGTTTGAGGAGGAGGCGCTGTCGCAGGAACGGCTGCTCACGGTCGTGGACACCGCCAGGGAGTGCGGCTTTGCCGCGGTCTCGTCGAACGATCACTTCGTCTTCCAGCGGCCCTGGCTCGACGGCCCGACGGCACTGGCGAGCGTGATCGAGCGATCCGGCGACCTGACCCTCGCCACGACCGTGGTCCTGAGCACGTTGCGAGGTCCAGTTGCGGTGGCGAAGGCGCTCGCGGCGATCGATCTCCTGTCGGGCGGTCGGCTCGTCGCGGCGGTCGGCCCCGGGTCATCGCGTGCGGACCATGAGCTCGTTGGCCTGGACTTCGATGACCGCTGGAAGCGCTTCGAGGAGTCGATCGCGGTGATGCGCGCGCTGCTTGCGCGCCAGCCGGCGCCGCAGGACCTGACCCACTACTCCGTGCCGGCGGATGTCGAGCTGCTGCCGGGGCCGGCGCAGCCCGGCGGGGTCCCGCTGTGGGTCGGCAGCTGGGGCTCCAAGGCGGGGCTCGCACGCGTTGAGCGGGTGGCCGACGGCTGGCTCGCCTCGGCCTACAACACCACGCCCGAGGTGTTCGCCGAGGCGCGCGCCTCCCTGGCGGAGGGGTTCCCGAACGCGCTGGCCACGATGTGGACCTGGGTCACGGACGATCGCGCCGACCGCGATCGCGTGCTCACCGACGTGCTGGGCCCGATGCTGAAGCGAGACCCCGCCGAGCTCCAGGGGCAGATCTGCGTTGGGGCTCCAGAGGAGTGCGCGCAGCTGCTCTCCCGCTACGCCGAGGCCGGGTGTGAGCGCGTCTACCTGTGGCCGCTCGGGGACGAGCGGAGCCAGCTCGAGCGGGTGGCCGGCGAGATTGCTCCGCTGATAGCCAACTAGTCGTCGAGCACGGTCAGGTCGAGCTCCTTGAGGCGCTCGGGGTCGGCGAGGATGTCGATCTCGACGATCTTCCCGCCGGCGATGGTCATGCCCAGCGACCGAGAAGGGCTTGCCGTCGGGGGCCGAGACGAGCCCCGCCGCACCGTTCACGAGCGCGGGCCGCGCGAACTTGGCCAGGTGCCTGAACGCGAACGCCTGCTCGGCCACGGCTCGCGCGCCGCGGAGCTCCTTCGACAGGCCCGCGCGGACGGCGCCGCCGTCCGCGCGAAGCACGACGTCCGGGTCGAGCACTTCGACCAGCGCCTCGAAGTCACCCTCGCGCGAGGCCGCCAGGAAGGCGTCCACCACCTCGCGCTGGCGGTCGAGATCCGGGTCGGGCACGGGCGCCGCTCCCTGGACGCGTCTGCGTGCGCGGCTCGCCAGCTGGCGTGCCGCGGCCGGGTTGCGGTCCACAAGCGGGGCGATCTCGTCGAACGGCATGGCGAACATGTCGTGCAGCACGAACGCGAGCCGCTCGGCGGGATCCAGCGTCTCGAGCACCACGAGCAGCGCCAGCCCGACCGAGTCGGCAAGCAGCGCCTCGTGCTCGGGATCGACGCCGGCCGCCGGGCTTACGATCGGCTCGGGCACGTGCGGGCCCAGCGCCTCCTCGCGGCGCGACTTGCGCGAGCGCAGCATGTCGAGCGACACCCGGGCGACGACTGTGGTCAGCCAGCCGCCCAGGTTGTCGATGCCGCTCGAATCGGAGCGGCTGAGGCGCAGCCAGGCTTCCTGGACCGCGTCATCCGCCTCGCTCACCGACCCGAGCATTCGGTAGGCCACCGCCCGCAGGTGGGTCCGGTTGGCCTCGAATTGCTCTGTCAGGGAGTCGTTCATGGTCGCTTACCGGGCCGCCAGCCACTCCTCGAAGCTGGGACCCGCGAGGGTCGCACCCGGGTTGGGCAGCACGGCACCCGCAGCGTATGCCTCGGCGTCCGGGTGGTCGGGTTCCACCAGCGGAAGGCCACGGCCCTCGCGGACGTCAACCGAGTTACCTCGGCTGGCCAGGAGCGCCCGAGCCACATCGGCGAGACGCTCCTCCTGCGGGCCGGCGATCTCGGTGATCCTGCCGTTCTCGATCTCCGGCTCCTCGGCGGCGTCGGCGAGGGCTTCGGAGACCACGGCCGCGGCCACCACCTGCGTCTTCATCTCGGGCAGGTGGGCGACGCCATCCTGGAGCGTCCAGCCGACCAGCTGCTCGACGAACTCGTGGAACTGGGCCGCGCGAACGATCCGGACCGGCAGCGGGCCCTCCAGCAGCGCCTGCTCCTGCGCCACCTTCGCCGCGTTGTAGCCGCTCTGGAACTTGTCGATGCCGATGATCGAGACGACGACGATCCGCTTCGCCCCGGCTGCGGCACCCGCTCGCTGCAGGTTCCGCGCAGAGGTGATGAAGAAGTCGGTCGCCTCCTGCTCGTCGGGCGAGTTCCCCGTCGCCGTGTCGACGATGGTGTCGACACCCGCGAGCGCCTCCTCGAGGCCCTCGCCGCTGACCACGTCTACACCCTTGGAGCGCGAAATCGGGACAACATCATGCCCGCGCTGCTCGAGGATCTCGACGAGGGGCGCACCGACGCGGCCCGTGGCTCCCGCGACGGCGATCTTCTGCTTGTTGTTCTCGGTCTGCATGCCTTCCCTTTCGATCGGTTACTTCATTGACGTCCGGGGGCGCGAAGATGTGACCGATTAGCGTGGTCGGCATGGACTACGACATCCAGCTCGACGACAAGTACGGCTCCCTCACGCTGATCGACCTGCCCGCCGAGATCGCGGCCAACGAGCCGTGGTTCAACCAGACGCTGACCACGGTGAACGACTCGGTCGTGCGGCTGGGGATCATCGAGGGCGATTTCCACTGGCACAAGCACGACGACGAGGACGAGTTCTTCCTGGTGCTAGAGGGGCAGCTGCTGATCGACATCGACGACGCGGAGACCGTGACGCTCGATCCGCACCAGGGCTACACGGTCCCGCGCGGTGTCACGCACCGGACGCGGGCACCGGTGCGGACGGTGATCCTGATGGTGGAGCCGGCGGGAGTGGTGCCGACAGGTGACGGCGAGGACTAGGAGCGCTTCTCCAGCATCTCCATCTCGTCGAGCGCCCGGCCTGCGCCGAGCGCGACCGTGGTGAGCGGGTCCTCGGCCAGCCGGGCCGGCACGTTGGTCTCCTGCTCGAGCCGCTCGCGAAATCCGCGTAGCAGCGCGCCGCCGCCGGCGATGAGGATGCCCCGCTCGAAGATGTCCGAGGCCAGCTCGGGGGGAGTCGTCTCCAGCGCGTCCTGTACGGATTCGAGGATCTCCTGCACCGGGTCCTCGAGTGCCTGGCGCATCTCCTCGCTGGGCAGATCGACCTGGCGCGGCAGGCCGGACACCGGGTCCCGGCCCTTCACCTCGGAGACTCCGTCGAAGGTGTCCGGCGCGACCCCGCCGACCTCGAGCTTCACCCGCTCGGCCGTGGTCTCGCCGATGGCGAGCCCGTGCGTGTTGCGCAGCCAGGCGGCGACCGTGTCGTCGAGGTCGTAGCCCCCGACCCGCAGTGACCGCGACACCACGATCCCCCCGAGCGAGATCACGGCGACCTCGCTGGTGCCGCCACCCACGTCGACGACCATGTTCGCGTGGGGTGCGTCGATCTCGAGCCCGGCGCCGATGGCCGCGGCCAGCGACTCCTCGATCAGGTGCACCGAGCGCGCGCCCGCCGCGTTGCAGGCCTCGATCAGCGCCCGGCGCTCGACGTCGGTGATGCCCGACGGCGCGCACATCATCACCCGCGGCCGCGCGCGGCGGCCGGGGGTGGCGCGGGCCATGAAGTGGCGCAGCATCTTCTCGGTCACCTCGAAGTCGGCGATCACGCCGTGCCGGAGTGGGCGAACGGCGCTGATGCGGGCCGGTGTGCGGCCGATCATGCGCTGCGCCTCGTCGCCCACGGCGTGGACGTCGCCGGTGTCGGTGTCGACCGCGACAACCGACGGCTCGGAGGCCACGATGCCCTCGCCGCGCACGAACACGAGCGTGTTGGCGGTGCCGAGATCTATGGCGATGTCGAGGCCGCCGAAGCGCGGGAACAGGCGGCGGCGGGTGTTGCCGTTGGTGCTGTGTCGGGACTCCACGGAGGGTCAGTGTGGCGCAATCCGAGCGGGCGGCCCAGCGCCCCGACGGGAAGGACGACGTCCTCGGGAGGCGAATCCGCACCAGATGGACTGCGTTCCACCCATGGCCAACCCGCTACCACCCGCCGTCACGCCCGACGAGGAGGGTCTCGCGTCCGGACCCATACGAATTCGCCGTTTCGACTCGGGCACGCACGAGGACGAGGCGGTTTGGGCGGCCAGGCGCGCTGCTGTGAGCATGGCCGCCGCCGCGATCAGGGCGTGCGACGGCGCCACCGGCGCGCATTCCGACGACGTGATGCACCTGTGTGAGGCAATCGCCGACGTGCTCGGGATCCACGGGCACGAGCGCTCCGAGCTGCTGGCCGCGGCCCAGCTTCACGACATCGGCAAGATCGGCCTTCCTCGGGAGGTGCTCTTGAAGCCCGGCCCCCTCGACGAGGGCGAGTGGGCGCTGGTCCGCCAGCACACCGTGACCGGAGCGCAGATGGTCCAGTCGGTGCCGGAGCTGGCCGGCGTGGCACCGCTGGTCCGCCACAGCCACGAGCGGTGGGACGGCCGCGGGTACCCCGACGGGCTCGCCGGCGAGGAGATCCCGCTCGCGAGTCGCATCGGCTTCTGCGCCGACGCGTTCCACTCGATCCGATCGGACCGGCCCTACCGCCGAGCAAGCCCCGCCGCGGTTGCGCTGGACGAAGTCAGACGTAACGCGGGCTCCCAGTTCGACCCCCGGGTGGCGGACGCGCTGGCGGAGTCGGCGCGGCAGGTGCGCAACACCGGCTCTGAGCGACTCGTGACGCTGCTGACCTGATCGAGCCGGATGCGGGCCTCGCTGCCGACAAAGGTCTGCGTCGTGCTTGCTGTCCTGGCGGCGCCCGCCCCGGCCGCTGCCCAGCAGGCTCCGCCGCCGCCTCCATCGTCAGGCGTGGTCAGCGCGCCCCGCGTCCTGGCTCTCGGAGTTCGCCTGCCGGTGCGCGGGTCCGGCGTGGCGCCCAGTGTTCGCGTCAGGATCGAGCTTGGCCGGCGCGGGATGTGGCGGCTTCTCGCAACGAAGAAGGCGGACGCGCGCGGGCGGTACGCGCTGCGGGTGCGCCTCCCGTTCAGGGCCCGCGCCTACAGGCTGCGCGCGGTGGCGCCAGGCGCGGCGCCGTCACGGTCGCGCCGCGTACGCCTGCGGTCGGTCACCCTCGACGCCGTCGGCGACATCAACCTCGGCAATGGCGTCGCCGATGTGATGGGGGTCAGGGGCACGCGGTTTCCATGGGGCGGCGTCCGGCGTGAGCTTCGCGGCGCCGACATCGCCTTCGGGAACCTCGAGTGCGCGGTCTCGACGCGCGGGCGCAAGGTCCCGAACAAGCAATACAACTTCCGCGGCAGCCCGGGCGCCCTGAGGCAGGCCTCCGCCTACGCGGGCATGGACGTGATGAACCTCGCCAACAACCACAGCGGGGACTTCGGCATCACCGCGCTGCTCGACACCCTGAAGTGGGTGAAGCGGTTCGGCATGACCAGCGTTGGAGCCGGCCGCCGGCTGTCCACGGCTGCCCGGCCACGAGTGATCAGGCGGCTGGGGTTGCGGGTGGGCTTCGTCGGCTTCTCGGACATCAACCCCTCCGGGTTCGTCGCGGGGCCACGACGGCCCGGGACGGCGCCGGCCGATCCGGGGCTCGTGAGGCGCGCGGTCCGCCGGGCGGCCCGGCGCGCGGACGTGGTCGTGGCCACCTTCCACTGGGGCGTGGAGCGAGACACCCACCCGAGCGGCAGGCAGCGTGCGCTCGCCGGCGCGGCCTTCGCCGGCGGCGCGGACGCCGTGATCGGCGCCCACCCCCACGTCCTGCAGCCGGTGCGGCGGCGGGGCAGGCGCGTGGTCGCCTACAGCCTCGGCAACTTCGTCTGGTCGGCCGGGTCAGGGCTCACCTCGCGCACGGGAATCCTGAAGTTGCGGCTCTCGGCGCGGGGGGTCGAGCGTGCGGGGTTGCTGCCGGCGCGCATCAGCGGGACGCGGCCCGCCCTTTTGCGATGAACTGAGCAGGCCATGGGCCGCATCGAAACTGGCTGGCAGCGCTTCGCCGACGCGGACTGGGAGGGCGCTCGCGACGAGTTCGCGGCGGCGCTCGAGGACGAGCCGGGCGATCCCGAGGCCCTCGACGGGCTCGGGCAGTCGCTCTAACGCCGCGAATCCATAGCTACGCTACCTATTAGCTAACCTACCGGCCTTGCCCGGTACGACGAAGAAACCAACCGACCTCGAGCGCTTCACGGCGGCGTGGGATGACTTCAGCGGCGCGCTGCTTCGTGCGCGTTCGCGCGCATGGCAGCAGCAGCGGCCGCTGACGCCGGCCCAGTACTTCCTGCTGCTCGCCCTGAGCGAGGAGCCCGGGCTCGGCGTTGGAGAGATGGCCGCAGCCGCCGGCTGTTCCTCACCAACGGCCACGCGCATGCTCGACGGGCTCGAGCGCGATGGAGTGGTGGAGCGCGAGCCGTCCACGGATGACCGGCGGCGGACGATCGTCTCGCTGACCGTGAAGGGCAAGCGCCTTCTCGCCCAGCAGCGCCGGAAGAACCAGGAGAAGAAGCAGCGGCTCTATGAGCAGCTCTCGCCGACGGAGCGCCGGCAAACCGAGGTGATGCTCCATCGGCTCGCGGACCTGATCGCCGAGCTATGAGCTCGTCGCCCGAAAAGGCCCGCCAGCACTACGGCATCACGCTGGCGGTGCTGGCAATCAGCGCCCTGGCGTACGCCGTGTCCCAGACGATGGTGGCGCCAGCATTGCCGGACATCCAACATACCCTCGGCGTCTCCCAGAACGCGGTCACGTGGGTGCTCACCGTGTACCTCCTGACCGCATCGATCGCGACGCCCGTGCTCGGTCGCCTTGGAGACATGTTCGGCAAGGAGAAGGTGCTCCTCTGGGTGCTGGTGGGATTCGGCGCGGGCTCCGTCGTGGCCGCGCTGTCGCACACGCTGCCGCTCCTGATCGCGGGACGAGCGATCCAGGGCGCCGGCGGCGCGATCTTCCCGCTGGCCTTCGGGATCATCCGCGACGAGTTCCCGAAGGAGAAGGTGGCCCAGGCGATCGGGCTGATCAGTGCCACGTTCGGAATCGGAGGCGGCGCGGGCCTGGTTCTCGCCGGCGTGATCACCGAGTCCCTCAACTACGAGTGGATCTTCTGGGTCGCGGCGATCGTGATCGCGATCGCGGTGGTCATGACCCACTTCTTCGTCCCGGAGTCGCCGGTGCGCAGCGGGAGCGCGCGGATCGACTGGACGGGCGCCGCACTGCTCTCCGTCGGGCTGGCGTCGCTGCTGCTCGGCGTGAGCCAGGGGAATGGCTGGGGTTGGGGCTCGGCGCGGGTGGTCGGGCTGTTCGCGCTGGCGGCCGTCGTCCTCGTGGTCTGGGTGCGATTCGAGACCCGCCATCCGGAACCGCTCGTGAACATGCGCATGATGCGCCGCCGAGGCGTGTGGACGACGAACCTCGTCGGCCTGCTCGTCGGCTACGGCATGTTCTCGAGCTTCATCATGATCCCGCAGTTCGTGCAGACCTCGTCGGCGGCCGGATACGGATTCGACGCCTCGGTCATCGAGGCCGGCCTCTTCCTGCTGCCGTCCACGACGGTCATGCTCGCGGCGGGGCCCCTCAGCGGCTGGATGGGCGCGCGCTACGGGGCGCGGGTTCCCCTGCTGCTCGGGACGCTGATCTGCGCGACCTCGTTTGGCTGGCTGGCGCTCGAGCACGCATACGAGTGGCAGTTCCTCGTGGGCACGGCGGTCATGGGGCTGGGCATCGGATTCGCTTTCGCCGCGATGGCGAACGCCGTGCTGGAGTCGGTGAGTCCAACCGAGACCGGTGTCGCAACCGGCATGAACACGATCATGCGCACGATCGGCGGGTCGATCGGCGCCCAGATCGCGGCCTCGATCGTCACGGGCTCACTGATCGCCGGCACGACCTTTCCAAAGGAGTCCGGCTACACCGAGGCGTTTGCGATCTCCGCGATCGTCCTCGTCGTCGCGGCGCTCGTCGCCCTGCGCATCCCACGCTCGGGCAGCAAGGCGGGAGCGACCGTGGGCGTGGCCACGGACGCCACGCCGGTGCGGGTCTGATTCCGTACGACCCCGAATGAACATCGCGATCCTCGGAAGCCGGGGCTTTCCCAGCACCTACGGTGGCTACGAAACGCTCGTCCGTCATCTTGCGCCCTGGCTCGTCGCGAATGACCACGACGTAACTGTCTACTGCCGGATTCGGGGCGAAGGCCGACGCGAATGGATGACGGAGGGGGTCCAGTGTGTGGCCACCCCCGGCCTCAACGCCTCGGCGCTCTCGACCCTCTCGCACGGCGCAACAGCGGCGATAGATGCCGGGCGACGGCACTACGACGCTGTGCTCGTCCTGAACATCGCAAACGGGTTCTTCCTGCCGCTATTGAAAATGCGTGGCGTTCCGACCGCGGTGAACACGGACGGATTGGAATGGGAGCGAGGAAAGTGGGGTCCGGTGGCGCGAGCTGCCTTTCGGCTCGGGGCGACCATGACGGCGCGACACGCGACGGAGCTGATCGCAGACTCCAAGGCGATTGCCGAAATCTGGCAAACCCGCTTTGGCGTCGAGTCGTCATTTGTGCCCTACGGAGCAGAGGTGGTTCGCAGTGTCGAGGGGGGCGACAACCTCACGCGCCTGAAGATCTCACCCGGTCGTTACCTCCTGGTGGTCGCCCGCCTGATTCCGGAGAACAACGTCGAACTCGCGCTGGATGCGATTGACCGCCTGGGGGACGACGCACCGCCCGCCGTTGTGGTCGGCAGCGCCACCTTCGCCTCACCTATCGAGACACGCCTGAAACGCCTGCAAGCCCAGGGCAAGCTCAAGTGGCTCGGACACGTGAACGACCAGCGACTCCTCAGTCAGCTGTGGAGCAACGCCGCGATGTACTGGCACGGTCACTCGGTCGGCGGTACGAACCCCGCCCTTCTCCAAGCTCTCGGAGCGGGGGCCCCGGTGATCGCACTCGACACCCCCTTCAATCGCGAGGTGATCCGTGATCCGGTCCAATTGGTCCCGCGCGACGCTCACATGCTCGCGGAGCGCATCCGTTCGCTGATCGCCTCGGAACCAGACCGCGCGCGCTTCCGATCTCACGGGCAGCAACTGGTGGCCGAGCGCTACCGATGGGATGACGTGTGCGCTCAGTACCTCGAGGTGCTCAGACGGATTGCGGGCCATTAGCCGATGCCGTGGGCGCTGAAGACGCCCTCGGGGTCGTAGCGCCGCTTCACCGCGACCAGCTTGTCCCAGACGTCGTCGGCGTAGGCGTCGCGCACCGAGCGCTCGGCGTTGAGCGCGTTCACGTAGACGCCGCCGCGGCGAAGCGCTCGGTGTTCTCCCACACGCGACGCACCCAGTCGGCGGTCGCGTCGATCGGCTCGTCGCCCGAGCAACCGATCAGCCAGGTGCAGGCGTACACGCCGCGATGGCCGAACGCCGTTTCGCCGGGCGGGACCGGTCGACCGCGCCGCCCATCCACGAGGTGATCATGTGCGACTGGGGCGTGGGCGCGGTCTCGAGCCCGGCTACCGAGCCCGGCGACGAAGTCGTCGCTCACTTCGGGGAGGTAGTGCATGCGGTCGTAGAACTGCCAGCCATGGGGAGCGCTGGCGTCGAGCATGGACTGGAGCGCGACGTATGGCATCGGGGCCACGAGATCGAGCGCGGCAGGCAGCTGCGCGCGCAGCGGCGCGAGGAAGCGCTCGCCCTCCTCGATGTCCCCGCTCCACGCCACGCTGATGACCGCGACCTTCTGGCCCTGGAGCTCGGCCGGGAACGGCTCCTCCGGGGGCGCGGTGAGCAGCACGGCGCAGAGCCCCAGCTCGTCGGGCGCGCCGGCCATCAGCTCGCGGCTGGCGCGGAACACCTCCGCGGCCTGATCGAACGGGTAGACGAGCATCCCGCCCAGGACCATCGGGCCGACCTCGTGGGCCTGGAACTCGAAGCTGGTGACCACGCCGAAGTCGCCACCGCCGCCGCGCAGCGCCCAGAACAGGTCGGGGTGCTCGTCGGCGCTGGCGTGAACCGTTTCGCCGTCGGCAAGAACGACGTCGGCGGACAGCAGCGAGTCGATCGTCAGGCCGTGGTGGCGCATCAGCCAGCCGATGCCGCCGCCGAGCGTGAGCCCGCCGACGCCGGTGTGCGAGATCTGGCCGGCGGGCACGGCGAGCCCGTGCCCCTGGGTGGCGGCGTCGAGCTCGCTGAGCAGGGCGCCGCCGCCGACGCGGACGGTCTTGGTTTCCGGGTCGACGTTGACCGAGTTGAGCGCGCGCAGGTCGATGCACAGCGCGCCGTTCCTGACCGAGCGCCCGGAGACGGAGTGCCCGCCGCTGCGGATCGTGAACTTCAGGCCGCTGGCGCGGGCGGCACGAATCGCCGCGGCGACGTCATCGGAGTCGGTCGCGTAGGCGACCGCGGCCGGACGGCGATCGATCGCGCCGTTCCAGCCCGCGCGGGCGCTGTCGTAGTCGGGATCGCCGGCGTCGACGACGCGGCCGACGAAGCCGGCGGTCCGGAGGGCAGGGACGAGGAGGGAGGTGGGGGTGGAGGTGGTCATGGGGCCACCTTGGCGCCGGGTGGGGGTGCTGGCGTCGGGGGGCTCCCCTATTTGTGACCCCTACTTTGTCTGCGCTTGCGCCCGGACGCTGTCGTCTGGGATCGCCTGGAGGTAAGGTCACCGGCCGTGCCGGACCCCCCTGGTACCCCACCCCCTTCAACGATCAAGATCTTTCTGGCTGATGGACCGCCAGAGGGCCTCTGGGTCGTCACTAAGCAAAATTGGACAGGGGTAGGGTTGCGCTTCTCCCGTAATACCTACAAAGACGTTCGCGGTCGTCCGGAGTTTGGGAAGCCGGGCGTCTATGTGTTGGCAGGTGAACCCACGGCGTCAGAGGATCAGCGCGAGATTTACATCGGCGAAGGCGGTGTGATCCGAGATCGACTTAACAACCACCTCAGCAATCGCAGATTTGGACTGAGGCGATTGTGTTTGTGGCTGCAGATGATTTCAACGTCAGCCACGCAAAGTTCTTGGAGGCGAAGCTCCTCGAACGCGCAAAGAGTGCCAAGCGGGCAGTGCTCAAGAACGCACAGCCGATGATTGGTCCAGCCCTGAGCGAGGCTGACGTCGCCGATATGGAGACGTTTCTCAGGGAAATGCTCGTCGTCTATCCGATTCTCGGGCTAACAGCTTTTGAGACTCCCACCAAGCACAGACGGAGCGGTTGCTCCTAACCGGTCCTGATGCGAGCGGCGAGGGCCAACGCACGGCGGACGGCTTTCTCGTCTTTGGTGGCGCCACGGCCCGCCAGGAAATGGTCGAATCCGCGCAGGCTTACCCGAAGATGGTGGCTCTCCGCTCGGAGCTGGAACAGCAAGGGGTTCTGAACTAGAGAATGGAGCGCTTGTGCTGACGCAGGACTACGTGTTCAGTGCGCCCTCTCTAGCGGCCGCCGTTTTGCTCGGCCGAACGGCGAACGGGCGCGTGGAATGGAAGACGTCAAGCGGTAAGACCCTTAAGGAGCTAGAGGACGAAGAGGCAGATCAGCAGCTCGGCTAGTCGAGCTGGGTGGTTCAAGCTTTACGGCGGTCCCCTGAGGAACGCAGATCACCTGGTGCGGAACTAAGTAGCCAAAAGAGCTATTCCTGCTACCAAGCCCAGCGCGGCGAGAGTTACGCGTATGTAGATCATCCTGGTATTGCGCGCGTCAAAGACATCGATTTGTGCGTCGAGCGGGTGCGGCTTATCGCTTTCCAAGGCCTTGCTAGCGAACTTGATTTCACCGCATTCGTCCTCGACGTACATCAGGAGGCTGGCACCCCCGAGCAAGAACCAGTTTGCGGCTACACACGGATCGTCGGCTACGAGCGAGCCAGCGACTCCCAGGAGCGCGGTGGCCATCGTGAAGAGCGCACGATGGCCCCCAACGATCAAAGCGACCAGCGCCCGCTTGAAGGTCATTCAACGCCCAGTTCGATGAGATGCTCGACATGGCGAAGGGCTTCGTCGTCGCCCGAACCGGCCAGCGCGTCGAGCTCGGCCGACCGCTCGTCACCCCACTCTCGCCAGCGGACCATCATGTCCTCTATGGACTGAAGGTAGCCCGCTCGAGTTGCCTCCTTCATGCCCGCTGTCACCTTTTTCCGTTCGGAGAATTGCTCCTGCAAGGACTCAAGGTTGGCGTTGAGCTTGGTGTCAAGCTTGCGGCGTACTTGGCGCAGTCGTTTCTCGAACTCACGAAGGTCGTCATCTCGATTCGGCCGCTCGTACTCGACCTCGACGTTCAACTCGTTGTTCGAAGTCAAGACCAGTAGACCGCACCCCGTCGCGACGCAACTCGCGCGAAGGGGGTCCCCGATCTCCTCTGCGACCGCATAGATTTCTAGTTCCGCCATCTCGAACGATGCGTCGACGGTGTTAGCGAGCCACTGGGGTATTGGCTTCGACCCATCGACCCTTACAAAGTGGACGATGCGCGCGCCGTCACCACGAAGGGAAGACACATCGGGGACGATCGCTCCCTGGAGCTTCGAATTGTCCGGATAAGGGATTGGTGTTCGAGCGGCGTCGACCGTATAGCCGGCAGCGTCTACTGCATCCGTGCAGCGCCCCCGAAGCTCCGTCTTACGCGGGTCTTCAAACTCTTCGGACACTGGCTATTTGCCTACCAGTTCGTCGACCACGCGCTTCAAAACGGTCAGCTGCGATCGGAGCCCAGCAGCCAACTTTCGGCCCTTCCCGATCTTTTCCAAGCCCGCCGTGAGCAGCTCGATGCGACGTGCGAGCTCCTGTTGCTCTACCGCGGCGGCTGCGACGCGTTCGTAAACGTCTTCTGGACTCGCGCTGACCTTCCGAATGAGTTCATCGGCGGCCGCTACCACCTCCTCTCGGTCCACCAGGTCGCTTTCGGCTGCCTTTGCAAGCTTCGCCACATATCGGAAATCGGTGACGTTGGTCAGTTTCTTAGCCTCCCGCTTACGCGCGAACTGCCGAATGATGTGGGGGCGGGAGTATTTCTCCGTGATCTCAGGCAAGGCCCGTCGCAGGACTGACTCCGCGGCGACTATCTCCAGGTAAAGGTCCTCTCGGTGAACTTGTTCGGTCCGGTCGAGATGAGCCTCCGCTTGGATCCGATCAAGTTCCTCTTTTGGGAGACTCAGCAAGCGCCGAGCCCGGCGCACCGTGCTTCGGGCGAGGCCTGTCATTTCCGCCATCCGCCCCTCGCGGTCCTCGCCGGAGATTTCAATGACTTCTCGGAGAGCCAGCGCGATAGCGACTAGGGACCACTCCTCCCGAACCGAGTGGATGTTGAACATCCGAAGCAGGTTGTCGAGCGGGCTCGGCGTAGGGACGAGGCGCACCGGAACCTCGGAAAACCCCAGATCCAGAGCGGAACGCCAGCGACGCTCCCCATCCATGAGGATGTACCGTCCCGTGTCGTCCGGATCTTCGTAGGCGATTAATGGGACGAGGATGCCGGTTTCCTGCAACGAAGTTCTTAGCTGGTCCAGCCGCTCGTCATTGAAGTAGCGGCGAGGGTTGTTGGGGTTCTTCTTTATGACCGCCGGGTCGACGGATGTCGCCGCAGGGGGCACGAGTCACCTCCTCCTATTGACGATTAAGAGCTCAGTGGTCGCGTAGCGGCGACTCGCTTGGCTTGCCATGGTGCTCCAACGCTTCAGCGTGTAGATGGTGAACTTCCCGCTACTTCGGTACAAACGGCGAATAGAGGCGTGATCCGCATTGCTGATCGCTACCTGAACTTGCCGGTCGACCAACCGTTCCGCCGCAGCCAGCAAACGGCGCTGGTCCTTCCACGAGAAGACGCGAGCGTTGTATTCAACGAAGCCGTTATTCCGATGGCTCGTGATGTACGGGGGATCGAAGTACACCGTGTCACCGGCCTTGGCTTCACGGATCGCAGCGACGAAATCGAGGGTCCTCACGGACGCGTGCTGCAAGGCGTGACTAGCGGCCTTGAGCTGCTCCTCGTCGCATACAACGGTGTCGTAACGGTGCATTCCGTACGGCACGTTGAACCGGCCCTCGAGATTCTCCCGGTAGAGACCGTTGAAGCAAGTCTTGTTGAGATAGACAAAGCGTGCTGCCCTGGCTGGACTACTGGATGGCCTCCAATCGCGGATCTCGTAGTACTTCGTTTCGGAGTTCTGCAATCCAGCTAGCACGTCAATGACATCGTCGACGCGGTCCCGCACGATCCGGTAGGTGCTAGTTAGCCCAGGGTTAATGTCGGAGAGGAGGGCAGTCGAGGGAGCGAGTGCGAAGAAGACTGCGCCCCCGCCAAGAAACGGTTCGAAGTACTGGCCATCCCTCGCTCCGGGTAGTCGCGGGAGCAATTGTTCGAGTAGTCCCCGCTTTCCTCCTGCCCACTTGAGGAACGGCTCAGCGGCCTGGAGCTCGCTTACCTCATCCCCGCCGCTTGACATGTCCACGCGCGACCCTAGTTCGCGGCCGCACGCACATGCAAGGCCAACCGCGCGCTGGCGGACAGTGGAGTCGGCGACGGCACGCCAGCTCCGTTACCCGCAGCCGGTGTTATTCCCGCAGCTGCAGCACGTGTAGCAGCTGCCCGTCCGCTGCATCATCCCGCCGCACTGCCCACACGCCGGGCCCAAATCCAGGCCCTGCATCTTCGCCGGCAGCGCCGGCGGCTCGTCGGTCATCGCCTCGGCCGCGGCCTTGGTCGTGCCCGGCTGGATGGTGGTCTCCGGCGCGGCCGGCGCGGCTGGTCCGCCGCCGTTCCCGCCGTTGCCCGTTGCCGCACCGTTCCCGCCGTTCGCGGGAGGCCCAGCGGTATCGCCGCGCAGCAGCGCCTCCTCCGACGACTTCCTGGCCCGCACCTCAGGCGTGAGGATCCCCAGCTCCTCCTGGAGATCGGCGTCAAGGAAGCGCGACGCGAGCCAGCGCATGATGTAGTCCGGCATCGACTTCGCGAACGGGATCTCCGGGTTGCCGGTGATGCCCTCCGGGTCGAAGCGCATGTAGCTGAACTTGCGGACCAGGGTCTCGAGCGGCACGCCGTACTGCAGCGCGATCGAGACCGAGGTCGCGAACGCGTTCATCATGCCGCGCAGCGTCGAGCCCTCCTTGCCCACGTCGGTGAGGAAGATCTCGCCGACCGTGCCGTCCTCGTACATGCCGGCCGTGATGTAGCCCTCGTGCCCGGCGATCGAGAACTTGTGCGTGATCGACTGGCGCTCCTTGGGCATCCGGCGGCGCTTCGGCGGGGCGTCCTCCAGCGCCTGCTTGATCAGCGTCGGCGACCTTGTCCTCCGAGACGCGACTCGTCGGACTGCGCCTCGGTGCGCAGCGCCTGCGCGGTCTTCGAGCCGTCGCGGTAGATCGCCAGCGCCTTCAGGCCGAGCTTCCAGCCCTGCATGTAGGTCTCGGCGACGTCCTCGATCGTGGCCTCGGCCGGCAGGTTCACCGTCTTGGAGATCGCGCCGGAGAGGAACGGCTGCGCCGCGGCCATCATCTTCACGTGGCCCATGTGGCTGATCGCCCGCTCGCCGACGGCGACGTCGAACACCGGCATGTGCTCCTCGGACAGCCCGGGGGCGCCGACGATCGTGGCGTGCTCTGAGATGTGCGCCTCGATCTGCTGGACCTGCTCCGCCGTGTAGCCGAGCGTCTCCAGCGCCTTGGGCACCGTCTGGTTGACGATCGTCATGTTGCCGCCGCCCACCAGCTCCTTGAACTTGACCAGCGAGAAGTCGGGCTCGATGCCCGTGGTGTCGCAGTCCATGAGGAACGAGATCGTTCCCGTGGGGGCGAGCACCGTGGCCTGCGCGTTGCGGTAGCCGTGCTCCTCGCCCAGCTCGACGGCCTCGTCCCATGAGCGGCGGGCCGACGCCAGCAGGCGGTCCTCGATCAGCTCCTCGGAGAGGTCCCACGCCGCGTCGCGGTGCTTGCGCATCACGTGGTTGTGCGGCTCGCGGTTGAGCTCGTAGCGGTCGTACGGCCCCATCGCCGCGGACACCTCGGCCGACTTGCGGTACGCCCGGCCGGTCATCAGCGCGGTGATGGCGCCGGCCATCGCGCGACCCTCGTCGGAGTCGTACGGCAGGCCGTTGCTCATCAGCAGCGCGCCGAGGTTGGCGTAGCCCAGGCCGAGCTGGCGGAACGCGCGGGCGTTGTCGCCGATCTCCTCGGTCGGGTAGCTCGACGGCGACACGACGATCTCCTGCGCGAGGATCAGGACGTCGACCGTGTGCTCGAAGGCATCGGTGTCGAAGGTGCCGTCCTCGCGGCGGAACTTCATGAGGTTGATCGAGGCGAGGTTGCACGCCGAGTCGTCCACGTGCATGTACTCCGAGCACGGGTTCGACGCGTTGATCCGGCCCGAGTTCGGGCAGGTGTGCCAGTCGTTGATGATCGTGTCGTACTGAACGCCCGGATCGGCGCAGCGCCACGCGGCGTCGGCGATCTGGCGCAGCACGTCGTCGGCCTTCTCGGTGGAGACGGTGGAGCCGTCGGCGCGGGCGGTGAACTCCCAGTCCTCGCCGCGCTCGGCGCGCTCCATGAACTCATCCGAGACGCGCACCGAGTTGTTGGCGTTCTGGTACTGGATCGAGGTGAAGCCGTCACCGTCGATCGACATGTCGAAGCCGGCGTCGCGCAGGGCGTTTGCCTTCTCCTCCTCCTTGGCCTTGCACCAGATGAAGTCGAGGACGTCGGGGTGATCGATGTTGAGGACGACCATCTTGGCCGCGCGGCGGGTCTTGCCGCCGGACTTGATCGTGCCGGCCCAGGAGTCGGCGCCGCGCATGAAGGAGACCGGGCCCGAGGCGGTGCCGCCCTTGCTCAGGTGCTCGGTGGACGCGCGGATGTTCGAGAGGTTGATTCCCGAGCCGGAGCCGCCGCGGAAGATCTTGCCCTCCTTGGTGTTCCAGTCGAGGATCGACTCCATCGTGTCCTCGACCGAGAGGATGAAGCAGGCCGAGCACTGCGGGTGCTCCTCGAAGCCGACGTTGAACCAGACCGGCGAGTTGAACGCCGCCATCTGGTTGAGAAGGATGTGGGTGAGCTCGGCCTCGAAGGCGTCGCCGTCCTCGTCGGTGGCGAAGTAGCCCCCGTCGCGCCCCCACGCGGCGATCGTGCCCGCCACGCGCGAGACCATCTGCTTCACCGACGACTCGCGCTCGTCCGAGCCCATGCGGCCCCTGAAGTACTTCTGGCTGACGATGTTCGTGGCGTTCTGCGACCAGCTCTTGGGGAACTCGACGCCCTGTCTGCTCGAAGGCGTCCGCCGATGACCGCGTCGCGGATCTCCCACTCGACCGCGTCGAAGGGATGCTTGCCGGGTTCCGTAAAGCGCCGCTCGATGGTCACACCATCGGCGTTCGGGACTGTCTGCGGGGCGGCGCTACGGGGTGTCGGCATGCTCTCTCCTTACTGCGGTTGTGGCTGCGGGGGAACGGTCGATATTCCTCTCGAGGTCGGACGGAAAGGGGTCATCAAACGGCATCTGGTCGGACCCCGGATCGGGGTCTTCCCGCAGCTTGCGGACAACGGCTTCCAACTCGTCCAGATCGGCGAGCCTGCGGTAGACCGATGCGAACTGGATCGCGGTGACCGGATCGAGCCGGGCGAGGCCCCGCTCGGCCAGGTCGCCGATGCGCGCGGCGGGCACCGTTCGGCCGTGACGGCGGATGGCGACCTCGATCGAATCCGCAAGCTCTTCGAGCTGCTCGCCTCCCACCGGACGGCCACCGGCCGCCCGAACGAGCCCTCGAAGCAGCTTGCGGCGATCGAAGCGCTGCGTGGTGCCGTCGCGCTTGATCACGTCGATCGGCACCGCCTCCACGCGCTCGTGCGTGGTGAACCGCTCGCCGCAGCCGGCGCACTCGCGGCGCCGGCGCACGGAGTCGCCCGGGTCGGTCAGACGAGAGTCGACGACCCGGGTGGAGTCAAACGAGCAGAAGGGGCAACGCACCCCTTCATTCTACTAGGTGTAGTGTTCGATTTCCTTCCCGAAACACAAGATGTTGTGGTTAGGGCCCGCGACCCATACGTACGCTGTCCCACAGCTCCGCGAACGTGTCCGCCGTACGCCCGCCGGCGTCGGCGAAGGAAGCCCGCAGCGGGCGCGTCACGCCCTCGGGCGACACGCCCCGGAACCGCAGGAAGGCGAACAGCGCCGCGAGCAGGCCGGCGATGATGAGCAGCGCCGTCAGCCAGCCGGGCGCGTCGCTGGTCGTCGCGGCCGTGGTGACCGCGGGCGAATCGAGGCCTGCGAGGCGCTGGCGGTCGGCCGCCTTGGGCACCGGCGGCGCGGGCACCTTGGCGCGGGCCGCGCCGTTCCCGCCGCCACCGCTGCCGCCCACCGATGCGGGGCCGGGCACGCTCTCGAGCTGGCGCGTATCGCCGCTGCCGGCTCCTCCGCCGGCGCCGCAGCCCTCGCGCCCGGCCGAGAGCTGGTCGGTCAGGCCGGGGGCGTACTGCTGGACGTCGGGCGGCAGGCCGTTGAGCCCGTCGCGAAGCTGCCTGTCGCTGTAGCGGCAGGGGTCGATGCTGCCGTTGCGGCGGAAGTCGTCGAGCGGCCCGGCGAAGGCGGCGGGGGCCATCGCCAGGGTGGCGAGCAGAGCAATGCCGAGGGTCTTGCGCATCCCTGCGGAACCGTAGCGCGCCGGTCCCGTCACAATCCCCGCCGATGGCCGCCACCGCCACCCGCCCTCGCGCGTCCACGGGCCTGCGCGCCCGCCTCGGCGACGTGCCCCCCGGCGCCGCCGCGCTCGGCGCCGCCCTGGTCGTGGCGAGCCTGTACGCGGCGTTTGCCAGCGGCGCGATCGGTGTCTCGGAGCAGAGCCGCTTCCAGCTGATCGTCGCCGCCGTGGCCTTCGGCACGCTCGCCGGGCTGCTGTTCGGGCGCGGGCTTCGATTCACGCCCTCGCGCGGCGCGCTGCTCGGCGTAGGGCTGCTGAGCGCGTTCGCCGGGTGGTGCGCGCTGTCGATCACCTGGTCGATCGCGCCGGACCAGAGCTGGCTGGAGTTCAACCGGGCGGTCTCCTACGCGCTGGTGGCGGCGCTCGGCATCGCGCTCGGCTCGAGCCTGCCGCGCGCCGCGGAGCGGGTCGCGCTCGGATACCTGGCGATCGCCACCGCGATCGCGCTCTACGCCCTCGGCGGCAAGCTGTTCCCCTGGCTCGACATCCCGGGCCTGATCGACCTCAACCACACCGAGCGCTTCTCCCGCCTGCGGGCGCCGCTGGACTACTGGAACGCGCTGGCGCTGGTGTGCGTGATGGCGGTGCCCGTGGCCGCGCGGGCCGGGGCCGACCTCGGTGGCAGCGCGCGGCTGCGGATGGCGGGGACGCTGACGCTGGTGCCGCTGCTCACCACGATCGCGCTCACCTACTCGCGCGGGGGGCTGCTCTGCCTCGCCGCGGCGCTCGCGCTGGTGATCGGCATCGGGCCCGAGCGGCTGCGCCTGGCCGCGACCGTGGCGGTGGGCCTCGTCGGCGCGATCCCGCCGATCCTGGTCGTGGTCGCGAGCGACACCCTCACCACCGACGGCCTCGTCGGTGTCCGAGCGCACCGGCGACGGATTCCTCTTCCTCGCCGCCGGGATCCTCGGGCTCGTGATCGCGTTCGTGCTCGCGCGCGGGCTGGTGGCGGCGGGCGAGCGGGTGGCGCTGGGGCCGGCCGGGACGCGACGGGTGAAGACCACGGCCAAGGTGGCGGCGGTGGCGCTGCCGCTGCTGGCGATCGTCGCGCTGGCGCTCTCGGACAACGGCATCACGGGCACCATCAGCGACTCCGCCGACGACTTCACCCAGACGAAGTTCGACCGCCAGAACGACCCCGCGCGCGTGCTGCGCACCAACTCGGGCAACCGCTGGGTGTGGTGGGAGGAGGCGAGCGCGGGCTTCGCCGACCGGCCGGTGATCGGGCATGGCGCGGGCTCGTTCGAGCTCACCCACCTGGTCTATCGCGACAACACGCTCCAGGTGCGAAACGCCCACAGCGTGCCGCTGGAGCTGCTCTCGGAGACGGGCCTGATCGGCGCGGTGCTTGCGCTCGGCGCGCTCGCCCTGCTCGGGGCCGCCGCGATCAGGGTCACACGCGCGCGAGGGCCCGGGCGCGAGCGCGGGTTCGCCGTGGCGCTGCTCGCGGCGCTGCTGGCGGCCTCGGTGCACCTGTGGATCGACTGGGACTGGGAGATCCCGGGCGTGATGGTCTTCACCCTGATCTTCCTCGGCGTGCTGGCGGCGACCCCGCCGCCCAAGGGCGCCGCGTCACCGCCGGCCGTGAGGCCCAGGCGCCTGGCCGCGCTGGCGGCCGGCGGCGCCGTGCTCGTGGCGGTGGCCGCGCTGGCCGCGCTGCCCGCGAAGTCGAAGAGCCTCACCGACGAGGCGCTCAGCCAGGCCTCCAGCGGGAAGCCCGCCGACCTGCGCGAGGGGGCCGAGAAGGCGGCCCGCGCGAAGCGCCTGAACCCGTTCGCCGTGGGACCCACGTTCGCGCAGGCCTCGATCCTCGAGCGCGGCAACCGGCCGGCCGACGCGCTGGGCGTGCTGATCGAGGCGGTCGAGCGCCAGCCCGCCAACCCGGCCGTGTGGAGCCGCCTGAGTCGCTTCCGGGTGCTCGTGGATGACGCGCCGGGAGCGGTTCGGGCCGCCAAGAATCTCCTGGTGCTGGACCCCGCGCGCTACCTCGACACCCTGTACATCCTGTACGGCTTCTTCGACGAGCGCCGCTCGGCCAGCGCCACCGGCACACCGCTGCCCGAGATCCTGAAACGCGCGGCGCCCGCGCCGGTCACTCGCGCCCGCCCCGACCGATCCGCACACGCCCACGCCGGACCAGCCGGCCCCGGTCCCGGCCCCCACGCCCGCTCCCGCGCCGGCTCCGACGCCCGCGCCACAGCCCACGCCGCCGCGCGAGCCGGCCGGGCGATCCGTTCCGTCTCGAGGGCTAGCGCAGCGACTCGAGCGTGCGCTCGAGCCCGTATTCGATTCCGACCTCGGCCTGCCAGCCCAGCTCGCCCTTCGCGCGGGCGGCGTCGAGGGCGATGTGGCGCACCTCGCCCGGGCGCTCGGGCGCCATGTCGGGCTCGAAGGAGGCGGCGGCGTGGGGGGAGAGCGCCTCGACGATGTCGAGCACGCTGGTCTCCCGGCCGGTGCCGATGTTGAAGGAGCCGGTGGAGTTCGAGCCGGCGGCGAGGAGGTTGGCGGCCACGACGTCGCCGACGAACACGTAGTCGCGCGTCTGCAGGCCGTCGCCGAACACCATTGGCCGCTGGCCCTCGAGCAGCTTGCCGCAGAAGATGGCCACCACGCCGGCCTCGCCGAGCGGGTCCTGGCGCGGCCCGTAGACGTTGCCGTATCGCAGCGACACGGTCGACAGCCCGTGCAGGCGGGCGAAGATGTCGCAGTAGCCCTCGGCGCAGAACTTCGACAGGCCGTAGGGCGCCTCGGGCGCCACCGGGTGGTCCTCCGGGGCGGGGATGATCTTGCCCTCGCCGTAGATCGCGCCGCCGGTCGAGGTGTTCACCACGCGCCTCACGCCCGCTCCGCGCGCGGCCTCGAGCACGTTGATGGTGCCCTCCACGTTGATGCGCGAGTCGGCGGCCGGGTCCGCGGCGGATTTGCGCACGTCGATCTGGGCGGCGAGGTGGAAGATGACCTCGGGGGTCACGCGGCCGACGACGTCGGACACCGCCTCGGCGTCGCGCACGTCGGTCTCGACCAGCTCGGCTCCGGCGGCGATGGCGCCCTCGAGATTCTCGCGCCGGCCGGTGGAGAGGTCGTCCAGAACGGTCACCTCGTCGCCCCGCTCGATCAGGGCGTCCACGAGGTTCGAGCCAATGAAGCCGGAGCCGCCGGTGACCAGAGTCCGCATCGCGGCGCGGACGCTACCATCGCCGCCGTGTCCGGCCTGTTCGTCACCCTCGAGGGCATCGACCGCTCGGGCAAGACGACGCAGGCAAAGCTGCTGATCGAGGCGCTCGGAGACGACGCCGTGGGCGTCCGCGAGCCCGGCGGAACGGAGGCGGGAGAGCGGGTGCGCGAGCTGCTCAAGGACCCGTCGCTGGACCTCTCGGGCGAGGCCGAGGCGCTGCTGTTCGCCGCCGCCCGGGCCGAGCTGGTGCGCCAGGTGATCCGCCCGGCGCTGGACGCCGGCAAGGTGGTGGTCTCCGACCGCTTCCTCGACTCCTCGCTCGCCTACCAGGGCGCCGCGCGCGGGCTGGGGGTGGACGAGGTGGCCGCGGTGAACGCGCTGGCCACCGGGGGCCTGCGCCCCGACCTCACGCTGCTGCTGGACCTCGATCCCGACGCCGCGCACGCGCGTGCGGGAGAGGAGGACCGCTTCGAGGCCGAGGGGGCCGAGCTGCAGCGCGCGGTTGCGGACGCCTACTCGGAGATGGCCGACGCCGACCCCGCGCGCTGGCGCCGGATCCCCGCCGCGCGCCCGCCCGAAGAGGTGCACGCCGACGTGCTCGCCGCCGTGCGCGCGGCCCGGGCGGGGGCACCGGCGTGAGCCCGCTCGCCGGCACCGAGGACCACGCGCACGCGCGGATGTCGCTCGAGTCCGCGCTCGCGGGCGGGCCCTCGCACGCGTATCTCTTCCACGGCCCGGCCGGCGTGGGCAAGGGCCGGGTGGCGCGCGCGTTCGCCGCCGAGCTGCTCGCCGAAGGGGCGGGCGACCCCGACGACGTCCGCCGCCGGGTGGAGAGCGGCGTCCACCCCGACCTCACCTGGGTCACGCCCACCGGCGCGCACGAGATGCGCCTCGAGGACGTGGACGAGCCGGTGATTGCCGCGGCCACCCGCACGCCGTTCGAGTCCAAGCGCCGCGTGTTCGTGCTCGAGCGCGCGGACACCATGAGCGACCGGGTGGCCAACCGCCTGCTCAAGACGCTGGAGGAGCCGGCGCCGTTCGTGCACCTGATCCTGCTCACCGACGCCCTCTCGCAGGTGATCCCCACGGTGGTCTCGCGCTGCCAGCTCGTGCGCTTCGACCCGCTGTCCGCCGCGCGGATCGAGGAGCTGCTGCGCGCGGACGGGGTCGCCGAGCCTCGCGCGCGTGCGTCCGCGCGCCTCGCCCTGGGCAACGGGGACAGGGCGCGCCTGCTGGCCTCCGAGGAGGGCGAGGCGCTGCTGGCCGAGGTCGACGCGATGGTGGCCAGCGCGCTGGCCGGCACGGGCGACGACTCCTGGGCGGGGCTGATGGCGCGCGCCAAGGTGCGCGGGGCCGAGCGCGCCGAGGCGATGGACGAGCAGCGCGAGAAGCGGGTCGAATCTGAGCCCAAGGGCCGCGACCGCACCGCGCTCGTGCGCCAGTTCGAGGACGCGGCCAAGCGCGAGAAGCGCCGCGGCGAGCGCGAGATCCTCGACCTCGGGCTCGGCCTGGCCGCCCTCACGCTGCGCGACCTGATCTGCCTGGCCGAGGGCGCCCCCGAGGCGGCGCTGGACTCCGAGCGCGCGGGGAAGCTGGCGAGCGCCGCGCACGGGCGCGACCCGCGCCGCCTGCGCGACGCGGCCGAGCGCTGCGAGGACGTGCGGCTCTCGCTCGAGTTGAACGTGACCGAGGAGCTGGCGCTGAGCGCGCTCAGCTACCGGCTGGCCGGGCTGGTCGGCAGCTCCGCCTGAAACTCCACGACCGCCTTCGCCCCTCGCTGCCAGACGAACCGCCCGGGCTTCACGGAGCGGCGCTCGGCGATCACCTCGAAATCCTGGTCCAGGAACAGCACGTGGATCGGGAACCGCATGCCGAAGGTGTGGACGGAGGAGCAGCGAGGGAGGAGGAGGGCTGAGCGCGGCGGCATCGCGCACAGACCGGCGAGGCCGACCAGGCGCGCGCGGAAAGAGGCGGCCACGTAGACGGTGACGCGCTCTCCGCCGCCAAGCTGCGGCAACCGCTCCAGTCGGCTTGGACCCATGCTCCTTGGAGGCCGGGCGCGAGCAACTTCGCCCCCTTACACTGCGACCCCGCTGCCGCCGTAGCTCAGTTGGTAGAGCACGTCTCTCGTAAAGACGGGGTCATCGGTTCGAGTCCGATCGGCGGCTTGTGGTCCGGCTGCTCGCCCTGGTTGCCGTCGTCTGCGCGGCGGTGGTCGCGGTCGTCGTCTGGGCTGACGATCGGACTCGCCGCCAGCTGCCCGATCCAGCCCGCGAACGGCAAGCCGCGCGACTTCGAGGACGTGACGAAGGCAGCCGGCCTTGTGGTCCCCCTCCGCGGCATGTACGCCCACGCGGTCGCCTGGGGCGACGTGAACGGCGACCGCCATCCCGACCTCTTCGTCGGCGGCTTCGCCGACTACCCGCTCGCGCGCTACCGCCGGCGTGGGGCGAAGGGCCCGGCGCCGGATCGCCTGCTGCTGGGTGGACCGCGCGGGTTCCGGGTCGCCCCCGGCTTCCCGCGCATGCTCGGCCGCACCAGCGGGGCCGTGTTCGCCGACCTCGACCGCGACGGCGACGAGGAGCTTGTGATCGCGCGCGACACCTACCGGAGCCGCCGCGCGGGGCGACCCCGAGCGAGGTGCTGGCCGGCGACGGCCGCGGCGGGTTCACCCGCGCGACCAAGCTGCCGCTGAAGAGCGGGCGGGCGGTGGCGGTGCTCGACCACGACGGCGACGGGCGCCTCGACCTCTTCGTGACCGACGACCACTACCGCGGTGGGTCCAGCATGCTGCTGCGAAATCGGGGTGGGTTGCGCTTCTCCGACGTGACCCACCGGGCCGGCCTGGCGAGCGTGCAGGGCTTCGGCGTGGCCGCTGCGGACCTCAACGGCGACGGCTGGGCCGGACCTGGTCACCGCGGGCACGAGCCCCAACTACGTGAAGGCCACCTCGCGCGCCGCGCGGATCTTCATCAGCCGCCGCGACGGGACCTTCGCGGAGGCCGGGAATTCGGAGTTCGAGGTGACCACCCACGGACATCAGCGACGACATGACCGGTGTTGCGATCGGCGACGTGAACGGCGACGCGCGCCCCGACATCGCGCTTGGCCCGCACTTCGAGAGCACCGAGCAGAAATGCGAGCCGGCGGCCGTCCGGCTCTACCTGAACAGAGTCGGCGCTCGCTTCAGCGAGACGGGCGGGCTTCCGGCCGTGAAGGCGAAGTCCGCGCACGTGGAGATCGAGGACATGGACGGCGACGGGCTCATGGACATCCTCACGACCGCTCCCGGCGGGCGCCGGCCCGGCGGTGCTGCGCAACAGCGGCGCGCGCGAGGTTCGGCGTCCCGCCCGAGCTCGGCCGGGGCGGGCGCTGGAGCACCGCGGCCAGCGCGGACTTCGACGGCGACGGGCGCCAGGACGTGTTCCTGGCGTCGTTCGACCCAGCCCAGCCCTCGCGCCTGCTCCGCGGGCGGGGCCGCGCCGGGCGCGTGATCGAGATCGACGCGCCGCTGGGCTCGCGCGTCGAGGTCTACCGCGCCGGCGAGCTGGGCGACCGCGGCGCGCTGCTGGGCGCCCGCGAGGTGGTGGCCGGCACCGGCTTCGGCGCGGGCTTGCGCTCGGTGGCGCGCTTCGGGGTGGGCGAGGAAACGCGTGTGGACGTCCGCGTGCGCCGGCCGCGCCGGGGCGCGGTGATCGACCGCCGCGGCGTTTCGGTTAGCTTGCGCCGATGAGTCGCACCGTGCTCGTAACCGGAGGCGCCGGGTTCGTGGGATCGAGCCTGGTGCGCAGGCTGACCGCGCGAGGCGACCACGTCCGGGTGCTCGACGACCTGTCCACGGGGCGGCGCGAGAACGTGGACCCCGACGCCGAGCTGATCGAGGCCGACCTGCGCGACGCGGTGGCCGTGGCGAAGGCAACACGCGGGTGCGAGCTCGTCTTCCACCAGGGCGCGCGGCCGTCGGTGCCGCGCTCGTTCCAGGACCCGCTCACCAGCACGGGGATCATCGTCGAGGGCACGCTCAACGTGCTGCTCGCGGCCCGCGACGAAGGGGTGCGCCGGGTGGTGCTCGCGTCCTCGTCGTCGGTGTACGGCGACGGCGGCGAGCTGCCGCGCTGCGAGTCGGCCCGCCCGGCGCCGATGTCGCCGTACGCCACGGCCAAGCTCGCGGCCGAGGGCTTCTGCTCCACGTTCTCGCGCGAGGAGATGGTGGAGACGGTGGCCCTTCGCTACTTCAACGTGTTCGGGCCGGGACAGGACCCGGACTCGCCCTACTCGGCGGTGGTCCCGCGGTTCATCACGGCCGCGGCCGCCCACGCGCCGCTCACCATCTACGGGGACGGGCGCCAGTCCCGCGACTTCACCTATGTCGACGACACGGTGGAGGCCAACCTCCTCGCCGCCGAGGCGAAAGGCGTGGACGGCGCCGTGCTCAACGTGTCGGGCGGCGCGCCGCGCACGGTGCTCGACGTGGCCCATGCGGTGGGCGAGCTGATGGGCCACTCCCCGCTGGTGGAGCACCTACCCGCGCGCGCGGGCGACGTGCGCGACTCCTGGGCGGACCTGTCCGAGTCGCAGCGGCTGCTGGGCTACCGGCCGAGCACGACGCTCGAGGACGGCCTTGCGGCGACGATCGATACCGCCGCGGCCGCCGCCTAGCCGAGCAGCTCCGCGTACAGCTCGCGCACGTCGCGCAGCAGGCGCTCGCGCCCGAAGCGCTCCGACGTCCGCACCCGCGCGGCCGCGCCCATCCGGGTGCGCAGCGCGGGATCGGCGAGCAGCCGGCCCAAGCCGTCGGCCACGCCCTCGGCGGAGCCGGGCGCGCACAGCAGCCCGGTCTCGCCGTGCTCCACCACCGCCCGTACCCCGCCGACGTCGGTGGCCACCACCGCGCGCCCGGCCGCGCCTGCCTCGATCAGCGCCAGCGGCGTGCCCTCGTTGCGGCTGGTCAGCGCCACCACGTCGAGGTCCGCCAGTGCGCCCGGCATGTCCGTCCACCAGCCCGTGAAGTGCACGCGCCCGGCCAGGTCGGACCTGCCGCGCGCGCTCCTCGAGCGCCCCGCGCTCCTCGCCGTCGCCGATCAGCGCCAGGTGGACCCCCGGCAGGCGCGCGACGGCGGCGAGCATCGTGTCCAGGTCCTTCACGCCCACCATGCGGCCGGCGGCCCCCACGAGCGGGGTGTCCGGCTCCAGCCCGAGCTTGCCCCGGAGCGTTCCGGTGGTGCCGTTCACCGCCAGCAGCGGGTCGAGGTCCATGCCCACAGGGATCACGTGGAACCGCGACGGGTCTCCCACCCCCAGGTCGAGCAGTTCGTCGCGCACCTCCTCGCTCACGGCGACGATGGCGTCGCAGCCGCGCGCGAGCGCGCGCTCGGCGGAGCGGAATGCCGCCTGCGCCGGGCCCCCGAAATAGCCGTGCAGCACGTGCCCGTGGAAGGTGTGCACGATCCGCGGGCGCGGCCGCATCGACATCGCGGCCAGCCGACCGATCGTGCCCGCCTTGGCCGTGTGCGTGTGCACCAGCTCCGGGCGGGTCCGCGCGAGCAGGCGACGGGTCGCGCCCAGCGCCCTGAGATCGGAGACCGGTGCGACGTCGCGGACCAGCGGCAGGTGGCGGACCGCCACGGCGGGGTCGGTCAGCTCACCCTCGCCGGGCGCCGGGCGGCCCGCGGCCACGCGTGGTCTCGTACTCGTCCTCGAGGCCTCGGCTCAGCAGGATCACGTGCCGCCCCGGGCCGCCCACGGCCATCCGGGTGATCATGCGCACCACCGCGCCGCCGGCTCACCAGCCCTCCCTCTGGAGGAAGACCTCGAGCGTGAGCAGCGTCCACAACGCGTGGCCGTGCTGTCCGCGGCCCGACCGCTGCTCGGCGAGCATGGCGTCGATCGGTTCCCCGGTCAGGTGTGCGCGCACCCGCGCGGCCGGAGCACCGAGGATGCTCTCCACGTAGCTGCGCAGGTCGGTGCGAAACCAGCGGTCCAGCGGCACCCCGAAGCCCCGCTTGCCGCGGCGGAGGATCTCGGCGGGGAGCAGGTCGCCGACCGCCGCGCGCAGGGCTCGCTTGCGCGAGACCAGGCCCGCATGCGCGCGGCCCGGCAGGCGCTGGGACAGCTCGAGCAGCTCGCGGTCGAGAAATGGCGAGCGCACCTCCAGGCCGTGCGCCATCGAGGTGCGGTCGACCTTCACCAGCAGATCGTCGAGGAGGTAGGTGCGGAGGTTGAGATCCAGTAGTCGCTCGAGCGGGTCGCGCCCCTCCGACTCGCGCCAGATCGCCCGGTAATCCTCGGTGGCCCAGTTCTCGCCGGCCCCCGTCAGCTGGCGGCGGCGGTCGGGCCCGAACAGGCTCACCCAGGTCATGAAGGCGTCCGGCATGCCGAGCCGGGCGCGCCGCAGCGCGCGCTGCACCTTCGCGCCGGGCCCCGGCCAGGTGCCCGCGCCGGCCACGCGCGGCCACGGGCCGCGATCCCAGCACGCCACCGAAGCGCTGGAGCGCGACGCCCGCGTTGAAGCGCTCGTAGCCGGCGAACAGCTCGTCGCCGCCGTCGCCGCTCAGCGCGACCGTCACGTGACCGCGCGTCAGCTCGGAGAGCAGGAACGTGGGCACCGCGCTGGAGTCGCCGAAGGGCTGGTCGTGGTGCCACACCAGGCGCTCCACGAGGTCGACGGCCTCCGGACTCGACCACGAACTCCGTGTGGTCGGTGGCGAAGCGCGTCGGCCACCATCCGCGCGTAGGGGCGCTCGTCGAACCCTCCTCGTCCTCGAAGCCGATCGTGAACGTCGCGCACCGGCCGGTCGCTCGCCTCGGCCATCAGGCGACCACGCGCTCGAGTCGACGCCGCCGCTCAGGAACGCGCCGAGCGGCACGTCGGCGACCAGGCGCCGGTCACCGCGGCCTGCAGAGCCCGTCGCGCAGCTCGGCCGCGGCCTCGGGCGACGCGAGCGTCCGTCGGCCGTCGCCGCGGCAGGGCGCCAGTAGCGCTCGAGTGCTACCGCCGGCCTCGACCACCAGCACGTGGCCGGGCGGAAGGCTCCTGATGCCGGCGTAGAAGGTGCGCGGGGTCGGCACGTAGCCGAAGGTGAGGTAGGCGGGGATGCGCGTCGGGGTCGAGCTCGCGCGGCACGCCGGGGTGCGGCGAGCAGCGCCTTGATCTCGCTTCCGAAGACGAGCGCGCCGCCGTCCTCCCAGTAGTAGAGCGGCTTCTTGCCGAACCGGTCGCGGCCCAGCACCAGCCGCGGCGGCGGTCGTCCCACACGGCGAACGCGAACATGCCGTCCAGCCGCCGCGCCAGACGCGACGGGCTCGAGTCCTCGGCCAGGTGGGCGATCACCTCGGTGTCGCCCTGCGGTGCGCGAGCTCGTGGCCGTCGCGCAGCAGCTCGGTCGCGCAGCTCGCGGATAGTTGTAGATCTCGCCGTTGAGGACGACGCCGACCGTGCCGTCCTCGTTGGCGATCGGCGGATCGCCGGAGACGAGGTCGATGATCGCCAGCCGGTTCTGGCCGATGGCCGCGCCGCTGCCGGTGAAGACGCCGGAGGCGTCGGGCCCGCGGTGGTCGAGCGTGCGCAGCTGGCGTTCGACCGCCGCCCGTGGGTCGGCCGCCGAGGCGTCCATGCAGCCGGCGATACCGCACACGCCTTTAGCCTATTGGCCGCCCGTGGCCGTCCTCTACATCTCCTACGACGGGGCCGGCGAGCCGCTGGGGCAGTCGCAGGTGGTGGCGTATCTCGAGCGCCTGGCCGAGACCACGGACATCACGCTGGTGTCCTTCGAGAAGCCCGGCGCCGACCGCGAGACGATGGCGCGGCGCCTCGAAGCCGCCGGCATTCGCTGGCGCCCGCTCTCCTACCACCGCCGCCCGCCGGTGCTGAGCACCGCGTGGGACGTGCTCGCGGGCGCGCGGGCCGTGCGCGCGGAGCCCACTCCGGAGCTGATCCATGCGCGCAGCGACGTTCCCGCGCTGATCGCCCTCGCCGCCGGCCGTCCCGGCAAGCTCCTGTACGACATCCGCGGCTTCTGGGCCGACGAGCGCGTGGACCTCGGCATCTTCAGGAAGGGCGGGCTGCTCTACCGCCTCGCCCGCCGCTGCGAGCGGCGCTTCTACTCGGAGGCCGACGCCGTGGTGGTGCTCACCGAGGCGGCCGTTCCGCAGGTGCGTCGCTGGCTCGGCGGGCGCGACGTGCCGGTGGAGGTGATCCCCACGTGCGCGGACGTGGATCGCTTCGCGGCGAGCGTCCCGCGGCCCGGGGGACCACACGCGGTGTGGTGCGGCTCGGTGGCCCGGTACCGGCTCGACCTGGGCGCGCGGCTGGCCGCGGCGCTCGAGCTGCCGCTTACCGTGCTCACCCGAGAGGTCGAGCAGGCATCCGCAGCGGCCCCAGGCGCCGAGGTCCGCGCGGTTGCCCCGGAGCGCATCCCGGAGGAGCTCCACGCGGGCGACATCGGCCTCTGCCTGGCCCGCCCTTCCTTCGCCAAGACCGCCACATCGCCGACCCGAGTGGCCGAGTACCTGGCCGCCGGGATGCCGGTGGCGGTCACGGCCGGCCTGGGGGATCTAGGGGAATTCGTCGAGGGCGAGGGGGTGGGGGCGGTCGTGCGCGACGAGAGCGAGCCCGCCCTGGCCCGCGTGGCCGCCGACCTGCGCGAGCTGGCGGCGAACCCCGCTGCCCGAAATCGCTGCCGGGCCGTCGCGCGGGAGCGATTCGACCTGGCGGCCGGCGTGGCCGCCTACGCGGCGCTCTACCGGAGCCTCTAGCGGTGCACGAGCGAATGCTGGAGCGGCTGCGTGAGCCCGGCAGCGGCGCGACCCTGGAGCTCCAGGCCGAGGAGTGGGACGGGGAGCGGATCCGCACCGGGCGGCTGACCTCCACGACGAGCGGGCGGGCCTACGACATCGTGCGAGGCATCCCGCGGTTCGTGCCCGCCGAGGGCTACTCGCGCTCGTTCGGCCTCCAGTGGGAGCGGTTTCGACAGACCCAGCTGGACAGCGCCACCGGCGCCCCCTACTCGCGGCGGCGGTTCGACACCGAGACCGGCTGGGACCGGCTCGACGGCGACTGGGTGCTGGACGCGGGCTGCGGCGCGGGCCGGTTCGCCGAGATCGCCGCGAGCCGGGGCGCCCACCTGGTGGCGCTCGACAGCTCGACGGCGGTCGATGCGGCGGCGGAGAACCTTGCCGCCCATCCGAACGTGGACGTCGTGCACGGCGACCTCGCCAACCCGCCGTTCGCGCCCGCCAGCTTCGACCGCGTCTTCAGCATCGGAGTGCTCCAGCACACGCCGGATCCCTACGCCACCCTGGCCTCGGCGCTGTCGCTATGCCGTCCGGACGGTCGCTTCGCGATCACCGCGTACGGCCGCCACTGGTACACGCCGCTGAACGCCAAGTACCTGGTCAGGCCGCTCACGAGGCGGCTGCCGCCGGACCGGCTGCTGCGGCTGATCGAGAGGGCGATGCCGCTGCTGTTCCCGCTCACCGACCGCCTCTTCCGTCTGCCCGTGGTGGGCAAGGCGGCCGGCTTTGCGATCCCGGTGGCGAACTACGTCGACCGGCACGAGTTCACGCACGAACAGCGCTACGCGGAGGCCGTGCTCGACACCTTCGACATGCTCGCGCCCCGCCACGACCAGCCGCTGCGCGCCGAGCGGGTCGAGGCCGTGCTGCGGAGGATCGGCGTGAGCTCCTACGAGCTGGCGAGCACGGCGCCGATCCGGCTCACAGGGTCTCTGCCATCAGCGGGCTCTCGCGCCTGAACACCCAGAGGCCGAGGGCGAAGGTGCCGGCCACCACCCCCAGCGGGATCAGCAGGTAGACCGCCCCGCCGGCCACCTCGGCGGCGGTGGGCGCCGACGGGTCGATCAGCGCGTGGCGCATCTGGGTGAAGATCATCGCCAGCGGGTTGGCCACCAGCACCTGCTGCACGTCGCGCGGGAAGGCGGTGATCACGTAGAAGACCGCCGAGGTGAACAGCAGCAGCTGGATCGAGAGCTGCCACAGCTGCGCCACGTCGCGGAAGCGGATGTAGAGCGAGGACAGCAGCATCGCCACGCCCGTGGCGAGCACCACGAGCAGGGCCACCAGCAGCGGCAGCTCGAGCCAGCTGAGCCTGGGTGAGACACCCGAGATGGCGAGCAGGATCACCACGGCCACGGAGTTCATGGCGAGGTTGAAGAGAGCCTTGAGCACGGCCGCGAGCGGGATCGCCAGTCGGGGAAAGCGCAGGTTGCGCATCAGGCTCTGCGCGCTTAGCAGCGAGCTCGTGGACCCGGTGGTGGCCTCCGCGAAGTAGGTCCAGAGCACGAGCGAGGTGAGCAGGTAGACGGCGTAGTCCTCCACGCCGTCGTTGAAGTCGCCGATGTTCGAGAACACGAAGTACATGACGGCGAACAGGGTGAGCGGGCGCGTGACGCCCCAGAGGTAGCCGAGCTTGGAGCCCAGGTAGTGCACCTTCAGGCTGAGCGCGGCGAGGGTGAAGGTGATCTCGCCGAGCCGGCGCAGCTCGCCCCCGACCGCCGACGGGCGGTACCGGCGCGGCCCGGCGGCGCGTGAGGCACGCCGGCGCTCGCGCTGAGCCCGGCGGCCGGCGCGCCGGTCGGGGAGGTGCTTCACCGGCGCGGGGCGGCGCCGCAGCGAGCTGCTGCGGTTCACCTCCTCGTATTGCTCGACGATCGACTCCGGCGTGCCGATGTCCACGACGCGGCCCTGCTCGAGCAGCATCGCCCGGTCGCAGAACTGCTCGATCGCGTCCATGTCGTGCGTCACGAACACGATCGTGCGGCCCTGGGCCTTCAGGCGCTCGAACTCCGCGAAGCACTTCGCCTGAAACGACGCGTCGCCCACCGCCAGCACCTCGTCGATCAGGAGCACGTCGGCGTCCACCTGCACCGCCACCGAGAACGCGAGCCGCACGCTCATCCCCGAGGAGTAGTTCTTGAGCTGCGCGTCCACGAACTCCTGCAGTTCCGCGAACGCGATGATGTCGTCGAAGCGCTCGCGCACCTGACCGCGGGTGAGCCCGAGCATCACGCCGTTCACGAGCACGTTGTCGCGCCCGCTGAGCTCGGAGTCGAAGCCCACGCCCAGCTCCACGAACGGCGACAGGCGGCCCTCCACGGCGATCGAGCCGCGGTCGGCCTCGTAGATGCCCGCGAGGCACTTCAGCAGCGTGCTCTTGCCGCTTCCGTTGCGGCCGACGATGCCGAAGAACTCGCCCGGGCGGATGTCGAAGGCCACGTCCTCGAGCGCGGGCAGCAGGTCGTCGGGCTCGCCGCCGCAGCCGGTCGACGAATCGCTCCTTCAGCGTCCAGCGCCGCCGCCGGGGCACGCGGAAGGTCTTGCTCACCCCTTCGACGGCGACGGCGGAGCGGGTTGCGAGTTCCTGGGTCGCGATGGCGCGACAATAGCCCGATGCGGCGCCTGGTCATATGTACCGCCGAAGGCCCGCTGCGGCCGATCTGGGCGCGGGCGCACGAGGTCGCCTGGCGCGGGATCGGCGCCCTGCTCCTGCTCGGCATGCCGGGCGGCGTGTGCAGGCCCCGCGGCAGCCTCGCTGGGAGCGACATGCGCTACGGCTACAGCGACCTCGACCTCGAGCTGGTCCTCCCCGACTCCGGCGGCGCGAATCGCGAGCGGGTGCGGCGGCGGTGGGCGCGGCTCACGCGCGTGCTGCCCCCGCTCGCTCACATGGTCGACCTCGCCGTATACGAGCGCGAGGAGCTGGCCGCGGCACGGTCGGCATCCACGCTGCGCTCGCGGGTCCCCCTGCACCTCGCGCCGCGGATGGCCGACGAGGCGGAGCTGCGCATCCGTCCCGGCCTGAGCGCGGGCGCCGAGGGGCCGTGGCTGGAGCTCCAGTTCATCTGGCGCTGGGTGCTCGGCACCTGCGCCGGCGCTCCCACGGCCGACCGCGCGTACCGGTGCGTGAAGCTCGTGTCGGACCCGGCCCGGATCTGGCTGTGGATCGAGCACGGCGAGGACCCGCCCACGCGCCACGCCGTACTCGAGCGCGCCCGGGCGCTGATGCCCGAGGAGGCGCAGAGCATCGAGCGCGCGCTGGCGCTGCTCGCCGACCTCCCTCGGAGCCCGAATCCCGATCTCGCGGACACGCTGCCGTTCTGCGTGCGCACCTCCGCACGGATCGCCGAGCGGACCACGGCCGACGCGTTCGCCCGGGCGCGACCGAGGTGCGCCTGATCGGCGCCGACCCGCCGCGGCTCGCGCTGCGCGCCGACTTCCGCGACGGCCTGCGGCGGCTCACGGAAGCCGATCCATCCCTCCTGCCGCTCGCCGACTGGCGCTCGCGTACGTGGCCGCAGCTGCCCGACGACGCGTTCGCGCTGACCGACCTCGACCCGGCCGACCTCCGGTCGGTCGCGCAGGCGGTGGCCGCGAGCGAAGACCTCGGCCCGTTCGCCTCGCTGTGGCACGAGGGCCTGATGGTGCTCGCGGGGCCCCGGGATCCTGCGTGCGGTGCAGTGCGAGGCCACCGACCCGGTGTCGTTCGCCCTGGCCCGCGGCGAGCGCACCGCGCGCTTCCCCGAGGTGCCCGGGCTGTCGGCGGCCGACTGCGCCGAGCGGGCGCTCCTGGAGCACCGGGCGTGGCTGGGAGCCTGGCGCGAGGACGATGGGCCGCCGCTGGCGGCCTGGTTGGAGGCGCAGGAGCGCACCGCCGCGCCGGTCCTGCAGACGCTGGGCTGGCTGCTCTCGGCCCTGCGCGCCGGTCTGTTCGCCGCGAGCGTGGAGGCCGGCGAGCCGGAGCTGTGCCTCACGACGGCCGCGGCCGCCGAGGCGGTGGGCGCGGCGAAGGCGTGGTCTGTCTATGCCGACTGCCGGCGCGACCACCTCGATCCGCCGCAGGCGGTGGTCATGGGCCTGCGCGAGACGGTGCTCTCGCTCCCCGCGTATGCCTTCGAGCCGGCTGAGAGGATCCGGGCGTGACGACGCTGGTCCTCTCCGACCTCCACCTGGGCTCGCGCTCGAGCATCCTGGCCACACCGGCCGTGCGCGAGCGGCTGTTCGACCGCCTCGCCGAGGCCGACCGCGTGGTGCTGCTGGGCGACGTGCTCGCCCTGCGTCACGCGCCCGTGCGCGAGGTGCTGGCGGCCGCGGCGCCCTTCTTCAAGGGGCTGCGCGAGGCGGCGCGGGAGGTCGTGATCGTGCCCGGCAACCACGACCACCGCCTGGCGGAGCCGCTGCTCGAAGGGCCGGCCGACCAGGCCCCGGCGCGCCTGGGCCTGGAGCGCATCGAGCCCGCCGAGGAGGGGCTGGCGGGGGAGCTGGCACGGATGCTCGAGGGCTGCGAGACCACGATGGCCTACCCCGGGCTGTGGATCCGCCCGGACGTCTACGCCATCCACGGCCATTACCTCGACTGCCACATCACGGTGCCGCGCCCGGAGTCGGTGGTGGCTGCGGGGGTGGAGGGCTTCGTTGGGCGCCTGCCCGACGGGCCGCTCACGGCCGAGGACTACGAGGGGGTGCTCGCTCCGATCTACGCGTTCGCCTACCGCCGCGCGCAGTCGGGGCCGCGCAACGGCCGCGGCGCCCCGCTGGCGTCGCTGAGCCGCCGCGCCCGCGCCCAGGGCTGGCGGCGGATCGAGGGCATAGGTGGGCTGGTGGCAGGCGCGCTGGCGGTGGGCGCCGTGGCCGGCCTCAACCGGGCCGGCCTCGGGCCCTTCCGCACCGATCTGTCGATCGAGGAGCTGGGCCGCGCCGGCAACCGCGCGATGGCGGAGGTGGTGAAGCGGCTTGGCGTGGAGGCCGATCACGTGGTGTTCGGCCATACCCATCACGCCGGCCCAAGCCCCGGGCTCCTCAACGCGGGTAGCTGGGTGCACGACCGGATGCTGGTCGGCGACGAGGGCGAGGACTCGCCCTACTGGCCGGGACGCATCGTGGAGGTGGAGGCGACCGGGCCCCCGCGGCTCCTGTCGCTCATGCAATCAGCCGCGGCCCGTTGAAGCGCGTCCTGATCCTGATCAAGGGCCTGGGGGCAGGCGGCGCCGAGCGCCTGCTGGTCACCGCCGCGGCGTTCGCCGACCGTGAGCGCTTCGAGTACAGCGTGGCCTACCTGGCGGCGGGCGAGGATGCCCTGCGGCCCGAGCTCGAGGCGGCCGGCCTGGGCGTCACCTGCCTCGACGGCGCTCGCGGCGCGGGCTGGCTGCGCCGGCTGCGGGCGCTGGCCGCGTCGGATCGGATCGACCTCGTGCACGCGCACTCGCCGTACGTGGCGGCGGGGGCTCGGCTCGTGCTCCCGCGAAGGCTCCCCTTCGTCTACACCGAGCACGACGTGTGGGCGGGCTACCGCCGCGCCACCGCGCTGGCCAACGCGGCGACCTACGGCCGCAACGACCACGTGTTCGCGGTCTCGGACCGGGTCCGCGCCTCGATCCGCCGCCGCGGCCCGGCCGTCGAGACCCTCTACCAGGGTCACGATCCGCGGGCGAGCGACAGGGCCGACCGTGGGGCGATGCGCGCCGAGCTGGGCGTGGCGGGCGACGGGCCCGTGATCGGCACGGTGGCCAACTTCCGGCGCGAGAAGGGCCACGAGCACCTGCTGGCGGCGGCGGCCAGGGTGGGCGCGCAGGTGCCCGATGCCCGCTTCGTGCTCGTCGGAACGGGCCCGCTCGAGTCGCGGGTGCGCGCCCGGGCGAGCGAGCTGGGCCTGAACGGGACGGTGGTGTTCGCCTCACCCCGCCACGACGCCGCAACCGTCGCGGCCGCGTTCGACGTGTTCGCTCTCGCGTCCCTGCACGAGGGACTGCCGATCGCGCTGCTGGAGGCGATGGCTCTGGGCAGCCCGGTGGTGGTGACGGACGCCGGTGGCACCTCCGAGGCCGTGACCGATCGCGAGCACGGCCTGCTCGTCGCGCCGGGCGATCCCGCGGCGCTGGCCGGCGGGATCGTCGAGCTGCTCGAGGACCGTGAGCTCGCGGGCCGGCTCGGTGAGGCCGCCCGCGTGCGCGCCGCGGAGTTCGACATGCGCCGCACGGTGGCCAGGATGGAAGAGGTCTACGGGGAGCTGCTGGCGTGAGGCGCGGGCTCGCGCGGCTGTCCCTCGGCGTGGCGCTGGCCGGCGCCGCCACGCTGGTTGTCCGAGCTCGCCGCCACGGGCCGCCCCCGGCCCCTGCGGTCGCCGCCGTTCTCACCGCGGCGTCGGTACCGGTGCTCGCGCGCCGGGACCCACGCCTGTTCTGGTGGCTGCTCGGGATTCAGCAGCTGCGCACGCTCACCGCCCTCGCGGCCCACGACCACGTGTACATGGGCATCTGGGCGCAGGCCAACGACACCGAGGACTACCACCCGGCCGGCGAGCGGATCGCACCCCTCCTGCAACAGGGGCGCTTCCGCGAAGCCGTGCACGTGTGCGAGACCTACCCGGTCGACACGCTCACGCGCGGCCCGCGCGGCACCAACCTCATCCGCCTGCTCAACGGCGGTGTCTACGCGGCGCTCGGGCCTTCGCGGCGCAACTCGTTCGTGGTGTTCTCATGGCTTGGCTTCTGGGGGCTCTACTGCTTCCTGCGCGCGTTCGAGATCGCGGTGCCGGACGGCAGGGCGCGCACGTACAGGCGGCTGCTGTTCCTCTCGCCGTCGCTGCTGTTCTGGACCGCGAACATCGGCAAGGAGGCGTGGATGGTGCTCAGCCTCGGAGTGTCGGCGCTGGGCGCGGCCAAGGCCCTCACACCGCGCTCGCGCTTCTCCGGCCTCGCGCTCGGCGCGCTGGGCACCGCCATGACCCTCATCGGCCGCCCGCGGGTGCCGTGGATGCGCGCCGCGCTCGAGGAGATGGCCCATCACACCCACGACGGTGGCTCGGGGTTCCACCCGCCTTCGCTTCGGTCACCGGGCCACGTCGCGGCCGCGGCCGGCACCGTGCTGTTTCGCCCGCATCCACTGGAGGCCCACAACCGCGCGGCGCAGGCGGCGTCCGCCGAGAGCGCGGCGCTGTTCCTGCTCACCCTCGTGCGGGCGCGGTGGGTCGCGACGGCGGTGGCGCGAACACCGCGCCAGCCCTACCTGGCGGTCACCATGGCGTGCACCGGCGGGCTCATCCTCGTGCTCTCCGGGGTGGCCAACTTCGGGACGCTGGCGCGACGGCGCGCGCCGCTGTTTCCGTTCTACCTCGTGCTGCTGTCGGTCCCGCCGGACGGTGTCAGCGCCCGCCGATGATCTCCGCCAGCACCGGCGCCCAGCGCGTCACCGAGTAGTCGCTCTCCACACGCGCGCGCCCCTGCGCGCCGATCCGCTCGCGCAGGGCGGTGTCCAGCAGCAGTCCGCGCAGGGTCTCGGCCCAATCGCCGCCCACAACTCCGCCGGGGCCCACCACCTCGGCGGCCACGCCCACGTCGTCGGCCACAACCGGTATCCCCGCGGCCATGTACTGCAGCGCCTTGTAGGCGCACTTGCCCCGGTTCCACGGCGTGTCGGGCAGCGGCATCAGGCCCACGTCCATCCGCCGCAGGGCGTCGGCCTGCGCCTCGGCGCTCCACGGCCGCGACTCCAGCTCGACACCCGCCGGGCCCTCGGTGGATCCCCCCACCATCAATAGCCGCAGCCGCGGCCCGCCGAGGTGCCCGGCGAGCTGCTCGATCGCGGGCCGCAGCCGCGTGACGAACGGCGCCGTCGTCCGCGATCCGATCCAGCCGAGCACGAGCTCCTCCGATTCCTCGTGCCGCCTGACCTCAATCCGCTCGGTGTCCACCAGGGACGGCACGACGGTCACCGCGTCCGCGTACTGGGTCAGATGCTCGGCCAGGATCGAGTTCCCCGCGATCACGTGGTCGGCGCGCTCGGCCAGCCAGCGCGACTTGCGCGCGCCGGCCTTCAGCGCCCGGTCGTGCCAGAGCGCGTCGTCCACGTCGTAGACCAGGCGCCGGCCCGTCCTCGCGGCGCGCTCGACGGACAGGCTCGGCAGGGGGTCGGCGCGGCGGTGCACGAGCACGGCGTCGAAGTCGCCCACCTCGTCCGCGAGCCTGGCGCGCAGCGCGCGCCGCGCACGCGCCGCCACGGCCGTCTTCGCCACGAGCCCGCCGGCCGCGAACCGATCGGCCTGCTCGCGGTCGAACAGCAGCTTCGGCTCGAGCACCATGTCGCGCTGGCTCAGCGCGTCCGCGGGCAGCTCCGTCCGCACGGCCAGCGACGGCGAGCCCGGCCCCTCGGCGCTCACCACCGCTACGCGCATCTAGCGATGGCGGGCGTAGGTGTCCGCAACCCAGCGATAGCCCGGGCGTTCGCGCAGCGGAGCGATGAACTCCTCGTAGGCGCCAGACAGATCGGGCAGGCTCGGGCCCTCGGGGGGCGCCACGACGGGCATGAACAGCGATGCCGCGGTGAGGTCGGCCACCGAGAACGAGCCGCCCGCGAGGTAATCCCCTCCGGCGTCCTCGAGCTCGGCCTCGAGCCGGTCCAGCGCGGCCAGGATCTTCGACCTGGCCAGGTCGGCCGCACTGTTGTTGCTCACCCGGTAGCGCGCCCGGGCGAACAGGCCGCCGCCGGTGGTGGCCACCCGCCGAACCGCCCCGTTGCCCGCCAGTCGGCCCGGGAGCAGGCCCTTGGTGAACTCGGTCAGCGCCTCGCGGTCGTCGAGCATCGCGTTGAACGCGAGCAGGCGCGAGTGGGGCCCGAGCTCCTCGTCGAAGAAGTCCTCCAGCGCGAGCGCGCGCGTGCGCTCGCCGGGGTCGGCCGGGTAGAGCGGCGGGTCGGGGTGGCGCCGCTCGAGCTCGGCGATGATCGCCGTCGAGTCTCCGATAGACCGCCCATCGAGGGTGAGCACTGGAAACGTGTACGTGCCGCCTCGCGTGAGCCACATCGCCACGCCCATGTGCGCCGGCGGCGGCGGCGCCTTGCGCTCGTGGGCCACGCCCTTGTGGTCGAGCGCCCAGCGCACCTTCTCGCTGTAGTGAGAGGGCGGGATATGCCAGAGCACGGGCGAGCTCACGGACCCCACTCTGCCACCTGTAGCGTCTCGGCCGTGCCCTACCGGATGCCGCGCTCTATCCCCGTTCCCAACCCTGGGCGGTTTTCCAAGCCTCCGCCGCCGGGGTCCCGGAGGTCGCGGCTGTTCAATCGCCTCACCGCCGGCAACGTCTGGCTGTATCGCCGCAGCGGTGGCCGAATCGGTGGGCGGATGAGCCGGGCCTCCGTGCTGCTCCTGCATCACGTGGGGCGCAAGTCGGGAACGGAGCGGGTCGCTCCGGTCCTCTTCCTCGCTGACGATGAGCGTCTGGTGATCGTCGCCTCGATGGGGGGCGCGCCCAAGCACCCGGCGTGGTTCGGGAACCTGATGGCGAACCCGGTCACCACCGTCGAGGTCGGTAGCCGGCGCGTGCGTGTCCAGGCACACGATGGCGAGCGAGGCCGAGCGGTCGGCGTACTGGCCCCGGTTGCTCGAGCTCTACCCGAGCTACGGGGTCTACGAGGACCGGACCGAGCGTGAGATCCCGGTCGTCGTGCTCGAGCCGGTCAGCGATGGCTAGACGCCTGTAGCGTCCCGACCATGCCTTCGGAGATCTCGGTCGAGACCCGCGACGGCGTCGCCACCGTCACCCTCGACGCCGCCGACCGCCGCAACGCCCTCACCCACTCGATGGCCCAGGAGTTGGTTGAGGCCTGCGAGGCGATCGACGCCGACGCCTCCGTCGGCGCGGTCGTGGTCCAGGGCGCGGGCGGCTTCTTCTGCGCGGGCGGGGACCGAAAGACGCTGGCCGACGCCGGCAAGGACCCCGCCGCCCCCGATGCCTATCGCCGGCCTCGGCATCGTCTATCGCTCGTTCGCCCGGGTGGGCGAGCTCGAGCCGCCGACGATCGCGGCCGTTCGCGGCGGCGCGGTGGGGGCGGGAGTGAATTTGGCGTTCGCCACCGACCTGCGGATCGTCTCGCACGAGGCCAAGATCATCTCCGGCTTCCTGCCGATAGGGCTGCACCCCGGCGGGGGCCACGGCGTACTGCTGGGCCGTACCGGCCAGCGCGAGGCGGCCGCCGCGATGGCGCTGTTCGGCGAGGGCATCGACGGCGCGCGCGCCGCCGAGCTCGGCCTGGCCTGGCAGGCGCTGGACGACAACGAGGTGGAGGGCGCCGCGGCGGCGATGGCCGCGCGCGCGGCGAAGGACCCCGAGCTCGCCCGCCGCACGGCGCGCTCGATGCGCGCGGAGTGGGGCCCGCCGGGACTGCCCTGGCCCGCGGCGCTGGAGCTGGAGCGCGCTTCTCAGATGTGGTCGATGCGCCGCAAGGATCTGGCCGGCGACTAGCCGCGGTCTACTCTGCGGGGCGTGCACCCCGACCGCCGCGCAATGCTGCTCAGGGTGGCGGTGGCGCTGCTGCTCCTGGGTGTCTACGTGGCCATCTGGCTCTCCGGCACCGCTCCCTCCGCCGACGAGGCGCGCGACTGGGGCGAGGATCTCGGATGGGTCGCGGCCGTCGTCTGGCCGCCTCTGTTCGGCCTCATCGTGTTCTTCGTCCCGTGGCCGTTCGTGGCCGGCGCGACCGGGTTTGTCTTCGGCACCGCGGCGGGCACGCCGCTCACGATCGCGGGGGTGCTGTGTGCGTCGAGCTTCCAGTTCTGGCTGTCGCGCCACCTTCCGACCCACGGCCTGCGGCGCAACGTGATGGAGCGGGTGCCGCGGCTCGACGAGCTGCTCCACAGCAACGGGTTCCTGACGGTGTTCTACACGCGCCTCCTGCCGGTGCTGCCGTGGGGCGCGGTGAGCTATGCGGCGGGCTTCGCGCGGGTGCGCCTGCGCGACGTGCTGCTGGCCACGCTGGCGGCGGGCACGCCGAAGATGTTCGCCTACACCGCGCTCGGCGGCAGCTTCGACGACCTCACGCGGCCCGAGGCGCTGGTCGCGATCGGCATGCTCGTGGTGCTCACGCTGATCGGTATCGAGGTCGGGCGCCGGCGGTTCACGAGCCAGGAGGCTGCGACATGAGCTACTTCACCGCCGTCCGCCTCTACTCCCTGTTCGAGCTGTGCCTGTTCTCCGCGCTGCTGGTGGTCGCGATCGGTGGCCTCAGCGAGGACGCCGAGCTGATTCTCGGCTGGTCGCACGGCATCGGGTGGATCCTGCTGTGCATCGCCGTCGCGGTCGGCTGCCGGCGCAAGGTGTTCCCCTGGCCGCTGCTGGCGGCCACGGTTTCGCCGGCGGGACCGGTGGGGAGCACGGCCGGGCTGGAGTACCTTGCGCGCAAGCGCAAACGCTCGCCCAACTGATGTTCCCGCTCAACCTCCCAAACGTCCTCACGCTGCTGCGCATCCTGCTGGTGCCGGTGCTGGTGGTGGCGCTCACGGAGGAGATCCCCAACGGCTCGACGATCGCCGCGACCGTGTTCGTGCTCGCCGCGCTCACCGACGGGCTGGACGGCTACATCGCTCGCTCGCGCGAGTCGATCACCACGTTCGGGAAGGTGATGGACCCGATCGCGGACAAGCTGCTGATCGCGGCGGCGCTGCTGGCGCTGGTCAGCCTCGACCGCGTGGCGGCCTGGGTGGCGATGGTGATCATCGCCCGCGAGTTCGCGGTCAGCGGGCTGCGGATCGCAGCGGGCCAGCAGGGCGTGGTCATCCCCGCCAGCGCCCTCGGCAAGATCAAGACGATCGTGCAGTCGGCGGCCGTGCTCGCGCTCATCGCCGCGTCGGATCCCGACGCCGTCTGGGTGCAGGCGCTCGTCTACGCGATGGTGCTGCTCACCGTGGTGTCCGGCGCCGACTACTTCCTGAACTTCAGGCGCAGGCTCGAGGAACTCTCGCGCCAGCGAGCCGCGGCGGGGGAGCCGACCTAACTGGCTTCGGCGTGCTCGGCGATCTCGTCGAGGCGCTGAAGCAGCTCCACGCGGGTGGCGCCGTGCAACTCGAGCGCCCGATCCATAACGTCGCCGTAGACCTCGAACAGAGCGCCCAGCAGGTGGACGGTGCCGGTGGCGTCCGCGCCCGCCGCCGAGGCAAGCTCGTGCGCGCGGGTGACCATCTGCTCCGCCACGTCCCCGGAGGGAGGCGGCGTCGTCGGCCGCGGCTTGCCCTCGATGTCGTACTCCGCACGTAGCGGGGCTTCGCCGACTCCAAGCGCCTGCAGCGCCGAGCCGACGCGTCCGTGGAGCCGCAGCGTGCGGATCCAGCTCTCCGCCTGAGCCTCCGCCGAGCGCGCGAACGGCATGGCGGTAGCGCCCAGGGCGGCTACAAGAGCCGCGTCGTCTGAAAGAGGTGTGGGATGCGCGTTGTCCATTCAGCTTTCCTTGCCGTGTTCCCCCGCATCGGCAATGTCACCGAAATTCGTAAAGCCAAAACCCCGGCCTGGCCATTCAGCCGAGGAGCGGCCGGTCCTCGAGCCATTCGCGCGCCGTCACGTGGTGGGGCACGGTGATCTCCTCGGTGAGCTCGCGTTCGAGCTCTCCGAGCAGCCCGTGGCGCTCTGCGACCACGTTGTGGCGGTGGATCGTCTCGAGGTTCTCCTGGCGGGCGAGCAGGAAGGCGTCTTCGCCGAGGTCTGAGAACTCGTCGACGGCCATCCGCACCATCTCCCGCACGCAGTCCTCGACGAAGCGCGGGTGCATGTGCGCCTTCTCCACGACCTCGACCTCGTCGCTGCGCTTCATCAGCTCGTAGATCTCCGAGCTCATCGAGCGCTCGACGATCCGCAGCAGCGTGCCCGCCTCGATGCGCGTGTCGCAGCCCTCGGGGCAGCCGATGTGCAGGCGGCCGATGCCGCGCTGGTTGTGGGTGGCGACCGGCACGGCGGCCAGCACCCGCTCGATCTCGTCCTCGGAGAAGCCGTCGGCTGCCAGCCGCGTTCGCGAGCGGTCGGTGACCAGCTCCTGCGCGCATGGGCAGGCGGTCATCCCGTGTGCCTCCACGCCGATCAGCCGGCGGGTGCCCCGCGCCGACGCCACCGCGGCCCCGAACAGCGTGTAGATCTCCTGGGTCGCCGAGCCCGAGACCGGCGCCTCCTTGTGCTCGGGATAGCGCGCGGCGATGGTGACCTCGGCGCGCAGCCCGTCCTGGCGGTTGCGCACACGCTCGGCGATGTGCTGCGCCAGGGTCTCGGCCTTGAACGCCTCGCCGAGCACGACCTCGTCGATCGCCTCGTTGATGACCTCCTCGAAGCGCGACATGTGCGCGCCCTTCTGATTGGGCCCGAGGTCCACGAAGCACTCCAGCTCGGCGTAGAAGAGCTGCTCGCCTCCGTTGGCCTTGATCCGGATGACCCGGTCCACGTTGGTCACTCCCACGCGCGTGAGTGACATGTGCGTCGTCGGGCCGGCGCGCCTGGACGTCGTCGTGGGGGGCGGTTGTGAGGTCCGACATGGCCTCCGAAGATACTGACACCGCGTGGGTGCGATTTCGCACGAACGGCGCTACTATGGCCCGCGGCTGCACGCCAGCAGGCTCAGCCCCTCGCGGACACCCCCGCGCTAGCCGGACCGAAAATGAAGTATCGGGAGCGAAGGCCACAGGTCTTCACACATATCCGGCAACGCGTCAGAGGAGCGAGGGTTGAGGGAGAAGGAAGACGGAGTAGCGCTACTGGCCGAGCAGCCCGAGGCACCGTTCCTCGAGGTCGAGGAGCTGCGCGCGCTGGTGGCCGAAGGCAAGGAACGCGGCTACCTGACGTTCGAGGAGATCGCCGGTTGTCTCGACGAGGTCGAGGTCACCAAGGAGCAGGTCCGCGACCTGCACGCGCATCTCGTCGAGAACGGCGTGGACGTGGTGGCCGCGGACGGCGTGAAGCCGACCGCCTCGCCGCCCGACGGCCAGCCGGCCAGCTCGGACGCCCAGCCCCAGCAGCAGAAGAAGCCGGAGATCGACCTCACGGTCGAGCCGAGCCTCGACTCGCTGCGCCTCTACCTGCGCTCGATCGGCCGGGTGGACCTGCTCACCGCCGACGAGGAGGTTTCGCTCGCCAAGCGAATCGAGCGCGGCGACATGGTCGCCAAGCAGCAGATGGTGGAGGCGAACCTGCGCCTCGTCGTCTCGATCGCGAAGGGCTACCTCGGTCGCGGGCTGTCGTTCCTCGACCTGATCCAGGAGGGCTCGCTCGGGCTGATCCGCGCGGTGGAGAAGTTCGACTACCGCCGCGGCTACAAGTTCTCCACCTACGCCACCTGGTGGATCCGCCAGGCCGTGACGCGTGCGATCGCCGACAAGGCCCGCACCATCCGCATCCCCGTGCACATGGTCGAGAAGCTGAACAAGGTCGTGCACGTGGAGCGCCAGCTGGTCCAGGAGTTCGGCCGCGAGCCCTCGCCCGAGGAGATCGCGCACGAGCTGCAGTGGACGGCGCGCGAGGTGAAGGACATCCTGCGCATCGCCCAGCTGCCGGTCTCACTCGAGAAGCCGATCGGCGAGGAGGAGGACTCCGAGCTGGGCGATTTCGTGGAGGACGACACGGCCGAGTCGCCGTTCGAGATGGCCTCCGAGAACCTGCGCCGCGAGAACGTCCGCAAGGCTCTCGACGCGCTGCCCCAGCGCGAGCGCGAGGTGATCGAGATGCGCTACGGCCTCAAGGGCCACCAGGCGCGCACGCTCGAGGAGGTCGGCCGCGCCTTCGGCGTCACCCGCGAGCGCATCCGCCAGATCGAGAACAACACGCTCAAGAAGCTCGAGTGCCTGCCGGAGGCGCAGCGCCTCCGCGACGCGTCCTAGTCCGCGCTCTGCTCGGCGATCAGCGCCACCATCGCCCCCTCGGGGACGGCCTGTATGCCCATCCCGTATGCCGAGCCGGGGTACCACCAGCTGAATCCCGCCACCGGGCTCCGAACCTCCTCGATGATGTCGCCGTAGAGGTTTGTCACCTCGAGCAGAAGATCGCCCGGCGCCAGTAGCGTTCCCGGCTCGCTGCGGGTCCACATCAGTCCGCCGGTGGTCGCGTTCAGCGCGCCCCAGTAGGCGAACGATCCGTCGAGGGCATCCGGGTCACGCGGTTCCGGTGTCCCGTCGAGCATGTCGAACTCGAGCATCACGTTCAGCACTCCGCGTGCGCCGCGCTGCCGGTCGGCGAGGGTGGTGGCGGCCGTGAGCTCCACCATGACCGCGGGGACCCCGCGGGCCAACGCCGTGGGAACGGGATAGCCGGCGGGATCGCCGAGGGTCCTGGGATGCGCCTTGCCGCCGCTCATGTCGACCGCCGTCAGGCCCACCGCGTTCGCCATTCGCGCGGTTGCGTCGCGCGTCGGGGCGTCCCGGCAATGCTCCATGAACATCATCACCATCGCGGCGCACGGCCCGGAGTTCCCGTGGATGTCGATGTAGTAGTCGGGCAGCTCGAACAATGGCTCGATCAATGCGCCGATTCGTTCGCTGATCGTTCCGTGGGGGTTGGCGTCGCGGTACAGCGGTCCGGCCATGTTCAGACCGTCGAGCGGGCTCACATAGGTCGCCGCCTGAAGCGCGAGTGGGTTCACGACCGGTACGACGACCACTCGGCCGCGCACCCGCGCCGGGTCCAGCGCCCGCACGAGCTCGATGGCGGCACCGGTGCCCACGATCTCCTGGCCGTGGGTCGCCGCGGTCACGAGGAGCGTCGGGCCGTCGGCCGCTCCGTTGACCACGACGCAAGGCACGTCGACCGCGGCTCCCGAGGCCAGCGCGACGCACCCGAGGGAGCCCCGGCCCGCAGCCCCCGCTTCTACCCGCCAGCCGTTGATCTCGAAGGTCACGATCGCGTTCCTCTCAAGGATCTCAGGGTCAGAGTGGCACCGCGTCCGCGGCCAGGCTCTCGCGTCCGCGCGCGATCGTCGTCGAGTCGGCCATCAGGTCGATGGCGGTGGCCGCCATCACGTCGACCGCCGTCAGCATCGCGTCGAACGCCTCGGGCTCGCCGCTCGCCTCGGCGGCCTCGGGCGTGTGGAAGGCCACCCCGGCCGGCCACGTCGGCACCGAGAACAACACCGAGGGGATCTCCCAGGTGACGTTGCCGAAGTCGGTGGAGGCCAGCGCGGGCCAGTCCTCGACCTTGTGGCCGAGCGCGGCCAAGTTCGCACGGACCACATCCGCAACCGGAGGACAATGCCGCGTCGGTCTGACCCGGGGGCCCGCCGCGATCACAAGTTCAGTGGCGCTTGCCATCGCCCCGGCACGGGCGCAGTCCTCGACCCTGAGGTACACGCGCTCAAGCTCTTCCACGTCGAGGCTCCGGACACCGAAATGGCACGCGGCTCGGTCGGGGACCACGTTGTGAGCACGCCCCCCGGCCGTGACGATCCCGTGGATGCGCACCCCGTCGCGCACAAACTGGCGGAGCGCGTTGACCGCCTGGAACGTCAGCATCACTCCGTCCAGCGCGCTGGCCCCGAGCCATGGGTCGCTCGCGGCGTGCGCGGCGCGTCCTGCGAACGTGAAGTCGACCTCCTGCAGGCCCGTGCTCGAGACCATCACTGACGTGGCGTCGTGTGCGTGGAAGGTCAGGGCCACGTCGGTTCCCTCGAACGCGCCAGCCTCGAGCATCGCGATCTTGCCGGCACCCGTCTCCTCGGCCGGGCAGCCGAACACCCGGATCGTGCCCGAAAGGCTGTTTGGTTCCTCGGCGAGGACGATGCCCGCACCTACGGCGGCCCCGGCGATCAGGTGATGGCCGCAGGCGTGCCCCAGCTCAGGGAGGGCGTCGTACTCGGCCAGCAGGCCGATCGTCGGGCCGTCGCCGGTTCCCTCGAGGGTCGCCACGAACGCTGTCTCGAGCCCGTCCACGTCGTGGACATCGAATCCCGCCGCGGCGAGGACCTCTCGGCACCAGGCCGAGGAGTGCTTCTCGGCGCCGCTGACTTCGGGATGCTCGTAGATCCGCCGCGCCAGGTCGCGGATGGTGGCGGCGTGGAGGTCCAGCCCGCGGCGGATTCGTTCGCGAGGGCTAGACATCATCTCGCATCGCCTGCTCCACCAGGCGGTCCGCGGTCAGAGCCGGGCCGTGGAGCTCGCTCACCATCCTGCCCTTGCGAAAGACCTGCGCCCGTGTGCAGAGATGCGCCAGGTCCTCGTATTCGGAGCTGGCGACGATCACGCCGGCGCCCCCGACGGCGGCGTCGTGGATCACCCGGAAGATGTGGCGGCGCGCCCCGACATCGACGCCTTGCGTGGGCTCGTGGAGAACCAGCACGCGGGGCTTGACCTCGAACCATTTGGCCAGCAGCGCCTTCTGCTGGTTGCCCCCGCTGAGCGTTCCGAGCGGGGCTCCGGGTGTCGGCGGACGCACGTCGAAAGCCTCGAGAAGGCCTTGCACCCGGTCACGCTCCGCGCCGGCGCGGAGCCGGCCGCCGCGGAAGAAGGACCCCAGCGTGGGCAGCGTTACGTTCTCCTGCACGCTTGCCCCGAGAACGCCGCCGGCGGCGCGCCGGTCGGCGGGCAGCAACGCCATGCCGTGCCCAATTGCCTTGCGGCAGGACAGCTGCTGCTGTGCGGTGTAGGCCTGCTCTCCGACCTGGATCTGTCCCGATCGCAGCGGCCGGGCCCCAAACAGCAGGTAGGGGATCTGTTCGAAGCCCGCGCCGATGAGCCCGGTCAGGCCCACGACCTCGCCGCGGCGCAGGGCGAAGTCCCATGGCTCGAGGCCCGGAGCGCTCATTCGCTCCGTCGCCAGCAGCACGTCCCCGCGTGACTCGACCTGCCCGGGGTACAGCTCCTCGAGCGCAAAGCCCAGGATCGCCTCGATGAGCCCGGCCTCGGTCGTCGCCGCCGTCTCGGCCGTCAGAACCAAGGCTCCGTCACGGATCACCGATACGTGGTCGGCTATGTCAAAGATCTCCTCGAGGCGATGTGTCACCAGCAGCACGGCGTGACCGCGGCCCGCCACCGAGCGGATCGCGGCAAACACCCGCTCGACTCCGTCACGCGGCAGGTACGCGGTCGGCTCGTCGAGCACCAATAGCCCGGGGCGATCGGTTGGGAGCCCGCCGAGCGCGCGCAGAATCGCGAGCAGCGCGCGGTCGACGGCCGAGAGCTCCGCAACGAGCTGGTCGGGGTCCAGGTCGAGACCGAACTCGGCGAGCTCCGCCCGAACCCGGGCCCGCTCCCGCCCCCACCGGATGCGCCAGCCGGCGGCGGTCTCGAAGCGTCCGACGCGCACGTTCTCAAGGACGGTCGCCGAAGCCGTCGTGGGCAGCTCCTGATGCACGAAGGCCAGGCCCAGGCCCGTGGCCGCCGCGCTGGTCAGCGGCAGCCCCACCGCCTCGCCACGGACCTCGAGTTGGGGCACCTCCCCGGCGGCGTCCGCCGCCGGGGCGTGGTAGCCCGAGAGCACCTTGATCAGAGTCGATTTCCCCGACCCGTTCTGGCCGAGCAGTCCGTGGACCTCGCCCGCTCTCAGGTCGAGGTCCACGGATCGCAGGACCTGTCGCCCCGCGAAACTCTTGGAGACGTGGCGCAGGCGGACGACCGGCCCGCCGATCACTCCACTCCCCAGAGCTTCTGATAGGAGCTCTCGAAGTCCACGGGGCCGTACCACGGGGCCTGGCTGCCGTCGAGGTCGAGGTCGCCGACGTTCTTCGCGGTGAACGTCCGGTTGGGCACCTCCTCGGAGGGGATTGCGCTCTCGCCGGAGAGCAGGCGGCTTGCCTGGTCCGCAGCGGCCCACCCGAGCCACTCCGTGGGGCTGCCGACATCGGCGACCTCTGGGTCGCCCCCCTCGGCGATCGCCTTCATGTCGGGTGCCGATGCGTTCTGGCTGGCGATCTTCACACGGTCAGCGGCACCGGCCGCCTCGACCGCGGGCTTGGAGAACAGCACCATGGCGTCGAACATCGGCACCAGGTAGTTCATGTCGGGGTTCTTCGTCACGAGCGTGCGAGTGAGCGACGACAGGGAGGTCTGCCACTGGGTGACAGGCGAATCGTCGGTGGTAACGCTGCAATCCGCGCAGAGCCGATCGAGCTCGGCGTTGAACGACTTCTGCACCGTGCCCGACACCGGGAACGAGGACACGGTGATCAGCCCCACCTTGGCCTTGCCGCCTGAGTCCGCGACCACGAAGTCGGCCAGACGCGTGCCGACATCCTTGTAGTCGAACGACGCGTTCGCGCTGAGGCCCGCCTCTTCCAGAGGGGCAGAGACGGGTCCCGCGGTGATCGCTGCAACGCTCACCACCGGGACATCCGCGTCCTTCGCATGCCCGAGCGCGGCCTTGACCGCCGCCGGATCGCTCCCCTGAAGCAGGATCACGTCGGCCTTCTCGGCGATCGCCTGGTCGATGAGGCGGGAGGCCGCCGACGGGTCGCCCTTCGAATCGGACACGCGGACCGACATTCCGGTGACCTTCGCCGCGTCCTCGACGCCGCCGATCACGTTCTGTGTGAACGGGAAGCTCTTATTGGCCGCGATGTAGGCGATCGTCTTGCCACGCAGCTTGTCGCCCACCGTGAAGGAGGGAAGCTCAGGAAAGGTGGTGACCGCCTTCTCCTGCTCCGCGAGCAGCTTCTTGGCCTCGGCGACCTGGCCACCGCCAGAATCGCCGGTGGTCTTCGAGCCGCCGCCGGAGTCGTCGTCGTCGCCGCAGCCGGCGGCGAGCAGGGCCGCGATCGCGGCCCCGAGGAGGGCGGTGCGCGCCGTGGTGCGAGTCCGCTTGGTGGTGCTTGTGCGCATGGGTATGCCGTTGCCTTTCATTCGATTGCGTGCTTCGACGACGCCCTCGAGGCCAGCTGCGAGAGCGTCACGGCGACGATCAGTGCCCCGCCGTAGAACACCTGCTCGATCCACCCGGAGAGCCCAACGATCTGAAGGCCCGTGATCCCGGTGATCAGGAAGTAGACGGCGATGAACGCCCCCCAGGCGTTGAATCGGCCGGGAGTGATCGCCGTCGCGCCCAGAAAGGCCGCTGCGAATGCCGGGAGCAGATAGCTCCCCGCCGTGTTGGCGTCGGCCGCGCCAAGCACACCGGCGAGCAGCACTCCGGCAAACGCCGCGACGAGGCCGGAGACGGCGAAGGTGCAGGCGCGGATCCAGCCGACCCGCAGCCCCGACAGGCGCGCCACCTCGGCGTTGGCGCCGATGAAGTACAGGTAGCGGCCGAGCGGCGTGAAGCGGAACACGTACCACGCCGCCAGCGTCAAGATGAGCCCGTAATAGAAGGCGAGCTGCAGGCCGAAGACCTGGGTCCGGACGACGTCGACGAGCGACGATGAGATGCCCGTGATCGTCTCCCCGCTGATCCCCAGGCCGGCGCCCAGGAGGAGCGTCCCCATGCCCAGGGTCGCAACGAATGAGTCGACGCCGATCCGGACCACGACCAATGCGTTGATCAGGCCGATGACCACGCCCGACGCGAGCGCCACCACCACGGCGGCACCCGTCGGCCACCCGTGGTCGACGCTCAGGGCGCCCACGATCATCAGCGCGAGCGACATCACGCCGGCCACCGACGCGTCGAGCTCGCCGACGGCGAGAGGGAAGAGCAGCCCGATGGTGAGTACCAGCAGCACCGCCTGCGACCCGAAGATGTTCTGGAAGTTCGACGTCGTGAGGAACACGTCCGGGCTCGCCAGGGCGAACGCGCCTGCCACGACGAGCCAGGTCACCAGCAGCCCGTAGCGGCCGCCGAGCCGGCCCCAGTCGAGCCGCGCAATCACACCGGGGGAGACCTGCGCCTGCGGCTCGCGACCTTCTGTCTCGACGGTTTCGCCTCCTGCCGCACCGGTGACCTCCATTGCCGAGACCCTAAGGCCACACCCATGCCGAGTCAAGCAAAACTATAACGAATACACCCCAGTTTACGTAGGCTGATCGGCTTGCAACGTGCCTAAAGCGCGGGTAGTATAGGCCGTATTCCTCCTAATTATGCCCGAGAGCACTCCAGGGCTGAACGCCGCTCGACGGGCTCGTCGATAGCCAGTGTCGAGCCGTACGTGGCCGCGGCAGTCCAAGCGGCTCCGGTGTTCCTCGATGCGACGGCGACGGTGCAAAAGGCGAGCCGCCTGATCCACGAGGCAGCGGATCAGGGTGCGCGTCTGATTGCCCTTCCCGAGGCCTTCGTCCCCGGCTATCCCTACTGGAACTGGGTCATGACGCCGGTGGAGGGCGGCGAGTGGTTCGAGCGTCTCTACGAGGCCAGCGTGGACATCCCCGGCCCGCATGTCGACGCTCTGCTGGAGGCCGCCGCCTCGGCGGCTGCCTACGTGGTGGTGGGCGTGAACGAACGTGGGCGCTTCAGCGCCGGGGAGATCTTCAACTCGCTGTTGTTCCTCTCCCCGGACGGTCAGCTCCTGGGCGTCCACCGCAAGCTCGTGCCCACGTGGGCGGAGAAGCTGACCTGGACGGGGGGCGACGGCAGCTCATTGCGGGTCTACGACACAGCCGTCGGGCCGCTGGGAGGCCTGGCCTGCGGCGAGAACACCAATCCGCTCGCGCGCTTCACCCTGCTCGCCCAGGGGGAGCTCGTCCATGTGGCCAACTACATCGCGTTGCCCGTCGCGCCCCCCGACTACGACATGGCGGAGGCGATCCACCTCCGGGCGGCAAACCACTCGTTCGAGGGCAAGGTGTTCACGGTCGTGTCGTGCTCGACCATCTCCGACGAGATCGTCGATGCCGTGGCTGGAGAGGATCCCGAGCGGCGAGCCCTGCTGACTCGGACCGGAAGCGCGTACTCGGGGATCTACGGTCCCGACGGCCGGCTCGCGTCGGACGCGCTCACCGACGACGAGGGCATCGTCTACGCGACGATCGACCTCCGCCGCTGCGTCGCGCCCAAGCAGATGCACGACGTCGTCGGCCACTACAACCGCTTCGACATCTTCGACCTGCGCGTGAACACGCGTCCCCTGAAGGCCGTCACGTTCGTGGATCCCGCGTCCGAAGAGGGCGCCGACGACAACGGCACCCAACCCGAGGAGGAATGAGAATGGACGACACCGTGCTCGGCCGCGCCCGCGTGACCGACAACGAGGAGCTCACGGCCTACTACGCGGAGCTCGAGCAGGTCTCAGCCGGCGCCCTGTGGACGGTGGCCAACGACATCGAGCCCTGGGAGCCATCCTCGACCTCCACCCCGACGCTCTGGAAGTACGAGCAGATGCGACCGCTCGTCCTGAGGGCGGCCGAGCTGGTCAATCCCCAGGATGCGGGCAGGCGCGTGGTCATGCTGGCCAACCCGACGCGCCAGGACGTCAGGGCGTCGGTGGGATGGCTGTTCTCGGGCCTCCAGATCATGTTGCCCGGCGAGTGGGCATACCGCCCATCGCCACGCGGCGGCCGCCCTGCGCTTCATCATCGAGGGCGACGGCGCGTTCACCATCGTCGACGGAGAGAAGGCGAACCTCGGGGCCAAGGACTTCGTGATCACGCCCGCCCGCACCTGGCACGAGCACGGCAACGAGGGCGACGCCGGGCCGGCGATCTGGCAGGACGGGCTGGACATCCCGTTCGTGAACGCCATGGAGGCGAGCTTCTACGAGGTCCACCCAGACGACCGTCAGACGCCGGAGGGACCGACGAATCGATCCACCGACACCTACCGGTCCACAGGTCTCCTGCCCGAGTCGGGATGGGACAAGCCCTACTCGCCACTCCTGCTCTACCCGTGGGAGCGCACCTACGACGCGCTGGTCGATCTCGCCGGTGCCGAGGCCGGGTCGCCGTTCGACGGCGACCCTCCTGCGCTTCGTCAACCCCCGCACCGGCGGCACGTGATGCCGACCATGGGCGCGCAGATCCAGCGGCTGGCGCCCGACCAGGCCACACAGGCACACCGCCACACCGGCAGTTCCATCTACACAGTCGCCAAGGGCTCGGGCCACTCGATCATGCCGGGCCGGCGGCTCGACTGGCAGGAGAACGACATGTTCTGTGTTCCGTCCTGGGCCTGGCACGAGCACGCCAACGATTCCGCGAGCGAAGACGCGTGCCTGTTCTCGTTCAACGACCTCCCGGTGATGAGGCACTCGGGCTGCTACCGGGAACAGCCGCTGTCGGAGAACGACGGCCACCAGGACGCGTGATCCGGACGATCGCGCCTGATCACGTTCTCGGACTACGCGGCGACCCGCAGCCTCCGCGGATCGGCGCCTGGGCGTGAGGACGGCAGCGCCGTCGACCTGTCCGACGTCGGCGCCGGTCGATGCTCGAGCTGATCGAGGGCCGGGGCATCCGCGCGCGCGCAGGCGCAGGCGCATCGACGAGCGCCGAAGCGCCGGCGGGCGGGAGGCGATCGCGGCCACGCGAGTGCAGCTACACGCGCCGATCCCGCGACCGGGCAAGATCGTCGGGGTGGGGCTCAACTACCCGAGCACGTGAGCGAGTCCCACCGTTCGCTGGACACCGCCGACGACCTCCCCGACCGGCCGGTGCTGTTCAACAAGCCCGCCACCGCCGTCATCGGCCCCGGCGAGCCGATCCGGCACAACGCGGCGCTGACCACTCAGCTCGACTGGGAGGGCGAGCTCGCCGTCGTCATCGGCACCCGGTCAACCAGGTGGCCGAGGCCGACGCGCTGACCACGTCTTCGGCTACACGCACCATCAACGACATCAGCGCCCGCGACCAGCGCCGCGCAGGCCAGTGGTTCTTCTCGAAGGGCCAGGACTCCTACGCGCCCCTCGGCCCGGCGATCGTTCCGGCCGCCGAGTCGCCGACCCGCACGAGCTGCGATCTCGCTTCGGGTCAACGGCGTGGTCAAGCAGAACTCGAACACGCGGCTCATGCTGTTCAACGTCCCGGCCCTGATCGCCGACATCTCGTCGGGCATTACCCTCGAGCCGGGCGACGTGATCGCCACCGGCTCCCCTTCGGGCGTCGGCGCGGGCGGACACCACCCGAGTTCCTTACGCCAGGCGACGTCGTCGACATCGATCTCGAGCACATCGGCACGCCTGAGCAACCCGGTCGTCGACGCGACGCCCCGATAGATGTCGTGACCGCGCCCTACCTGCGAGTCGGGCAGATCGTGCCTAGCTCCAACGTCACGATGGAGACCGAGGTTCCCGCGCTCCTGCGGGCGCGCGAGACGCTCGCCCCCGAGCGCTTCACGTTCCACTCCAGCCGCATGCGCATGACCAGGTCACCCGGAGCAGCTCGCGGCGATGGACGCCGACTCAGACCGCTGTGCGACCGACCTCTCCGACGCCCGCGTCGACGTGCTCGGCTACGCGTGCCTGGTGGCGATCATGACCATGGGCCCCGGTTATCACCGCACGGCGCAGGACCGCCTGCGCGATCTGACCGTCGCCAACGGGGCTCCGGCACCTGTGGTCACCAGCGCGGGCGCACTGGTGGACGGGCTGCACGCGCTCGACGCCCGGCGGGTCGCCTTGGTACGCCCCTACGCGCGCCCACTTACGGACCTCGTCGTCGGCTACCTCGAGGGCGAAGGCATCGCGGTCGGCGACCGCGTGTCGCTGGAGATCACCGACAACGTCGCAGGTCGGGTGCCACGATCCGGACGCGCTGTCCGACATCGTCGATCGGCTGGACCTCGCGGGCGCGGACGCCCTCGTTCTCTCGGCCTGCGTGCAGATGCCCTCGTTGCCGGCAATTGAGCCGATCCAGAACGCCGTGGGCATCCCGGTCACCACGGCCAGCGTCTGTACGGCCTATGCGCTCCTAGCGGCGCTCGACCTGCCACGCCGTGCCCCAGGCGGCGGCGCGCTGCTCGATGGCACCCGCTGAGTCATCGGTTGATGCCCACCATCACTCGCAGGCACTTCACGAAGAGCTGTCGGACCTCCGGCTCCAGCGGACGCATGATCTCCTCGGTCAGGCGATCGTTGTTCGGCACGACTTGGCGCAGTCGCTCCTGGCCCGCGGCGGTGGGGTAGACCGACCAGGCGCGGCCGTCGGTACTGGACGGCCGACGCTCCAGAAGGCCCTTCTCCACCATCCGCGAGAGCATCTCGGCCACCGTGTTGCGATCCATTGCGATCAGTTCGGCCAGCTCCACCAGCGTCGCCCCCGGGTGCTGATAGCCGGCGTGCAGCAGGGTGAGCTGACGCGGGGTCAGGTCCTCCGCGAGCATGTACTCGTCGAACAGCATGTCGGCGCGGAAATGAGCCCGCCGAAGCAGGTAGGCGACGCTCTGCGCGAAGTCGAACTCCTGGATCAGACGCTCGACGTCGTCCATTTCCACGTCGAGGGGATCGGGCGGGGGTTCTCTCATGGGCCAGGCTCGGATTCTCGCAGGTGCCTCCGGGGCCCAGGGCCTCCGGGACGCGTGCCCGCCCGCGCTCTACAATCGCCGCTCGCTCGGCGGGATGTCCGAGTGGTTAAAGGAGATCGGCTGTAAACCGATTGGCTCTGCCTACGCAGGTTCGAATCCTGCTCCCGCCATCTACCGCTGCGCGGCCCACACCGGCGCCGGCACTCCCAGCGCCCGGTTCAGCCCCCAGCCGGCCGCCGTCAGCAGCAGCACGCCGACCGCCACGGCCAGCATCTGCGTCGGCCTCGGCCAGCAGTCCCGAGCTCACGATGATCGTCGTCGCCCCGGCGGGCGGGTGGGCGGCTCGCAGCAGGCGCAGCACCCCGCCGGTGAGCGCGACCGACAGGGCGACCGCGAGCACCCGCGAGAACGTGACCCCCTCCTCGAACACGCTCGGCGCGTCCAGCAGCCCGAAGAGCGCGAGCGAGAAGGCGGCCGCGAGTATTCCCACGCCGTGCCCGATGATCGTGTTCCGCGGGCTGCCGACCTCGGCGGTCGGCGTCTCGAAGATCAGGAACGCGGTGGCGCCGAGACTCGGGAACAGCAGCGGCTCGTCGAACGCCCACGCGGCCGAGCCGCTGAGGGCGATCGCGATCAGCGACCCGGTGAAGGTGTAGACCGCGTTCCCGCTGTTGCCCCAGCGGGCGTAGAGCCAGCGCTTGAGCCCGTAGCTGCCGGGGACGCCGACCAGCGACCCCTGCCGGTGCATAACGCGCACGGATGAGTCGGCGTACTCGGCGATGCGGTCGAGCTGTTCGTCGGGCTGAAGCATCAGAGCGGGCAGACTAGCCGCCGCGCTACGCTCCCCGCGCGCCCTCGTAGCTCAGTTGGTAGAGCACTTCCATGGTAAGGAAGGGGTCTCCGGTTCGAGTCCGGACGAGGGCTTTGGGAAGAAGGACTTGGGCTCGATGAGGTCGCTCACAATCACGGCGTTCGCGCTGCTGCTGGCCTCGCTCGCGATGGCGCCCGCCGCCGCGGCCAAGACCCGGCCCGTCCTGCTGGTCGGGAACAACTGGGACGGGACGGCGGACGTGCTCGACGTGCCGACCTTCAAGCGGGTCCGCCGCGTGAACGTGGTCCCCGACCTCGAGGCGCGCCAGTTCGAGAACCTCACCCCGGATCGCGCGCCGTTCGCCCTCTTCGTACGCACGCAGGTGGGGGAGGGCCACGACCAGATGGTCGACGACCTGTACGCCTCGCCCGACGGGCGCACGCTCTACGTGTCGCGGCCGAGCTTCAACGACGTCGTGGCGATCAGCCTCGCCACGGGCAAGATCGTCTGGCGTCGGACGCTCACAGGCGTGCGCGCCGATCACATGGCGATCTCGCCCGACGGCAGGCGACTGGTGGTATCGGCGGCATCCGCCGCCGGTCCAAGCGTCGTGGACGTGCTCGACGCGGTGACGGGGAGGATCGTCGGGACCTTTCCCTCCGGCGACACACCGCATGAGAACGTCTACTCGCGCGACGGCCGCCGGATCTTCCACGCCAGCATCGGGCGCGTCTACACCGCCACCGACGACCCGGCGCTCGACTCGAGCAAGGGCACGCGCGTGTTCGAGATTGTCGACGCCCGTACCCTCGCCGTGCTCAAGACCTACAACATGGCCGAGAAGCTCGCCCAGGCCGGCTACCCCAACATGAGCGCGGCCGTGAGGCCAATGGCCCTGTCCCCGGACGAGCGCTGGCTCTACTTCCAGGTCTCGTTCTTCCACGGGTTCGTGGAGTTCGACCTGGCGAGAGAGCGGGTCACCCGCGTCGCCCGGCTGCCGCTGAGCGCCGCGACCCCGGCGCGCCGCGAGGACTACATCCTCGACTCGGCCCATCACGGGATCGCGATGAACGGGCCCGGGACCAAGCTGTGCGTGGCGGGGACGATGTCCGACTACGCCGCGATCGTGCGCCGCAAGGACTTCTCGCGGAGCATCCACCCGCTCGGGGCGCGCACGTACTGGTCCACCACGAGCGAGGACGGCCACTTCTGTTACGTCTCGGTCGCCGGCGACGACACGCTCGCCGTCTTCTCCTACGCCACCGAGAAGCAGGTGGCGCGCGTGCGGGTGGGCGACCACCCCCAGCGGGCGCGGACCGCGAGGGTCTCGACCGCGATCTTCGGCCCGGGCAACCGGCTGCGGCCGGGCGCGCTTTCGCTGCGCGCGCGCCGCGCGCGTCGCGGGCGCGTGCGGATTCGCGGGCGCCTCGGGCCGCTTCCGGCCACGCTCGCCGCCCAGACGGCCTGCCGGGGCCGGGTGCGGATCGTGCTGCGGCGCGGTAGGCGCCGCGTCGCCGGGACCCGGGTGCGCCTGCGTGCCGCGGGTCAGAGCTGCTCGTTCGCCCGCACCGTTCGGCTCGCGCAGAGGCAAACCGCGCCGCCGGCTCAGGGCTCGCGCACGCTTCGCCGGCAACGACCTCCTGCTCGGCCGCCGCTCGCGCGCCGCTCGGGTTCGCTGAGCCATGGCGCCGACCGAGGTCGCCCCGGGAGTCCACCGCCTCGGCTCGGAGATCGTGAACTGGTACCTCGTGGAGGACGGTGGCAGGTTCACCGCCGTGGACGCCGGCCTGCCGCGCTTCCGCGACGACCTCGAGAGCGATCTCGCCGCGGTCGGCGCGAAGCCGGAAGACGTCGAGGCCGTGGTGCTCACCCACTCGGACTCCGACCACACCGGACTGGCGACCGACCTGCGCGACGCGGGCGCCCGGATCCTGATCCACCGCGGCGACGAGGCCACCCTCGCCAAGCCCGGCCCGAAGAAGGGCGACGCCAGCCCGCCGCACCTGCTGCCGCTGCTGGTGCGCCCGGCCATGTGGCGCTTCATGCTCTACATGACCCGCGGCGGCGGCGCAAAGCCCGCGAAGATCGAGGGCGCCGAGACCTTCACGTGCGGCGACGTGCTCGACGTGCCCGGCTCTCCGCGCGTGGTCGAGACCTTCGGCCACACCGCCGGGCACTCCGCGCTGCACTTCGAGGGCAGCGGCGCCCTCTTCATCGGCGACGAGCTGTGCACCTGGAACCCGCTCACGGGCGTCCGCAAGCCCCAGCTCATGCCCAAGCAGTTCAACGAGAGCAACGAGGCGTGCCGCAGCTCGCTCGACGCGATCGAGGGCCTCGAGGCCGGCCTGGTGCTTCCCGGCCACGGCGACCCGTGGACCGAGGGCCCCGCCGCGGCGGTGGCCTCGGCTCGCTCGCTGCTCTAGCCGGCAGCGCCGGCGAGCAGTCGCTCGCGGAGGAAGGATGCGTCGTGGGCCGCCGGCTCGGTCTCGGCGATGAACTCGGCGAGCAGCTCGGCGAACCGGTAGGGGTCGTCCAGCTGCGGGAAGTGGCCGGAACCCTCGAACAGCTCGAGCCGGCTCTTCGGCACGGCCGCGTGGGCGTCGTAGCCGTGCTGCATCGGGATGATCGGATCGCGGTCACCCCACACGATCAGGAACGGCACGTGCTCGGCGAGGTAGAGCCGGTCGTTGGCGGTCACCCGCTGGCCGAATGGGCTGATCAACCGAGCGGACGGTGCGCACGAAAGCCGCGCGCCGCTCGGTGTCGCCGAGGGAGGCGATCCCGCGCGAGACCTCCGCGAGGTCGGCGCCGGGCTTGAAGCCCAGCCGCCCGAAGGCGGCGGCCACGAAGCGCCCGGCGTTCATCAGCGGCTCGGCCGTGAGCAGCGGAAGCACCTGCTCCGCGCCGGGCAGCGCCGCGCTGCGAATCAGGGGGCTCACCTCGCGCCCGAGGCCCCCGCTGCCGACGAGCACGAGCCGCTCGGTCATCTCGGGGAACTGGTAGGCGAACTGCATCGCGACTCCCCCGCCGAGCGAGTGGCCGACGAGCGTCACGCTGTCCACGCCCAGCGACGTGCACGAGGTCGCGCAGCATGCACGCGTGGGCGCCGAGCGAGTGGTCGCCGCGCTGGCGCGCGGAGTCGCCGTGGCCGGGGAGGTCGGGCGCGATCACGTCGTGATCGGCGGCCAGCCGCCGCATCACGGCTCCCAGCTCAGGGAGTCGTTGGTGATCCCGTGCACGAGCAGGACGGGAGGCCCTTCGCCGGCGCGGCGGTAGGCCATCTCCCTGCCGTGAAGCAGCTGAGTCTGGATCTCGGTCGGCACGGCGCTCACTGACTCTACTTACCGCGCTATCCTCCGTCTCAACCTCGCGGCCGGCGGGGTTTTCCTTTGCCTGGCCGCCCACACCCCGAAGAGATTCACAGGAGCCATGGCTCGCGGAGACGTACGAATCGCCGTCACCCTGGAGTGCCAGGAGTGCAAGCGGCGTAACTACCAGACTCAGAAGTCCAAGCGGAACAATCCGGATCGCATCGAGCTGCGCAAGCACTGCCGCTGGTGCGGCAAGCACACGCCGCACAAAGAAACGCGGTAGCCGAATGGCTCGCAACCGCCAACGGGCAAAGGAGCGCCAGGCGCGCCGCAAGGCCGAGCGCCAGGCGGCGACGGCGCCCCGGAGCCCCAGCAGCGTCCCGAGCCGACGCCCGAGCCCGAGCCCGACCGATCCGCCCGAGCTGTCCGCGTCGGAGGAGCTGCGCGTCCGGCGCGCCCGCCGCAGGACCTGGGCACCTCCGAGGGCGTGCTCGAGTACGAGCAGGCGCTCGACGAGCAGGACGGCCCTCGAGCACTACGACCCCGGCGCGGACCACCCCGAGGAGGACGGGCCCGCCCCCACCGGCCCACGCGGCATCCGCGGCGGTGACGAGGCCGAGCACAAGGACCGCAGCCGTGTCGTACAGTTCCTCTACGCGGTCGTGGCCGAGCTCCGGCGCGTGCAGTGGCCGGATCGCCAGGCCCTCACCACCCTCACCGGCGTCGTGCTCGGCTTCGTCGTGATCGCGGGCGGCTACCTAGGCCTGCTCGACGCGATCTTCTCCCGTGTAATCCAAGCCATTCTCTAAGAAAGAGCAGAACTGAGACGTGATGTCGAAGACGATTTTCAGAACGCGGGGCAGGATGCCCCGCGGAGGTAGTCACTAGTCATGTTCCGCTGGTATGCAGTCAACACCTACTCAGGCCACGAGAAGAAGGTCAAGCAGAACCTCGAGCACCGGGTCCAGTCGATGGGCCAGGCCGGCGCTGTGAAGCAGGTCGTCATCCCCACCGAGCAGGTGCAGGAGATGAAGGACGGCCAGAAGATCACCAAGGAGCAGCGCACCATGCCCGGCTACCTACTCGTGAACATGAACCTCACCGACGACTCCTGGGTGCTGGTGAAGAACACCCCGGGCGTGACCGGCTTCGTGGGGGCCTCGCAGAAGCCCGTCCCGCTCAGCCAGGGCGAGATCGACCGTCTGCTCAACCGCGAGACCGCCGAGCGCCCGCGCACACGCGCCCAGTTCTCGATCGGCGAGTCCGTGAAGGTGGTCAGCGGTCCGCTGTCGGACTTCTCCGGCGAGATCTCGGAGATCAACGACGACGCTGCCAAGCTGAAGGTGCTGGTATCCATCTTCGGCCGCGAGACTCCGGTCGAGGTCGGCTTCGACCAGGTGAAGAAGGTCTAGGCATGGCAAAGAAAGTTCTGACACTCATCAAGCTGCAGGTCCCAGGCGGCGCCGCCAACCCGGCGCCCCCGGTCGGCCCTGCGCTGGGCCAGCACGGTGTGAACATCATGGAGTTCTGCAAGGCGTTCAACGCGCAGACCCAGGGTGAGAACGGCACGATCATCCCGGTCGAGATCACGGTCTTCGAGGACCGCTCCTTCACCTTCATCACCAAGACGCCACCGGCGGCCGTGCTGATCAAGGAGGCCATCGGTATCCAGAAGGGGTCGGGCGAGCCGAACCGCGAGAAGGTCGGCACCATCTCCAAGGCCCAGGTCCGCGCAATCGCCGAGAAGAAGATGCCCGATCTCAACGCGCACGACCTCGACCAGGCTTCGAAGATCATCGAGGGGACCGCACGGTCCATGGGAGTTGACGTCACCTGATGGCCAAGCACGGGAAGCGCTACCTCAACAACCTCGAGAAGGTCGATCGCGAGCACGTCTACCCGCCCGCCGAGGCCGTCGCGATCATCAAGAGCTACGAGCACGCCAAGTTCGCGGAGACCGTCGAGGTCCACATCCGCACCGGGCTCAACGTGCGCCACGCCGAGGAGCAGCTGCGAGGCACCATCTCGCTGCCCCATGGCCTGGGCAAGGAGATGACCGTGGCCGTGTTCGCCAAGGGCGACAAGGCGCGCGAGGCCACGGAGGCCGGCGCCGATCACGTGGGCGACGACGACCTGGCCGCCAAGGTCGAGGAAGGCTTCACCGACTTCGACGTGGCGATCGCGACGCCGGACATGATGCCGGTGGTCGGCAAGCTCGGCCGGGTGCTGGGCCCGCAGGGCAAGATGCCCAACCCCAAGGTCGGCACCGTGACCAACGACATCACCAAGGCGGTGTCCGAGTCCAAGGCCGGGAAGATGGAGTACCGCACCGACCGCCACGCCATCGTGCACCTCACGATCGGCAAGGCGGACTTCGAGGAGAGCGCGTTGCTGGAGAACTACATGGCGCTGATGGATGAGATCGCTCGCGCCAAGCCGTCCTCCGCGAAGGGCCGCTACCTCCACTCGATCAGCCTCACCACATCGATGGGCCCGGGCGTGAAGGTGGACCCGGGCGCGAGGTCGGCCGCCGCCGAGGAGGCAGCCGCGCTAGCCTGACCCCGAACTTCACCGAGCCCCAGACCACCGGCACACACCTAAGTCCGGTGCAGGCGAGAGCGAGAAGCAGTTGATCTTCGAGCCCGCCTGCGTGCGGGCTTTTCTATTGGAGAAATTTTGAACAGAGAAGAAAAAGCAGCGGTGGTCGACCAGGTCGCCACGCAGATCCAGGAGTCGGAGGCGGTCTTCGCCGTCGACTACCGCGGCATCTCCGTGCAGCAGGTCGCCGAGCTGCGCGAAAAGCTCAACGAGGCCGACGCCACCCTGCGCGTGGTTAAGAACACGCTCACGGAGCTGGCCGCCGACAAGGCCGGCGTCGACTCGTTGAAAGAGTTGCTCGAGGGGCCGACCGCCTTCACCTTCGTGAAGGGCGACGCCGCCCTGGCCGCCAAGGCCATCGCCACCTTCCGCAGGGAGCACGAGGTGCCCGCCTTCAAGGGCGGAACGATGGACGGCGCCGTGATCAGCATCGACGAGCTCGAAGCGCTCTCGAAGCTGCCGGCGCGCGACGTGCTTCACGGCCAGCTGGTGGGCATCATGGCCTCGCCGGTCACGGGCCTCGTGCGCGGGCTCAACCAGCTGATCGGTGGCCTGGCCCAGCAGCTCGGCCAGATCGCCGAGCAGGGCCTGGTGTCGGGCGAACCGCCCGCAGCCGAGGAGCCTGTTGCCGAGGAGCCTGCTCCAGAGGAGCCGGCTGCCGAGGAGGAGGCTCCCGCCGCGGCTGAGGAAGAGACCCCGGCTGCCGAGGAAGAGACCCCGGCTGCCGAGGAAGAGGCGCCCGCCGAGACTGAGGAGGAGGCGCCCGCCGAGACCGAGGAGGCTCCCGCCGAGGCTGAGGAGCCGCCGGCCGAGGAGGAGACGCCGCCCGCCGAGGACGCGTCCGCCGGTGACTCGGGCAACGCTCCCACAGAGGAAGAGACTTCGGGCGACGAGCCCGCAGAAAACGACGAAAACGACGCGCCCTCCGAGGGCGACGAGGAAGCCAAGGAGGACTAGAAATGGCAGCTACGACCACAGACAAGTGGATCGAGGAACTGAAGGGCATCTCCGTTCTGGAGCTGTCAGAGCGCATCAAGGCGCTGGAGGAGGCGTTCGGCGTCTCCGCGACCGCGGTTGCCGCGGCCGCTCCGGCGGCGGCAGGTGCCGGCGACGGCGCTGCGGCCGAGGAGGAGAGCACGACGGCCGACGTTGTGCTCACCGCCGCGGGCGACAAGAAGATCCAGGTGATCAAGGTCGTGCGCGCGGCCACCGGTCTCGGCCTCAAGGAGGCCAAGGCGCTGGTTGACGAGGCCCCCAAGCCGATCAAGGAGGGCATCGAGCGCGACGAGGCCGAGAAGCTCAAGACCGAGCTCGAGGAGGCTGGCGGCGAGGCCGAGCTGAAGTAGGCAGACCTCAGACGTCAGACATCAGACCTCAGGGGGGCCGCCATGTGCGGCCCCTCTGCGTTTCGACGGCTAGATCACTCGCGAGAACACGAGCTCCCAGAACGCGGCGCCCATCACCGCGGCGCTGAACCCCCAGAGCAGCGCCCAGCCGACGCGTTCGTTGGGCTTCATCGCCGGCCTGGCTATGCCGAAGATGAGGATTAGCTCGATCGCAGCGCAGGCGATCACGAAGATCAGGAAGTCGATGCTCCCCACGAACGCGCCCACGATCAGCATCGCGACCGGGGCGATGACCGACGCGCCCACCGCGGAGACCACGAACACCACGAGCTCGTTGAACGGGTCGCGGTAGATCCGCTGGCGCGGGTCGAGCGCCGCGCCCAGGGAGCTCTCTTGTGATGCCTCCATCGGCGGCATCATAGGATCGGCGTATGAGTGAGCGCTACCCGGTCGCAGGCAAGGTCTGCCTGATCACCGGATCGGCCCGCGGAATCGGCTACGCCACCGCCCGGGAGCTGCACGCCCGGGGGGCCTACGTGGTGCTGACCGATCTCGACGAGGAGGCCGTCACTCGCGCCGCCAAGTCGATCGGCGAGCGCGCGATTGGCTTCGCGGCCGACGTGACCGATTCCGACGCCATGGAGGGTGTGGTCTCGAAGTCGGTCGAGAGCTTCAAGCGCCTCGACGTGCTCATCGCCAACGCCGGTGTGGCCCCTCCAGGCGCGTCCATGCGCCACACCGACCCAAACCTGTTCGAGCGCACCGTGGAGGTCGACCTGCTCGGCGTGTGGCGCTCGGTCCGCCCGGCGCTGCCCCAGATCGTGGAGAACCGTGGCCACGTGGTGGTGGTCTCATCGGTCTACGCGTGGGTGAACGGGATGTTCGCCGCGCCCTACGCCGCCAGCAAGGCCGGGGTCGAGGCGCTCGGGCGAGCGCTGCGCTCGGAGCTCAGCGTCACCGGCGCGTCGGCGAGCGTGGCGCACTTCGGGTTCATCGACACCGAGATGGTGCGCCAGGGCTTCGACACCGGTGATCCCCTCACCGAGCGCTTCGCCGAGACCTTCCCCAACTTCATGCGCAAGCGCCTGCCGCCGGCCGAGGCGGCGCGCGGTGTGGTCGACGGCATCGAGAAGCGCGCTCCGCGGATCATCGTCCCGCGCTGGTGGGGCGTCTGGTTCGCGTTGCGGGGGATCGTCAACCCGATCTTCGACCGCGCCGTCGAGCGGCAGGATCAGTACCAGTCGCTGCTGCGCGACGCCGACGATCCCGAGCGCTCGCTGGGCCAGCAAGGCCTGACCACGCCTGCAACCGCGGCCGACGTAGCCGAACAGCCGAAAGCGCGGTAGAATCCGCCTCGGCCTATAGCCGCAGCCGTCCCTACGGAGTTGCCCCGCCACATAACGCGGGGCCTCGGGACGGGGTCCGTGACGGCCGTGCACGCGCGCTCTAGAGCGGCGCGGCAACCGCCCCTTGAGGGGGCGGGTTTCACTTTGCTATCTTTGCGGGTCGCGCTTTGTGCCCCTCTGCGCAGCCCGCCGAAGTCCCCACCCGCCGAACTTGTAAGGAGTCGCCGTCTTGGCACGTGTTGATGCCTCCCGCCTGCGCCGCAGTTTTTCGCGCCTTGAAAACCGTCTAGAAGTCCCCAACCTCATCGACATCCAGCGCCGCTCCTTCGAGTGGCTCGTCGACACGGAGAAGGGCGGTCTGAGGGAGACCATCGACGACGTTTCGCCCATCGAGGACTACACGGGCAACCTCGCCGTGGTCTTCGAGGAGATCACCTTCGACGACCCGGTGGCCACGATCGCCGAGTGTCGCGAGAAGGACCTCACCTACGCGCGGCCGCTCACCGTCAAGGTCGCGTTCCAGAACCGCGAGACCGGCGAGATCCGCGAGCAGTCCGTCTTCATGGGCGACTTCCCGTGGATGACCGATTGGGGCACGTTCATCATCAACGGCACCGAGCGCGTGGTCGTCACGCAGCTGGTCCGTTCCCCGGGCGCATACGTGATGGAGGCCAAGGACCGCGAGAAGCAGGTCTTCGTCGCGAACCTGATGCCGGCCCGCGGCTCGTGGCTCGAGCTGGAGATCGACAAGAAGGGCAAGGTCTTCGTCCGCATCGACCGCAAGCGCAAGCTGCCGGTCTCGGTGCTGCTGCGCGCGATGGGCGAGGTGCTCCGCGAGTCGGGCATGGCCAAGAGCTGGACCGGCACCGACGAGGACATCCTCGCGCTGTTCGACGACTCGCTCTACATCAAGAACACGCTGGAGGCCGACAGCGAGGTCACGCAGTCCGAGGAGGGCGCGCTGATCGAGCTGTTCAAGAAGCAGCGCCCGGGCGAGCCGCCGTCGGTGGACGCCGCGAAGAACCTGCTGAACCAGCTGTTCTTCGACCCCAAGCGCTACGACCTCACGCGCGTCGGGCGCTACAAGCTCGAACTCGCGCCTGCACCTCGACGAGAAGCTGGACACGCGCACGCTCACCCCGCGCGACATCGTCGAGCTGATCAAGGAGCTCGTGTCGCTGCCCAAGGCGCTCGGCATGCCCGAGTCGGGCGAGTACGAGGGCGAGCCGATCAAGGACTACGCCGCTGAGGCGCAGACCTACCCGCGCGAGCCGATCGAGGAGCGCCTCGACGAGTACGAGCACTTCGGCAACCGTCGCCTGCGCACGGTCGGCGAGCTGATCCAGGAGGCCTTCCGCATCGGCCTCTACCGGATGGAGCGCGTGGTCCGCGAGCGCCTCACCACCGAGGACTCGGACACGATCACCCCGCAGACGATCATCAACATCCGCCCGGTCGTGGCGGCCCAGAAGGAGTTCTTCGGGTCGTCGCAGCTGTCGCAGTTCATGCAGCAGACGAACTCGCTGGACGGCCTCACCCACCGCCGACGGCTCTCCGCCCTCGGCGCCGGCGGCCTGACCCGCGAGCGCGCCCCCATCGAGGTGCGCGACGTCCACCCGACCCACTACGGCCGGATGTGCCCGATCGAGACCCCGGAGGGACCGAACATCGGCCTCATCGGCTCGCTGTCGAGCTACGCGCAGATCTCCGAGCACGGCTTCGTCACCACGCCCTACCGCGAGGTGGAGAACGGCGTGGTCACCGACAAGATCGTCCACCTGGATGCAAACCAGGAGGAGGAGAAGGTCATCGCGCAGGCCAACGCCGAGCTCGATGAGAAGACCAACAAGCTCAAGGGCCCCGGCGTCACCTGTCGCTCACGCGACGGCGAGCTGGTGCTGGCCGCGCCCAAGGACGTCGACCTGATGGACGTCTCGCCCGACCAGATCTGGTCGGTGGCCACCGCGCTGATCCCGTTCCTCGAGCACGACGACGCCAACCGGGCGCTGATGGGCTCGAACATGATGCGCCAGGCCGTGCCGCTGCTGAAGACCGAGGCGCCGCTGATCGGCACCGGCATGGAGGTGCGCGCCGCCATCGACTCCGGCGACGTGGTCACCTCCGAGAACTCCGGCGAGGTCACCTACGTGGACTCCGAGCGGATCGTGGTCGACAAGGCCGAGTACCCGCTCCACAAGTTCATCCGCTCCAACCAGGGCACGATCATCCACCAGAAGCCGCTGGTCTCGGTGGGCGACAAGGTCAAGAACGGCGAGGCGCTGGCCGACGGCTCCTCCACCCGCAACGCGGAGCTGGCGCTGGGCAAGAACTGCCTCGTGGCCTTCATGTCCTGGGAGGGCTACAACTTCGAGGACGCGATCATCATCTCCGAGCGCCTCGTCAAGGACGACGAGCTCACCTCGATCCACATCGAGGAGTACGAGATCGACGCCCGCACCACCAAGCTGGGCGACGAGGAGATCACGCGCGACATCCCCAACCGCTCGGAGGAGTCGCTGCGCAACCTCGACGACCGCGGCATCGTGCGCATCGGCGCCGAGGTCGGGTCCGGGGACCTGCTGGTGGGCAAGGTCACGCCGAAGGGCGAGACCGAGCTGACCGCCGAGGAGAAGCTGATCCGCGCGATCTTCAAGGAGAAGGCGCGCGAGGTCCGCGACACCTCGCTCAAGGTGCCCCACGGCGAGGGCGGCGTCGTGATCGACGTCAAGACCTTCTCGCGCGACGACGAGGACGACCTCTCACCGGGCGTCAACGACCTCGTGCGCGTGTACGTGGCCAAGAAGCGCAAGATCGCCGAGGGCGACAAGCTCGCCGGCCGCCACGGCAACAAGGGCGTGATCTCCAAGATCGTGCCCGAGGCCGACATGCCTCACCTCGAGGACGGCACACCCGTCGACGTGATCCTCAACCCGCTCGGCGTGCCGAGCCGTATGAACATCGGCCAGATCCTGGAGACCCACCTCGGGTGGGCCGCGGGCAACGGCTGGTACGACGACGGCTCCGAGGCCTACAAGCACTCGCTTCAGAACGGCGGCCGCGTGAACATCGCCACGCCGGTGTTCGACGGCGCCACCGTCGAGGACGTCGACGAGGCGCTGGTTCGCTGGCAGGAGGACCACGCCGACCGCGGCATCGACCTCGGTGTCGACATGAAGGAGATCCCCGGCAGGCGCGCGACCGGAAAGGCCAAGCTCTACAACGGCCGCACCGGCGAGCCCTACGAGGAGACCGTCACCGTCGGCTACATGTACATCCTGAAGCTGCTGCACCTCGTGGACGACAAGATCCACGCGCGCAGCACGGGCCCCTACTCGCTCGTCACCCAGCAGCCGCTGGGCGGCAAGGCGCAGTTCGGCGGCCAGCGCTTCGGCGAGATGGAGGTGTGGGCGCTCGAGGCTTACGGCGCCGCGTACACGCTCCAGGAGATGCTCACGATCAAGTCCGACGACACCGTCGGGCGAGTGAAGGCCTACGAGGCCATCGTCAAGGGCGAGAACATCGCCGAGCCCTCCATCCCGGAGTCGTTCAAGGTGCTGCTGAAGGAGATGCAGTCGCTCGCGCTCGACGTGGATGTCCGCTCGGAGGAGGGCGGCGGCGTGGAGATGCGCGACGAGGACGACGACCTCCTGCGAGCTGCCGAGGAGCTGGGCATCGACCTGTCAGGCGTGCGCGCCACCGACGGTGACGCCGCGGACGAGAAGGAAGAGAAGACCGAGGCCGAGGGTGAAGGCGGGCAGACCGACGAGACCAAGGCCGAGCAAGACAAAGAAATGATCGAGACGGATGGGAAGAAGGCCTGATGATCGACATCAACAACTTCGACAAGATTTCGATCGGGCTCGCTTCCTCGAAGCAGATCCGCTCGTGGAGCTCCGGCGAGGTCACCAAGCCGGAGACGATCAACTACCGCACGCTCAAGCCTGAGAAGGACGGCCTCTTCTGCGAGCGCATCTTCGGTCCGACCAAGGACTGGGAGTGCTACTGCGGCAAGTACAAGCGCGTCCGTTACAAGGGCATCGTCTGCGAGCGCTGCGGCGTGGAGGTCACGCGCTCCAAGGTGCGCCGTGAGCGCATGGGCCACGTGGACCTGGCCGCCCCGGTCAGCCACATCTGGTTCTTCAAGGGCGTCCCCAGCCGCATCGGCTACCTGATCGACATGGCTCCCAAGGAGCTGGAGAAGGTCCTCTACTTCGCGGCCTCGATGGTCACGTGGGTGGACGACGAGGCGCGCGAGAAGGACGTGCCCAAGCTCGAGAAGGAAGTCACCAAGGTCGTCGACGCGTACGACGCCGAGCGCGAGCAGCAGGTGCAGGGGCTCAACGAGTCGCTCAAGCGCCGGCTGGAGTACCTGAAGAGCGGCAAGCAGACCAGCTTCTCCGACGAGGACCACCTGTGGGCGGACTCGCTCGACATCAACATCAAGAAGCTCTCCGACGACGACCGCGAGAAGCTCGAGAAGGAGCTCACCAAGACCTTCGAGTCGGACATCGCCGACACCGAGGCCTACATCGAGGACGCAGCCCAGCGGATGCGCGACGTCTGGGAGCTGTTCCAGGAGATGAAGCCCAAGGACGTGATCGCGGACGAGACGTTGTTCCGCGAGCTCAAGGACCGCTTCGGCTCCCCCTACGGCTTCGGCGAGTACTTCCGCGGCACGATGGGCGCGGAGGCCGTGCGCGACCTGCTCCAGCAGGTCGATCTCGAGGCTGAGCAGGCTGAGCTCGAGGACCAGGTCAAGACCGCCAAGGGCCAGAAGCAGAGCCGCGCGGTCAAGCGCCTCAAGGTCGTCTCGGCGTTCATCCACTCCGACAACAAGCCCGAGGACATGATCCTCGAGGCGATTCCGGTCATCCCGCCGGAGCTGCGCCCGATGGTGCAGCTCGACGGTGGCCGCTTCGCCACGTCGGACCTCAACGACCTCTACCGCCGCGTGATCAACAGGAACAACCGCCTGAAGAGGCTGCTGGACCTGGGCGCTCCGGAGATCATCGTCAACAACGAGAAGCGGATGCTGCAGGAGGCCGTCGACGCGCTGTTCGACAACGGCCGCCGCGGCCGTCCCGTCACCGGGCCGGGCAACCGCCCCCTCAAGTCACTGAGCGACATGCTCAAGGGCAAGCAGGGCCGCTTCCGTCAGAACCTGCTCGGTAAGCGCGTGGACTACTCGGGCCGTTCGGTCATCGTGGCCGGCCCGTCGCTGCGCCTGCACCAGTGCGGCCTGCCGAAGCTCATGGCCCTGGAGCTGTTCAAGCCGTTCATCATGGCCCGGCTAGTCGAGCGCAAGTCGGTGCAGAACATCAAGGCGGCCAAGAAGATGGTCGACTCGATGATTCCCGAGGTCTGGGACGTGCTGGAGGAGGTCATCAAGGACCACCCGGTGCTGCTCAACCGCGCGCCGACGCTTCACCGCCTCGGGCTGCAGGCCTTCGAGCCGGTGCTGGTGGAGGGCAAGGCGATCCAGGTGCACCCGCTCGTCTGCTCGGCGTTCAACGCCGACTTCGACGGCGACCAGATGGCCGTCCACCTGCCGCTGTCCGCCGAGGCCCAGGCCGAGGCGCGGCTGCTGATGCTGTCGGCCAACAACATCCTGTCCCCGGCGCACGGCGCTCCGCTGGCCACGCCCACGCAGGACATGGTGCTCGGCACCTACTACCTCACCTACGGCCCCGATTCCGAGGAGCTGGAGCAGCTCGAGGGCAAGCTCAAGTCGGGTGGCAAGGGCGTGAAGAAGGCCGATCGCCCACACGTGTTCCGCTCCGCCCAGGAGGCGGAGCTCTCCTACGACCTCAACATGGTCGAGCTGCACGACCTCGCGGAGTACCGCCGCCTGCACGGCCAGGGACACATCCTGACCACGGTCGGCCGGATCATCTTCAACGAGCGCGTGGAGCGTGCGCTCGAGGAGGTGCTCGAGGACAAGTACGACCCCGCCACGAGCTACACGTTCGTGAACCAGCCGCTGCGCAAGCGCGACATGAGCGCCGTGATCGAGGGCCTCGTGGAGCAGCACGGCCCGCACGTCACCGCTCAGGTGCTCGACGCATTCAAGGAGCTCGGCTTCCACTTCGCGAGCCAGGCCGGAATCACCATCTCGAAGAACGACGTGGTGATCCCGCCGGCGAAGGAAGAGATCCTCGAGCGCATCGAGGCCGAGGTCAGCAACATCTACGACCAGTACGACACGGGGCTCATCTCCCAGGAGGAGCGCCACGAGGCGGTCACCGACCGCTGGAACGCGGCCACGGACGAGGTCGGCGAGGCGATGCAGAAAAACCTCCACGAGCTCAACCCCATCTTCATGATGGCCAACTCCGGAGCCCGAGGCTCGTTCAAGCAGATCCGCCAGCTGGCGGGCATGCGTGGCCTGATGGCGAACCCGAAGGGCGAGATCATCGAGCGCCCGATCAAGGCCAACTTCATGGAGGGCCTGACCGTGCTCGAGTACTTCATCTCGACTCACGGCGCCCGGAAGGGCCTGGCCGACACGGCGCTTCGTACCGCCGACTCCGGCTACCTGACGCGTCGTCTGGTTGACGTCGCGCAGGACGTGATCGTGCGCGAGGAGGACTGCGGCACCAAGGAGTTCATCGAGATGCCGCTGTTCGCCGAGGACGGCAAGCCCAACGAGAACCTGCTCGGCCGCTACACGGCCAAGGAGGTCAAGACCAAGCGCGGCCGCTCGCTCTCCAAGAAGGACGCGATGCTCGACAAGGAGTCGCTCGCCGAGGTCGTCGAGGGGCTCACCCCCGCGGCCGAGAGCGACACCGTGCCCGTCCGCTCAGTGCTCAAGTGCGAGGCCAAGACCGGCATCTGCCAGCACTGCTACGGCGTGGCTCCGGCCACCGGCAAGCTGGTGGCGATCGGCGACGCGGTGGGCATCATCGCCGCCCAGTCGATCGGCGAGCCGGGCACCCAGCTCACGCTGCGCACGTTCCACACCGGCGGCGTGGCGGGGCTGGACATCACCCAGGGCCTCCCGCGTGTCGTCGAGCTGTTCGAGGCGCGCAAGCCGAAGGGCCTGGCCAAGCTGGCCGAGCACGACGGCAAGGTGTCGATCGAGCGGACCGAGAAGGCGCTGAAGGTGCTCCTCACGGACGCCGGCGGCGAGGAGCACTCCTACTCGTTCCCCGTCCGCACCCGCCTGTTCGTCGAAGAGGGCGAGAAGGTGGAGGCCGGCAAGCAGCTCAACGAGGGCTCGATCTACCCGCACGAGCTGCTGGAGATCCGCGGCCGCACCGACACCGAGGTCTACCTCGTCCAGGAGGTCCAGAAGGTCTACCGCTCACAGGGCGTGGACATCAAGGACAAGCACATCGAGATCATCGTCAGGCAGATGATGAAGAAGATGCGCGTGGACCAGAAGGGCGATTCGGACTACCTGCCGGGCGCATTCATCGACCGCCACGAGATGGCCAAGATGAACGCCGAGCTGAAGAAGGCCAAGAAGGAGCAGGCCCAGGTGGAGCCGATCATCCTCGGCATCACGAAGGCCTCGCTGGCCACCGATTCGTTCCTGTCGGCGGCCTCCTTCCAGGAGACCACGAAGGTGCTCACCGACGCCGCGCTCGAGGGCAAGACGGACCGCCTGCTCGGGCTCAAGGAGAACGTGATCATCGGCAAGCTGATCCCCGCCGCGACCGGGCTGAAGCACTACCGGCGCCTGGAGATCGAGCCCACCGAGCCCATCCGCCGGCACTCGCCGGAGGAGATCGGGCTGCTCGACGAGAACGAGCTCGCTGCCGAGCTCGGGCTCACCGAGGACGGCGAGCTCGAGGGCTTCGGCTTCGGTGACAGCTCCGAGGGTGGCAACGGCTCATCGTTCGGCGACGAGCTGGCGGACGTGCCGGCCGCGAAGGACGACGACAAGAAGTAGCTGGTAATCGGAGGTTTTGGGCCCGTGGCGCTTGTGGCCGCGGGTCCTGGCTCCGGTGGTCTTTTCGTTCCGTCCGTGCTCGGTCGACTCGGACCCCCTTCGGCTACCGCCTACGGGGGTGCCTCGCTCCCTGCGCGCGGGCGGGCCGAAAAGGCCCACCGTCGCCTCCCGCGGGAGAATCGCCCCTGTTGACTGACCAGGCACCACCCACGCTTTATGAATGGGCCGGCGGTGAGCAGGCCTTCCGCCGACTTATCGACGCGTTCTACGACCGTGCCGAGCAGGACGAGCTGATCGCTCCGTACTTCCCCGGGGGCGTTCATGAGGCGCACCGGGCGCACGTCGCCGCGTGGTGGCGCGAGGTGTTCGGCGGGCCCACGAGTACAGCGACGAGCTCGGCGGCTACGAGCACATGGTTTCCCGCCACCGGACCTCGGGATCACCCGGGAGGCGCAGGCGCGGTTCGTCTCGCTGATGAGCCTCGCGGCCGACGACGCAGGCCTACCGGCCGACCCGGAGTTCCGGTCGGCGCTGCTGGCCTACGTGGAGTGGGGTACGCGGCTGGCCTTGGAGAACTCGCAGCCGGGTGCGGAGCCGGTTGAGCACGCGCCCGTCCCCGGTGGGGTTGGGGCGAGGCGCCGCCCTATTTGGGCTGACGTCCGGGGTGCAGGCACGGTCAGCGCCACCAGGCGCGAGACCACCATCGCCACGTAGGCCAGCCCGGCGACCTGCTCGACCATCACGAAGCTCCTCGCCGACGCCTTGACCGGGACCACGTCGCTGAGCCCCGTGCTGGTGAGGGTCGTGAAGCTCAGGAACAGCAGCTCCATCCAGCTGCGCTCGCCGGTCGGGTCGATCGCCGCCGTGAAGCTGCCGGGCTCGATCGCCTGGACGACGGTGTAGAGGTAGGCGAACGCCCACGCGACGAGGGTGAAGGTGGCGCCGACCGCGAACAGCTCGTCGCGAGTGATCTCGTGGTCCTCGAGCATGTACGCGATGAGAGCGGCGGCCGCGTAGAAGTAGAGCACCGCCTCCAGCGCCGAGGAGTAGGGCAGCAGGGTGTCGTCGCCGGTCACCGCCTGGATGAGCAGCAGCACGGTCGCGGGGATCGCGAGCAGCACGCCGAACCCGGTTCGGGCGGGTGTGCTGCGCACCGCCAAGAGCACGAGCCCCAGCACGGCGATGCCGAGGAGGCTGAAGAGCGCTCGCCCCGCGTCGCTGTCCTCCATGAACGGGTAGAGGAGCACGGCGAGCAGTTGCGCCGCGAGCAGGACGGCGGAGGGTTCGCGGCGAGCGAAGCGCAGCACGGCCGCAAGGTAGCTCCCGGCTCGGCTGGGTACTCACAGCCCGGTCACATGGCGACGGAACCTCAGCTCACGGCAGGCGGCGTGGTGGAGCTCCGCGACGCGGAGGGGCGGCTCCACGCCGAGGGCGAGCCGCGCGGGTGTTCCCCAACGGGCGCGAGGAGTGGTACCGCCACGGACGACTGCACCGCGAGGACGGCCCGGCGATCCTGCACGCGAACGGGTCGACCAAGTGGTACCTCGACGGGGTTCGCCACCGCGAGGGCGGTCCTGCGTGCGAGTACGTGAGCGGGTTGAAGAAGTGGTACCGCCACGGCAAGCAGTACCGCGTCGAACGCCCGTCGTAGGACGCCGTCTAATCTCGATGGCTTGCCCGCCCTTGACTTCAAGCCGCGTTGAACTCGCATGATGCCGGGGTGCACGCCCTCCACATCGAAGACCTCGTAAAGCGCTACCCCACGGGAACCGAGGCCCTGCGCGGCGTCTCGCTCGACATCGAGGACGGCGAGTTCTTCGGCCTGCTCGGCCCCAACGGAGCCGGCAAGTCGACCCTCATCCACTGCGCCACCGGCCTGGCCCAGACCACCTCGGGCTCCATCCACGTGTTCGGCCACGACGCCCTCGACAACTACGAGCAGGCGCGGCTGGCGATCGGGCTGGCCCCGCAGGACCTCAACCTGGACTGGTTCCTCACCGCGGCCGAGACCCTCGACTACCACGGCGGCTACTTCGGGATGCCCAAGAAGGACCGCCGCGAGCGCACCGCGGAGCTGCTCGACGCGTTCTCGCTCACCGAGAAGCGCGACGAGCGCACGCGCACGCTGTCGGGCGGCATGAAGCGCCGGCTCATCCTCGCGCGCGCGTTGATGCACCGCCCCCGACTGCTGATCCTCGACGAGCCGACCGCGGGAGTCGACGTGGAGCTGCGCCTCGAGCTGTGGCAGTACGTGCAGCGCATCAACGAGGAGGGCACCACGATCCTGCTCACCACCCATTACCTGGAGGAGGCGGAGCAGCTCTGCGACAAGATCGCCTTCATCACCGACGGCGAGATCGTGGCCACGGGCACCAGCCCCGAGCTCGCGGCGGAGTACGGCGTGACCAGCCTGGAGGACGCCTACCTCGAGCTGGTGGGTCGCAAGGAGCTCTCGCGCGCGCACCTGAATGAGGTGGTGACCGTGAGCCCGTCCCAGATCCGCTTCGTCTCGCTGGTGCGGCGCGAGGTGACCCGCTTCACGAAGATCAAGCGCCAGACCCTCGGCGCCCCGCTGCTGGAGACCTTCCTCTACATCTCGGTCTTCGGCGCGGCGCTCGGCTCGCGCATCGACACCCTGCACGGCATCGACTACGTGGTGTTCATCATCCCCGGGCTGATCATGATGGCCTGGGCGATCAACGCCTTCTCGAACAACTCGTCCTCGATCCTCCAGCAGAAGTTCCAGCGGGCGATCGACGACCAGCTCAGTTCGCCGGCCTCACCGGTCCAGCTGCTGCTCGCGTTCTCGCTCGGCGGGTTCCTGCGCGGGATGATCGTGGCGGTGCTCACCTTCACGGCCTCAGCGTTCCTGGTGGACATCGGCGTGGAGCACATCCTGGTGCTCATCCCCGCGCTGTTCCTGGTCGGCTTCTTCTTCGCCCAGCTCGGCGTGCTCGTGGGCGTGCGGGCCGAGCAGTTCGACGACGTGAGCTTCGCCCAGACGTTCGTGCTCACGCCGCTGATCTTCCTGGGCGGGGTCTTCTACTCCGCGTCCCTGCTCGACGAGCCGTTCCAGACCCTCACCCACTTCAACCCGATCTACTACATGATCAACCTCGTGCGCTACGGGTTCCTGGGCTACACGGAGGCGAACGTGGCGCTGTCGCTCGTCGTGCTCACGGCCGCCACCGCCGCCCTCTTCGCGCTGAACCTGCGCCTGTTCCAAACCGGGTACAAATTGCGCGCGTGACCGACTTCCTCGTCAATCGCACGGACATCCGGGAAACGCGGATCGACGAGTCCGAGCCGCCGGAGCTCGAGCCCGGCCAGGCGCTGCTGGCTGTCGACAGCTTCGGCCTCACGGCCAACAACGTGACCTACGCGGTGTTCGGCGACTTCATGTCCTACTGGAACTTCTTCCCGGGGCCGGAGGGCTGGGGGCGCGTGCCGATGTGGGGCTTCGCCGACGTGGAGGCCAGCGAGGCCGAGGGCCTCGAGGCCGGCGGGCGCGTCTACGGCTACCTGCCGCCCTCCTCTCACCTGGTGGTCACGCCCGCGCGCGCCGACAAGGGCGGCTTCATCGACGCCTCGCCCCATCGCAAGGAGCTGCCGGGCACCTACCAGCGCTACACGCTCACCGGCGCGGACCCGTTCTACCGCGACGACAACGAGGCGCTCCAGATGCTCCTCCGGCCGCTGTTCTTCACGTCGTTCCTGATCGACGACCAGCTGGACGACGAGGGCCTGACGGGGAAGGGGCCGGTGATCATCGCCAGCGCGTCGAGCAAGACGGCGATCGGCGCGGCCTATCTGCTCGCCCAGCGTGAGGACGTCGAGCTGGTGGGTCTCACGTCGCCGCGCAACGCGGAGTTCGTGAAGGGCCTGGGCATCTACGACCGGACGGTCACCTACGACGACGTCGGCTCGCTCGAGCGCGGCCCGCCGACGCTGGTGGACATCTCCGGCGATGGCGACGTGCGCCTGGCGGTGCACACCCATTTCGGCGACGACCTGGCGTACAGCATGACCGTGGGGGCGACCCACTGGGAGGAGATGGGCGCCGGGGCGGGAGCCGAGCTGCCGGGGCCGGAGCCGGTGATCTTCTTCGCCCCGGACCGGGTCGAGAAGCGCTCCGAGGACTGGGGCGCCGGCGCACTCGCCAAGACGGTGGCCGAGGCCTGGAACGGCTTCAGCGACTGGGTGGACGGCTGGCTCGAGGTGGAGCAGGCCAGCGGTTTCGAGGCGGTGGAGAGCGCCTATCTACAGGTGCTCGAGGGCGACGTGGCGCCCGACAAGGCCCACGTGATCTCGCTGCGGTCCTAGGTCTCCCCGTCGAAGTAGTCGACACCGCTGGAGCGCTTCGCCATCAGGTTGTCGGAGCGATCAGCGGTGAACACGCCCACCTTGTCGCTGTCGGGGTAGACGGTGGCCGTCGGGTAGACCACCTCCGACCACATCACGATCCGTACGTTCGCATCGGTGTCGTTGGTCACCTTGTGGGCGCCCTCGGGTCCGGTGGGGAAGAGGACCATGTCGAGCGGTTCGAGCTGGTCCTCCCCCTCGGGGGTTCGTAGCGTCGGGCGCCCCTCGATCACCAGCAGCCACTCCTCCTCACCCAGCTCGTAGTGGTACGGGCACACGGCCTGGCCCGGCGGCAGCTCGTAGACGCTGGCGCCGGTGCTCCCTGCACCGGGCTTTCTCAGCCGATGCATCCCGGAGCGGTAGCCCTCGGGGTCGGACGGGTCGAATTCGATCTGCGGCCGGGAGAGGTTTACGCGCAACATCACCTCATCGTCGCATTCGCCCAGGCCAGGAGCTCCTCCACGTGCTCTTCGAGCATCCCGACCGGAGACTCGGTCTGGATCAGCAGTGTCGGCTCCTCACGCCGCTGCGCCCAGGCGCGGCACTCGTCGTCGAGGTTGTCGTCGATCCAGGCCGCCGGGCGGCCGGCGGCGTACTCCTCGATCGCGTCCAGCTTCCAGTGGGCGGACCCGAACACTGCCCGGCCATCGAAGGTCAGGACAGGCAGCTCCTTGAACGACAACCCGAGGATGAAGGGGAGGTACTCGTTGGCCTTCTCCTCCCACCCGGTTGCCCACACCAGGTCGAACGTCTCCGCCAGCCTCTCCAGCCGGGGGCCGCTGTCCTTGGAGATGCAGTGGGCGATCCCGTCGACCCAGTGGAAAGGCCCAGGAAGCTCGCTCGGATCGCTCGAGAAACCGAACAGGCTGATCACCCCGTCGACGTCCACGAACAGGATTGGTCTAGCTACGGTGTTTGAGGACGCGTGGTTCAGGGGTAACTGCGACTTTGTCCAGCTCGACGTGATGTAGTTAAGCGGGCAGGCGGTACGGCCGATAGGACGAATACCGGCGGCAGGGAAAGCCGCAGAAGTAACAAAGACTCCGCCGGGCATTTCTCTATGACTGTTCAACTAGGCATCTTGCTGGCGCTTCTGTGCGCCTTTACCACCAACCTGGGCTTCCTTCTGAAGCACCGGGGCGCTTGTGCCGCGCCTGACGTGAGCATGCGCCACCCGCTCAAGAGCGCGGTCGGCCTGTTCAAGTCGAAGTGGTTCGCGATCGGCATGCTCGTGGCATTCGTCGCATGGGTCTTCCACGTGGCCGCCCTGGCCATGGCCCCCCTCTCCCTCGTCCAGGCGGTCATCTCCGGCGGCCTGGTGTTCCTCACTGTCCTGGCGGACCGCTTCTTCGGCTGCACCGTCGGCCCCCGCCAGTGGGCGGGAGTTGGCCTCACCGCCCTCGGGCTCTGCCTGCTGGCCGCGACGCTGCCCCACGGCACCGACGCCTCCGCCGCTTACTCCACTTCGGGCATGATCGTCTTCGAGGCCGGATTGCTCGGCGTGGGCATGCTGCTGGTCTTCCACCGCCGCTTCGGCGCCCACCACGAGCACCACGGCGTGCTCATGGGCACCGCCGCCGGCATCCTCTTCGGCGTCTCCGACGTGGCCATCAAGGCCATGACCGGCGGCAACATCGTCTCCCCTTGGCTGCTCACCTGCGTCGCCGCTTCGATCCTGGCGTTCTACGCCTCGGCCCGCGGCCTCCAGCAGGGCGAGGCCGTCCCGGTGATCACGCTCACCAGCGCGGCCGCCAACGTGTCGGCCATCACCGGCGGGTTCGTGGTGTTCGGCGACCCGATGCCCGGCGACACACTCGGCATCGTCATTCAGGCCTCAGCCTTCATCATGGTGATCGTGGCCGCCGCTCTCACGCCGGCTCCCCAGCGCACGCTCGCTGCCGAGTCGGGCGCTCAGCCCGCTGCGGCCTGAGGCTCGCGCGCACTGATAGGCGCGGCGGTCACCTCGAGGATCTTCGCTGCCGTCTCCACGGGGTCGTCGCCCATCGGGACGTGGCCCAGACCCGGCAGCCGCACCACCTCGGCCCCCTTGACGTGCTTCGCCCAGCGGGGCGCCTGACGCACCGGAAGCAGCATGTCCCGCGAGCCCCACACGATCCGGACCGGGCAGTCGATCGAATGGAGGTCGAGCGGCATCTGGCCGCCCTCGATCCATTCCATCGTCTCGAGGAAGCTCGGCGAGCCCGCGAAAACCTTCAGGCCGTGGGCCGCGTCCCCGGCGTCGAGGCGTTCCGGGTGCGCGTACATGAGCCCGAACGCGAGCCGGCGGCCGGCGGCGCTGGCGGTGATGCGGTCGGCGTGCGGAGCCAGCCGCTGCGCGGCCGCGAACGACGAGCGCAGGATCCGGCTCGCGTATATGAGCTCCTTCTCGGTGTAGAGCCCTGCAGGCGATATGGCAACCACCGTCCGGGCGCGCCCTCGGGCCGCAAGCTCGGCGGCGATCCATCCGCCCATCGAGTTGCCGACCACGTGGGCGGTGTCGAAGCCGGCCGCGTCCATCGCCTCCTCGACCGCATCGACCAGCCTGGTGACCGTCGCGGTGCCCTCCAGCGGCGCTGACTTGCCGTAGCCGGGGAGGCTCGGGGACAGCACGTCGTGCTTGGCCTCCAGCGCGGGAAGCACCGGTTTCCACACCTGCCAGCACGACCCGATCCCGTGGATCGCTACCAGCGGCTCTCCATCGCCCGATCGGCGATGCTCGAGCGTGACCTCAGTCATGGCTCGCGATCCTACCCCGGTGCATCCGGTTCATGTAGGTCGCCAGGCCCGCGCCGCTCGTAGAAGCGCATGGCACCGTCGTTGCCGGCCACGACCGACGACCCACAGGTCGTCGACGCCGAGCCGGCCGGAGCTCCTCGTCGACGGCGTCCATCAGCGCCGAGCCCACGCCCTGCCCGCGGGCTCGACGGGATCACGGCCAGGGTCTCGAGCTCGGCCGTGCGCTCCCCGGTGACCCAGGTCTCGTCCGGGCCGCCCAGGCGCACGACGGCGTAGCCCACGGCCGCGCCGCCCTCCTCGGCGACGAGCGCGAAGGCGTCCGGCTCGGCCAGCCAGCGCTCGTAGTCGGCGCGCCGCATACGCCAGCTCTCATCCGGCGGCCGCGTGGGCATGTCGGGCGCGACCGCGGCGTGGTGGGCCAGAAGCGACTCCCAGACAGGCGCGACGAGGTCCAGCTCCCCGGCTTGCAGCCTGCGTACGAGCACGGTTGAACCCTAGACCCACTGCTACCATCCTCCGCCGCTCTATGCCCAGCATTAATCAACTCGTCCGCAAGGGCCGCAAGTCGCCCAAGAAGAAGGTGGCGACGCCTGGCCTGAAGTCCGGGCAGGGGCGCAAGAAGCGCACCGCCGCGCCGCAGCGCCGAGGCGTCTGCACCCGCGTCTACACGGTCACGCCGAAGAAGCCGAACTCCGCGCTGCGCAAGGTCGCGCGCGTCCGGCTCACAAACGGCATGGAGGTCACCTCCTACATCCCGGGCGAAGGGCACAACCTGCAGGAGCACTCCGTCGTGCTCATCCGCGGCGGCCGCGTCAAGGACCTCCCGGGCGTTCGCTACAAGGTCGTTCGCGGCACGCTCGACGCCTCGGGCGTGAGCGATCGCAAGAAGAACCGCTCCGCCTACGGGGCCAAGGCCCGCTAGAGATGCCCCGCCGCGCAGCAGCGGGCTCTCGCCCGATCGATGCCGACGCCATGCACGAGCTCCAAGCTCGTGCAGCAGCTGATCAACAAGGTGATGACCGACGGCAAGAAGTCGACCGCCGAGAAGATCGTCTACGACGCGCTCGACGTCCTCTCCCGCAAGACCAACGAGGAGCCGGTGGTGGCGCTGGAGAACTCGATCAAGATCCTCACGCCGGTGCTGGAGGTCCGCTCACGCCGCGTCGGCGGCGCGACCTACCAGGTGCCGGTCGAAGTCCCGGGCCCGCGCGCCCGCACCCTGGCGGTGCGCTGGCTCGTGGAGTTCGCACGCAAGCGCCGCGAGAAGTCGATGTCGGAGCGCCTGGCCAGCGAGTTGCTGGACGCGCAGTCCCAGCAGGGGCTCGCCTACAAGCGCAAGGACGACATCTACCGCATGGCGCAGGCGAACAAAGCGTTCGCGCACTACCGCTGGTAGTAGCAGCCGGTCAGCCTTCGTCCTGCGAAGGGGCGATCCCGGGGCGGCGTAAGCGCACCAGTCCCGCCAGCATGATCAGGCCGGCGCCCGCGATCTCCATGTAGAGGCCGGTCCCGGGCTTCGCCTCGGCCTTCTCGTATTGGAGGCCGACCAGCCCGGTGTCGTCGGCCTTGGGCACGTCGCGGATCAGAGAGAACGCCAGCACCACCGCGCCGATCGCAACCAGCGCCAGCGCGGCGGGGCGGCTCGCGCCGCGCCCCGCGCCCCAGGCCATTGCCAGCGCGGCCAGGCCGAGCAGGATGAACGCGCCGCCGTGCTGCTCGAAGCCACCCGAGTCGCAGGCGTCGCGCACCTCGGGATCGGCGATCTCCTCGCAGGTGCCGGTGGTGAGCACGTCGACCTTCACGATCGTCGAGAACTCCGCGGAAATCACCAGCACCGCGCCGACAACACCCAGCACGAGGACGATCAAGGCCACGCCGCCGGCGGATCTGACCGCCCCCGTGAGGCGGGCGACTGCGGTGGGTGTGGAGGCCTCCATCGGGCCGCAGCGTATCCCGCTTGGGAAGCGGGAGGAGCGGGAATCCTCTGCTACCATCGTGCGTCGCCCGCGGGGTGGGTTTCGATCCGCGCCCGGGGTGCTCATGCACGCATCGATGGAGACTTCCACCACATAGTCACCCACTCGGGCCACTCGATGCGACGCAATGGGCCCGCATAGGGCCTTTTTTCTGCCCCAAACCCCCAGCCCAGGACTGCACCCATGCCACGCAAAGTTTCCCTAGAGAAGACGCGCAACATCGGAATCATGGCCCACATCGACGCGGGCAAGACGACGACGACCGAGCGCATCCTCTTCTACACCGGGCGCACCCACAAGATGGGTGAGGTTCACGAGGGCGCGGCCGTCATGGACTGGATGGAGCAGGAGCAGGAGCGCGGCATCACGATCACGTCCGCCGCTACCACCGCCGCCTGGAACGACCACCGCATCAACATCATCGACACGCCCGGCCACGTGGACTTCACGGTCGAGGTGGAGCGCTCCCTGCGCGTGCTCGACGGCGCCATCGCGCTGTTCGACTCCGTCGCCGGCGTCGAGCCCCAGTCCGAGACGGTCTGGCGCCAGGCCGACAAGTACAAGGTCCCGCGCATCGCCTACATCAACAAGATGGACCGCACGGGCGCCGACTTCGACATGTCCGTGCGCACGATGCACGAGCGCCTGGGCGCCGACGGCAAGACCGAGGGCGCGGGCAGCGCGATCCCGATCCAGCTTCCGATCGGCGCGGAGGGCGACTTCAAGGGCGTCGTCGACCTCGTCACGATGAAGGCCATCGTCTACAAGGACGACCTCGGCCAGGAGTGGGGCGAGGAGGAGATCCCCGCCGACATGGCCGACGCCGCCCACGAGGCGCGCACCCACCTGATCGAGGCGCTCGCCGACTACGACGACGAGCTGATGGAGGACTACCTCGAGGAGAAGGAGATCGAGGCCGACCGCCTGCGCGACGACATCCGCAAGGCCACCCTCGACATCTCGATCTTCCCCGTGATGTGCGGCTCCTCGTTCAAGAACAAGGGCGTGCAGCCGCTGCTCGATGCCGTGGTCGACTACCTGCCGAGCCCGCTGGACGTCCCCCCGATGGACGGAATCGAGCCGCCGCAGAAGGGCGACGACGGCGAGCCCAAGCCGGCCACCCGCCCGCCCGACGACGACGCGCCGTTCTCCGCGCTCGCCTTCAAGGTCATGTCCGACCCGTTCGTCGGCAAGCTCACCTACTTCCGCGTCTACTCCGGCACCCTGGACGCCGGCGCGCGCATCCTCAACTCCAGCTCGGAGCGCACCGAGCGCGTCGGGCGCATCCTGATGATGCACGCCAACCACCGCGAGGAGGAGGAGACGGTCTACGCGGGCGACATCGCCGCGGGCGTCGGCCTCAAGCAGACCTCCACGGGCGACACGCTCTGCGCCCCCGACGCCCCGATCATCCTCGAGACGATCAACTTCCCCGATCCGGTGGTGCACGTCTCGATCGAGCCGAAGACCAAGGCCGATCAGGAGAAGATGGGCGTGGCGCTGGCACGGCTTGGCGAGGAGGACCCCACCTTCCACATCCGCACCGACGACGAGACCGGCCAGACCGTGATCTCCGGCATGGGCGAGCTGCACCTCGAGGTGATCGTCGACCGCATGAAGCGCGAGTTCAACGTCGAGGCCGGCGTCGGCCGCCCGCAGGTGGCCTACCGCGAGACCGTTCGGGCCGAGGTGAAGAAGGTCGAGGGCAAGTTCATCCGCCAGACCGGTGGCTCGGGCCAGTACGGCGTCGTCTACATCGACATGGAGCCGGCACCCGGCGAGGGCTTTGACTTCATCAACAAGGTGAAGGGCGGCTCGGTGCCCTCGGAGTTCATCCCCGCAGTCGAGAAGGGGATCGAGGAGGCGCTGGAGTCAGGCGTGAAGGCCGGCTTCCCCATGGTGGACGTCCGCGTGACGCTCACCGACGGCAAGTACCACGACACCGACTCTTCGGAGATCGCGTTCAAGGTCGCCGGGTCGCTTGCGGCCAAGGAGGCTGCCAAGCGCGCGAAGCCCGTGCTGCTGGAGCCGATCATGGCGGTCGAGGTGCTCACCCCGGAGGACTACGTCGGCACCGTGATCGGCGACCTCTCCGGTCGCCGCGGACGGGTCGAGACCCAGGAGCCGCGCGGAAACGCAATCGCGGTCCAGGCCAGCGTCCCGCTGTCCTCGATGTTCGGGTACGCCACCGACCTGCGGTCCAACACACAGGGCCGGGCCAACTACTCGATGCAGTTCGATCGTTACGAGGAGGTCCCCGGCAACATCGCCGAGGAGATCGTCGAGCACCGGACCGGCGAGCCGGTCGGAGCCAGCGCGTAGATAAGAGTATGTTTCGGAGGTTCGCCTTCGCTCCAGAGCGGAGCCGGCCTCATAAGAGTTCCTGAAAGGAGCAGTCCCAAGTGGCGAAGGAGAAGTTCGAGCGCGACAAGCCGCACTGCAACGTCGGCACCATAGGTCACATCGACCACGGCAAGACCACGCTTACGGCGGCGATCACGAACGTCCTCGCCGAGGCGCAGGGCGGCGAAGCGAAGAGCTTCGCGGAGATCGACAACGCGCCGGAGGAGAAGGAGCGCGGCATCACGATCGCCACATCTCACGTCGAGTACCAGACTGAGAACCGCCACTACGCACACGTGGACTGCCCCGGGCACGCCGACTACATCAAGAACATGATCACCGGCGCCGCGCAGATGGACGGCGCGATCCTGGTGGTCTCGGCGGCCGACGGGCCCATGCCCCAGACGCGCGAGCACATCCTGCTCGCCCGCCAGGTCGGCGTTCCGTACATCGTGGTTTTCCTCAACAAGGTCGACCAGGTGGACGACGACGAGCTCCTCGAGCTGGTCGAGGTCGAGGTCCGCGACCTGCTCTCCGAGTACGACTTCCCGGGCGACGACGTCCCGGTGATCCTCGGCTCCGCGCTCAAGGCGCTGGAGGGTGACGAGGAGCACAAGGCCAAGATCCTCGAGCTCGCCGAGGCTCTCGACACCTACATCCCGCAGCCCGAGCGCCCGCTCGAGAAGGATTTCCTCATGCCGGTCGAGGACGTGTTCTCGATCACCGGCCGCGGCACCGTGGCCACCGGCCGCATCGAGCAGGGCATCGTCAAGACCGGCGACACGGTGGAGATCGTGGGCATCCACGAGAAGACCGACTCCACGGTGATCACCGGCGTCGAGATGTTCCGCAAGATTCTCGACGAGGGTCAGGCCGGCGACAACGTCGGCTGCCTGCTGCGTGGCACCAAGCGCGAGGAGATCGAGCGCGGCCAGGTTCTCTGCAAGCCGGGCTCGATCACGCCCCACACCAAGTTCAAGGCGGAGGTCTACTGCCTCAAGAAGGAGGAGGGCGGGCGTCACACGCCGTTCTTCAACGGCTACCGCCCGCAGTTCTACTTCCGCACCACCGACGTGACCGGTGTCGCCAACCTCCCCGAGGGTGTCGAGATGGTCATGCCGGGCGACAACATCCAGATGGAGGTCGAGCTGATCCAGCCGATCGCCATGGACCAGGGCCTGCGCTTCGCGATTCGCGAAGGCGGCCGCACCGTCGGCTCGGGGGTGGTCTCCGAGATCGTCGAGTAGCAACACATCGGGGCCGGGAAGGCCCCGATGTTGTTTCTAACGGCGGGTCCGCTGCATTCGGGGCCCGCCGTACGCACGTCTAACGCCCATGGCCACACTCACCCAGAACAAGATCCGAATTCGGCTCAAAGCCTATGACCACTCGGCCATAGAGACGGCCGCGCGCGAGATCGTGGAGACCGCGCAGCGCACCGGAGCCAGCATCTCGGGTCCCGTACCCCTGCCCACCGAAAAGAACGTCTACTGCGTGATCCGGTCCCCGTTCAAGGACAAGGATTCGCGCGAGCATTTCGAGATCCGCACCCACAAGCGGCTCATCGACATCTTGCAGCCCACCCCGAAGACCGTCGACTCGCTTCAGCGGCTCGACCATCTTCCCGCGGGCGTAGACATTCAGATCCAGTTGATCTGATGCCGGCACTGTTGGGACGCAAGCTCGGTATGACGCAGGTCTTCGATGCCGACGACGGTCACGTGGAACGCGTGACGGTCCTGGAGGCCGGGCCCTGCTGGGTCACCGCCATCCGCAGCGAGGAGCGCGACGGCTACGAGGCCGTGCAGCTGGCCTTCGGCGACATCCGCGAGAAGAAGATCACCAAGGGCGAGCTCGGCCACCTACAGAAGGCCGACGCTCCGCCGCTTCGCCGCCTCGCGGAGTTCCGCGACGAGGCGGGCGAGCACCTGGTCGGCGACCAGGTGAAGGTCGACGTGTTCGAGAAGGGCCAGACCGTGAAGATCTCCGGCGTCTCGAAGGGCAAGGGCTTCCAGGGCACGGTCAAGCGCCACAACTTCGCCCAGGGCCCGGTCAGCCACGGCTCGCACAACGTGCGCGCCCCGGGCTCGATCGGCGCCTCGGCCACGCCCTCGCGCGTGTTCAAGGGCATCCGCGGCCCCGGCCAGATGGGCAACGAGCGCGTTACCCAGCGCGGCCTCGAGGTCGTGGACGTGCGCCCCGACGACAACCTTCTGTTCGTGCGCGGGTCGGTGCCCGGGCCCCAAGGGCTCCATCGTCGAGATCAGGACGGACGCCTGATGGCCGCGCCCCAGGCCCCCTACATCGGCAAGAAGACCGGCAAGGTCACCCTCGACGAGGCCGTGTTCGGCGAGAGCTTCCACGAGCACCTCGTGCACCGCTGCGTGGTGGCAGAGCTGAACGCCAAGCGCACCGGCAACCAGTCCGCGCTCACCCGCGGCGAGGTCTCCATGACCGGCGCGAAGGCCTGGCGCCAGAAGGGCACCGGCCGAGCGCGCGTCGGCGCCCTGTCCGTGCCCCACCGCACCGGTGGCGGCGTGACGTTCGCGCCAAAGCCGCGCAGCTACACCGTGAAGGTCAACCGCAAGGAGCATCGCCGGGCGCTGCGTGCCGCGCTGTCGGTGCACGCCTCACGCGGCAGCCTCGCGGCCGTAGACGCCGGCGTCTTCTCCGACAAGCCCTCGACCAAGACCGCCGCCGCGGATCTCGCCAAGTTCGGCGACGGCGGCAAGGCGCTGGTGGTGCTTGTCGACGGCGAGGAGAACGCCGTGCTCAGCTTCCGCAACATCGACGGCGTGACCGTTCTGCACGCGGGTTCGGTCGGGGTGGCCGACGTGATCGGCGCCTCGCGCCTGATCGCCTCCGACGGCGCGCTCGAGCAGCTCGCCAAGGTCGCCTCCGCACCCGGATCGAATGCGCCGGATTCCGCATCCGTGCGAAATCCGGCAGAGGCAGGCGCCGCATGAACGCCCGCAGCGTGATCATCCGCCCCGTCATCTCCGAGAAGAGCTACGCCCTGCTCGCCGCCAACAAGTACACGTTCCGCGTGCACGACAGCGCGAACAAGACGCAGGTCCGCCAGGCGATCGAGGAGATCTTCGGCGTCCGCGTCCAGGGCGTGCGGACCCAGAACGTGAAGGCCAAGCCCAAGCGGCGCGGCCTCACCTCGGGCAAGCGCCGCGAGTGGAAGAAGGCCGTCGTGACCCTGCACCCCGACGACAGCATCGAGCTGTTCGAGGGCCAGGAGACCGGGGAGTAATGGCCACCAAGAAACACAAGCCAACCTCGCCCGGTCGGCGGTTCGCCACCTACTCCGACCACGCTGAGGTCACCAAGGACCGCCCGGAGAAGGCGCTCACCGAGGGACTGAAGAAGTCCGGCGGGCGCAACTCCAGGGGCCGCATCACCTCGCGCCATCGCGGCGGCGGGGCCAAGCGCCTGTACCGCAAGGTCGACTTCAAGCGCACCAAGGACGGCGTGCCGGCGAAGGTCGCGGCCATCGAGTACGACCCCAACCGCAGCGCGTACATCGCGCTCCTGCACTACGCCGATGGCGTGAAGTCCTACATCCTCGCCCCGGCGCGTCTGGCGGTCGGGGACACCGTGCAGTCGGGCGTGGGCTCAGACATCACCGTCGGAAACAGCCTGCCGCTGGCGAACATTCCCACCGGCACCACGGTCCACAACGTGGAGCTCACCATCGGGCGCGGCGGGCAGATGGGCCGCTCCGCCGGCACCGCCATCCAGCTCGTGGCCAAGGAGGGCGACTACGCCACCCTGCGCCTGCCCTCGGGCGAGATGCGCATGGTGCGCCTGGAGTGCCGCGCCTCAATCGGGGCGATCGGCAATGCGGAGCACCAGAACATCGATCTTGGCAAGGCGGGCCGGTCGCGCCACAAGGGCAAGCGCCCTCAGACGCGCGGCACCGCGATGAACCCGGTCGACCACCCGCACGGTGGTGGCGAGGGCTCCACCACGGCGGGCCGGCACCCGGTCACCCCGTGGGGCGTTCCCACGCTCGGCTACCGGACCCGCAAGAAGAACAAGAAGTCGGATCGCTACATCGTGCGTGGGCGCCGGCGAGGCAAGAAGGGCGGACGATGAGCAGATCTTCCAAGAAGGGCCCGTGGGTCGAGGAGCGCCTGATGGGGCGCATCGAGGCCATGAACGAGTCCGGCGACAAGCAGATGGTCAAGACCTGGTCGCGCACCTCCACGATCTTTCCCGAGATGGTGGGTCACACGATCGCGGTCCACGACGGCCGCAAGCACATCCCTGTCTTCGTCTCCGAGTCGATGGTCGGTCACAAGCTGGGCGAGTTCGCGCCGACGCGCGTGTTCCGCGGCCACGCCGGTAGCGAGCGAGTGCGGGTGAAGTGATGGCCGACGAGCCCGAGAACAAGGATGTCGATGAGACGCCGGAGCCCGAGGAGAAGCCCAAGCGCCGCCGCGGGTCCGCAGAGACCGGCGCCGCCAAGAAGGCCGAGGACGCTCCCGAGGCGCCGCGCGACGAGGCCGGCGCCATCGCCGTCCGGGCGCAGGCCAAATTCGTGCGCACCGCTCCGCGCAAGGCCCGGCTCGTGATGGACCACATCCGCGGCAAGGACGTGGCGGATGCCCGCGCCATCCTGCGCCACACCACCCGCGCCGTCGCCTCCGACATCTCGAAGCTGCTCGAGTCGGCCGTCGCGAACGCTGAGAACAACTTCGAGCTCGACCCCGACGAGCTGCGGATCGGCCGCGCCGTGGTGGACGAGGGCCCCACGATCAAGCGGTTCCGCCCGCGCGCCCAGGGCCGCGCTACCCCCATTCACAAGCGCACCAGCCACATGACGATCACCCTCACGACCGAAGGGAAGGAGTAGCCCATGGGCCAGAAAGTCCACCCCGAGTCGATGCGGGTCGGCTACATCCATGACTGGAAGTCGACCTGGTTCTCCGAGAAGGAGTTCGCGGACTACCTGCTCGAGGACATCCACATCCGCGAGCACATCGACAACAAGCTTTCGCACGCCGGCCTGTCGAGCATCACGATCAAGAAGAACAAGGCCGAGATCGAGGTCAACATCCACACGGCCCGGCCGGGCATCGTGATCGGCAAGTCCGGTAGCGAGGTGGACGCTCTGCGCAAGGAGCTCCACAAGATGACCAACAAGGCCGTGAAGGTGAACATCCTCGAGATCAAGCGGCCCGAGCTCGACGCCAAGCTGGTGGCCCAGTCGATCGCGGAGCAGCTGGTGAACCGCGTGGCGTTCCGCCGCGCGATGAAGCGCTCGCTCACCTCCGCCATGCGCTCTGGCGCCAAGGGCGTGAAGGTGCAGGTCTCCGGACGCCTGGGCGGCGCTGAGATGGCGCGCACCGAGGGCTACTCGGACGGCCGCGTTCCGCTCCACACCATCCGAGCGGACATCGACTACGGCTTCTTCGAGGCCAAGACCACCTTCGGCCGGATCGGCGTGAAGGTCTGGATCAACAAGGGCGAGATCATGCCCAAGGGCTTCGCACAGGACCTCACCGAGCTCGAGGCGCCACAGCAGGCGTCCGGCGGCGGCGGTGGCGGTCGCGGCGGCCGTCCTCCCCGTGGAGGGGGCGGACCCGGTGGCGGCGGCGGCGGTCGTGGAGGCAGAGGCGGTGGTGGGCGCTAATGCTGTCCCCGAAGCGCGTAAAGCACCGCAAGCAGCACCGCGGCCGCAGGGCCGGCTACGCCAAGGGCGGGACCACGGTCGAGTTCGGCGAGTACGGGCTGAAGGCCCTGGATCGCGGCTGGGTGACCAACCGGCAGATCGAGGCCGCCCGAATTGCCATGACGCGCTACATCAAGCGCGGCGGCAAGGTCTGGATCAACATCTTCCCCGACAAGCCCGTCACCCAGAAGCCCGCCGAGACCCGCATGGGCTCGGGCAAGGGCTCCCCCGAGGGGTGGGTGGCCGTGGTCAAGCCCGGGCGTGTGATGTTCGAACTCTCCGGAGTCCCCGAGGATCTCGCGCGCGAGGCCCTGCGCCTGGCCGGCCACAAGCTGCCGATCCGCACCAAGTTCGTGAGGGCGGGTCAGTGAAGGGCGTCGAAGTGCATAACCTGGACGACCCGCAGCTCGTCGAGTTCGTCGATCGTTCGCGTCAGGAGGTCTTCAACCTCCGTTTCCAGCACGCGACGGGACAGCTCGAGAACACCGCGGGACTTGAGGAACGCCAAGAAGGACCTGGCGCGAGGGCTCACGATTGCGCGCAACCGTGGCCTCGACATCCAGGCCGAGATCAGGAAGCAGAGCAATGGCTGACGAAGAGAACAACGAGCAGGTTGAAGAGACGCCGGTGGCCGAAGAGGCGCCGCAGGTTGACGAGGCCTCAGGCATCAGTCCTCAGGACGAGGGCTCGGAGGAGGCCCCCGAGGCTCGCCATCCCAAGCAGATCCGCAAGCGCAAGCGCTCGCAGCACTCGGGCGAGGCCCGCCCGCCGCAGACGGTCGAGGAGCGCACGGCCGAGCGGGTCGAGCGGCGCAAGAAGAAGGCGCAGGAGCGCAGCCGCTGGCGCGTGAAGAGCCGCGCGAAGGCGAAGGCCAAGCGCGGCCCCCGCGAGGGCACGCCGCCGGCCGAGGACACCGGCCAGGCCAACGGCCGGGAGCGCCTGGGAACGGTCGTCTCCGACAAGGCCGACAAGACGATCACCGTCCGCGTGGACATCGCCCGCCAGCACCGCACCTACGGCAAGATCGTGCGCACCTCGTCGACCCTTCACGCCCACGACGAGGCCAACGAGGCCAGCGCCGGCGACACAGTGCGCGTGGTGGAGAGCCGTCCGCTGAGCAAGCGCAAGCGCTGGCGCCTGGTCGAGATCCTGGAGAAGGCACGGTAATCCGTGATCCAGCAAGAGACACGCCTTCGCGTGGCCGACAACACCGGCGCGCGCGAGATCCTCTGCATCCGCGTCTCGGGCGGGTCGAAGCGCCGCTATGCCGGCGTCGGTGACGTGATCACCGCCACGGTCAAGCAGGCGATCCCCCATGGATCGGTCAAGAAGGGCGAGGTCGTGAAGGCGGTGATCGTCCGCACCCGCAAGCAGTTCGGGCGCGACGACGGCACCTACATCGCGTTCGACGAGAACGCGGCTGTGCTCATCGACCCGCAGAACAATCCCCGCGGCACCCGCATCTTCGGCCCCGTCGCCCGCGAGCTGCGCGACCGCAACTTCATGAAGATCGTCTCGCTCGCCCCGGAGGTCCTATGAGCCACCGGATGAAGGTCCGCAAGGACGACATGGTCAAGGTCATCTCGGGCAAGGACCGGGGCAAGACCGGCCGGGTGCTGCGCACCGAGCCCAGGCGCGAGCGCGTCTACGTGGAGGGCATGAACATCCAGAAGCGCCACCAGCGCCCCCGCTCGCTGCGCGACACCCAGCGCGCGCAGGACATCGGCGGCGTGATCGAGGTCGAGGGCCCGATCCATGTCTCCAACGTCCAGGTGCTCGACCCCAAGTCGGGCAATCCCACGCGCGTGGCGATCACCCACAAGGACGGCAAGCGCGTGCGCGTGGCCAAGAAGACCGGCACGGAGATCGATAACTGATGGCGCTCGCCGAGGCCAAGATCAAGCCGCGCCTGAAGGCGCGCTACGACGAGGAGATCGCGCCGGAGCTCACCAAGCGCTTCGGCTACGAGAACCCGATGCAGATCCCGCGTCTGAAGAAGATCACCCTGAACATGGGGGTGGGCGAGGCCAAGCAGGACTCCAAGATGCTGGACGCCGCCCAGGAGCAGCTCGCCACGATCGCGGGCCAGAAGCCCAACGTGCGCCGGGCGCGCAAGTCGATCGCCGCCTTCAAGCTGCGCGAGGAGATGCCCGTGGGCCTCTCCGTCACCCTGCGCGGCGCGCGGATGTGGGAGTTCCTCGACCGGCTCACGTCGATCGCGATCCCCCGGATCCGCGACTTCCGCGGCCTCAACCCGCGCAGCTTCGATGGCCGCGGCAATTGGACGCTCGGCATCCGCGAGCAGATCATCTTCCCCGAGATCGACTACGACGCCATCGACCAGGTGCGCGGGCTCGACGTGTCGATCACCACCACCGCCCCAACGGATGAGGAGGGCTTCGCGCTGCTCGACATGCTGGGGCTACCTTTCCAGGAGGCCGGTCGTCCCGGCGAGGAGGACGTGGTGGACGACGCCGAGGAGGAGCGGCGCGCGGAGGAGCACCGGTTGAAGGCAGAGGCCGAGGCCGCCGCGCTCGAGCAGCTCAAGGAGGAGAACCCCGAGGCCTACGCCAAGCCGGAGAGGCCCGAAGAGGGCGAGGAAGGCGAAGAGGGCGAGGGCGAGGGCGGCGGAGAACCAGCCGCGGAAACTTCAGAGGAGAAGGACGACTAGATGGCAAAGACTTCACAGCGAGTGCGCCAGCAGCGCACGCCCAAGTACAAGACCCGCGGCTACAACCGCTGCCGCAAGTGCGGCCGGCCGCGCGCGTACATGCGCAAGTTCGGCCTGTGCCGGATCTGCCTGCGCGACCACGCCCACGAGGGCCACATCCCCGGACTCACGAAGAGCAGCTGGTGACCGCTTCCGATCCCATTTCCGATCTGCTCACGCGGATCCGCAACGGCCTCCAGGCCGACCACGACGCCGTGGAGCTTCCGGCATCGCGCCTCAAGAACGAGATCGCCCGCATCCTCACCGAGCAGGGCTACGTGGAGGCGTACTCCGTGGAGCCCGGCCGCGTCGGCCAGGTGCTGCGCGTGGTGCTGAAGTACACCGACGACCGCAAGCCGGTCATCTCGGGCATGGCGCGCGTCTCGAAGCCGGGCCGCCGCAGCTACGTGGCCTCGGGCGAGGTGCCCAAGGTCCAGGGCGGCATGGGCACCACCATCATTTCGACGTCCCGCGGGGTGATGACGGGCCACGACGCCCGCCGCGCCGGAGTGGGCGGGGAGCTGGTTGCGAAGGTCTGGTAGCTCATGAGTCGCATTGGTAAACAGCCGATCCCTCTTCCCGAGGGCGTCAACGTCTCGATCGAGACCGGTCTCGTGACCGTCAACGGCCCCAAGGGCGAGCTGTCTGAGCGCGTGAACGGCGACCTCAAGGTCGAGCAGGAGGACGGCAACGTGCTCGTCTCCAGGCCCACCGACCGCGGTGAGCACCGCGCGCTGCACGGCCTCACCCGCAGCCTGATCAACAACATGGTCGTGGGCGTCACGGAGGGCTACGAGAAGCGCCTCGAGATCCAGGGCGTCGGTTACCGCGCCCAGCTCAAGGGCAAGAACCTCGAGCTGGCCCTCGGCTACTCCCACGCGGTGCCGATCGATGCGCCGGACGGGATCGACTTCGAGGTCCCCTCCCCGACGGAGGTCGTGATCCGCGGCATTGACAAGCAGCTGGTGGGCGAGACGGCCGCCCGGATCCGCAAGAAGCGCCCGCCGGAGCCCTACAAGGGCAAGGGCATTCGCTACAAGGACGAGTACGTCGCCAGGAAGGTCGGCAAGAGGGCATGAGCATCAAGACCAGCCACAGCAGCAGGCTGCGCCGCCGCCGGCGCGTGCGCGCCAAGGTCAGCGGCACCGCGGAGCGCCCGCGCCTGTCCGTGTTCCGCTCCAACCGCGGTCTCACCGCGCAGCTCATCGACGATGTCGCCGGGCACACGGTGGCCTTCGTCACCTGGACCGAGGGCGACCTGCGCAAGCTCAAGCCGATGGAGCAGGCCGAGCAGGTCGGCAAGACGCTCGCCGAGCGCGCGAAGAAGGCCGGTGTGGAGAACTGCGTGTTCGACCGCGGCGGCTACCGCTACCACGGCCGCGTGAAGGCGCTGGCCGACGGCGCCCGCGAGGCCGGGCTCACCTTCTAGATACCCTCGAACGAGAGAACTTCATGGCCAGAGAGAGCAATAGACAGCAGCGCGGCGGGCGCGAAGGCGACCTGCAGGAGCGCGTGGTCGAGATCAACCGCGTCGCCAAGGTGGTCAAGGGCGGCCGGCGTTTCTCGTTCACCGCTCTGGTGGTCGTTGGCGACGAGAAGTCGAAGGTAGGCGTCGGCTACGGCAAGGCCAACGAGGTGCCGGTGGCGATCCAGAAGGGCGTCGAGCGCGCCCGGCGCAACCTGATCGAGGTCCCCATGCACGGGTCGACGATCACCCACCAGAACACGGGCGTTCATTCCGCCTCGCGCGTGCTGCTCAAGCCCGCCTCGCCCGGTACCGGCGTCATCGCCGGCGGCGGCGTGCGCGCCGTGCTCGAGCTGGCCGGCATTCACGACGTGCTCTCGAAGTCGCTCGGCAGCCAGAACCCGATCAACCTCGTGAAGGCCACCATGGCCGCGCTCCAGGGCCTGCGCCGACCCGAGGACGTGGCCAAGCTCCGCGGTCTGAGCGTGCACGAGGTGCTCGGCCTGGACGACAAGGAAAGGCCCACCGAGACCGTCACGGCCGAGACGCCGGCGGCCGACGCCCCCGCGCCCGAGGCGCCCGCCCCGGAGGAGCCCGCACCCGCATGAGCACCCTGAAGGTCAAGCAGGTGCGCTCCCCCAACGGCTCTTCCAAGAAGCAGCTCGACACGCTGCGCACGCTCGGCCTGGGCCGCATCGGCCGCGAGACCGAGCGCCCCGACGACCCCGTGAACCGCGGGCTTCTGCGCGCGGTCAGCCACCTGGTGGAGGTCTCGGATGGCTGACGAGCGCAAGATCGGGCTGAACAACCTCAAGCCCGCCAAGGGCTCCACGCACCGGCGCAAGCGCGTCGGCCGCGGCGAGGGCTCGGGCAACGGCAAGACGTCCGGCCGCGGCCACAAGGGCGCGGGCCAGCGCGCGGGCGCGAAGTCGCGGGCCGAACTTCGAGGGCGGCCAGATGCCGATCCACATGCGGATGCGCAAGCTGCGCGGCCCGCACATGAAGAAGTCGATGCCGTTCGAGAACTTCCGTACCCACACCCAGCCGGTGAACGTGAAGGACCTCGAGGAGCGCTTCGACAAGGGCGCCGAGGTCACGCCGGACACGCTCCTGGCTGCCGGCCTGGCCACGCGCCGCGGCACCCCGGTCAAGGTCCTGGGCACCGGGGAGTTGAGCAAGGCCCTCACCGTGCACGCCCACGGTTTCTCCGCCACAGCGCGCGAGAAGATCGAGGGAGCTGGTGGCACCGTCGTAGTCCTGGAGGACTAGCCCGGTGCTGAAGACGTTCCTCTCCTCCTTCCGGGTCCCCGAGATCCGGAAGAAGATCGCGTTCACCGCGGCGATGCTGCTGCTCTACCGCGTGGGCGCCTACATCCCCGCGCCGGGCATCAACGTCGACGCCGTCAAGGACATCTCGGAGAACTTCACCGGATCCAACGTCCTCGGCTTCCTCAACCTCTTCTCCGGCGGCTCCCTGCAGCGCTTCGCGATCTTCGCGCTCGGGATCATGCCCTACATCACCGCCTCGATCATCCTGCAGCTGATGACGGTGGTGGTGCCGTCGCTCGAGAAGCTCCGCAAGGAGGGCGAGGTCGGCCAGCAGAAGATCACGCAGTACACCCGCTACCTCACCGTCGCGCTCGCCTTCGGCCAGTCGATCGGCTACGTGTTCCTCTTCCGCAGCTTCTCCACCGGCGGCGCCGACGTGGTGGAGAACTTCACGTTCGGGCGGGTCTTCGTGATCATCACGACCCTCACCGCGGGCTGCGTGCTGCTGATGTGGTTCGGCGAGCTCATCACCCAGCGCGGCATCGGAAACGGCATCTCGCTGATGATCTTCGCCAGCATCGTCGCCGGCCTGCCGAGCGGCATTCAGCGCTGGTACGAGAGCCCCGACCCGGTCTTCCAGGTGCTCATGCCGTTCCTCTGCATCGCGATCATCGCGGCCATCGTCTTCATGCAGGAGGGCCAGCGGCGAATACCCGTGCAGTACGCGAAACGCGTCGTCGGCCGCCGAATGTCCGGCGGCGGCTCCACCTATCTGCCGCTGCGCGTGAACATGGCCGGCGTGATCCCGGTGATCTTCGCGGCCTCGCTCATGGCGTTCCCGCCCACGATCGGCGAGCTGTCGCAGGCGGACTGGGCGCGTGACTTCTCAGCCTTCTTCTCGCCGAACGGATGGGCCTATCTCCTGGGCGAGTCGATCTTCATCGTGCTCTTCACCTACTTCTACACCGCGGTCACGTTCAACCCGGTGGAGCAGGCGGACAACCTCAAGAAATACGGCGGGTTCATACCCGGGGTGAGACCCGGCCGGCCAACGGCCGAGTATCTGGATCGCATCCTCGCGAGGCTCACGTTCCCGGGGGCGCTCTACCTTGCCGCCGTGGCGGCCATCCCGACGATCATCGTGAACCAGACCAGCGCGAACTTCCTGTTCGCCGGCACCTCCATCCTGATCGTGGTCGGCGTGGCGCTGGACACCATGAAACAGCTCGAGGCGCAATTGATGATGCGCAACTACGAGGGCTTCCTGAAATAGTTCGCGCTCTTCCGTGAGCGAGCTCAACCTCATACTCCTCGGCCCCCCCGGCGCCGGCAAGGGCACGCAGGCCGAGCGGCTGGTCGCCGACTTCGACCTGCCCTACTACGCCACCGGCGACATTCTGCGTGCCGCGGTCAAGGAGGAGACCGAGCTCGGCAAGGAGGCCAAGGAGTACATGGACCGCGGCGACCTCGTGCCCGACGAGGTGATCTGCCGCGTGGTGGTGGAGCGAATCGACCGCCCGGAGGCCCGCGACGGCTTCGTGCTCGACGGCTTCCCCCGCACCGATCCCCCAGGCGGACGAGCTGGGCGAGGCGCTCGACAAGCTGGGCCGCCACCTCACCGCGGTGCTCCTCATCGACGCCCCGGACGAGGAGGTCATCCGCCGCCTCTCCGGCCGGCGGGTGTGCAAGGACAAGGGTCACGTCTACCACGTGGATTTCGACCCGCCCAAGAACGAGGGCTTCTGCGACCAGGACGGTTCGCCGCTGATCCAGCGCGACGACGACAAGGAAGAAACGGTCAAGCACCGCCTGGAGGTCTTCCACGACCAGACCAAGCCGCTCGTGGCCCACTACGAGAAGAAGGGCCTGCTGCGGCGCTTCGACGGCACCCGCGCTCCCGATGAGGTGAACGGTCACATCCGAGCCACCCTTGCCACACTTCGTCTGGAAGAGGAACTGTAAGTGCGCCATCCAGCCACCCACGCACACACCAGACCGGCTGCAAGTCTTCGCCAGCCGGTGTCCTCGGTCGGCGCGATACCCATCTGGTATCGCGCCTCCCTGCGTCCTTGGCTGACTCGACTTTCGCCGGCTGGCGTGCACGTGGATGGCTGGACGGCGCACTGACTGGCGATCATCCGCAAGACACCAGAGGAGATCGAGGCGATAGCGGCCGCGGGCCGTGTGGTGGCCCGCTGCCACAGGCTGCTGCGCGGCAAGGCCCGCGCCGGAGTCACGACCGGCCAGCTGGACGAGGCCGCCGAGAAGTTCATCCGCTCCCAGGGCGGCGAGCCCGCGTTCCTCGGCTACCGCGGCTATCCCGGATCGATCTGCGCGTCGCCCAACTCGATGGTGGTGCACGGCATCCCCGGCTCCTACGCGCTGGCCCGTGGCGACGTGCTGTCCGTGGACATCGGCGTGGAGCTCGACGGCTGGGTGGCCGACGCCGCGGTCACGCTTCCCATCGGGCCCGTGAGCGCGGTGGCGAAGGGGCTGCTCGACTCCACCAGCGGCTCGCTCTATGAGGGAATCGAGCAGGCCCGGGCGGGCAACCGGCTCGGCGACGTCTCGGCGGCCATCCAGCGCCGCGTGGAGGCCGACGGCTATTCGATCATCCGCTCGCTGGTGGGCCACGGGGTGGGGCGCGACATGCACGAGGACCCGCAGATACCGAATTTCGGCAAGCCCGGCACCGGCCCCGAGCTCGAGGAGGGCATGGTCCTGGCGATCGAGCCGATGGTGAACGCCGGCGGCCACGAGGTGCGGATGGGGCTCTGACAACTGGGCCGTCTACTCGGCCGATGGGTCGCTCACGGCCCATTTCGAGCACACGGTCGCGATCACCGCCGACGGACCGCGTATTCTCACCCCCTGGCACTTGGAGGACGGTGCCGAGTCCGATCTGCCGGCCGCATCCGCTGCGCGCGCCTGATTCGCTAATCTATTCCGTTGGCGTTTGGCCGTCTCCTGGGCCGAGTGCCGATTCTCTCTATACGGAAGGTAGATCCCACGGATGAAAGTCCGAGCCTCGGTCAAGCCCATGTGCGAGAAGTGCAAAGTAATCCGGCGTAACGGCGCTGTCCTTGTGATCTGCCAGAACCCACGGCACAAGCAGAGGCAGGGCTAGATGGCGCGCATCTCCGGCATCAACATCCCCCTCAACAAGAGGGTCGAAATCGGGCTCACCTACATCTTCGGAATCGGGCGCTCGCAGGCGCTGACGATCCTGAAGAAGGCCAAGGTCGACGCCGACACCTACGTCAAGGATCTCACCGACGACGAGGTGCTGAAGCTGCGTGAGGTCATCGACAACGACCTCACCGTTGAGGGCGACCTTCGCCGCGAGCAGTCACAGAACATCAAGCGCCTCCAGGAGATCGGCGCATACCGGGGCATCCGCCACCGTCGTGGCCTGCCCACCAAGGGCCAGCGCACCAAGACCAACGCGCGCACCCGCAAGGGCCCGAAGCGCATGCAGGTGGCCGGAAAGAAGAAGGTGACGAAGTAGATGGCAGCTCAGCGCCCCGCGAGGCCCCGCGGCCGCCGGAAGGTCAAGAAGAACGTCCCATTCGGCCAGGCCCACATCAAGACCAGCTTCAACAACACGATCGTCTCGCTCACGGACCGCGAGGGGAACGTGATCGCGTGGGAGTCCGCCGGCGGCGCCGGTTTCAAGGGCTCGCGCAAGTCGACCCCGTTCGCCGCGCAGGTCACCGCCGATGCCGCCGCAAAGAAGGGCATCGAGCAGGGGCTCGAGAAGGTCGAGGTGTTCGTGAAGGGCCCGGGCTCGGGCCGCGACACCGCGATCCGCTCGCTCCAGGCCGCCGGCCTCGAGGTCACGGGCATCCGCGACGTGACGCCGCAGGCCCACAACGGCTGCCGGCCTCGCAAGAGGAGGCGCGTCTAATGGCCCGCGACACCAGCCCCCAGTGCAAGCTGTGCCGGCGCGAGGGCCAGAAGCTCTTCCTCAAGGGCGAGCGCTGCCTCACCGACAAGTGCGGCATCGAGCGGCGCAACTACCCGCCGGGCGATCACGGCCGCGGGCGCTCGCGCCAGTCCGAGTACCGCGTGCAGCTTCGTGAGAAGCAGAAGGCGCGCCGCTACTACGGCGTGCTCGAGAAGCAGTTCCGCAACTACTACGCCAAGGCCTCGAGCCAGGACGGCGTGACCGGCGAGAACCTGCTGCGGCTGCTCGAGACCCGCTTCGACAACGTGCTCGTGCGCCTCGGCTTTGCCGCATCCCGGCGCCAGGCGCGTCAGATGATCCGTCACGGCCACTGGTGCATCAACGGCCGCCGGGTCGACATCCCCTCCTACCAGGTGCGAGCCGACGACGTGATCACCCTGAAGCCCGGTTCGAAGGGCGACGCGACCATCCGTGAGGCCACAGAGCTGGTCTCGGTCGTGCCCGCCTGGCTCCAGGCCGACCACGACGGTCTCACCGCCAAGGTCCTGCGTCATCCCGAGCGCGACGAGATCGCCGCGCCGGTGCAGGAGCAGTTGATCGTCGAGCTCTACTCCAAGTAGTCAGACCAAGTCGCGCACACCGCGGGCAGCGGTCGTGCGCGCACCAACGCGAAGGACACACACACCCATGATCGAGTTCCAGACCCCCCAGATCACCGCCGAGGACGTGCAGGACAGCAAGGGCACGTTCACCATCGAGCCGCTCGACCGCGGCTTTGGCTACACCTTCGGCAATTCGCTGCGCCGCGTGCTCCTCAGCTCGCTGGCCGGCGCCGCCGTGACCAGCGTGAGGATCGAGGGCGTGGCCCACGAGTTCTCCACGATCAACGGGGTCACGGAGGACGTCACCGACATCGTCCTCAACCTCAAGGAGATCGTCTGCCGGATGCACTCCGACGCCGCCGAGGTGGAGGCGCCGCTGGTGGTCACCGGCCCCGGCGAGGTCACCGCGGGCGACATCGACCTGCCCTCGGGCGTCGAGATCCTCAACCCCGAGACCCACATCGCAACGCTCGAGAAGAAGACCAAGCTCGAGATCTACCTGACGGTCGGGCACGGCCGCGGCTACTCGCCGGCGGAGGACAACAAGACCGCCGACCAGCCGATCGGCGTGATCCCGATCGATTCGATCTTCTCGCCCGTCAAGCGCGTGGCGTACGAGGTCGAGTCCGCGCGTGTCGGCCAGAAGACCGACTACGACAAGCTCACGCTCGACATCGAGACCGACGGGTCGCTGGATCCCCACGCCGCGCTGCGCGAGGCCGCGGAGATCCTCATCAAGTACCTGGCGATCTTCTCCGAGCCCGAGCGCGTGGAGGCCCTGCGCGAGGCAGGAGCGTCCCTCGCGGGCGCCGCGGCGGGCGCCGAGCTGGGCGCGATGGGCGGCGGGGGATCGATCCCCGGCGCCGACGGGATGGACGACATCCTGATCGAGGAGCTCGAGCTGGGAGTGCGCTCGTACAACTGCCTCAAGCGGGCGGGCGTGCAGACCGTGGGCGACCTCGTCCAGAAGAGCGAGTCCGAGCTGAACGCCATCCCGAACTTCGGTCGCAAGTCGATCGAGGAGGTCATGGAGACCCTCGAAGCGCGCGGGCTTTCGCTGCGCGCCGTAGACTCTCCGGTCTCTCATGCGCCACGGCAAGCAAAAGGGCAAGCTCAGCCGCTCGCCCTCCCACAGGAAGTCGCTGATGATGAACCTCTCCCGGGAGGTCATCGACCATGAGCGCATCCAGACCACCGAGGCGAAGGCCAAGGCGGTGAAGCCCGAGCTGGAGCGGCTGATCACGCTCGCCAAGAAGGGCGACACGCATTCGCGGCGCCTGGCGATGGCGAGGCTCGGGCAGGACAAGTTCATCGTTTACAAGCTGTTCGAGGAGATTGCGCCGCGGTATGCGGATCGGCCGGGCGGGTATCTGCGGATCCTGAAGCTGGGGCCGCGGAAGTCCGACTCGACCGAGATGGTTTTTCTAGAGCTCGTGTAGTTCTTTGCTGGGCCCCGGCGGTTGTGGCCGCGGGTCCTGGCGACGGTGGGCTTTTCGTTTCTCGCTGCTCGGCTACCGCTCTCGCAGCTCGAAGCCGAAAAGTCCCACCGGCGCCTCCCGCGGAAGGGGCGTAGCTGGTGGAGGGGGGCTCCTTGAAACGATGTGTCGCGATGCGACTCCGCGATGTCCTGGCGCGCCTGAGCGAATTCGACGCGGACTCGACCATCTACGCTGCCGGCGGCGTGGTCGCCGAGTTGGACGCGGTCGCGATCGTTGCGCTTGAGCCGGACAGCGGCGGCCTGCTGCCTGAGGCTCGAGAGCTCCAGTACTTCCTCGAGGTGGACCAAGCCGTGGAGGCGCTAGCCGTCTGGCGGGAATGGCGCGACGACGCACAGCCGACGAACGAAGAGGTTTGCGAGGCCGTCTTGTATTACGCCAGAAACGATGCGTATCTCCCCGCGGGTAGTGGCTTCGCTATGGCCGCTCCCACTCGCCGCGGGCCCCGCTGAGCGAGGTGAGGATCGCCACGGCCCCGATCAGGCCGACCAAGGGCCCGAAGGTCGGGTCCAGGTCGATGCCTCCGTTCGGGGGCGGGTAGAGGATCCGGGCCGAGATCGCGACCACCGCCAGGCCGCCGCCGAGCGAGATCGTCGACCAGATCGTCCACGCCTTCAGCTTCAACGAGAGCACCGCGCCCGTGAGGGCCGAGATCGCGAGCACCGCCAGCGTGTAGTCCAGGCCGGTGAAGACCTGCCACGCGCTGCCGCTGTCGCCGTTCGCCGTGTACCACGGCAGCCAGAGGCTTCCCAGCAGCAGCGGCTCCGCCCAGCGCTGCCTGGGCCTGCGGCGGGATGTCGGGGCGGTTCATGCTCCGATAGGTTCGCGCAGATGGACGTCGAGAAGATCAAGGAGGGCGCCGGCAAGGCGTGGGGGATGGGCGAGTACACGTGGCTCTCCGAGCTGCTGCGCCCCGCCGCGGAGGCGCTGGTCGATGCCTGCGCGGTGTCCGCCGGCCAGGAGGTGCTCGACGTGGCGGCCGGAGACGGCAACTTCGCCATCGCCTGCGCGTACGAGGGAGCCAGCGTGGTTGCGTCCGACCTCGCGCCCGGGATGGTGGAGAAGGGGCGCAGGCGGTCCGAGGCGGAGGGCTACGACATCGAGTGGGTGGTGGCCGACGCGGAGGACCTGCCGTTCGAGGATGGGCGCTTCGAGTGCGTGGGCTCTGCCTTCGGCGCGATGATCGCCCCGCGGCCGCGGGTCGTGGCCGAGCAGCTGTTCAGGGTGGTGCGGCCGGGCAACACGGTCGGCATGACCGCCTGGACGCCGGACAGCGCCGCGCAGACGCTGTTCCAGGTCGGGCGCAACTACCGCGAGTCCGACCCCGACCAGCCTCTGATCGAGGAGTGGGGGGTCGAGGACACCGTGCGCGAGCGCTTCGACGGGCTTGCGAACTCGATCGAGATGGAGCGCCGCACCCTGCCGTGGGAGGCGAGCTCGCCGGAGGAGTTCGTTGATCTGATGGATGTCCACTCGCCCATGAACGCGGCTGCGAAGGAGGCCATGCCTGCGGATGTCTTCGCACGCATGCACGACGAGATGGTGGGCGTGGTCCGCGGATGGGCCGGCGGCGACGGCTCCGTTCTCAGTCGATGTCGATTACCTCCTGATCGTCGCGCGCAGGCGCGGTTGACCGCCCGGCTGCTGCTGGAGTACGACGGCTCGGGCTTCGCGGGCTGGGCCACCCAGCCGCGCCAGCGCACGGTTCAGGAGGTGGTGGAAGAGGCGCTTGCGAAGCGCGCGGGCGAGCCGGTGCCGTTGACCGTGGCGGGGCGCACCGACGCGGGTGTGCACGCTCGGGGGCAGGTGTGCAGCCACCCGGGCACTCCCATCTCTGCCGGATCGCTCAACGGCGAGCTTCCGCGCGACGTGCGCGTGCTGGCCAGCGAGCCCGCTCCCGACGAGTTCAGCGCGCGTCACGACGCGGTCTCGCGGACCTACCGCTATCGCGTCTACCAGGGGCGCGAGGAGCGGGTGTTCGAGCGCGGCCGCGCGATGCGCTGGCGCTACGAGCTCGATCCCGCGCTGCTGCCCGAATGCGCCGCGCTCCTGCCCGGCACCCACGACTTCACCGCGTTCACGCCCACCCGGACGACCCACAGCCACTTCAACCGCACCATCATCCGCTCGGAGTGGCTCGAGGAGCCCGACGGGGTGCACGCGTACTGGATCGAGGCGGACGCCTTCCTGCGCGGCATGGTGCGGGCGCTGGTGGGCACGATGCTCACGATCGCCGCGGGCCGGATGGAGATCGGAGAGCTTGAGGCGCTGCTCGAGGGCGGTCACCGCAGGGATGCGGCCGACAGCGTCGCCTCGCACGGGCTGTATCTCGAGTCGGTGCGCTACTAGGCGGCCCCGGGCTGGGCGGCGGAGGGCGCTCTCACGGGCGCCTCCCGGTTCAGCGCCAGCCATGCGGCTCCCACGAACAGAGCGAGGCCAAACTGGCCGAAGGGAGGCACGTGGAAGGTGATGGGAATCGCCGAGAGGCTCAGCAGAACCGCCACCGATCGCGGCGCATCGACCTCCCGCACGAGCGCGACGCCGGCGGTGACCAGCGCGACGACGAGCGCCATGCCACCAATGGAGGCATACGGGCCGGGGTCAGCCAGCCACGGACTTTCGGCGTAGGACTGAAGCAGCTCCGACCCCGCCGCCCGCTCTGCCTCGGGCAGGGCGTCGATCTCGGTCGCGAGCACCCCTGTGCCGACGCCCATCATCGCCTCCCATGCGCCGTAGACCACAGCGAAGACGACGAGCGACATGCGGCTGACGGCGGCGACCTTCCCGCCCACGCCGCGCAACAGCATGTAGACCGCGACGGCGAACAGCGGGATGAAGATCATCATTCCGACGTGGACGGCCTGCCATGCCACAAGGTTGTCGTGGATGATCGGGTAGAAGTCTCCGTCGCCGACCGGGTGGAACAGAAGCAGGACGGCCCAGGCGACCGGGATTCCGATGATGAGGGTCCCGTCACGGCGGCTGATGCGCGGTGGTTCCATGAGCCAACTCCTCTCGTCGTGGCTCTGTCTCCGCGAACGACGGTACACCCGGGGGTGCCGAGGTCCTAATCGTCGTGCCCGGGTAACGGACAGCCGCTGGAGATCACGACGCGCCACCAGCTGGCGAACATCCCCAGGAAGCCGGCGCGGGGCCGGACGTGGAAGCTCTTGCAGCCGGGCTCGCCGATGTCGGCGTTGGAGATCCGCATCCCAGCAGTGGGCCGCGGGATCGAGCAGCATCTCCTCGATCTGCTCGCGATAGTCCTCCTCCACGAGCGTTCGCTCGGCGAGCGCGCGGCGGGCCTCGTCGAGACGCTCCGCCAGATCGTCGCGAAGGGCCTCGAGCTGTCCCAGCGTGAGCAGGCGCGGGCCGCCGCTCGCCGCCACGGAGGGCTCGGTGAGCCTTCGATGCCAGGCGGAGGTGAACAGGCCCGACAGCTCGTCCTCGAGCCGGGCGATCTGGCCGCGCAGCGTGTGACGGGCGGCGCGCTCGTCCGGCGGCGCGAGCCGCGCGGGAACTCGGCGGATGGATGTAAGGAGCTCAGCCACCTATCGGCGCCCTCGGGTTCGATCCCCAGAAGATCTGGGTGCCCACCATGCCCACCAGGTGGACCATCACTGTGTTCAGCACCATCGACTTGGCGGTCGCGGTGCCGACCCCCACCGGCCCGCCCTTCGCCGTGTAGCCGTAGTAGCAGCCCACCAGCACGATCACCGTGGCCATCGCCATGCCCTTCACCAGGCTGAACATCAGGTCGGGAGGGTTCTGGAACATCCAGAAGATGAGGAAGAAGCCGCCCGGAGGACACCTCGCCGATCTGCTGCACCACCGCGAGGTAGGAGGCGAAGAAGCCGGCGCCGACGGCCGCCGAGGTAGATGAAGGGCAGCACGATCCAGGCGGCGAGCAGGCGGGTGGAGCAGAGGAAGGTGAGCGAGCTGATGCCCATCACCTCGAGCGCGTCGACCTCGTCGGAGATGCGCATCGCCCCGATCTCGGCCACCAGGCCGGTCCCGACCTTCGCCGACATCATGTAGCCGAACGCGTAGGGCATCACCTCGCGCAGGTCACACCAGGCGGAGAACACGCCCGCCTGCGCCGGGGCGCCCACGCTGCGCGAGAAGTAGGCCCCCTCGATCCCGCAGGTGAGGCCGAGGATGAACGCCAGGCCCCAGATGACCAGCGCGGAACCGAGGATGAGGATGCCGGCCTGGCGCAGGGCCTCGCCGAAGAACCGGAACACGCGGCCGCTGTAGACCTCGCCCATCACCCGCGCCATGAAGCGGGCGATGTCGCCGAACGACTCGACTGTCTCCCGTGACGACCAGGTCATCCCATCGGCGCCAGTTGCATCTCGGCGATGAAGAAGAACCAGACCAGCAGGAGCACGAGGGCCGTGACGGCCGAGGCCGTCATGGCCACGTCCACGAGCGGCCGCGGGCGCCCGCGCCCGCCGGTCGCCGGCGCGCGTTCCTCGCTCAGGCTCACGTTCCAGGCCGAGCGCGACTGCGGCGCGTGGCGCTCGCCTGGGCGCACGGACTCGTAGACCGCGTTCAGCCGGTAGATCACGAACCCGGTGGCGATCATCGTCAGCGGGACCCCGCCCAGCGTGGCGAACAGGAAGCCGACGCTGCTGGTGGTGATCTGGCCCGCGATCCACATGCCGAGCACCGGCACGCCGATCCAGAGGAACAGGCTGCCGAAGCACGATCGCGACGGCGAGAGCCGCGGCGGCGATCCGGAGCGCGATGGCCTGCATGTCCAGACCCTCGCTCATTTGATCACCGAGATCTCGGGGTGGGTGGCGAGGAGTGTCTGGGTGAAGACGTAGTTGAACGCGAAGATCCCTAGGAAGCTGATCACGACGCCTTGGTTGACGGCGCGCCCGACGCCTTCTGCGCCTCCGGATGCAGTCATCCCCTTGTAACAGGAGACGATCGCGATGATCGCCCCGAACAACGTCGTTTTCACGACCGATCCCCAGAGGTCGGTGGTACTGGCGTTGTTGAGCAGGGTCGCGAAGAAGGGCCCTAAGCGGGGCGTCGAAGGTGAGCGTGGCGAGCACGCCGCCGAAGATGCCGAAGATCAGCGCGTAGATGTTGAACAGCCCGGTGACGATCATCAGCGCCAGGAAGCGCGGCACGACGAGGTTCTTGATCGGGTCGACGCCCGAGTACCTGGAGCGCGTCGAGCTCTTCGCGGATCTTTCTGGCGCCCAAATCTGCGGTGATCGCGGTGCCGCCGACGCCGGCGAGGATGATCGCCGTCACAAACGGCGCGAACTCACGGATGCTAGGCGAGCACGAAGAAGCCGCCCAACCTGTCGATCGCGCCGAACAACACGAGGAAGTTGCCGGCCTGCAGCCCGGGCGCGCCGTAGCCGAACGCGATCGTCGAGATCGTCAGCGGAAACCAACACAGCCGCAGTGCGAACAGGAACTGCTGCACGAACTCCGTGCCGTAGGGAAACGGGGGCCTGACGGCAGACAGCAGCGTCTTGCCCGTGAGGATCATCATGTCCCCAACCTGCTCAAGCAGATTCTTTGTTGGGAGGAAGGCGCGGTCGGCGACGGCTCGGACCATGGCCACACTGTTATAGCACAGTGGTGTGCTAGTCAACCGGCACGGTGTGTATGATCAGCCGCATGACGCTGCGAGTGGACCGCGATACCGGCGTCCCGATCGGGACACAGCTCGCATGGGCGCTCAGCGAACGGATCGTCCGACGGAACGCTGAAGGTGGGCGACAAGCTGCCCAGCGTCCGTGAACTGGCCGCCGAGGCCGGCGTGAACGTGAACACCGTGCGCGCCGTGTACGCGCGGCTCGAGCGAGACGGCCTGGTCCGGTCCGAGCAGGGCCGCGGGACGTTCGTGGCCGGGAAGGAGCAGGCCGACGACGCCGCGGTGCGCCGCGACCTGCGCCGCCGGATCGCCATGCTCGAGGCCGAGCTCGTGCGCCGGCCCCAGCTTCCGGCCGAGGCATCGGCCGAGGGGCGCGGCGGCACCGGCCGCCTGGCGACCACCGAGGAGCTCGCGCAGATCCACGACGACCTCCTGGCTCGCCTGGAGCGACTCGACGAGGATCGCGCCGAGATCGTCCGCCGCCTCGAGCAGCTGCGTACGGCGGCGAGCATCGAGGAGCCCGCGCCGGCCCGGTCGGCGAAGCGCTCCAGCGCCAGCCTTAAGGGCGCCCGCGTGCGCTGGGTCGGGGCGTAGCGCGCACGACTATCGTGTGGGGCCGTGAAGGTCCTGCTCACCAACGACGACGGAGTGAACGCCAGCGGGCTGCACGCGATGCGGCGGGCGCTCCTGGATGTGGCGGGCGTTGAGCTGGCCACGATCGCGCCGGACTCGAACCGCAGCGCCACCGCGCGCAGCATCACAACGCGCGAGCCGCTGTGGGTGGAGGAGGTGGACCTCGACGACGGGACCACTGCCTACGCCACCGACGGCACCCCGGTCGACTGCGTGCGCTTCGCCGCGCTCGGCCTGATCGAGTTCGAGCCCGAGCTGATCGTCTCCGGCATCAATCACGGCTCCAATCTCGGCGACGACATCACGTACTCGGGCACGGTCGCCGCCGCGCTCGAGGGGATCGTGCTCGGCATCCCCGCCATCGCGGTCTCCCAGCAGGCCGAGCCGGGGCAGGTCGACTTCAGGGCCGGGCGCCAGTGGGAGGCCGAGGACTTCGAGCCGGCGGCGAGGTTCGTCGCGCGGATGGTGGAGGAGCTCGAGGACGTGCCGATGCCGGAGGCGACGCTGCTGAACGTGAACTGCCCGGCGGGTGAGATAAAGGGCGCGCGGGCCTGCAGGCTCGGCAAGCGGATCTACCGCGACCGCCTGGAGCTGGCCGAAGAGGAGGAGGGGCGTCGCCGCTACCGCATCTACGGCGAGCGCCCCGGCTACCACGCACGAGGACGGCACCGACTTCGCCGCGCATCGCCGACGGCGAGATCGCGGTCACCCCGCTGCACTTCGATCTGACCGATCGAGGCCGGCGTGGAGGAGCTCTCGGGATTCGACCTCGGCCGGCTGCTGGCGCCGGCCGCTCGCGAGGTTTGACCGAGCCCGCCCAGAGAGTGGACGAGCTGCGCGCGCAGCTCGATCACCATAACCACCGCTACTACGCGCTCGACGACCCGGAGATCTCGGACTCCGACTACGACGCGCTTGCTCAACGAGCTGCGCGAGCTGGAGGCGGACAACCCCGACCTGGTCACGCCCGACTCGCCGACGCAGCGGGTGGGCGCCAAGCCGCAGGAGCGCTTCGAGCCGGCGCGCCATCTCCAGCCGATGCTGTCGCTGGCCAACGCGCGCAACGAGGAGGAGCTGCGGGCGTGGCTAGAGCGCTCCGAGCGCCTGCTGAACAAGGAGGGGGTGGAGGACGCCGAGATCCTGTTCGTGGCGGAGCCGAAGGTGGACGGCCTGGCGATCTCATTGGTCTACGAGGACGGCAAGCTCGCCCGCGGATCCACGCGGGGCGACGGCGAGATCGGCGAGGACGTGACCCAAAACCTGCGCACGCTCAAGGACGTGCCCAAACGGGTGAAGGGGGCGCCGGCGCTGCTGGAGGTGCGCGGCGAGGCATACCTGCCCCGCAGCGCCTTCGCCGAGCTCAACGAGCAGCGTGCCGCCGCCGGGGAGCCCACCTACGCGAATCCACGCAACACCGCCGCGGGCTCGATCCGCCAGCTGGACTCGAGCGTCACGGCGTCGCGCCCGCTCTCGATCTGGGCGTACTCGGTGGGAGCTCTCGAGGGAATGGAGTTCGAGAGCCACCTGGAGTCGCTCGAATGGCTGCGCGACCACGGCTTCCCTGTGAACCCCGACATCCAGCGCCTCGACACGCTCGAGGAGGTCGTGGCCGCCTGCAAGGGGTGGGAGGAGCGGCGCGAGTCGCTCGACTTCGAGATCGACGGCGTCGTGGTGAAGGTCGACGACCTGGAGCTCCAGCGCCGGCTCGGCGTGGTGGGCCGCGAGCCGCGCGGCGCGATCGCTTGGAAGTTCCCGCCGATGACCGCCACCACCATGCTCGAGCGCGTGATGTGGAACGTGGGGCGCACCGGCCACATGGTCCCCTTCGCGCAGCTGGAGCCGGTGCAGGTCTCGGGCGTGACGGTGAAGCTCGCCACCCTCCACAACGAGGAGGACATCGCTCGCAAGGACGTGCGCGAGGGCGACGAGGTGATCGTCGACCCGCGCGGGCGACGTGATCCCGCGGGTGGTGTCGCCGACCGCGAAGGCGCAGAAGCGCAAGAAGCGCTCGGCGCTCCCGAAGGCGCCGGACAAATGCCCGGCATGCGGCACGCCGACGGTGCGGCCGGATGGCGGCGTCTGGACGATCTGCCCCAACCGCACCGGCTGCCCGGGACAGCTGTTCCAGGGCGTGAAGCAGTTCGTGAGCCGCGGCGCGATGGACATCGAGGGGCTGGGTGAAGAGCGGGTGGGCCAGTTCCTCAAGGACGGGGTGATCGACGGGATCGCCGGCATCTACGACCTCGACGCCGAGACGCTCCAGGCGCAGGAGGGGTTCGCCGAGGTGTCCGCGCGCAACCTCGCCGACGCCATCGAGCGCTCCAAGGAGCGGCCGTTCTCACGCGTGCTGTTCGGCCTCGGCATCCAGGGCGTCGGCTTCACCAACGCGCGCGCCATCACCCGGCACTTCCGCAACATCGACGCCGTGCTGGACGCCACGCCCGAGCAGATCGCCGAGGTGCCCGGCCTGGGCCCGATCCTGGCGGATCAGATCTTCGAGACCATCGACGAGGAGGGCTTTCGCTCGCTGATCTCCCGCCTGCGCGAGCACGGGCTTCAGTTCGAGGAGGAGGGCCCCGACCCCCGCGAGGCCGAGGGCCCGCTCGCCGGCAAGACGGTGGTGCTCACCGGCACGCTGCCGAACCTCACCCGCGAGGAGGCCACCGAGCGGGTCGAGGCGGCCGGCGGCAAGGTGACCGGATCGGTGTCGAAGAAGACCGACTACGTGGTGGCGGGCGACGACCCGGGCTCGAAGCTGGCGAAGGCCGAGAAGGTGGGCACCGAGGTTCTGGACGAGGACGGGCTGCTGAAGCTGCTGGGCTAGGCGGCGAAGCCGCCGTTCGGGGGGTTGCAAAGGGGGGCCGGTGGCCCCCCTTTGAGGATCTCAGCGCACGGCCGCGATCGCCTGCAGCATCCGGTCCTGGACGGCGCGCGCGCCGAACGTGTTCACGCGGTTCATCAGGATCGAGAACGCGTAGGTCTGGCCCGAGCGTGCGCGGCAGTAGCCGGACACCGCGGAGACGTTGGACAGCGTCCCGGTCTTGCCACGGCAGCGCGAGCGCGCCGGGCCGCTGCGCATCCGTGGGCGCAGGGTGCCGTCGCGTCCCGCGATCGAGAGTGAGGCGAAGAACGGATCGAACTCGTCGCGCTTGCGCATGGCGAGGAGCAGCCTGGTCACGCGGTAGGGCGACGCGCGGTTGCCGCGCGAGAGGCCCGACCCGTCCGCAAGGCCGGTGGGGCGCCCGCCGATCCGGCGCGCGAACGCCGCCGCCAGACGCGCGCCGCCACGGGTCGTGCCCGTTCCGACCTGATCGGCGAGAGCCTTGACCAGCATCTCGGCGAAGAAGTTGTCGGAGGGCTTGTTTGTGAGGGCGACCAGCCTCGTCATCGTGGGCGAGCGCACGGTTGCGAGCACGCGCGCGTCCGCGGGCGTCTTGCCCGCCCGGGGCGCGCCGCGCACGGGAATGTCGAGCTTCGCCAAAGCGGAGTCCAGGCGGGCGGCCGCGAAGGCGGGCGGGTTGGACTGGTAACCGCGGCCGCTCTCGGAGGAGAGCCCGCGGTTGTAGGCCAGGCCGCTGAGCGGACCGACGTAGGGGGAGATCCGAAAGCCCGACTCCGGGCCGCCGCGGCGCGAGTCGAAGGCCGACTCGTCGCCCACGATGCGCCCCGTCACCCGCTTGATGCCGGCGTCCTGGAGCAGCGCGGCCAGCGACTCGACCGACCCGCCGCTGCCGTAGGACCGGGTCGCGAAGCGGCGGCTGCCGAAGGTGGGGTCGCCGCCGCCCACGAGGTAGAGGTTCCCGTCGAACACGCCGTCCTCGGTGAGCGCGCCCACACCCCGCACCTCCGTGTCGAGGCGGCCATCAGCGCCGAACCGGGCCAGCGCCGCGGATGTGGTGAAGAGCTTGGTATTCGACGCGAGGATGCGCGGGCGCGTGTGGCGGTAACGGAACACCACCTTGCCCGTGTCCGCGTTCACCACGTAGGCGCCCGAGGCAGCGCTGGTGCTGCGCATGGCGCTGCGAAGCCGCTGCGGCAGGCTCTGGGCGGCTGCCTCGGCGGCGGGCAGCACGAGCAGCAATAGGCGCAGCGAGAAGGGGGATCCGGCGGGCGCTCATCAAGGGTCCGAACACGCTAGCGGGCCTGGGGGAGCGGTTCGCCGCGCCAAGATCCGGCCCTTGCCCGATAATGGGCGCGCATGGGCGAAGTCGTAAAACTCCAGAAGCCGGCCGCCAAGAAGAAGGGCAAGGCCGCGACGCCAAAGGCGGCCCGGCGGCGCCCGCGGCGCTCGCGCACCGCCCTCGTGCTGGGCGGAGGCGGGTTCACCGGCGGCGTCTACGAGATCGGCGCACTGCGTGCCCTCGACCTGATGTCCGTGAACCGCACGGTCAACCAGTTCGACGTGTACGTGGGCACCAGCGCCGGCTCCTTCATCGGCAGCATGGTGGCCAACGGGGTCACCCCCGAGGAGATGATGCGGGTGGTGAACCAGCAGGTCCCCACGCCGTTCCGCGACGTGGACCGCGGCTCGCTGATGCGCCCCAACTACCTCGACTTCGCCCAGATGGCCGCGCTGATGCCGCTCCGGCTCCTGGGCCTGGCGCGCAACATGGTCACCCACCCCGGCCAGTTCTCGCTGATCGACATCGGGGTCCACCTGGCCGAGGGTCTCCCGTCGGGCCTCTACGACAGCACGGCGATCCAGGAGTACCTCGAGACCGTGCTCAGCGACCCCGATCGCGCCAACGACTTCCGGCTGCTCGAGAACGAGCTCTACCTAACCGCCACCGACCTCGACACCTGCGAGCGGATCGTGATGGGCGGCGAGGATTGGGACGACGTGCCGATCTCCCGCGCGGTCGCGGCCTCCACGGCGCTGCCGATGGTCTACAAGCCGGTCGAGATCAAGGGCCGCCAGCTGATCGACGGCGGCATCCGGTCCACCACCAACGTGGACATCGCCGTGGAGCGCGGCGCCAAGTTCGTGATCGTCGTGAACCCGCTGGTCCCGTACGTGAACGACTTCCAGAAGGTGATCCCCACCGTGCTCGGCAGTCGCGTGCGCCGCGTGGCCGACATGGGCTTCCCCCAGATCGGCTACCAGACGTTCAAGCTGCTCGCCCACCAGCGCCTGCACGAGGCCGTTTCGCACTGGCAGGAGAAGTACCCGGGCGTGGACATCATCCTGATCGAGCCCGACCCCAACGACGAGCTGATGTTCGAGACGAACATCATGAACTTCACCAAGCGCGTGGAGATCGCCCGCCACGGATTCGAGTCCGTAACCCTGAAGCTCGCGGAGGACTACGACGAGCTGAAGGCGGTGTGCGCGAAGCACGGGATCGAGATCTCGCAGACACGGGTGAAGAAGGTTGTGCGCAAGTTCGCGAAGGAGCGCGAGAAGACGGCCGCTTGGCGGCGGATTCTCGAGCAGACGACGGGGGCGTTGCTGAGGCAGTCCGAGGAGGGCTAGGCGCCCGAACGGACGATTAGTCGCCTCGCCTGAGGTCGCGTCGCTGATCAGGTGGGACCCCCGCTGACCGGTGTGGCTTTTCGAGCAGCTGAATGGGTAGCTCGTAGGCGGCGATCATCCGGAATGTCTTGAAGACCTCTGGCGGCGGATCCTCCTGACCCGCCTCACGGGAGTAGAGGATTGAGGCGCCCCGTTTCTCCTTGATCTCGTCCAGTTCCCGCCGAAGCCCCGCGTGATCGACCCACAGTTCTTCCCCGGTTCTGCCCGGGATCACGAGTATCCCGCCGTCCGAGGCGAGGTGGATGTAGATCGAGTTCTTGGGTTCGCGATCGTCAGGCGGCTGAACTGAGCCCTTCCTGCTCGTCGCGGGCTCCCGGTCGGCTCGGTCTCCACCGTCCTCGTCAGATCCACAGGCCACGATGAGGGCGGCGAGACCGACGGCGGCAAATGCTGCTGCGCGCACTACGCCAGCGCCTTCCCCAGGGCCGCCAGCAGCCGCTCCGTCGCCGCCGAGTCCCTGATCGTCGCCCGCACGTGGTCGTCCGCGCCGAGCGGGCCGCCCGGCGCCACCAGCACGCTCTCCTTCTTCAGGGCGCTCGCCAGCGCGTAGCCGGACATGCCGTCCGCCGCGATCCACACGAAGTTCGCCTGCGACGGCGTGACGTCCAGCGGCAGGTCGCCCAGCACCTCCATCAGATGGGCGCGCTCGCGGATCACCGACGCGCGGCGGCTCTCCACCTCGGGCCCGCCGATCTTCAGTGCCTGGGCGACCGCCGACTGCGTCAGCGCGTTCACGCCGAGCACGGGGGAGATCGAGTCGAGCAGCTTGGTCGAGGCGTTCGAGCCCACCGCGTAGCCGGCGCGCACGCCGGACAGGCCGTAGACCTTCGAGAACGTGCGGATCACCGCCAGCCGGGGCAGCGCGTCCGTGAGGCGCAGCACGGCATCGACGGGCTCGGCGTCCTGGAAGTGCACGAGCGCCTCGTCGACCAGCACGTGCACTCGCTCGGGCAGCTCGGACGCGATCGAGGCGATCTGCTCGGCGGTGAGGTAGGAGCCGGTCGGGTCGTTGGGGTTGCAGAGCACCAGCAGCCGGGTGCGGTCGCTGACCGCCGCCGATCAGCTCGGACACGTCCGGCACCGCCACGGGACGCCCGCCCGCGCGCGCCGCCATCAGCGGGTAGAGGGGGTAGGACGGCCACGGCGTGAGCAGCTCGTCGCCGTCGCCGAGCAGGGCGAACGCCGCGGCCTGCAACAGCTCGGCCGCGCCGTTGCCGAGCACGATCCGCTCGGGCTCGACCTCGTGGCGCTGGGCGAGCACGCGGCGGATGTCCTCCGCGTGGCGGTCGGGGTAGCCGTTCACGCGGCCGCGGGCGGTGAAGATCGAGGCGTTCATCACCTCGGCGTTGGGCAGCTCGGGCCACTCGGTGCCGGAGAGGTCGAGGTCCGGCACCTGCTCGAGCGCCAGCGCCTTCTCGCGCGCGCGACGGGCGCGGCGGACCTTGTTCAGCTCCTCCTCGTCGACGTCCTCGAACTGCCTGTAGTAGTCGAGAAGCCCCAAGCGAGTGGCTAGTTCGTCGGGGCCAGCGACGGGCCGGGGCCCGCGATGATGAAGAACCAGAATCCGAAAGCGACCACGGTCACGCCCGACGCATACGGCGAAGATGACCTCCAGCGCGCCGCGCTCCTGCGTGTGGCCGCCGGCGCGGCGCACGAGCTTCCAGGCGTGGTCGACCCGCTTCGCCAGCGCCATCGTGAGCATGAGCGATGCCATGCAGCCGAGCAGGATCGTGGAGATGCCGGCGGTCACGAATCCGGTGATGTACTCGACCTGCGAGCCGATCCAGAACCACGCCAGCGGCTGCGGGCCGAAGAGGCTGAGGCACAGCAGCGCCTCGAGCGCCAGGAGGCCGCCGGCCAGCAGTGCGGTCGCCGCGCTGACGGCGCTCGCTGCCGCGCACCGCTCCCGGCGCGGATGCGCACGGGCCCGGTGCCCGGGCGGCGCCCGATGAAGAGCCCGCCCGTATCCGTGGGTCGTTGGAGGCCATCCCTGGCCATGACCAGCGGCTAGCGGAATCCGGGCCCACTTCTCGTACAGCGCGTCGATCACGTCGGCGTTCTTCTCGTTCACCACGTTGCGCTTCACCTTCAGCGTGGGCGTGAGCTCGCCGGTCTCCTGCGTCAGGTCCTGGGGCAGGATCTTGAACTTCTTGATCTGCTCCACCGGGCCGACCTTCGCGTTCACCTCGTCGACGACCGTCTGCACCTCGGCCCGCATCTCCTCGGACTCGGGCAGGTCCTCGACCTAGAGGCCGTGCTCCTCGGCGAACGCCGGGGCCTCCTCGGGGTCGATCGTGATCAGCGCCACCAGGTACGGGCGGCGGTCGCCGACCACCACCGCCTGCGAGATCCAGCGGTTCTGCTTGAGCCCGTTCTCGAGGTTGGCCGGCGTGATGTTCTTGCCGCCCGCGGTGATGATGATGTCCTTCTTGCGGCCGACGATGTAGACGAAGCCGTCCTCGTCGATCTTGCCGAGGTCGCCGGTGTGCAGCCAGCCGTCCACGATCGTCTCGCGGGTGGCCTCCTCGTTCTTGTAGTAGCCCTTGAAGATGTTCGGGCCGCGCAGCAGCAGCTCGCCGTCCTCGGCCACCTTGCCCTCCACGCCCGGGATGAACTTGCCGACCGAGCCGAAGCGGTGGTCCTCCGGGGTGTTGGCCGTGGCGATCGTGGAGGTCTCGGTCATCCCGTAGCCCTCCATCACCGGCACGCCGCACGCGTAGAAGAACTCGAGGATCTCGCTCGCGATCGGCGCCGCGCCGGTCACGCACTGGCGGATCTTGCCGCCGAAGATCCCGCGCACGTTCTTGTAGAGCGCCTCCTCGGCCTTGTCGAAGCCGGCCTGCAGCTCGGCCGGCACCTCCTGGCCGTCCTGCTGCAGCTGGCGCACCTTCAGCCCCACCTGCACCGCCTGCTCCAGCTGCTCCTTGTCGGGCGCGTTGGAGGTGGCCAGCGTGTAGATCTTCTCGAACATGCGCGGCACGCTCGGGAAGTACGTGGGCTGGGTCTCCATCAGGTTGGGGATGATCTTCTGGGGGTCCTTCTCCCAGTAGGCGATCGTGCCGCCGAGGTCGAGCGTGACGAACTGGATCAGCTTCGCGAACGCGTGCGCGAGCGGAAGGAAGAGGTAGACGACCTCCTCCTCCTGGAGCACGCGCATCGACTCCGTCATGGAGGTGACGTCGCGGTAGTTGCCGTGGCTGATCAGGCAGCCCTTGGGCGGACCGGTGGTGCCCGAGGTGTAGATCGTGATGCAGATGTCGTCCTTGGTGACGGCCTCCGTGCGCGCCTCCAGCTCGGCGGCGTCGCGCGCGGCGCCGCGCTCGCGCAGGTCGGCGAGCGAGACCGCGTCGCCGACGTCGCCGCTGACGGGTCGACGATCACGATGTGCTCGAGGTGTGGAAGGTCGTCCTGCACCTCGCGCACCTTCGCCAGCTGATCGGCGTCCTCGACGAACACGGCCTTCGACTCGGAGTGCTGCAGCACGTAGTGGCACTCCTCGGCCGAGTTGGTCGGGTAGATCGAGACCGAGACGGTGCCGGCGGCGAGGATCGCCGAGGTTCGCGTACGTCCATTCGGGGCGGGTGTGGCAGAGGATGGAGACCTTGTCGCCGTGCTCGAGGCCGAGGTCGATCAGCCCGCGGCCGGTCTCGCTGCACGGCGGCGCCGAGCTCGCGAGTAGCTCACGTCCTGCCACTCCTCGCCGACCTTGTGCCTCAGCGCGGGGGCGTCTCCGTGCTTCGCGGCGGCGAGCGCCGCGAGGTCCGCCATCGTCTTCGAGCCGGTGCCCGAAGCCGGGGCCGTTACTGCTTCCATCGCTCCTCCTCCGAATCCGCTGTGAGAGCGGATTCTACGGGGAGCGGCGAGGAAAACGTCACAGCCTCCGGCCGTTCGCGGCGGGGCTATGCCTTGGCGAGCTGCGCCGTGGCCTGCGCGGCGCTGCGCGTCCTTCAGCGATTCGGTGAAGAGAGTCTTGTCGATCCGTCCCTGGAAGATCGGCACCCCGAGCTCCATGCACTTGGTGATGACCTCTCTCCGGTGCATCCCAGCCTCGCGTCCGAGCTCGGTGGGCGTCAGGTGGATCGCCATATGTTTGCTCCTCCTCGTCGCTGCTCTACGCGGTGATCCGAAGGGTAACCGCTGGGTGGGACGGCGCAACCTTTTTTCGTCAGATCGGGTTGGGTAAATCCACGAACTCGTGCACTATCGAGAACCGCTCCTCGAGCAGCTCGCCGAGACGGCGAACTCCGAAGGTCTCCGTGGCGTAGTGGCCGCAGGCGAGGAAGTGGACGCCGGCCTCGCGGGCGTCGGCCATCGTGTGCTCCGCGGGCTCGCCGGTGATGAACGCGTCGAGCCCCAGGGCGATCGCCTCGGCGAGCGACGAGTGCGCCGCGCCGGACACGATGCCCACGCTGTGCACGAGGTCGGGCCCCGCGTCCCAGACGAGCGGCTCCTGGCCGAAGCCCGCGCGCAGCGCTCTCGGAAGTCGGCGAAACGGGATACCCGGCTCGCTGCGGCCGACCCAACCGACGTCGCCGAAGCGCTCCCCTCGCTCGAGCCCCAGCGCGTCGCAGATGAGCGCGTTGTTGCCGACCTCCGGGTGGGCGTCGAGCGGCAGGTGGTAGCCGCCAGCGAGATGTCGTGCTCGAACAGCGCGGCCAGCCGCTGCTTCATCGCGGGCGTGATCGCGCGCGTGTGGAAATCCCAGAAGATCCCGTGGTGGCAGAGCACCAGCTGCGCCTGGGCCGCGGCGGCGCGCTCGAACAGCTCGAGCTGGGCGGAGACCCCAGTCACCACCTTCGTCACCTCGGGCGCACCGGGCACCTGGAGCCCGTTCGGCCCGTATGTCGTCGAAGCGAGTCCGGATCGAGCAGTTCGTCCAGATAACCGCGTGATCTCCGCCAGTGCAGGCCATCCCCCCTCAACCTAACCCTTGGGGGGATTTTCAAAGCGACCCCGAGGGTCTACTCTCCCTGCAGGGGAGAACCAACAGACCGGTGGGAGGTCGTTAGAGGGATGAGCGCCGCAGGGATCGCGGCAGTGAACACCGTGGTGGCCACGGATTCGGATCTGGTGGCCGCGGTGAGGGGGGGCGACGACGCCGCCTTCGAGGAGCTGTACAGGCGCTACTACCCGCGCATCGCAGCATTCGTGCGCGGCTACCTGCGCGACTGGCGGCCGCGCAGAGGACGTGACCCAGGAGGCGTTCATGTCGGCGCTGCGGCGGATGCGCCAGACCGACGCCGACATCAACTTCAAGCCGTGGATCTTCGAGATCGCCCGCAACGCGGCGATCGACCAGTACCGCCGCAACGGGCGCACCGACGAGGTGTCGATCGACATCGAGGGCGGCTTCGCGCCGTCCGACGTCTCACGCGTGGTGCGCCCGCGCGGCCCCGACTCCTCGATGCTCGACAAGGAGCGCCTCGACCATCTGCGTGGCGCGCTCGACGAGCTGTCGGACACCCACCACCGCATCATCGTCATGCGCGAGCTGGAGGGCCTCTCCTACCGCGAGATCGGCGAGAAGATGGAGCTCACGCCCGCCGCCGTCGAGAGCACCCTGTTCCGCGCCCGCCGCAAGCTCGAGCACGAGTACTCCCAGCTCGACACCGGCCGCCGCTGCCAGCTGATGGGCGCCGTCATCGGGCGCCTCGCGGAGGGCCTGGAGTCCGATCGCGACCGCCGCCGGCTCGACCGCCACGCCCGCCGCTGCTCCAGCTGCCGCCGCCGCTCGCGCCAGCTCGGTGTGGAGCCGATCCTGCCGCGTCGCCCGATCGCCGCGAGGGCGGCCGCGTTCCTGCCGCTGCCCGCGTGTTCCCGCGCCGCTCTCGGGGCCCGCGGACCCGGGGCGCAGCCGCAGCATGCGGCCGCGCCGATCGGGCGCGGTGGGCGGCTCCCACGCTCGAGGTCGGCGCCGCGGTGGCGGGCAAGGCCGTGGCCGTCGTCGCCGCCGTGGCGCTGGTCGGCGGCGGCGGGGCCACCCTCGGCGGCGCGGGCCGCTCCACCTCGGCGGCAACGGCCATACGCGTGCTCGAGAAGCAGCAGCGCAAGCACGCGGCGCCGACGAAGAAGGCCGCCAGCTGGAAGCGGGACAGCCTTCCGGCCCGCGAAGCAGCGCGATCACGCGGCGCCGGTCGCCGATGGCACAACGCCGGCAAGGCGCAGGAGAGGCGTCCGCTTCGAAGAAGCCGGCTGCCGCGCCACGCCCACGCAGCCGGCCCGGGGTCTGCCGCAGCCTGCCGCCCGGACTGCTCCCAGTGCCGCGACCAGATCCCCGGAGGCCGCCGCCGCCGGTCTCGACCGGGACCGCTCCGAGGGCCCCTCGGATTCAGCTTCCTCGACGTCGAGCCGCAGGCTCCGCGTCCGGTGCCTCCGGCCCCGCCGGTGCTGGACGACGCGCTTCGCAGCTCGCCGTCGGCTAGCCGCGCCGAGCGGTGAGGGCGGCGCGGGTAGCCTCCGCGGCCATGGCGAAGGCCTCGGCAGCCGACTCGTTCCTCGAGTCGCTCATGGACACCAGCCTCTACTCGATGGGGGCCTACTTCTCCGATGAGCATCCCGACCTCGTGGACGAGGTGATCGCCCAGAGCGAGGCGATCGAGCGTGCGGGCATCCGCGGCTACGCCGAGGACCACGACCTCACCGCGCGAGGCCTGCTTCGAGACGCTGCTGACCGGCCTCGCGGTGCGCTACTACAACGCCGTCGCGGCCTAAGACCGGAGGCTGTAGCTAAATCGGGCTGCCCAGATTTGAACTGGGGACCTCTCCGACCCGAACGGAGCGCGCTACCAGGCTGCGCCACAGCCCGTGGCGAGGCCGAAGGGTACTAGCTCCGTATCGTCTTCGAGGGCGCGGTGTAAAGCCTCGTCCGATCCCGATCGGATCGATGTCGAACGCCTCGGCGCCGGAGGCGTCCGTCACGACCGTTTCCGTGGACATGCTTTCCACCAGAGGCCGCGCGACGCCCGCGTCGACCGGGCGTCACCAGGCCGATCCACAGCGACGAGAGCCACGGGGTGAGCAGGCGGGACCGGGCAGCTTCGGGCGCGGGCGGGTGTCCATGGCAATCGCCATCCGGTCGAGCATCTCCCGGTAGGAGACGACGTCGGGGCCGCCGATCTGCACCTCGCCGGCCCGTCGCTCTCGGCGCACGGACGGACGCAGCGGCGAGGTAGGCGACCGCGTCCGTCGGCAGCGATCGGCTGGGTCGGGTTCCTCGAGCCAGGCCGGGGCGATCATCACCGGCAGGCGCTGCACCAAGTACGCGCAGCGTCTTGGTAGCGCCTCGCTCTTAGCCCCGATCACCATCGAGGCCCGGAAGTAGGTGAGCGGGGGCCCTTCGCGCTCGAGGATCTGGGCCGTCTCGTGCGCGGCTGCGCAAGTGCTCGGAGCTCGGGCTTGTCACCCAGGCCCGCCCAGGTAGACGGTGCGGCGCCGACGCCCTCGCTCGCTCGCCATGCGGGCGAAGTTCGAGCGCCGCCTCGCGCTCGCGCTCGGCGAAATCCCCGCCGGAGCCCGCGGCCCATGCCGTGGACCAGGTAGTAGGCGACGTCGACGCCCTGGCCGGCGCCCCGCAGTGAATCGGCGTCGAGGACGTCCGCGCCTCGTGCAGATCGACGCCCGTCGCAGCCCGGCTCCGCGCGCGTCGCGGTCCCGGCACCATGGCTCTCAGCCTCGGTTGCCCTCGGCCGCGAGCGCGACGCGCGAGCAGGCCGCCCACGAAGCCGGTTGCGCCAGTCACGAGTGGCGCGCTTCCGCCGGAGGCTACGCCATGAGCGGTTAGAGCTCGCTCGAAACCCGTACCTATAGGGAGAGGAACTACCCCATGGCTGAACCAGTTCAGATCCAGGGCTCGCAGTACGTGGGCAAGATCCGCAACCCGCTTGGCGATCATCGGCCTCGCGATCATCACCTTCGGGATCTACGGGATCTTTTGGTACTACTACGCCAACAAGGAGCTCGCGGAGATCGGCAAGGCCCACGGCACCGAGGAGTGCGGCACCTCCCCGGGAACTCGGTTCTCGCCGTCACGCTCGGCGCGCTTGTGATCATCCCGGCGTTCTTCTCGGCCTACAACTTCTGCAAGCGCCTCGCAGGCGGCCGAGCGCCTCACCGGGCACGCCGGAGGGCATGGAGGCCGGGCTGCTGTTCGTGCTCTACGTCTTCCTGGCGCCGGTCGCCGCGTACATCGCGCAGTCGAACCTGAACAAGGTGCTTGCAGGCCCAGGCCGGCGGCGGCCGCCGCGCTGTCCACCGGCGCGGCGATCCCGCAGGCCGCGCCCGAGCCGGCCGCCCGGCGGCGCCCGCCCCGGCGACGCCGGCGCGCCCGCGCCGGAGGCAGCCGGGCGGACCCGCAGGCCCCGCCTAGGGCCCGCAGCCCAGCGACACCCAGACGGTCTTGTCCTCCAGGTAGGCCTCGAGCCCGGCGCTCGCCGTGCTCGCGGCCTATCCCGGAGGCCTTGAAGCCGCCGAAGGGCGCCGCGGCGTCGCTGGGCCCCCAGACGTTCACGTAGACCGAGCCGGCGCGCAGCTTCGCCGCCAGCGTGTGGGCCTTGGCCACGTCGCGCGTCCAGACCCCGGCCGCCAGGCCGTACTCGGTGTCGTTCGCGCGGCGCGGCCACCTCGTCGAGGTCCTCGTAGGGCAGCGCCACCAGCACCGGGCCCGAAGATCTCCTCGCGCGCGATCGTCAGGTCGTCGCTCGGTGGCGGTGAACAGCGTGGGCTCCACGAAGAAGCCGCCGTTGCCGTCGGCTGAGCCGTCGCCGCCGGCCACCAGCTCCGCGCCCTCGGACTTGCCCTTCTCGATGTAGCCGCGCACGCGCTCGTGCTGCTCGGCGGAGACCACCGGGCCCAGCTGGGTGCCCTCCTCGAGCCCGGGGCCCGACCTTGCGCCTGCCCGGCGGCCTCGGCCAGCGCCGACACCACCGTGTCGAACTGGTCCTTCTGCACGAACAGCCGCGAGCCGGCGTTGCAGGCCTGGCCGGTGTTGTAGTAGATCGCCTGGAAGCTGCCCTTGATCGCGGCCTCGAGGTCGGCGTCGGGCAGGATGATGTTCGGCGACTTGCCGCCCAGCTCGAGCGTCACCCGCTTGAGCGCCTTGCCGGCCTTCGCGCCGATCTCGCGGCCCACGGCGGTCGAGCCGGTGAAGGCGATCTTGTCCACGCCCGGGTGGTCCACCAGCGCGGCGCCCGTCTCGCCGTCGCCCGTCACCACGTTGAGCACGCCGGGCGGGATGCCCGCCTCCAGCGCCAGCTCGCCCAGCCGCAGCGCGGTGAGCGGCGTCTGCTCGGCGGGCTTGAGCACCACGGTGCAGCCCGCGGCCAGCGCCGGGGCGACCTTCCACGCGGCCATCAGCAGCGGGAAGTTCCACGGGATGATCTGGCCGCACACGCCCACGGGCTCCTTGCGCGTGTAGACGTGCATGTTCGGCTGGGAGACGGGGATCGTCTGGCCGACGATCTTGGTCGGCCAGCCCGCGAAGTAGCGCAGGTGCTCGACCGCGTGGCGCACGTCCACGATCTTCGCCAGGCCCGACCGGCTTGCCGTTGTCGAGCGACTCGAGCTCGGCGAGCTCGTCGGCGTTCTGCTCCATCAGGTCGGCGAGCGCGCAGCATCAGCGCGGTGCGCTTGGACGGCGGCGAGCGAGCCCCACTTGCCCTCGAGCGCCTCGCGCGCGGCGGCCACGGCGCGGTCGACGTCGTCGGCGCCGCCCTGGGCGACCTCGGCGATCGTCAGGCCGGTCGACGGGTCGACGGTCTCGAACGTGCGGCCGTCCGACGGACGCGACTGCGCTCGCCGCCGATCAGGTGCTCGTGGGGGCCGCCGGCGAATCCGCGCGCGGCGTCGGAGAGGGCGTCGGGAAGCGTGGCGGTGGTCATCGCGTGCCTTTCGTCAGTGGGTGAAGTCGATGTCGATGTTGCCGAGCGTCGCCGAGGTCCAGCGCGGCGCTGGTCGCCCGGCTCGACGGGCTGCGGAGGCGTGAGCGTGCCGGCGATGATCCGATCCCCCGCCTCCAGGCTCTCGCCCGCCTCCTCGAGGATCTCGGCCACGAGCGCCACCGTGGCGGGAAGGTCCACCGCCGACGCGTCGCCGCTGGCGTGCCACCGCGCCGTCGATGGAGAACGTCGCGCTCGCCGGGCTCGACGTCGCTCCCGTGCGGGGCCGATCGCCACCGCGCGGTGGAAGATGTTGTGCTCGATCACGTCCGGCACCTCGTCGGGGCCACCGGGCGATGGCGTCCATGTCGACCAGCTCGATCGCCGCCGAGAGTCCCGCGATCGAGTGGTCGGGACCCACGAGGATCGCGATCTCGGGCTCGGCCAGCGGGTTCTTCGCGCCGGCCAGCGAGTGCGTGCCGTCGGCGCCCACGAGGGTCGCCGTGGTGAGATGCCCGACCACGGAATGCGGGAGGCCCAGCGCCTCCTGCACCGCGGGCGCGTTGAAGCCGATCTTCCAGCCCACGCGCTCCGCGCCGCTGTGCAGGGTCGCGCGCCAGTGGGCGAGCTGGCGGCGGGTGGCCTCGACCAGCTCGGGAGCTCACGGCTCCATCACGATCTTCAGCGCCTCGCGGCGGTCGTAGACCTCGTAGGCCTCCTCGGCGTCGTCGAGCTTCATGTGGTGGGTCACGAGCGGGGAGGGGTCGACCTTGCCCGCCTGCATCAGGTCGAGCACCGCGTCCACGTGGCCGATCACGTTGGCGTGGCCGGTGCGCACCGTGAGCGCCTTGATCCAGACCACGCCCATGTGCACCTCCATCCGCTCGGCGTAGACGCCGATGGCCGACACGGTGCCGGCCTTGCGGGTCAGGCGGCAGGCCATGTCGAAGGCGTCCGGGTGGCCGACGGCATCGACGGTCACGTCGGAGCCCCGGCCCTCGGTGAGCTTCTTCACCTCGTCCGCGCACGTCGTCCTCGGTGAGGTGGAGCGGGCTGGCGCCGAAGGATCTCCGCCATCTCCAGGCGGTCCGCCACCGAGTCGACGGCGATCACCTGTCCGGCGCCGAGCGCCTTGGCCGCCTGCACCGCGCACAGGCCGACGGGCCCCAGGCCGAGCACCGCGAGCGTGGCGCCCTGCTCGAGCCCGGACTCGTGCACCGCGTGGTAGCCGGTGCCCATCACGTCGCCCGCGAACAGGGCGTCGTCCGAGGTCATGCCTTCCGGGCACCTTCCGCAGCGTGAGGTCGGCCGTTCGGCACCAGCACCTGGTCGGCCTGGGCGCCCTGCAGGTCGCCGAGCACCTCGCCGTGGCCGAACACGCGGCCCTTGTCGCACTTGTGGAAGTCGCCGCGCTTGCAGAAGAAGCAGTCGCCGCAGGCCGAGCAGTAGCAGCCGAGCACGCGGTCGCCCTCGGCCACGCGGGTCACGTCCTGGCCGGCGGCGAGCACCGTGCCCACGAACTCGTGGCCGAGCGTGAACCCGGGCGCCATCTGCACCCGGCCGTGGTAGATGTGGAGGTCCGAGCCGCAGACGCCGGTCGCCTCGACCGCCACGATCGCGTCGTCGCCGGCGATCAGCTCGGGCTCGGGCTTCTCGTCCACCCGCACCTCGCCTGGGGCCTGGAAGGTCACCGCGCGCACGCCGTTCAGACTATTGGCCGATGGACCGCACCAGCATCCTCGGGCTGCGCGGGCAGCCCGGCTACCCGCGCTTCCTGTCGGCGGCGACGCTTGCGCGTGTCGCCGACGAGATGTTCTCGGTCGGCGTCGTGCTGCTGGTGCTCGAGCGCACCGACAGCCCGTCGCTCGCGGGCGCCACAGTCGCGGCGGTCACGCTGCCGAGCCTCGTGACCGGCCCGCTGCTGGGCGCGTGGATGGACCTCACCGGGCGGCGGCGCTCGCTGATGGTGTTCGACCAGCTGGCGATCTCCGCCAGCGTGCTCGGCATCCTGCTGGCTGGCCGGTGAGATCCCCGATCCGTTCCTGCCGCTGATCGCGCTGGTGGCGGGCCTCACCTACCCGCTCTCCTTCGGCGGCTTCACCAGCCTGATCCCGGTGCTGGTGCCCGACCGGCTGCTCACGCCGGCCAACGCGATGGAGGCGTCCAGCTTCAACTTCGCGCTGATCGTGGGCCCGGCGCTGGCCGGCACGCTGTCGGCGGCGTTCGGGCCCGAGGTGTCGCTGATCACCGAGATCGTGCTGAGCCTGCTGGCGCTGGTGCTGATCCTGATCGTGCCCGGCCTCGACCGGGGCGGGCGCCCCGCCGACGACTCCAGCTCGGTCTTCGACGTCGCCCGCCAGGGCATCCGGCTGATCTTCGAGGTGCCGCAGCTGCGCGGCGTCACCGCCGCCGGAATGCTCGGCCTGGCCGGGCTCGGCCTGCTCACGGTGGCGCTTCCCGTTCTTCGCGGTCGACCACCTCGGTGTGGAGCGCGGCGCGGCGGGCTACCTCTGGGGGGCGTTCGCGCTGGGATCGATGCTGGGCGCGCTGCTGCTCGTGCGGCTACAGGCGCGATGGGCCCCCGAGCGCATCGTCGTGGGCGCCATCACCACGTTCGGCTGCCTGATGCTGCTGTGGCCGATCCAGACGAGCCTGCCGCTGATGCTGCTGGTGGTCGCCGTGGCCGGCGTGGCGGATGGGCCGGGCCTGGCCGCCACGTTCGCCGCGCGCCAGCGCTACGTGCCGGCGGACCTGATGGGCCAGGTGTTCACCACGGCGGCCGGGCTGAAGGTGGGCTCCTTCTCGCTCGGCTCGGCCGCGGCCGGGCCCGTGGTGCTTGCCGCGGGGTCCGACGGCGCCTTGGTGATCGCGGCGTGCGTGCAGTTCGTCGCGGCTGGAGCGGGCTATCTGCTCATGCGGAGGCCTTCGCGAGCTGGCGCTCGCGCGGAACCCGCTGAACGTCCCATGCCAGGCCGGTGACCTCGAGGCCGCGGATCACCATCGCGGAGAAGTCGATCTCCCACGGGCGCAGGCCGTGCTGCGCGGAGGTGGGGAACGCGTGGTGGTTGTTGTGCCAGGCCTCGCCGAAGGAGAGCGGCGCCAGCCAGGCGAGGTTGCGCGACTCGTCGTCGGTGGGGAAGCGCCGGCGGCCGAAGAAGTGGCAGAGCGAGTTGATGCTGTAGGTCACGTGGTGCAGCACGAGCATGCGCACGGCGCCGCCCCAGAGCAGGCCGGTGAGACCCGCCTTCAGGCTGCCGCCGATGGCCACCCCGAGGCCGAACGGCATGGCCAGCCCGAGCAGCACCCAGAGCAGGAAGGTGCGGTTCACGAAGCTCACCACGGGGTCCTTGATCAGGTCGGGCGCGTAGCGCTCCTTCTTGCCGCGCTGGGTGTGGATGAAGAGCCAGCCGACGTGTGCGTGCATCAGGCCCTTCAGGGCGCCCCGGAAGCCGCCGCCGTGGTCCACGTGCGGGCTGTGGGGATCGCCCTCCTGGTCGGCGAACGCGTGGTGCTTGCGGTGGTCGGCCACCCACGCGATCACCGGGCCCTCCACGGCCGCCGAGCCGAGTGCCGCGAATGTGCCCCGCAGCCATGCCTTCGTCTTGAAGGCCCGGTGCGTGAGCAGGCGATGAAAGCCGACCGTGACCCCAAGGCCGGTGGCGGCGTAGAGGATCAGGAAGACCACCAGGTCGTGCCAGTAGAGGGCGTCCTCCCACAGCTGCCAGCCGACGAGGACCAGCGCGATGATGGGGACCGCGGTGATCGTGCCCGTGGCGATCCGGTCAAGCGTCTCGTTTGCCACCGGCTGGACGTCATCCCTGCCGGGCGTGTCTACCTGTACTTCCACTGGCCGCAGCGTAGTAGGTTCGGCGGCATCCGATCAGTTGTGCTGACCAAGCATGGGCCGCCGGAGGTGCTCCAGGTGCAGGAGCGCCCGGACCCGGTGCCGGGCGCCGGCGAGCTGCTGGTGGATGTAAAAGCGGCCGGGATCAACTTCGCGGACATCATGGCCCGCGTCGGGCTCTACCCGGACGCGCCGAAGACCCCGTGCGTGGTGGGCTACGAGGTGGCCGGCACCGTCGCCGTGCTCGGCGACGGCGTCGAGGGCTTCTCGGTGGGCGACCGCGTGATGGCCGGAACGCGCTTCGAGGGCTATTCCGAACTGGTCGCGGCGAACGTGGCCGACGTGGCGCGCCTGCCCGACTCGATCTCGTTCGAGCAGGGCGCGGCGGTCCCGGTCAACTACTCCACCGCGTACGTGGGGCTGATCCGATACGGCACGCTGGAGCCCGGCGAGCGCGTGCTGATCCACGCGGCGGCCGGGGGCGTGGGCATAGCCGCCACGCAGATCGCCAAGGCCCGCGGCGCCGAGGTCTACGGCACGGCGTCGCCCGGCAAGCACGACGCCATCCGCGGCTTCGGGGTCGACCACGCGCTCGACTACACGAAGGCGGGTTGGGAGAAGCCCCTGCCGAAGATGGATGTGGTGATGGACGCGGTGGGCGGCAAGAGCTTTCGCACCAGCTACGACCTGCTGCGCGCCGGCGGTCGTCTGGTGGCGTTCGGCGCCTCCGCGGTGGTCTCGGGAGAGGAGCGCAGCATCGTGACGGCCGCGCGCGCCGCGCTCTCGATGCCGAAGTTCAACCTGATCAAGCAGATGTCGGCCTCAAAGGCGGTGATCGGGCTGAACATGCTCACCCTGTGGGATGAGCAGGGATCGCTGGAGCGCTACATCGGGGACCTGGAGAGGATGCTCGGCGACGGCACGGCGGTGCCCGTGGTGGCCGAGTCGTTCAGCTTCGAGGACGCGCCCGACGCCCACCGCTTCATCGTCGAGCGGCGCAACGTGGGGAAGGTGGTACTCACGCCATGAGCGAAACGGGCGCCGTGCTGATCACCGGATGCTCGACCGGCATCGGACGCGCCACGGCCGAGCACCTCGCGGCGAAGGGCCACACCGTTTACGCCACCGCGCGCAAGCTCGAGTCGATCGCCGACCTGGAGGCGAAGGGCATCAAGACCCTGGCGCTCGACGTGGACGACGAGGCGTCGATGCAGGCGGCCGTGAAGGTGGTCGAGGACACGGAGGGCGCGGTGGGCGCGCTGGTGAACAACGCGGGCTACAGCCAGTCGGGCGCCGTGGAGTCGGTGAAGCTCGACGACATCCGCTCCCAGTTCGAGACGAACGTGTTCGGGCTCATCCGCATGTCCCAGCTGGTGCTGCCCGGCATGCGCCGCAAGGGCCAGGGGCGGATCGTGAACGTGGGCTCGATGGGCGGCACGCTCGTGTTCCCCGGCGGGGGGATCTACCACGCGACCAAGTTCGCGGTCGAGGCGATCAGCGACGCGATGCGCTTCGAGGTGAAGGGCTTCGGCGTCGACGTCGTGCTCATCCAGCCCGGGCTGATCACGAGCGACTTTGCGGCAGCCGCCGTCGGCGCGCTGAACACCGGCACCACCGACGATGGGCCCTACGGCAAGTTCAACCAGGCCGTGGCATCGGGCACGGTGGACGCCTACGACGGACCGACCGCCAAGCTCGGCGGCCCGCCAAAGGCGGTGGCGAAGGTGATCGAAAAGGCAATCACCACGCGGCGGCCGCGCACGCGCTACAAGGTCACGGCATCAGCCCGGCTGATCATGGGCCAGCGCAAGCTGCTGTCCGATCGAATGTGGGACCGGTTCGTGGGCACGCAGTTCCCGCGGCCTCGCTGAACGGGACGCAACCTGGTCCCGGCCGCCCCGCTTGGCGGCCCGCAGCGCCCTGTCTGCGGCCTCCAGCATCAGGTCCAGCTCGATCTCTTCGCCTTCCGCCGCGCTCACGCCGAAGGATGCGCTCATGGGCACGTCACCGACCGGCCGTCGCGAGACGGCGGCGCGCATGCGCTCGGCGACCTTGGCGGCGTCATCCAGCCCAGCTCCGGGAAGCAGCACGAGAAACTCCTCTCCGCCCAGCCGGTAGATCAACTCGAAGCCGCGCAGCGAGTGCCTCATCTCGTCCGCCGCGCCCTGCAGCACGGTGTCGCCCACCTGGTGCCCGTGCACGTCGTTCACCAACTTGAAGTGGTCGAGGTCGCCCAGCACCATGGCGAGCCGGCCGTCGGTGCGAATGGCCTGCGCACGCAGCTCCGCAAAGCGCTCCGCGAGCGAGGCCCTGTTGAGAAGGCCGGTCAGAGGGTCGAGCACGGCGCGGGAGCGTTGGGTCACCTCGGACTGCATCAGCTGGCGTGTCATCAGGCCCGCCGTGACGAGCGTGGTGAGCGTCGCAAGGGTGAGCCGGGGATCGTCGGCAAAGGCCGCTGGGGTGGCGCCGATCGTGGCCGCGGCGAGCGCGACCGTCGCGAAGCCGAGGACCAGGACCGCTCCGCGTGTCGGGAGCACCGCGGCCGAGCCCACCACGGGCAGGATCATCAGCGGCATCGCCGGGTTGGCCGCCCCGCCTCGATCCGCCACGAGGATCGCGAGGGCGACGATTGGGATGAGCAGCTCCACCATCACGGCGTACTCGGGGCGATCGGCCCGCGCGACGGCGACGTCGACCACGATGAAGGCGATGCCCACGCTCGCGGCCACGGCGAGCGCCAGCGCCCCGACAATGGGGATCGCCGCAAGGGCGACAATGACGGTGAGTAGCACCCCCGCGTTGCGGGGACGACGCATCCTGCGCCACATGTCGATCACACGGGGGCGGTCGAGTGCAGCCGGACAGAGCCAGGTCCGATCGCGAGTCATTGCCCATCCATCGGCGGCGGACCCGGAAAGGCTTAGTCTTGTGAGAGGTGGACCGCCTGACCTCGATCGACGCCTCGTTTCTGGCCCAGGAACGCGAGGGCTCGCACATGCACATCGGCGGGGTGCTGATCTTCGGCGGCGACGCTCCCAGCAAGGACGAGCTCGCAGAGCACATCCACTCGCGCCTGCACCTCGTGCCGCGCTACCGCCACAAGCTCTCGTTCCCCCGCTTCGAGATGGGCCGGCCGCTGTGGGTCGAGGATGCGAGCTTCAACATCGGCTACCACGTGCGACACACGGCGCTGCCCGCGCCGGGCTCCGTGGAGCAGCTCCGGCTCCTGGTGTCGCGGATCTTCTCCCAGCGCCTCGACCGCTCCAAGCCGCTGTGGGAGCTGTGGCTCGTCGAAGGCTACGAGGGCGGCTTCGCGATCGTGAGCAAGGTGCACCACGCGGTGGTGGACGGCGTCTCCGGCGCCGATCTCACCACGGTGTTGTTCGACCTCTCCAAGGACGGCACCGAGGTGCCCCCGCCCGAGTCCGCCTGGAACCCCGCGCCCGAGCCCAGCGGCGCGCAGGTGGTGGCCAAGGGCGCAGCCGACCTCGCTGGCGCCCCGGTCGGCCTGGCCAAGCGGGCGCTGGGAGCGGTGACCGATCCGAGCCAGACGATCGGCCGCGCGCGCGAGGTGGCGTCGGGCGTCGGCGAGATCGCCTGGGGGGCGCTCAACAGCGCGCCGCAGACTCCGCTCAACGGGCCGATCGGCCCTCACCGGCGGGTCACGTGGGTGCGCATGCCCCTGACCGATCTCAAGGAGATCAAGAACGCGCTCGGCGGCACCGTGAACGACGTCTTCCTGGCCACGGTCGCCGGGGCGCTTCACAACTGGCTGCGCAGCCGCGGCCTGCGCACCGAGGGCCTGGAGATCCGCTCGGCCGTGCCGGTGTCCGTGCGCGCCGAGGGCGCCGGCTCGGAGATGGGGAACCAGATCACGGTGATGGTGGGCAAGCTGCCGACCTACGTGCCCGACCCGGTGGAGCGCCTGCGCGTGGTGAGCGAGTCGATGAAGGGGCTCAAGGAGTCCAAGCAGGCGCTCGGCGCCCAGGCCATCGCCGGGGTGGAGGACTTCGCCCCGCCCACGATCTTCGCCCAGGCGTCGCGGCTGCACTTCTCCAACCGCATGTACAACCTGCTCACCACCAACGTGCCCGGCCCGCAGTTCCCGCTCTACCTGCTCGGCCGCGAGATGAAGGAGATGCTGCCGGTCGCGTTCCTCGCTCCGGGCCAGCGCCTCGCGATCGCGTGCATGAGCTACAACGGCATCGTCGCGCTGTCGATGATCGGCGACTACGACGGCATGCCGGACCTGGAGCAGCTGGCGGACCTGGTCACGGAGGAGGTCGCCGCGCTGCGCGAGGCGGCTGAGTCGGTGACAATGCCCGCAACCCCCTAAGCAGAAGTTCAGAGGAGAGAGATTTGCCCTACTTCAAGGACGCGGACGAGGTCTACGAGTTCATCGGCCAGCTGTTCGAGGATCTGGCCGATGACGACGAGCTTGGCCCCAAGTTCCGCAAGGCCAACACGATCGTGCAGTACCAGTACTCGAACCCCGACTCGCAGATCACCGTGAAGATGATCGATGGCGAGGACGGCCAGGTGGACACCGGCGAGACGACCATGGAGCCCGAGGTCGTGATGACGATGGAGGCCGACACCGCTCACAAGTTCTGGCTCGGCCAGGTGAACGTGACCGTCGCGCTCGCGCGAGGTCAGATGAAGGCGAAGGGCCCGGTCGCCAAGATCCTCAAGCTCGTACCGCTGGTGAAGCCGGTCTTCCCGCGCTACCGGGCGATGCTGGAGGAGAAGGGCCGCACGGACCTCGTGGAGGCCTGAGGCATTGGAAGCCGGCTCTGAGGTCGGAGCCCGCCAGATGGCGGGCTTCAAGGACTTCTACCAGGCGGCTCAGCAGACCCGGGTGATCGCCGGACGCGACCTGCTCTCGAGCACCGGGTTCGAGTTCATCAAGGAGGGCGCGCACCGCGTGTTCGTGGTCACCGACAAGGTGATTCGCGAGACCGGTCTCGTCGACACCGTGATCGCCGGTGTCGAGGACGGCGGGCTGGAGGTGGCCGGGGTCTTCGACGACGTGCCCCAGGATTCCTCGACCGAGGTCGTCGACCGCTGCGCCGAGGAGGGCAAGGCCGCGGGCGCCGACTCGTTCCTGGCCGTGGGCGGCGGCTCGGTGATGGACACCGCGAAGATCGCGGACGCGGTGTTCACCCACGGGGGCAGCGCCGCGGAGTCCGAGGGCTTCTACCTGATGCCCCGCGCGGACGATGGCGCGGGAGTCCCGCTGCCGATCGCACCGCTCGCCTGCATCCCCACCACCTGCGGCACCGGCTCCGAGGTCTCGATGGGGGCCGTGGTGAAGGACCACGAGCGCAAGGTGAAGCTGGAGATCGCCGACTTCCCGCTGTTCCCGCGCCTGGCGATCCTCGATCCCGACTCCACGCGCACGCTGCCGCCGGCCATCGCCGCGGCCACCGGGATGGACGCGATGACCCACGCGATCGAGGGCTATGTCTCACTCGATTGCAACCCGCACCAGGACGGCCGCTCGATCGTCGCCCTGAAGCTGATCCGGGACAACCTCGAGCGCGCGGTGTCGGACCCCTCCGACGACGAAGCGCGCGGGCAGATGCTGATCGCGGCGTCGCTGGCGATCACGATCTCGCTCGGCGCCACCCACTCGATGTCGCACCCGTGCGGCGCTCACTTCAGCGTCCCGCACGGCGTGGCCAACGCGATCAACCTGCCCCACATCGTCCGCTTCAATGCCGAGGGCGGCGACGACATCGCGGACCGCTACCGCGATCTCGCGGAGATCTTCGATCTCGAGACGGGGGGCAGCGGCGCCGAGGTGGGCGACGCACTGGCCTCGCACGTCGAGGGGATGGTCGAGCGGATGGGGCTGCCCCTGCGGCTGAGCCAGGTGGGTGTCCCCGAGGAGGGCATCCCGGCGCTGGTTGAGGGAGCGATGGGGGATGGGCTCACGCTGTTGAACCCACGTGAGCCCACGGAAGAGGACTACGAGAGGCTGTTTAAGGAGGCGTTGTGAAGCTGAAGCTGGCGTTCGGTGCCGTATTGGTCGCGGCGACGGTCCTTCTGTCGGGGTGCGTGGTGTTCCTCGGCCCGGTGACGTCCTCGCAGCAGGACGTGATCGGCAAGCTGCGGCTCACGTTCACGATCTGCGCCTCGGGGTTCAACGACGGCGGTGGAACGGGAGATGACCATCCGGGCTGCCCGGACCAGGGACTCAGGAACAGCGACGCCAACAACGACACGGTGCAGGTGCTGCTGGGCTTCCGCGTTCCCGCGGGCACGGGTACGCCCGACACGCTCACCACGGATCCCGTTCCGAGCCCGCCCGCCGGCGGTCCGACGAGCTTCTCGCGCAGTCCCAGCTACGCCGCCGATCTCCAGCGCCACCTTCCCGCACCGGCCGGCTTCGTGTGGGTCGGGTACATCTCGGCCCCCTACGTCCACGATCACGGTGCGGATGACGTGCCGGCTCAGTCGGCCCAGTTCACCGCCGACTTCGAGTTGCCGCGACCTGCGGACGGCGGCCCCTTCGCCGGGCCCTTCCGGATCCGGCCCGTGGTCGGATTCCGAGGCGACTCGCCGCCCGACGTCACGTTCTCGCGGCCGGTCAGCTGCGGCGACTTCCCCTTCGGCGGCGAACTCACAACGTGCGTGGACTCGCCGAGCGAGGCCGCCATTCCCACCGACCTGCAGTTCCCCACGCGTGACCTCGGTGTTCTCGGCAGCGCCGCAGAGGCCAGCCCGGGGCAGACGGTCCAGCTCCCCTTCAACGCCAATCTGAACGGCGCGCTGCCGGCCGGGACCACGTTCTCGGTGTCGGCGGTCACCAACCTGCCGGGCGTCACGGTCGCACCGAACCCGGCGTCGTTCACCCCCGCCGCGAACGCGAGCACTCGGATCACCGTGCCCGTCGCGATCCCGAGGACGGCGGGGCCGGGCACGTTCGACGTGTCGGTCACGGCGAGCCTGCCCAACGGGCAAACGCGCAGGGGCACGTCCAGGCTCACCGTCCGTGACCGCCAGAAGCCGGTGGCCTCGCGGCTGGCGATCAGGCCGAAGACGCTGCGCCCGCAGGCGCCGTCGGTGGCGGCGGCCGCCCGGGTGTCGTACCGCCTGAGCGAGGCGGCCACGATGAGCTTCCGCGTGCAGCGCTGCCGCAAGGTGCGCAGGCGCACCCGCTGCAGGACGGCCAAGGGCAGCTTCAGGCACGTCGGCAAGGCGGGTACCAACCGCTTCCGTTTCACCGGCTTCCTACGCAACCGCGTGTTGAAGCGCGGCAGTACCGCCTGGTCGGCACGCCCACCGACGCGGCGAAGAACAAGGGCAAGTCCGTCCGGGCCGCGTTCCGGATCAAGCGCTGACAGAGGAGAGCACGATGGCCGTCGCACCCACCCAGGACCTGAAGGCGTACAAGAACTACATCGGGGGTGAGTGGGTCGAGGCCACCGGCGGGGAGACGTTCGAGATCGAGAACCCCTCCTCCGGGGAGGTGTTCGCCACCGTCCCGAAGGGCGGCCGCGAGGACGCCCACGCCGCGATCGCCGCCGCGCGCGAGTCCTTCGACTCGGGCGTGTGGGCCGACATGGACCCCGACGAGCGCGTGCGGATCATGCGCTCGGTGGTGGACAAGTTCACCCAGCACGAGGACGAGCTGGCCGAGCTCGAGGCCCTGCAGTCCGGCATGACGATGCGCTCGACCGCCACCGTGGTGATCGGCTACTGCATCGAACACTGGGACTACTTCGCCCGTCAGGCCGGGCGCTCGCGCCAGGAGGCGCTGCCGCCCGTCTCGTTCCCCACCCACTCCTACAACTTCGTGCTGCGCGACCCGATCGGCGTCTGCGCGGGCATCGTGCCGTGGAACTTCCCGCTGGTGATGGCCGTGTGGAAGCTCGCGCCGGCGCTGGCGATGGGCAACAGCGTGGTGCTCAAGCCGGCCTCCAACACGCCGCTCACCGCGCTGCGGCTGGCCGAGCTGCTGGACGAGACCGACCTGCCCAAGGGCGTGGTGAACGTGATCACCGGCGGTGGCGCGACGGTGGGCGAGGAGCTGGCGTCGCACCCCGACGTGGACAAGGTCTCGTTCACCGGATCGACCGTCGTCGGCCGGCGGATCATGCAGCTGGCGTCCTCGACGATCAAGAAGTGCACGCTGGAGCTGGGCGGCAAGTCGCCGAACATCGTCTATGAGGACGCCAACATCGAGGCGGCCGTCGACGGCGCGCTCTGGGCCACGTTCTTCCACCAGGGCCAGGTGTGCGAGTCCGGCACGCGGCTGCTCCTGCCCGAGTCGATCCACGACGAGTTCGTCGAGCGGCTGGTGGAGCGGGCGAAGGGCATCAAGATCGGCGACGCGCTGGACTACGACTCCGACATGGGGCCGCTGGTCTCGGCCGAGCAGTTCGAGACCGTCTCCAACTACGTGCGCATCGGCCAGGAGGAGGGCGCCAAGCTCGTGCTCGGCGGCGGCCGCCCGGCGGACGTACCCGAGGGCGGCCACTACTTCGAGCCCACGATCTTCACCGACGTGGACAACTCGATGACGATCGCCCAGGAGGAGATCTTCGGCCCGGTGCTGTCGGTGATCAAGTTCAAGAACGACAAGGAGGCGATCGAGATCGCCAACGACTCGATCTACGGCCTGGCGTCGGCGGTGTGGTCCGAGGACTACGACCGCTGCCTGGAGACGGCGAGGAAGCTGCGCGCGGGCACGGTGTGGATCAACGACCACCACCTGATCAACTGCATCGCCCCGTTCGGCGGCTACAAGCAGTCGGGGATCGGGCGCGAGCTGGGCACGTACGGCATGGACGAGTACACCGAGGTGAAGCACGTGCACGTGGATCTGACGCGCGATCCGCAGCGGAAGATGTTCGGCGTGCTGCTGTCGGAGTAGGGGCCTCAGGCCTCAGGCGTCAGGCCTCAGGAACTGCTGCCATCGCCCCGGCGTGGGGTGTCGCTCGGTGCGCTTCCACCATTTGCTTCAGGGTGGCTTTCGCCGTGTGCTTCGGCTTCCAGCCCAGCTGTTTCTGCGCCCTGTCGGTCTTCATCAGCACCGGCTTGCGCACGCTGTGGATCCAGGCCGTGGCGGCGGGCAGCGGTAGCCGCTGCACCACCTCGGCGGTGGCGTCCACCGCCAGGTCCGGCACCGGGACCGAGTACCAGCCCAGGGCGTCGGCCAGGTTGCTGATGGTGAGCGTCCCGCGCGCGGCGAGGTTGTAGGGGCCGGGCTCGCCCTTGCCCTGCACGGCGGCCAGGAAGGCCGATGCCACGTCGTCCTCGTGCACGAGCTGGAAGCGCGTGCCCGGGTCGGGGATCACCGGCTTGAGGATCGGCATGTTGGAGAGGAAGGAGCGGACCGCGCCGGGCATGGAGTCGCCCAGGCGCACGTAGGGGATCTCGTCGATCATCGTGCGCGCGGTGGGCCCGGCGACGATGCAGGGGCGGAACGCGTAGGCCACTGTCTTGCGCCGGCGCAGCAGCACCTGCGCGAGCACACCCTCGACCTCGGCCTTCTGCGCCGAGTACGGGTGCTCGGGCGTGCCTCGCGGCTCGATGTCCTCGGTCAGCCAGTCGGGGTTGTCGTCATGGAAGCCGTACGCGGCCACGCTCGACGCGTAGGCGATCCGCTCCACGCCCGCCTTGGCCGACTCCTCGAATACGCGCTTGGACCCCTCCACGTTCAGCTCGCGGGTGGCGTCGCTGGCGTCGAGGATCGCGAAGGCCAGGTGCACCACCACGTCGGCGCCCTTCACCAGCGAGCGAACGCTCTTCGGATCGGTCACGTCGCCCTCGCGGTACTCGGTCTTCTTCCAGCCCTGGTCGGCGGGGTCGAACGGGCGCCGAGCCATGCCCACGACGCGTTTCACCGAACGTGAGCGCTCGAGGGCGTTCACCACGGATATGCCGAGGTCGCCGGTAGGACCGGTCACCGCGACGGTCAGCCCCTGGGTGGCCACCGTGCGGTTCTACCCGATTCGCAGCCTCTGTGCTCGGTTCTCGCAGCCGCTGAGGATGTCGAACGAGTCCGCGACGACGGTGTCATTCCCCGCGCCGCACTGCACGCGGTCGCGCCTGCGGTCCTTCACGTCGACCCTGTCGTCGCCCGAGCCGGTCGCGATTCCGTCCGCTCCGCCGCCCCCGGCAACCACGTCGTCGCCCGACCCGGTGCGGATGCGATCGCGGCCCGAGCCGCCGCGCACGGTCACGTTTCCGCCCGAAGCCAGGAGCACGTCGTTGCCGGGTCCGCCGAGCAGCGTGACGTCGCCCGCGTCGGAGGTCAGGCGGTCGGGGCCGCTGCCGCCGTCGGCCACGTCGCCTCCGCCCGAGGCGAACAGCCGGTCGCGCCCGCCGCCGCCGAAGAGGCGGTCGTCGCCGAACTGGCCGAAGAGCGTGTCCCGGCCCGAACCTCCCAGAACGAGGTCATCGCCCGCGCCGGCGTAGACCACGTCGTTGCCCGAGCCGGCGTCCACCCGGTCGTTGCCGGTCCCGCCGATCGCGAGATCAAGGCCGGACGCGCCCTCGATCGTGTCGTCACCAGAGCCGGCCTCGAGGTAGTCGTTGCCGGCGAAGCCGTTGAGCCGGTCGGCGCCGGCCTCCCCGTAGAGCTGGTCGGGAGCAGGCGTTCCGTTGAGCGTCTCGGCGGCATCGGTTCCGATCACGGAGTCGGCCACGGCCATCGCGCCGTAGGCCGCAAGCAGCCCGGCGGCGACCATAAGTGTCAGAACGCTGCGTCTCACCATGTACTTCAACCCGCGGAGACGCTATCCGTTGCGGCGTACCATGTGTCCATGAATGTGGTGCTCACCGACGCCGCGGCGGATGCGATCGAGCAGGTTCGCGCCCGGGTCGGCGACGATCTCACGCTGCTGATCGGCAACGGCTGCTGCGACTCGACCGCGCCGTTCCTGTTCTCCCGCTACGCGCCCGGGCCCGCGGAGACGCACGTCTCCGACGTCGGTGGCGTTCCCGTCCACCTCGACGCCGGCGCTGGTCGACCTCTTCGAGGCGCGCGAGGTTGTGATCGACGTTCGTGAGGATCCGGGCGGCGACTCGTTCTCGGCCGAGACCGAGCTCGGCCTGCGCTTCACGATGGAGCGGCTACCGGTTCCGTCGTAGTCCGCGGGGGCGGCGTGAGCGCCGCCGCGCTGATCACCAGCACGAACGCGAGCAGCCGCAGCACCAGGCCGAGGGTGTCGTCGGGCAGCGGCTCCTCGAACACGATCGGGCCCGCGGCGATCGTGCACACGTTGGCCGCAGCGCTCGTGACGGCGATCACCGGCACGGCCTTCCCCACCTGGAGGCTGCGCGCCGAGATGCCCAGCCCGACCAGGGACAGGGTGAGGATCACGAGTGCGAGCGGGTGGGTCATCACGGCCACGAAGCCATCGTCGACCCGCCCGCTGAGCGCCTTGATCGACACGTCGGACGCGCCCCACACCAGCCCGGCCGATACGGCGAGCAGGGTGCCGCCGTGGACCGTGGCGCGAGCCGCCACGGCGGCGGCCAGTCCGAGCGCCGCGGCGCCGCCGGCGTAGAAGACGAGCGTCCACACCGCGTAGTCGCTGTGTGCCTCGTCGGCCGTGTCACCGAGCGTGGCGGCCAGGAAGGCCAGGCCGGCAGCCGTGAGCGCCACGCCGATCCACTCGCGCCGGGTGACCGAGAACCCGAACAGGCGATCGGCCACCACCGTTAGGAGCACCAGCCCGCCGGCGATCACAGATTGGACGACCGAGATGGGCGCGAGCGCAAGCGCCGCCACGTGGAAGCCCCACGACCCCGTCGCCACCACGATGCCTAGCGTGTACCAGCGGGAGCCGAACAGCGCGAGCGAGGTGGCGACCGGCCGCCGCCACTCCACGGGCGGCGACTCGACCGCGCCGCGATGCTTGTAGAGGAAGCCGACTATCGAGGTGAACGCGCACAGAAGCGCGAACACGAGGCCGAGCTGGACGGAGAAGTCCATAGCGGCGGGAGGCTAGTCAGTCGTCGTAGCCGGGCTCGCCCGGCAAGAGCACCTGCGCCACGCCGCCTTCGACCAGCACCTTGGGCTCGACCGGCTGCACCTTGCGGGCGCGGGCGGTGTCGAGCGCGTCGTCGACCGATGAGTGCTCGGCCAGCTGCTCCAGGTGCTTGATCGTCGGGAAGACGAGCATCAGGTCGTCCCGGGCGCCGCGGTCGAGCGCGTCCTGGGGGCGGATCCAGATCGCCTCCACGCACTCGGCGCCGTCGACCTTCGCCTCGGCGCCGTCGGGCGCGCGGGCGACGAAGAAGTGGGTGTCGAAGCGGACCGTGACCTGCGCGGGCGTGATCCAGCGCGAGTAGCGGACGAGCTCGATGTCGTCGTCGAGCGCGATTCCGGCCTCCTCCTCGAGCTCACGGCGCGCGGTGCGCAGCTCGTCGCCGTCGTCCTTCGAGGTCGAGCCGCCCGGGAACACCCAGGCGCCGCCCATGAACCGCTGCTCCGGATTGCGCTGAACGAGCAGCACCTCGGGGCCGTCCGCGGAGTCGCGAAGGAGAATCAGCGATGCGGCCTCGCGTGCCTCCGTGACCTCGCCGGTGTTCAGCTCCTCGCCGGGCGGCGGCTCGTCAACGCGCATCGGCGCAGCGTACTTGAGCTTCCGGCGCTTGGAGGGCGGCGGAGCCGCCCGGTTACGGCGCCAGGATGGCGCCATGGTTCTCAGGGGTGCGGCAAGGACGCCGCACGGGCTATAACTCTGCCCGTGAGCGAGGCGACAAAGGTTCAACAGTGGATCTGCACCAGCTGCGGGTTCATCTACGACCCCGAGCAGGGCGACCCCGACGGGGGCATCCCGCCGGGCATGGCGTTCGAGGACATCCCGGACGACTGGTTCTGCCCCGTCTGCGGCGCCCGCAAGAAGGACTTCGAGCCACACGAGGCCTAATTTGCGGTGCTCCGTGAGAAGTTCCACCGTATAGGTGGAACTTCTCACTCAGCGGAGCCGCCTAGGCGGCGTTGGCTAGCCGGGGGACAGTCGTCGTGGCCTCGATCGCCTCGGCGGTAACGGCAACCAGCCGCCCCAGCTCCTCCGCGGAGATCGCCAGCGGCGGCATCAGGATCACCGTGTCGCCCAGGGGGCGGATGATCGCGCCGCGCCGGCGCGCCTCGAGCGTAACCCGGTGGCCCATCCGCGCCTCGACGGGGTGATCGCCGAGATCGATCCCGGTCATGAACCCTCGTCGCCGCACCTCGGCCACCTGCGGCATCGCCTCGACCTCCGGCGAGCAGCTCGCCGAGCAGGTCGATCTTCGGTGCAAGCCGCTCCAGCGTGCGCTCCTCCTCGAACACCTCGAGGGTGGCCAGCGCCGCCGCGCACGCGAGCGGGTTGCCGGTGTAGGTGTGGCCGTGGAAGAAGGTGCGGAACTCCTCGTACTCGCCGAGGAAGCCCTCGTAGATCTGCTCGGTGGCGAGCGTGGCCGCCAGCGGCAGGTAGCCGCCGGTGATCCCCTTCGCGAGGCACATCAGGTCCGGCGCCACGCCCTCGTGCTCGCACGCGAACATCCGGCCGGTGCGCCCGAAGCCCACCGCCACCTCGTCGCAGATGAGCAGCGCGCCGTGGCGGTCGCACAGCTCGCGCACCGCGCGCAGGTAGCCCTCGGGGTGGACGAGCATGCCCGCGGCGCCCTGCACGAGCGGCTCCATGATCACGGCCGCCACCTCGCCGGGATGGTCCTCGAACAGGCGCTCCATGTCGGCGGCGTCGCCCGGCTCGGCCTTCAGCGTGTCGAACAGCAGCGGGCGGTACATCGTGTGGAAGAGGTCGATGCCCCCGACCGACACCGAGCCGATCGTGTCCCCGTGGTAGGCGTCGCGCAGGGCGATGAACCGCGATCGCTGCGTGTCGCCGCGCTGCTGAAAGAACTGAAATGCCATCTTCAGCGCGATCTCGGTGGCCGTGGATCCGCTGTCGGAGTAGAAGCAGCGGGTGAGCCCGGGCGGGGCGATGGCGGTGAGCCGCTCGGCCAGCTCGATCGCCGTCGGGTGGGTGAGACCGAGCATCGTGGAGTGGGCCACCTTGTCGAGCTGATCGCGCACGGCGGCGTCGATGCGCGGGTGGCGGTGGCCGTGGACGGTGCACCACAACGAGGAGACGCCGTCGATGTAGCGGTTACCGGCGGTGTCGACCAGCTCGCAGCCCTCGGCGCGCTCGATGATCACCGGTTCCTCGTCGGCCCATCCGCGCTGCTGAGTGAAGGGGTGCCAGACGTGCTGGCGGTCGGCGGAGGCGAGGTCCTTCACGGGCAGCGACCCTAGCTATGGTGCCAGTCGGAATGCCGCCTCTCCCCGTGCTGGTTTTCGTGGTCGGGACCGGCTCGCTGGGCGCGGAGATCGCGGCCGTGCGGCTGCTCTCGCCCTACTTCGGAGCGTCGACGGTCGTGTGGGCCAACACGATCGGCGTGGTGCTGGTCGCACTCTCGGTCGGCTACTGGCTCGGCGGCCGCTTCGCCGACCGCCACCCGCACATGCGCGGGCTGTGCCTGCTCACGCTCACGGCCGCCGTCCTGCTGGCGATCGTCCCGTTCGCGGCCGACCCTCTGCTCGACGTCGCGGTGGATGCGCTCGACTCGATCTCGGCGGGCGCGTTCCTCGGCTCGCTGGTCGGAGTGCTCGGCCTGGTGGCGGTGCCGGTGCTCCTGCTCGGCATGGTCTCGCCCTGGGCGATCCGCCTGGCGGTGAACAAGGTGGAGGAGGCGGGAGAGGTGGCCGGCCGCCTGTACGCGCATCTCCACCGCCGGCAGCCTCGTGGGCACGCTGCTCTCGGCCCTCGTGCTGATCCCGGCCGTGGGCACGCGCCGCACCTTCCTGGTGTTCGCGCTCGCGATCGCCCTGGTGGCGGTCTGGGGCCTTCGCCCCGTGCGCCGCTACGCGCTCGCTCCCGTGGCGATCGTCGGCCTGATGGCGCTGCCCGTGGGCACGCTCAAGGCGCAGACCGACGACGGCCGCGTGATCCACGAGGCCGACACCGAGTACCAGTACGCCCGCGTGATCCAGCGTCCCGACGGCTCGCGTGCGCTGGAGCTCAACGAGGGCCAGGCCCAGCACTCGATCTACGAGCCCGACACGGTGCTCACCGGCGACGTCTGGGACGGCCACCTGGTGCTGCCGTTCACGCGCCTGGACAGGCCACCGCGCCGCGTGGCGATCCTGGGCAATGCGGCCGGCACGACCTCACGCGCGTACGAGGAGTTCTTCCCGGACACGATCGTCGACGGGGTGGAGATCGATCCCGAGCTGTCGGAGATCGGGCGCGAGTACTTCGACATGAACAACCCGAACCTGAAGCTGCATCACGAGGACGCGAGGCCGTGGCTGCGCCGCACCGACGAGCGCTTCGACGTGATCTCCGTCGATGCCTACCGCCAGCCCTACATCCCGTTCTACCTGGCCACCGAGGAGTTCTTCGAGCTCGTGCGCGACCGCCTCGCGCCCGGTGGCGTGGTGATCGTGAACGCGGGCCACCCTGAGGACCAGGACGACCTCGAGAAGGTGCTCACGGCCACGATGAGCGAGGTGTTCGGCAGCGTGCTGCGCGACCCGATCGAGGACACCAACACGCTGATCGTCGCGAGCGAGCGGCCCGTGTCGGCCGGGCGCCTGCGAGCCGCGGTCCCCGGCCTGCCGGTGGGCCTGCGAGCGACAGCGGCGGCGGCGGCGCGGCGGATCGGGCGCCCGCTCGAGGGCGGCACGGTCTACACCGACGACAAGGCGCCGGTGGAGTGGCTGATCGACAAGTCGATCGTGGACTACGCGGCCGACTGACGGGCAAGCTCTCCACATGAGCCACCGCAAGTACGAGCTGACCGGCTACGAGGAGATGCGCGCGGCGCACCGCTGGGAGGTGCCCGAGCGCTACAACATCGCGGTCGACGTGTGCGACAAGCACCCGCGCGAGAAGCTCGCGATGGTGTGGGAGGACTTCGAGGGCAACGAGCGCCAGGTCGCGTTCGGCGAGCTGCAGGATCTGTCGAACCGCTTCGCCAACGTGCTGGCCGAACGGGGCATCGAGCGCGGCGACCGGGTGGCCACGCTGCTGCCGTCGCTGCCCGAGACCGCCGCTGTGTTCCTGGGCACCTACAAGCACGCGGCCATCCTGCTCTCCATGTCCGTGCTCTACGGCGACGAGGGCATCCAGCACCGGCTGCGCGACTCCGGCGCGCGCGTGGTGGTCACCGACGCCGCCAACCGCGACCGCATCCCCGACGGCATGGTGGAGCACGTGTGGGTGATGGAGGACCTGGTGGGGGAGATGGAGGCGGCGCCGGCCGAGTACGACGTGGTGGACACGGCGGCCGAGGATCCGGCCCAGCTCTACTACTCCTCAGGCACCACCGGGCTGGCCAAGGGCATCCTGCACGCCCACCGCTACATCCTGGCCCACGAGGAGTTCGAGTTCTGCCACGACGTGCAGGAGGGCGAGCTGTTCCACGGCATGGGCGAATGGGCCTGGGCGGCGGGGATCGCGCCCCTGCTGGGCCCGTGGCGCTACGGCGCCACCGCGCTGGTGTTCGCCCGCAAGGGCGGCTTCGACCCCGACGAGCAGCTTCGCTTCCTGGCAAAGCACGGGGTGCAGGGCATGTTCACCACGCCCACCGCCCTGCGCGCGATGACCGCCATCGAGGACGCGGGCGAGCGCTACCCGCTGCCCGAGCTGCGCAACGTCTGCTCCGCCGGCGAGCCGCTCAACCCCGAGGTGATCCGCTGGTTCCGCGAGCAGTACGGGCTCACGGTGCTCGACTACTACGGGCTCACCGAGAGCTACCCGCTGTGCGGCAACTTCCCGACTGTCGAGGTCCGCGAGGGCTCGATGGGGCGCGTGATGCCGGGCTGGGAGGTGGCGATCCTCGACGAGGACGAGAAGCCGGTCCCCGTCGGCGAGCGCGGCGAGATCTGCCTGAAGGCGCGCTCGAACCCCCACTACCCGCTCGGCTACTGGAACCGGCCGGAGGACACCGAGGCGGACTTCGGCGGCGACTGGTTCCACACCAAGGACGCCGCGCAGATGGATGAGGACGGCTACGTCTGGTACGCCGGCCGTGCCGACGACGTGATCATCTCCGCCGGATACCGGATCGGGCCGTTCGAGGTGGAGTCGGCGTGCGTGGAGCACCCCGCCGTGAAGGAGGCCGCGGCGGTTGCGTCACCCGACGCCAAGCGCGGGGACATCGTGAAGGCGTTCATCGTGCTGGCCGCGGGGCACGAGGGCAGCGACGAGACCGCCGACGACATCAAGCACTTCGTGCGCGGCCACCTGTCCGCCTACGCCTACCCGCGCGAGATCGAGTTCGTGGACGACCTGCCCAAGACCCTCACGGGCAAGATCCGGCGGATCGAGCTGCGCGAGGCCGAGCGGGAGAAGAAGGCGGGCTAGAGAACCGGTACGAGCGGGATGTCGTACAGGAGCGCCCAGGCCGCGAACGCCCCGACGACCAGCAGGCCGAGCACAGCCGTGATCGCCTTCTGGCGCGGGGTCGCGTTCTCCGCCCGCTGAGCGCGCGTCGTCGGCCCACACGATCGCCTTCTCCAGGATCCGCTCGGCGCGATCGAACTCCAGCGCGAGGAAGCTGAGGCCGAACAGGATCACCAGGATCCCGGGGCCGGGGACTCCCGGACCCGACATCACTATCCCGGCCATCACCAGCAGCACGCCGATGATCACCACGCCGATGCGCCGCACGATGCCCGCGCTCTCGTGGCGCTTCTTGCGCTCCTGGAGCTTGCGCAGCAGGTCGGGCACGTCCTCGGGGTCCGGGCCGGCGTGGGCCCCGAGGTGGTGCTGGTGCTTGTCCTCTGTGGTGCGCTCGGTCATGCCGGGCGCATTGTTGCTTACGCCGTGGCTCTCGCCCCCAGCGCGGACCGCGAGCAGGATGCTGATGATCAGGATGAGCAGAGCCGAGCCGATGAACGCGGCGAAGCCGATCGGGGTAACGGCCATGACCGCCAGCAGGAGCATGAGCCAGCCGATCCACTTCGGCAGAGCACCGGCGCCCCGGACCACGGACAGCCCGGTGGCCGACAGGAACAGGAAGGCCCCCATCGCCATCGGGAGGAAGTCGTTCTGCCACAGGGCGTTCAGCGTGACCAGCGAGCCGGGGCCGACGTCGTCAGCGGTCTCGGCCATCGTGAACAGGATCGTGGCGTCGATCGCCCCGCCGATCGCGATCGCGAGTGTGCCCGCCATGGCGACCGTCGGCAGGAAGCCGGAGTCCTGGCCGCGATCCCTCAGCACGGTGCGCAGGTAGCCGCCGAAGAACACGAGCGAAGCGGCGGCCAGGGTCTCGATGGCCGCGCCGAACATGATCGCGTCCTTGTTGTCGGTGAAGTGCTCGACGATCTTCCGCGTGCTCTCGTCCACGTCGGGCGGCTCGCCGCCGACGATGAACGAGACGATCAACAGAACCACGAATGCGGCGCCCGTCAACGGTGCGATGCGGCTGGCCACTTGCTTCCCCCTCGGTTGGTTTGGCGCGTCCGGCGCGAGTATCTACCGATTCGGGGTATCGCGCCAGTCATCGAGGGGTAATGCCGCTCCGGCCGCGGCCACTGAGCCGGGCGATGCCGCGGGCAGTCCGCTCACCGGGACCCCGGCAAGACGCTCGACCGTCTCTCGATTCGACACCTCGATCGGCTCCGGCCGCTCGGGCCACGGCGTCATCACGATGCCCGCCACCTGGAGGCCCACGGCCCGTGCGGCCTCGACGGTGAGGAGCGTGTGGTTGATCGTGCCGAGCCCGGTTCGGGCGGCCACAACCACCGGCAGCCCGAGGTCCACGGCCAGGTCGCGCACCGAGTAGCCGGTGGTGAGCGGCACGAGCAGGCCGCCCACGCCCTCGCAGACCACGAACCCCTGCGCCGCGCGGGCCTCCGCCAGGAGCCGCTCGGGCTCGATCGGCCGCCCCGCGAGCTCTGCCGCCCAGATGCGGTGAAACGGCCGGCCCGAACGTGTACGGGGCCACGTCGGCGGGCGCCTGACCGGTGGCGGCGCCCAGGAGCTCGTGGTCGGGCGGCCAGTCGCCCGGTTCCTCGTCGAGGCCCGTCACGACGGGCTTGAACGCGGCCACCCTCTCGCCGCGTTCGGCCAGCGCGGCGCAGATCGCCGCGGCCACCACCGTCTTGCCCGCCCCGGTGTCGGTGCCGGTGACGAAGACGCCGCGCACGGCGAGGGCAGCTAGGCGGCTTCGGCCAGGCCGTCGAACACGCTGGTGGCCGGCGCGCGGCGCGCCTCGGCCACCACCTTCGCGATGCGCTTCGCGGCCTCGCGCAGCTCCGACTTCGTGTGCGACGCCATCACCGTGAGCCGTAGCCGCGACGTGCCGGCGGGCACGGTGGGCGGGCGGATCGCCTGGGCGAACACCCCACGCGCGAGCACCTGCTCGCTGGCCTTGGTGGCAACCTCGGCGTCGCCGATCAGCAGCGGGATGATCTGGGTGGTGCCAGGCACGCCGGCGATCCCCTCCTCGGCCAGCGCCTCGCGCAGGACGTCGGCGTTGCGCTGGAGCTTCTCCACTCGTCGCGGCTGCTCGCGCAGCAGCTCGAGCGCCGCCATCGCGGCGGCCACGGACGGCGGGGCGGGGGCGGTCGAGAAGATGAACGTGCGGGCGGTGTTCACCAGGAGCTTCGACATCGGCTCGAGCAGCAGACGTAGGCGCCGTATGAGCCGAGCGCCTTGCCGAGCGTGCCCACCACCACGTCGACCTCGTCCTCGACCCCCGGCGGCCGCCACCGCGCCGCGGCCCTCGGGCCCGATGGCGCCCGTGCCGTGCGCCTCGTCGACCATCACGCGCACGTTGTGGTCGCGGCCGAGCTTCACGATCTGCTCCAGCGGCGCGATGTCCCCGTCCATGGAGAAGACGCCGTCGGTCACGATCAGCGATCCGCGCCCCTGCGCCTGCTCGAGGCCCCAGGCGAGGTGCTCGGGGTCGGCGTGGCGGTAGACGAACGTCTCCGCTCCGGACATCCGGCAGCCGTCGATGAGGCTGGCGTGGTTGAGCTCGTCGGAGAACACGACCTCGCCCTTGCGCGCCAGCGCCTGGACCACGCCCGTGTTCGCCAGGTAGCCCGAGCCGAACAGCAGGGCGGCCTCGCTGCGCTTGAAGTCCGCGAGGCGCTCCTCGAGCCGGCGATGGATGCGCATGGTGCCCGAGATGAGCCGTGACGCGCCCGCGCCGGCGCCGTAGCGCATGGCGGCCTCCGAGGCGGCCTCGCGCACGCGCGGGTGGTCGGCCAGGCCGAGGTAGTTGTTCGAGCACAGCAGCAGCACCGGCCGGCCGTCGAGCAGCACCCGCGGGCCCTGCGGGCCCGAGATCATCCGCATCCGGCGCAGCAGCCCGCGGTCCTGGATCTCGCCGAGCGCCCGGTCGATGTCCACTACTCGCCCGCCTCCACCTGGACGACCTCGAGGCCGGCGTTGGGCGCGCCGTCGGGCCGCGGCGGCACCTTGTCCTTCTTCACGCGCCGGAGCTGGATCTCGGGGTTCCAGAAGTTGGCGTCGGCCTGGCTGTCGATCAGCTCGTCGACCGGCGTGGCCGGCGTGTCGCCGTCGAGCCAGCCCGAGCGGTTGTCCGGCCGGGGGTTCGCGCCGTTGTCCTCCTGGCGCGCGACGTTGAGGCCGAGCTCCTCGAACATCGCGCGGTCGTCCTCGGGCTCCGAGCCGAGGGTGGTGAGGAAGTTGCCCATCATCACGCCGTTGATCCCGGCCTTCACGGCCATCCTGTGGAGGTCGCCCAGGTTCTCCACCCGGCCGCCGCACAGGCGGAAGAGGGCGGCGGGGAGGATCAGCCGGAAGATCGCGATCCACTTCACCGCCTCCCACGGGTCCATGTAGTCGCGGTCGCCGAACTTGGTGCCGGGCCGCGGGTTGAGCATGTTGATCGGCACGCTGGTGGGGTCGATCTTCGCCAGCTCGAACGCCATCTCCACCCGCTGCTCGCGCGACTCGCCGAGGTTGAGGATGCCGCCGACGCAGGTCTCGAGCCCGGCCTCCCTCACCGCGTCGATGGTGCGCAGCCGGCCCTCGTAGCGCACGGTGGTGGAGACCTCGTCGTAGTAGCTCTCGGCGGTCTCCACGTTGTGGTGCACGCGCTGGATGCCGGCCTCCTTGAGCTGCCTGCGCGCGCTTGACCTACATGTGCCCGACCGAGGCGCAGCGCTTGAGGTTGGTCTGCTGGCCACCAGCCTGGCGCCCTCGAGGATCGACTCGAAGTCCTTCTTGGAGAGGCCCTGGCCCTGGGTGACCATGCAGAAGCGGTGCGCGCCGGCGGCCTCCGCGGCCCGCGCGTGCTCGAGGATCTGCTCCGGGGTCATCATCGCGTGCATCGGCGTGTCGGCCTCGGCGAAGCGCGACTGGGCGCAGAAGCCGCAGTCCTCCGCGCAGCCGCCCGACTTGGCGTTGACCAGCGAGCACATGTCCGTCGAGTCGCCGAAGCGCTCGATGCGCGCCTTCCACGCGCGCTCCACCAGCGCCTCGATCTCGGCGTGGTCCTCGATCTCGCCGAGCTGCCGCGCCTCTTCGGGGGTGATCAGCGGGGGCACCGCCGCCAACTTAGGCGCGCGGTCGGACGGAGGTCGTCGACATACCCAATTCGCGACCTCCGATTCGCGGAGTGGGCACATCGCTGCTAGCTTGAGTCTTGCCCCGCCCAGACCCCGGCGGGACAAACGCATCCGGCTCCAACCACTTGGTCGCGCAGCACCATCGGCTCGCCGAGTCGATCTGACCAAAGTCGAGCAGCAGGGAGCCGACGATGGAAGTTGCCGCTAAGCGCTCGACCGTGCTCGCCCTCGCGGCTGCCTTTCTGGTCGTAGCCGCCGCGCCCGCCGCCCAGGCCGCGCCGGTCACGCAGACCTTCAGCTACACCGGCGGCGAGCAGACCTTCCCGGTGCCGGCCGGTGTGACCTCGCTGATGGTGACCGCCGTCGGAGGGAACGGCGGGAGCAACAGCGGCTTCATAGGCGGTCTCGGTGCGCGAGTAGACGGAGCGACGCTCGCGGTGACGCCCGGAGCCACGCTCTACGTCGAGGTCGGCGCGAACGGCGCCTCCCTCACAAGCTTCAACGGAGGGGCCCAGGGCGGCCACGCCTGGGGCGGCGGGGCGTCCGACGTTCGCACGGTCTCCGGCATCGCGTTCGGGACACTCGAGTCGCGGCTGCTGGTCGCGCCGGGCGGTGGCGGTGCCGCCAACACCTCCGGCGGCAACTGGGAGGCTGCGGGCACCGACTACAGCGGGTGCCCTGGCAGCGGAGGACAGCCTGGAACCGCCACCGCCGGGGGCGCGGGCGGCGCCATCTGCTTCGCAATCGGATCCTCCAACCCCGGAACCTTCGGCACGGGCGGCGCAAGCGGTGCGGGAGGCGGCGGCGGTGGCGGCTGGTATGGCGGCGGCGGCGGGGGAACCATCGGCGGCGGCGGTGGCGGCTCGCGCTACGTCTCCGCGTCGGTCACCAACACACCCAATTTTCTCCAACGGCGACGGCAACCCGCGCATCGCCCTCACCTACGAGGCCAACGTGTCGCCGGTCGTCGCGCTGACCGCCGCCCCGCTGGTCTACACCGAGAACGATCCGGCGACCGTCGTGGACGGCGGCGCCACGGTCGCGGACGCCGACACCCCGAACATCGCGTCGGCCGAGGTGAAGATCACGAACCCGCAGACCGGCGACGAGCTTTCCTACGCCACCACCGACGGGATCGCCGGCACGGTCAATGCCGGGAAGGACACCGTCACGTTCAGCGGGAGCGGACACGAAGGCGACTACCAGGCGGCGCTGCGCGCAGTGAAGTTCCGCAACACCTCGGACACGCCATCCAGACGTCCGGGCGCACGGTGCGCTTCAAGGTCAAGACGGCAACAGGACTCCAACACCGCCGACGCGCACGATCAACGTGACCGCCGTGAACGACGGCCCGGTGCTCAACCCGGGCGGGGGAGCGGGCTACAGCTTCCAGTGCAAGTTCGGGACCAGCCCGGCGCCGGCGATGGCCAGATGGCCTGCCCCATATGACGATGGCCCAGGACTCGCGGGCAACCTGTACCTCGCCGAGTCACTCCGGTGCCCGCGTCCAGAAGTTCAGCTCGAGCGGCGCATTCATCGCGAAGTGGGGCACGAAGGGCACCGGGGACGGCCAGTTCAATTGGCCCATGGGAATCGACATCGCCGCTAACGGCAACGTCTACGTCTCCGACAACGGCAACAACGAGATCTCGCAGTTCAGCTCGACGGGTGTGTTCATCCGCAAGTGGGGAACAACCGGCTCCGGCGACGGGCAGTTCTACGGACCGAGGGGGTCGAGGTCGATCCGAACGGCAACGTGTACGTCGCTGACGGCGGCAACAACCGCATCCAGAAGTTCACCTCGAGTGGCGACGTTTGTCACGAAGTTCGGGGCGCCAGGAGCGGGCAACGGTCAACTCAGCACCCCCCAGGGCGTGGACACCGATGCCGCGGGCAACCTCTACGTGGCGGAGGGGACGGGCCACCGCGTCCAGAAGTTCAGCTCGAGCGGCGACCTTCATCGGGAAGTGGGGCACGAACGGCACCGGGACGGCCAGTTCAAAATCGCGGTTGACGTCGAGGTCGACGCAGCCGACAACGTGTCGTCACCGAATGGTCCGGCAGCCGCGTCGAGAAGTTCGACCTCGAGCGGCGCGTTTCCTAACGAAGTTCGGCTCGTATGGGAGGGCGATGGCCGGTTCCGGCAGGCCTTTGGCATCGTCGCGGCGCGGACGGCGGGTCTTCGTCGCCGATGTCCTCAACAGCCGCATCCAGAAGTTCGCTCGGGGCCCCGCTCCGCTCGCCTACACCGAGGGCCAGGCGGCGACCGCGGTGCTGCCGGCACCTGACCGCGTCGGACGCGGAGCAAACGCACCTGACCTCGGCGAGGGTCTCGATCAGCGCCGTGGTTTCGCCGCCGGCGAGGACGTGCTCGGCTTCGCCGACACAGAACGAGATCACGGGCAGCTACAACCCGAGCACCGGCGTGCTCACGCTGTCCGGCGGGGCCACGGTGGCGCAGTACCAGGCCGCGCTGAGCACCGTGACCTACCGCAACACGAGCATCTCCCCGTCGACGGCGCCACGGACGATCTCCTTCCGGGCCAGCGACGGGTTCGACGAGGGAACGATCGCCTCGCGGAGCGTGAACGTGACGGCCGTGAACAGCGCGCCGACGTCTACACCACCGGGTCCACCCTGCCCTACGCGACCGGCCAGGCCGCCACCACGGTCGACCCCGGCGTCGCGGTCGCGCCGACATCGACAACCCGAACCTGACCGGCGCCACCGTCGCGATCACGGCGGTCTTCGCCTCGGGCCAGGACGTGCTCGCCTACACGAACACCAACGGAATCAATGGCTCCTACAACGCGCGACCGGGCCTGCTGACCCTCAGCGGGACGGCGTCGCTCGCGCAACTACCAGGCCGCGCTGCGCTCGGTCACCTACGCAACTCGAGCCAGACGCCCTCGACGGCCACGCGGACGGTCAGGTTCACCGTGAACGACGGGCACGACGACCAAGCGTTCCGGCAACGCGCAACATCTCGGTGTCGACAGCGCCGGTCGCCCCGACGCATGACCACCGACCTCATCGCGCTCTCTTACACGGAGAATGCCGCCCGACCCCGGTCGACCGGCGCTGACCGTCGCCGACCCGACTCGCCGAACCTGGCGAGCGCGAGGGTGTCGATCAGCTCGGGCTTCGTCGAGCGCCCAGGACGTGCTCGGGTTCACCAACCAGAACGGGATCACGGGCAACTACAACTCCTTCAGCGGCGTGCTCACGCTGACCGGCGGGCGCCACCGTGGCGCAGCTACCAGGCGGCGCTTCGTACGGTGACCTACCGCAACACCAGCGACGATCCCACGGCCGGCGCGCGCACCGTCTCCTTCACGGTAGCGACGGATCCCTGACCAGTCGCGGCGAAGACGCGCCAGATCAAGCTGATCGCCGTGAACGATGCGCCCGTGATCACCCGGACGAGCGCACCGCTGGTCTACGTCGAGAAGTCCGGCGAGCAGGTCTCGACTCCGGCATCGAGGTCTCGACCCCGACAGCGCGACGTTCACCTACGCATCGGTCACGCTCACCTTCGCTCGGAGCGGCGACAGCCTCAAGGCGCCACCGGTCGATGGGCTGAGCAGCACGCCCCAGTCCACCAACACGAATTCCGTCGAGTACCGCAACAGCGCGAGCGTCGCGACCTACCGTTCCGCACTTCGCGGGGTCAGGTTCATGAACACATCGTCGAATCCCGACGCCACGCCGGTGCCCTCGCAGATAACGGTCTATGACGACAAGGACGCCGGGCGGACCGTGGACGGCCGCAACATCCCGATCACCCCGGTCAACGACGCCCGACGGGGTCCCCGGACCGAGTGGCGTCAGCGAGAAGACCCCGGTGACCAAGCCCGCGCCGGGTGTGCTCGGCAACGACGACGACCCCGACGGTCCGCCGCTGACGGTCGGCGAGGTGGCGGGCGCGGCTGCCAATGTCGGTGTGGAGCAGACGACCGCGAAGGGCGCGAAGGTCAAGGTCAACGCCAACGGCTCGCTGAGCTACGACCCGAACGGGAAGTTCGCCGCGCTCAACGAAGGCGACACCGCCACCGACTCGATCACCTACCGGGCGTCGGACGGCAGCGCGTCGAGCGCGCTCACCACCGTCACCTTCACCATCAACGGGGTCGGCAACGCCCCCGTGGCGGTCAACGACTGCTGTCGGTAGGCGAGAACGGCACGCTCAGCGAGGCGGCGCCCGGGTGTGCTCGGCCAACGACAGCGGGGACGGCCTGGCGGTCAGCGAGGTCGCCGGATCGGCTCCCAACGTGGGCGTGGAGCAGACCACCGCGCGAGGGAGCGAAGGTCACGGTCAATGCCAACGGCTCGCTGAGCTATGACCCCAACGGCGAGTTCGAGGGGCTCGACTCCGGCGAGAGCGCCACCGACACCGTCACCTACAGGGCATCGGAGGACTCGCAGTCCACGAAGTGGCCACAGTGACGATCACGATCAACGGCGCCAACGATGCACCCGCCGCTTCGGACAACTCCTACTCGGCGGCGAGGACGGCACGCTGGAGCAGGCCGCCCCGGGCGTTCTGGACGACGACTCGGACGTCGACGGCGAGCCGCTCAGCGTGAACGAGGTCGCCGGCTCGGCCGACAACGTCGGCACGGTGCAGACCACCGCGAAGGGCGCCAAGGTCACGCATCACCTCCAACGGCTCGCTCACCTATGACCCGAACGACAGCTTCGAGGACCTCGACTCCGGCGAGAGCGACACCGACTCCGTCACCTACAAGGCCTCCGATGGCACGGCCTCCTCCGCGACGGCCACCGTCACCATCACGGTCAACGGGGCGAACGACGCCCCGGTTGCCGGGGGCGACTCGTACACGGTCGGCGAGAACGCCACCTTGACCGAGGCGGCGCCGGGCGTGCTCGGCAACGACACCGACGCCGACGACGAGCCGATCACCGTGGGCGAGGTGGACGGCTCGGCGGCGAAGGTCGGCGCCGAGCAGACGACCGCCAAGGGCGCGAAGGTCACGATCGAGGCGAACGGGTCGCTGAGCTATGACCCGGACGGGAAGTACGAGCAACTGGACACCGGCGAGACGGCCACGGACTCGATCAACTACAAGGCCTCCGATTCGACCGTGGCGGGCCCGAGCGGCAAGGTCACCTTCACCATCACGGGCGTCAACGACGCGCCCACGGGCCGCGCGGACTCCTACGACGTCGGCCAGAGCGGGACGCTGTCGATCCCGGCGTCCGGAGTGCTCGGCAACGACTTCGATGTCGACGTCGAGTCGTTCACGGTCGCCGAGGTCGCCGGAGAAGCCGGCAACGTCGGCACGGAGATCGCCACGGCCAAGGGCGCGAGGGTCACGATCGACGCCGACGGCGCGCTCACGTATGACCCGAACGGAGCCTTCATCACCCTTGACAGCGGCGAGACCGATACCGACACGGTCACCTACCGCGCGTCCGACGGCGACGCCTCGAGCGATCCGGTCACCGTCACGATCACCGTGCACGGGGCCAACGACACGCCCACGGCGATCCCCGACAAGTACGCGGTTGAGGAGAACGGCACCCTCAGCATCTCCGCCGACGGCCTGGCGGGCAACGACGGCGACGTCGACGCGGAGGAGCTGAGGGTCGCCGAGATCAACGGTGACCCCGCGAACGTCGGCGAGGAGCAGACCACTTCCGGCGGCGCCAAGGTGACCGTGAACGAGTCGGGCTCGCTGAACTACGACCCCAACGGCGCCTTCGAGGACCTGGACGACGGTGAGACGGGCACCGACTCGTTCACCTACAAGGTCACCGACGGCGAGGATACGAGCGAGGAAGGCACGGTCACGATCGAGGTCGCGGGTCAGAACGACGCGCCCGTGGCGGATGCAGACTCCCTCAGCGTCGGCGAGGACGCGGTGCTCTCCCAGGCGTCGCCCGGAGTGCTTGGCAACGACGACGACGCCGACGTGGAGACCCTCACGGTGTCCCAGTTCGCGGGCGATCCCAACCTTGTGGGCGTCGAGCAGACGACCGACAAGGGCGCGAAGGTCACCGTGGGTCCCGATGGTTCGGTGAGCTACGACCCCAACGGCGAGTTCGAGGCGCTCGATTCAGGCGAGAGCGACACGGACTCCTTCACCTACAACGCTTCCGACGGCTCGGCAGAAAGCGACCCGGCCACCGCCACGATCACGATCAACGGCGCCAACGACGCCCCGGCGGGCGCGGAAGACACCTATTCGGTGGGCGAGAACGCCACGCTGACAGACCCCGCCTCGGGCGTGCTCGGCAACGACGCCGACGTGGATGTGGAGGACCTGACCGTCGGGGAGGTCGACGGCTCGGCTGCGAAGGTCGGCAGCGAGCAGACGACGGCCAAGGGCGCGAACGTCACGATCGACACGGACGGCTCGCTCGCGTACGACCCGGACGGGCAGTTCGAGCAGCTCGACTCGGATGAGTTCGGCAGCGACTCGATCACCTACAAGGCCTCTGACGGCACGGCCACCGGCAACGCGACCACCGTCTCCTTCTCGGTGGAGGGCGCCAACGACGCTCCCGCCGCCGAAGACGACGCGCGAAGCGTCGCCGAGAACGACGTCCTGATCGTCGACGCGGCCGGCCTGCTGGGCAACGACTCCGATCCCGACGTCGAGCCGCTGTCGATCGACCGGGTTGCGGGCGACGCCGAGAACGTAGGCGTCGAGCGGACGACCGCGAAGGGCGCGAAGGCGACCGTGAACGCCGACGGGTCCGTGGTCTATGACCCCAACGGCCAGTTCGATTCGCTCGACACCGGTGACACGGACACCGACGCAGTCACCTACCGAATCTCTGACGGCGACGCGACGAGCAACGTCGCGACCCTGACCATCACCATCGACGGTGCCAACGACCTTCCGGTCGTGACCACCACGTCCGCGAACCTCCCGTTCGACCAGGGTGACGCGGCCAAGGCTGTCGACAGCGGGCTCACCCTCGCCGACGACGACGACACGGACTTCGCGGGCGCGGAGGTGAAGCTCACCGACGCGCAGGCCGGCGACGAGCTGTCCTACACCACGACCGCCGGTGTGACCGGTGTGGTCAACCCGGCCAAGGACACGGTCACGTTCACGGGCCCCCATTCGGTCGCCGACTACCAGGCCGCCCTGCGGGCCGTCAGGTTCTTCAACGGCGCCGGCGATCCCTCCGTGGAGGAGCGGCACGTCAGGTTCACCGTGAACGACGGCGAGGCCGATTCACAGCCGGCCACCCGCACCATCGATTTCACGCCTGACACCACGGCGCCCGACACGGCGATCAGCTCCGGCCCGTCCGGCATGACCGCCTCGAACGATCCCGAGTTCGGGTTCGCCGCCACGGATGCCAACGCCGGCGGCGCGCTCCGCTGCCGCCTCGACGGCCCCGGTGATGCAACCGGGGTCTACGCCGACTGCACGTCGCCCGACAGCTACGAGGACCTGGCCGACGGCGCATACACCTTCCGCGTCTTCGCGGTCGACGCAGCCGGTAACGAGGACGAGACGCCCGCCACGCGCGCCTTCACGGTCGATACCGACGGCGACGGTGTGAGCGCCGACACCGACAACTGCCCGGGCGCGAACAACCCCGGTCAGGGTGACCTCGATCGCGACGGCAAGGGCGACGCCTGTGACCCGGACATCGACGGCGATGGCGCTGCGAACGGCGACGACGCCTTCCCGAACGATCCTCGTGAGAGCAGGGACAGCGATGGCGATGGCGTGGGCGACAACGCGGATGCCTTCCCGAACGATCCCACGCGGTCGAAGGCCGGCGACGGCAAGGCCTCCATTCCGGGGCCGACGTGCCAGGGGCGGGCCGCCACGCGGGTCGTCAAGCGGGGCGAGGGTCTCGTGCGAGGCACGCCTGGCCGCGACGTGATCGTGGGCTCCGCGGGCGCGGATCGCATCGACGGGGGCGGGGGCGACGACGTGATCTGCGGCAACCGCGGCAACGACGTTGTGTCGGGCGGCGCCGGAAACGATCGCATCTCGGCCTTCACCGGCAGGGACCGGCTGTCGGGCGGGAAGGGCGACGACCGTCTGTCGGGCGGCGCCGGCAGGGACCGGGTCTCCGGCAACGGCGGCGACGACCTCGTGCAGGGAGGCGACGACGACGACCGCGTTTCGGGCGGCGCCGGCAAGGACCGGGTCTCTGGCAACGGCGGCAACGACATTGTTTCGGGTGGCGCCGGCAGGGACCGCGTCTTCGGCAGGGACGGGAACGACCGCCTGCTCTCCCGGGACGGGGCGAGGGACTTGTCGGGCTGCGGCAGCGGGCGGGACACCATCGTGGCCGACCGCGTGGACACCGTCCGCGGGTGCGAGCGGTAGGGACTGCCTACGCGGTCTGCGGTACCTCGGCGCGCACGCAGAAGGCCCCCTCGGTGAACCCCTGGGAGCCGATGCCGAACGCCCAGTTGAAGCGCGCCCGGTAGTTCTCGATCGCAATCTCGTTCGCCAGCTCGACCAGCTGAGCCTCGTCGAAGTGCTCGCGCAGGCGCGCGAACAGCCCGTCCGGCACGTTGACCGGGGTGTGGGTCATGCCCACCGCGAAGTCGAGCACGAGCTTCTCGAGCTCCGAGAACTCGGGACTCATGGAGTGCTCGGGCAGGGCACGCAGCTGCGCCTCGGTCACGCCGTGGGTCGTGGAGATCATCGAGCCGATGTCCATGCAGAACTCACACCCGGCGAGCGCCGCCGCCTTGGTCGCGGCGAGGGCCTTGAGCTTCGCCGGCACCCGGTCGGCCTTCTCGGTCGCGTACTCGAGCGCGCCGTACCCGGCCAGGATGCCCGGATGGTGCGCGTAGACGCGGGTCGGCTCCGGCACCACGCCGAACTCCCGCTTGGCGTAGGCGTACGTCGCGCGCGCCAGCAGGCCGGCGTCGCCGTTTGAGACGGGGGAGATGCGCGCGCCGTCGGCGCCGGAGGTTGCCGTGGCCGGCCGCTCTGCGCGTCTGGTCACGAGAACGAGGACCAGCACCCCGCCTGCCACCTGTCCAACGAGGGCCACTGAGTTGATGACCGCGTCCGCGGTCCCGTAGGGCTCGAGGTTGAACAGATGCCAGACCGTGTGCGGTACGGCGTACACGAGCCACGTGAGGGCCGCCGCGACAACGGTCGTGCGGTGCAACGTGAACGCGGCGATCGTGAGCAGCAGGGCCAGTCCGACGAACAGCGCGCCGACATCGGTCACCAGGTGCTCGTCGAATGGCCCGAGCACGTTCACCCAGCCGTCGGTGCCCACGGGGAAGTCGTCGTAGAAGGAGCGCGGGGCGAACACCGCCCAGAGGCCGATCAGGCCCTGCGGGAGCCCGAGGGACAGCAGCAGGAAACGGATCCCGCCGCGGTGACTTTCGATGCGCTCGTTCATTTCGTTCGCTCCTTCGCTGGGGTCTTGTCCACCAAGTCGTGTTTGGCCAGCAGGGCCAAGCTGGCGTCGGCCCAGGTCTCGATGAAGCGCTCCTCGTCCACGTCACCGGGCGGCCGGCCGAAGAGCGTCTCGAGCACGCGGTAGTTGATGATCGAGCCGAGCACGACCGCGGCAATCGCGTCGATGTCGGCCCCCTCCACGCCGCGCGCCCGGGCGGTCGCGCGCAGATCGCGGACCAGCTTGCCGTGCCCCTGGCTCACGATGCGGCGGTGGAAGTCGTCGCGCAGGCCGGGGGAGTTGTCGCCCTCGCGCATGATGATCCGCAGGAGCGGCTGATCGCCGCCGATCTCGTCGAGCGCCAGACGCCCCAGCAGGCGCAGGCGATCGCGGGGGCCCTCCGGTGCGGCCGCCTCCACGGCGGCCTCGACCTCCGCAACCGCGCCGCTGCGGCTCTCGACCGCCGCCTCCAGCAGCGCGGCCTTGCTGGGGAAGTGCTTGTAGAGACCGCCCGAGCGCGGCACCAGCCCCGCCGCCGTCTCGATCTCGCCGACCGAGGTGCCGCGGTAGCCCTGGCGTCCGAACAGGTCGATCGCCGCGGCGAGGATGCGTTCGCGGGTGGGTGCCGGCTGGTCGGTAATCATTCGGTTACCGATGGTAAACGAACGATTACTCGCGTGCAACGCGGCCCTATCGGGCACGATGTCCTCAGTGTCGCTGCATCCCGCAGAGAATCGTGGCTACCGCGAGCTGTTCGCCTACTCCCGCCAGATGGCGGAGCACTGGCGGTCGCTGTCGGCCGCGCTCGCCGACGCCGACCTCACGAAGGTCCTCGATCGGGGCGCCGCCGCGGCCGAGGAGCTGATCGAGGAGCTCGCCCCGCTGACCGCCCGCCAGGGGCTGCACGGCAAGCCGGCCGCCCAGGGCGCCGGCAAGTCGATCGCCGGCGGCGCACGGGTGCGCGACCGCTTCCTCGAGCGCAATCAGGCGGCGCGCTTCGCGATCGAGGACCTCCAGCACGTGGTCACGCTGCTCGCATACCTCGCGCGCGCGAGTGAGACATCACGCAACGGCGAGCTGGCGGAGTTCTGCGGGCGCTGGGAGCGCAAGCTCAAGCGGCTGGAGGGCGAGGCCCGCAAGGCCGCGGCGGCCCTGGGCGCGGACCTCGACGGCGCGGTTGCCCCGCTGGACGAGTCGAGGGTCGGGCGCGTGGCTCACCACGTCGGCTACATCGCCGGGACCGTCGGCGAGGCGTTCGACCGCCGCGCGGCGCGCCGCGGCTGACGTGTCAGGTCTCGGTGCGCGAGACCTGGATCACGGTGACCAAATCGACGACGTCTTGGAAGCGATGGGTGTCCGTCCCCGTGAGCTCCGAGATGCGCCGTAGCCGGTAGCGGACCGTGTTGGGGTGCACCACCAGCTTCTCGGCGGCGTCGCGCACGCTCAGATCGGCCGCCACGTAGGCGAGCAGCGTCTCTCGCGCCGTGCCGTCGGGGTCGGCCTCCGCCAGCCGGCGCCCCTTCTCGGCGATCGCCCGCCTGGCGCCGCTGTCGGCGCTCGCCACGAGGTACTCGAACGGGGACATCTCGGTGAGGGCGACCACCGGCCGCTCGGGCGCCGCGTGCCCGAGCGCCTGGCGTGCCTCGGAGTAGGCATGGGCGACGCCGGCGAAGCCGGCGCAGCTGGTGCTCAACCCGATCAGCACCCGGATCCCGCGGCGGGCGAAGAGCGCCTCGCCAGCGGCGCGCAGGACGTCGGCGGCGCCCTCGCCGCGCCCGCCGGTTGCGGGAATCACGCCCACGACCTCGCGCTGGCGCACGACCACCAGTGGGTCGATCGCGCGGGAGGCGGTGTGGGCGGTCATGGTCTCCGCCACGTGGTGAAGTACGTGCGGGTCTCCGGGCGGAGCCTCAACTGCTCTGGCCACCGCCACGAGCAGCTCGCCCTCGGGGTCGATCCTCTCCGCGGCGTGTGATTCCCCGGGCGCGGGCAGCCGGCCCTCGAGCAGGTTCTCGAGCAGGTCGCGCTGTTCACGGTCGGCGGTGGCCAGCAGCCTCTGCTCCTCCTTGAGGTAGGCCTCCGCGACCTGGGTCGACGCGATGTCGATGTACTGCATCGCCGGCCGCGCGAGCACGAGGGCCGCGTCGCGCCCGCCCGGGGTCTCCTGCGCCTCGTCGAGGATCGCCTCCCACACCGTGCGGTGGCCGACCCTGAATGCCGCGAGCAACGCGTCGAGCGGGATTCCCTGACGCACCCGCCTGGCCGCGGCATCGCGCGCGAACGCCAGCTCCTGGCGCCGCGGCGCCCTGTCGACGCGGGACACCTCGAGGATCAGGCCGGCGTGCGTGTCGCAGTGCTCCCGCACGTCCTGCACGACCCTGTCGCTCGCCCGCGCGTACGCGGGGATCTCGCCCTGGATGGCCACCACCATCGCGTCGGCAAGCCACTGGTGGCGCCCCCGAAGGACCCCAACGATTCGCTCGACCGCATCGCGCGTCTCGGCCGTCGCCGTAGTCATCGCTCCTCCCCTGTCCGTCTGCACCAAGAACCCTACTCCGCAAAGCGGGCCCGGCGCAGTTGGTTTGTGGGGGCGGACAGTAAGTCGCCCGAAATTTTGGAGCGACGGCCGGTGCGGGCGCCGTGTGCGATGGGTAGAAGAGTTTCGACACGGCGTCAGCGCCGCGGGAGAGAGCAGCAAACCGGGAGGGGTCGATGGCGAGCAGGCGGAAGTTCTCGAGGAATCGGCGCGTACGCGCGGGGGCGGTTGCGGTGAGTGCCCTGGTGGTGCCGACGGCGGTGCTACTGCCAGGCGCGGGGGCCGGCGCCCAGGCGCCACCCGATCCCGCCACGTCGCTGGGAAGCTTCAGCAAGCCCTTTGTGGAGCCCACCGTGAGCGACTTCACCGGCCACCCGCGGGTGAAGACCGACGCGCGCTGCGTCGAGCGTCCCGGCCGGGAAGGCGCACGCCAGGGCGGCCTCGGTCGCGGCTTCATCGACTGCAAGCCCGCAGCCGGCGGGCTCGTGCAGCTGATGAACGGGAAGAGCCTCTACTGGGACAACCTCGCCGGCACCGAGAACATCGACGGCTCCATCCTGGCCGAGTACGGCGTGGTGGGGCTCAACGACCAGACGCGCGTGCTCGACGTGTCCGCGCGCAAGTGGACCGAGCCCACTCCCGTCGACGGCGGCGCGCTCAGCAAGGCCAAGATCGAGCCGATCGTGCCCGGCGACATCCTGCGCTCGACCGAGGAGGAGAACGACGGCTCGCTGTTCTGCGCGGACGGGAACTTCCTGGCCGACGGGCGCTTCCTCGCCACCGGCGGCACCAAGTACGTGAACGACCCGGGGAACGACATCTCCAAGTTCGCGTCGACGGAGCTGTTGGGGATCGAGAACACCCGCATCTACGACCCGGACACCAACCGCTGGAGCCAGACGGGATCGATGCACCGCGCCCGCTGGTACCCGTCGGTCACCACGCTCGGCAACGGCCGGCAGTTCGTGGTCTCCGGCCTGCGCCGGCTCGTGAAGCCGGTGAACACCACCGATCCCGTCGACCCCTCGCTCCCGGCGACCGGCCTGGGCGTCCAGGAGGGCCAGAACGAGCGCGAGACCGAGACCTTCGATCCGAAGACGAACAAGTGGACGCTGAACGGCCCCAACGGCCGCCGCTCCCTGCCGCTCTTCGCGCGCATGCACCTGCTGCCCAACGGGCATGTCCTCTACAACGCGGCGGGGCAGGCGTTCAACCCGCTCGGCCAGGCCTATGACCAGGCGCTGTGGAACATCGCGGCGTCCTACGACCCGGCGGCGAAGAAGTGGAAGGACCTCGGCATCCCGGGTGTCGGCGTGTCCCCGGTCCCCGGCTTCAGGGGGTCCACCTTCTCGGTGATGATGCCGCTCAAGGCGGACTCGGACGGCAAGTACACGAAGGCCAGCTTCCTCACCGCCGGCGGCGTGACCGGCGGCATCGCCGCCCCGAGCCCCGGCAGCTACGTGGCGCTCAAGGACAGCTTCCTGACCACGATCGACACGGCGAAGGGAAACGCCCTGAGCAACCAGGACGCCGGCGACATGGCGGACACCACGCTGCCCGGCATCGGGCGCTGGTACGGGTCCGGCACGCTGCTGCCCACCGGCGAGGTGCTCGCCACCTCCGGCGCCGACCGCGACGAGGTCGCGGTTCCGGGCCTCGAGAGCCCGGTTCGGACCGCCGAGCTCTACGACCCGAAGACGAAGACGTGGCGCAAGGTGGCCAGGCAGAACCGGCCGCGCACCTACCACAACACCGCGAACCTGATGCGGGACGGCAAGGTGCTGATCGGCGGCCACGCCACGATCTCCAACTCGTACACGCGGAACCTGACCATCCCGGGAGGCGTGACCGCGCCCAACGACGGCCGCGATCCGACGTTCGAGGTCTACAGCCCGCCGTATCTGTCCTGCCCGGGCAGGCAGGCCCGGATCGGGTCCGTGGAGGACACCGCCGACACGCTCACGATCGAGACCGACGTTCCCGCGTCCGAGATCGAGAACGTGGTGCTGGTGCGCAACCCCACGACCACCCACATCACGGACGCCGACCAGCGCAACGTCGAGCTGAAGATCCTGTCGCGCAGCGGATCGACGATCACCGTTCCCCAGGCCAAGAGCGGCAACGCCGTGCCGCCCGGGCCTTACATGCTGTTCGTGAATCGCAAGGTGGACGGGTGCGTGAAGCCCTCGATCTCCGAGCAGATGATCGCCGCCGCCAACGGCCGGGTGTCGCTTGCCAAGACCTGCCTCGCCGGGCGCTCTCCGATCGGCCCGCGCAACATCGGGCGGATCGCCCTCGGGCGCTCGCGCAAGGCACTCACCAGCTCCGCGCGGCTGACCCGCATCCGAACGGTGTCGAAGAGCCGGACCCGCTACCGCTACTGCGTGAAGGGCACGAGCAGGCGAGTCGTCGCGGTCTTCGGCCGGAAGGCGAAGGTCGAGCTGGTGGCCACCACCGCGCCCCGCCACGGCAACCGCGGCGTGCGCGTGGGCAGCAGCAGCGCGAAGATGCGGCGCAAGTTCCCCAACCGAATGCGGCTGGCGAAGAACCTCTACCGGGCGGCTCCCGGTAGCCGCCGGCTGATCGGGACGCGAAAGGGCAAGGTTCGCTTCTTCGCGGTGGCCAGCAAGCGCGTGATCAGCCGAAAGAGCACGCTCCGGGTCTACCTGCGGCGGGCCGGCGTCAGGTAATGCCCACAGGGCTCCGCAGGTGGGCGGGGGCGCTCGCCGCGGCGGCGCTGACCCTCGGGCCCGCGACGGCGGCGTCCGCCCACGGCGAGTACTCGCCCACGATCCGCACGTTCGTGGACGGCAGCGATCCGCAGGTGCGAGCGCTCGACTTCCGGATCGTGCCGGGCGACGCCGCCCGCCTGGGAGCCGTGAACCGGTCGGGCTCGGAGCTGGCCGTGATCGCCACGGGCGGCGAGCCGTTCCTGCGGATCGGCCCGCGCGGCGTCCTGGCCAACGTGAACTCGATCGACTGGTACCGGTCGGGAAACCCCGACGGCTTCGCGCGCCCTCCCGCGGAGGCACGCATCGGCGGGCGGCCGCGCTGGGAACGCGTGGCCAGACGGCCGGAGTGGATCTGGTTCGACCACCGCCTGCATCCCGGCAGGGTGCCTCTCACGCGGGAGATCGTGAAGGCCGACCGCCCCGCCCGCCTGGACAGCTGGACGGTGCCCGCGAAGCTGGGCGGCCGTGACCTGGAGGTGACCGGGCACGTGGAGTACCGCCCGATCCTGGGCGCCGTCGTGCCGCGGATGAGCTCGTCGCCCACCCCGTTGCCCGGCATCCAGGCGGCGGTGCTCCCGGGTCGTGTGCCGGGCATCTTCCTGCTCAACGCCGGCCCGCGAGCGGTCACCGTGATCGGGCGCGAGGGCGAGCCGTTCGCGCGCATCGGTCCGCGCGGGACCGAGGTGAACCTGCGCAGCCCCACCCACGTCGACGACCAGGCCGCGAAGGGCCGGCGCGCTCCCCTGAAGGGGGACGCGGACGCGCCCCCGAGGTGGCGGCGGGTCGACACGGCCAACCGCTACTCGTGGCTGGACACGCGCGCGCTCTACGCGCGCCAGGTGCCGCCGGACTCCGTCGCCCTGGCGGGCGAGCGGAAGGTCCTGCGGAGCTGGTCGGTCCCGCTCGAGCTCGGTGCTCGCCGCGCTGCCATCGCCGGTATGACCAGCTGGGTTCCCTCCCGCCAGGCCGGCGGCGCGGGGTCCGGCGAAGCGGAAGCGTCCTGGACGTGGCTGCTCGCCGGAGCCCTGCCCGCCGGTCTGGGCCTGCTCGCAGCACTGCAGCTGCGGCGCCGGCGTGCGGCTGTGAGCGACTCTCGGGAGCTCGAAAGAGTTGGCTGACGGTTTTGTGGGTACCGCCCACCAAGGAGGAGGAGAAGTGGGTGCTCTGGACATCCGGAGCCTGTCGATCCGTTTCGGCGGAGTGATGGCGCTCGACGACCTGACCTTTTCGGTCGAGGAGGGCGAGGTATGCGGCGTGATCGGCCCGAATGGCGCCGGCAAGACCACCCTCTTCAACTGCATCAGCCGCCTGTACACGCCGCAGTCGGGCGAGATCCACTTCGGCGGCGAGGACGTGCTCCGGCGCAAGCCGCACGAGATCGCCGGGCTCGGCATTGCGCGCACGTTCCAGAACCTCGCGCTGGTGCACGCGCTGACGGTGCGCGACAACGTGCTGCTCGGCGCGCACCACCGCGCACGCGCCGGGCTCGTCGCGTCCGCGCTGTCGCTGCCGAGCGTGCGGAGTGAAGAGCGAGACCTGCGTGAGGAGGCCGACGAGATCCTGGAGCGGCTGGACCTCGCACCCCTTGCCGAGCACCGGGCCGCCGGCCTGCCGTACGGAACGCTCAAGCGGATCGAGCTGGCGCGCGCCCTGCTCCAGAAGCCCCGCCTGCTGATGCTTGACGAGCCGGCCAGCGGGCTCACGCACGGCGAGGTCGAGGAGCTGGGCGAGCTGATCCTCGGGTTGCGCGACTCGTTCGGGCTGACGGTGCTGCTCGTGGAGCACCACATGGGACTGGTGATGCGCCTGTCCGAGCGGGTGGTCGTGCTCAACTTCGGAGGCAAGATCGCCGAGGGATCCCCTCGCGAGGTGCAGCAAGACGAGGCCGTGATCGAGGCCTACCTGGGGGCCGACGAGTGAGCCTGCTCGAGGTCGACGAGGTCGAAGCCGGGTACGGCGACGTCGTCGTGCTGCGCGACGTCTCCTTCGAGGTCGAGGAGGGCGGAGTGGCCGCCGTCCTCGGGCCCAACGGCGCCGGCAAGACCACGGTCCTGCGGGCGATCTCGGGCATGGTGCGGCCGAGTGGGGAAGTGAGCATCGACGGCCGCAGCATCGCCGGCATGGATCCGTCGAAGATCGCTCGCCTGGGGATCGCCCACGTGCCCGAGGGCCGCGGTACCTTCGCCGGGCTGACAGTGGAGGAGAACCTCAGCGTCGGTGCGTACCGCCGTCGCGACCGCTCCGGGGTGCGCCGTGACCGCGACCGCTGCTACGAGTACTTCCCGCGGCTCCGGGAACGCCGCGGCGAGCGCGGAGGAAACCTCAGCGGCGGCGAGCAGCAGATGCTGGCAATCGCCCGGGCGCTGATGCTCGAGCCGCGCCTGCTCCTGCTCGACGAGCCCTCGCTCGGGCTGGCGCCGATCGTCACGCAACAGCTGTTCAGCATCCTCGGCGAGATCGTGCGCGAGGAGGGCATGACCATGCTCTTGGTGGAGCAGAACGCCAAGCTGGCGCTCGCCCTGGCCGACTACGCCTACGTGCTCGAGGCCGGCCGGATCGTCCTCGCCGGCGAGGCCGAGAACGTGAAGGACGACGAGGCGGTCCGGCACGCCTACCTGGGAGTGTGACGTGGAGCAGCTGATCCAGACGCTTGTGGATGGGGTGGCCACCGGGTCGCTCTACGGGGCGCTGGCGCTCGCGGTGGTGCTCATCTTCCGCACGACCGGCATCGTCAACTTCGCGCAGGGCGAGATGGCGATGTTCAGCACGTTCATCGCCTGGGGGCTGCTTCAGGCAGGGTTCCCGCTCGGGCTCGCGATCGTCACGACCCTCGGCCTGTCGATGCTCGGCGGCATGCTGATCGAGCGGATCCTGATCAGGCCGGTCGAGGGTGAGGACCACCTCACGCTCGCGATCGTGACGCTCGGGCTCTTCATCCTGCTGAACAGCGGCGCGGGCTGGATCTGGGGCTTCGAGAACCGCAGCTTCCCGAGCATCTTCCCCGACGACAGCGTGACTCTGGGGGGCGCCGACATCGCGGTCGAGTCGCTCGGCATCGTGGCGCTGCTGCTCGCCGTGGTCGGCGTCCTGTACCTGTTCTTCCAGCGCAGCAAGCTCGGCCTGGCCGTGCGCGCGGTGTCGATCAATCCCGAGTCGAGCCAGCTCTCCGGCATCTCGGTGGGGCGCACCCTGATGATCGGCTGGGGCATCGCCGCGGCCGTGGGCGCGCTCGCGGGCGCCCTGATCGCATCGCGCCTGTTCCTCGACGTGAACTTCATGGGCGGCGTGCTGATCTACTCGTTCGCGGCAGCCACGCTCGGCGGGTTCGACAGCCCGATCGGCGCCGTGATCGGCGGCTGGGTGATCGGCATCAGCGAGGGTCTGGCCAGCACGTACGTCGACTTCATCGGCGCGGACCTGAAGATCCTCGTGCCGCTCACGGTGATCCTGGTGGTGCTGCTGATCAGGCCGTCCGGCCTGTTCGGCTCGCCCGAGGTGGCCAGAGCGTGACCCCCGAGCGCCGCGAGCGCATGCTCCGGTACGGCGGCTACGCGATCGTGGCGGTGATCGCGCTGTCGATTCCGTTCATGTTCGGGTCCTACCGCGTCGGCCAGTTCACGCTCGCGCTCGCGTTCGCGGTTGCCGTGCTCGGCCTGAACCTGCTCGTCGGCTACGGCGGCCAGATCTCACTGGGTCACGGGGCCTTCTTCGCGCTCGGCGCCTACACCAGCGCGATCCTGATCGAGAAGGCCGGCTTCCCGCATCTCGCGACGATCCCGGTCGCCGCGGCCGTCTGCTTTGCCTGCGGGCTGGTGCTGGGCCTGCCGGCCCTGCGCATCCGCGGCCTCTACCTGGCGCTTCTGACGCTGGGGGTGGCGATCGCGGTGCCTCAGCTGATCAAGCGCTTCGACGGGCTGACCGAGGGCACGCAGGGGATCAACGTGTCCCAGCCGAGCGCCCCGAGCTGGGTGCCGCTCGCCGACGACCAGTTCCTGTACCTGCTGACGCTCGCGCTCGCCGTGCCCATGTTCGTGCTGGCGGCGGGCATCGTGCGCGGGCGGGTCGGGCGCGCCCTGATCGCCATGCGCGAGAACGAGGTTGCCGCGAAGGCCATGGGGGTGGACCTTGCCCGCTTCAAGACCAGTGCGTTCGCGGTCAGCGCGCTGTACGCCGGCGTCGGAGGCTCGCTGTACGTGTTCTCGATCGGGTTCGTGGCACCGGAGTCGTTCACGCTCACGATCTCGTTCGCGTTCCTGGCGGCGGTCGTGGTGGGCGGGCTGGCGACGATCGGCGGGGCGGTGTTCGGTGCGTTGTTCATCGAGTTCGTCCCCGTCTACGCCGCGGACGTGAACCAGGCGCTCGCGGGCGTGATCTACGGCGCGGTGCTGATCGCGTGCATGTACGTCATGCGCGACGGAGTGATGGGGCTTCTACGGCGGATTGCCCGGCTCATAGGGCCACGGCAGCCGTCGCAAACGCAAGCGAGGGAGAGGGAGGGTTCAGATGAGAGGCAAGCCGGGATTCGGCTGGCTGGTGCTGCTGGCAATGGCAGCGCTGCTGCTGGTGACGGGGTGCGGGCGCGACGATGACGAGGAGAGTTCGCCCGGGATAAGCGACAAGGAGATCAAGCTCGGCGGCAGCTACCCGTTCAGCGGGCCGGCGTCCGCCTACAAGACGATCGCGACGGGCGCCAAGGCGCACTTCGACTACATCAACGACAAGGGCGGGGTCGACGGACGCAAGATCAAGTTCGTGACGCTGGACGACGCCTACGAGCCTCCGCGCGCCGTGACGAACGCGCGCCGGCTGATCGATGAGGAGAAGGTCTTCGCGCTGTTCAACACCCTGGGCACGCCGAACAACCTGGCGATCTGGGACCAGGTGAACGAGAAGGAGGTGCCACACACCTACGTCGCGACCGGCGGATCCGATTGGGGCGAGGACGTGGACGCGCACCCGTGGACGATCGGCTGGCAGCCCGACTACGTGACCGAGGCCCAGACGTACGCCGACTATCTGAAGAAGGAAAAGCCGAACGCGAAGGTCGCGGCGCTGTACCAGAACGACGGCTTCGGCAAGGACCTGCTGGGCGGGTTCGAGGAGGCGATCAAGGGGTCCGGCATCAAGGTCGTGGCCAAGGAGAGCTACGAGGTCACCGATCCGGCGATTACGTCGCAGATGCGCAAGCTCGGGGGTTCGGGCGCTGACACGTTCCTGAACATCACGACGCCGAAGTTCTCCGCGCAGGCGATCGTGGCCGTGGCCAAGTCCGACTGGAAGCCGCTGCACATCCTCAACAACGTGGGCGCGTCGAAGACGCTCGTGCTCACACCGGCGGGGCTCGACAACGCCAAGGACATCGTCTCGACCGGGTACTTCAAGGACCCGGAGGACCCGGAGTGGGAGAACGACGCGGCGATGAAGGAGTACAAGGCGGCGCTCAAGAAGTACGCGCCGAAGGCGAACCCCGACGATCCGTTCAACGTGTACGGCTGGGGAGCCGCGTCGACGATGGTCGAGGCGCTCAAGGGCATGCAGAAGCCCACCCGGGAGGCGCTGATGGACTCGATTCGCAGCATGAACCTCGAGCTGCCGATCCTGCTGCCCGGGATCAAGGTGCAGACGGGAGACGGTGACGGCTACCCGATCGAGGCCATGCAGATCATCAAGTTCAACGGCGATCGCTGGGTGCGCACGGGCGACATCGTCGAGGCCCAGCGAGGGGGCTAGCGCCGTGCTCGAGGGGCTCATGCAGCACGACCACCCGCTGACGCTCCAGCACGTGCTGGGGCGGATGCGGGGGATGTTCGGCGACAGCGAGGTGGTGACCGCCACGGCCGGTGGCCGCGAGCGTGCCTCGTACGCGGAGGTCGCGGAGCGCATCGACCGGCTCTGCCGGGCACTCGACGTGCTCGGCGTGAAGCAGGGCGACCGTGTGGCCACGTTCGCGTGGAACAGCCAGCGGCACCTCGAGGCCTACCTCGGGGTGCCGTGCATGGGCGCGGTGCTGCACACGCTGAACATCCGGCTGTTCGCCGACCAGCTCGTCTACGTGGTGAACCACGCCGAGGACAGCGTGATCCTGGTGGACGGCGAGCTGGTCGAGCCCCTAGCGGAGCTCGCGCCGAGGTTCGAGAGCCTGCGTCAGTACGTGGTGATGGGGGACGGCGACCTGGACGCGCTGCCGGGCGCCGTCTCCTACGAGGAGCTGCTCGATGCGCAGGACCCCGGCTACGAGTACCCGCCCCTCGACGATCGGTCGGCCGCCGGCCTCTGTTACACGAGCGGCACGACCGGCAACCCGAAGGGCGTCCTGTACTCGCATCGCTCGAACGTGCTGCACGCGATGGGGCAGTGCCTCACGGACTCGATCGGCACGGGCTACGACGACCGGGTGATGCCTGTGGTGCCGATGTTCCACGCCAACGCGTGGGGCATCCCCTACTCGGCGGCGATGGTGGGCGCCGACCTCGTGATGCCGGGGCCCAACCTCCAGGCGGAGCCGCTGGCAAAGCTGATCGAGGAGGAGCGGGTCACGATCACGGGCGGGGTGCCCACGATCTTCATGGACCTGCTGCGCTACGCGGACGAGCACCAGCCCGACCTGTCCAGCGTGCGCACGGCGGTGTGCGGCGGCTCGGCCGTGCCGCGCACTCTGATGGAGGCGTTCCAGGAGCGCCACGACATGCGAATCGTGCAGGCGTGGGGCATGACCGAGACGAGCCCGCTCGGCTCGGTAGCCCGCCCACCGGCCGCGCTAGAGGGCGAGGAGCACTGGGAGCAACGTGCGACCGCCGGGCGCCTGCTCCCCCTGGTCGAGGGCCGCATCGTGGACGACGAGGGCAACGAGCTGCCCTTCGACGGCTCGTCGACGGGTGAGCTCGAGGTGCGCGGCCCGTGGGTCGCGCGGGAGTACTACAACGACCCTGCGGGAGCGGAGAAGTTCGACGACGGATGGCTTCGCACGGGGGACGTCGCCTCGATCGATCGCCAGGGCTGCATCCGCATCTCCGACCGCTCCAAGGACGTGATCAAGTCCGGCGGCGAGTGGATCTCCTCGGTCGAGCTCGAGGTGGAGATCATGGCCCACCCGGCTGTGGCCGAGGCCGCGGTGATCGCGAAGCCCGAGGAGCGCTGGCAGGAGCGGCCGCTCGCTTGCGTGGTGATGGAGGAGGGCGCCTCGGTCACGTGCGACGAGCTGTGCGACCACCTGCGCGAGCGAGTGGCCAAGTGGTGGATCCCCGACGAGTTCGCGTTCATCGACGAGGTACCGAAGACCAGCGTCGGGAAGTTCGACAAGAAGGTGCTGAGGCGGCGGCTCGAGGAGGGCGAGCTCGAGGGACGCGAGCGGGTGAGCGTGGGGGCCTAACGGCCCTTCCACTCGGGCGGGCGCTTCTCCGCGAACGCCTTCACGCCTTCGAGGAAGTCGTCGGTGCGGAAGCACGACTCCCGCAGCTCCACCAACTCCTTCTCGACCTCCGGAGGCAGCGCTCCGGCGTGCGCGCGCAGCTCGCGCAGGATGCGCTTGTTGCCGCTCAGGGACAGCGGTGCGTTCGCGGCGATCTCCGCGGCCATCCTCCCCGCCTGCACCTCCAGCTCGGACTGCCCCACCACGTGGTTCACCAGGCCGATCTCGGCGCCCCGTTCGGCGTCGACGTTGGCCCCCACGTAGAACAGCTCGGCGGTGTGCGCGGGCCCCACGACGTCGAGGAACTTCCTCAACCCGGTGTGCGAGTAGATGAGCCCGAGCTTGGCCGGCGGCATGCCCAGCTTGATCCCGCGGGCCGCGATCCTGATGTCACAGGTCAGGGCCAGCTCCAGCCCGCCGCCGATGGCGTGGCCGTTCAATGCCCCGATCACCGGATAGGGGAACGCCTCGAGCGCCTCGAGGGCGGAGTGGAAGGGATGGGCCACCAGCTTCTCGGCGTTCTCCTCGAACTCGCGCCCCTCCAGGTTGCCGAGGTCATAGCCCGCGGAGAACATCGAGCCCGTGCCGGTGAGCACGAGGCAGCGGGCATCCAGCCCGGCGACCGTCTCGGCCAGCGTGTCGAGGATCTCGTGGTCGAGCGCGCCGCGGCGCTGCTCGTTGTGGATCCGCAGCCGGACGACGCCGTCGGCGGGCTCGTCGAGGAGCAGCTTCCCCGATGCGAGCTCGGCCACTACTCGAGCACGACCAGCACGTCGCCCTCGCTCACCGACTGGCCCTCCTTGCACTTGATCTCCCTCACCTTGCCGTCGTCCTCGGCCTCGACGGGCATCTCCATCTTCATCGACTCGAGGATCGCGACCGTGTCGCCCTCCTCGATCTCGTCGCCGACCTCGCACTCGATCTTCCAGACGGTGCCGGTGATGTGGGCCTCGACGTCGGGCAAAGTCGTCCTCCTGGTCGGTGTGACGGGCGTGAGGACGATACCTGCGCGGTAGGTTGGCGCGCGTGATCCTCGCCCTCGACCAGGGCACCACGGGCTCCACGGCGATCGTCTTCGACGCGGAGGGCCGCGCCGCCGGCCGCGCGTACAGCGAGTTCGGCCAGCACTTCCCGCGCCCGGGATGGGTGGAGCACGACGCCGACCGAGATCTGGGAGGTCACTCGCCGGGTGGGCCGCGAGGCGCTCGACGCCGCCGGCATCGACGGCCGCGGGCTGGCGGGCATCGGCATCACCAACCAGCGCGAGACGGTGGTGGCCTGGGACCGCGACACCGGCGAGCCGCTGCACCGCGCGCTGGTGTGGCAGGACCGCCGCACCGCGGCGCGCTGCGACGAGCTGCGCGAGGCCGGCCACGAGCCGCTGGTGCGCGAGCGCACCGGCCTGGTGCTCGACCCCTACTTCTCCGGGCACGAAGATCGAGTGGCTGATCCGCCACGGCGACGTCGACCCCGCGCGCGCCGCCTTCGGCACGATCGACTCCTGGCTGGTGTTCAAGCTCACCGGCCGCCACGCCACCGACTACTCCAACGCGTCGCGCACGCTGCTGTTCGACACCGACGAGCTCGCCTGGGACCCGGAGCTGTGCGAGCTGCTCGGCGTGCCGGACGACTCGCTGCCCGAGGCGTGCCCGAGCGCGCACGTCTACGGCGAGACCGACGCGTTCGGCGGCAGCGTGCCCGTGGCGGGGATCGCGGGCGACCAGCAGGCCGCGCTCTACGGCCAGGCCTGCCACACACCGGGCCTGGGCAAGAACACCTACGGCACCGGCAGCTTCGTGCTCCAGAACGCGGGCACGAGCGGCCGGAGCCGCCGGAGGGCCTGCTCACCACGGTGGCCTGGGGGGTCGACGGGCCGCGTGGACTACGCGCTGGAGGCGGCGATCTTCGTGACCGGCGCCGCGGTGCAGTGGCTGCGCGACGGCCTCGGGATCATCGAGAAGGCGGGCGACACCGAGGCGCTCGCCCGCTCGCTGGACTCCAACGACGGCGTGTACCTCGTGCCGGCGTTCACGGGCCTCGGCTCGCCGCACTGGGACCCCTACGCGCGCGGCACGATCGTCGGCCTCACGCGCGGGTCGGGGGTCGCGCACCTCGCGCGCGCGACGCTGGAGGCGATCGCCTACCAGACGGTCGACGCGGTGCGCGCCATGGAGGCGCGCCTCGGGCGTGGCGCTGGAGGAGCTCAAGGCCGACGGCGGCGCGGTGCACAACTCGTGGCTGATGCGCTTCCAGGCCGACGTGCTCGGCGTGCCGGTGGTGGTGCCGGAGATCTCGGAGACCACGGCGCTCGGCGCCGCCTACCTGGCCGGCGTGGCCACGGGACTCGTGGACCGAGGAGGACGTGCGCTCGATGTGGCGCGAGGCCGCGCGCTACGAGCCGCGGATGGCCGAGTCCGAGCGCGAGCGGCTGCTCTCCGAGTGGGCTCGCGCGCTGGAGCGCTCGCGCGGCTGGGCACGTAACGAACCCGGACGAAGCCGGGTAGCGTACGCAGATGGCCGAGGGCCCCAAGACGGAGATGAAGGCGCAGGTCTACAAGGACCCGCGCCCGGCTGAGCACTTCGATCGCTTCCACGAGCGCACGCGCGCGAAGCGGCCGAACTGGATGTACGAGCTCGTCCGGCTCGTGCTCACGCCGTACCTGCTGCTGTTCTTCCGCACCCGCGCGATCGACTCGGACAAGGTGCCGGCCGGACGGGCCGGTGATCGTGGCGCCCAACCACTTCTCGTTCATGGACCACTTCTTCGTCGCCGTCTACCTGCGCCGCAAGGTGCAGTTCATGGCGAAGTCGCAGCTGTTCAAGATGCCGCTCGAGATCGTCTACCACAACGGCGGCGTGTTCCCCGTGCGGCGCGGGCACCGCGACGAGGAGGCGTTCAAGACCGCCCACGCGGTGCTCGCCCGGGGCGGCATCGTGGTCATGTACTGCGAGGGCGGGCGCTCGCGCACGGGCGAGCTGGGCGAGCCCAAGCCCGGCATCGGCCGGCTGGCGCTGGAGTCGGGTGCGCCGGTGGTGCCCGTGGCGCTGGTGGGCTCCGAGCGCGTGCGCGACTGGAAGCGGCTGCAGTTCCCGAAGGTCGTCGGTGCAGTTCGGCGAGCCGATCCGCTTCGAGCAGGTCGACGACCCCTCGCGCGAGCAGTCGCAGGCCGCTTCGGAGCAGATCTTCGCCCGCATCCGCGGCCTGTGGCAGGGGCTGCGCGAGAACGGCCGCGGCGCGACCGTGAAGGCGGCCCGGGCCGCCCGCCGCGCCGCCGAGGCGGCCGGTCGCCGCCCCGCAAGCTCGTAGCCGACGGTTCCCCATTGTGAAGCGGTGCGCGCCTGGGGGATCATCCACGGCGTGGGAGGGACTCGTCGTTCACGGACGGCGGCCGCGGGGGCGGCTGCGCTGGCGCTGCTTGGCGGCGGCGCCGCGCTCGCGCGCGGCGGCGATGGTGACGCGGTCGCGTCGGCCAAGCCGCGCGCGCAGGTGCTCACCTCCAGCCAGCGCAACGCGCTGCGGCTGCGGCTACGTCCGCGTGCGGGTCCGCTCCGGGCCGGCCGGGCCGGTTGCGCCTCGGCGCCCGCGCTCGGCGCGCCGGCGGCGGTCCCGGCCTACCGCATCACCAAGCCGCGCCGCGTGAAGGTCGGCCGCGCCGGCCGCAGGACGTTCCGGCTGAAGCTCACCCGCGCCGGCAGGCAGCATCCTCGGCTCGTGCCGCGCGCTGGTGATCGACGCCAAGGGCCGCCGCGGGCGCACGCGCTTCGCCGCGCGCAAGCGAGCCGTGCGGCGCGATCCGCGGCGGTGCGCGGCCGCGGGCGGACGGCACGGGCGGCGGGGGCGGCCCCTCGCCGCCGGCCGGGGAGGACATCTCGGCGCCGCCCGCCAACCCCAAGCCGCTCGGCGCCGCTGAACACCGCCAACGCCGACCGCTGCGACTTCCTCGACCCGTCGCTGTGCCTCTACCCGTTCCCCAACGACCACTTCACGGTCGGCCGACGCCTCCACGGCCACGAAGCGCCGGCTGAACATCTCCCGCGACTCGACTCCCACGAGCACCAAGACCTCGGCTGAACGATCGACCCCGTCGACCAGAACCGCGCCGACGGCTTCAGCCCCGGAAACCTGATCGTGACCCGGGTGCCGGGCCTCGACAGCCAGGCAGGCGTTCCAGCAGACCGGCGCCGTGCCGATCACCGACATGGAGCGCAGCTTCGATCCCGAACCAGCCGGTGGTGGTGATCAACGCGCGCACGAGGCAGCGCCAGCTGATCTGGGCCGAGATCGACTCCAACCCGCTGGTCACGCGACACCGCACGGCCCCAGGACGTGACGCTGATCATCCGGCCCGGCGAAGAACTTCGACGAGGGCGAGCGCTACATCGTGGCGCTGCGCCGGATGCGCGAAGGCCGACCGGCTCGCTGATCGAGCCCCGCGAGGAGTTCCGCGCCTATCGCGACGGCATCACCACGCTCAACCCGGACATCGAGGCGCGGCGCGCGCAGTTCGAGGAGCATCTTCAAGACGCTCGGCGCAGGCCGGGATCGCCCGCAAGGACCTCTACCTCGCCTGGGACTTCACCGTGGCGAGCGAGCAGAGCCTCTCCGGGCCGCGCGCTGACGATGCGCGACGACGCCTTCGAGCAGCTCGGCGACACCGACCTCGCCGACCTCACGGTGCAGGGCAGCACGCCGCAGTTCGTCCAGAACCCGGACATCCCCGACGCGATCGTGGACGGCATCGGGGGGATCGACACCGACCCGATCCCGCAGCGTCGTGGACTTCGGGGAGCTCGACGGCTTGCGGGACTACCCGCCGTGCACCGCGGGCGCGTCGGCGGCGTGCGAGGCCGGCGAGAGCGATCGCACCGCGCGGCGGATCACCGGGCAGATCACGGTGCCCTGCTACCTCGACCTGCCCGGCTGCCCGCCGGGCGCCGGGTTCGCTGAACGGACAGCCGGCGCAGACCGCTGGGCAACACCGCGCTGGCCAACGTGATCTGCACCATCCCGCGCGCGGCGCTGGACGGCGGCGGCACGCCGGCGCGTCGCGGCCCTCGCTCTACGGGCACGGCCTGCTGGGCAGCGCGGGCGAGGTCGGCGGCGGCAACGTCCAGGCGATGGGCCAGGAGCACAACTTCGTCTTCTGCGCCACCGACTGGGTGGGCATGTCGACCTTCGACGTGCCGAACGTCGCGACGCTGCTGCAGGACCTGTCGAGGTTCAACACGCTCGTCGACCGCATCCAGCAGGGCTACGTGAACTTCATGTACCTGGGCCGCTGGCTGATCCATCCGCAGGGCGCGTCGGCGCTGCCCGCGTTCCAGGTGGGCGGCCAGTCGGTGATCGACAGGGACGAGCTGTTCTACGACGGCAACAGCCAGGGCGGGATCCTCTCCGGCGGGCTCACCGCGCTGTCGCCCGACTTCCGAGCGGCCGTGCACGGCGTGCCGGGCATGAACTACTCGACGCTGCTGCAGCCGCAGCGTGGACTTCGACATGTACGCCAGCGGCAACATCGAAGGCCTACCGCTGCCGATCGGGCTCTACCAGGCCTACCCGAACGAGCTCGAGCGGCCGCTGGTCCTCTCGCTGATGCAGCTGCTCTGGGACCGCGGCGAGGCGAACGGCTACGCGCAGCACATGACCACCGACCCGCTGCCGAACTCGCCCGAGCACCGCGTGCTGCTGCACCCCGCCTTCGGCGACCACCAGGTGGCGAACGTGGCGGCCGAGGTGGAGGCGCGCACGATCCGGGCGTGCGCCCACCGCCCGGCGCTCTTCGCCGGCCGCTCGCCCGACGTGAAGCCGCTGTTCGGGATCCCCACGCTGGGCGACCCTGCGTGCGAGGGGTCCGGCATCATCTACTGGGACACCGGGCCGCTGCGCGACGGAGCGGCGGGCCAAGGGGCACGCCCCCGCCGCCCACGGCCAACGTGCCGCCGCGGGAGGGCAACGACCCGCACAGCGCGCCGCGCAACGATCCCGTCGGCTCGCACGCAGAAGTCCGACTTCCTAAGTACCGGCGGCGGGCTCACGGACATCTGTGCGCCGCTGCCCTGCTTCGCCGACGGCTTTACGGGCCCCTAGGAGGCGGGAGGGCTAGTAGACGCTGTCGAGCCGTCGCCACGCCGCCATGTCGTGGCCCGGGATGATCACCGCGTCCGGCGTCTGCTCGATGTAGCGCTGGACCTCCTTCAGCGAGCGCCGGAAGCGGTGCTCGTCGGCCATCTTGAACGGCAGGTGGGTCTCCTCGATCGTCTTCATCGTGTAGGCGGCGTCACCGCAGATCAGCGCCTCCCGGCCCGCGAGGCGCAGCACCACCGAGCAGTGGCCGTGGGTGTGCCCGGGCGTGAAGGCCAGGCGCACGCTGCCGTCTCCGAACAGGTCGAACGCGCGGCCGAAGCTGGCGAACGAGTCGGTGTCCCCCCTCGAAGTCCAGCAGCCGGTAGTCGAAGGCGTGGTCGTACTGGCGCTTGATGTAGCCGTCGGTCTCGCGGCCCTTCGACGGCCGCCTCCCACTCGGCCGAGCTGAGCACGAAGGTGGCCCCGGGGAACTCCGCGATGCCGCTGGCGTGGTCGGAGTGCAGGTGGGTCATCACCACCGTCTTGACCTCGGTCGGGTCGATGCCCAGGCGGCGCAGCTGTCCCGGCACGGCGTCCTCGGTCTCCATCCGCACCTCCTTGAAGATCAGGCCGCCGAGGCGACCCATCCCCTGCTTGGGATCCACCGCGACGGAGGGGTGGAAGCCCGTGTCGATGAGCACGGGCCCGGCGGTGGGGTGCTCCGCGAGGAACGCGACGATCGGCACCTCCGTCCACTCGTCCCGCGGCACGCGCACGCCCATCGCCTTGAGCGGCGCCAGCCGCCCCTCCTCGCGATGGAACATGGCCGGCGGCCCGATCATCCGGGCGCACAGCAGCGGGTGCAGCTTCACCGCCGCGCCGTCCTTGCCGCCCGGCAGCGGGAGCGAGGCCGGGCGTGGCTCGGCGGCGGTGGCCATGGGGGCGAAGCCTACGCCAGGCCCTCCCAGAAGCGGATCGACTGGCGCTCATGGCCGATGCCGGCCTCGAGCGCCAGCCAGGGGCCGCGCGGCTCGCTTCCCGGGTCCAGCTTCTGGAGCTCCTCGTATTCCTCCAGCTTGCGCCGGTGAGCGTCGAGCTGGCTCTGCGCGAGATCCTGGGGGTCGGCGCCGAAGAACAGCTTCAGCAGGCTCGGGTCGCGCACCTCGTAGAGGTCGTCGGTGGGCGCCGCGCGCCACTCGCTCCAGCGCCTTGCGCCCCTTCGCGGTGATCGAGTAGTTCCGGCGCCGCCGGCCGCCCTCCTCGCGCCGTTCCTTGAGATAGCCGGCTCCCGCCAGCCGCTCCGGTTCGGAATAGAGCTGCGCGTGCTGCAGCGTCCAGAAGTTCCCGAGAGTCTGGCCGACGGCCTGCTTGAGGTCATACGGCGTCGACTCGCCGGCCAGCTCGATGAGCCCGAGGACGATCAGAGAGGTGGGTGTGAGCTTCAGGTCTTGCAATGGTCTAAAATAGACGGTATGCTGTGGACTATGGAATCTAGCACGACAATCCGACGGAACATGCGCGCCTCCCAGGCGGAACGCGATCTGGTGGTTGATCGGCTCCGCACGCACGCTGGGGAGGGGCGCCTGGAGGTCGACGAGCTCGAGCAGCGGATCGAGGCCGCCCTCTCGGCGCGTACACAGGCAGACCTGGACGCGGTGGAGGCCGACCTTCCCCGTCCCTCGGCTCCGCGCCGCAGGCGCCGGCCCCATCCCCTGCGCCGGCACGTTGTGACGATCTCAGTGCTGCTCGTCGTCATCTGGGCCGTCACCGGGATGGGCTACTTCTGGCCGGTGTGGGCGATCGGCGGACTTGCCTGGTGGGCGTTCACCCCGGGCTGTGGCTCGAGGCGGGCGCGGGTAGGCTCTCGCCGCGATGCCGTCCAAGCTCTTCGCTCCTGACGTCCTCGCGGGCCAGGTCGCACTCGTAACGGGAGGGGGCTCCGGCCTCGGTCGTGCAACGGCCGTCGAGCTGACCGCATGCGGCGCTCAGGTCGTTGTGTGCGGCAGGCGGCTCGAGCCGCTCGAGGAGACCGTCGCGCTGTGCGAGGAGGGTCGCTGCGAGGCGCTTGTCTGCGACATCCGCGAGGAGGAGCAGGTTGACGGGCTGGTCGACGGCGTGCTCGAGCGCCACAAGCGAATCGACGTGCTGGTGAACAACGCCGGCGGTCAGTACATGACGCCGGCGGAGGACATCACGCCGAAGGGCTTCCGCACCGTGATCCGCCTGAACGTGGAGGGCACGTGGCTGATGAGCCACGCCGTGGCCACCAAGGCGATGATCCCCGCGGAGGGCGGCAAGATCATGAACGTCACGCTCTCGCCCCATCACGGCCTACCCGGGATGGCGCACAGCTCCGCCGCACGCGCGGCCGTGGAGAACCTCACCCGTGTGCTGTCGATCGAGTGGGCTCGTCACGGCATCACCCTCACCGCGCTGGCCGCCGGGCACTTCGCCACCGAGACTCTGCGCACCAAGTACCCGAAGCAGGTCGTGGAGGGCGTGGCCGGCACCGTCCCCCTCGGCCGCCTGGGCACCGAGGAGGAGTTCGCGTGGCTGGTGGCCTTCCTGGCGTCCCCGGCCGGCGACTACCACTCCGGGTCGATCATCACGGTCGACGGAGCGCGGGACAACTGGTTCGGTCCCTGGCCCCCCGGCGGCTTGACCGACGAGGGCGGCAAGCCGCTGGCCGAGGAGCGGAAGCCTAAGTAGTCATCCCCGTGAACTGTCCGCCGGTCACGTTCAGCACCTGGCCGTGCACGTAGTTCGACCACGGTGAGCACAGGAAGAACACGCCGCCCGCCGCCTCTTCCGGCGTCGCGGGCCTGCCCAGCGGAATCAGCATCGACGCCATCTGGCGCATCTGCTCGGGGATGCCGAGCTTGATCTCCTGGCCCTCGCGCTCGATCGACTGCGACTCCTCCTTGGCGGCGGTCAGCCGTGTCTCCACGAAGCCGAACGCCACGGCGTTCACGTTGATCTTGAACTGGCCCCACTCCTTGGCCAGCGTCTTGGTCAGGCCGACCACGCCGGCCTTGCCCGACGAGTAGTTCGCCTGCCCGGCGTTGCCCATCGTGCCGGAGATCGACGAGATGTTCACGACCTTGCGGAAGACCTCCTTGCCCTCCTCGCGCTCCTTCTTGGCCGGCTCGCGCAGATGCGGAGCGACGGCGCGCAGCACGCGGAACGGCACCACGTTGTGGATGTCGAGCATTGCCTGGAACTGCTCGTCGGACATCTTGTGGATCGGCCCGTCCCAGGTGTAGCCCGCGTTGTTCACCACGATGTCGATCTGCCCGAACGCCTCCGCGGCGGTCTCCACCAGCTTCTCCGGCACACCGTCCTTCGTGAGGTCGCCGGCGAACGAGACGGTCTCGCCCTGCATCTCGTTGGAGGCCTCCTCGGCCACATCGCCGTCGAGGTCGTTGATCAGCACCTTCGCGCCCTGCTCGGCCAGCAGCTCGGCCGTGGCGCGGCCGATGCCGCGGGCCGAGCCCGTGACGATCGCAGCCTTTCCATCAAGAACGCCCATGTCTCTCCTCTTCGTTCATAAGGGGCGGGGATCATATGGACGAATGGAGGATGTGGAGGCACGTCGCGCCGGTCGATGCCTCTCCTATGCCTCGTCACCCCGAGTGGGGAATCAATGCACGCGCGAAACTGGCGTTGGCGGCCGTCACGGTGCTGGCCGCCGCGACCGGCGTCACCGCGGCGTTCGCGACCGGTTCGACTGTCTCGACGGTCGCCGGGAACGGTTCGGGGGGCAGCTCCGGCGATAGCGGTGACCGCAACGCTTGCCGAAATCGACAAGCCGGAGGACGTCTCTCTCCTGCCGAGCGGAGGCTTCCTGATCGCTGACACCCAGAGCGACCGCATTCGCCAGGTCGCTCCCAACGGAACGATCACCACGGTCGCCGGCACCGGGCAGGGCGGCTCGGCCGGGGACGGCGGGCCGGCGGACGAAGCCGAGCTCCGCTCACCCAGCGGCGTTGCCGCGCTTCCGGGCGGCGGCTTCCTGATCGCGGACACCGAGAACGACCTCATCCGCAAGGTCGCGTCGGACGGGGACATCTCCACTGTCGCCGGCCCGAACCTGGACGAGCCCCGCTCCGTCGCGCCCCTCGCGGGAGGCGGCTTCCTCATCGCGGACACCGAAGGCCACCTGATCCGCAAGGTCGATGCGCTCGGTCTCGAAAGCGTTGTCGCGGGCACCGGCCAAGCCGGGGACACCGGCGACGGCGGCCTCGCGATCCTCGCCAAGCTCGACAAGCCCTACGACGTAGCTCCGCTCCCCGGGGGCGGCTTCCTCTTCTCCGATCACGCCAAGAACATCGTGCGCAAGGTCGACGCGCTTGGGGTCATCACGACCGTGGCGGGCGGCGGCGGGTCCCACGCCGACGACGTTCAGGCCACGAGCGCGGAGCTCAAGAGCCCCGCCGGGGTCGTGCCGCTGGCCAGTGGAGGCTTCCTTGTAGTCGCCGAGGACGATCACGTGGTGCGCTGGGTGAACTCCGCCGGCGTGATCCAAACGGTCGCGGGCAGCGGCGACCACGGCTTCTCGGGGGACCTCGGCGACCCGCTCGAGGCCGAGTTCGACTCGCCGCTGGGCCTCGCGGCCACCAGCCTGGGTGACCAACTGCTCCTCGCCGACACCAAGAACAACCGGATTCGCGAGATTACGCTGAGTCTGCTGGACGACGGTCCGCCCCCAGACGACGACGAAGACGAGGATGAGGACGAAGACGAAGACGAAGACGAGGACGACGACGGCGGTCCAGGCCCGCCCGTGCGCGGCCCGGCCCCGGCCTCGTCCCCGCCTGCACAGGAACGCTCAGCCTCCAAGGACGCGCCGCCGGCCCCCGTGCTCGGCAAGGCCGTCGGGGTCACCCCGTCAAGGGGCACCGTTCGGGTTCGGGCCAGGGGCAGCAAGCGCTTCATCACGCTCACCGCTGGGGACTCCATCCCGGTCGGCTCGACGATCGACGCCCGGCGCGGAAGGGTCGCGCTCTCGAGCGCCCTGAACGCCAGTGGCAAGGTCCAGACCGCCCAGTTCTGGGGCGGAATCTTCAAGGTCGGCCAGTCGCGCTTCGGGCGTGGCATGACCGACATCGCGCTCCTCGGCGGCAGGCCGAGCTGCGCCAAGGCTTCCGCCAAGGCTTCGATCAGCCCAAGCGCAAGCGCAGCCGGCGCGGCGCGAAGCTCTGGGCCAAGGACAAGCGCGGTCGCTTCCGCACCCGCGGCAGCAACAGCGTCGCCACCACCCGCGGCACCTCCTGGCTCACCCAGGAGCGCTGCAACGGCACCCTGACGAAGGTCTATGAGGGCGCCGTCGTGGTCCGCAACCGCAAGACGGGCAAGCGGGTCACCGTCCGCGCGGGCAAGAGCTACCTGGCGCGCCGCAAGCGCTAGAGGAAACGACTTAGATGAACGCGGGAGGCCCCACTCGCCGCCGGCCGTTGCTCATGGCGGCCGCCGTGGCCATTGCGGTCACCGTCGGCGCTCACGCGGGCGGCGTGCTCACGCCGTTCGAGCAGGAGTCCTTCGACGCGCGCATGGAGATGCGCTCGGCGGAGCGGCCGTCCGACGTGGCGGTCGTGGCCGTGGACGGCGAGACCTTCTCCGCCCTGCGGCGCCAGTGGCCGTTCCCGCGCTCGCTGTACGGCCGCGCGGTCGACCGGCTGCATGCGGCCGGCGCGCGCGAGATCGTGATCGACGTCCAGTTCACCGAGCCGACGACCGCGCGCGAGGACGGCGCGCTCTACGAAGCCATCCGCCGCGCCGGCGGAGCCGTGCTGGCCACCAGCGAGACCGACGGTCACGGGAAGACGAACGTGCTGGGCGGTGACGAGAACCTCGCCGCCATCGACGCGCGGGCCGGCGCCGCCAACCTCCCGGAGGACGACCGCGGGGTGCTGCGCCGCTTCCGCTATCAGGAGGGCGGCCTCGAGACCATCGCGGTGGCGGTGGCCAAGCGCGCGGGACGGGACGTGGCGCACGACGACTTCGCGTCCGGTGGCGCGTGGATCGACTATCGCGGCCCAGCCCACACCATTCCCACCGTCTCGTTCGCGAACGTGGTCCGGGGCAAGTTCGACCCGGCCTCGGTCCGCGGCAAGGTGGTGGTGATCGGCGCCACCGCTCCCACGCTGCACGACGTTCACCCGACCTCCGTGAGTGGGGGCGGGCTCGTCGCCGGGCCCGAGGTCCAGGCCAACGCGATCTGGACCGCGCTCCACGGGATTCCCCTGCGCAGCCTGCCGGGTCCGGTGGGGATCCTCGCGATCATCGCGCTCGGGCTGGCGGTCCCGCTCGCCGCCTGCCGCACCCGCCTCTCACACGCCGCGCTCGGCGGCGTCGTGCTGGGCGCCGCGTACCTGCTGGCGGCGAAGCTCCTCTTCGACGTGGGCAGCGTGGTGCTCGTTGCCGCTCCGCTTGTCTCCCTCGGGCTCGCGACCGGCCTGGCCATGGTTACGTCCTATCTGGCGGAATACAGGGAGCGCCAGAGGATCGCTGAGGTGAACCTGATGCTCGAGGAAAAGGTCAGGGAGCGCACGCGCGAGCTTCACGACACCCAGCTCGAGGTGATCCAGCGCCTCGGCCAGGCCGTGGAATGGCGTGACGAGGAGACGGGAGACCACGTCGAGCGGATGAGCGTGATGTGCCACCGGCTGGGCCTGGAGGCGGGCATGAGCGAGGCAGAGGCCTCCGTCCTGAGGCGCGCCGCCGCGCTGCATGACGTCGGCAAGATCGGCGTGCCCGACGCGGTCCTGAGGAAGGCCGGCCCCCTGGATGACGAGGAGTGGGAGTTGATCAAGCAGCACACCGTGATCGGCGCCGGGATTCTCAGCGGGTCGCGATCGCACATCGTCCAGATGGCCGAGGAGATCGCGCGCACCCACCACGAGCATTGGGACGGCAGCGGTTATCCCGAGGGCCTGCGTGGCGAGGAGATCCCGCTCGTGGGGCGCATCTGCACCATCTGCGACGTGTTCGACGCGCTGACCTCTGTGCGGCCCTACAAGCCGAGCTGGGACCTGGACGAGGCGCTCGTGGAGATCGCGAGCCTCGCCGGCCGGCAGTTCGATCCCAATCTTGTGGAGTGCTTCATGCGCCTGGCGCCGGAACTGCGCCGCGAGCACGCGGCGACGTTGCCGGCCGACGTCGCGGTACCGGTCTCCTAGCGCTCCTCAGAGCGAGAGCAGCCCAAGCACGAGCACGGCCAGCCCGATCGCGGTCAGCACGACCGACGACGGCGCGCTGCGGCGCAGCACGCTGTTGGCCGGGTTGCGCGGGTCGACCCAGACCGTGACGCCGGCACCGGGCTCGTGGCGCGCGCTCTGCGCCGACGCGATCCCGCCGAGGCCCATCCCGAACGAGAGCGGCGTGCCGAACGCGGCCCGGTTGCCCATGAGGGTCTGGCCACCCGCCTCGTAGGAATAGGTCACCACCGCCTGCGTGACGCGCGCCCGCCCATGTGCATCACCCGCCTGCGTCAGGCCGCTCTGCACGCCGGAGGCGACGATCGTGCCCGGCACCTCCGTCCAGGAGCGCGAGGCGAGGAGGGCGAGCACGCCCGGCACGCCGCGGAAGAGCAGGATCACCGCGAGAACGAGCAGGATGATTCCGGTCACGGAGTCGGCCATCAGGGCGTGATTCTCCGCGATCAGCGCGGCTGTCACAAGCCCCGTTGGCATCTCGTCGTAAGGGGTAGAACCCGAACAGAGGAGATGTCATGAAGGTCTTGGTAGCGGGCGCCACCGGAGCGCTCGGAAAGCAGCTCGTCCCGCGTCTCGTCGCGAACGGCCACGAGGTGGTGGGGACCACCCGGTCCGACGGGAAGCGGGAGCTCATCCGCGGGATGGGAGCCACGCCCGTGGTGGTCGACGCCCTCGATCCCGAGGCGGTCGCCGGCGCGGTGGCCGAGGCCAGGCCCGACGCGATCGTGCATCAGCTCACGGCGCTGTCGGAGTCGCTCGACATCCGCCACTTCGACCGCGACTTCGCGCCCACCAACCGGCTGCGGACGGAGGGCACCGATCACCTGCTGGCCGCCGGTCGCGCCATCGGCGTGCCCCGGTTCGTGGCCCAGAGCTACGCCGGCTGGCCCTTCGCCCGCAGCGGCGGCCCGGTGAAGACCGAGGACGACCCGCTCGATCCCACGCCGGCGGAGGCGATGCGCCGGGCGCACGAGGCGATCCGCTACCTGGAGGACGCGGTCACGGGCGCCGATTGGACCGAGGGCATCGTGCTGCGCTACGGCGGGTTCTACGGGCCCGGCACATCGCTCGCCCCGGGTGGCGAGAGCGTGGAGCAGATTCGCAAGCGCAAGTTCCCCATGGTGGGCGATGGTGCCGGCGTGTGGTCGTTCATCCAGATCGAGGACGCCGCCGACGCCACCGTCGCCGCCGTGGAGCGCGGCCGGCGCGGCATCTACAACGTCGTCGACGACGAGCCCGCTCCGGTTGCCGAGTGGCTGCCCGCGGTCGCGGACGCGCTGGGTGCGCCGCCGCCGCGCCACGTGCCGCGCTGGCTCGGGCGGCTGCTCGCGGGCGAGGCCGCCACGGTCATGATGACCGAGGTGCGCGGAGCGGCCAACGAAAAGGCAAAGCGCGAGCTGGGATGGCAGCCGCGTACTCCAGCTGGCGGGAGGGCTTCCGGGCGGCCGCATGACCACGCCCTCCGATGAGCTGCTCGTGGAGCTGCGAGCCCGCGCCTTCGCCATCGCCTACCGGATGCTCGGCAGCGTGGCGGAGGCGGAGGACGTGGTCCAGGAGGCGCTGCTGCGGTTCCACACGGCGCTCGAGAAGGACGAGCGGATCGAGTCCCCGCGCGCCTACGTGGCCACGGTGGTCACGCGGCTGTCGATCGATCAGCTGCGGTCGGCGCGGGTGCGCCGCGAGAGCTACGTGGGCGAGTGGCTGCCGGAGCCGCTCGTGACCGATGCGGAGGAGGACCCCGCGCGCCATGCCGAGATGGCCGACTCCCTGTCGCTCGCCTTCCTCGTGCTGCTCGAGAGCCTGTCCCCGGAGCAGCGCGCGGTGCTGCTGCTGCGCGACGTGTTCGACTATGGCTATCCCGAGATCGCCGGGATCGTCGGGAAGAGCGAGGACAACGTCCGCCAGCTCGCGTCACGCGCGCGGCAGCGCGTCGACGAGGGCCGCCCCCGTTTCGACGCTTCGCGCGAGCAGCGCGACGAGCTGGCGCGGCGCTTCTTCGCCGCGACCCAGGAGGGCGACATGGCCGCGCTCGAGTCCCTGCTCGCCGAGGACGTGGTGCTGCACGGGGACGGCGGCGGCAAGGCGCCCGCGCTCGCCAGGTCGATTCACGGCCGCCGCCGAGTCGGGCGCACGCTGCTGGCGTGGATGAAGCAGGGCGCGCGCATCGCGGTGGCCGGGCTGCGGCCCATCGACGTGAACGGCCAGCCCGGCGCGATCACCTACGACGGCGACAACAAGGTGATCAGCGTGATGGCGCTCGACATCGCGGACGGGCAGATCCAGGGAATCCGCTCGATCGTCAACCCGGACAAGCTCGGGCACCTCGGTCCGGTGGCCGACCTGCGGGCGCTGCTCGCTAAAGCCCCAGCTGCCGCCCGAGGATCTCCTTCATGATCTCGTCGGTCCCGCCGCCGATCGGGCCGAGGCGCAGGTCGCGCGCCACGCGCTCGATCTCGTACTCCTTCATGTAGCCGGCGCCGCCGTGGATCTGGAGCGACTCGTCGGCCACCTCGAAGGCCGAGCGCTGGCTGATCAGCTTGGCCTCGGTCACCTCGCGGATGGCGTCGGTGCCCTCGGCGAACAGGCGCAGCGCGTGGTAGGTGATCGAGCGTGACGCCTCGAGCTTCAGCGCCATCTCGGCGATCTTGTGGCGGATCGCCTGGAAGTGGCCGATCTCGCGGCCGAAGGCGTTGCGCTCCAGCGCGAAGGCGATCGTCTTCTCCAGCACCAGCTGCATCGAGCCCACGGCGCCGAGCGCCATCAGCAGCCGCTCCCACTGGAAGTTGGCCATGATCAGGTAGAAGCCCTTGTTCTCCTCGCCCAGCAGGTTCTCGTCGGGCACGAATACGTCCTGGAAGGCCAGCTCCGCGGTGTCGGACGCGTGCCAGCCCATCTTCTCCAGCTTCTTGGAGACCGAGAAGCCCTCCATGTCCTTCTCGATCAGCAGGAACGACAGGCCCTGGTGGCCGCCGTCCTCGGTCGTCTTCACGGCCGTCACCACGAAGTCGGCCCGCACGCCGTTGGTGATGAAGGTCTTGGAGCCGTTCACCACGTAGCCGCCGTCGACCTTCTTCGCGAAGGTGCGGATGCCGGCCACGTCGGAGCCGGCGCCCGGCTCGGTGATGCCCAGCGCCGCGATCCGCTCGCCCTTGATGGCCGGCACGAGGAAGCGCTGCTTCTGGTCCTCGGTGCCGAACTTGAACACGGGCGGCGTGGCGATGCCGATGTGCGCGCCGATCCCCGCGGCGGTGCCGCCCGAGGCGCAGCCGGCGAGCTCCTCGGTGAACACGGCGTCGTGCACGTAGTCGCCGCCCTCGCCGCCGTACTCCTCCGGGTATTTCAGGCCGAGGAAGCCCACCCCGGCGAGCTTTGGGAACACCTCGTCGGGGAACCAGCGCGCGTCCTCCCACTCGGTCGCGTGGGGGCGCAGCTCCTTCGGCCACGAACCGCCGGATCGACTCGCGCAGCTCGGCGTGCTCCTCGGTGAACGGCGGGATCGGCCGCGGGGGCGCGGCGGCGGGCACGCCCTTGGTGAACTCCCTCACAGTGTCGTGTAGCCCCGCGCCGGGTGGTCGAAGCCGAGCAGGTCGCCCTGCGGGTTCTTGGGCCCGCCGTGGTGGTAGGCGCGCACCTCGGCGATCTTGCCGTCGCGGAACTCGAACCACTCGGTGCCGCGGTCCAGCCGCGGCTCGCCCGACTCGGGGTGCTTCCAGGTCATCGTCCACTCGATCACCACGCGCTCGCCGTCGGTGATCGCGTCCTCGATGAACCACTGGCCGTCGATGTTCTCGACCGCCCAGTGCGTGTGCTCGCCGATCGTTCGCCCGCCCTCGTGGGGCCCGAGGCGGGTGTAGAAATGGTTCGCGTCCTCGGTGAAGTGCTCGGCCACGCGCTCGGCGTCACCGGTGTTCAGCGCCTCGTAGTACGAGCGGACGTGGTCGAGCGGCGCGGCGATATCGGCACACTACGCGAGGTGCCCCGCCCCTCGCGCACCACGCCGCCGCGCTCGCCGGCGCGGCGATCGCCGTCGCCGTCGCCCTCCTCGTGCTCGCGCGCGACACCGGCCTGCCGGATCCCGATCCCGTGGCCCTGATCCCGGCGGACGCCCGGACCCGTTCACCTACGCCGAGTCCCGCCGCGCCGACTTCGAGCGCCGCGCCGCCGCCGGCCACGCCCACACGCTCTACGCGAAGAGCCCGAGCGGCGTGGTGGAGAGCGCGCGCCGGACGGCGACCTTCCGCGCCGAGATCGAGCGCGCGGCGCCGGCCGCCGGCGTGTCGCCGGACCTGCTCGAGGCGATCGTGTTCCTGGAGTCGGCGGGGCGGCCCGGCGCCGTGGCGGACCCCAAGCTCGAGGGCGCCGTCGGCCTCACCCAGATCCTGGCGGAGACCGGCCACAACCTGCTGGGCATGAAGGTCGACACGCGCGCCTCGCGCCGGCTCACGCGCCGCATCGCCCGGGCCGAGCGCGCGGGCAACGAGAGGCGCGCGGGCGGCTGCGAGCCCGCAGGGCGCGCGTGGATGAGCGCTTCGACCCGCGCAAGTCGCTGGCGGCCACCGGGCCGCTACCTCGCGCTCTCCCGCGGGCGCTTCGGCCGCGAGGACCTCGCCGTGGCGGCCTACCACATGGGAATCGGCAACCTGGAGTCCGTGATCCGCGACTTCGGCGGCGCCCGCGCAGCTACGCGGAGATGTTCTTCGGCAGAGCCCCACCGAGCACACGGCCGCCTGGACTCGCCTGTACGATCTCGGCGACGACTCCTCGACCTACCTCTGGCGCGTCCACGCGGCGCGGGACATCATGCGCGCGTACCGCGAGGACAGCGAGGAGCTGGGCGCGCCGGCCGACCGGTACACCGCGAAGAACTCGGCCGAGGAGGTGCTGCACCCGGAGGACGACACGGAGGTCTTCGCCGGCCCGGACGAGCTCGAGGCCGCCTACCGCGACGGCGACATCCGCTCGTTCCCGAACGCCCCGCGCCGGGTCGGCCTGCGGCGAGATCGCCAGGATGGGCGAGCTGGCGACACGCCTGGAGCACGAGCCGCGCCTCTACCGCGGGCTGCGCCAGGAGGCCTACGCGCTCGCGGCCTACGCGGCGTGGCTCACCCGCCGCGCCGGGGGCGGCACGGCGCCGCTCACGGTGACGAGCACGGTGCGCGACCGCGAGTACCAGGAGGTGCTGGCCGGCCGCAACCCCGAGGCCACCGACCGCCTACTCGCTTCACACCACCGGCTGGGCGTTCGACGTATCGCGCGCCTACGCCTCACGCGCGCAGGCACGGTCGTTCCAGTTCGCGCTCGACCGGCTGCAATCGCTGAACCTGATCGCGTGGGTGCGCGAGCCGGCCGCCATCCACGTCACGCGCCCCGGGCGGGCGGTGCGGCTTACCGGGCTGCTGCGGGAGCCCTAGGCGCCAGCCGCGCCGGCGTGTCGTCGTCGCACTCGGCGAAGAACCCGCCGAGCACGTCGACCAGGTGGTCCATGCCGTCGGCCGCGAACAGGATCGGCTGGTACTTGGTGATGTCGTAGGGCTGCACGCCCATCACGGCCACGTCGAGATCGCGGATGTCCGCGCCGCGGAACTCCTCGATCTCGCCGAACGACGAGAGCAGCCCGGCGCCATACGCGCGCAGCTCGCCGTCCTCTCGGATCACGCCGAACTCCAGCGTGAACCAGAACACGCGCGCGAAGAAGTCGCGCCCCTCCTCGGTCTCCAGCCTGCGCGCGGCCTGGCCGGCGAGGCGGTTGAGCTCGGCGAACCGCGCGGCTGGCGAGCGTGTTGCCGTGGCCGATCACCTCGTGGATCAGGTCCGGCTCCGGGGTGTACAGCGGCATGTCGTGGTGGCGCACGTACTGGGTGGAGTGGAAGACGCCGTCGGCGAGCGAGCCGTAGAAGCCCTCGAACGGCACGACGCCGGCGGCGGGGTGGTACTCGAAGCCGGTGAGCGGGCGCAGCGAGTCGGACACCTCATCGAGCTGGGGGATCCGGTCGGTCGGCAGGCCAGCCGCGCCGCCGACTCGCGGTAGTCGGCGCAGGCGAGTCGCTCGTGCTTGGCCGCCAGCTCGCGGCACACCGTGCGCCAGACCTCGTGCTCCTCGTCGGTGTACTCCACGCGCGGGAGGGGCTCGCCGGGATTCCATGCCAGCGCCAGTGAGGCGATGTGGTTGCGGCGCTCCCTGTAGTGCGGGTCTCCGACCCCGGGGTGGTCGTCGCCGAGGTGGACGGTCACCTGGCCGTCCTCGCCGGTGGTCACGGGCGCGTAGAGCTGGCCTTCCTCGAACATGCGGAAAGCCAACCACTCGGCCGATTCTCTGGCAAGAGTGCACAGTAGAAACTGGTCAATCTGACCACTATCTGCCAGGATCGACCGCGAACCGTGAGCGATTTGACCATCGACGAGCTCGACGCCCGCCTGATCGCGGCGATGACCGAGCATCCGCGCGTCGGCCTGATGGAGATCTCGCGCCAGCTCGGTGTGGCGCGCGGCACCGTGCAGGCGCGGCTCGAGAAGCTGGTCGCGCGCGGCGCCATCACCGGCTTCGGCCCCGACCTCGACCCCGCGCACCTCGGCTTCCCGGTGCTGGCGTTCGTGTTCCTCGAGATCAGCCAGGGCCGGGTGGACGAGGCCGTGAAGTGGCTGGAGGGCGTGCCCGAGGTGATGGAGGCCCACGGCACCACCGGCCCGCGCGACCTGATCTGCCGGGTGGCCGCGCGCGACCCCGGGCACCTCCAGGAGGTCATCAACCGCATCCTCGAGACCTCGGCGGTGCGGCGGTCGACGAGCTACATCGCGATGTCGGAGCAGATCGCGTTCCGGACGGGGCCGCTGGTGCAGGCGGCGGGCCGGAGCTAGTTCAGTGACGCCAGGATCCGCTCCGCCGCTTCCTCCGGTGACTCACTCGAACGCACCGTGATCTCGGGCCGCTCCGGCGGCTCGTAGGGCGCGGTCACGCCTGTCACGTTCTCGATCTCGCCTGTCCGGGCCGCCGCGTAGAGCCCGCGATCGTCGCGGCGCTCGCACTCCGCGAGTGGAGTGGCGACGAAGACCTCGACGAACCGCAGCCCGTCCTCCTCATGATTCCGGCGGGCGGCCTCGCGATCGGCCGTGTATGGGCTCACGAGCGCGGCGACCGCAAGCGCTCCGGCCGAGGCCTCCTCCTGGGCGAGCCGGCATGCCCGCCGTGCCTGCTCCGCCCGGTCGCTCGGCGAGAAGCCGAGGTCGGCGCTGATGGTTCGCCTCAGCTCGTCTCCGTCGAGCACACGACACGCCAGACCGAGCTTCTCGGCCCGGTCCCGGATGGCACGCGCGAGGGTGCTCTTGCCCGCACACGGCAAACCGGTCAGCCAGATCGTCGCTCCGGCTGCCAGCGCCTAGGCCTTCGTGCAGAGCACCTGGTAGACCGAGGTGAAGCCGGTCTCGAAGCCGTTGCGCGCGGCACGCAGGTAGAGCCGCCACACCCGCACCCGCTCCGGTCCGGCGATCCGGGTCGGCCTCGTCCAGGTTGTCGTCCAGCCGCCGCGCCCAGTGGCGCAGCGTCTCCGCGTAGTCCTCGCGGAAGTCCTCCACGTGGTTGGGCTGGAAGCCCGGCGCGCTCCAGCGCCGAGCGCGATGCGCGAGAGGTGCAGCGGGTCGGCGTCGGGGAACACGTAGCGCTCGGAGAACGGGCCGGCCGCGGGGTCGGAGTGGCGCAGGCGGGCGATGCCGTGGTTGAGCAGCCGCCCTCCCGGCTCGATCAGGGAGGCGAGCTGCTGCGCGTAGACGTCGATCTGCTCCTCGCCCACGTGCTCGACCATGCCGATCGAAGGCCAGCGCGTCGAAGCGCTCGCCGCGCAGTTCGCGGTAGTCCTGCACCCGGAACTCGACGAGGTCCTCCACGCCCGCCGCCCGCGCGCGCTCGCGCGCGCCCGCCGCCTGGGGCTCCGACAGGGTGATGCCCGTGACCTGCGCGCCGTGCTCGCGCGCCGCGTGGATGGCGAAGGCGCCCCAGCCCGAGCCGATGTCCAGCACGCGGTCGCCCTCCTTCAGGGCCAGCTTCGTGCAGACGAGCTCGTTCTTCACGACCTGCGCCTCCTCCAGCGACTTGGCGCCGCGGGAGAAGATCGCGCACGAGTAGGTCATCGACTCGTCCAGGAACAGCGCGAAGAAGTCGTTCGACACGTCGTAGTGGTGGCGTACCGCGCGGCGGTCGCGCTCGGGTGTGTGGCGGCGCCCGCGCGGGCGCAGCTCCGCGGCCGGCGGCCGCGGGGGCAGGGTGAGGCCGGCGGCGCGGGCGGCGGCGCCGGCCAGCGCAAGCTTGTCGCGGGTCTCCAGCGGCGGCGGCTGCCACGAGTCGAGCAGCCTCATCACGTCGTCGAGGTCGCTCACCTCCAGCGTGCCGGTGGCGTATGCGCGGCCGAGGCCGAGCTGGCCCGGCGCCAGCAGGGCCTGCGCCACCGCCTTGGGGGATCGGACGCGGAACGTCGGGCCGCCGTTGCCGGATTTCTGCACGGAAGCAGAATCCGGCGCATCACCATCCGACGAGCCCAGCTGGCTCCCGTCCCAGAACTCCACCGCAAACGGGCGCTCGGGGAAGAGCCGCTCGAGCTCGTCTCGTAGTGGGCTTGTACGCGCCAATGCCACTCAGACCACCTTGTTAGTGAGTACCCCCAGGTACTCGATCTCCAACTCCACCTCGTCGCCCGGCGCCAGCCAGCGCTCGTCACCGTGCTCGAGGATGCACCCGGATCCAACCGTACCCGAGCCGATCACGTCGCCCGGCTGTAGCCCGCGGGTGTTGCGCGCGGCGGCTGCCAGCAGGTCGTCCCAGCTGAAGTGCATCCCGCCGGTGCGCGAATCCGTGCGCACCTCGCCGTTCACTCGCGCCACGGCGCGCATGTCCAGGTCGCCGGGCAGCTCGTCGGGCGACACCAGCTCAGGGCCGAGCGAGGTCGCGAAGTCCTTGCCCTTGGCGGGGCCGAGACCGACCGGCGTCTCCTTCATCTGCAGGTCGCGCGCGGACCAGTCGTTCATCACCGTGAAGCCCTCGGGTCTCCCGTCTGGACCGATCACGCAGGCGAGCTCCAGCTCGTAATCCAGCGCCTGCGTATCGGCGGGCATCGGTACCTCGTCGCCGTCGCGGTACACCGCCGCGGGGTTCGAGAAGTAGAACACCGGGAGCTCGTACCACGCCTCCGGAACGTCCAGCCCGCGGTTGCGGCGAGCGTTGCGCACGTGCTCCTCGAATGCGAAGAAGTCGCGGATCGAGGGCGGCTGGCCGTCGGGGTAGGGGCGGCGGCTCAACGCTGGAAGAGGGTGGAGAGCACGACCTCGGTCACCGTGCGGCTGATGCCCTGGGTGTTGCGGATCCGCTCGAGCGCCAGCTCCAGGTCCTTGGTGTCCTGCGCCATCACGTGGAGCATCGCACTCGCCTCGCCGGCCACGGTGTGCGCGGATGCCACGCGCGGCTCGCCCTCCACCACGCGTTTGATCGCCTCGCCCGACATCGCGCCCTCGCAGTAGAGGTCCACGAACGCCTCGGCGTGCCAGCCGGCCGCGTGCGGATCGATCACGGTCGTGTAGCCGCGGATCACCCCGTCGTCCTCCAGGCGGTCCACCCGGCGCTTCACGGCGGGGGCTGAGAGGCCCACGTTCTTGCCGATGTCCTGGAACGACCGGCGCGCGTTTTCGCGCATCAACGCAACGATTTGGCGGTCTATGTCGTCCATGGCAGGGTCAGAGGTGCCAATACGCAACGAATCACGGTTGAAACGGCGCTCTGACCCCACGAATATTACGTGAGATGGCCACCGTTGATCAAGTAGCGCCCGCACCGGACGTCGACGCGATGCCCGTACACGGCATCGATCACCTGGAGATCTACGCCGGAAACGCCGCCCAGGCCGCCTTCTTCTTCACCCGCGCGTTCGGCTTCACCGAGACCGCGTACGCCGGGCTCGAGACCGGGCAGCGCGACCGGGTCTCCCACGTCTCTGGAGCAGGGCCGCATCCGGCTGGTGATCACCGGCACGCTCGGCGGCGACGACGAGATCGGCGACCACCACCGCCGCCACGGCGACAGCGTGCACTCGATCGCGCTCAGCGTGCCCGACGCTCGCGCCGCCTACGACCACGCGGTCGAGCACGGCGCGCGCGGCATCGAGGTGCCGCGCACCCTGGAGGACGAGCACGGCAAGGTCGTCGTGTCCAGCGTGTCGACCTACGGCGAGGTCCGCCACACCTTCATCGAGCGCAACGGATACGACGGCGCCTTCCTACCGGGCTTCGAGGCCCGCGCCGAGGCCGACCACGGCCCGGACGGCCTCCTCGCCGGCATCGACCACGTGGTGGGCAACGTGGAGCTCGGCCACATGGAGGAATGGGTCCACTACTACGAGCGCGTCTTCGGGATGACCGAGATGATCCATTTCTCCGACGACGACATCTCCACCGAGTACTCGGCGCTGATGTCGAAGGTCGTGACCGACGGCTCGGGCCGGCTGAAGTTCCCGATCAACGAGCCCGCCGAGGGCAAGCGCAAGTCCCAGATCGAGGAGTACCTCGAGTTCCACAACGGACCCGGGCGTGCAGCACATCGCCGTCGCCACCACCGACATCGTCGGCACCGTGGCCGAGCTGCGCCGCCGCGGCGTCGACTTCCTCACGATCCCCGACTCCTACTACGACGAGATCCCGGACCGGATCGGCGAGATCGAGGAGGAGCTGAGCGACCTGCGCCAGCAGGGCATCCTCGTCGACCGCGACGACGAGGGGTACCTGCTCCAGATCTTCACCAAGCCGCTCGGCGACCGGCCCACGCTGTTCTTCGAAGTGATCGAGCGCCACGGCTCGCGCGGCTTCGGCGAGGGCAACTTCAAGGCCCTGTTCGAGGCGATCGAGCGCGAGCAGGACCGGAGGGGAAACCTGTGAGGTACGAGCGCCGCGGCGACATGCCGCAGAAGCGCCACACCATCTTCCGCGAGAACGGAACGCTGCTCACCGAGGAGGTGATGGGCTACGAGGGCTTCTCGGGCAACGAGTCGATCCTCTACCACCTCCATTCGCCCTGCCGCGTGATGGAGGTCGGCGGCTTCACGCCGATCGAGCGCGAGGAGTGGGTGCCCGACGCCCACGTGCACCACCTCGTCGACACCCGCGGCATCGAGTCTCAGGGCGACCCCATCAACGGCCGCCGGCTGCTGATGTGGAACAACGACGTGGAGATCGCGATCTGCCGGCCGTCGGAGGAGCAGGACTACTTCTACAAGAACGGTGAGGGCGACGAGGTCGTTTTCATCCACGAGGGCCGCGGCCACCTCGAGACCACGTTCGGAACGCTGGCCTACGAGAAGCACGACTACGTGGTGATCCCGCGCAGCACGATCTACCGCTTCGTGCCGGAGGGCAACGGCACGCTGCTGCTCACCTTCCACACGCCCGGCGAGATCGAGACGCCCAAGCGCTACCGCAACCGCTACGGCCAGCTGCTCGAGCACGCGCCGTTCTCACACCGCGACTTCAAGGCGCCCGCCCGTCTGGTCACCCACCGCGACCGTGGCGACTACGACCTGATCGTGCGGGTGCGCGACGGCCACCAGCACTACAAGCTCGACTACCACCCGCTCGACGTCGTGGCCTGGGACGGCTACGTCTACCCGTACACGTTCAACATCGCCGACTTCGAGCCGGTGAGCGGGCGGATCCATCAGCCACCGCCCGCTCACCAGACCTTCCAGGGGCCGAACTTCGTGATCTGCAGCTTCTGCCCGCGCAAGCTCGACTGGGACGAGAACGCGATCCCGATCCCGTACAACCACAGCAATCTCCAGTCGGAGGAGATGATCTATTACGTCGACGGCCAGTTCGGCTCACGCAAGGGCGTGGACGTCGGCACGATCACTCTCCATCCGTCCGGCCTCCCGCACGGGCCCCAGCCGGGGCTCGCGGAGAAGTCGATCGGCACCACCGAGACCGACGAGCTGGCCGTGATGTGCGACACGTTCAAGCCGCTGAAGCTGACCCAACTTGCTCACGCCCTGGACGACGGCAAGTACGCGTTGTCCTGGTACGACGGCGACGCGCCTCAGAGCGCGGACACAAACGGATCCGGCAGTCCCGCGGGGGTCACGAGCCACCTCTAAGGAGGAGGCGTCGATCCCCGCGGCCCCGGCCGCCGGTGATGCTCGAGGCGCGGTTCGTTTAGAGCCCGTAGCTGCGCCCGATGACGTCGAGCATGATCTCGTCGGTGCCCGCGCCGATGCGGTTCAGGCGCATGTCGCGCCACACCCGCTCCACGCCGTACTCCTTCATGTAGCCGGCGCCGCCGTGGATCTGGATGCACTCGTCCGCGACCTCGACGGCGATGCGTGAGGCGTAGAGCTTGGCCATCGAGATCTCGCGCACGGGGTACTCGCCGTTCTGGAATCGCCACGCCGTCGTGTAGGTGAGCTGGCGGGCCGATTCGATCTTGGTCGCCATCTCGGCGAACTTGTGCCGGATGGCCTGGAACTTGCCGATCTGGCGGCCGAAGGCGTTGCGCTCGAGCGAGTACTGGAGCGTGCGGTCGAAGCAGCGCTGGGCGCCCGCCACGCAGCCGGCGGCGCCGATCAGCCGCTCGCCCTGGAGCTCCCACATGATGTGGTAGAAGCCCTTGCCCTCCTCGCCGAGCACGGCGTCCGCGGGCACGCGGACGTCCTGGAAGGCCAGCAGCGCGGTGTCCGAGGCGTGCATGCCGAGCTTCTCGAGCTTCTTCTCGCGGATCACACCCGGCGAGTCCATCGGCACCAGGAACAGCGTGAACCCGTCGTAGCCCTTGTCCGGGTCGGTCTTGGTGACCAGCACGATGAAGTCGGCCCGGATCCCGTTGGTGATGTAGGTCTTCGAGCCGTTGATCACCCAGTCGTCGCCGTCGCGCACGGCGCGCGTCTTGATGCCGGCGACGTCGGAGCCGGCGTCGGGCTCGGTGATCCCGAGGCAGGAAATCTTCTCGCCCTTGATCGCGGGCACCAGGTACTCCTGCTTCTGCTCCTCGGTGCCGAACAGGAACACCGGCGGGGTGGCCATGTCGGTGTGCACCGCAACGCCCATCGTCAGGCCGCCCGAGTTGGACTTGGTGATCTCCTCGGCGAGCACCAGGTTGCAGTAGTAGTCGCCGCCCTGCCCGCCGTACTCCTCGGGGTAGGAGAGGCCGAGGAAGCCAAGTTCGCCCATGCGGGTGAAGACCCAGTCCTCGAAGGTCTCCTCCTCCCAGCGCTCCGCGTGCGGCGCCAGCTCCTTCTCGACGAACGAGCCGATCGACTCGCGGAGCCGGTCGTGGTCCTCGTTGAAGATGAAGTGCTTCTTGTTGGACGCGAAATCGGGCTTGATGACCTTCTCGGCGGTGGGCATGTGCGCAACCTACCAAAGTAAGGAGTGGAACTTCCTACTTTCTACTGGCGCAGGTCGCTGAGCCGGCGTAGCTGCGGCGCCGCGCTTGGCGCGGGGGTCGCCGTGGGGGCGGCCGCGGGGGCGCGCTTCGTGGCGAGCAGGCGCCGGGTCACGCCCTCGATGGTCTTCTCGCCGTAGACCATGTCGCGGTCGCCCGTGGTCATCACGGACAGCGCCACGCGGTGTCCGCCGCGCTCGAGCAGCGCGGACTGGTGCACCAGCTCGCCGTCGTCCTCCGGGCGCCACCCGCCCTTGAAGAAGGTGCGCCAGCGCGGGCGGGACGCGTCCGGCGCGCCCCAGGTCTGCTCGCGCAGACACGGTTTCGAGAAGGCTGCGCGCGAACTTGCGCTCGCGAGCGGGGACCAGCCGGTCAGCCACGAGGAAGAACCGCGCCTGGTCGGCCGGCGTGACCACCGCGTTGGCCCAGTGGCTGGAGACCGCGAACCTCCTCATCTTGGAGGCACGTGCCACCGCGAACAGACCCTCGTTGCCCACGCGCGCGTAGATGGTGTCCGCCGAGTCGTTGTCGGAAAGGCGGATCATGTAGCCGAGGCTGGTGCGCTCGGACTCGGTCGGCTTCGCGTCGCGCCGGAGCATGGCCACGAGCAGCATCGCCTTGGTCAGGCTGGCCGAGAGGAAGGTGCGATTGGGCTCGAGGCCGCTCACCGCGCCACCCTCGCCGGCCACGGCGAACGCGACCTCACCGTCTCGGCCCCGCGCGAAGGCGCGGGCGGCGCGGATGGCCGTGACGTCCGGGAATGCCAGGCGCCCCGGGGGCGCGAGCGCCGGATAAACGCCCACGCCGGAGTCGACCTGGCCCTCGGGGGAGTCGATCGCGCCGACGTCGCGGAGACCTGGAACCGCGGACGGCCCCGTCGGCTGTGATGCGCCCGCCGGCGACCGGCCGTCCCCGCCGGGAATCACGAACGCGAGCGCACTGGCGACAAGCGCCACGGGCACAGCGGCGGTGACGATCGAGCGGGCCAAGACGTGGGAACGGTACTTTGGCGCCGTGGCGGAGAGAAGCTTCGATGTGGTCGTGATCGGCGCGGGCCCGGCCGGTGAGGTGGCCGCTGGCCGCCTGGCCGACGGTGGGCTCAAGGTCGCGATGGTGGAGCCCGAGCTGATCGGGGGCGAGTGCTCCTACTACGCGTGCATGCCCTCCAAGGCGCTGCTTCGCCCCGGCGAGTTGCTGGCGGAGGTGCGCCGGGTGCCCGGCGCAAGAGAGGCGATCACGGGGGAGCTCGACGTGCCGATCGCCCTCGCGCGGCGCGACGAGGTGATCCACGACCTCGACGATTCCTCCCAGCTGCCGTGGCTGGAGAGCCGCGGCATCGAGCTCTTCCGCGACGCATGGCCGGTTGGCCGGCGAGCGCCGTGTGGAGGCCGGTGACGACACGCTGCTCGCGGAGAAAGGCGTGATCGTTGCCACCGGCTCGGGCGCCCTCATCCCAGCGATCGACGGGCTGCGCGAGTCGGAGCCGTGGACGAACCGCGAGGCCACCACCGCGAAGTCCCCGCCCGCTCGCCTCGCGATCCTGGGCGGCGGCGTGGTTGGCGTGGAGATGGCTCAGGCCTGGCGTTCGCTGGGATCGCAGGTCACTCTGATCGAGGCGGCCGACCGCCTCATCGCCCAGGAGGAGCCATTCGCCGGCGAGCAGGTGGCCGAGTCGCTGCGCGAGCGGGGCGTGGACGTCCGCCTGAGCCAGAAGGCGACGGCGGTGGGCCGCTCGGGCGCTGAGACGACGCTCGAGCTCGATGAGGGCCCGGCGGTCGTTGCGGACGAGTTGCTGGTGGCGGTCGGGCGCCGCCCGCGCACCGACGACCTCGGCCTCGAGTCCGTGGGGCTCGAGCCGGGCAAGAGCATCGAGGTGGACGACTCGATGCGGGCCGCCGGGGACTGGCTGTACGCGATCGGCGACGTGAACGGCCGCGTGCTGCTCACGCACATGGGCAAGTACCAGGCGCGCGTCGCCGCGGACACGATCCTCGGCAAGGACGCGAAGGCAACCGCGGACGGCGACGGCTCGCCACGCGTGATCTTCACCGACCCTCAGGTGGCGGCGGTCGGGCACACCCTCCAGAGCGCCCAGGACGCGGGCATCGACGCCCGCGCGGTGGACGCCGGCACCTCCGCCAACGCCGGGGGCAGCTTCTACGGCAAGGACGCCCCGGGCACCACGCGGCTGGTCGTCGACGAGAGCAGGGGCGTGATCGTGGGCGCCACGATCACAGGGGCCGAGATCGCGGACTTCCTGCATGCGGCCACGATCGCCGTGGTGGGGGAGGTGCCGCTGGAGCGCCTGGCCCACGCCGTGCCGTCGTTCCCCACTCGCAGCGAGGTGTGGCTGAACCTGTTCGCCAAGCTGGGGCTTTGAAGGATTGGCGCAATTCGCAAACCGCGTGTACTTTGGATGACCGGTCTCCACTAACCCCAACGGGGTCTGCGGATGCCCAACAGGAGCACCTAGTTACGCGACTGGCCTAGGGAGGGGCGGTCGACCCAGAATTGCGCCCGCAGCGCAAAGGAGTGACGCATGTCATCACGCAAGAACCGGCTCCGTGCCGTGATCGTCGGCACTGCCGTCGTCGCGAGCATGACCGGAGCCTCGGTAGCCGAGGCCGACCTGTACGGAACCACGTTCCAGGCGCCGAGATTCGCGCCCGGCAACATCAACAACCAGAACGGCTGGATGAAGACCGGAGCCTTTGACTCCGAGATCCACTCCAACAGCGGGGCGCAGCAGGCCCTGGGGCTCGGCACCCAGAGCTACCGCACTTCCAACGCGGTGACCTCGGGCAGCTTCGCCGACCAGACATTCTCGGCAGAGATGGTCGACGAGGCCGGCGAGCTGACCTCCGCGTCTGGTGGCCAGTCCGGCGGCGTGCGCCAGACCAAGTTCGACGCGCGCTTGAGGTTTGCCGCGTTCGAGACCACCGAGCAGGTGGGCGCCGGCGTGTCGATCGCGCCGGATCGCGGTGATGGCGGCCGGATGGCGAACATCCGGATCAACGATGCGCCGGGCGGCCTGGAAGTGCTGGCGTCGGAGGTCATCGACAACGGTTCGGGCAACGATGCGGTCTTCACGTCCGTTCCGGTGGCCGCGGGCCTCAGCCGTGCCGTGGCCCACACCCTCCGGATCGAGATCACGTTCGTGAACGGTCCCGCCAACGACGTGGTGAACGTGTACGTCGATGGCGTGCTCGAGCACACGGGCGGCACGTGGGAGCAGTACTACCGCAACGATCCCGAGCAGGGCGGCGGGGGCAACCTGGTGCCGACCACCGACCAGCTGATGTTCCGCCAGGCCGGCGACGCCTTCCCCGCGAACGCCGGTAAGGGCTTGCTGTTCGACGATCTGCGGATCGAGACCAGCGGCAACCCGACCGGTCCGGCCGGTCCTCCCGGTGAGGACGGGGACGACGGCGAGGACGGCGAAGACGGCGACGACGGGAACGATGGCAACGACGGGAACGACGGCGCCGACGGTGCTGATGGCGCCAATGGCGCCAACGGCGCCCGCGGCCCCGCCGGGCCACAGGGGCCCGCGGGTGACTCCGGCGGAGTCCTCGGCGTGACGCGCCAGAGCGCCGGGCTTCGCCTGGCAATCGACCGCGCCCGCACCAAGGGCCGCCGTATCGCCGTCCGCACTCGCTGCACCGGCGACAGTGGCCGGTGCAAGGGCAAGGTCGACCTGGTCGCCCGCGTCAACGGCCGCAGCGTGCGGCTGGGCACCAAGTCGTTCAACGTGGCAGCCGGCAAGGTCGCCGTCGTCCGCGTGACCCTGTCCCGCCGAGGCCGCTCGCTGCTCGCGCGGCGAGGCAAGCTCGCCCTCAGCGTTCGCAGCCGCGGGGCGAAGCTCGGTAACCAGAAGCTCAGCGGCAGCACCAAGCTGACCCTCCGGTCGGCTCGCTAGAAGCGCAAGGTCGCAACCCGCGGCGCGGCTCGGGCCGCGCCGCGGGAGCGTCCTTGTAGGCTCGTCCTGTGGACGTCGTCGTCGCAGGAGGGCACGGTCAGATCGGCCTCAGGCTGCTCCGCCTGCTGGCCGACCGCGGCGACCGCGCCCGCGGCATCGTGCGCAACCCCGCCCACGTGCCGGACCTCGAGCAGGCGGGCGCCCAGGCGATCGTCTTCGACATGGAGGCCGAGGACGACTTCTCGTCCGCGGTCGAGGGCGCCGACGCCGTGGTGTTCGCGGCGGGCGCCGGGCCGGGGAGCGGGGCCGAGCGCAAGCAGACCGTGGACCTCGGGGCGGCGGTGAAGCTGATGGAGGCAGGCGTGAAGCGGTACGTGATGGTGAGCGCCATCAACGCCGACCATCCCGAGAACGCGCCGGAGGAGATGCGGCCGTACTACGACGCGAAGGCCGAAGCTGACCGGCGGCTGCAGGAGAGCGGGCTCGACTTCACGATCGTGCGGCCCGGCCTGCTGACCAACGACGAGGGCACCGGCCTCGTGGCTGCGGGCGCCGACGTGAGCCGTGCCGAGATCCCGCGCGATGACGTCGCCGCCGTGCTGGCCGAGGTCCTCGCCGCGGACAACACGATCGGCAAAGCCTTCAACCTGGTCAGCGGGGACACCCCGGTCGACCAGGCCGTCCGCGCGCTCTAGGCGGGCTCCCGGGGAACCGCTCAAGCCCGTCGTCGGGGATCGGCTCCCACGATGCGGCGGACGCGACGTGGGAGCGCCAGCTAGGCCGCACCCCGGGGTCGCTGTCGAACGCGCTCATGCGGACGCTCATCTGGGCCGGGTCCTCCGGGTTGCGGCTGAAGAGATGCGCGCCGCACTCCGAGCAGAACCACTTCTCCCAGCCGCCGTTGGGGTGACGCCACATCTTCGCCACGCCCTCGCCCTCGAGCAGTTCGAACGCCCGCCCATCGACCACCGCCTGGGCCGATGCGCCGCTGCCCGTCCGGCCCTGGCAGCGGGTGCAGTGGCAGTAGCTCGCCGCCGTTGGCGCCGCTGTGAGCCGGAACCGCACGCCGCCGCAGAGACAGCCTCCCGTGATCTCCATATCTTGCGCATCATGCCCACGGACGACGAGCAGCGGATCCTCGAGCGCATCCGGTGCATCCCGCCGGGGCGGGTGAGCACCTACGGCGACGTCTCGCCGGGTGCGCCTCGGCGCGCCGGGGCGGTGCTGCATGCGTGCGATCAGCCCGACGTGCCGTGGCAGCGTGTGGTGCGCGCCGACGGCTCGCTCGCGAAGGGAGAGCGCCAGCGAACGCTGCTGGCGGCCGAGGGCGTGCCGATGCGCGGTGAGCGGGTGGACATGCGCGCCGCCTGGATAGCGGTAGAGTAGGAAGTAGGACTTCCCACTCCCTACTTTTGCGCGCGGAGCCGAGCTTGCCCTACGAGAAGATCCGGTACGAGGTCGCCGACGGCGTGGCCACCATCATCCTCGATGACCACGAGACGCGCAATGCGCTCGGCAACCAGACCCTCGCGGAACTGATCGAGGCGTTCGAGGCGGCCCGCGACGACGGCGCGGTGCGCTGCGTGGTGCTCACCTCCTCACACGAGAAGGTCTTCTCCGCCGGCGGCAACCTCGACGGCTTCGCCGCGGACGTGCCGCCGGTGCACAAGCACTTCGGCATCGAGCTGTTCCCGAAGCTGTTCCGCCTGATGGGCACGCTGGGCAAGCCGGTGATCTGCGCCGCCAACGGCCATGTGCTGGCGGGGGCGCTGGGCCTCGCGCTCGCGTGCGACCTGATCGTGGCCAAGGACACAGCGGGGTTCGGCACGCCCGAGATCAACGTGGGCGTGTTCCCCTTCATGATCATGGCGCTGATCTACCGCAACGTGCCGCGCAAGAAGACCAACGAGCTGCTGCTGCTCGGCGAGCGGCTCACCGCGCAGGAGGCGCTGGAGGCGGGGATCGTGAACAAGGTCGTGCCCGCCGAGGAGTTCGACGGAGCGGTGAAGGACTGGGCCGAGAAGCTGGCCGGGAAGTCGCCGGTGATGATGAAGCTGGGCAAGGACGCGATGTACCGCCAGATGGACATGCCGTTCGAGGACGCCCTGGACTACCTGCGCCACAACCTCAGCCTCGCGCTCACCACCGAGGACGTCCGTGAGGGCGTGGAGGCGTTCTTCGCCAAGCGCGAGCCCGAGTGGAAGGGCCGATGAGCTGTCGCGCTCGTTGCTCTGCGCTGCCGTACGTCCGACCGCACGCTCGGGGCCGGGCGCGGGGTGGACGAGCTGGCGCCGCTGCTGGCCAAGCGCTTGGGCCGCGAGGCTCGGACGATCGGCGAGCCGGGCGGGGCCGGGGAGGACTCGTACGACGAGGTGCTGAGCGAGCGGCGCGGCTGCCTGCTGGAGGCCGGCGGCCAGGTGGAGGACGCGCTCGGCGGCGGCAACGTGCCGGTGCTGCTCGCGGCCGAGTGCTCGGTCGCCCTCACCACGCTGCCGGCCGTGGCCGCCGCGCGCCCCGACGCCAAGGTGCTCTGGCTCGACGCCCACGGCGACTTCAATACCCCCGACACCAGTCCCAGCGCATATCTCGGCGGCATGGCCCTGGCCGGTGCCACCGGGCGCTGGGACGCCGGTCTGGCCGAGGGCTCGATGCCGCCCGAACGGGTGGTGCTGGCGGGCGTCCGCGATCTCGACGAGCCCGAGCGCGAGGCGCTCGAGGGCGGGCCCGTCACCGTGATCGGCGCCAGCCCGGTGGAGACCCTCGTGGCCGTGAAGAACGCGCTCGATGGCGCGCCCGTCTACCTGCATCTCGACCTCGACGTGATCGATCCCGAGGAGTTCCCCGCAACCCAGTTCCCGGCGCCCGGCGGGCTGCGCGCCGACAAGCTCTACGACCTGCTGGAGGCGGTGGCGGGCGACTGCGAGATCGTGGGCATGGAGATCACGGCGTTCGAGGCGCCCGAGGACGACCTCGAGCGCCAGGACGCCGCGTCCACCGCGATCCACGTTCTCGAACCCCTGCTCGACACGATCCCGGAGGCAGCCAATGTCAGCGACTGAAGAGTCCGTGAAGGCCGACACGCTGGTGGCTCGCCCGCCCCTGCGGGAGCTCGTCGACGACCTGCACGAGCGCCGCGAGCACGCCCGCCTGGGCGGCGGCGAGGAGAAGATCGCGCGGCAGCACGAGCAGGAGAAGCTCACCGCGCGCGAGCGCCTGGCGCTGCTGATCGACGAGGGCACGTTCACGGAGCTCGGCATCCACGGCCGTCCGCACTTCTCCCAGCAGTCGATGGCCGAGAAGGACGCTCCGGCCGACGGCGTGATCACGGGCTACGGGAAGGTCGAGGGGCGGATGGTGGCTGTATGCGCCTACGACTTCACCGTGATGGCCGGGTCGATGGGCATGACCGGCGAGCTGAAGGTCACCCGCCTGCGCGATCTGGCGCTGGGCAAGCGGATCCCGTTCATCTGGCTGCTCGACTCCGCCGGCGCGCGGATCCAGGAGGCCGCCGGCTCACTGTTCGCCGGCTCGGGCCACCTCTTCCGCGAGGAGGTGGTGATGAGCGGCGTGATCCCGCAGATCGCCGCGCTGATGGGTCCGTGCGCCGCCGGCACCGCCTACATCCCCGGTCTGGCCGACTTCGTGCCGATGGTGAAGGGCCGGGGGTCGATGGCCCTGGCCGGCCCGCACCTCACCAAGGCCGTGACCGGCGAGGACGTGACCCAGGAGGAGCTCGGCGGCTCCGGGATCCACACCAAGATCTCCGGCGTGGGCGACCTGGAGGTGAAGTCCGACGAGGAGTGCATCCAGGCCATCAAGGACTACCTCTCGTTCATGCCGCAGAACTGCGAGGAGAAGCCGCCGATGCGCGAGCCGGCCGAGCCGGGTGGTGACGGGAACCCCGCCGAGGAGCTGCTCGACGTGCTGCCCGAATCACCGCGCAAGCCCTACGACATGTACGACGTGATCCGCCGGATCGTGGACGACGGCTTCTACTTCGACATGAAGCCGCGCTTCGCGCGCACGATCATCACCTGCTTCGCGCGGATGGGCGGCCGGCCGGTGGGCATCGTGGCCAACCAGCCCAAGCAGCTCGCCGGCATCCTCGAGAACAACTCCGCCGACAAGGCCGCCCGCTTCATCAACCTCTGCGACGCGTTCGGCATCCCGCTGCTGTTCCTCCAGGACGTGCCGGGCTTTATGGTCGGCACCAAGGTCGAGCAGGCCGGGATCATCCGCCACGGGGCGAAGATGCTCTACGCGGTGTCGCGCGCCACCGTACCGAAGGTGACCGTGGTGATCCGCAAGGCCTACGGCGCCGGCTATTACGTGATGTGCGGCAAGGCCTACGAGCCCGACCTGATCGTGGCCTGGCCATCCGCCGAGATCTCGGTGATGGGCCCCGAGGGAGCGGTGAACATCATCTTCCGCAAGCAGATCGAGGCGGCCGAGGACCCGGACGCCACCCGCGCCGAGATGATCGCCGGAATCCGCAAGATCATCGACCCGTACATCGCGGCGGGCAACGCGATGATCGACGACGTGATCGATCCGCAGAGAAACGCGGCAGGTTGTCATCGGCGCGTTTGAAATGGCTCAGACCAAGCGTGTGGAGAGGCCGTGGAAGAAGCACGGGGTGATGCCGGTCTGACGCCTGAGTTGCGGGAGTCGGCGGCGATCTTCTTCGATTCGCCTGACGCGTTCTACGACTGGCTGGCCGAGCATCACGCAACCGAGACCGAGGTCTTCGTCGGCTACTTCAAAAAGGCGACTGGCAAGCAGACCATGACGTGGTCGCAGGCCGTCGACCAGGCGCTCTGCTTCGGGTGGATCGACAGCGTGATGAGGAGCATCGACGACGAGCGGCACATGCAGCGCTTCACCCCCCGGAAGCCCGGCAGCAACTGGAGCAAGGTGAACGTGGAGAAGGTGGCCAGGCTCGAGGCGGAGGGCCTGATGACGGACGCCGGCCGGAAGGAGTTCGAGGCGCGGACCAAGGACAAGACGGGCGTCTACTCGTTCGAGGCCAAGGACGCGGCCGAGCTGCCGCCCGAGTTCGCCAAGCAACTCGCCGCCAAGAAGAAGGCGCATGAGTACTTCGAGGCGCGCGCGCCGTCGTACAGGCGCGCCGCCATCCACTGGGTCGTGAGCGCAAAGCGAGAGGAGACGCGAGTGAGACGGATGAATCAGCTGATCGAGTACTCGGCGAAGGGCGAGGACTTGCCGCAGTTCCGCTGGAGCAAGAAGCCATGAGCAGGTTCAGCGACCCGGTCGTCATCACCTGCTCGATCTCCGGCGCCGTCGCCAACCGCGACCAGTGCCCGGCGATTCCGTACACGCCCGAGGAGTACGCCGCCGAGGCGCGCCGGATCGTGGACGAGGGCGGGTCGATGATCCACATCCACGCGCGCTCACCCGACGGCGTGCCCAGCTACGAGATCGAGGACTTCCGCGCGATCACGGAGGCGATCAACGCCGAGGTGGACGACGTGATCATCAACTACTCCACCGGTGCGATCGGCGTCCCGATCGAGAAGCGGCTGGAGTACCTGCGCGAGCTCAAGCCCGACGTCGCGGCACTGAACATGAGCTCGATGAACTACGCGAAGTACTCCAAGAGCCGCAAGGACTTCGTGTTCAAGGCGGTGTTCGAGAACAGCTTCGACACGATCATCGAGTTCCTCACGGCCATGAACGAGCTGGGCATCCGCGCCGAGCACGAGTGCTTCGACACCGGGCACGTGGCGAACCTCGACCCGCTGCTGGACATGGGGCTGCTGCGCGAGCCGCTGCAGATCTCGTGCGTGATGGGCGTGACCGGCGGCATTCGCCCGAACGCGCGCAACCTCGCGCACATGGCCGAGCAGGTGCCGGGCGGTCCGGAGGGAGGCAACAACTGGGGCGTGATCGGGGTCAGCCGCAAGCAGTGGCAGCTGGTGGCCGCGTCGCTCACGCTCGGGGGCAACATCCGCGTCGGGCTGGAGGACAACTTCTACCTGCCGGACGGCGAGATGGCGAAATCCAACGGCGAGTTGATCGCCAAGGCGCGGCAGATGACCGAGGACGTCGGTCGTCGCGCGGCGACCGTCGCGGAGGCGCGCGAGCTGCTCGGGGTGCCCAAGCGCGTCGAGGCATGACCACGCACGCCGCTCAGATCAGCTGGGAGGGCGGCAAGGAGGACCTGCGCGCCCACACCGTCCGCGCGGGCGGCCAGACGATCGGCGGCTCGTGCTCGCCCGAGTGGGGCGGGGACGACTCGAAGGCCGACCCCGAGGCGCTCTTCGTCGCCTCGCTGTCGGCATGCCACATGCTCTGGTTCGTCGACCTGGCCCGCCGGGAGCGCCTGCGGGTGACCAGCTACGAGGACAGCGCCGACGGCGAGATGGACGGCACCCGCTTCACGTCGGTCACGCTGCGGCCGAGGGTGGAGTTCGAGTCCGACGTGGACGAGGCGAAGCTGAGAGCGCTCCACCACGCGGCGCACAAGCGCTGCTTCATCGCGAACACCGTGACGTGCCCGGTGGAGGTGGCCGCATGAGCGCGCTCTCCGACGTGAAGGTGCTGGACCTCTCGCGCCTGCTGCCCGGCGGCTTCTGCTCGCTGCTGATGGCCGACTTCGGCGCCGATGTGCTCAAGGTCGAGGACACCGGCATGGGCGACTACGTGCGCTGGGCGCCCCCGCACCACGAGGGCGCCGAGCCGTCCGCCGGCTCGGCGCTGTTCCTGGCGCTGAACCGCGGCAAGCGCTCGATCCGGCTGAACCTCAAGGAGGAGGCCGGCCGTGAGGTGCTGATGAAGCTGGTGAAGGAGTACGACGTGCTGCTGGAGTCCTTCCGGCCCGGCGTGCTCGATCGCCTTGGCGTCGGCTACGAGCGCCTGCGCGAGGCCAACCCCGGTCTCGTGTACTGCGCGATCTCGGGCTACGGGCAGGACGGGCCCTACCGCGACCGCTCGGGTCACGACATGAACTACCTCGGCCTGGTCGGCCTGCTCGGCCTGACCGGGGAGGCGGACGGCCCGCCGATCCAGGCCGCCGGGCAGATCGCCGACCTGGGCGGCGGCGCGCTGATGGCCGCCTTCGGCATCCTCGCCGCGCTGCGCGAGCGCGATCGCTCCGGGAAGGGGCAGTTCGTGGACATCTCGATGGCCGACGGGTCGCTGGCCTGGATGGCGATGGTGGCGGCCCGTCACCTGGCCGAGGGCAACGCTCCCAAGCGCGGCGACCTCGAGCTGGCCGGCGCGTACGTCTGTTACCGCCCCTACGCGTGCAAGGACGGCTGGGTCACGCTGGGCGCGCTCGAGCCGAAGTTCTGGCAGGCCTGGTGCCGGGGCGTGGACCGCGAGGACCTGATCGAGAGCCAGTTCGAGCGCCCGGGGTCTGACCCCCACGCCGAGGTGGAGCGCATGTTCCTCGAGCGCACGCGCGACGAGTGGCAGGAGTTCGCCTCCAACCACGACTGCTGCCTGGAGCCGGTGCTGGAGCTGGACGAGGCGCTGGAGTCAGAGCTCGTGCGCGCGCGAGAGATGGTGGTTGAGGTCGATCAACCGGGCGCCGAAAAGCCGGTGCGGCTGGTGGGCAACCCGGTGAAGATGGATCGCACCCCCGCCGATGCAACGCGCGCGGGGCCGGTGCTCGGCGAGCACACGACCGAGGTGCTGGCGGGGCTGGGCTACGGCGGCGACGAGATCGCGGCGATGGAGGAGGCGGGCGCGGTCGGCGGTCCGGTAGGCGGCCCGCAGGGCTCGTTCATGACATGAGCGTCAACGGGGACAACGGGCTCCTGAGGATGGGCGAGCTGGCCGAGGCCAGCGGCGTGAGCGCCGGCACCATCAAGCACTACCTGCGCGAGGGCCTGCTGCCCGAGCCGGTGAAGACCTCGCGCAACATGTCGTGGTATCCGCCCGAGTTCGTGGAGCGCATCAGGCTGATCAAGCAGCTCCAGGAGGAGCGCTTCATGCCGCTGAAGGCGATCAAGAGCGTTCTCGACGAGCATCCCGGCCGCGCCCGCGCGCTGGTGGAGCTGGAGGACAAGATCCTCGAGCGGGCGCTGAGCGGCGACGCAACCCGCACCTCGGCGGCCGAGGTCAAGCGCCTATACGACATGCCCGCCGAGGTGCTCGACCGCCTGGGGGAGATCGGCCTGCTCACTCCGAACTCGCGGGGCTACTCACAGCTGGACGTGCAGGTGATCGAGGCAATCAGCCGCTTCCGGGCCGGTGGCTACGACGAGCAGATCGGCTTCACGGTCTACGACACGCTGCGTTACAAGCGCGCGCTCGAGGAGCTGGTGAAGGAGGAGGTGGCGGTGGTGCTCGAGCGTCTCGCCGGGGAGCTGGAGCCAGAGCGCGTGGTGGACCTGATGGAGACCGGCGCCGAGCCCCTGCGCGACTTCATCGCGGCGCTGCACTCCAAGCTCCTGGTGGAGGAGCTCAAGCGCCAGCGCGGGTCGCGCGCGTCGGGTTAGGCTCGCTCCGACAACGACGAGGGGAAGGCATGTCGGATCCAGTTGCGCAGATCAAGGACACGGCGCGGAAGACGTGGGCCGCGGGAGACTTCGATCACGTCTGGGAGGTCGGGGGGCTCGGGCCCATGGGCGAGAACCTGGTGGCTCATGCCGACATCACACCCGGCATTCGGGTGCTGGACGTGGGCGCCGGCAGCGGCAACGCCTCGCTACCCGCGGCGCGAGCCGCCGCGAAGGTGGTGGCGAGCGACCTCACGCCGGAACTGCTCGAGAAGGGGCGCGCACGTGCTGAGCGCGAGGGCCTCGAGCTCGAGTGGGTGGAGGCCGACGCCGAGGAGCTGCCGTTCGAGGACGCGAGCTTCGACCGTGTGCTGTCGGCGATCGGCGCGATGTTCGCGCCGCGCCACGACGTGACCGCCGCCGAGCTCGTGCGGGTGTGCGCGCCGGGCGGCATGATCGCGATGGCCAACTGGTCGCCCGAGGGTGCGATCGGTGACTTCTTCAAGACGCTCGGGAAGCACATGCCGCCGCCACCACCGGACGCCCAGCCGCCCGTGCTCTGGGGCAGCCAGGACCACGTGCGCGAGCTGTTCGACCCGCACGACGTGGAGCTCGAGTTCGACCAGGGCGTGGTCGACTTCCAGTTCGAGTCGGTGCCGGCCTACATGGACATGATGGAGAACAATTTCGGCCCGATGGTGAAGGCGCGGGAGGCGCTCGGCGACGGCTGGGCGGCCGCTCGTGCTGATCTCATCGAGCTCGAGGAGCGGCTGAACCGCGCCGACGACGGCTCGATGGATGTGGCGGGGGAGTACCTGATCGTGATGGCGCGCAAGCCCTAGCGGGCTACGCGCGTCCGGCGACGGTGGCCGCCCACGCGGTCGCCACCGCGCCCGTGCGATCACGTACGCCGAGCTTGCGGTAGATGCGCTCGCAATGCTTGTGCACCGTGCGTGGGCTCACCTCCAGGTCCTTCGCCACGTCGGAGGTGGAGCTGCCCGTGGCCAGGCGCGACAGCACCGCCGCCTCGCGCGACGTGAGCCCGAGGGACTCGAGCAGGGCCGGTTCCATCGCGTCGGCCGGCGAGTCGATCACCAGCACGCGCGTGCCGTCGGTCGAGGTGACCACGTGGGTGAGGGCCGGCGCGGCCCCATCGCCGTTCAGCAGCGCGGAGACCTCGGGCGGCACGAGTCGCCCCTGGCTCACGGTGGCGCCCGTCGCGTCCCGTACGAGCTTGCGGGCCCGCCCGGTGGCCAGCACCAGCACCCCGGCGGGATCGACCACCAGCGCCGCGATGTCTCGCCTGTCCAGTCCGGCCTCGAGCGCCTCGACCGCACCGCCGAGTCGCTCGCGCAGCTGCGCGTTGCGGTAGGCCTGGATGAGATGCGGCCGGACGAGGGTGAGCATCGTACGCTCGTCGTCGCTGAAGTCGTGCCGGCCGCCGCGACTGAGCGCGATGCCGATCGTGAGGGTGGGCGGCGACGGGAGCCCGAACGCGATCTGATGCTCGATCCCGAGCGGCTTGTACAACTCGAGGTAGAGGGGGCTGGCGCGCAGCGCTCGCATGTCCGCGACGTCGGAGAACCGGTAGGGGCGGGTGTCGCGAGTGCGGAAGAATTTGTCGATCAGCGGGTTGCTCATGGCCAGGCGTTCCCATGCCTCATAGGCGAATGCGGGCAGCTCCGGCTCGACGATCGCGACCGGGGCACCGCCGCCCGCGGTCACCTCGTTGTAGGACGAGTAATCGGCTGGTACTAGGCGGCGCAGGGAGGGGAGCAACAACCCGCGCAGCTCGTCCAGGTCCTGGGCGTCGTGGGCGTCCCCGACGAGATCGAGCACCGCCCGGTACTGCTTGTCGCTGAGGGCCATCCACTACCAGTAGACATCGTGTTCCTCCATCACGCCACAACCTTCGGTCAGCGTGAGGCCGCCGGGGAGGTCGCCCGCGAACGTTCCGAACGGCTGGCGGTAGCGCGAGCGCATCACCCCGAAGTTCGCGTTCTCCTCGCGCGCCGACCACTCGGTGAACGTCAGGTCGCCGACCGCGGAGAGGTCGTCGGCGAACTCCTGGGGCGCCACCGCGTGCGGCTCGCCGTCCACCCACACGGTGCGTTCGCCCGCGGGCTCCGAGTCGTGTAGCCCGGTGACCAGGTTCCAGCCCACGCGGCGGCCGTCGTCGGTGCGGCCGACGCCGGCGGACCATCTCCACGCGGTGTGGCGCAGGTGGTAGCCCGCGGAGTCGTCGATGAAAGCGGCGTCGGAGTCGATGTCGAACCGCTGGCCCGAGAGCGATGCGAAGCCGCGAACGGGGATGGTTGCCTGCTTCGCGGTCCACACGTAGCTGTCGCCCGCCGCGGACACCACCTCCACGGGATCGCGCTCGTCCAGCTGAAGGTCGATCTCCAAGTCTCTCGCGCGCACGCGCACGCGGGAGCCCTCGATGCTCACGCCGCCGCGCCGGATCGTGGTGCGCTCCGCCAGGGTCCCGTCGGGCAGTGCCACCGCCCACCACCGCTGCGGTACGCCGGCGATTCGCGCGTCGCCCACGCACAGCATCAGCTCCGGGGTGTAGACACCCACGTAGCGCCAGCGCTTGAGCGGGCGGGTGCCACGCCATCCCGGCATGCGGTCCGGCGGGAGCTCCAGCCCGAGGCTTCGCACAGCCGGGCCGCGGGCCGGGAGTCCGTCCATGGCTGCAGCGTATCCTCGGGCGAGTGACGGCAGCCGCTCCCGCCGCGATCTCCCACAACCCGTTCAGGCGGATCGTGGAGGACGTGCGCATGGAGCGCCGCGCCCGCGACGGGTACCCGCCGGGGATCACCGATTTCAGCATGGCCCGCACGAGCCAGATGGCCAGCGATCCGCTGCCGATCCTGCTCGATTGCTACGAGCGCTTCGGGCCGGTGTTCAGCGTCCGGATCCTCCACAGCCGCAACGCGTTCCTCCTCGGGCCCGAGGCCAACCACCACGTGCTCGTGTCCAACGCGGCGAACTTCCGCTGGCGCGACGGCGGCTTCGGGGAGCTCGAGCCCCTGCTGGGCGACGGCCTGCTCACGATCGACGGCGGCTATCACCGTCGGGCACGGCGGATCATGCTGCCGGCCTTCCACAGGGAGCGCATCGAGCTCGCCGCCGTCGCGATGATCGAGGAGGCGCAGGCGGCGCTCGAGCCGTGGCAGCCGGGCCAGGTGATCGATGTCTACGCGTGGGCGCGCGAGCTGGCGATGCGGATCGCCATGCGCGCGCTCCTGGGGCTCGATCCCGACGACCGCGGCGGCGGCGCCACGGCCGCACACGAGTTCGAGAGGGCGCTCGCGTTCTACGGCACCGAGTACCCGCTGCGGATCCTCCGCGGGCCGGGCTCGCCATGGCACCGTCTGCACAGCGCGCGCGAGGTGCTCGATCGCATCGTCTACCGGGAGATCGCGCACCGGCGCCGCAACCCCGGCGATCGCGAGGACGTGCTCGGCATGCTCATGGCGGCCACCGACGAGGACGGCTCGCAGCTGTCGGACCGAGAGGTGCGCGACCAGGCGCTCACGCTCCTGTTCGCGGGCCACGACACCTCCACGTCCACGATCTCCTTCCTCTTCTACGAGCTCGCCCACAACCCGCACGAGCTGGAGCTGCTGGTGGAGGAGCAGGACCGCGTGCTCGCCGGCAAGGCGCCCACACCCGAGCAGCTCGTCACCGAGATGCCGCGGCTGGACATGGCCGTCGACGAGACGCTGCGCCTCTACCCGCCCGCGTGGATCGGCCCGAGGCTGGCGCTCGAGCCGTTCGAGATCGCCGGCACGCGCGTGGCCGGCGGCACGTACGTGAACTACTGCTCGTGGGCGAGCCACCGGCTGCCCGACGTATTCGAGGATCCCCACCGCTTCGACTCCGAGCGGTTCACCCCCGAGCGCAAGGCGGCGCTGCCCAAGGGCGCCTACGTGCCCTTCGGCGGCGGCTCGCGCACGTGTATCGGCATGCGCTTCGGGCAGATGGAGGTGAAGGCAGTGGCCACTCTGGCGCTGCAACGGTTCCGGCTCGAGCTGCTGCCCGGCGCGCGCATGACCGTGCGCCAGATGCCCACGCTGAGCCCCCGCGGGGGGCTGGGCATGACCGTGCGTGACCGCTGACGGCCACCCCCGCCGTTACACTGACTGACCAGTCAATCTGCATCCCCTGAGGGAGGGGCATGCGCGCAGCAGCCGTTCAGCTCAACTCGACTGAAGACACGGACCGCAACCTCGCCACAGCGGACCGGCTGACCCGCGCCGCGGCGGCCGACGGCGCCGAGCTGATCGTCCTCCCCGAGAAGTTCAACGTGCTCGGCAGCCACGACGCCTACCGAGCCAACGCCGAGTCGCTCGACGGCCCCACCGTGGGCTGGGCGCGCGAGACCGCGCGCGACCTGGGCATCGACCTCGTCGCCGGCTCGTTCGTCGAGAAGCGCGACGGACACGACAAGCTTGGTAACACCAGCGTCCACGTCGGGCCCGATGGTGAGGTCCGTGGCGTCTACCGCAAGATCCACATGTTCGACGTCACCGTGGAGGGCAAGGAGTACCGCGAGTCGGCGTCGCAGGAGGCCGGCGACGAGATCGTGACCTCCGAGGCCGAGGGCGCCCGGCTGGGTCTCACCGTCTGTTACGACCTGCGCTTCCCCGAGCTCTACCGCATCCTCGCGCTGCGTGGCGCTCGGATCCTCACCATCCCCGCCGCCTTCACCAAGGTCACCGGCGCCGCGCACTGGGACACGCTGGTGCGCGCGCGGGCGATCGAGAACCAGGCGTTCGTGATCGCCGCCGATCAGATCGGCACCCACCCGCCCGACAACGAGAGCTTCGGCGGATCGCAGATCGTCGACCCCTGGGGCGAGGTGCTCGCACGCGCACCCGACGGCGAGACGTTCGTCACGGCCGACCTCGACCTCGCCCGCCAGGACGAGGTGCGCGAATCGCTTCCCGCGCTGGCCAACCGGGTGCCGTCGGCCTACCGCTGGCAAGAGGAGGCCAAGGTCTGATGGCCGCCAACCCGGCGCGGACCGGCGCCATCGACAAGCGCCGACTGATCCTCGACGCGGCCATCACGGTGTTCGCCCGCCAGGGCTTCCATCACTGCCGCGTGTCCGACGTGGCCGACGAGGCGGGCGTGGCCTACGGCCTCGTCTACCACTACTTCGATTCCAAGGAGGAGATCCTCAACGAGCTCTTCCTCGAGCGCTGGCAGATCATGCTCGACGCGATCACGGAGATCGACACCCGCCAGGAGGTGCCGGTCCGCGACAAGCTCTACATGGTCGCCGGCTTCATCATCGACTCCTACCGCAACGAGCCGGACCTGATGAAGGTGATCATCGTGGAGGTCACCCGCGCGGCGAACTCGTTCGGCAAGCTGCATCTGGAGAAGATCCGCGAGGCCTACGAGGGCATCGCCGTGATCGTGGAGGGCGGGCGCCAGGACGGGACCTTCAAGTCGGGTATCGACTCGCAGTTCGCGGCGATGTGCTTCTACGGGGCGATCGAGCAGCTGCTCTCGGGCTGGATCTTCGACCTCCTCCCTCAGACCGAGGAGGAGTTCGAGCGCGCGAAGGGCCTCGTGGTGGATGCCATCTGCGGAGGGTTGGAGGCACCCACCGCGGGTAGTGCAGCCGTGTCTGGTTGAATCACCCGCGAATGGAGAACGAACTCGTCAAGCGTCTGATGTGGAGCGGCCTGCTCGCCGGAGTGGGCGCGCTCACGACCATCATCGCCAACCGCATCGCCACCGAGATCTGGACCCGGGTCTTCGACGAGGACCCGCCGGAGTACTAGTGGAGGCCGCCACCCCAGAAGCCACTTCCTGGCATCCGCAGGAGGAAGCATCGGACGACGCCTTCGCGGAGAAGCCCGAGCTCTTCGTGGGCGCGGCGTTCGCCGGCGGCCTGGTGCTCGCTGGCCTGCTCAGGTGGCTGGGTAGGGACGAATGACCCCGCCCGGCGACAACGGCGCAGACAAGCAGCTCGGCGAGATCGTCTCGGAGGTCTCCGAGAAGGCCACGCTGCTCGTCCGCGAGGAGATCGAGCTGGCCAAGGCTGAGGTCACGGCGAAGGCGAAGACGATGGCGCGCGGCGCGGGGGTGGGCGTCGCAGCCGGGGTGTTCCTGGTCTTCGCGACGGTCATGCTCCTGCACACGCTGGCGTGGTTCCTCGTCGAGCTGCTCGACGTGGAGATCTGGGTCGGCTTCGGTCTCACCACACTGATCCTGATCGTGCTCGCCGTGATCGCGGGCCTGCTGGCCAAGCGCTGGCTGTCGTCCGGACCGCCCACGCCGGACATGGCGATCGAGGAAGCGAAGATCACCCGCGACCAGTTCGAAAGCCTCGAGGAGGCCAAGCCCTGATGGCAGGCATGCCCGCCAACCGCACCCCCGAGCAGATCCGCAGCTCGATCGAGGACACCCGCAAGGACCTGGCGTTCTCGGTGAACGACCTGCGGTCGAAGGTCGCGGAGATCACCAACTGGCGCCGCCAGCTGGCGGACAACCGCACCGCCGCCCTCGCGGGTGCCGCGGTCGCCGGGTTCGTGATCGGCGGCGGGGTCGCCGCCGGCATCTCGTTGCTCCGCCGCCGGCGCGGCTAGTCCGCCGACGGGTGCAGGAAGGGCACGAGCGGCTGCCGCTCGCGACGCAATAGCTCGACGAGCGACGGCGGCGTGACCACCGTCGCGGTGCCGCGCGTCGAGCGCGGAACACGGTCCGTGTAGCCCTTCGCAGTCCACCTCAGCAGCTCCGCGCCGAGCACCAGCCACGGCTCGCCGACACGAACGACGAACGCACCGTCGGGCAGCCCGGCGAGCGGGGCTTCGTGCCGTCGCTGCCGGCCGGTCGCGGGGTCGACGCGCTCGATGTGCAGCTGGTTGTCGATCGCGTCGGCGCCGGCCTGCCCCGGGTGCAGCTCGCGCCAGATCGAGCCGAAGGCGTCGTAGTCCGCCCGCCTGCAGAGCGCGCACGGGCGGTGCCCGGCCGCGAACGCCGTGGCCTCATCGAGGAAGAACAGCTCGGTGAAGCGCCCCGGCTGCAGCAGCGGCCCGCGCTGCCAGCCCCGGAACTCCAGCCGGCACGCGATCCAGCGCCGTACCGCGAACCGGCGCCGGATCCGGCCGCTGGCGTCGTGTAGGCAGCCGCGGTTGCCGTAGACCAGCCCGCGCCCACGGTCGGCGACGAGCTCGCTGAACGGCGTGACCCGGTTTTGCAACGGCACGCCGGCAATCCAAGCGGGTTCGCCGGATCGGTGTTACCTTGGGGCTTCGTCTTGCCCCAATCCCTGGCAGGGCGATTCGTTCCGGCTCCAAACCTCGGTCGGCGCAGGGCGGTGGACTCACCGAGTCGACCTGACCGAAGTGTCACGAAAGCGAGCCGGCGGTGGGATTCTCGAAGCACTCGATTCAGCAGCGTGCCCTGGGCGCCTGCATCCTCGTCGTCGCCGCTCTGAGCTTCGCGGGTTCGGCCGAGGCCGCGACCCTGTCCTTCGCCCCGGCGGCCGGGAGCCCGTTCGCGGCTGGCACGGGCCCCCGCTCGGTGACGAGCGGCGATTTCGACGGTGACGGCGACCTCGACCTCGCGACCGCAAACAACGGCTCGGACGACGTGTCGGTGCTGCTGGGCGATGGGGCGGGCGGGTTCGTCGCGGCGCCCGCGGTCGCGGCCGGCACGAACCCCCGCTCGGTGACGAGCGGCGATTTCGACGGTGACGGCGACCTCGACCTCGCGACCGCAAACGCCAACTCGGACGATGTGTCGGTGTTGCTGGGCGATGGGGCGGGTGGGTTCGTCGCGGCGCCTGTGGTCGCGGTCGGCTCGACCCCGTTCTCGGTGACGAGCGGCGATTTCGACGGTGATGGCGACCTCGACCTCGCGACCGCAAATTTCAGCTCGAGCAATGTGTCGGTGCTGCTGGGCGACGGGGCGGGCGGCTTCGTCGCGGCGCCCGCGGTCGCGGCCGGCACGGCCCCCATCTCGGTGACGAGCGGCGATTTCGACGGTGACGGCGACCTCGACCTCGCGACCGCAAACGCGGGCTCGAACAATGTGTCGGTGCTGCTGGGCGATGGGGCGGGCGGGTTCGTCGCGGCGCCCGCGGTCGCGGCCGGCACGACCCCCCTCTCGGTGACCAGCGGCGACCTCGACGGTGATGGCGACCTCGACCTCGCGACCGCAAACGAGGGCTCGAACAATGTGTCGGTGCTGCTGGGCAACGGCGCGGGCGGGTTCGTCGCGGCGCCCGCGGTCGCGGCCGGCACGACCCCCGCCTCGGTGACCAGCGGCGATTTCGACCGTGACGGCGACCTCGACCTCGCGACCGCAAACCAGGGCTCGAACAATGTGTCGGTGCTGCTGGGCAACGGGGCGGGCGGGTTCGTCGCGGCGCCCGCGGTCGCGGCCGGCACGACCGCCCGCTCGGTGACCAGCGGCGATTTCGACGGTGATGGCGACCTCGACCTCGCGACCGCAAACAACGGCTCGGCCGACGTGTCGGTGCTGCTGAACACGACCGACTTCGACCCGGCCGACTCGCTCACTCCGGCCTTGAACTTCACGGTCGGTGACGGTCCCAGCGGGATCACGTACGCGGACTTCAACGGCGACGGCGACCTCGACCTCGCGACCTCGAACTACGCGGCAAGCAGCGTATCGGTGCTGTTCGGTAACGGTGCGCGCGGCTGGGGGGCGAAGACCGACTTCACCACCGGCACGGGCACGGGCCCCGTCTCGATCGTGAGCGCCGACTTCGACGGTGACGGCGACCCCGATCTCGCGACCGGAAACCAGGACGCGAACAACATGTCGGTGTTGCTCAACACCGGCAGCGGCGCCTTTGGCGCCCCCGCCCCCCACACGACCGGCATCAGCCCGTTCGCGATCACGAGCGCTGACTTCAACACCGACGGCAACCCGGACCTCGCGATCGCGAACCAGAACTCCGCCAGCGTGTCGGTGTTCTTCGGCAACGGGTCGGGCGGCTTCGGGCTCAAGAACGACTTCACCTTCGGCGGCTCCCCCACGTCGGTGGTAAGCGCCGACTTCAACACCGACGGCAACCCCGACCTCGCGACAGCGAACAACGGAGGGGGCACCGTGGCGGTACGGCTTGGGAACGGCGCCGGCGGCTTTGCCTCGGTCACCAACCTCATCGCCGGGACCAATCCGTTCAGGGTCACGAGCGCTGACCTCAATGGCGACGGCAACCCCGACCTGGCGGTGGCGAACCTCAACTCGGCCAACGTGTCGGTGTTCCTCGGCAATGGGGCGGGTGGCTTCGGGCTGAAGACCGACTTCGTGGTCGGGGCGAGTCCGTTTGGGATCACGAGTGCCGACTTCAATGGCGATGGCAGTGTCGATCTCGCCGTGGCCAACCAGGGCCCCAACACGGTGTCCCTGTTGCTCGGCAACGGGGCGGGTGGCTTCGGGCCGAAGACCGACTTCGCGGTCGGGGCGGGTCCCTTCGGGATCACGAGCGCGGACTTCGACACCGACGGCAAGGCCGACGTCGCGACCCCGAACATCACCGCAGACAACGTGTCGGTGCTGTTCGGCGACATCTTCCCGACGGCCGTGAACGACACCCCGACCCGCGCCGAGGACTCCGGCGCGACGACCGTCGATGTGCTCGCGAACGACACCGATCCCGACGCCGGCCCGAAGTCGATCGCCTCAGCGACCCAGCCCGCCAACGGGACGGTTGTCGTCGCCGGCAACAACCTCAGCCTCAGCTACGAGCCCGACGCCGACTACTGCAACGACCCAGGCGCGGCCCCGACGGACGACTTCTCCTACACGCTCAACGGTGGCTCGAGCGCGACGGTGGCCGTCACGGTCACGTGCGCGAACGACGATCCGGTCGCGAACTTCGACGCCCGCACGGTGGGCGAGGACTCTGGCGCGACGTCGCTCGACGTGCTCACCAACGACACGGATGCGGATGCGGGCGACGCGATCGAGGTCACTGCGGTCACGCAGCCGGTCAATGGCACCGTGAGCGTGGTGGAGGGCTCGCCTGACGAGATTTCCTACACCCCGGATGACGACTACTGCAACGACCCCGGCGCCGAACCCACTGACGATTTCACCTACACGATCACCGGGGGCGACATCGCGGCCGTGGAGGTGACGGTCACCTGCGCGGCCGACAACCCAGTCGCCACCGACGACACCAGGACGGTGGGCGAGGACTCGGGCGCGACGAGCTTCGACGTGCTGAGCAACGACACCGATGCGGATGCGGGTGATGCGATCGAGATCACAGCGGTGACCCAGCCGGACGACGGCACCGTGAGCGTGGTGGAGGGCTCGCCGGACGAGGTCTCCTACACCCCGGATGGGGACTACTGCAACGACCCGGGCGCGACCCCGACGGACGATTTCACCTACACGGTGAACGGCGGGGACACCGCAACCGTGGCGGTCACCGTGACCTGCGCGGGCGACGACCCGGTGGCAAATGACGACACCAGGACGGTGGGTGAGGATTCCGGCGCAACGAGCTTCAACGTGCTGACGAATGACACCGACGCCGATGTCGGCGACGCGATCGAGATCACGGCGGTGACCCAGCCGACCGATGGCACCGTGAGCGTGGTGGAGGGGTCGCCTGACGAAGTCTCCTACACCCCGGATGCCGACTACTGCAACGACCCAGGCCTGGCGCCAACGGACGATTTCACCTACACGGTGACGGGTGGCGACACGGCGACGGTGGAGGTGACGGTCACCTGCGCGGCCGATGACCCAGCTGCTGTCGACGACACGCGGACGGTGGGCGAGGACTCTGGCGCGACCTCGTTCAACGTGCTCACTAACGACACCGACGCGGAGAGCGACGCGATCGAGATCACCGCAGTCACCCAGCCCGACGACGGGACCGCGACGATCGTCGAGGGCTCTCCTGACGAGATCACCTACGCCCCGGACACGGACTATTGCAACGACCCCGGCGCAGCCCCGACCGACGACTTCACCTACACCGTGAACGGCGGCGATACCGCGACGGTGGCCGTGACGGTCACCTGTGCGGCTGATGACCCGGTCGCGTTCGCGGATTCACGCACGGTGGGCGAGGACTCGGGCGCGACGTCGCTGAACGTGCTCACCAACGACACGGATGCGGATGAGGGCGACGCGATTGAGATCACCGCGGTCACCCAGCCCGACGACGGCACCGTGAGCGTGGTGGAGGGCTCGCCGGACGAGATCTCCTACACCCCCGACGCCGACTACTGCAACGACCCTGGTGCAGCGCCGACGGATGACTTCACCTACACGATCACCGGCGGCGACACCGCGACGGTTGCGGTCACGGTCACCTGCGCTAACGACGACCCGGCGGCCGTCGACGATGTGCGGACCGTGGATGAAGACACGATCGCCACGTCGTTCAACGTGCTCAGCAACGACACCGATGCGGATCCCGGTGACGCGATCGAGATCACCGCGGTCTCCAATCCGGCCAACGGCACCGCCACGGTCCTCCAGGGCTCACCTGATCAGATCGTCTACACCCCGGACGCCGACTATTGCAACGACCCCGGCGCAGCGCCGACCGACGACTTCACCTACACGATCACCGGCGGGGACACCGCCAGCGTGGCGGTGACGGTGACGTGCACGGGCGATGATCCGGTCGCGGTGAACGACGCCCGCACGGTGGGCGAGGATTCCGGCGCGACGTCGTTCAACGTGCTCTCGAACGACACCGATCTCGAAAACGACACGATCGAGATCACCGCGGTCACGCAGCCCAACAATGGCACCGCAACGGTGGTCCAGGGCTCACCTGATCAGATCTCCTACACGCCGGATGCGGACTACTGCAATGACCCGGGTGCGGCTCCGACGGATGACTTCAGCTACACGATCAGCGGCGGGGACACGGCGACGGTGGCAGTGACGGTGACCTGCGTCGATGACGACGCGAACGCGGTGAACGATGCTCGCACGGTCGCCGCGGATTCGGGGGACACGTCATTTGACGTCATCTCCAATGACACCGATTCCGACGGTGGCTCCGAGCAGATCGCGTCGGTGACCCAGCCCGCCAACGGCACGGTGGCGATCACCGGGGCCGGCGCCAACCTGACCTACCGCCCCGCCGTCGGCTACTGCAACTCGCAGCCCGGCGGAACCGCCGACAGCTTCACCTACACGCTCGACGGCGGCTCCCAGGCGACCGTAACGGTGACGGTTACCTGCGCCGCGAATCCGGCCACCCCGGCCAAGTGCGCCGGGCTTGACGCGACGATCGAGGGCTCGGGTCGGCTCAGGGGAACCGCGGGGCGTGACGTGATCGTCGGGAGCTCTGGCCGCGACATCATCGAGAGTGGTGGCGGCGACGACGTGATCTGCGCCGGCGACGGGGCGGACCGCGTGACCGGCGGCGCGGGGAATGACCGTCTCTTCGGCGGCAAGGGCAACGACGTGCTCAGCGGCTCCACCGGGCGCGACCGGATCTCAGGCGGCTCGGGCAAGGACCGCATGCTTGGCCGATCGGGCAACGACCGCCTCACCGGCGGCAGCGGCAACGACCGCGCCCACGGCGGCTCGGGCAACGACCGCGTCTCCGGCGACAGCGGCAACGACAGCCTCTCCGGCGACACGGGCAACGACATCGTCACCGGCGGCAGCGGCCGCGACAGCCTCTGGGGCCGCGAGGGCAACGACCGCGTGCTCGGAGCAGACCGCTCGCGTGACCGCGTGAACTGCGGCTCAGGCCGCGACCGCGCGACGACCGACCGCCGCGACACCCGCCGCAACTGCGAGGGCCGCCGGAACTAGGCGGGCGCCGGCTCGGGCCCGCCACCTGCCGGTGGCGGCTCCGGATCCGGCGGCGGCGCTTCCGGCGGCTCCTCGGGCCGCGGCCTGATCCCGCGGTAGTCGAGGTACTCGCGCACCGCGATCTGCACCGATGCCGCCACCGGCACGGCCACCAGTGCGCCGAGGATCCCCAGCAACGCGCTGCCGAACAGCACCGCCACCACCACCAGGAACGGGTTGATGTCCACCGCCCGCTTCTGGATCTGCGGCTGGATCAGGTTGTTCTCCACCTGCTGGTAGGCGATCGACCAGATCACCCAGATGATCGTGGCGGTGGGGAAGTCCTGGAACAGCGTGACGACGCCAACGAGCACCGCCCCGATCGTGGCGCCGATCAGCGGGATCAGGTCGAGGAAGAAGATGATCACCGGCAGCGGCGCGGCGAACGGCACGCCGAGTATCGACAGCACGACGTACGCGAGGATCGCCGCCAGCGCCGCCTGCGCTATCGCCCCGGCCACGTAATTTCGAATCGCGGCGGAGGAGCGCGCGAGCACGCGCTCGAGCCGTTCGGCGTTGTCCACGGGTAAGAAGCGCAGGCCGTGCGCCACCCACCTCCCGCCGCTGCCGAGCATGAACGCCGTGAGGATCAGGATCGTGACGAGCGCGAAGATCGAGTTCACGATCCCGAAGCCAACGTCGCGCAGGGTTCCGGCGGCGCCGCCGAGCTTCCCGGGCAGCTTCGCGGCCTCCTCCTCGAGCTTGCTGGTCACGTCGTAGTCCTCGTTGATCTCGCGCAGGCGCTCGTTGTCCTGGACGAAGTCGGCTACGTCGCGGGCGTAGGTCGGCGCGTTGTCGGCCAGGTTGTTGCCCTCCCTCACCAGTGACGGGACGATCAGCGCTCCGAGCGCGATCGGCACCGCGAGCAGTCCCAGGTAGACGATCGCGATTGCAAAGCCGCGCTTCATGTACTGCTCGAGCACGTTCACCGGGCCAGAGAGCGCGATGGCCAGGAACGTGGCGATCAGCAGCCAGCCGATCGGCTTGCGCACCAGGTAGATCAGGTACAGCAGGATCACGATCGCAACCACGATCAGGACGGTCCTGACGACCACCCGCGCCGCGGTCAGATCCTGGTTGCCCATGCCGCCGGGATTCTGTCCCCGGCGGCGGACGGCGAAATCGCTATTCCAGGTAGTGCTGGGGAATCGACCCGATGCCCAGCAGCCCAGGACCGACATGCGCGGACAACACCGGGCCGATCTCGCCCACGAAGGCCGGATCGCGGCCGAAGACCTCACGGCAGCGCTCGGTGAGCCTCTCCGCCTGATCGTGGGCGGCGATGTGCTGGACCACCCAGCCGTCGGCTCCGGACTCGTGGCGCTGGCGGGCGTAGTCCACCAGCCGCTCGAACGCCCGCGAGCTGGTGCGCACCCGCTCGACCGGCGTGAGCTCGCTCTCGAGGGAGAGGATCGGCTTCACCTTCAGCGTGGAGCCGATCCACGCGCTGGCGGCTCCGATGCGCCCGCTGCGCTTGAGGAACTCCAGCGTGTCGACCGCGAACCAGATCTTCAGGTCTGCGCGGGCTTGGCGGACCTGTTCCTCGACCTCATCGAGCGTGCCCCCGGCCTCCGAAGCCGTGCACGCCGTGAGCACCAGCAGCCCCAGGCCGCCGGCGGTCGTGGCGGAGTCGAACACCCGCACGCGCTCTCCGCCCTTGCCCTCCCGCTCGAGCTGCTCGGCAGCCTGGCGCGCGGAGTCAAAGGTCCCGGAGATGCCCGCCGAGATGTGGATCGAGATCACATCGTGGCCCTTGCTGAGCTGCTCCTCGAAGCAGGCGATGAAGTCGCCCACCGAAGGCTGGGAGGTGGTGGGGAGCGAGTCGGCCGACCGAAGCTCCTCGAAGAACGCCGGGTAGTCGTCGATCTCCGTCTCCTTGACCGTGCGCTCGGACCCGAAGACCACGTAAAGCGGAACGCAGACGATCTCCCGCCGCTGCACCAGGTCCGGGGGCAGGTAGGCGGTTGTATCCGTGACAACGGCGACGGGCATGAGGGCGGCACCCTATAGAGGGGGGCTGCGTAGGTACGCTCGCCGCGCGATGGCGAAGACACTTCTCACCGGCGCCACGGGCTTCATCGGAAGCCAGCTGGCGCGCGCGCTCCTGGAGCGCGGCGACGACCTGCGGGTGGCGGTCCGGGGCGATCGCAAGCGCACGGTCGAGCTCGACGTGGAGAAGGTGCGCTGCGACATCCTCGACAGGCGCTCGGTGCGGAGGGCGATGAAGGGCGTCGACCGCGTGTTCCACGCCGCCGGGATGACCTCGGTGCGGCCGGAGGACGCCGAGCGGATCTTCGAGGTCAACGTGGGCGGCACGCGGATCGTGCTCGAGGAGGCCCTGCGAGCGGAGGTCGACCGGGCGGTCTACACCTCCAGCGCCGCCGCGCTGGGCCCGGCGGAGAGGGGCGGCACCGCGGACGAGACGCAGCTGTTCACCGCGGGCCACCTGGGAATCCCGTACGTGAACTCCGTGCACGAGGCAGAGGCCGAGGCGCTGCGGCTCGCGGCGAAGGGGCTGCCGCTGGTGTGCGTAAACCCGACCGGAGTGTTCGGCCCGGGCGACACGCACGTCACGTCGACGCGCCTCGTGCGCAGCTTCCTGCTGGGCCGGGTGCCGGCGTATGCCGACGGCGCGATGAATATCGTCGACGTGCGCGACGTGGCGGCGGGCCACCTCAGCGCCGACGCCGAGGGCGCCGTTGGCGAGCGCTACATCCTCGGCGGCCGGAACTTCACCTTCGACCGGCTGTTCGCCGATCTCGGCCGCATCAGCGGGATCGAGCCCCCGGTGAAGGTCCCGCGCAGACTGGCCGCCGCCGCGGCGAGCCTGCCGGTCGGGCCCGGCCAGTCGACCCTCTCCTCGCAGGAGGTGATGGCTGCGAGCCGCTGGTGGACCTATCGCTCGACCAAGGCCAAGCGCGAGCTGGACTGGAAGGCGCGCCCGCACGAGGAGACGCTCGAGGCCACGGTCGGCTGGTACATGGATCGCGAGCACGACCGCATCGTGCGCTCGCGCCGCTCCCAGCAGCTTCAGTACCGGGTGGCCGGAGCGGCAATTTCGCTGGGAGAGAAACTGCTGCGGCGCTAATTCTGTGGGCAAACCTTGGTCGTTGGGGCCTTTGCCGTGATATCGCCGACCCAGTGCGCACGGAACGTCCACCCGGGATCGAGCACGTCATCCGACGCGAGCAGCGAACGCGCGAGGGCCTCGCGCCCGAGTGGATGGAGCGTGTACTCCGTCTCGTTCCAATGAGCCTGATCGTCGAGGACCGGCGTCGCGGCGAGGCCAGGGAAGAACAGGGACGAGTCCCTCCCTGCCGGTTGCCTCCTGGATCTGTTCGGCCAGCTCCCACTCGAGATCTGGGACCAGCAGCTCCAGTACGAAGCTCACGACTACAGCATTCCAGGGCTAACCGTGGCGGCCGACGATCGGTTGGCGACTCAGAGGCGTCATAGCGCCCTTGAGTCGCCACTCACTCTCCGCGGTCGTTCCCGTGCGTAGCCCAGTGGCTTGGATCAACCATCTCCGCGCCGCTAATCTGCCGCCGATGGCCACGCTCTACCGCTGCAAGGCTCCCACGGACCTGGTTTGCCGCTGCGGCAAGGTGGCGCGCCGGCTGCGTTCGGCGGGGATCGAGTACGACGAGGTGCGCGTGCCCTTCCTCAAGCGTGACCGCCCCGAGGTCGAGGAGCTGACCGGCCAGCGCTGGGTGCCCGTGCTGGTGCACGGCGACGACGTCATCCACGAGTCGCACCGGATCCTCGAGTACATCGACCACGTGAGCCCCCAAGGTGCCTCCCCGCATCCCGCGTAAGACAGGAGCGCAGTCCGGCTTCGCCCGCGCGTCGTCGGCCGGACGCCGCGCCTGGCCCCTGATCCTGATGGCGTGGGAGCGCTGGCAGGCGCTATCGCCGGAGGAAAAGGAGCGCTACCGCCGCGCAGGCGCGCGAAGCGGCGGCGAAGGGCCGCGCCGCGTTCGATCAGGTGCGGAAAAAGCGGCGCTAGTCCAGACGGTTCTCGAGCGGAATCCGGCCCTGCTGAACGGGCGCTTCCCCTGATGCCTGAGGCCTGAGGCCTGATTCCTCATCGTCGTCTTCGGGCATCTCAACGCCCAGCTTCGCCGCGAGCTCACCGCTCTCGTACATCTCGGTGACGATGTCGCAGCCGCCGACCAGCTCGCCGTCGATGAACAGCTGGGGGATGGTCGGCCAGCCGGAGAGACCCGACAGCTCCTCGCGGATGCGGGGGTCGGGGAGGATGTCCAGGGCCGCGTACTGCACGCCGAGCGCGTTCAGTGCGCCGGAGGTGCGCATGGAGAACCCGCAGGCGGGCTGCTCGGGGGTGCCCTTCATGAAGAGCATCACCTTGTTCTCCTTGATCGCGTTGTCGATGAAGTCGTGGATCTCGGTGTTGTTCATGCGGCCTCTCCAGGGGTCGAAGTCTTGATCGAAAGGGCGTGGATCGCACCGCCCACCTCGTTGCCGAAAACGCCATACACGAGCTTGTGCTGGTCGAGCCGGCTGAGGCCTTCGAAGCGGTCGGATACGACCTCTGCACGGAAGTGGTCTCCGCCGCCCGTGAGGTCCTCCACAACCACGTTAGCGCCTGGAAACGCGTCTTCGATGCGGTGCTTGAGTTCGTCGCTGGTCGGCATTGGGACCCAATGCTACATTTCGTGAAGCATGGTCACGCTCAGCGACACCGCCGCCACCAAGGTGCGCGACTTCCTCTCCCAGCAGGAGGCGGAGGGCGAGATCGGGCTGCGCGTAGGCGTCCGCGGCGGAGGCTGTTCGGGCTTCCAGTACGCGCTCGCGCTCGACGAGAAGCGCGACGACGACCAGGTCTTCGACACCGCCGGCATCCGCGTGCTCGTGGACCCGGCGAGCATGCGCTACGTCGACGGCTCCGAGGTCGTCTGGACCGAGAGCTTCGAGGGCTCCGGCTTCGAGGTGACCAACCCCAACGTCGTCGCATCGTGCGGCTGCGGCTCCTCCTTCCGCGTTGCGGACGAAGAGCCCAGCTGCGGCTCAGCCGTCTAGCCGCCTACGCCGGGCCGGTGATCTCGTCGGCCGGCAGGACCACGTCGATCCGCGTGCGCTGCAGCATGACCACGCCCGTGCGATACGCCCCGTCAGGGTTGTCGAACGGAGTGAGCACCGCGTCGAGCACGATCAGGAAATCGCGCTCGGGCTCGTTGAGATGATCCGACAGGCGGCTCTTGTAGCCGTCGGGCGGGAGAAGCACCTCACCCTCGACCCGATACCTGCCCGTCTCGAGCACCACGCGCTCACGCTTGCGTTCCATCTCGGCCATGCTAGCCCGGCTCGTTGTCCAGCGAGCGCCAGAGGTAAAGGCACGCCAGCGTCCGGTACGGGCGCCATGGCTCGGCGATCGACGTGAGTTGATCCGCGTCGGGTAGCTCCTCCAGGTCGTAGAGCTCGCGGACCGCGTTGCGGATCCCGAGGTCGCCCACCGGCAGCACGTCCGGCCGGCGCAGGTGGAACATCAGGAACATGTGCGACGTCCACACGCCCAGGCCCTTGACGGCGGTCAGCTCGGCGATCACGTCGTCATCGGGCATGTCTCCAAAGCGGTCCAGCTCGAGCCGCCCGTCCACGATGTGCTCGGCCAGGTCGCGCAGGTACTCCGCCTTGCGGTAGGAGAGGCCGACGCCGCGCAGCTCCTCGGGATCGGTCTCGATCAGCTGCTCGGGCTTCGGGACCTTGCCGCCGTAGAGGTCGATCAGCCGGCCGTTGATCGTGGCCGCCGCCTTGGTGGAGAGCTGCTGGCCGACGATCGCCCGCACCAGCGCCCCGTAGGCCTCCTTGGGCCGGCCGCGGCGGCGCTCCTCCTCGTCCAGGGGTCCGTCGGCCTCCACGATCGCGCCGATCACGTCCTGCTTCGCGAGATGCGCGAAGGCCTTCTGGTCGCTAGGCCGCGGCACGCCGCCCGCCGAAGAAGTCGGCCTCCTGTTCGCCCAGCGGGGTGAACGGCGGGTCGCCGAACAGCCACTCGCGGGCGATGCGGTGCCAGTTCGCGCTCACTCCGAGCTGGCCGAGCACGCCCAGCACGAGCGCCTCCATCCGCCTTGCGAGCATGGCGTCGGGAGGCATGGTCTCGTGGCGCATCAGCTCCCAGTGGTCCGAGCGCGGGTCGCCGAAGTCGATCAGCACCTGGGCCACGAGCTCGCGGTCGAGCGTCACCTCACGGTCCTCGGAGTACCAGTGGGTCACGTCGAGGAAGTGGTCGAGCACGGCGTCCGCGGGCAGCGCCGGGTCGGACGCATCGAAGAAGCCCATCCCCGCCAGCTGGGCGTGCAGGCCCTCGGCATCGCCCTCGAGGGCCAGGCGCAGCGCGTTGATCTCGGCGTCGAGATGCTCGCGGGGCAGGTGCTTGGTCATCCCGAAGTCCAGGAACGCGACCCGGTCGTCGTCCATGAGCTTGTAGTTGCCGGGGTGGGGGTCGCCCGAGAAGTGGCCGTTGCGGTAGAGCGATCCGAAGAAGAAGCGGAACACGATCTCGGCGAAGCGGTCGCGTTCGGCCTTCGGCAGCTCCTTCACGTCCTCGAACCCCATGCCGTCCACCCACTCGCTCACCAGCACCCGCTCCCGGCACAGGTGGGTGACCACGTCAGGGATCACCACGAACGGATGGCCGCGCCAGGCGCGCGCGAACGCACGCTGAGCCTGCGCCTCCTGCTCGTAGTCCAGCTCGTCGGACAGCCGCTCGCGGAGCTCCTTCGTCATCGCCTTGGCGTCCATCCCGGGCGCGATCCGCTTCGCCACGCGCATCAGCAGGCCGATGTTCTGGAGGTCGGAGCGCACGGCGGAGGCCACGCCGGGGTACTGCACCTTCACGGCCACGTCACGGCCGTCGGGCAGCTTGGCACGGTAGACCTGGCCGATCGATGCGGCGGCCACGGCCTCCTCGTCGAACTCGGCGAACACCTCGTCGATCGGATCCTCGAGCTCTTCCTCGATCACCTTTCGCATCTCCGCGAACGGCACGCGCGGGGCGGAGTCGCGCAGCTCGGCGAGCTTCTCGTGGATCCGCTCCTGGTACTCCTCGGGGAAGGCCCCAGTGTCGATGAACGAGGCCACCTGGCCGACCTTCATCGCCGCGCCCTTCATGTTCCCGAGCACCTCGAGGATCTGCTCGACCGCCTCGGCCTGGCGGCGCGCGGCGGCCTCGCGGCGCCCGCGCTCGTCGCGGGTGAGGTTCGCGGCCTTGGTGGCGTAGTTGCGCGCGGTCTGCCCGCCGGCAAGCCCGGCGACCTTCGCCGTGCGGCGGATCCGGCCGGTCGGAACCGAGGTGTCCTTCTCGCGAGCCACCGTCCAAGGGTACGCTGCCGCCCATGCGCCTCGTCACCGTCGAGTCGTTCCCCGCCCCGCGCGCGGCCATGCTGCGCGACGGGCGCGTGCTCGACATCTGGGGCCAGGCGTTCTCCTCCGTGCGCGAGGAGGACCGCACCATCTACGCCCTGCTCCAGGGCGGCCTGCTGTCGGAGGTCGTGGCGGTTGAGGACGAGGGCGTCCCGGTCGAGGAGATACCGCTGCTGGCGCCCATCGCGCGGCCGGGCAAGATCGTCTGCATCGGGTTGAACTACCGCACGCACGCCGAGGAGGCCGGCGTCGACCCTCCCGAGACGCCCACCTTCTTCGCCAAGTACGCCAACGCCATCGCGGCACCGGGCGCCAAGGTGGCCCTGCCTTCTACCAGCAAGAAGGTGGACTACGAGGCGGAGGTCGCCTTCGTGATCGGGGACCGCTGCAAGGACGTCTCCGAGGAGGAGGCGATGAACCACGTGGCGGGCTACATGCTGTTGAACGACCTGTCCGCGCGCGACCTGCAGTTCTCGACGCCGCAGTGGATGCCCGGCAAGGTGTTCGACGGCTCGGCGCCGTGCGGGCCGGCGCTGGTCACCCCCGACGAGGCCGGGCCCCACGACGCGATCGAGATCGAGCTGAAGTTGAACGGCGAGGTGATGCAGTCGGCCTCCACCGCCGACCTGATCCACTCCGTGCCCGCGCTGGTGTCCCACCTCTCGGGGCTCATGACGCTCGACCCCGGCGACATCGTCGCCACCGGCACGCCCTCCGGGGTGGGCGGCGCGCGCGACCCGAGCGTCTGGCTCAAGCCGGGCGACGAGGTAGTGGTCTCCTCGCCTCAGCTCGGCGAGCTGATTACGCGGATCACCTAGCGGCGCGGCAGCACCCGGATCGGCGGCCGCGCGGTGCGCAGCCCGCGGAAGCCCACGCGGGCGCGGCGCAGCCCGGGCCGGCCTCGGGGCCGGTAGCGAACCCGGGCGCGGCCCTGGGCGTTCGTCCGCACGGTGCGGCCCCCGATGCGTATGCGCGCTCCCGGCAGCGGGAAGCGCCGCCCGCCCGCCACGCGGGTCACGCGGAACCGCACCCGTCGCGTGCGCCCCAGCCGCGCGCGCCGCGGGCTGACCTTCACGGCGATGCGTCCGCAGATCCGCGGCGGCAGCGCGCGGTCGAAGGGGAGCGCGGCGGTGAGCGCGCAGCCGGCCGCGTACTCCAGGGTCACGGTGCCCGCCCCGCGCCCGCGCAGGCGCGCACCGGCCCGCTCGAAATCGGCGAGCCCGGCGGGTGGCGCGCGGAAGGCGTACCGCAGGCCCCACATCTCGCCCCTCTGGGCGACCGTGCGGTAGGACCACGACGCGCGGCTCCTCGGGTACGGGCTTGAACAGGCCCCAGGCGATCGCCTCGCGCAGGTGGCGGCGCCAGTAGGGCCAGTCGTGCACTCCGGCCAGCGGGACGTAGGTGGTGTCGGCCCCCGCGGCACGCGCGGCTGCCACGAACTCATCTGCCTGCCCGCGCAGCTCCGCCTCCGCCACACCGGCGAGGGTCACCGAGGCCGGGTCGAACGGCACACCCGGCTCGGGGGTCCCGTCGCCGACCGTCACGTACAGGCGGGTGGCACGCAGGTTGGCGGCCAGGCGGGTCGAGTTGTGCCCGGTCGCGTAGAAGCCCGACTGGGGCCCGAAGACGTCGGCGTAGCGCGCCCCGAAGGCCTGGAGCGCGGGCTCGACCTGGGGGCGCTGGTGCTGGAGCAGCCCGGAGAAGCTCGACGCCGAGCCGAAGTACCCGGGGAGCTGCGACCCGATGAACGTCGCGCCGAAGCCGCCCATCGACAGGCCCGCGATCGCGTGATTGCGCCGGCCGGGCGCGACCCGGAAGCGGCGCTCGACCAGCGGCACTAGCTCATCGATGAAGAAGCGCTCCCAGCCAGGCGCGCCGCGCCGCCCGCCGTTCCACCAGTTGGTGTAGAAGCCGGTCGCGCCCTCGGGCATCACCACGATCGCGGGAAGGCCGCGCGCCGTGTTCGCGATGTCGCCGGTGCGCACCCAGTCCTCGGCGCGCCCGCCGGCGCCGTGGAGCAGGAACAACACGGGGAAGCGTCGCTTGCCGTCGTAGCCGTCGGGGAGCAGCACGTGCGTCCGTAGGCGCCTGGGGTGGTCCGCGCCGTTGAAGCTCACGTCGGCGGGGTTCACGTTGCGGCTGGGCGTCTCGATCGTCGTCAGGCGCTGCGCGGCATGGGCGGGCGCGGCGGCGACCAGGCACGTCAGCACGGCGGCCCCCACGGCGCGCCTCATCCGCTGACCACCTCCACCTTCTCGCCGATCGCCTCCGCGAGCAGGTCGGAGTTGCGCTGGGCCGACCAGATGGCGACGCTCGAGTCGGCCCCGTTCGTGCGCGCCCGCAGGGTCACGGCGCCGTTCGCCTGCGCGAGTTCCACGCCGGCAACCACCCGGTCGCGGCTGCGCTCGAACTGCTCCGCCAAGCGGATGATCCCGCAGAGCACGAGCAGGCGGGCGGAGTCGCCCTTGCGCTCGAGCGCGCCCAGGGCGCCGGCGTCGGGCTCGCCCTTGCGGTGCCAGCGGGCGATCGCCGCGATCATCTCCAGCTCCCACGGCGAGTACCCGGGCAGCCCCGAGTTCACGATCAGGTAGTGGGAGTGGCGGTGATGGTCGTCGTAGTCGATCGTGACCCCGATGTCGTGCAGCATGCAGGCCGCCCACAGCAGCTCGCGCTCCTGATCCCCGAGCGCATGCAGCCCGGCCTCCGCAAGCGCGTCGAACATCTGCAGCGAGAGGAGCGCCACGTGCTCCACGTGAGCGTCGTTGGTGCGGAAGCGGCGCGCGAGGTTGGTCACCGACTCGCGCCGCACGTCGCCGAGTAGCGGCGGGTCGCGGTCGGACAGCAGCTGCTCGAAGAAGACGCCCTCGCGCAATCCGGCCTCGGTCACCTCGATCTCGGTGAAGCCGCCGTGCTCCATCGCGGCGGCCACCACCAGAGCGCCGCCCAGGATCACGTCGCCGCGGTCGGGCTTGATGCCGCGCACCGACCCGCGCTTGGCCGCGGGCTTGTCGGCCAGCTGCTCGATCAGCTCCTCCAGCGCATCGCGGCTGAGCGTGAACCCCTGCACGTCGAGGTCGGGCAGCTCCATCCGCTTCTGCACAGCGGCCGCCAGGTTGCGGATCGTGCCGCCCAGCCCGGCGAGCCTCGCCTCGCCCTCCCCCCACCACTCGAACTCGGCGAGGGTGCGATCCACGTGCTTGCGCAGCGCCTTCATCTGCTTGGCGCTCGCCTCCTCATCGGGCAGGAACGCCTCGCTCACCCTCACCGCGCCGAGCCGCACCGACTCCGCCTCGCGCAGGCGCCTGTCCTCGATCCGCATCAGCTGCACGCTGCCGCCGCCGACGTCGATGCCGAAGCCCTCCTCGAGCGTCGTGGAGTTCGCGATCGCCAGATAGCCGTACCAGGCCTCCTCCGCACCGCTGATCACGCGCACCTCGAGCCCGGAGCTCTCGCGGATCGCGGCGAGCAGCTCGTCGCGGTTTGCGGCATCGCGGATGGCGCTGGTGGCCACGGCATCCACCCGGTCCACCGCCTGCGCCTCAAGGAACGACGAGAAGACGGCGGCCGTGTGCACGGCTCGGTCCATCGGCTCGGGCTGGAGCACCCCCTCGTCGCCCATGCCGGCGCTCACGCGGGTGGCCTCGCGGATCTCGTCAGCCAGCGCCCACCAGCTGCTGCGCTCGTACTGGAACACCACCAGCCGGAATGAGTTCGAGCCCATGTCGATGACGGCCACGCGTTCCACGGCACTGATCATGCCGCCAGGCGGTCGTAGAGGTCGAGGAAGCGCGCGGTGTGGTCGGCGTCGGCGTTTCTAGCCAGGCACCGTTCGCGCGCCGTTTCGCCCATCCGTGCGCGTAGGGCTTGGTCCGATCCAAGGCGGACGATCGCCTCGGCCACCGACTCGGTGTCGCGGCGCACGCGGATTCCGCCCTCGTCGTCCCCGATCACGTCGGTGGCCCCGTGCACGGGCGTGGCCACCAGGGGGAGCGCACAGGCGGCCGCCTCGAAGGAAGCGCGCGAGCCCTGCTCGTACACCGTGGGCAGCACCAGGAAGTCGGCTCCCGCGTACAGCCGCTCCATGTCGCCGCGCCAGCCCAGCGCCTGCACCTGGCCCTCGACCCCCGCCCGGGCCGCCAGGCGCGCGACGTACTCCGCGTCGTCGTACCCCGCAACCCACAGCGCCAGCGGCACCTGCACCCTGGGGCGAGCGGCGGCCATGCCCGTGATCGCGAAGCGGAGGCCCTTGGCGTGATGGTCGCGGCCGGCGAACACCCCGACCACGGTCTCCGGTGACGCTCCGAGCTCGCGGCGGATGGCGCTCCGCGCCTCTGCATCGGGGCGATACCGGTCGAGGTTGAACCGCCTGGGGACCAATTCCACGTCGGCCCCCGGGTAGTGGCGGCGAAAGGTGTCCGCCGCGCCGGGAGTCTCCACCTCGACCACTCTCGTCCTCGTGCCCCCGTAGGTCCAGCGCTCCAGCGCGAGCGTGACCCGGCTCGCCAGCCGCCCGGCGGAGCCCCCTGCTTCGTGAAAGCCCGCGTGGCAGAAGTTCACCGTGGCCAGGTCGACCCGGTTGGGCACCATGGGCGCCGGCGCGAAGGTGTGCACCACGTCGGCCCGCGCGCGCGCCACCCGCGGCGCGCCCGCGAGATAGAACGCGGCCCAGCGTGCGCGAAACGGTCCCGCCGGTGCGCGCACTCGCAGCCACTCCACGGCCTCGGCCATGCCCGGATCCAGTGTCCGTGAGACCACCACGAAGTCGAACCTGCCGGCCCCCGCAAGCGCGATCTCGGACGCCAGGCCCGTGTGACCGCCGGGAGCACCGGCGTCCCATACGACGAGGGCTACGCGCGGCCTAGCCACGATCGGCGGCCAGCCGCTCGTAGAGCTCGAAATACGGCTCGTACGAGTGGCCGTTGAGGGCGAGCATCCGCTCCCGGGCGGCCTGGCCCATCCGCCTGCGCAGCTCGGGGTCCGCGGCCACGCGCGCCAACGCGGCTCCGATCGAGCTCGGATCGCGCTCGATCACGATCCCGCCCTCGTCGTCGCCGATCAGGTCCGCCGGCCCGCTGGTGGCGGTCACCAGCAGCGGCAGCCCGCAGGCGGCGGCCTCGTGAGAAGCGCGGGACCCGTGCTCGTAGATGGTCGGCAGCAGGAAGACGTCGGCCGCGGCGAGATACCGCTCGATGTCGTAGCGGTAGCCCAGTTTCCTCACGCGGCCTTCCAATCCGTGGCGGCGGGCGAGCGGCGCCGGATCGCCCCTGCCCGCCGTCCACAGGGTGAGCCGGTCGGCGCCGCGGCGGTGGGCGTCCGCAAACCCCTCCACCGCCAGGTCCAGTCCCTTGATGTGCGGGTTTCGGCCCGAGTAGAGAGCCACTACGTCGTCGGGGCCGGCCGAGAGCTCGGCCCGGACCTGCTCCCGCACGGTGGGGTCGGCCTTGTAGCGCTCGGTGTCGTAAATGAGCGGGATCTCCACCACCTCCAGGTCAGGGAAGTGGCGCTCCACGGTGGCCTTGGCGGCACCGGTCTCGACCTCCGCGACACGCGTGCGCGGCGGTCGGTAGGCGAACCGCTCCAGGCCGGTGGTGAAGGCCCGCGCCGCCCTCCAGGTCAGCCGGTTCTCCCCGGGCGGGCGCCCGTTCGCCGCCTCGTGGTAGCCGTGGTGGCACCAGTTCACCGAAGCGAGGTCGACGTGGTTCGCCACCGCGGGCATGGGTGACATCGCGTGAACGACGTCCACCTCCGCGCGCCTGAGCGCGAGGCCCGCAGAGGCGTAGAAACCGGCCCACTTGAGGCGCATCGGCCCATATAGGGGGAGGGTGCGCCGCCACTCCACCAGCGGAAGGAGCTCGGGATCGAGCTTCGCGGTCACGCAGACGAAGTTGAACCGTTCGTGACCGTCGCGGATGATCCCCGACATCAGGCCGCCGCCGCGATGCCGCGAGGGCTGGAGGTTCCAGGCAAGGAGGGCCACCCGCGGACGCACGCCGCCTATAATCGCCGACCGCCGTCGACCCTGCCGGGGGCCAACCCGGTCCAAACCCATGACCAATCCTGCGGGCATACCCGAGAATCCGCTGCGAGTCGCCGTGATCGGCTCCGGCCCCTCCGGCTTCTATGCCGCCGGTCACCTGATGAACGCCAAGGAGCGCACGGTGGAGGTCGACATGTTCGACAGCCTGCCCACGCCCTTCGGCCTGGTCCGGGCCGGGGTGGCGCCCGACCACCCCAAGATCAAGTCGGTCATCCGGGTGTACGAGAAGACGGCCGCCAAGGACGGCTTCCGGTACTTCGGCAACGTCACGGTGGGTGGAAACATCTCTCACGCCGAGCTCAAGGAGCGCTACCACGCGGTGATTTACGCGGTCGGCGCGCAGACCGACCGCCACATGGGGATCCCCGGCGAGGACCTGCCCGGCAGCTGGGCGGCCACCGAGTTCGTGGCTTGGTACAACGCCCACCCGGACTTCCGCGACCTCGAGTTCGACCTCTCCTGCAAGCGCGCCGTGGTGATCGGCAACGGCAACGTGGCCATGGACGTGGCGCGCATGCTGGCCCTGCCGCGCGAGGAGCTGGAGGTCACCGACACCGCGGATCACGCGATCGACGTGATGGCCGAGAGCGCCATCGAGGAGATCGTCATCCTCGGCCGCCGCGGGCCCGCCCAGGCGGCGTTCACGAACCCCGAGCTGCGGGAGCTCGGCGAGCTCACCGACGCCGACGTGATCGTGGACCCCGAGGACGTGAAGCTCGACTCCCACAGCGCCCGCTCGATCGAGGGCGAGGGCGATCTCACGCCGCGCAGGAACGTGGAGATCCTCACCGACTACTCGAAGCTCGAGCCCTCGGGCAAGCCCAAGAAGGTGGTCCTGCGCTTCCTGCGCTCGCCGGTGGAGATCAAGGGCGACGGCAAGGTCGAGGCGATCGAGCTGGTGCGCAACGAGCTGGAGCACGGCAGCGACGGCCGGCTGCGTGCGCAGGCCACCCACGACCACGAGACGCTCGAGTGCGGGCTGGTGTTCCGCTCGATCGGGTACCGCGGCGTGCCGATCGAGGGCCTGCCGTTCGACGAGTGGCACGGCACCATCCCCAACGAGCAGGGCCGCGTGGTGGACCCCCACGAGCAGCACGCGATCCCCGGCGAGTACGTGGTGGGCTGGATCAAGCGCGGCCCGTCAGGCGTGATCGGCACCAACAAGCGCGACGCCCAGGAGACGGTCGATCACGTGCTCGAGGACCTCGACGAGAACCGCCTGCCCGAGCCGGCGCACGGCGACCCCGCCGAGGTCGAGGCGCTGATCGCCGAGCGCAAGCCCGACTTCGTCTCCTACGCGGGCTGGGAGCTGATCGACGCGGCGGAGAAGGCGGCGGGCGAGCCGCAGGGCCGCCCGCGCGTGAAGTTCACGCGGGTGGAGGAGATGCTTGACGCTCGCTCCGCCGTCCAGCGCAGCCAGAGCCTTCTCAACCGGCAGCGACAAGCACGTAAAGATCGGCGTCTCGGACTCCGTGTAGGCGCTCGACTCGGTCGAGCGCAGCTCCTGCACGAGGTCGAGGAACTCGCCCGGCTCGTCGGCGTTGAAGGAGACCACGAATTCCTGGTCGTCGAGGCCGTAGGAGTACGCCGTGTTGATCTCGATCCCCGTGTAGCGCTTGCCGGTCTCGATGTGGCCGCTGCATGATCCGCATCCGCTCCTCCGCCGGCAGCAGGTACCACTCGCGCTTCTTCCACATCGGGTAGACGATCAGGTACTTGCGATCGGAGCCCGGGCGGGGCTCGAGCGGCGTCGGCTCGTCGGCGTAGGTCGACTCCTTCGTCATCGCGAGGTAGGAGTGGGAGATCTCGGCCCAGCGCATCAACCCGCTCTGGTTGAGCAGCACGTGCAGCTCGTGGATCGGGTCGATCGAGGACGCGAGCGACCGGATCATGAGGTCGGTGTCGCCGCGGGTGCCGACCAGCGAATAGGCGCGCAGGAGGTGGTCTGAGGCGAAGTCGGCGCAGGCCGCGGCGAACTCCGCCTTGTCCCGATCGCGCTCCTCCGGCGAGCGCCGGCGCCACTCCGGGCAGCACCCGGATGAAGGTGAACTTCACGAAATTGCGGGCGGACACGGGCGCGAAGTGTGGCGTATCTGAGGGGTGGTCTAGGATGGAGCGGTGCGCGTAGGGCTTGTTTCCCCGTACTCGTACACGTACCCGGGCGGAGTCGGCCGCCACGTCGAAGCTCTTGCTGAGGAGCTCTTGACACGGGGGCACGATGTTCGTCTTCTTGCCCCTTTCGATCCGGACGATCGCCTGGCACGTGTAATGCATCGCGGCGCAGCGCCGGATAGTCGCCCCCTGCCCGACTATCTCGTGCCGCTCGGCCGCACCGTCGGAATCCCGTCCAACGGGTCGGTCTCGAACCTCTCGATGTCCAGCCAGTCGGTGGGAACGCTGGGGCGGGAACTTCGAACGGGGGCTACGACGTGGTCCACGTGCACGAGCCCAACGCGCCGTTCGTCAGCTGGTTCGCCACCGAGGCCGCGCGCGTTCCGCTGGTGGGCACATTCCACTGCTACTCGCGCAGCCCGATCGCCAACGGCATCGCCGTCAAGCTCGGAGGGGCGCGCCGCCTCTACAGCAAGCTCGACGTGCGCATCGCGGTGTCCGAGGCCGCCCGCTGGACCGGCGAGCGCTTCTACGGCGGCAGCTACCGGATCGTGCCGAACGGGGTGGACCTGTCGGCGGCGGTTCCCACCGATCGCTCCGCCGAGGACGGGCCGCTCGAACTTCTCTTCGTAGGTCGCGCCGAGGCCCGCAAGGGGCTGCCGGTGCTGCTGCGCGCGTTCGAGGCGCTGCGCACCGCGGGCGTCGAGGCCCGCCTCACCGTGGCGGGCGCCACCGAGGAGGAGGTCGCGCCGCTGCTGCTCGACCCCGAGGGCGTGCGGGTGGCCGGCCGGGTCACCGAGGAGGAGAAGTGGCGCCTGCTCGGCGAGGCGGACATCCTCTGCGCCCCGTCACTCGGCGGAGAGAGCTTCGGAATGGTGCTCACGGAGGCGTTCGCGTCCTCCACGCCCGTCGTGGCCTCCGACATCGTGGGGTACCGCGACGTGGTGCGCCACGGCGTCGACGGCCTGCTGGTGCCGGCCGCCGAGCCCGCCGACCTCGGTGAGGCGCTGCAGTCCCTGGCGCTCGATCCGTCCCGTCGTGAGGCGATGTCCACCGCCGCGCGCGAGCGGGCGGAGCGCTTCGCCTGGCCGCGCGTGACCGACGAGGTCTTGGACGCCTACGGCGACGCCATCGAGATGCCCGCGCGTGAAGGTGCGGCGGCCAGGATGGGATTCGCCCCTCGCGAGTCCGCGCAGCCGCGGCCCCGCCGCCTGCCCAGCATCGAGCCGGGCCTCGCGCCCACACGCACCCGCACCGCTGTGCGGGTGGCTCGCCGGGCGGCCATCATCGGCGCCGCCGTGGGCGGCATCGGCCTCACCGCACTTGCGCTCGACCACATCGGCATCGAGTCGATCGGCCGGGCGGTCGTCGCGGCCACCCCGGTATGGGTGCTCGTTGCGTTCGCACTGATGTGCGCCTCGATGCTCATCCGCGCCGAGGCCTGGCACGCCATCCTGCGGGCGGCCCTCCCGGGCACCCGCGTGCGCCGGCGCGACACGGCCCGCGCGACGATGATCGGCGTCCTGATGTCGGCCACCCTGCCCGCGCGCCTGGGCGAGCCCTCGCGTGCGCTGATCCTGTCGCGGCGCGTCGGAAGGGTGCGCGATCGCTTCCCGGTGGTGCTCGGCACCCTGGTCTCTCAGACTCTCCTGAACCTGCTCGCGCTGGCGATCCTCGGCACGGTGATGTTCGCCACGGTCGGTGTCTTCCGGGGCGGCGAGGACGCGCTGGTGTTCGCCACGCTCGCGCCGGTGATGATCATCCTGCTGCTGCTCGCGGCGCCCGCGCTGATACGCCGCGGCAAGCCCTCGCGCTTCGCGCGCGTCCAGCAGGCTCTCGCCGCCGCGCGCCGCGCGATGGTCCAGGTCCGCACCGGCCTGTCGGTGTTCCGCAAGCCGCGCCTGGCCGCCTGGGCCTCCACCACCCAGCTCACCGCCTGGGCCGTGCAGTGGCTGTCGTGTTACGTGCTGCTGGTGGCACTGGGCCTGGACGACCGCGCCGGTATCGGCGCCGCCGCCGCCGTGCTGTTCGCCGTGAACGTCACGGCCGCGCTGCCGGCCACCCCCTCGAACCTGGGCGTCTTCCAGGCCGCCTGCGTGGCGGTCCTGTCCGCATACGGCGTCAGCCACGCCGACGCGTTCGCCTACGGGATCATCCTCCAGGCGGTGGAGATCGCCACCGCGCTGGCGATGGGCATGCCCGCCCTGGTGGCGGAGGGAATGACCTGGAAGGACCTGCGCCTGCGCGCGCTGCACGCCACGCCGGTGGAGTTGCGCGCGGTGAGCCGCCGCACCGGGCGCGACGGCGCCAAGGTCGAGGTCTAGTCCGGCCGCTTTCCTGACTATTGCCCGCATAGCGGGCAATAGTTCGCACAGCTCTAGTGGATGATGCTGATCTCGAAGTGCCCGGATTCGTCCGCGAGGGCGATCCCCACGAAGACCAGCCCGCGGATCGCCCGCGCCCTACCCCTTGCTCAGCGCCCGCGCGATCACCACGCGCTGGATCTCGTTCGTGCCCTCGTAGATCTGGGTGATCTTGGCGTCGCGCATCATGCGCTCCAGCGGGTAGTCGTTCACGTAGCCGTAGCCGCCGAGCACCTGCACGGCCTCCACCGTCACGTCCATCGCGGTGTCGGAGGCGAACAGCTTCGCCATCGAGGTGAGCTTGCCCAGCCCCGGCTCGCTGCGGTCGGCGGCGGCGCAGGCGCGGTAGAGCAGCTCGCGCGCCGCGGCGGTGCGGGTCTCCATGTCGGCCAGCTTGAACTGGAGCCCCTGCAATTCGATGATCGGGTTGCCGAACGCCACGCGCTCGCGTGCGTATGAAACCGCGTAGTCGGTGGCGCCCTGGGCGATGCCGACCGCCTGCGCGGCGGCGCCCAGCCGGGTGCGCTCCAGGGTGGCCAGCGCGACCCCGAGGCCGCGGCCGGCGTCGCCGATCAGGTTCTCGGCGGGCACGCGCACGTCGTTGAACGTCGGCGCGCCGGTGGGGGAGCCCTTGATGCCGAGCTTCTTCTCGAGATGGCCCGGGTCGAAGCCCTCGCGGTCCTTCTCAACCACAAACGCGGAGATGCGACCGGACTCCAGATCCGTCTTGGCGAACACCACGTAGAAGTCGGCGACGGTGGCGTTGGAGATCCAGTTCTTCGCCCCGTTGATCACCCATTCATCGCCATCCTGCACCGCGACGGTGCGCATGGACGCCGGGTCGGACCCCGCCTCGGGCTCGGACAACGCAAAGGCCGGCGAGAGCTCGCCCGAAGCGCACGGCGGAAGCCACCGAGCCTTCTGCTCATCCGTCCCGAACAGCTGGATCGGCAGCGTCCCAAGCTCCTGCACCATCAGGATCAGCGCGCACGCCGCCGAGACCTTGGCGATCTCCTCCACGGCCATCTGCAGCATCAGCGTGCCGGTGCCGGTTCCGCCGTGCTCCGCGGTGAACGGGAGCGCCAGCACGTCGTGCTCGGCCAGCAGCTCACGGATGTCCCATGGGTACTCGTCGGCGCGGTCGATGTCGCCCGCCCGCGGCCCGATCTTGTCCTGGGCTAGCGAGCGGATCGTGTCGCGGAAGTCGAGGTGCTCCTGGGGGATGGCGTAGACGTCGGTCACGGCCGGGAATCTACTCGCCACTAACCTTCACACAACTATGTCAAGGTTGGTAGACTTCCGCGGACTTTGGCAGAGCGTGACTATCTAGCCGCGGTCAACTCCCGCGTCGTCATCTTCGACGGCGGCATGGGCGCGACCCTCGAGCAGTTCGACCTGACCCAGGAGGACTACATGGGCCTCCAGGGCAAGTGCCACGAGGCGCTCGTCCTCCAGCGTCCCGACGTGATCGAGGGCGTGCACACGTCGATGATCGAGGCGGGCGCCGAGGTGCTCGAGACCGACACCTTCCAGGCCAGCCGGATCAAGCTCGAGGAGTGGGGCCTGGCCGACCACACGGTCGAGATCAACCAGAAGGCCGCGGAGATCGCGCGCAAGGCCGCGGGTGACGACAAGTTCGTCGCCGGCTCGATCGGCCCCACGGGCCACCTGCCCGCGTCCGACGACCCCACCCTGGGCAAGATCACCTTCCCCGAGCTGGTCGAGGTCTTCACCGAGCAGGCCGAGGGCCTGATCAACGGCGGCGCGGACCTGATCATTATCGAGACCGCCCAGGACATCCTGGAGGTCAAGGCCGCCGTGTTCGGCGCCCGCGAGGCGTTCAAGTCCACGGGCCGCACGCTGCCGATCCAAACCTCGGTCTCCCTGCTGCCCAACGGCGGCAAGATGCTTCTGGGCACCGACATCGAGGCGGTGCTCACCACGCTCTCGGCGCTCGACGTCCAGGTGATCGGGCTGAACTGCTCCACCGGCCCCGAGGACATGCGCGACGCCATCCGCTACCTGGGCGAGAACTGCCCGGTGCCAGTGCACTGCATCCCCAACGCCGGCATCCCGATCCAGGGCCCGGAGGGCGAGACGATCTTCCCCGAGGAGCCCGACCCGCTCGCGAACGCGCTGCAGGAGTTCGTGGAGAAGCACGGCGTGGGCATCGTCGGCGGCTGCTGCGGCACCACGCCCGACCACATCCGCGCGATCGTGGACCGCGTCGGCGGCCGCGAGGTTGGCCCCCGGCCCAAACCCGGGCCGCCCATGGTCTCCTCGATGATGAGCGCGGCCGCACTGGCCCAGGAGCCCGCTCCCACCATCGTGGGCGAGCGCGTGAACTCGCAGGGCTCGCGCAAGGCCAAGGAGCTGCTGCTCGCGGACGACTACGACGGCCTGCTCCAGATCGCCACGAACCAGGTGGAGGGCGGCGCGCACGTGCTCGACCTCTGCGTGGCGCTCACCGAGCGCGAGGACGAGGACGAGCAGATGCGCCAGCTGGCCAAGCGCGTCTCACTCGCGCTGCCCGCACCGCTCCAGATCGACTCGACCGAGCCCGACGTGATGAAGCGCAGCCTCGAGCAGACGCCCGGCCGGGCGATCGTGAACTCGGTGAACCTTGAGGCCGGCCGCGACAAGCTCGACACGGTCGTGCCGCTGGCCAAGGCGCACGGCGCCGCGCTGATCGCTCTCACGATCGACGAGGTCGGCATGGCCAAGACTCGCGATCGCAAGCTCGAGATCGCCCAGCGCCTCAAGGAGCTGATCTGCGACGAGCACGGGCTCGACCCCGAGCTGCTGATCTTCGACGCGCTCACGTTCACGCTCACGACCGGTGACGAGGAGTGGCGCCCGTCGGCCATCGAGACGATCGAGGGCATCAAGCTGATCAAGGAGAACATCCCGAGCGTCAAGACCTCGCTCGGCGTCTCCAACGTGTCGTTCGGCGTGTCGCCCAACGCGCGCCGGGTGCTGAACTCGGTGTTCCTGCACCACTGCGTCGAGGCGGGGCTCGACCTCGCGATGGTCCACCCGGCCGAGGTCACGCCCTACGCGGAGATCCCCGACAACGAGCGCGAGCTCACCGACAACCTCGTCTTCAACAAGTCCGAGGACGCGCTCGAGAAGTTCATCGAGCACTTCGAGTCCAAGGGCGAGGAGGCCGAGGACGAGGCCGCCGACCCCACCGCGGACATGGAGCCCGAGGAGGCGCTGCACTGGCACATCCTGCGGCGCAAGAAGGAGGGCGTCGAGGACCAGATCGACAAGTGCAACGAGAAGATCGGCGCCGTCCCCACGCTGAACACCGTGCTGCTGCCGGCCATGAAGGAGGTCGGCGACAAGTTCGGCGCCGGCGAGCTGATCCTGCCCGTTCGTGCTCCAGTCGGCCGAGGTGATGAAGCGGGCGGTCGCCCAGCTCGAGAACTACCTCGAGAAGATGGAGGGCCACACGAAGGGCACCGTGGTGATCGCCACCGTGTTCGGCGACGTGCACGACATCGGCAAGTCGCTGGTGAACACGATCATGACCAACAACGGCTACACGGTCGATCGACCTCGGCAAGCAGGTCCCGGTCGACACGATCATCAGCGCCGCGGTGGAGCACGAGGCCGACGCGATCGGGCTCTCAGCCCTGCTCGTCTCCACCTCCAAGCAGATGCCGATCTGCATCGAGGAGCTGCACTCGCGCGGGCTCGAGTTCCCGGTGCTGGTGGGAGGCGCGGCCATCAACCGCGACTTCGGCCGCCGCATGCTCTACCCGGGCAGGCAAGGACTCCGACGAGACCTACGACCCGGGCGTCTTCTACTGCAAGGACGCCTTCCAGGGGCTCGACACGATGGACGCCCTGATCGACGACGAGACGCGCGCGGCGCTGGTCGAGAAGATCCGCACCGAGGCCGACGACCTCCGCAACAAGCCCGTCGAGGTCGACGACTCGCCGCCCGTCACCGACGACTCCGTGCGCTCGTCCGTGGCGACCGACAACCCGGTGCCCGAGCCGCCCTTCTGGGGCGTGCGCGAGATCGACGTGCCGTTCGAGGAGGTCTACCCCTACCTCGACCGCCACGTGCTGTTCAAGCTCCACTGGGGCGGGCGCGGCAAGAAGGGCGAGGAGTGGCGCCAGATCGTGGAGGGCCACGACGGCGAGGAGGGCTTCGCGCCCAAGCTCGAGCGGATGTGGAAGGAGCAGGACTACCTCGAGCCGCGGGCCCGCATCGGGTACTTCCCGGCGAACTCCGACGGCAACGACCTGGTGGTCTTCGACCCCGAGGACCACGACAAGGAGATCCACCGCCTCACCTTCCCGCGCCAGCCCAAGCACGACCGCATCTGCCTGGCCGACTTCTACAAGCCGATCGACTCGGGCGAGCGCGACGTCGTCGCGATCCAGGGCGTCACGGTCGGCCCCAAGTCCACCGAGCGCCTCGAGCAGCTCGAGAAGGATGGCGAGTTCTCCGAGCAGCTCTTCACGCACGGCCTCGCCGTCCAGTCGGCCGAGGGTCTCGCCGAGTGGCTCCACGCCCAGGCGCGCAAGGAGCTCGGCATCGATGCCGACCAGGGTCGCCGCTACTCGTGGGGCTACCCGGCCTGCCCGGACCAGTCCGAGCACGAGAAGGTCTGGGAGCTGCTCGAGCTCGACCAGATCGGCATGTACCTCTCCGACGGCTTCGCCGTGATGCCGGAGCAATCGACGGTCGCGATCATCGCCCACCACCCGCAGGCCGTCTACTTCGGCATGAAGTCCGGTTTCGTCCCGAAGGAGAAGAAGCCCGACGAGCTGATTGCCGGCACCGATCGCGGTGGCGAGCTGCCGCCGGACGAGGATCCGCCGTCGGAAGACGGCACGATCGAGGCCGAGGACGAGGGGCGCGCAGCGGACGAAGTACCGGTCTAGCCGGGACGACTTCCCCGACGGCCGGAAGCTGACCCCGTCCAGTCCGTGGGTTGCCGCGCTCTCTCCCTCATTCTCCGAAGCCGTGACCCGTCCGTTGGGCCGATTGACGATCAGCGACCAGGGCGAAACGTCGTTGAAGTAGCGCTCGCCGCCGGTGGGCCGATAGCCCGGTGGGAGGATGAACAGGGTCGCCCGTGCGCAGCAGGATCCGGTTCGGGTTGGTGCTCTCCCCGTTCGTGTTGTTGGTCAGCTGGACCGGGTTGGACCCGTTGGCGTTCATGATCCAGATCTGCATGTAGTCGGTTGCGCGGCGGCTCATGAACACGATCTTCTGGCCGTCGGGCGAGAACCGGGGCGACAGGTCGTATTCGGGGTCGTTGGTGAGCCGTGTCGGGTCGGAGCCGTCGGCATCGATCACGTAGATCTCGCCCCTCTGATTCGGGCTGGGGGGATGTTGCTCAGGTTCGCCTCGTCGGTGCCGTCGCCGTTCATCGAGTAGATCTCGTTGTCGCCGTCCCGGAAGGTGGTGAAGGCGATCCGCCCGTTGACGCCCGGGAAGGCGGCCATCGGAGCGGCGAGGGAGGCCATCAATCCGGCGACAAGCCCTACCACGAGGATGCGCAGCCACAAGCCCATCAGGCGAGCCCATGTCCGATCGAGCATTGCCGCCAGTCGTCGATGGTGACCGCGACCCCGCTCGTGCAAGAGCCGCGGCCCACGGCCAGGGAGATGCTGCTGAGCGACGACACGACGCCACCGAGCTCGGCGGCGAGTTACCCGGTCGGTTAGCCGCGAACGGTGTAGTTTCGTGCCTTGGCCCGGGCTCCCTCCTTTCTGCTGATCCCCATCGCCGTAGTTCTCGCGTTTGCGGTCGCGCCTCCTGCGCCTGCCGATGCCGCGACCACCTGCCAGAAGGTCACCGACGGGTTCGGCAACGGCCACAGCCAGGCGGGGACGGACTTCTTCGTCAAGAACCTGACCCTCCGCTACGGCAGCGGCCCGGTGAAACTTGCCCGCAACTGCGCGGGCACGACACCGCTGAACGTGGACGACGGCATCACCGTCGAGGTCACGCGCCCGGGTGGGTCCACATCGTCGTTCAGCCACGACTTCAGCGCCGGCTGCTCGGGCACGATCACCGACGCGGGGCCATTCGATCTCACATCCCGCTTCGCGCCGGGCAACAACGCTGTGAAGGTGCGCTTCCAGGACATCTGTGGCGCGGCGGGCTCGGGTACCTCGGACGTGTTTCTCGTCTCCGAGGGCTGTGCCGACGTCCGTGTGGGCCAGGCGGTGGCTCAGGGTTGCTTCCGGGAGGCTCCGGCCGGATCGGGAGTGTTCGAGACCGACCAGAAGGCCTGGGTCGGCGGCTTCGAGATCCAGCCCCGGCCCGGCGGGTTCCTCTCGCTCAACACGCGGACTCCGGCAGTCTCGGCGGAGGGCGCGGGTGTGGACGTGATTTTCGCCGGCGTGAAGGTGCCCATCCCTATGTCGGCCCTCCCGGTGGGAACTGCCAGCGCGACGGTGGACCTCGGGCTGCCGGGAACGGCCACGAGCGTGAACGTGCTCGACCTGCCACTCCGGGGGACGGCCAAGGTGTCGTGGACCGGAGGCGGGCGGTCCGCCACGTTCGAGGGCGAACTGGTGCTGGAGTCCCTGCTCCAGGACGCCCGGCTCGTGAGCCTCGCGCAGCAGGTGGGCGCGGGACAGACGGGCGGCAAGCTCACGGCCAGGCTCACGAACGGCGAGGGCTTTGTCGTCGATCTTGCAGAGGTCAGCATCGCCGAGCTCAATTTCATCCCCGGCCGCCTGCGCGTGCCCAAGATCGTGTCCCTGCGCAACCTCCTTCTGCGCTTCGAGCGCCGCTGCAGCCTCGCAGTGGCGCAGGCGGGGTGTCCGGCGGCGGACCAGAAGCCGTTCTGGACCGGCCGGGCCGGCATCAGGTTGCCGCTCACTCGTGGGAACCTGGATGTGACCGGCACGGCATTCCTGTTCGAGGGTGCCCTCGCGGGACTCGGCATGGAGGTGGATGGGCTCAACAGGCCGCTCGGTGCCACGCCGCTCTTCCTGCAGAAGGTGTCGGGCGCCGCGATCACGGCTCCACGGTTTGGCTACGACATCGGGCTGGGCGGCACCTTCGGGCCGAGCGTGAACGGAGCGGCCGTGATGCGGCTCGACGGCAACGTCCAGGGGGGCGCCCTCAGCCGTGGCTGCTCGCCGGCGGGATTCGACCCGATGAAGATGTTCGCGCTGATGAAGCTCGTCCCGCTCACCGAGGCCGAGCGCAACGGCGTCGCGAGGGTTGAGATGACCACCCAGGCGTGCTTCTACACCGGCGACAGGCCGGCAGTCGATGCGGTGGTCGCCGGCAAGATCAGCTTCGCACAGGGCCTGCTGGGCTACGAGGGCAGTCAGTCCGGGTCCGTGTCGCCCAACGGGCTGAACCTGGAGGGCTCAGTGCTTCTGCGTCTTCCGGCCTTGCCGGACCTGCGTGGCACGGCGCTCATCTCCACCAGGGGCGTCGCGGCCTGCACCAGCGCCTTCGTGTTCTTCGATGCCGGCTTTGGTTTCCGCTGGGGGCAGAGCCCGAGCACGTTCTCGGGTTGCGATCTCACCGAGTTCCGCGTGCTCGCCGTTGCGGCGTCGCCGCGCGCCCGGGCCGCCGCGACGGTGAGGGTCCCCAGGGGTCTTCCCCACGTGGCGTTCGCCGCGAGCGCCACCGGCGGGGCGCCGCGCGTGACGGTTACGGGACCCGGCGGGTTCAGCCTCACCACCCCGCCCGGGAACGGGACCGTTCGCAATCGCCGGGTGGTGGTGCTGCCGGTAGCGCAGGAGCGCACCACCTATGTGGTGGTCAACGACCCTCGCCCGGGCGCGTGGCGGGTCGAGCCCGCTGACGCCGCCAGTCCCCTCACCCGCGTCCGCCTCGCGCGAGGGCTGCCGAAGCCGCGGATACGAGCCAAGGTTCGCCGCGTGCGCGGCGGCAAGAGAAGGCTCACATACACGGTGAGGGCGATCGCGGGCCAGCAGGTGGTCTTCCATGAGCGCGGCGCGGGCGTCGCGAGGCGGCTGGGCCGTGCGCGAGGGCGCAAGGGCTCGATCACGTTTAGGCCAACCATCGCGCTGCGTCGTGCCCGCACGATCGAGGCCGAGGTCACCCAGGGCGGCATCCCGCGCGCGCTGCTCACGGTGACCCGTTTCAAGGCTCCGGCACAGCGAAAGATCCGCAAGCCGAGGATCCGTGCCAAGCGCACGAAGTCGACCCTCACCCTCCGCTGGACGCGGATAACCGGGGCGGCGCAGTACATAGTCACCGTGCGGCGGGGCAAGCGCGTGCTGCTGAGGCCGATCGTCACGCGCAAGCGCACTCTGCGGCTCAAGCGCATGCCGGCCAAGGGCAATCTGCGCATGACCGTGCAGGCGCTGAGCGCCGTTCAGCCGCCCGGCAAGGCCGCCACCAAGACCGTGAAGCCGTTCAAGAAGAAGAAGGGGCGCAAGCGCCGCTAGCAGGGCGAGGGGCGCGCGCCCGGCGGGGTGCCGGCCATCTGGCCCTGCGGAAGTCAGGGAAGCTGGGGCTTCGGGCCTGGCTCGCCTCGCTTCGCGGGGTACGGGCCAGGGCCGTCTGGGCGTGGGACGACCCCCTGCCCTTCCTGGCCGGCCTCTGGAGGCTTGCACGGCTGGCGTGGCCTGACCAGCGAAGATAGGGCCATGGCAGAGATCGCCTCTGGCTCCGTTGTTGCGGGCTGCCGCATCGAGGGCGTGCTCGGGCGCGGCGGCATGGGCGTGGTCTACCGCGCGACCCAGCTCTCGCTCGAGCGCACCGTCGCGCTGAAGGTGATCGCCCCCGAGCTCACGGGCGACGCCGACTTCCGGGAGCGCTTCAAGCGCGAATCGCGCCTGGCGGCATCGATCGAGCACCCCAACGTGATCCCCGTCTACGAGGCGGGTGAGGCCGACGACGTGCTCTACCTGATCATGCGCTTCGTCGACGGCACCGACATGCGTGCGCTGATCGACGCCGAGGGCACGCTCGAGCCCGGTCGCGCCGCCGCGATGGTGGCGCAGGTGGCCGGCGCCCTGGGCGCGGCGCACCGGCGCGAGCTGATCCACCGCGACGTGAAGCCCGCGAACGTGCTGATCGCGGGCAAGGGCGACGCCGAGCACGCCTATCTCACCGACTTCGGCATCGCTCGCGAGGTGCAGGCCACCGGCGGCCTGACCAAGACGGGCATGGTGGTGGGCACGCTCGACTACATCGCCCCGGAACGGATCCAGGACGGCCCGGGCGACGGGCGCTCGGACGTCTACGCGCTGGGCTGCGTGCTGTACGAGGCGCTCACCGGAAGCGTCCCGTTCCCGCGCGACAGCGACGTGCCGAAGATGTACGCCCACCTGTCCGAGCCGCCCCCGTCGGCCCGCGACCTGCGGCCCGAGACACCGGGCCAGCTCGCTGAGATCGCGCTCCGGGCGATGGCGAAGGACCCCGAGGAGCGGTTCGCCACCGCCGGCGACATGGCCGTTGCGCTCACGGGCGCGACGGCCACCGAGACCGATCCCGCCGTGACCGTTCCCCTGGATGTGCCCACCGAGCCCGTGGCCCCGCCGACCGTGCCCGCCGCGCCGCCCACCGTGCCCGCCGACCCGCCGACGGTGCGAGCGGCTCCACCCGCGCCACCGGCCCCGCCGCCCGCGCCCGCCCGCCGTCGCCGCGTCGGCTGGCCGCTCGTGCTCGGCGCCACCGCGCTCGCCGGCGCGGCCGTGGGCGCGCTGCTGCTGCTGTCTGGCGGGGACAGCGAGTCGCCGAGCGACTCCTCCGGCCAGGTCGTGAGGGACCCCGCCCCGGCGGCCGAGCCGCTCGACCCGCAGGCTCTCTCGCCCATCGACGTCGGCGCGGGTGCCGACGGCGTCGCCGTGGGGGAGGGCAGCGTCTGGGTCGCGAACAAGGAACGCAACACACTGACCCGGATCGATCCCGCCGGGCCGAGCGTGGCGGGCACGACCCCTGTCGGGCGCGAGCCGGACAGCGTGGCGGTGGGTCTCGGCCGGGTGTGGGTGACCAACAGCACCGACAACACGGTCACCGTGATCGACCCTGCCACCGACGAGGTGACGGGCTCGGTGCCGGTGGGCCGAGAGCCCGAGGGTGTGGCGGTCGGCAAGGGCTTCGCCTGGGTGGCGAACAAGGCCGATGACACGGTCACGCGGATCGACGCCGACGGCGGCGCCCGCAAGGCCCAGAAGGTGGGCGACGAGCCGATCCAGATCACGATGACGCCGGAAGCCCCGTGGGTCACGCTCACCGCCGAGAGCGCCATCGCCCGGCTCGACCCCAAGAGCGGCGGGCCGAGCGGCGCCCGCGTGGAGACGGGCGGAGCGCCGCGCGGCATCGCCTACGCCGCCGGCCTGCTGTGGGTGTCTGTCACGACAGCCGACGAGATCGTGGTGATCGACCCCAAGACCGAGCAGGTCGTGGATCGTGTGAAGGTCCCGGACAACCCGCGCGAGGTGCGCGCGGGCGAGGACGCGGTGTGGCTCACCAGTGCGGACGCCGGCAGCGTCACCGCGATCGATCCCGAGACGCGCAAGGTGGCGGGCACGCGTCGAGGTGAGGGGAACTCCGTTCGGCCTCGCCGTCGGCGAGGGCCGCGCGTGGGCGGCGAGCCTGGACGAGGGCCTGCTCACCCCGGTCGATCCGCGCTAGCTGCGCCCCGCGCGGCGGCGCTATGCCACCATCGCGGCATGCCCGCGCTGACTGCGCTCCTGGCCGCGCTGGCGGCGCTCTCGCTCCCGGCCGCCGCCGTCGCCGCTAACGATCCGCTGCGCCCGGACCAGCCGAACCTCGGCCTGGTGGAGTCCGACGGCGCCCGCGCGACTCGTCGACGGGCAAGGGCGCGATCGTCGCGATCATCGACACGGGGGTGCAGCGCTCGCATCCGGACCTGCAGGGCGGCCGCCTGATGCAGGGGTATGACTTCGTGCAGAACGACGCCGATCCGCAGGACGGCGACGGCCACGGCTCGCACGTGCTCGGCATCGTGGGCGCTTCCGAGGGCAACGCGGTCGGTGTCTCCAGCGTGGCCCCGGGCGCGCGGCTGCTGCCGGTCCGGGTTCTCGACGACAACGGGTCCGGCTTCATCTCCGATGTGGCCAGGGGCATCGACTACGCCGTAGCCCAGGGCGCCCAGGTGATCAACCTCAGCCTGGGCAGCGATATCCCGCTTCTGGGCGCACTCGGCGGCGACGAGTACGACGACGCCATCCGCCGTGCGCTGGCCGCCGGCCGCGTGGTGGTGGCCTCCTCGGGCAACAACGGCGCGCCCGCGTGTGAGCAGCCGGCCGCGTCCGAGGGCCTGATCTGCGTGGGCGCGGTGAACGACAACGGCGTGAAGACATCGTTCTCGAGCTTCGGCCCCGGCCTCGCGATCACCGCGCCGGGCAGCAACGTGCTCTCCACCTACACCGGCGGTGGGTACATGCGGATCTCGGGCACGTCGCAGGCCGCGCCCCACGTGTCCGGTGTCGCCGCTCTGCTGGTGGCGAAGGGCCTGCGCGGCCAGGAGGTGGCCAACCGGCTGCTGGCCACCGCACGCGACGCCGGCAGCGCCGGCCCGGACTCGGTCTACGGCGCGGGCATCGTGAACGCCCGCCGGGCCGTGGCGGGCTTCCCGCCCGACGGCGTGGCCGGGCCTGGCCCGAAGGGCGCCGGCAAGTCTGCGGCACGGATCGCGCTGCGCTCGCCCGCCCGCATCCGCTCGATCCTGCGCCGCGGCGTCCGGGTGCGCTGCCGTGCCGCCGGTACGGGGCGCTGCCGGGTCACCGTGAGCCGGCGCGGCAGGCGGCTCGCCTCCGGGTCCCGCGCCGTGAAGCTGGGACGCAGCTCGGTCACCACCGCCAGGCTGAACACGCGTGGCAGGGCGCTGCTGCGCCGCGCCCTGCGGCGGAGGAAGCGGATCACCCTGCGGGTGCGGGTCACGCTTCCCGGCTCCAAGCCGCTCGTGCGCAAGCTGCGTCTGCGCCCCTAGGCTCCGCTCGACACCGGGGACAAACCGGCCCCGAAATCTTCGACACGTGTCTAAAGACCGTGCGCCATACCGCTGACAGCCTGGCGTAGTCCGGAGAACCCCGGTCGCAGGCACCGCCTGCTCCCGGCAAGCGATCCCAGGAGGACTTCGCAAACAATGAAAGCAAGCTTGAAGCGGGCCGGGCCCATCGCCTTCGTGGCGCTGCTCGCCCTGCTCATATTGCCGGCGTCAGCGCTGGCCACAGCGGACGACCTCACCCAGGCGGGTGAAGGAATCCTCGGCGACACGGTGCCGATCAACACGATGTGGGTGGTGATCGCGGCGGTCCTGGTCCTGTTCATGCAGGCCGGCTTCGCCATGCTGGAGATCGGATTCTCCCGCGGGAAGAACGCCGGCACGGGCGTCGCCAAGATCCTCACGAACCTGTCGATAGCGGCCGTTTGTTACTGGGCCGTGGGCTTCGCCTTCGCGTTCGGCAGTGCCGACGTGTTCGGGCATCTCGGGCTCGATCCTCGGGCTCGAACGGGTTCTTCCTTCAGTTCACCGGGAACCCGGTTGAGGCGATCCCCGTGATGGGGGTCTCCGACGCGACGATCGAGGCGAAGTTCCTGTTCCAGTTCGCCTTCTGCGCCGTGTCCCTGGCGATCGTCTGGGGATCGACGTTGGAGCGGATCAAGTACTCCGCCTACGTGATCTACGCGATCGTGTTCGCGGCGATCATCTACCCGATCGGCTCGCACTGGGTGTTCGGCGGCGGCTGGCTCCAGAACGGCGAGACGCCGCTGCTGGCGACCGGCATGCAGGACTTCGCCGGCTCGACGGCGGTCCACCTCATCGGTGCGACCGGCGCGCTGGCGGCGCTGCTGCTGCTCGGCCCGCGTAAGGGCAAGTACGGGCCCGACGGCAAGCCGCGCGTGATCCCGGGGCACTCGATGCCGCTGGTGGGGCTCGGCGTGATCATCCTGTTCGTGGGCTGGTTCGGCTTCAACGCCGGCTCCACGCTTGGTCGGCCACGGACGGCCGTCTGGCCGAGGTGGCCGTGGTCACCATGCTGGGTGCCGCGGGCGGCGTGATCGGAGCCTTCGTGGCTTCGCAGTTCGCGCTGAAGACGATCGACATCGGCATGGTCGGGAACGGCGTGATCGCCGGCCTGGTCGCCATCACCGCGCCCTCGGGCTACGTGGAGGCATGGGCCGGTCCGCCGATCGGCTTCGTCGCCGGCCTGATCGTGGTGTTCGGAGTGATCGCGATCGACAAGAAGCTCGACGATCCGATCGGGGCCCTGTCCGCGCACGGCCTGGCGGGCGTCTGGGGCACCCTGGCCTGCGGCATCTTCACGGCGCCGCGGCTGGCTCAGTACAACGCGTTCGGGGATCCCGAGGGCGGCCTGCTCTACTCGGGCTCGCTCACCCAGCTCGCAGCGCAGGCGGTGGGCGTGCTGATCGCGTTCTCGTTCGTCTTCGCGATGAGCTACGCCACGTTCGCGGCCATCAAGGCCACGATCGGGCTGCGGGTCACCGACGAGGAGGAAGAGGCCGGTCTCGACATCGTCGAGCACGGCATGTACGGCTACCCGGAGCAGTTCATCCCGCTACCCGAGATCGGGGCAGCGTCGACCGGGCCGGCGTCGGCCTCGGGTGCAGCCGCACCCGTGACCGCCGCGGCCGCGGCTGCGCCACGTCCCACGGAGGGAAGCTCATGAAGAAGGTCGAGGCGTTCATCCGCCACGAGGCGTTCGAGCCGATCCGCATGGAGCTGCTCGACAAGGGATTTCCCAGCCTCTCGATCGCCGAGTACAAGGGCTCGGGCCGGCAGAAGGGCATCACGGAGCAGTACCGAGGCTCCGAGATGATCATCCACCTGCGCCCGAAGCTCAAGCTCGAGATCGTGGTGGAGTCAAAGGACGTGGGCGTGATCACGGAGACGATCCTCAAGCACGCCCGCACAGGCCAGGTCGGAGACGGAAAGATCTTCGTCATCCCGGTGGAGGAGGCCCTGCGCATCCGCACCGGCGAGGACGGGGAGCCCGTGCTCCAGGCCCACGAGACGGAGGAGATCCCGGCGGGGGCCTGATCCCTCCGACGCGACAGGCCGGGCGGCGATTCTTGGGGGGTCGCCGCCCGGCTGTCGCCCTCTCATGGCATCGATGACAGCACCAGAATCGCTTCCCTCCCCGCGCGGCGCTCATCTCGAAATGGTGGGCGCCGTTCTTGCGGGTGACGGGCTCGAGCGCGTCGCGGAGATCGCGGCCACCCACGCGGCTGCGCCCGTGGCCGTGATCGTGCCGCGGCTCGGCGCGCCCGTGGAGGCATGGGCACCGCTCGAGCGCTACGTGGCCAAGCGGCTGGCGGGCGGCAAGCCCGAGCGCCCGAGCGAGGTGACCGCGGAGGTGCCGATCGTCTCCGGCGGTCAGGAGCTCGGCGCCGTGCTGCTGCTCGGCAAGGGCGGCGCCGACGCCGGCGAGTACCTGCACGTGGCTGCTGTCGCGGCCCTCACCGAGGTCGCCGTGGCCGAGGCCCGCGACGAGACCGAGCAGAACCTGCGCGGCTCCTTCCTCGAGGAGCTGCTCACCCGCGACGACCTGGACCCGAACGACGTCGTACGCCGCGCGGCGCGTCTTGGGTGCGACCTGTCCGAAGGCGCCGTGGGCATGTGCGCCGACCCCGGCGAGCGCGCCCCCGGCCGCCTGCTGGCGGCGATCTCCGGCGAGCATCCCGGCGCGCTGGCCCAGACCGTGGGCGGCCGCGTCTACGCGCTGCTTCCCGGCGGGGTGGAGGAGGCGCGCAAGGTGGGGGCTCGGCTGGGGCGCCAGGCGCTGGTCGGCGTGTCCTCTCACTACTCCGACGTGGCCGACGTTCCGCCGCGCGCTGGAGGAGGCCGAGCTGGTGCTCGGCGTCCAGGCGGCCGGCGGCGGGCCTCCGGGCGAGGAGATCGGCGGCGGCACCTACCGCCTGCTCTTCCGAGTGCTCGCGTCGCACCCCGAGGAGGTCAAGAGCTTCTACGAGGACACGCTCGCCCCGCTCGTTCGCTACGACGAGCAGTACTCCACCGACCTCGTCGGCACCCTGGAGTCCTACCTGGGTGAGAACTGCAACATGAACGCGACCGCCGCGGCCATCCACGCCCATCGCCACACCGTGGCCTACCGGCTGGAGCGCGTGAAGGAGCTGTCCGGCCTGGATCCGTTCACCTCCGAGGACCGCGAGCGCCTGGGCCTGGGGCTGAAGGCCTACCGGATCATCGAGCCGAAGCTGCCGCGCTGACGTTCAGGCGTTCGGCGGCAGCTCTGGCCTGACGAGCGGTTGCACCGATTGCACCGGCTCGCGCCGTGCGATCAGGTCGAAGAAGAGGAGCGTCGTGCCGAGGGCCAGGAACGACAGAGTCACCGTGTCCACGGCGATCTGCGTGACGACCAGCAAGGCTCCGCTGTCCGCCACCGCCGCCAGCACGGCCAGCGGAATCGCAAGCAGGGCCGCGGCCGCGAAGGCGACGAGATAGAGCACGAGGGTGATCCCGAACACGCGCCACCAGTTGTCCTTGACGAGCGCCCAGCTGCGCGACAACGCCTGACCGGGCCCGAGGCCCTCGGCGACGGTTGCGGGAAGGGCGACGGTGAGCCGGATGCTCACGTAGATCGAGCCGACGATCACCGCCAGGAGGCCGGCGATCGTCGCCAGGGAAACCAGCACCACCGTGGCCAGCACGGTCGGGAAGACGGCGCCGGCCTCCGAAAGCGCTGCCCCGGCGCTCGGCTCGCCGCCTTCTCCGGCGGCCTGGACCGCGGTGACGTGTCCGGCCGTGATCAGGGGAGTCGTGATGAGCGGCGTGATGATGCTGTAGGCGATTGCGCTGCCGCTCCCAAGCAGCTGATCGGAATCGAAGTCGGCCGTGAATTGACCGTCGATGAGACCCAGCGAGATGCTGTCCATCGGCACCACGACCGCGAGGGCAATCAGCGCGAAGACTCCGAAGTGCGCGCGGTACAGCGACCAGCAACCGCTGATGATGTCTCCCAGGTCCCGCGGCCGGGTGAGGTCAATCACCTCGTCGAACCTACCGCCGGAGCTGAGCCGTCACAATCTCCCTCGTGGATACCGGAGAGCGATTCGCGCGGGCGATGGCCGCCAAGGACCGGCAGCTCCTGCTGGACGTGCTCGCCCCGCGGGTGGACTTCCGCGGGCTGACTCCCAACCGGTCCTGGGAGGCCAATGACGCTGAGACCCTCGTCGACATCATCCTCGCCAGCTGGTTGGAGCCCAAGGATGAGGTCGACGAGCTCGTCGACGTGAGCACCGACCGGGTCTCGGACCGCCAGTCCGTGACCTACCGGCTGCGCGGCCACAATCCCGACGGCCCGTTCGTGGTCGAGCAGAACGCCTTTCTCGCCGAGAGCGACGGCAGGATCGAATGGCTGCGCGTGCTGTGCTCGGGCTTCCGCCCGCCTGATTAGGAGAAGCGGGACACCGGGTCTAGGCTGGCTCGAACTGGCTCACGTAAGAGGAGACGCATGTCTGGACGCGCGATGTACCTGGTCGCAGCCGTGGTCCTGAGCGGGGTCGCGCTAACCACGATCGCCTGGGCGGGTGGGCCGGCCCCGAACGATTCTCAGTCGGGCGGCCCCGTCAAGGCCTTTTCCTGGGCCACGTTCCCCTCCAGCAGCAAGATTCGGGGCACCGTCACTGTGGTGCAACGGGGTGCAGCGCGCAAGGCGCGCGCCGTCGTCTCACTCCACGGGCTGAAGCCGGCCACGCGGTATCGGATCGCCGGTAGCACGAAGCCATGCCGTGAGAAGGTGACCGGCTTCGACATCCTGTTCCCCAAGGGCGTGCGGACGGCAAAGACTGGCGACGACGCTTACGTGTCGACGCGGGTCTCCTGGACGGCCATCGACCTGGGCGACGTTCCCAGCTACAGGGTGCTCGAGGTGCAGTCCGGTGGGAAGTTCCGCCAGCGGGCGTGCGGCTTCGTGTCGAACAACTTCCAGTCGCCCACCGGCAACTAGCCGGGGTCCTCAACCAGGCGGCGAAACAGCCGCCGAATTTCTTGGACAGATGGATAACGCCTGAAACGGGCGCGCCGTTTAGTCTGCGCTGTCGCCCTGTTTCCCCCGACCGGAGGCTCGACTCGCCGATGCCCAGGATCCGTCAGAAGAACGTCACCGCAGCCCAGTGGAGCCCCAACGGGGGTGCGCTTGGCGCCGTCGACCTCACACAGCCGTCGAACAACCCGTTCGGCGCCAATGTCTTCTCCGTCTCGGTGCAGCGCCAGCGCCTGCCCAAGGACGTTTTCCGCAAGCTGCAGCGCACGCTCGACCAGGGTGAGGTGCTCGACCCGTCGCTCGCCGACTCCGTCGCCCAGGCGATGAAGGAGTGGGCGCTCGAGAACGGTGCCACCCACTTCACGCACATGTTCCAGCCGCTCACCGGGTCGACGGCTGAGAAGCACGACTCGTTCTACGGCCCCTCGGCAGAGGGCTCCGCGATCGCGGAGTTCTCCGGAACGGAGCTGATCCAGGGCGAGCCCGACGCTTCGTCGTTCCCCACCGGCGGCGTGCGCGCGACCTTCGAGGCGCGCGGCTACACCGCCTGGGATCCCACGAGCCCGGCATTCATCCTCGAGAACCCCAACGGGGCGCTGCTGTGCATCCCCACCGCCTTCGCGTCGTGGACCGGCGAGGCGCTCGACCTCAAGATCCCGCTGCTGCGCTCGATGGACGCGCTGTCGAAGTCGGCCGTGCGGGCGCTCAGGCTCCTCGGCGACGAGCAGTCCGAGCGTGTCTTCACCACGGTCGGACCCGAGCAGGAGTACTTCCTGGTCGACGAGCAGTACTTCTTCGAGCGCCCCGACCTGGTCACCACCGGCCGCACGCTGTTCGGCGCGCAGCCGGCGAAGGGCCATGAGCTCGACGACCACTACTTCGGCTCCATTCCCGAGCGCGTGCTCGCGTACATGATGGAGACCGAGCGTGAGCTGGCGAAGCTGGCCGTGCCGGTGAAGACCCGCCACAACGAGGTCGCGCCCGGCCAGTACGAGATCGCGCCGGTGTTCGAGAACTCGAATGTTGGGGCGGACCACCAGCAGCTCACGATGCAGCTGATGCAGTCCATCGCCCGCAAGTACGGCCTGGTGTGCCTGCTGCACGAGAAGCCGTTCGCCGGCGTGAACGGGTCGGGCAAGCACAACAACTGGTCGATGGGCACCGACACCGGGCACAACCTGCTCGAGCCCGGCGACACGCCCGCGGACAACGTGAGCTTCCTGTTCTTCTGCGCCGCGGTGATCCAGGCGGTGAACAAGCACCAGGGCCTGCTGCGCGCCTCGGTGGCGAACATCGGCCAGGACCACAGGCTCGGGGCCAACGAGGCGCCGCCGGCGATCATCTCGATCTTCCTCGGCGCTGAGCTGGACAAGGCGTTCGACGCGATCGCCTCGGGCGAGGGTGACCCGCACACGCCTGGCTCCCTGCTGGGGCTGGGCACACCGGTGCTGCCGCCGCTGCCGATGCACGGCGGCGACCGCAACCGCACCTCGCCGTTCGCCTTCACCGGCAACAAGTTCGAGTTCCGGGCGCTCGGGTCCAGCATGTCGCTGGGCTTCCCGAACACGGTGCTCAACACGATCGTGGCCGAGGCGATCGACGACCTCGCCGACAAGCTCGAGAAGGCCGACGGCGCCGACATCGCCGAGAAGATCGCCGCCGTGGTGGGGGAGTCCTACACCGCGAACAAGGCGGTCATCTTCGGTGGCGACAACTACGACGAGGCGTGGCACGCCGAGGCCGAGAAGCGCGGGCTGAAGAACCTGCACACCACGCCCGACGCGCTGCCCGAGGTTCTCGCCGACGACACCGTGAGCGCCTTCGAGAAGTACGAGGTGCTCTCCAAGCGCGAGCTGGAGTCGCGCTACGAGGTGTGGGTCGAGCAGTACGTGATCAACGCGAACATCGAGGCCGAGACGGCCGCGACGATCGCGCGCACGATGCTGCTCCCGGCGGCGCTGCGCCACCTCGACCTGATCGACGAGGCGGAGGTCGCGGAGCTGGACGAGGAGGCACGGCCGCTGGTCTCAGAGCTCGTCACCGCGATCAAGGAGCTCGAGGCCGCCAACCTCTACCCCGACGGCGTCGAGGGTCTGGACCTGGCGATCTACGCCCGGGACAACCAGCTCACCGGGATGGCCAAGGTGCGCGAGGTGGCGGACAAGCTCGAGAAGATCGTGGCCGACGACCTCTGGCCGCTGCCGAAGTACTCCGAGATCCTCTTCGTCCGGTAGAGACGCTTATTGCTCGGTCGCGGCGGCCACCTGAATGGCGTGGATGCTCCTTTGCGCGACCTCGAGGTCGGTGCTGCCGCGCCTGCACACTCCAAGCGTGATCGTCGTCGCTGCGCCGGACGTCGTCACTACGGCGCGGGGCGACATTTGCGCCGCCACCACAAACGAGGACGGCGTTGCGCCGCCCTCGGTCAGGGACGCGAAACCCTGCGAGCCGGTGATGGTCGTCCCGCCGGCGGCCAGTCGACTCTCGGTGTCGTGACGCACATCGACCGTGTTGTCGAAGTCGAGGACGCTCACGCCCCCCAGCACGACCCACGTGCCTGCCGGGAGGTCCACCGAGGCCACGTCGGTGAAGGCTGAATCGCAGTCTGCCGGCACCGACAGGTTGCTCGCGACGCGCTTGAAGATCACGTTGCTCGGACCGCGCGGGCCGGTATCGCCGGCCTGACCCCTGGCACCTGCCGGCCCGGTGGCACCGCGAGGCCCGGCAGGCAGCTGCCTGGCCTTGAAGTCCTTGGCCAGCAGTGATCGGTCCCTGACCTTGGACGAGGTCACCGCACCCGCCCGGATGTCCGGCTCCAGGACGCCGCCTCGCTTGATCTGAGCACTGCCGACGCTGTTGCGGGCAAGGGACGCCGCGGCGTAGCTGGTGCCGCCGAGCGCGACCACCAGCGCCAGGGTCGCGGTGACGTTGGCGTACCGGGTGCCGCTGAAGAAGTTGCGCATCGTCGGGCATTCGCCGCACACGTCGCGCCACCTGCGGTGCTGCGAACATCTGGCGCATGCCCAAGGGCATCCCCGACTGGCGCCGGACCGACCGCGGCGACGCGCTCACGCGGCTGTCCGATCGCTTCGAGCAGGTGGTCGATGCACCACGGAACAAGCTGTTCGGTGGTCGGCCGCTCACCGACAGCGCGAAGCGCAAGCTGATCGCGAAGGGCATCGAGGGTTCGGCGACCATCCTGGAGGCGCCGGACAGCGCGAGCGCGGCAGGGGAGGCGTGGCTGCGGTTCAAGGTTCGAGTGGAGATCCCGGGCCGCGAGCCGTACGAGGTCACGCTGAACCAGACGGGCGGCGAGCACGCGGTGGCCACGATGCAGCCGCCGGCGGTCGTCGAGTGCCGCGTCTCGCCCGACAACCCCAAGCGCCTGGTGCTGCTGCCGCCGCTCGATGACACGCGGGTGGAGAGCAGCGATCACGACCTGGAGCACGGCAAGCGCGCGAGCGCGACCGTTGTGGAATCCGGCCGCACCGACAAGACGGCGCCGGGCAGCGGCCACCCGATCTACATCTTCGACCTGGCCATAGAGGCGGAGGGCCGGGCGTGGCGCGTGACCTACGGCCAGCGGGTGCCACCGGGCGGCGAGGCGTTCACGGCCGCGGGCTCGAAGCTGGTCGTGGCCTACACCGCGATCGAGGAGTCGACCGCGGTCTCGATCGACTGGGACGCCACGATCGCCGGCTGATGCGCAACGGCCTCTGCGATACCTGTCTCCATCAAAAGTTGATCCGCAACACGCGCGGCAGCTCGTTCTCGATGTGCGAGCGGGCGAAGACCGAGCCGCGCTACCCGAAGTACCCGCGGGTGCCCGTTGCAGAGTGCGCGGGCTACGAGCGCCGGGGTGGTTCCGGCGAACAGCGGGCTAGTGAGGGGTAGACCCGGAACGTTTGGGGCTTTGACCGCCGTATAGGCGGCAAAGGCCCCAATCGACTGGGCTCAACCCCTACCCAGCGTCTGTTCGCGCTCGCGCCGGAGCGCGAATGGAAGGAGGCTAGCGCACGCCTTCGACGACGGTCTTGCCGTCGGCGGCGATACGGGTGTCGGGCGCCTTGTTCTCCACGGTGCCGATGAACAGGCCGGCCGGCGCCCTGCCGTTCACGCCCACGGCCTTCGCCTTACCGTCGAGGCCCGCGGCCACGCGGTAGGTGATGCGGTAGCGACCGGGCCGCACCGCCGTGACGTTCCACCTGAAGACCTTCTGGCGACCGGGCTTCAGCGGCCCCAGCGCCCATGTGTCCACGTAGGCGGTCTCGCCGCCCTTGGGCGAAGCTTCCTTGGACTCCGGGAACGTGCCGATGTCCTTCGGCACGCCGTTGATCACGAACACCGGGCGCTTCGGGTCGGCGAGCTCGGGGTTGTCGAGCTTCACGTCGAGCCCCTTCAGCGTCACGGCGATGTTCGGGATCGTCTTGTTCGTCTCCGCATTGCGAACCCTGATCACGAGGTTGGAGCGCTTGGCTAGCTTCTGGTCCGCCGGGAACCGCGCGTTGACGACCTTCACCTGGAAGCGGCCCTCGGGCTCGTCCTCGTCCTGGCGCTCGCCGCCCCCGCAGGCACCGAGTCCCAGCGCGCAGCCGCAGGCCAGTGCCAAGTGCAGTCTCCTCCGCGCCAAAGCGAGCGGAACATACCACGGGTCCTACGCTCCACGAGACGGTTACCCCTGGCAGTGAGCCTGGCCATGTCGTAGTCTTCCGGCCCATGGAGAGGAACGCTCAGCGCGCGCTGAGCTGGGAGGAGCGGTAGTGGTCAGAGCAGTTGCTGATCGGGCGTTTTTGCCTACCAAGAACCTGCTGGAGCAGGTTGGGGACATGATGATCCTCACGGGCAAGACGCTGCTGTCTGCCGTCAGGCCCCCGTTTCCGTATGGGACGGAGTTCGTGCAGCAGTTCCTGTTCGCGCTGCGGCTGTGCTGGTTTCCGCTGACGATCTCGACGATCGCGTTCGGCTACGGCGCGCCCGGGCTGCAGGCCGGGCAACTTCCTCGTGTTGTTCGGCGCGATCGACCGGTTGGGCGGCTTCTTTGTGCTCGCCGAGCATCCGTGAGTTCGCGCCGTTTGTGACCGCGATCATCCTCGCCGGCGTCGGCGGCACCGCGATCACCGCCGACCTGGGCGCCAGAAAGATCCGCGAAGAGCTCGACGCGCTCCAGGTACTTGGGCGTCGATCCGATCAAGAACCTCGTCGTGCCCCGCTTCCTGGCGCTGATGATCGTGACCGGGCTGTTCAACATCTACGCGCTGATCTTCGGCATCTTCGGCGGCGTGCTCGCAACGCTCGACCTTCGACGCCCCGTTAGGACCCTTCTTCGCGACGTTGCTCAACAACGCCTCCACCACCGACCTCTGGGGATCGGTGGTGAAAACGACCCTGTTCGGGGCGATCATCGCGATCGTGTCCTGTTACAAGGGGATGACTGCGTCCGGAGGCGCAGAAGGCGTCGGCCGCGCCGTCAACCAAGGCGTCGTGATCAGCTTCCTAGGGCATCTTTGCGTTCAACTACGTCTTCACCCAAACCCTCCTCGCCACCCACCCTGAAATCTCGGTGATCAAGTAATGGGTCGAACGTGGCTCGCGGTCCCCAAGGAGTGGATCGCCAACTTCGGCGACATCGCCAAGTTCATGGCGAAGGTCATGGGCGAGGTCTACACGGGCCGCGTGCTCAAGTTCTTCGGCGAGGCGCTGCGCCAGGCCGGCATCCTCATCCTCGGCTCCGCGATCGTGATCTGGGGCCTGGCGTTCATCCTCGGCCTCACCTGCGGCATCGAGGGCGCGTACTTCAACCGCTCCGTGGGCGCCCCCGCATACGCCGGCGTGTTCTCCGCCTGGTGCGACCTGCGCGAGATCATGCCCTACGCCTTCGGCTACATGATGTCGGCGAAGGTGGGCACGGGCCTCGTCGCCGAGATCGGCGCCATGCGCATCTCCGACGAGATCGACGCGCTCGAGGTGATGGGCATCAGCTCCCTCACCTTCCTCTGCTCCACCCGCCTGCTGGCGGCGTGGCTGGTGCTGCCGTTCATGTACATCGCGGCCGTCGGAGCCGGCTTCTTCGCGTCGTACCTGGCGGTGGTTCAACAGATTGGCGAAGTCTCATCCGGAGGGTTCTTCCTCATTTTCTGGATGTTCCAGAACCCACCCGACCTGTTGTATTCCCTGATCAAGGGGATGAGCATGGCCACGATCATCGTGCTCGTGGGCTGTTACTACGGCTACACCGCGGGCGGGGGACCCGTGGGCGTGGGCACCGCGACCGCCAAGTCGATGGTGCTCAACACCGTCATGGTCCACATCATCGGAATGGTGGGCACCCAGATCTTCTGGGGATCGAATCCACGAGCGCCAATCGGCGGCTGACAAGGAGGAGTTGAGAATGGCTGACGACGAGCGCAACGACCCGCCGTGGGGGAAGCCCCTCGAGCCCGGTGAGGTGGAGGGCCAGGAGACCAAGGCCTCAGACGTCCCGCAGGAGACCCGGACGTCCGACCAGCCGCAGGAGACCCGGATCGCGGACACGCCGGATGAGACGGTCACGCGCGACGTGCCGGGCCCGACGGTCAAGCGCGAGGTCCAGATGGGACAGCCCGAGGGCGAGGCCGACCCGCCCGACATGGAGCACTCCGACGAGGAGATCCCGGGCAACATCGTCGAGCAGACGCGCGAGGGCGAGCACCCCTACCAGTGGCACTCGGGCCTCAAGCGCGACCACGGCTCCACCGACGCGATCGAGTTCATCGACGTCAAGAAGGCGTTCGGCCGCACGGTGATCCTCAACGGCCTGAACTTCGGCATCCCCGACAACCAGATCTCGATGATCCTCGGGCCGTCGGGCACCGGCAAGTCGGTGTGCATCAAGCACATGGTCGGCCTGCTCTACCCCGACGAGGGCGATGTCCTGGTCCACGGTGAGTCGGTTCCGAACATGGTGGACGACGAGCTGTTCGAGATGCGCAAGAAGTTCGGCGTGCTGTTCCAGGACGGCGCGCTGTTCGGCTCGATGAACGTGCTCGACAACACCGCGTTCCCGCTGCGCCAGCACACGGACAAGGGCGAGGAGGAGATCATGGAGATCTGCCACCGCCGCCTGCGCGAGGTGGGCCTCCAGGGCGCGCTCGACAAGATGCCGAACGAGCTGTCGGGCGGCATGCGCAAGCGCGCCGGCTTTGCCCGGGCGCTGGTGCTCGACCCGGACATCGTGCTCTTCGACGAGCCCGACTCGGGCCTCGACCCGGTGCGCACGGCCCTGCTGTGTGAGCTGATCCAGGAGGTGCACGCCGAGAACGGCGGCGCCTACGTGGTGATCACCCACGACATCATGTCCGCGCGCCGCGTCGCCGACTACATCGCGGTGCTCTGGAAGGGCCGGATCGTGGAGTCCGGACCGGCGAGCGAGCTGTTCAACTCACCAAATCAGTTCGTGCGGCAGTTCCTGAGCGGGGAAGCACGCGGCCCGCTCGGGATGGAATAGGCGCAGAGCCTTTTCGCCGGCCTGCCGCGCGTTCGCTCGCGCCAGTGTTGATTTGACCTTTACTTCCGCCCGATGCACGGGCGAGACTGGGCAGGCCCTCTTATACTGGCGCCGCGGGAGGCGCCGATAGCGGGCCGCTATTTGACGAACCCCTGAACCAGCCACATCTGCCGCGGGAGCGGAAGCGCACTAGTCCGGCCGCTTCGCGGCGCGGGAGTTCCAAGGCAGCGGGCGTTTGCGGCGATCGCGGGTGTGGTCGGGCTTGTTGTTCTCGTCGCCTTCGTCCTCTTCGGAGGGTCGGGCGGATACAAGGTGACCGCCGTCTTCGAGAACGGCGGCCAGCTCGTGAAGGGCAACCAGGTGCACGTCGGTGGCCGGGCCGTCGGCACCGTCGACAGCATCGAGCTCAACGACGCCTCTCAGGCGGTCGTGAAGATGACGGTCACCGACGACGAGCTGTCGCCGCTGCACGTCGGGACGAAGGCCACGATCCGGGCGACCTCGCTGTCGGGAATCGCCAATCGCTACGTGGAGCTGGCGCCAGGGCCCAACGAGCGGCCCCGAGATCGAGGAGGGCGGCCGCCTCGAGGCCGACTCGACGTCGGCGCCCGTGGACCTCGACCAGCTCTTCAACACTCTCGACCCCGACACCCGCGACGGGCCTGCGGAAGTTCATCTCCGGCCAGGCCGACCAGTACCGCGGCAAGGCGCCGCAGGCCGCCAAGTCGCTCCAGTACCTGAGCCCGGCGCTGAACACGACGTCGAACCTCACGCGCGAGCTGATCGCCGACGACGCGATATTCGAGCGCTTCCTGATCGACACCTCGCAGGCGGTCGGCGCGATCGCCGAGCGCCGCGGCGAGCTGACCTCAGCTGGTGAGCAACGCGAACACCGCGTTCGGCGCCATCGGCGACGAGAACGAGTCGCTCTCGCGCGCGCTCGGGCTGCTGCCGACCACGCTGCGCAAGGCCAACACCACGTTCGTGAACCTGCGCGCCGCGCTCGAGGACGTCGACCAGCTGGTGAGCGAGTCCAAGCCCAACACGAAGGAGCTCGACACCTTCTTCGCGCGGTTGCGGCCCCTGGTGGCCGACGCCCGCCCCACGGTGAAGCAACCTGCGGACGCTGATCCGCGCCAAGGCAAGAACAACGACCTGATCGAGCTGACGGGCAAGCTGCCGCGGCTCGAGCAGCTCACCTACACCACCTTCCCGCGTCAGATCCGCACGTTCGACCGCTCGCAGGAGTTCGTCGACAGCTGCGCGCGTACACGCCCGACCTCGCAGGCTGGTTCACGAAGTTCGGCTCAGGGCGCGTCGCCCGTACGACGCCAACGGCCACTACGCCCGTGTCATGCCGATGTTCAGCCCGTTTCACTTCAATGACGCCACCAACAACCTCACGAAGAAGCCCGACTCCCAGCGCCTCGACGAGTTCCAGCTGCACCAGACCCGCCGCTGCCCCGGTGGCGCCACCCAGGCCTCGCCCGACGGCTCCGCGCCGTTCGAGGTTGAGGGCTGCAACCCGGCATCGACACCCCACGACTGATGCGCCGCCTGCTCACAGCCGTCGTCCTCTGCGCCGCGCTCCCGGTCGTGGTGCTCGTGGGCACCGGCGCCGACGGCGGTGGCTCGAGCTACAAGGTGCGCGCGATCTTCGACAACGTCGCCTCGGCCGTGCCGGGCGAGGACGTCAAGGTGGCCGGCGCCAAGGTCGGCGTGATCGAGTCGATGGACGTGACCGACAACAAGAAGGCCGCGATGGTGCTGAAGATCGAGGACGACCGGTTCTCGCCCTTCCGCAAGGACGCGAAGTGCTCGGTGCGCCCGCAGTCGCTCATCGGCGAGAAGTTCGTGGAATGCGAGCCGGGCACGGCGAGCAGCCCGGAGCTCGACGAGATCCAGGAGGGCGACGGCGAGGGCCAGCACCACCTGCCGCTGGACCGGACGAGCTCGCCCGTGGACCTCGACCTCGTGAACAACATCCTGCGCCGGCCCTACGCCGAGCGCTTCTCGATCCTGCTGTCGGAGTTCGGCACGGGCCTCGCCGGGCGAGGCAAGGAGCTGAACGAGGTGATCAGCCGCGCCAACCCGGCGCTGAAGGAGACCGACCGGTGTTCGCCGTGCTCGCACGCCAGAACCGGGTGCTGGCGAGGCTGGCGGACGACTCCGACGCCGCCCTCGCGCCTCTCGCGCGCGAGAAGGAGGCGGTGTCGGACTTCATCGTGCAGGCCAACCGCACCGGTGAGGCCACCGCCGAGCGCCGCGCCGACATCGAAGCGGGCATCGAGCGCCTGCCGCGCTTCCTGCGCGAGCTGAAGCCGCTGATGGCCGACCTCGGCGGCTTCGCCGGCCAGGCCGCGCCGGTGGCCCGCGACCTGAACCGGTCCGGCAACGACGTGAGCCGCTTCATCAAGGCGCTGGGGCCGTTCTCGACCGCCTCAACCCCGGCGCTTACGAGCCTGGGCGACGCCCTTGAGACCGGTCGCCCGGCGGTGCTCCGCACGCGGCCGCTGATCCAGGACCTGGCGTCCTTCGCCAAGGAGGGCAAGCCGCTGTCGCGTGACCTCGACGCGTTCACCGCCAGCTTCGACGAGACCGGCGGCATCGAGCGCCTCCTCGACTTCGTGTTCTTCTCGATGACCGCGATCAACGGATACGACGAGGTCGGCCACTACCTCCGCGCGGCGCTCGACGTGAACCTCTGCACGCCCTTCGCCTTCGAGCCCGCGTCGGGCTGCAACGCGAACTTCACCGACACCCGGGCGCTCGGCTCGGCGGCGTCGGCAAGCCCGACACCAGCGCCAGCATCGCCAAGGAGCCGGCCGAGACGGGCGCCGGAGCCGGGGGCAGCGTGCCTCCCACCGGCGAGGTGCTTGGCGGGATCCTCGGGGCGAGCGGCCCCGACGCGGACGAGGGACGCCGCAACGCCAAGCGGATCCGGCGTGAGGCGCAGGGCCGTTCGCCCGCGCTGCAGGGCGCCGAGGAGCCGATGCTCGAGTACCTGCTGGGAGACGACCGATGACCCGCCAGGGCCGCGGCGCGAGCCTCGCCGGCAAGCCCCGTGCTGGTGGGCGCGGTGACCCTGCTCGTGTCGATCGTCGCCGTCTTCCTCTCCTACAACGCGAACTCCGGGCTGCCGTTCGTGCCCACCTACGACGTGCGGATCCAGCTGCCGAACGCGGCGAACCTGGTTCGCGGCAACGAGGTCCGCATTGGCGGCGCGCGGGTCGGCGTGATCGACAAGATCGACGCGGTGCAGCACGGCGACGACGTGAACGCCATCGTCGACGCGAAGCTCGACAAGGACCTCGAGCCGCTGCCGATCGATTCCACGTTCATCGTGCGGCCGCGCTCCGCACTCGGGCTCAAGTACATCGAGCTCACGCCGGGCATCAACAAGGCGGGCTTTGCGGCGGGCACCACGGTGCCGCTCGCGCAGGCCACGCCGGACCCGGTCGAGATCGACGAGGTCTTCAACATGTTCGACGAAGGCGCGCGACGCGGCTCGCAGCAGTCGCTGGACGGCTTCGGCAGCGGCCTGGCGGGGCGCGGGCGCTCCCTCAACGAGGCGATCGCAGAGCTGCGCCCGCTCCTGCGCGACCTCGAGCCGGTGGCCAAGAACCTGTCGGATCCGCGACACCCAGCTCGCTCGCTTCTTCAAGGGCCTCGCCGGCGCCGCGTCCGAGGTGGCGCCGGTGGCCGAGGAGCAGGCCGAGCTGTTCGTGAACATGGACGTCACGTTCACCGCGCTGGCCGGGGTGGCGCGCCCGTTCCTCCAGCAGTTCATCTCCGAGCAGCCCGCCGACGCTACGACACGGCCATCGCGCGAGTTCCCGACGCCAGCGCCCGTTCCTGCGCAACAGCGCCGGCTTCTTCCGCGAGCTGCGGCCGGGCATCGCCACCCTGCCCGCCTCCGCGCCGCTGCTGGCCGATGCCTTCCAGATCGGCATCCGCACGCTGCCCAAGACCCCCGCGCTGAATCGCCAGCTCGCGAGCGTCTTCGACTCGCTAGCGGAGTTCGCCGAGGACCCGCTCGTTCCGCGCGGGATCCGCCGCCTGCGTGATACCGCCAAGTCCCTGAGGCCGACGATCGCGTTCATCAAGCCCGGCGCAGACCACCTGCAACTACCCGACGCTGTTCTTCCGCAACGTGGCGAGCCACCTCTCCGAGGGCGACTCGAACGGCACCTGGCAGCGCTTCATCATCATCGCCGCCCCGGTTGGCCCGAACAACGAGGGCGGCCCCTCGAGCGCGCCCGGCAACGGCCCGGACGCCGAACGACTTCTCGCACATCAACCCGTATCCGAACACGGCCTCGCCCGGCCAGACCAAGGAGTGCGAGGCCGGCAACGAGGACTACCGGTCAGGGCCGCCGCAGCAACTTCGGCAACGTGCCGGGCAATCAGGGCACCGTGACCGCCGGACCAGCCGAAGGCGAAGAAGATGAGGCCGCGGCCAGACGACCAGCGGCTCAACCGGTTCCAGGTCGGCCTGCTCGCCTGCTCGTGATCGCCATCGGCACCTGCTTCGCCTTTGCGAAGGACATCCCGTTCACCAAGCCCTACGAGCTGCAGGCCACGTTCGACAACGCGGCCAGCCTCCAGCTGCGCTCGCCGGTGCGCATCGCGGGCGTGCAGGTCGGGCAGGTGTCGAAGGTCGAGGCGCGCCGGCGGACGACTCCACGGCCACCGTCGTGACGATGAAGCTCAAGGACGAGGCGCTGCCGATCCACCGCAACGCGGAGCTGAAGATCCGGCCGCGAATCTTCCTCGAGGGCAACTTCTTCGTCGACCTCAAGCCGGGCACCCCGGCGGCCGGCGAGATCGATCGCGGCAAGCCGATCCCGTCGACCCAGACCAGCGCGCCGGTCCAGCTCGACCAGGTGCTCGGCACGCTGAAGTCCGACGCGCGCAAGGACCTCCAGGACCTCCTGCAGGGCCTGGGCGAGGGCTTCGGCGGCCAGCCCCAGCCCGACGAGGCGGCGGACGACGACCCCGACACCCGCGGAGAGACCGCCGGCCAGTCGCTCAACGACTCGCTCGACAACTCGGCCGAGGCGCTGCGCGGCACGGCGATCGTGAACGAGGCGCTGCTCGGCCGGAGCGCCCGGCGACCTGCGCAAGCTCATCAAGGGCACGCAGAAGGTCACGGCCGCCCTTGCGAGCCGCGAGAACCAGCTCAAGGACCTGGTCTCGAACTTCAACATCACAGCCGGCGCGCTGGCCGCCGAGCAGAGCGGGCTGCGGCGCACCATCCACGTCCTGCCCGAGCTGCTCGAGCAGGCCAACCCGGCGTTCGACAAGCTCAACGCCTCGTTCCCGTCGCTGCGGGCCTTCTCGCTGGAGCTGATCCCGGGCGTGCGCGAGACGCCGGCGTCGATCACCGCCGCGCTGCCGTGGATCGCCCAGACCCGCAAGCTGGTGTCGACGCCGGAGCTCGGCGGGCTGACGAAGGACCTCGCGCCCGCCGTCCGCGACCTCGCGCACCTTCACCGACGGTTTCGTGCGGTTCCTCCCGGAGGCCGACCTGGTGAACCGCTGCCTCCTCAACAACCTGCTGCCCACCGGTGACGTGGTGATCCAGGACGGCAACCTCACCACCGGCGTCGAGAACTACAAGGAGTTCTTCTCACAGCCTCGTCGGGACTCACCGGCGAGTCACAGAACTTCGACGGCAACGGCCAGTACACCCGCTTCCAGACCGGCGGCGGCACCAACCGGGTGCAGACTGGCCCGCTGGGCACCGACGGCCCGCTGTTCGGCAACGCCCTCCGCGCCGCCGCTGGGCACCCGGCCCGGCCCGTCCCGGCGCGCGGCCGCCGAAGAAGCGCACCAGCGCCTGTTACAAGCAGGCAGCGGCCCAACCTGAACGCCGCGCGGATCGGGAGGCGGCCCGTGACCCGCCAGATCCGCAAGTACCTGCGCGACTTCCTGGCGATCATCTTCATGATCGTCGTGGCCGCGGGCGTGGGCGGGTACATCCTGTCCAACCAGCGCTTCTACCTGCCGGCGTGGGTGCCGGTGGTGGGCACCGACTTCTACAAGGTCAAGGCCGAGCTCGAGACCGCGCAGGCGGTCGTGCCGGGCCAGGGTCAGTCGGTGAACATCGCGGGCGTGAAGATCGGCGACATCGGCTCGGTCAAGCTCGAGGACGGCCGCGCGGTGGTGGACATGAACATCCGCCGCAAGTACGCGCCGATCTACAAGGACGCCTCGATCCTGCTGCGGCCCAAGACCGGGCTGAAGGACATGTTCCTGGAGCTCGATCCGGGCAACAAGGCCGCCGGCGAGCTCGAGGAGGGCGACCGGGTCCCGGTCGCCCAACACCATCCCCGACGTCAACCCCGACGAGATCCTCGCGTCGCTCGACACCGACACGCGGGACTACCTGCGGGTGCTGCTCAGCGCCGGCGCAGAGGGCCTGCGAGGGCGATGCCCCCACGGAGCTGCGCCAGACGCTTCAAGCGCTTCGAGCCTCTCTCGCGTGACGGGCGCAAGGCCACGCGGCTGCTGGTCAGCCGCCGGCGCAACATCCGGCGCACGATCACGCAACTTCCAGGAGCTCGCCACCGAGCTCGGTTCCGAGGACCGCGACCTGGCGGCGCTGATCGACTCGGCCAACGCGAACTTCGAGGCGATCGCCGGCGCAGGACGCCAACCTGCGCGAGGCGCTGCGCCTGTTCCCCGGCGCGCTCGAGGAGACTCGCGACACGCTGGCCGACCTCGGGTCGCTCGCCGGCGACCTCGGGCCGGCGCTCAGCAAGCTGCGCCCCGGCGCCCGCGCGCTCGCGCCGTCCCTGCGCGCCACGCGGCCGTTCCTGCGCACCACCACCCCGGCGATCCGCGACCAGATCCGCCCGTTCGCCCGCGACGTGCGCCCCACGGTGCGCGACCTCCGCGGCGCCGCGAAGGACCTGGCCGTCGTCACCCCGCAGCCTCACCAACAGCTTCAAGGTGCTCAACTCGCTGTTCAACACGCTCGCCTACAACCCGCGCGGCGCCGAGGAGGGCTACCTGTTCTGGGCCTCCTGGCTCAACCACGCGGGTGCCGGGCTGTTCGCCCAGCAGGACGCCCACGGCCCGGTGCGGCGCGGCCTCGTGCTCATCAGCTGCCCGTCCTGAGCGTGCTCGAGGACGACGATCCGCCCGGCCGAGCCCCAGCTGGACATCCTCACCCGCCTCCTGAACCCCCCGACCGCAGCGCAGGTCTGCGCCAATAAGCCCTGATGGCGGTCACCTCCTCAATCACGATCGCGTTCGGCGGCTGCGAACCGTCGCCTGATGGCACCCGCGATGCTCGCCAATGCGCTGCATTGGCTGCGCTCGCAGGCGCCCCCAGGCTTGGTTCTCGCGCGCCGAGCCGCGACCGTGCTTTCGGAGGTGACCGCTAATGGTCAAGGAAGCCCCCAGCGCAGGCAGGATGGCCGCGATGATCGCCTTCGCGCTCTCGTGCGTGGCGATCCTGCTCTACCTGTGGCTGGTCTTCGGTGGATCCGTGCCGCTGCGGCCCGAGGGCTATCGCTTCGAGGTCAAGTTCCCCGAGGCCACCCAGCTCGCGCAGGAGGCCGATGTCCGGATCTCCGGCGTGAACGTGGGCAAGGTCAAGAAGAAGGAGCCCGATCGCGAAACCGGCCTCACCAACACCGTGCTCGAGCTGGATGACGAAGTACGCGCCGATCCCCGCCGACACGAAGGCGATCCTGCGCCAGAAGACCCTGCTGGGCGAGACCTACGTGGAGCTCACGCCGGGCGACCGCAACGGCAAGCAGCTGGCCGACGGCGGGACGCTGGACTCCGGCCAGGTCGTCGCCCGACGGTCGAGCTCGACGAGATCTTCCGCACCTTCGACCCGCGCACGCGCGAGGCGTTCTCCACCTGGCTGGCCGAGCAGGGCGCGGCGGTCGGCGAGGGCGGCCAGGCGCTCAACGACGCTCTCGGCAGTCTCGCGCCATTCGCCGAGGACGTGGGCGACACGCTGAGGATCCTCGACGAGCAGGACGTGGCGACCCGCGGCGTCGTGCGCGACACGGGTGCCGTCTTCGAGGCGCTCAGCGAGCGCCAGGGCCAGCTGCGCGGCCTGGTGCAGCAACTCCAACCGCGTCTTCCGGGCCACGGCGGAGCGCAACCGCGAGCTGGCCGATGCGTTCGTGGTCCTCCCGACCTTCCTACGCGAGACGCGAGACCACCACGCGCCGGCTGTCGGAGTTCGCGCGCGGACACCGACCCGCTCGTGAGCCAGCTGCGGCCCTTCGCGCGCCAGTTCTCGCCGACGCTCGTGCAGCTCAAGGGCCTGGCGCCCGACCTCAAGGGCGCTGATGAAGGACCTCGGTCCGCTCGTCAACGTCTCCCGCGACCGGCCTCCCGGCGCTCGAGCGCTCGCTGGACGACACGCGGCCGCTGCTCGCCAGGCTCGATCCCTTCCTGCGCGACCTCCAGCCGGTGTTCGACTACCTCGGTCTCTACAAGCGCGAGATCACGGCGTTCTTCGCCAACGGCGCGGCCGCCACCAACAGCCACCGACCCGTCGGTCGATCGCGCCGCGGCCGCTGAGCTACCTGCGTACCACCAACCCGCTGAACCCCGAGGTGCTCGCGGCCTACGACGAGCGCATCGCCACCAACCGCTCGAATCCCTACTCCGAGCCCGGGCGCCTTCACCCAGCTCGCGCGCGGCCTGCCCCTGTTCGGCGAGCTACCTGTGCCCGCCGGCGGGCGCTCCCGATGCCGAAGCTCGCGCCCACCGACCCGAACCTCGATCCCGCGCTGCGCGCGCAGATCCAGCGCTTCGTCTTCACGCCGACGGCGCCACCCGGCCGCGCCGCCGTGCCGCGCCCAGGCGCCGCTCGGACGCGTGGCGGGCCAGTCCGGGCGTGTTCCGCAGCTGCGTCCGATCAACCCGTAGCTCCCTAAGCTGACTAGCGTGAGGGGAGAGCGATTCGCAGCCATCGTGCGCGCCGTCACCCGGCGGCCGCTGGTGGTGATCGCGGTCGTGGCCGCACTTGGGCTGGCCGGCGGCGTGCTCGCGCTCGGGCTCGAGCCGCGGGCGGGCACGGACACGCTCGTCTCGCCCTCGTCGGAGGTCGCTCAGGCCACCGATGACTTCAAGCGCGACTTCGGCGACGAGGCGGTGGTGGTGCTCGTCAAGGGCGACCTCCAGCGCACGGTGCTCACGCCGGACCTCGGGAAGCTGATCAAGCTCGAGGGCTGTCTCTCGGGCAACGTGCCGGCCGAGGGCCTGCGCGAGCTGCCCAAGGGTTGTACCGCGCTGGCGGAGCTCAAGCCCGCCAAGGTGGTGTTCGGGCCCGGCACGTTCATCAACACCGCGGCGGGGCAGATCACCGACGAGTTCACCCGCCGCCGCGCCGCCAGCGAGGAACAGGCCAAGCAGGCCGCAGAGGCCGCGCGCAAGCTCTCCGCCAAGCGTGGCGACCCCCCGGCGCGCCAGACGCCAGCTGGCCGCGCGCCGCACGCGACCTGGTCTCGGGCCAGTTCACCCAGAGCGTGCTCCAGACCGCCCTGCGCTACGGCATCACGGGCCTGCCGTCGATCGACAGCCCCGACTTCGTCTCCACGCTGGTGTTCGACACGCGCGAGGGCGCGAAGCAGGGCCGGACCGGCGTGCCGAAGTCCCGCTTCGCCTACCTGTTCCCCAGCCCGAACTCGGCGCTCATCCAGGTGCGGCTGAAGCCCGACCTGAGCGAGCAGGACCGCGGCCGGGCGATCGACCTGATCAGGGAGGTGACCGCCGACAAGGCGTTCAAGCCCGAGCAGGGCGCGACGCTACGTGGTCTCGGGCGTGCCGGTGGTGGTGGAGGGGCTGGCCGACGAGGTGCGCAGCGCGATCTTCGTGCTGCTGGGCGCGGCCCTGCTTGTGATGGCGGCGACCCTGGCGCTGGTGTTCCGCAGCCGCCTGCCGCTTGCTGCCGCTGGCGCTGGCGCTGGCCGCGGCGGCCATGACCTACGGCGCGCTGGCGCTCGCCGGAGGCGGCCTCACGATGGCCTCGATCGCCGTCCTGCCCGTGCTGATCGGATTAGCGGTGGACTACTCGATCCAGTTCCAGGCGCGCCACAACGAGGAGCGCGACCCGACGGTGGTGCGCCGGTTACTCGTCCGTTCGCAATCCGGCAGACGACGAACGCGGCGCCGCGGCGCGCGCGGCCGCGGCCGGCGGGCCGACGATCGCGACCGCGGGCCTGGCGACCGCCGTCGGATTCCTGGTGCTGCTGCTGTCGCCCGTACCGATGGTGCGCGGCTTCGGCGCGCTCGTGGTGCTGGGAATCGTGCTGGCACTGGCGTGCGCCCTGACCGCCGGGTTCGCCGCGCTCGTCCGCTTCGGCGGGGATCGCGACGACACGGACGTGCCCCCAGTGTTTCCGCGCGTGCGTGCGCGAACGCGCGCCGGCGTCGACCGGCTAGCCGGCTCACGCGCGGGCGAGGGATGGTCGCGGCGCTGGCGGCGGATCAGGCTCCGCGCCACCGAGCGCGGCGAGCGCAGCCTGGCCTATGCGGTCGCGCGGCCGCGGCGAGTGCTGGCCGTGGGCCTGGTTGTGGCGATCGCCGGCTGGGGCGTGGACACCCAGAACGAGGTCGTCTCCGACGTGCGCGAGCTGGTGCCGCGCGACCTGCAGGCGCTGAAGGACGTGAACACCCTCCAGGACGAGACGGGGGTGGCGGGCGAGATCGACGTGACGGTGCGGGCGGACGACATCACCCGCCCCGCGGTGATCGCCTGGATGACGAAGTTCCAGCAGGCCACGCTGAAGGACGGCGGCTATTCGACGGGTGACACCTGCCGCCAGAAGAAGGACCCGCCGAAGCTGTGCCCGGCGCTCTCGCTGCCGGACATCTTCCGCTCGGTGAACGCCAAGGACCAGCGCCAGATCAACGCGCTGCTGAACGCGGTGCCTGCCTACTTCTCGCAGGGCGTAGTGACGAAGGACCGCAAGACGGCGAACCTGGCCTTCGGCATCAGGCTCCAGTCGCTGGAGGAGCAGAAGAAGGTGGTCGACCGGATCAAGGACCGCCTCGATCCGCCCAAGGGCGTGACCGCATCGGTGGTGGGCCTGCCCGTGCTGGCGGCGGACGCCAACGCGGCGCTTTCGTCCGCCTGGCGCCGGGCGCTCACCCTGCTCGCGGCGCTGGCCGCCGTGTTCCTCGTGCTGCTCGCCTTCCGCCGCAGCCGCCGTGAGGCGGCCGTGCCGCTGATACCGATCGCGCTCGCCACCGGCTGGTCGGCCGGGGTGCTGTTCATCCTCGCCCAGCTGCCCGGCCCGCTGGCGGTCGAGCTCAACCCGATGTCGATCACCCTGGGTGCGCTGGTGATCGCGATCTCAACCGAGTTCAGCGTGCTGCTCTCCGCCCGCTATCGCCAGGAAAGGGAGGCGGGCGCGCCGCCGGCGCGGGCCATCGAACGCACCTACACCTCCACCGGCGCGGCCGTGCTGGCCTCCGGCGTGACGGCCATCGCGGGCTTCGCCGCCCTGATCGCCTCCGACATCAGAATGCTGCGCGACTTCGGGATCCTCACCGTCGTCGACCTGAGCGTGTCGCTGCTCGGCGTGATGCTGGTCCTGCCCGCGGCGCTCGTCTGGGCGGAGCAGCACGGCCGCTTCACGGTGCGCGACCTCAACCCGCGGCCGTTCCTGCGTGAGCTGCGCGACGCCCTCGGCGACCTGTGGGCCCGTCGCCCCAACGTGCGGCTGCCCCGCATCCCGCGGCCCCGCCTCCCGCGCCTGCGCCGTGGTTAGGCCGTCACGAGTCATCTTGCGGCCTGTTACGGCCGCTCCGCGGCGCCAGCCTCCCCCCTCGATGCTCGCGATAGCGCTGCTATCGCTCCGCTCGAGTGCGGCGGCTGGCATCCGCGCATCGACCGTCCCAGACCACAATCTGTCTCGTGACCGGCCCTGAGGACGACGACCGCTTCGGCGACCTCGGCAGGGGAGAGGATCGCCGTAGCGCCGCCGAGCGCTTCGAGGAAGAGGACCGGCTCAGGCCCGAGCCCGACATGCCTCCGCAGCGCCCGCCGGAGGTGCAGCGCACCGGGAACCAGTACGCGTGGGTGGTCGGCATCGTCCTGTTCATGGGGATCGCGGTGCTCCTGTTCACCACGGCCCTGCCGAACACGGGGGCGGGCCTGCGAGGTCCGGAGAAGGGCCAGCTGCTCCCGGACTTCGCGGCGCCGGAGGCCACCGGCGACAAGGAGGGCGACGCCAACATCTGCCAGAAGCGCAGCCAGTGCAACGACCAGGCCGGGAACGTGCCCGCGTGCCAGATCGTGAGTGAGGGGATCTTCAACGTCTGCGAGGCCCGCAAGAAGCCGCTGATCCTCACCTTCGTGTTCGACAAAGGCGCGGATTGCAACCCGCAGGTCGACCGCGTGCAGCGGATGAAGGACGAGTTCCCGGGCGTGAACTTCGCCGTCGTCTACTTCAGCGACGAGGACCGCGAGGAGATCGCCCAGATCGTGAAGCGGCGCAAGTGGACGATGCCGGTGGCGCACACGCCCGACGGCGCGGTGGTGAACCTCTACGGCGTGGGCGGCTGCCCGACCACCGTCTTCTCGCGCGCGGGCGGACGCGTCGTGGAGTCCAAGCTGGGGCCGATCTCCGAGGACGGGCTGCGCGCCCGAGCCCGCAAGCTGCTGGCGGGCTGAGGATGCCCGATCCCGATCTGCAGCAGGGTTGGGTGGACGCCGAGCTGGCCGAGGAGTTTCCCGAGCTCAACCTGTGGCACACGAGCGTCGGCAGAGGATCGGGCCGCACGCCCGACTTCGTGCGCGAGCGCCTGAAGACGCTGGCGAGCCGAATCACCGGCGGACATGTGATCCACATGCGCCAGGACCCGGTGCCCTGGGCCTACCGGGTGTTCTGGCGCCAGGTGGGGATCGATCCCGACACCGATCGCACCCCGGTCGAGCAACTCGCGCTCGACCGGCTCAAGTGGGGCGGACTGCGCAGCCGCAACCTGCTCGATGACGCGATCACCATCGCGACGCTGGAGACCGGCGTGCCGGTGGTCGCGTTCGACTCCGAGAAGGTGGGGGAGGAGATCGGCCTGCGGCTCACCGGCGACAACGAGCAGCTCGGGGGCTCGGGCCGGCCGCTGTCGAGCCGCCAGATCGTGATCGCCGATGAGCACAACACGCTCGCCGTCCTGTCCGGCGAGGTCGCCGAGGAGCGCGGCGTGACACCCGATACCACGGGCATGGTGCTGGCCTCGGTTCAGGTCAAGGGCGTGCCGCTGATCAGCGTCGAGGAAGCGCTCTGGATGGTCGTCGACACCCTTTCGGGCGAGGGTTGATCGCTGGTACGATCCGCCCCATCGCGTCGTTAGTCACGCAGCCGCAGGGGCCGCGCCGGCTCCCTCCGCTCCTTCCCGGGACTACTCACGACGAGCGGCCCGCGCGCCGCACGCTGCTCGACCAGGTCGAGCGCCTCGAGGCCGAGCTGTCCTCGCTGTTCATGTCGGTCTGGCCGCGCAAGGGCTTCGAGATGGGCGTGGCCGGCCGTGGAGGAGGCCCGCGGATGCTCACGCTCGGCGAGCTGGAGGGCCTGCGCGACGACTTGGCGGAGAAGGTCGAGGACGCGCGCCGGTCGCTTTCGGACCGCACCTACGTCGAGGAGAAGCACCGCCGCCGGATCGAGGAGATGCTGCTCGAGCCCGAGAAGCACAAGTGGGTCCGGATCGGCAACGAGGACATCGGCGAGCCGGGCTGCAAGCACTGGCACGTCACGCCGCGCTGGGGCATCCTCGGGATGCTTTTGAACTGGTGGCGGGTCAAGATCTCCTCAGGCTGCCCGTTAGCCACCTGACATCCGATGGGTAAGCGCAGCCGCAAGCGCGCCGTGAGCGGTGCGGGCACGCCCGCTCCGGCCGGCAGCACGCGCGCGGAGCGGGATGCCGCACGCCGCGAGCGCGCCCAGAAGGCGAAGGCGAGGTCCTCCGCCGCAGCCTCGAAGCCACGGCCCGGGCGTGTGTCGATCGACGAACGGCCGCCGCCGCTGTGGGGCGCCTTCCCGCTCACCGAGCTCGTCACGCTCGGAGGCATCGTGCTGATGGTGTGGGGCTTTCTCTCGGGGCCCGACGAGGGCCGCGCGCGCATCGCGGCGGGCCTGGCCATCGCGTCCCTGGGTGGGCTGGAGCTGGCCATCCGCGAGCACGTGACCGGCTATCGCTCGCACACCACGATGCTTGCCGCGGCCACCGGCATCGTCGTGATCGTGGGGCTCGGCCTCGGCGTGGGCGTCGGCTTCCTGCCCGCGCTGCTGGCCTCCGGCCTGGCCGCCTTCGCCGCCAGCTTCTACTGGCTGCGCAGCCTGTTCAAGCGTCGCTCCGGCGGGCTCAGCTTCCGGTGAGGCGCGCGCTCGCCACTGGCGGGAGCGGCGCGATCCTGATCCTGATCATGCTCGGCGGCGGCATCGTGCTGTGGGTGGGCGTGCCGGTGGGCTGGCTCTACATCGGCTCGCAGATCCAGGTGTCGACGGGATCGCTGGGCACCGCGATGGCGGTGATGATGATCGGGGCCATCGTCAGCATCCTGGCGATCGTGGCCGCGCTGATCTGGCTGAACAGAAGCACCAGCACCTGCGCGAGGTGCGCGGGCTCGAGGATCACGGCCAGACCGCTCTGGAGGCGGTCATGACGGTGAGCGCGGGCGTCGCCCTCGTGGGCTTCGGCGCCTGGTTCTTCCTGTTCAGCGGCTCGAGCCCGCTGCCCACCGGGTCTCGGCATCTAGGGTTCGGCCGGTGAATGACGAGCCCCGCCGGCTCAGTATCGCCGGCATCCACCACATCACCCTGATCTGCAAGAGCCTCGAGCGCTCGAGCGCCTTCTACCGCAACCTGCTCGGGATGCGCATGGTCAAGCAGACATCCAACGAGGACGACCAGGACGCGCGCCATCTGTTCTTCGGCGACGACGAGGGCAACCCGGGCACCCTGATCACGTGCCTCGAGTACCCCCAGCTCGACGACGGCACGGTGGGCGTGGGCTCAACCCACCACTTCGCGCTGACCGTGTCCGACCTCGAGGAGCTGGAGGGCTGGCGCGAGTACCTCACGGCTCAGGGCGTGGCCTGCACCGAGGTCATGGACCGGACCTTCTTCCACTCGATCTACCTGCGCGACCCTGACGGCCACATCGTCGAGCTGGCGACGCAGGGGCCGGGGATTACCCCCGACCCCTAGACGCTTCAGGCGACGCTCAGCGCACGCAGCTGCTGGCGGCGGTCCCTGCGCGACCTTGCCGCGCAGCATGTCGGCGAGCGCGACCCGCTGGCGCTCCGTGAGGGTTCCCACGGCCTTGTTCTCAGGTACGCCGATCGACGTCAGCAGACGTCGGCAGCGGGCACGCCCCCAGCGCTTCTGACTCATCAGAAGGTGGCTGATCGACATGCTCTGCGCCTGCCAGGGGCAGCTGAGGATCACCTCCGCGGCACAAAGATTTCCGGCAGCGATCTCTCGCTTCATCGCTGCCCGCGCGAGCCTTACGCGGTTGGCTTCCTGTAGCGCCCTTAGATGCTGCTGGTCAGGCGCCAGCGTGGCAGATTCACCCATCGATTCCTCCCCGCACACAAGGTGCAGATTATGAAGACAGCAAATGCAGTTCCCCGGCGATCGTGACGCCCACTCCGGCCTCCCTCTCGGGCCAATTCGGGGGCGTCCCGCGCGACTGCGATCCAATAAAGCCGAGCACGCGCCGGGCGTCAACCGGGTAACTCGGCCCTCTTTCGCTAAGAGCAGGTTTTTCGGAAAACGTCTCGCGCGCGCGGGGTAGCTACTTTTCCGACGCCTTCGCCCGCTCGCGGAAGGCCCGGGTCTTGTGGAGGTTGCCGCACGTCGCCATCGAGCACCAGCGGCCCGAGCGGTTCTTCGACTTGTCGTAGAACGCCCACCGGCAGTCCGGTCCCGCGCATGCCTTCAGCCGGTCCCAGGTGCCGTCGGCGGCGGAGCGGGCGACGATCGCGAGCAGCCTCGCCAGGCCGGCGTCGGTGCCCTTGGCCGAGGGTGTGAGGCGCGGCGCGCAGTCGCCGGCGAACGTGGCCCGCAACGACGCGCGTGCAGCCGCGTGCTCGAGCTGGGCGAGCGCGTCCTGGTCACGGTCGCCTCCGTTGTGGGTGTAGAGCACCGCGCGCAGGCCCTCCCGAACCTCGAGGGCGCGCTGGAGGTCGGCGTCCGTGACCTTGGCCTTCGGGTCCGCCAGATCGCGCGCTGCCATCCAGTCGCGCAGGGCCTTGGGGGAGGTCAGGTCCTCGGCGTCCTCGTCCAGCTCAACGGTGTTCACGAACTGCTGAACGAACCGCAGGGGCTCTGGTGCTCGCTTATCGGGTGATGACTCTTCAATCACTTTCGCTAATACACCCTATCAGGAGATGTAACTAGCTATCCAGTATAGCCGGTGCTATTCTGTATCCATCAAACGGATAACGAAGGTTACAGAGGAGGACAGCATGGCACCGGCAATCACCATCAGGCACAGCAGGTACGAGGATGGGCCCGCGGTTCTCCGCCTGGCGCAGCTCGACGACCGCCCCGTTCCCCAGGGCGAGAAGCTGCTCGCGTTCGTGAACGGCGAGCTGGCCGCAGCCCGGCCGATCGACAAGGGCCTCGCCGTCGCCGACCCGTTCCGCCGCACCAAGGAGATCCTCGAGATGCTGGACCTCCGCGCGAAGCAGGAAAGGAAGGCGGCATGAGCTCCCCGCTCGCCTGGGAAGTAGCGAAGGCTCAGCAGGCTCAGGGTGAGGTGATCGGCTCGGCGCTTCCCGCCAGCCGGTTCCTCACCCGGTCGAAGGCCTCCAAGGCGCGATCCAAGTGGTCCCTCTCGTGGGTGGCCATGACGCTCGTGCGCAGGAGCGCTCCCCCGCGCTGCACCGCGGGGTAGAGCGCCACGTTGGCGTAGACGCCCTCGTCGTACAGGGCCTTCCAGAACAGCACCGCCTGCCAGTCGTCCCCGATCGTCACGGGGACGATTGGCGTTAGGACGTCGGAACCGTCCGGCATCGGCGTTGGCTGCACCACGTCGAAGCCCAGCTCATCGAGGCCGGCCTGGAGGTAGCGGGCGTTGTCCAGCACCCGGGCGAGCAGCTGCGGGCCCTCGTCGGACCTGATCACTCTCAGCGCGCCCAGGGCCGCTCCTACGGCCGCCGGCACGGCCGACGCGGTGAACATGAACGCACGCGCCTGTACGCGCAGGAAGTCGATTACCTCGGCCGGGCCGGCGATGAAGCCGCCACACGATGCGAGCGACTTCGAGAACGTGCCCATCCGGAGGTCCACGTCGCCGGAGACGCCGAACACCTCGCAGGCGCCGGTGCCCGTCTCGCCCAGCACGCCCACGCCGTGCGCCTCGTCCACCATCAGGCGCGCCCCGTGCTCGCGGCAGAGCGCCACGATCTCCGGCAGCGGCGCCAGGTCACCCTCCATCGAGAACACGCCGTCCACCACCACGAGCACGCCGCCGCCGTCGTCGCCCGAGCGCGCCAGCATCTTCTCGAGCTTCTCGAGCTTGTTGTGACGGAAGGGCCGGATGCGGGCCCGCGACATCATCACGGCGTCGAGGATCGAGGCGTGATCGCCCGAGTCGCATATCACCGTGTCGCCGGCGTCGAGCAGCGTCGCGATGCAGCCCACGTTCGCCTGGTAGCCGGTGGTGAACACCAGCGCGTCCTCGGCGCCCGTCCACTCCGCCAGCTCGCGCTCGAGCTCGAGGTGCAGAGGGGTGGTGCCGTTCATGAACCGCGAGCCGGTGAGCCCCGTGCCGTAGTGATCAAGGGCGTCCTGGGCGGCCTGCTTCACCGCCGGGTGGGTGGTGAGCCCGAGGTAGTTGTTCGAGCCGAGGGTGATCCGCTCGCGGCCCTCCATCTGCACCACGGGCCCGGGCTCGCCGTCCACCTCGCGGAAGTAGGGCAGCAGGTCTTGCTCCCTGGCCGCCTTCAGTTGCTCCAGGCGCTCATGGGTGCGGGCCTTCTCGAAGAGGTCGTTCATCTAGGGTGCCGTCTCCGTGCCGGTCGAGGTGAAACCCGTGCGCTCGCGGCGTGACCGCCGGGCGTTCATCGAGCTTCCGTTCCGCCTGCATGCTACCGCTGAGCACTGGATTCCCCCGCTGCGAATCGAGCGCAGGCTGTTTCTCAGCCCCCGCTTCAACAAGTGGTTCGGCCACGCCGAGGCCGAGCTGTTCCTGGCGCGCCGCGAGGGCCGCGTGGTGGGGCGCATCAGCGCCCAGATCGACCGCAACTTCAACGAGTACCAGGGCAACGACTGGGGGATGTTCGGCTTCCTCGAGCTGGAGGACGACCCCGAGATCGCCCAGGCGCTGCTCGACGCCGCGGCGGGCTGGCTTGCCGAGCGTGGCCGCGACCGGATGATCGGGCCGATGGACTTCACGATGAACGACGAGTCCGGCGTGCTGATCGAGGGCCACGACCGGGAGCCGTTCATCAAGCAGCCCTGGCACCCGCCCTACTACCAGCGGCTGTGCGAGGCGGCGGGCCTGCAGAAGGAGGTGGACCTGTGGATGTGGGAGCTGCACATCACCGACCGCTCGAAGGTCGTGCCGGCTCTGGTCGAGATGGCGGAGAAGCTCGAGCCCGAGCACGGCATCCGGGTCCGAAAGATGTCACGCCGGCGGCTACGCAAGGAGCTGGACCTCTTCGGCGAGACCTACAACGAGGCCTGGAAGGACAACTTCGGCTTCGTGCCCTACACCGATGAGGACCTCGACACCTATGCCCAGGACCTCCAGCTGGTGTTCGACAAGCACTGGTTCATGGTGGCCGAGAAGTTGGACACCGGCGAGAGCGTGGGCGTGGCGATCACGGTGCCCGACATCAACCAGGTGCTGAAGAAGATGGGCGGCCGGCTGCTGCCGTTCGGCTGGTGGCACTTCCTGCGGCGCGCGAAGATCATGGACCGCGTCCGGGTCGGGTTCCTGGGCGTGAAGCCCGAGTACCAGCACACGGGAGTGGCGGCGGGCCTCTACATCGAGCACTTCGACATGGCCGAGGTGCGCCCGCAGAACTGGGGCGAGATGGGCTGGATCCTCGAGACAAACGACGCGATGAACCGGGGCATGGAGGGCATGGGGGGGCGGATCGTCAAGAAGTACCGGGTGTACGCGCTGCCGCTGTAGATCAGGCCTCAGGCCTCAGGCATCAGGAGATCGTCCGCCGATCTGCCGGGCGGCAGCGAAGCCCGACCTGAGGCCCGAGGCCTGACGCCTGAGGCCTGGGTAGACTCGGCCACCGATGCCCGAGCCCGACCAGCGCCGCGACGACACCGAAGCTCTCGAGGGCGAGGTCGTGGCGGAGGTCCGCCACCTGCCGGTGCCCGTTGACCCCGAGTCGGTGGAGCTCGACCGGCCCCGGCCGGTCTCCGTGCCCGCCACTGTGGTCGCCGCAACCGGTGGGTTTGTGCTCGGCGTGGCCGCCTTCGTCCTGCTGCGGGTGCTGCGGCGCCCGATCGGTGCCCAGCGGCTCGCGCGCCGGCGCGGCCGGATTGCGGCCAAGCGCCGCGGGGTTGACGTGCAGGCCACGCGCTCGTTCCTGGTCGACGTCCACCTGTTGAAGCGCTGAACGCACTACTGGAGCAGGAGGTCGTGCCCGTCGGCTCCTTCCGAATGCCGGGCGGCGGCCGCGATGGCGTGATGCGCCGGCGCGGCGAGGGCCTGATCCGGTTTCTGCACGTGAACGGGCGGCCGGCCACGGTGAGGGCTTGGGCCACCGGCGGCGGCGTGCGCCTGTGCGCCGAGGCCGAGGATCGCGACAACGCCGCGGAGGCCGTACGGCGGATGCGGTTCGCGCTCGGCACCGACCACGACCTTTCCGAGTTCCATCGCGCCAACTGGCGCGACCCGCTGCTGGGCCCGATCCTGCGCCGCAAGCCCTGGCTGCGCCCGCGACGGCGTCCCGAGCCCTTCGAGGCGCTGGCGTGGGCCATATGCGAGCAGCTCATCGACGGCCCTCGCGCCGTCTCGATCGAGCGCCGGCTCACCGCGCGCCACGGGGCCGTGAGCCCGTGCGGCGGCCTCCGTGACGTACCCAGCGCCCGCGCGATCGCCGCCGCCTCTCCGGCGCAGCTTGAGGCCTGCGGCCTCTCGGGGCGGCGCTCGATCACGATGGTCAAGGCCGCGCGCGAGGTCGCGACCGGCCGCACCGACCTGACGAAGCACGAGCCGGCCTGGGAGCGGCTGCGGTCGATCTCTGGCATTGGGCCGTGGACGGTCGAATGCCTCGCCCTCCACGGCCAGGGCCGCGACGACCAGATCCCGGCCGGAGACCTCGCCTACATCAAGCTCGTGGGCCGCCTGCTGCACCTCGGCCGCCGCGCGACCGAGGACGAGGTGCGCGAGTTCTTCGCTCCATACGCCCCGTTCGCCGGACTGGCCGGGACCGCGCTGGTCAACGGCTGGGCATCAGGCATGATTGGGGCATGGAAGCCAACCTGAACAAGTCCGACGAGGAGTGGCGCGCCGAGCTCTCGCCCGACCGCTACCACGTGCTGCGTGAGAAGGGCACCGAGCCGCCCTTCACCGGCGCGTACACCCACAGCAAGGAGAAGGGCACCTACAACTGCGGCGCCTGCGGCAACGAGCTGTTCAGCTCCGACGCCAAGTTCGACTCCGGCACCGGCTGGCCGAGCTTCACCGAGCCCGCGATCGCCGAGAACGTGCGCCTGGAGGAGGACACCAGCCACGGCATGACCCGCACCGAGGTGCTCTGCGCCCGCTGCGGCTCGCACCTAGGGCATGTGTTCCCGGACGGCCCGGGGCCCGACGGTCAGCGGTTCTGCATCAACTCGCTGTCGCTCGATCTCACTGCTGCTGAGGAATAGCCGAGCCTTCGCCGAGGCCGAACTGACGCAGCAGCAGGCTGAGCGGCTGCGGGTTCGCCGGCGCCTCGATCTCGGGGTCGATCCCCACCTTCTCGAGCACGAACCCGAAGGAGACCTTGCCTCCCTCCAGGGCACCCAGGTCGGCGTCGTCGGGCACGTCGAACTCCGCCTCGGCGAACACGCGCCGAGCCACGTCGTTCTCGTCGACGTTCACCTCGAAGCGCACCTTCTTGATCGCGTCGGTCACCTGCTCGACGGCCGATGCGTCGACCTCCGGTAGCGCCTGGCCCTGTGACTCGAGCTGCTTCCTCAGAACCGGAGAGCGCAGGGCGCCCAGCACGTCCTCCACGACCTTCTTCGCGTCCACGTCGCCGGAGATCTTGCGGGTGGGGTCGCCGCCGATGTCCTCGCCGTCCTCGACCTTGGGGTCCTTCAACCAGTCGGTCGGGTCGATTCCGAACTGCTTCAGGCTCTGCTGGCCGCCGCCGGCCTGCTTCTGCTGGCGGGCGAAGCTGGACTGGATCTGGCGGAAGAGCTGCTCGCCGACCTCGAAGCTCTGTTCGCGCAGGGTCACGTAGGCGTTGTCCTTGGTGACCACCATGCCCGCGTCGATGGTCTGACCCGCGAGCTTCACCTTCACGTCCCAGTCGAGCACGGGCAGCTGATCGCCCCCGCTTGACTCGAACGGGCCGGAGATGCTGAGCGAGATCGGGCCCTTGAGCTGATCGAGCCCCTTGAGGTCGGCCTTCAGGTCGAGCTTGAGCTCGGCGCTGTCGACCTGCTTGGAGAACGCCTTCTCGAGCAGGGCCTGCGCGTCGGCGGACTCCTTGGCGCTTGGCCCGCTGTCGTCCCCGCCGCAGCCGGCCAGCAAGGCGAGAGCCGCGAACAGGGCGAGGATGCGGGCCATCGCGTTCTTTATAGCGACCTAGAGCCCGGCGCCCGGCAGTAGATCGTTCGTGAATGTGCCGGTCGCGTCCTGGAGCTTCGTGACCAGCTTGTTCTCGCGCGCCCAGGCGGCGAAGGCCTCTCGCTCCTTGGGGTCCTGGTAGCCGAAGGGCTTGCCCTCGGGCGGGAGGAACAGCGGCAGCGTCACCTTCACCACCGCACGCTGGAGCTTGGGGTCGAGGTCGGGATTGTCGTCGAGTAGGCCCTGGATCGCCTTGTCCGGGTTCTTTTCGAGGTCGCGCGTGCCGCGCGCCAGGGCACCGATGAAGGCCCGCAGCTTCTGGTCGTCTCGCTTCAGCGCGCTCTCGTTGGCGACCAGCACCAGCTCGTCGTAGGTGGGCACTCCCGCCTCGTTCACCCTGATGATCTGGGGCCGCTTCTTCTTGAGCCGCAGGTCGGTTCCCTCGTAGTTCCAGAACGCGCCGATCACCGCGTCGACCTTCTTCGTCAGCAGTGCGGGGGAGAGGGCGAAGCCCACGTCGCGCACCTTCACCGAAGCGGGATCGACCCCAGCGTTGAGCAGGATCGTGCGCAGATATGCAGCCTGGTAGTCGATCCCCGCGTAGCCGACCTCCTTGCCCGCCAGGTCCTTCGGCGAGCGGATCTTGGCCGCGGGCAGCGAGATGATCGAGCTGAGCGGCTCGCGCACCAGCGCGGCGACGGAGATCACCTTCAGCCCCTGGTCGCGTGCCCGCAGTAGCTCGGGCTCGTAGGAGACGGCGAGGTCCACACGGCCCGCCGCTACCTGCTTGATCGGCGATGCCGGGTCGGGCGGCGGGCGGATGTCGACCTTCAGCCCGGCGTTCTCGAAATGGCCGCCCGCCTTTGCCGCGTAGATGCCCGCGTGGTCGGCGTTGGGGAAGAAGTCGAGCATGAGGCTCAGGTCCGTGGCGCCCTTGGGGCCGAGGCTGTCCTCCTTCTCACCACAGCCGGCCAGCAGGACCGCGCAGGCAAGAAGCACGAAGGCGATTCGGGTCATGCGGTCCTTTCGTCGGCTCGGTTCCATGGGGTGGCGATTCGCTCGGCCAGGGTCGCCAGGCTAAACAGCGCGACGGCCATGAGCGTGAGGATGACGATGCCGGCGTACACGCGGGGAGTTTGAAGCTGATTGTTGCCGAGCAGCACGAGGCGGCCGAGGCCCTCGTCGGCGCCCGCCCATTCGCCGAACACGGCGCCGATCACCGACACCGTGGCGGCGATGCGCAGCCCGCTGAAGAAGCTCGGGAGCGCCGCGGGGATCTCCACGCTGCGCAGCGTCTTCCACCGGCTCGCGCCGAAGGAGCGCATCAGCTTGAGCTGCTCGCGGTCGGTGGCGCGCAGGCCGTCGAGCACGCCGACGGTGATCGGGAAGAAGCAGATCAGCGCCACGATCGCCAGCTTCGGCCCGATGCCGTAGTCGAACGCGAGCACGAAGATCGGCGCGAGCACCACGATCGGAATCGCCTGAGAGGCCACCAGCAGCGGGTACGCGGCGTCGCGCAGGGTGCGGCTGAGGTGCATGGCGAGCGCCGCGAGCACCCCGGCGAACACGGCGATCGCCAGGCCCAGCAGCACCTCGTACAGCGTGACCCAGGTGTTGTCCCACAGCAGCGTCCAGTCGTCCTCGAAGGCCTGGATCGTCTCGCCGGGCGAGGCCAGGGTGAGGTCGTCGACCGAGTCCAGCGACGCGACCCATGCCCAGGCGCCCACGAACGCCGCCAGCAGCAGGCTCGCCAGCAGAATTCGCCTCACGCCAGCGCCTCCAGCGCCTGCGCACGCAGCGCGGCGAGCTGGGGGTCGGTGACCGCGGCGCGACGGTCGCGGGGGCGGGGGAGCGGCACGTCGAGCTCCGTGACGATGCGGCCGGGCCGGCTGCTCATCACCGCCACACGGTCGGACAGGTACAGCGCCTCCTCCACGTCGTGCGTCACCAGCAGCACCGTGCGCGGCTCCTCCAGAAGCGCGTCCGCCAGCCACTGCTGCATCTCGGCGCGGGTGATCGCGTCCAGCGACGCGAACGGCTCGTCGAGCAGCAGCACCGGACGGCCCGGGAGCAGGGTGCGCAGGAACGCCACGCGCTGGCGCATACCGCCCGAGAGGCCGGCGGGACGCGTGGTCTCGAAGTCCTTCAGCCCGAAGCGCTCGAACAGTGGCGCGGCCTTGGCGCGGGCATCCTTGCCGGCCACGCCCTGGCACTCGAGCGCGATCGCGGCGTTGCCGAGCGCGTCGCGCCAGGGCAGGAGCAGGTCGCGCTGGGGCATGTAGGCGGCCTCGCCCTCGACGCTCACGCTCCCCGCGTCCGGTTGCTGCAGGCCGGCCACGAGCTCGAGCAGGGTCGACTTGCCACAACCGGAGGGGCCGACCATGCCGAGAACCTCGCCGGGGCGGACCCCGAGGTCGAGACCTTCGAGGGCGGTGACGTCGCCGAAGCGGCGTGTGACGCCACGAACCGTGACGCTGCTCGGCTGAATTGCAAGAGGCTCCTTTGTAGGAGCCTCGGCCTTCGCTTGCATCCGCTCCCTCCGCGGGCATTACCCCACAGGTTCGAAGGGTCAGCACCGGGTGTCAGTGGGCGCTATCTCAGCCCGCTGTACCGCGAGCTCCCCTGTTGTGTCCGCGAAGCGTACCTGGGTGGGCGCAGCGAAACCGGGTAGGGCGTGTTCTCATGTACGCCTTGGGCTTGCGTCGATCAATCCCGGTCGCCTGCGCGATCGCCATGTCCGTAGTGGCCTGCCTGGTCGCTCCGGCGCACGCGGCGGATCCGGTGCTGGTCGCGGTCGGTGACGTCGCCTGCAACCCGGCCAGCGCGAGCTACAACGCAGGCGCCGGGACGGTTGGCCCGCCGGGCGCGTGTCACGCCCGCTACACCGCCAATCTCGTCGGTCCCATCAACCCGCTGCACGTGCTGGCCCTGGGTGATCTCCAGTACGAGGACGGGGCCTTGTCGCGGTTCCAGGTCTCCTACGAGGACTCATGGGGGCAGACGTCGATCAAGAGCCGGACGAAGCCGGTTCCCGGGAACCACGAATACGGGGCGGGCAACGACCCGAGCAACCCACCGGACTGGATCGACGCTGACCCCAACGCGACCGGCTACTTCACCTACTTCGGCGCCCAGCTGGCAGCGGAGGGCACCGACGCGGGCGATCCGCAGAAGGGCTGGTACAGCTTCGACGTGCCCGTGGGCGGAACGAAGTGGCACGTGGTGGCGCTCAACTCCGAGTGCGCGTCCGGCCTGCGGGCGAGCGTGGGCTGGGAGGGCGGCTGCGACGTGGGCTCCGAGCAGGAACGCTGGCTGCGCGCTGACCTGGCGGCTGACCGAAGCGACTGCACCCTCGCCTACTGGCATCACCCGCGCTTCAGCTCGGGCGGCCAGGCGAGCAGCTCGTTCGTGGCGCCGCTGTGGAATGCGCTCCATGCCGACTACGCGGATATCGTGCTCACCGGGCACGCTCACGACTACGAGCGGCTGGCCCAGGCGGGCGTGTCGGGTGCCCGCGAGCCCGGCCGCGGCATCCGCAGCTGGGTGGTGGGTACGGGCGGTAAGAGCCTGCTGGCGATGCAGGCGTCGCCTCTCCCGGCGACCGACCTCCGTGCGAACACCACGCACGGCGTCCTCAAGCTGACCCTTCACGGGCCGGCGGCCGGCCATCCGTATGGCTGGTACGAGTGGGCGTTCGTTCACGACGGGCAGTCGGGCCCGGCGCCGCTCACGGACTCCGGATCGGGCGACTGCGTCGAGCCGCCCCCGCCCCCGCCGCCCGCGCGCCCGGCGGTCGTGAAGCCACAGGACATCCTCGCGCCGCGCCTGTCGCGCGTCCGCCTCAGCCGCAAGCGCTTCCGCGTCGGTCGCGGCACGGTGATCGGCTTCACGCTCTCCGAGGCGGCCACCGCCACGCTTCGGGTCGATCGCAAGCGGCGGGGCCGCTACCGCCGCGTCGGGAGCTTCATTCGCAAGGCCGGGAAGGGCCGCAAGCGGGTGAGGTTCTCGGGTCGGCTTCGCGGGCGGAGGCTCAAGCCCGGCGTCTACCGGCTGACGATCACGCTCAAGGACGCCGCTAGGAACACGGGCAGGCCGCGGCGGCTCTTCTTCCGGATCCTGAAGTAGCTACTCGGCGTACAGCGCGTCGATCTCGTTCGCGTACTTCTCGCCGATGGGCTTGCGCTTGAGCTTCATCGTCGGCGTCAGCTCCTCGCCGCCCGGCTCCCATTCGCCCTCGATCACCTTGAACTTCTTGATCTGCTCCACCCTGGAGAGCTGGGCGTTGGCGGCCTCCACTCCGTCGGCCACCGTGCCCGCGATCGCATCCTCACCGTGCTGCGCGGTGAAGGCGCCGACGGCCTCGGGATCGAGCGTGATCAGCGCCGTGTTGTAGGGCCGGCGGTCACCGATCGCCACGGCCTGGGCCACCAGCGGGCACGCGGCCTTGATCTTCGCCTCGATGTTCGCGGGCGACATGTTCTTGCCGGCCGCGTTGATGATCAGCTCCTTCTTGCGATCGACGATCTTGAGGTAGCCGTCCTCGTCGAGCTCGCCGATGTCGCCGGTCAGGAGCCAGCCGTCGTCGGTCAGCGCCTCGGCCGTCTTCTCCGGCAGGTTGCGGTAGCCCTTCATGATCATCGGCCCGCGGACGAGGATCTCCCCGTCCTCGGCGAGCTTGAGTTCCACGTCGGGGATCGGCGGTCCCACCGTGCCCACGCGGATCCTGCCGGGCGGGTTCAGCGTCGCGACCGCCGAGGTCTCCGACATTCCCCACAGCTCGGCGATCTCGATGCCGATCGCGTCGAAGAAGAGGATCACCTCCGGCGGCGTGGGCGCGGCGCCGACCGCGAACCACTCGCACTCGTCGAGCCCGAGCATCGCGCGGATCTTGGAGAACACCTGCTCGTCGGCCTGCTGCCACGCCTGCTCGACGTTGTCGGGCACCTCACCCGCCTGCTTGGCCTCGGCACGCTGCATGCCCACCTTCATCGCCGCCGCCACCGCGGCCTTCTTCTCCTCGTCCTGCTCGCCGGCGAACCCCGCCTCGAGCGCCTGCTTGAGCTTCTCCCAGATCCGCGGCACGCCGCCCCAGAGGGTGGGCTTCACCTCGATCGAATAGACCACCATGTCGCGCGGGTTGGGGCAGCAGTGCACCGTCTGGCCGTAGACCATGCTCGAGTACAGCTGCGCCCAGCGGTCGGCGACGTGGGCACTCGGCAGGAACGAGATCGAGCGCCCGCCCGGCGTGATCTGGGCGATCGGGTCCAGCGAGCGCCACTCGGACATCATGTTGTGGTGGGTGAGTTGCACCCCCTTGGGCGGGCCCGTGGTGCCCGAGGTGTAGATCAGGCAGAGCACATCGTCGGGCTGCACCGCCCGCCAGGCGGAGTCGAAGTCGAAGCCGTCCTCGGCCATGGCCTCGAACTGCTCGGTGGTCATCAGCCCGTCGCCCTCGTCGCCGTCGATCACGACGATGTGCTCGAGCGTGTCCACCCGCTCGCGCGCCTCGAGCACGCGGTCGAGGAAGGCCTTCTCCGTGACCACGACGCTGTTGGCGGCGTCGCTCACCAGGTACTCGATCTGCTCAGGGGAGGACGTGTTGTAGATCGAGAAGCAGGTGGCGCCGAGGTGCATCGCGGCGGCGTCGAAGAGGTGGAACGCCGGCCGGTTGACGAGCATGAAACCGACGGTGTCCCCACGTCCGACGCCCAGCCCGGCGAAGGCGCCGGCGCGCCGTTTCACGATCTCCGCGTACTCGCCGTAGCTGCACTCGTAGTCGGTGTCCTTGAACCGCAGCGCCGGACTGTCGGCCCGCTCGGCGACCGTGGTCTGGAAGGCCTCGCACATCGTGGCGGCCTGGAGGGCCTTGGGGCGGGTGGCTGTGTCGTACGCGGTGGCGGATTCCATGCGGCGATCCTAGGCCGTCTGCACAGGCCGCAGGTCCGCGATTGCGTTCACGAACCCCTCGAGCTGCTTGGTAGTCCAGCACTCGAACACGGCCGTGCAATGCGGCTCGTACGCCGCCATCACCGAGTCGCCGTAGTTCCAGTACAGCTTGGGCTCGGGGTTCATCCAGAACGTGCGGCCGGCGCGCTCGGCCACGTGCGCGAACACCCCGGCGTGGGGCTCGCGGCCGTTGGTGCGGGCGTCGCCGAGCACGATCACGGTCGAGCGCGGGTCGAGGTCGTCGACCACCGACTCCAAGAACTCCAGCCACACCCGGCCGTAGTCGGTGTAGCCGGAGATGTCCGCCACGCCCGAGTCGCGACGAGATCGCTCGCGACACGTTCTCGAACGAGCGCTCGCGCTCGAACACCTCGGTCACCTCCGAGATCCGCTCCACGAACACGAACGAGCGCAGCTTGCGGAACGAGTCGTGCAGCGCGTGCAGCACCGACAGGAAGAACACCGACGCGCTGGTCACCGACGTGGACACGTCGCAGAGCACGAACAGCTCGGGCCGGCGCGGCCGGCGCGGGCGGTAGCGCAGCTCCAGCGGCACGCCGCCCGTGGAGAGGGACTGGCGCATCGTGCGGCGCACGTCGATGGCCGCGGAGCGCCGTCGCCCGCGCGTCTCCCGGCCCTGGGTGGCGAGTCGCTTGCGCAGCTGCGCCACCACGCGGTGCACCGCCGCCAGGTCCTGGGCGGCGCCGGTGGGCAGCGCGCGGTCGAACTCCCGCAGCGGCTTGGACGGCGGCAGCGACTGCGTGCGTTCGATCAGCGCCCGCTCCAGCTCGCGGCGGATGTGGCCCTCGAACTCGCGCAGCCGGTCGCGCGGCACCGACTCCGGGTCCGGCAGCTCGGCCTGGGCGCCCTCGCCCTTGAGCCCCAGCGTGCGCCGGATGCGCTGCACGTCCACCCCGATCACTCCCGACCCCTCGCCCTGGCGCCCGAAGGCCGAGATCGCGAGCCGGGCGAGGTCGCGCAGCTCGCCGTCGGTGCCCTCGGGGTCGCGCAGCGCCTCGCGGATCGCCTCCCGCAGCGCGTCGAGGTCCATCCGCTCGGGGCCGCCCTCGCCCAGCTCCCCCTCGGAGATCCCGCGGTCCACGGCCTCGCGCTCCACCGCGCGGAAGAAGAAGCGGTCGAACACGAGCTCCAGCACGCGCCGGTCCTCCTGCGACTTGGCGAGCGTGGCGGAGAGGGCCTCGCGGAAGTCGTGGCGGTCGGTCCAGCTCACGGCCTCCAGCGCGGCGAACGAGTCGAGCAGCTCGGAGGTGCCCACGGCCATGCCCTCGTTGCGCAGCTCGTCGGCGAACTCGAGCAGGCGCGGCGCCATGCCGGCGGGGCCCGCCTGGCCGGGCATGCCGCCGTAGAGGCCGGGGTTGCCGGCCCTAGCCGGCTTTTCGTCCGACGAGGCCATCGGTCAGCTTCACTCCCACCCGCTCGGCCACCAGGTCGAGGTCGGTGCGGTGCTTCACGATCACGCTCATCGTGCGCTGCAGCATGTCGTCGTCGATGTCGTCGGCGCCGAGCAGCATCAGCGCTCGCGCCCAGTCGATCGACTCCGCGATCGACGGCGGCTTCTTCAGGTCGAGGTTGCGCACCATGTGCACCACCTCCACGAGCTTGCGCGCCATCTCCTCGGAGAGGTCGGGCGCGTGCAGGCGCACGATCTCCAGCTCGCGCTCCACGTCGGGGTAGTCGAGCCAGAGGTAGAGGCAGCGGCGCTTGAGCGCCTCGGTCAGCTCGCGCGAGTTGTTCGAGGTGAGCAGCACGATGGGGTGGGTCTTGGCCTCGACGACGCCCAGCTCGGGGATCGACACCTGGAAGTCCGAGAGCACCTCGAGCAGCATCGCCTCGAACTCCTGGTCGGTCTTGTCGATCTCGTCGATCAGCAGCACCACCGGCTCCTCCGCGGAGATCGCGGCGAGCAGCGGGCGGGGGAGTAGGAACTCCTCGCCGAAGATGTCGTCCTTGACCTCCTGCCAGCCGGCGTCGGAGGCCTCGACCTGGATCCGCAGCAGCTGCTTGCGGTAGTTCCACTCGTACAGGGCCTTGGCCTCGTCGAGCCCCTCGTAGCACTGCAGGCGCACCAGCTTGCGCCGGTGGCGCGCGAAATCGCCTTGGCCAGCTCGGTCTTGCCCACGCCGGCGGGGCCTTCGACCAGCACCGGCTTGCCGAGGCGGTTGGCCAGGTAGGAGACCAGCGCGGTCGACTCACCCGCGAGGTAGCCCGCGCCCTGGAGGGCGTCGCGGGTCTCGTCGATGGAGGCGAAGTCGGTGCCCACCCGGGGAAGAATACGCGTCTTGGCTGGGCAGCCAGTCGAAGGAAGGGCGCGATACCGTTGCCGCATGGTCTCCCTCAACCCCGCCAACCTCGAGGACGTCGTCATGGAGTACGAGCCGGCCGGCGCCGACGGCCTCGTCGACGCCGCCCGCGCCGCCCGCGCCGCCCAGCCCGGATGGGCCGCCACGCCCGCCCCCGTGCGCGGCCGCGCCATCGCCCAGATCGGCCGGCTGGTGGAGGAGAACAAGCAGGCGCTGGCCGCGCTGGTCACGCGCGAGATCGGCAAGCCGATGGCCGAGTCGCTCGGCGAGGTGCAGGAGATCTCCGACACCTGCGACTTCTTCATCTCCGAGGGACGGCGCCTCTACGGCCAGACCGTGCCGAGCGAGATGCCCGACAAGCAGCTGTTCACCTTCCGCGAGCCGATCGGCGTGGCCACGATCATCACCGCCGGCAACTTCCCGGTGGCCGTGCCCTCGTGGTACCTGGTGCCCGCGCTGCTGTGCGGCAACGCGGTGGTGTGGAAGCCGGCCGACTACACGCCCGCGCTGGGCGAGGCGCTCACCAAGATCTTCAACGCCGGCGGGCTGCCGGAGGGCGTGCTGAACCTGGTGCAGGCCGACGGCCCATCGACCTTCGAGGGCCTCGAGCGCTGCCTCGACGAGGGGTTGGTGGACAAGGTGGGCTTCACCGGCTCGTCCGAGGTGGGAAGCCGGATCGGCGAGCTGTGCGGCCGCCACCTCCAGCAGCCGTGCCTCGAGCTTGGCGGCAAGAACCCGCTCGTGGTGATGCCCGACGCCGATCTCGACCTCGCCGTCGAGGGCGCACTGTTCAGCGGCTTCGGCACCGCGGGCCAGCGCTGCACCTCGCTCGGAACCGTGATGGCCCACGAGTCGATCCACGACGACTTCCTCGCCCGCTTCACCGCCGCCACCGAGGCAGCCGCGATCGGCGATCCGACCCAGGACGTGCTCTACGGGCCCGATGATCGACGAGCGCTTCCACCAGCGCTTCCAGGATTGGCTTGGGCTGATCAAGGGCCACCACACGGTCTCCGGCTCGAGCGCCACCGGCCCGATCACCTCGGAGTCTCCTCGCGACGGGTTCGTGGGCGATCCCGACGCCGGCATCTACAACCACCCCACGATCGTCGACGGGGTCACCGGCCGAGGACGACCTCTACTCCACCGAGACCTTCGGCCCGATCGTCGGAGTGGCGACGTTCGCGCGACTTCGACGAGGCGATTCAGCTCGCCAACGGCCACGGCTACGGCCTGTCCGCGTCGATCTACACGACCAACCCCAAGTCGGCGTTCAACTTCCGCGAGCGAGTGTCGGCCGGCATGGTGAGCGTGAACAACTCCACCTCGGGCGCCGAGGCGCACCTTCCCTTCGGCGGCAACGGCAAGTCGGGGAACGGCTCGCGCCAGTCGGGGATCTGGGTGCTCGACCAGTTCACGCGCTGGCAGGCGCTGAACTGGGACTACTCGGGCAAGCTCCAGAAGGCCCAGATGGACGTGGCCGAGCTGGACGGCGACGCGGACTTCAGGCTGTAGCCCGGTACCACCGCGGCGACACGTTCGGCGGCGGCCCCAGCGCGGCCTTCGTCGCAAGTAGCGAGGGCTCTTCCAGCGCGGACAGCCGCCCCATCGCCGCGGTGAAGTCGCCGTCGAAACCCTCCGACGAGTGCGAGCGCACGCCGAACGAGCCGGCCATGGCCGCGAAGTCCGGGCGTGTCCAGGTCGACGCCCACGTGCGGGTCGCCGTGCTGGTCCTGGTCGAAGCGCAGCATCCCGTAGCCGCCGTCGTCCACCACCACGGCGAGCAACGGGATCTTCTCCTGCGCCGCCGTGGCCAGCTCGCCGCACGCGTAGAGGAAGCCGCCGTCGCCGGAGATCGAGACGACAGGCAGGTCGGTGGCCAGCGCCGCGCCAAGCGCCTGCGGGAACGCGCAGCCGAGCGTGCCCCAGCCGAGCGGATAGAGCAGCCGCCGCGGCGCGGGCCGCTGGAGGAAGCCGCCGATCCAGTAGCCGGGGATGCACATGTCGGCGACGACCACCGCAGTCCGCCGGCAGAGCGTCGAACAGCTCGGCAGCCTCGATCCCGGCACGCGCGGCCGCGTTCAGCTCCTTCACCCGCTTCCCCAGCGCCTCGAGCCCGCCGCGCGGCTCGATGCCGAGAGGCCGAGCCCTGACGCCCCGTCGGCAGCGTCTGCCTCGACCACCACATCCGGCAGGTAGTTCTTCGACGCGTCCTCGAGGTCCACGTTCACCGCGATCAGATGCGGCGGCGGGGGCTGGCGCCAGCCCTGGGTCATCATCGCGTCGAAGTCGGTGCCGATGGCGATCACGCAGTCGGCCTCGTCCCAGAGCGCGCCGCATTCGGGCACGTGGGGCGTGGCCTGGACCAGGCAAGGGTGGTCGGCGCCGAGGATGCCGCGCGCGCTCCAGGTGGTGATCACCGGGGCGACCAGCTGCTCCGCCAGCTCGCGCACCGCCTCGCCCGCGTCCGAGAGCGCCTCCGCCGGCCCAGATCAGCGGTCGCCGAGAGCGTCCGGCGATCTCCGCGGCTGCCGCCAGCACCTCCTCACCCGCACGGGGCGGAGGGGAGGGGCGCGCGCGCTCGCCCAGCGCAGAGCCTGTCTCCGCTGCCAGGAGGTCGGTGGGGACCTCCAGGTACGCCGGACGCGAGGGCGGCGCCATCGCCGCCCGCCCGGCCTCCAGCACCGCGCCGTGCAGGTGCTCGGCCGCCGCGAGCTTCTCGGAGTGCTTCACCACCGGCGCGAACATCGCGGCCTGGTCGGAGGCCTCGTGAAGCGAGCTTCGCCACACGTGCGGGCGCCGCATGGTGGTGGGCACGTCGGTGGCGATCACGAGGATCGGCGAGCGCGACGCCCACGCCTCGCCCACGGCCCCCAGGGTGTTGGCGGCGCCGGGGCCGGTGGTGGTCAGCGCCACGCCCAGCCGGCCGCCCACCCGCGCGTAGCCGTCGGCGGCGTAGGCGGCGGTCTGCTCGTGGCGGACGCCCACGAGCCGGATGCTCGATCGGTCGAGCTCCCGCCAGAGCGCGAGGTTGTGCACGCCGGGCAGCCCGAACGCCACTTTCACGCCCAGCTCCTCGAGCGCTTGCACCACGGCCTGAGCGCCGGTCATGCCGCGAGGATACGGACGCGGGAGATTCGTCGTCCGTGACAAATCTCCCTAGGTTTCCCCCCATGGCCACACGACTGACCCTGCTCGCACAGGACTTCATCGACCCGAACGCGGGACCCGATCAGTCGGGCGAGTTCCGCGTGTCGCCGAACGCCGTGATCACGATCTTCGGGGTGGGCTTTCTGCTCGGGATCTTTGGCCACCTGTTCAAGTCGAAGACGATGGTGGCCGCGGGCATCGGTCTGATCTTCCTGGCCACGACGTTCCTCCCGATTTACCTCTCTCTGACCCGGTAGGCATACTCCGCGCCATGGCGAGGCAAACGGCAGCGGACCAGGTGCGGGCGAAGACCTTTCCGATCGGCCTGCGCGGCTATGACCGCGTGGCGGTCGACGCGTGGAAGGAGGAGATCGCGAGGAGGATCGAGTCGCTGGAGTCCCAGGCACCGCGGGACACCGCGGTGAAGCGCGCGCTCGAGGAGGTGGGGCAGGAGACGGCGGCGATCCTCCAGCGCGCCCACGAGGCGGCGGAGGAGCTCACCACCCGCTCGCGCTCGCAGGCGGAGGGGCGCCTTCAGCGCTCCGAGGCCGAGGCTGAGGCGACGATCAGGGAGGCGGAGGAGCGCGCGTCCGTGCTCGAGCGCGACTCGAAGGCGATCTGGGAGCAGCGCCAGCGGCTGCTGGACGACATGCGCCAGCTCGCCGACGAGGTGCTCGGGGTGGCCGACGACGCCTCCGAGCGGATCAAGCCGCCCAAGGAGGCGGGCCCGAGCGGTGACACCACCGACGACCTGCCGGTGCCCGAGACCTCAGAGGACGAGACGATCGACCAGCGCGGCCAGGCGGAGCAGGCCGGGCAGCCCGAGCGCGAGGCGTCCTAGCCGAGCCCCTCCTGGAAGCCCTCGCGCCAGCTGGCGTAGCCAGGCGACCAGGCCAGCTCCCGCTGCGCCTTCTCGTTCGAAGCGCCTCGCAGCCCTGTGCCGTAGTGGGTGGCCATCTTCCCGGCGGCCAGGCGGGCCATGAGCTTGGGCACGCGGAACGGCTTCTTTGCATCGACGGCCTCGGCGAACGCGGGCAGCCACTCGCGTAGAGGCGCCGGGTCGTCGTCCACCACGTTGTAGACGCCCGGGGCCCCGCGCTCGACCGCCGCGACCGTGGCCGACGCCGCGTCGTCGATGTGGATGAACGGCCATTCCCCCTCTCCCCGGCCCATCACCGGGAACTGGCGCTTGCGCACCGTCGTGGCCGTGGCGCCGTCTGCCGCGTAGCTCGTGCCGGGCCCGTAGAAGAAGCCGTAGCGCAGCACCAGCCCGTCCAGGCCCTCTGCGCCCAGCACCAGGCCCTCCATCTCGTCGACGGCCGCGTAGATCGGCGTTGCCTCGGCCCACAGGGGGTCGTCCTCGCCGTGCAGGCCCTCCTCGCGCGGCGCGTAGGCGAACGCGATGCTCTGAGCGATGAAGCGGCCGGCGCCGCACGCCTGCGCGGCGGCCGAGAAGGTTGCGAGTCCCCTCGGTGCGCAGGCGGTTGGTGCTCACGAACTGCTCCTGCATCTTGCGCGGGTCCAGGTCGTCCGGGATTGCGGTGAGCTGATGCACGACCACCTCGGGCTTCGCCTCCGCCATTGCCGCGTCCAGCACAGCGGTGTCGAACACATCCACGACGGCCGCCGCGGCGCCCGCTTCGCGGAGGGCCGCGGCGCTCTCCTCGGAGCGGGTCATGCCGGTCACCTCGTGCCCCGCCGCAAGCAGCTGGGGCACCAGTGGCCGGCCGATGGCTCCGCTTGCGCCGGCCACAAAGACCCTCATGGGCCGAACGCTACCGGCACGTGGAGGAGCCCGCGGGGTGCATCCCCGCGGGCTCCTCCTGCTCAGGCCGGGTCGGTCTAGCGGTGGCCCGAAAGAGCGGCGCTGGTGGCGGCCTCGTCCGGTCCGCCGGTCGTCTGCTGCGACGACTTCGACAGGGAGGCAGCGACGCTGCTCTCGTCAGGCCCGCCTGTCGGGCGGACGGCGCCCGCGCCGCCCACGGCGGCGGCGATGCGGCTCTCGCTCGGCCCGATGCTGGGGCGCGAGGCGACCGACGCGGCCACGGCGCTCTCGTTGGGGCCGCCGTCGGAGCGAACGGCGGGCTGCGACCGCTCGGTGACCGAGCTGGTGGACGATCCACCGTCGATCGCCACGACCAGTGCGATGGTGGCGGTGGCCACCAGCGCGAGCAGCGCGGCGAGCCACGCGGCCTTGTGCGCCTGGATCTGGGACCGGACCGGGATGGTGGGGTGTGAGAACTGGGACATGACCGACCTCCTGATTTGGTTGGAACTGAAGTGAGGTCGAGCATGCGCCGCGGCGGATTCCAGCCGCCTACAGGCCGGTAACAACCGTGTTACGTTCGATGCACGGTGGATTTCCGCATCCTTGGCCCCCTTGAGGTGTCGGACGGCGATCGGCAGGTCGCGCTGGGTGGTGCGAGGCAGCGCGCGCTGCTGGGAATGCTGCTCCTTCATGCCAACGAGGTGGTCTCCAGCGACCGGTTGATCGAGGAGCTGTGGCCGGGCGAGGGGCTCGGGGAGGGGTCGAAGGCGCTCCAGGTGGCGATCTCCCGGCTGCGCAAGGCGCTCGGAGGCGGCGAGCTGATCGTGACCCGCCCGCCGGGCTACGAGCTGCAGGTCGAGCCCGAGCGGCTGGATCTCCGCCGCTTCGAGGCGCACCTCGCCGACGGGCGGTCCTCACTGGCGGCCGGCGATCCGCAGGCCGCGGCAGGCCGGCTTGGGGAGGCGCTGGGCATTTGGCGGGGGGAGCCGCTGGCCGATCTCGCCTACGAGTCGTTCTGCCAGAACGAGATCTCGCGGTTGGAAGAGCTGCGCATCGCCGCGCTCGAGGACCGTGTGGCCGCCGACCTTGAACTTGGCCGCCACGGAGAGCTGGTGGGAGAGCTGCGAGAACTCGTGGCACGGCAGCCGCTGCGTGAGCGCCTACAGGCGCAGCTGATGCTCGCGCTCTACCGCTCGGGTCGGCAGGCCGAGGCGCTCGAGGCGTACGGGGCGGCACGCACCGCCCTCGTCGAGGAGCTCGGGATCGAACCCGGGCGTGAGCTCCAGGAGCTGCACGCGGCGGTCCTGCGCCAGGACACCGGGCTCGAGGCCAGGCCCGTCATCTCGGAGGCGCCGGAGCAGAGCCGGGGCAACTTCGTGGGGCGTGACCGCGAGCTGGCGGAGGCGACCGAGGCGCTCGAGGACGCGCTGGGGGGCCGAGGACGTTTGGTCCTTCTCGTCGGCGAGCCCGGGATCGGCAAGAGCCGGCTCGCGGATGAACTGATGGGCAAGGCTCGCGCGCGGGGCGCGACCGTGGTGATCGGGCGCTGCTGGGAGGCGGGCGGTGCGCCCGCGTACTGGCCCTGGGTCCAGGCGCTGCGCGCGTATGTCCGCGACTGCCAGCCCGAGGCCCTGCGCTCGCAGCTGGGAGCCGGTGCGGGCGACCTGGCCCAGCTGCTGCCCGAACTGCGCGACCTGTTCCCGGACATCCAGGAGCCCGCCGCGCCGGAGTCGGACGGCGCGCGCTTCCGGCTGTTCGACGCCGTAACGGGCTTCATCCGCAGCGCGGCGGAAGCCAGCCCGCTTGTTCTCGTGCTGGACGACCTGCACGCGGCCGACGAGCCGTCGCTGCTGCTGCTCCGCTACCTGGCGCGCCAGGTGGCAGACGCCCGCCTGCTCGTGGTCTGTGCGCTCCGCGACGTGGATCCCACGCTGAGCGAACCGCTCACCCTGACGCTCGCCGAGCTGGCACGCGAGGCCCATACGGGGCGAATCGGCCTCAGCGGCCTGGAAGAGGACGACGTGGGCGAATACATCGAGCTGGTGACCGGCACGGAGCCGGCCGCCGGCCTGGCTCGCGCGATCCGCGCCGAGACGGAGGGCAACCCGCTGTTCGTGGCCGAGGTCGTGCAGCTCCTGGACGCGGAGGGCAGGATCGGTGAAGCGGATGCCCACCTGCGCATCCCGCCGGGAGTCCAGGCCGTGATCGGCCAGCGCGTTGGCCGCCTGTCCGAGAGCTGCCGTGAGATGCTTGTGGCCGCTTCGGTGCTGGGCCGGGAGTTCGGGGTGGACGCACTGGCTCAGCTCAGCGACGTCCCACGCGACGAGTTGCTCGGCGTACTGCACGAGGCGATCGCGGAGCGCGTTGTGGGCGAGGTGCCTGGATCGACCGCCAGGCTTCGCTTCGGCCATGCGCTGATCAGGGACACCCTCTACGACGACCTGCCGCTGGCCCAGAGGTTGAGGCTGCACCGGGACGCGGCCCGCGCGCTGGAGGCCGTCTACGCCGAGGACCTCGAGCCGCATCTGGCCGAGCTTGCGCACCACTACTTTGCGGCGGCGCCGGCCGGGGTCGACGAAAAGGCCCTCGAATACGCGCAGCGCGCGGGCGACAGGGCCGTCTCACAGCTCGCGTACGAGGAGGCTGTGCGTCTCTACGAGATGGCGCTGACGCTGGTCGGCGCCGACGCCACGCGCTGCGACTTGCTCCTGGCTTTGGGGGACGCCCAGGCACGGGCCGGGGAGACGCCCGCCTCGAAGCGCACATTCCTCCAGGCAGCCGACCTCGCCGAGAAGCTGGAACTGCCCGAGCGTCTGGCGGGGGCGGCGCTGGGGTACGGGGGTAGGATCATCTGGGAAGTCTCGCGCGACGACCCCCATGCCGTTCGCCTGCTCGAACGGGCGCTGGCCGCCACCGCGGACGAGGACAGCATCTTGCGGGTCCGGCTGCTCGCCCGCCTTGCCGGGGGGCCGTACCGAGACATCCAGTTCGACCGCGAGCGCGGCATGGCGCTGAGCGCGGGGGCACTCGAGATGGCGCGCCGCATAGGCGATCCCGCGAGCATTGGCTATGCGCTGGCCGGGTACATCGCCGCGCATCACTCACCGGACTTCACTCCTGAGCAGCTGGCGCTCGGGACTGAGCAGCTCGAGTCGGCGATGGGGGCGGGTGACCTCGAACGGGCTGCCGAGGGCCACGAGCACTGCCTGACGGCCCTGATCGAGCTCGGGAGGATCGGGGAGGCGAAGGCGAGCTTGGCCGAGCTGAATCGCCTGGCGGAAGAGCTGCGTCAGCCTTCGCAGAAATGGTTTGTGGCCGTGTACGCGGCACTCATCACATTGCTGGAGGGCAATCTGGACGACGCGGAGGAGATGATCGACGGAGCGCGTCGCTTGGGCGAACGTTCGCAGAGCTGGAATGCCGCCGTCAGCTACGGGCTCCAGATGTTCGTGCTGCGCCGCGAGCAGGGGAGGGTCGCGGAGGTCGAGGACCTGGTGCGCCGCTCCGCGGAGGACTACCCGACGTATCCGATCTGGCGGAGCGTGCTGGCGCTTACGGCCGCGGATCTCGGGCACACGGCCGAGGCCCGCGGGATTCTCGAAGCCCTCATGGGGACGATGCGGTTCGACGAGGAGTGGCTCGTGAGCATGTGCGTGCTTGCCGAGACCGCACATGCGGTGGGGGACGCCGAGCACGCGCAGGTGATCTACGAGCTCCTGCTCCCGTATGCGGACCGCATCGCCGTGAGCTATCCGGAGATCAGCGTCGGGCCCGTTTCGCGCTACCTCGGCCTGCTCGCGGAAGCGCTCCAACGCCGGGCCGACGCGGAGCGCCACTTCGCAGAGGCGCTCGAGGCCAGCGAGCGGATCGGCGCACGGACGTGGCTCGCGCGGGCGCGTGCGGAGCAGGCGCGCACGGTCAGAGATCCCGCTGGAGGAACAGCGCCCTCTCGCCCTTGACGCCGAAGCCGGCCTTCTCGTAGACGGCCCGCGCCGTGGCGTTCTCCTCCTCCACGTCCAGCTGGATCCGCTTCGCCCCGCGCTCTCGCGCCTGCTCCACGGCGGCCTCGGTGAGCGCCCGGCCGAGGCCCTTGCCCTGCGCCTCGCCGCGGACGTAGACGTCCTCGAGCCACGCGTCGTCGCCGTCGCGCCACACGCCCGAGCCGGTAGCGAAGCTGCACCACGCCCACGGCCTCGCCACCCTCGGCCTCGGCGACGAGCAGGAAGTCGGTCAGCGGATCCTCGATCAGGAGCCCCACGTTGCGCTGGAACGTTTCGTCGGCGGGCCCGCTGTAGCCCCACCAGTCCCTGAACTCGATCAGCAGGGCCGCCACCGTCTCCGCCTCGTCCGGGGCGGCTCTCCACACGTATGCCACACGACTATTCTCCCGAACTCGATTCCGAGAGTCCCTGTGAGCAGAAGGAGGCGGCATGCCCGAGGTTGCTGAAGTTCAGTCCGGTCTCGAGGGCGTAGTCGCTTTCGCGACGGAGATCGCCGAGCCCGACAAGGAGGGCGGCGCGCTCCGCTACCGCGGGGTGGACATCGAGGACCTGGTCGGCCAGGTGCCCTTCGAGCAGGTGTGGGGGCTGCTCGTGGACGGCAGCTTCGAGCCGGGCCTGCCGCCTGCGGTGCCGCATCCGCTGAACGTGCGCACCGGACACCCGCGGGTGGACCTTCAGGCCGCGCTGGCCACTCTCAGCCCAGAGTGGGGGCTGCAGGAGGTGATCGACATCGACGACCAGACGTGCCGCGACGACCTGGCGCGGGTGTCGGTGATGGCGCTCTCCTTCGTCGCCCAGTCGGCCCGTGGGATCGGCGCGCCGCCGGTGCCCCAGTCCGAGGTGGACAAGGCCACGTCGATTCCCGAGCGCTTCCTGATCCGGTGGCGCGGCGAGGCCGATCCCGACCACGTGAAGGCGATCGACGCCTACTGGATCTCCGCCGCCGAGCACGGCATGAACGCATCCACCTTCACCGCGCGCGTCATCACCTCCACGGGCGCCGACGTGGCCGCGGCCCTCTCGGGTGCCGTCGGCGCTCTCTCCGGTCCGCTGCATGGCGGCGCGCCCAGCCGCGTGCTCACGATGCTCGACGAGGTGGCCGAGAGCGGCGACGCCGCCAAGTGGGTGAAGGACGCCATGGACCGCAAGGAGCGCCTGATGGGCTTCGGCCATCGCGTCTACCGCGCCGAGGACCCGCGCGCCCGCGTGCTGCGCCGCACCGCGAAGGAGATCGGCGCTCCGCGCGTGGAGGTGGCCGAGGCGCTTGAGGAAGCGGCGCTCGCCGAGCTGAAGGAGCGCTATCCCGACCGCGTGCTGGCCACCAACGTGGAGTTCTGGTCGGCCGTGGTGCTCGACTATGCGGACGTGCCGCCGGAGCTGTTCACGCCGCTCTTCTCGTGTGCGCGGGTGGCCGGCTGGTCGGCGCACATCCTCGAGCAGAAGCGCGAGGGCCGGCTGATCCGCCCGACCGCGAAGTACGTGGGGCCCGGCCCGCGCTCGGTCGCCGAAGTGGACTGATGGAGGCCGCCACCACCAAGCAGGACACGGAGCCGATCGAGGGCGTCTCCTCCTTCGCCAAGTCGCTCTTCCTGGGGGAGATCCACGAGGACATCGTCTTCCCGTTCCCCAAGCCCGACGAGTCCGAGCAGGAGAAGATCAGGGGCCTGGTCGCCAGCCTGCGCGAATGGGCCGAGACCTACGACGTCCGCAAGACCGAGGACGACCGCTGGATCGGCGACGACAACATCGCCGAGCTCGGCGCGCGCGGGCTGATGGGCCTGTACGTCCCGGAGGAGTACGGCGGCCAGGGGCTGTCGCAGATGGGCTACTGCCGCGTGTCCGAGGTGTTCGCCCAGATCGACGCCACGCTCTCGGTGATCATGGGCGTGCATCAGTCGATCGGCATGAAGGGCATCGTGCTGTTCGGCACCGACGAGCAGAAGGCCCGCTACCTGCCCGACCTATGCGCCGGCCGCAAGCTCGCGGGCTTCGCGCTCACCGAGCCCGAGGCCGGCTCCGACGTGCACGGCATGCACACCCGCGCCGAGCGCGAATCCGACGGCTCCTGGCGCCTGAACGGCCACAAGCACTACATAGGCAACGGCGACAAGGGCTCGGTGTTCGTGACCTTCGCCGCCACGGGCGACCGCCACACCGCCTTCATCGTCGAGAAGGGGATGAAGGGCTTCGAGGTCGGCAAGCGCTTCGACACGATGGGCCTGCGCGGCAACGACCTGCGCGAGCTGTTCTTCAACGACGTGCGCGTTCCGCCGGAGAACGTGCTCGGCGAGGCCGGCGACGGCTTCAAGCTCGCCATGCACATCCTCAACAACGGGCGCATGAGCCTGGGCACCGGTGCCGTGGGCGGGGCGAAGATCCTGCTCGACCGCACCATCGACCACGTGAAGGAGCGCAAGCAGTTCGGCCGCCCGCTCGCGGACTTCGAGCTGGTGCAGGACAAGATCGGCTGGATGGTCTCCTACCTGTTCGGGCTGGAGTCGATGGCGTACCTCACCTGCGGCCTGGTCGACGCCGGCGTGCCCGACTACTCGCTCGAGTCGGCGATCGTGAAGGTGTCCGGCACCGAGTTCCTCTGGTACCAGACCAACCGAGCGCTCCAGCTCAAGGGCGGCGCCGGCTACATGCGCGACGAGCCCTACGAGAAGGCGCTGCGCGACACACGCATCTTCCCGATCTTCGAGGGCGCCAACGACGTGATGCGTGCATTCATCGCGCTGTCGGCGATGAAGCCGGTGGGCGAGAAGCTGGGCGAGGTCGGCGACGTGAACCTCGGCGACCCGATCGGCTCGATCGGCGTGCTGGCCGACTACGTGGTGGGGCGGGTGCAGCGCGAGGTGCGCCCGGAACGGGTGACGATGGCGCACGACGAGCTGTCCTCGCTGGCGGATCCCCTCACCGACCAGGTCAAGCGCCTGGCGTCGGTCACCGAGTCGCTCCTGCGCGAGCACAAGGGCGGCATCGTGGAGCGCCAGTTCCAGCAGAAGCGCCTGGCCGACGCGGTATCCGACATCTACGCCCAGATCTGCGTGCTCTCCCGCGTGACCTCGATCTTCGAGGACCACGGCGTGGAGCCCTCGGGCCAGGAGAACTACATCGCCAAGACCTTCTGCACCCGCGCGGCCCAGCGCGTGAACGCCCAGCTCGACCAGGTCGAGTCAAACGACGACGAGCGGATGACGGCGATCGCGAAGCTGGCGTACAAGCGCGGGGAATATGGATACGCCTTTTTCGAAGACTGAACCCCTTGACTTCAAGCGCACTTGAAGATGCACCATGCGCTCATGACTCAGACACTCACAGCGAATCAGCAGATCACCGATGAGGTCACGAGCTGGCCCGGCGTTGAAGCCGACACGGGCGGGCGCGGCGAATGGTCGTTCCGGGTCGGCCGCAAGGAGATCGGACACCTGCACGGCGACCGCGTCGCTCACTTCGGCCTGCCCAAGGCCCTCTGGCACGAGCTCTTCGACGCCGACCGGATCGACTACCACCCGGTGTTCCCCGGCAAGCCGGGATTCGGCGCCCGCGCCATCGAGGATGAGGACGACGTTCGTGACGTGATCGCGATCCTTCGCACCAACTACGACCGCGTCGTCGAGAAGCACGGCCTGCCCTGAAATAGAACGGCCGGCCCCTGGTGGTAGGGGCCGGCCGTCAGCTCGTCAGGAGGGAGGTATCTGTGAGCCAGGACGCATATCGGCCGGGACTCCCGACAGCTTGAGTCCGTCGTGCATACTCGGCCTGTGAACGACGCGCAGAAACGTCTCGTTCTGGTGGCGTGCATCATGGGCACGACGGTCGTGACGATCGACTCCACCGTCGTCAACGTCGCGCTCCCCGCCATACGGGAAGACCTCGGCGGAGGCTTCGCGGGCCAGCAGTGGACGGCGAACGCCTACCTGGTCACCCTCGCTTCGCTCATCCTCATCGGCGGCTCGCTCGGCGACATCTTCGGCGAGCGCAGGATGTTCTCGCTCGGCGTGGCCGGGTTCGGCGTCGCATCGGTTTTCTGCGCGATCGCACCGACCATCGAGGTGCTGGTGCTGGCCCGGGCGCTCCAGGGCGTCGCCGGCGCGGTGCTCACGCCCACGGCGCTCGCCGTGATCGTTGCTGTTTTCCCGGAGAACGAGCGCGGCAAGGCGGTCGGAGCGTGGACGGCGTGGGGCGCGATAGGGGTGGTGATCGGGCCGGTGATCGGCGGACAGATCGTGGACAACGTCTCGTGGCGGTGGATCTTCGCGCTGAACGTGCCGCTGGTGATCGCCACCATGTACCTGGTCATGCGCGCGGTCCCGCAGGCGCGCACCATGCCGGAGGACACGAGGGTCGACGTGACCGGCGCACTGCTCTGCGCGTTCGGGCTGGCCGCAACAACCTTCGGTCTGATCCGCCAGCCCGAGGTGGGCAGCTTCAGCGACCCGACCGTGGCCCTGCCACTGGCCGCCGGCATCCTCTCGCTCGTCGGCTTCCTCCTCTACGAGTCGCGCGCCTCGCACCCGATGCTGCCGCTCGAGCTGTTCAAACGCCGCAACTTCGCCGCCGGGAACATCGAAACGCTTTCGATGTACGCGGGGCTATCGCTGCTGTTCTTCTTTCTCGTGCTGTTCCTCCAGAACGCGTGCGGCTACAGCGCCACCGCGGCCGGCAGCGCCAGCCTGCCCGTCACGTTCGTCATGTTCCTCACCTCCATGCGTTTCGGCGCGCTCGCCGATCGCTACGGGCCGCGGTTCTTCATGGGCGTCGGCCCGATCGTGGCCGGGCTGGGCATGCTGCTGCTCACCCAGCTCGAGCCCGATCACGAATACCTGACCGACCTCCTTCCCGGCCTGCTGATCTTCGCCGTCGGCCTCTCGATGACGGTTGCGCCGCTCACCGCCACCGTGCTCGCCGACGCCGACGAGCACAACGCCGGGATCGCCAGCGGGGTGAACAACGCGATCGCGCGCGTGGCGGGGCTGCTCGGGATCTCGATCGTCGGCGCCATCGTCGCCGGCCGCTACGGCGATGCCGCCGACGCGTCGGTGGGCGCCTTCCACCTCGCGATGGGGATCTCCGCGGGGCTGGTGCTCCTCGGCGGTGTGCTCGGACTGGTCGGCATCCAGAACCCCAAGCGCAAGGTCAAGGCCAGCGACTGCCCCGGCGGCCAGCTCTCGGGCGCACCGAGCGAGGCGGCGAGGGTCAGGGTCCGGGTTGTGGAGGAGGCGGAGGCGACTCAGGCGGCAGTCTGACCGTCGGGTGTTCTGTCGGACCCGGCAGCCGCACCGTGGGCGCCTGGTCGGGTGGCGGCAGGTCGTCGGGCGGTCGCTTGGCCCGCTCGCGCGCGCCCGCGCCGGCGATGATCGCCGCGCACGCCAGGGCCAGGATGCTCTGACCTAGCGGCCGGTCGAACAGGCGCGCCACGATCAGGAGCGCCGCCCAAACGCCCGCCGCGAAGATCACCGTGCCGTCCCCGAATGGGAGGTGGAACTCCTTGCGGTCGGCGCGCTGTTTCAGCAGAGCGAGGATCGACACGCCGGTGAGGACCATCGCCAGCTCGACGAACGAGAACGGCCCAAACGTGCTCGACGATCAGAAGGACCGCGCCCGACGGCGGCCGTCTTCTGCTCGAAGTTCAGCCGCTTCCAGTCCCTACCAATCGTCGAGCGCCTTGCGCCCGTCGAACCCGGTGTCGGGTTCGTGCCAGAAGCCGATTTCATCCTCTCCCTCCTCCCAGCAGAGATAGACCTCGTCGCCCTCCCGTAGTGACGGGAAATCGGCCAGGCCGCGGTCGAGGTCGCGCAGCACGATCTCCTGCTCCCGGAGCTCGATCAGCGCCGTGCGCATCTGCATGAACGCGTCGGACACCACACGCCCCGGCTCCCCGCCGCCGTTGCCGGGACCGGCCTCCGTGAGGGCGGCGCGCGCCTCCTCGTCGTTGAGGCCCTCGCGCGCCTCGCGCAGGCGGTCGATCCGCTCCTGCACCCACGGGATCGCGGCGTTGGCCTCGTCGAGTGTGAAGTGGCGCTGGTGCTGCACTCTCAAGCGCGGCTGAGCGTGTCGGTCGCGGCCGTCGCGATCCGGTCGGCCAGCTTGCGCGCGTCCTCATCGGACACGGTGCGCAGCTGGCCCTGGAACGCCAGATGCCAGTGGTCGGCCGGCCACTTCGCGATGTGGTCGAGCTCCCCGACCAGCTCCACGGCCGGCACGAACTGCTCCTCCTCGAGCACCTGAACCGGCTCGGTGGTGAAGCGCCATGGGTACGGGTCGACCTTGCCGGGCTTGCCCGGCCACACCTTCTCGCGGTCCTCGAACATCTCCGAGGTCACGCGCACGATGCCTCCGAATGCCTGGATGCCGGTCACGTAGAAGACGATCTCGTCGCCGGGCTCGATCTGCTCGGCCATGTTGCGCCGGCCCTCCTTCGCGCCGATCAGCTCGAACCCGCGCTCGCGGGTGGCGCGGAAGTTGTCGAGGGACCCGGTGAGGACCCAGGTCTTGCGCGGACTCGTCACGAGCCGAAGGGTACGGCACACTTCGGGTCATGGCAGACGACCTCAATCTGATCGGTCCCGACGAGATCGCGTTCCGGCTCGACCTCACACCGGCCCAGCTGAAGATCACCCACACAGCGCTCAAGTCGATGCTCGACGACTTCGGTCACGAGGAGCACGACGTTCACGACGTGATCAAGCAGGTGCTGGAGAAGCTGCCGGACGAGCACGCGATCCGGGCGATCGACCTGGGCAGCGGCGCGTAGGCGCAGCCGCCTAGCAGCGTGAGATGTTCCACCCATACGGTGGAGGTTCCCACGCAGCTTCCCCGAACAAGGACCGGGCTAGTCGATCGGTATGTCCTCGACATTGATCACCACGAGATCGAGGCTCTCGAGCAGGGGCCCGGTTGACGTCACGGTCAGGTCCAGATCACCATGGGCCGCCGCCGCGACCGTGATCCCCTCGGCGCTGAGGCTGAGGAACTCGGTCGCAACGCCGCCCACAGGAATCGAGACGGTCGCTCGCTGAGCGGCGCTGACCCGTCGGTCCAGCTCCGCGTCCGACGCCTCGCGCTCAAGCACCGCTCGGAGGTGTTCCACCGGCCCTGAGCTGGCGGGCGCATTCTCGGCCGGCAGCTCCGGGTGCAGCTCCCTCAGTGACTCGTCGAGGGTCGACGCGGCGAGATCCGCCGGACTCAATCGCTCGTCGCCGTTCTCTCGTCGGGTTCCGACGAGCACGCTATTCCGACTGCTCTCTGGGTCACCGTGGTGGAGCTCGATTGACTCCACTCGGATCGGCGCCGTTGAGTAGCTCGCAACAGAGCGTGGGCCTGCCCAGGTGCCCAGCCCGTAGACATCGAAGTCGATCGAGCCGATCAGGTGCGCATCGAGTCGCTTGGAGCCCACCCACTGCCACCTTCCCGACCGCGCGCCCCAGTTTTCGGACCCCCTCCGGGATCTCGACTCCCTCGAGGTCCTCCGGCAGTTCGTGATAGCGATATGCCTGCCACCCGCATCGAGCGCAGGTGATCATCTGGCCTGAATGGGCCTGGTCGCTTACGAGCTCCCAGCTCCGCCCACTACACGCCGGGCACTTCTCGGTCGCTTCGGCAAGTGGTTCCGCCGTGCCCCCTGGCGGCCGGACGATCCGGCCCTCCTCGTCCTTGAAGAGGACGGACACCAACTCCGGGTCGTTCTCGGGCACGAACAGCCACGCTCCCTCTGTCGCAGGGACGGAGTCGACGTCTCCAGCGACATCGCGGATCTCGGCGATGCGAGCCCCGAGTGGAGCGGCTCCTCCCCAGACTGACGAGTCCTCGTGCTCCTCCCACTCCCACTCGAAGCCCTCGAGATCGGTCCACTCTCCGTCCTCGAGGTCAGCCGTCAGCCACAACTGCCCCGTCTCGACGTGCCGCACGATCGCGGCCGTCCCCGACCCATGGGTCACCTCGACGAGCACGGTGCGCTGGCTCGGACGGGGAGGCTTCGCCACTAGTCGATCGGGATGTCCTCGACCTTGGTCTCGGCCTTGGGCCGGTCCAGCTTGTCGAGGTACCAGTCGATCAGCGAGCGCAGCGTGAGCAGGCCCTCGCGGATGAACGCGGTCATCCGGTCCTGAACGTCGGCCGGCGCCGCGCGGCGCAGGGCGTCGATCAGGACGAACAGGGCGGAGAAGTCCAGGCCGCCGGCGCGGGGAGGGGGCGGGCGGCCGTAGGGCTCGTCCGGACCGTAGGGGTCCTTGTAGTCCCGCGGCGGCGGGTCGAAGAGCGGATCGCCGTGAGGGGGCGGCGGATCGCTGGGCCGCGGCTCGTCGGCCGGGCGGGGGTCGTCGTCGGGCCGGGGCGGGCTCGCTGCGCGGCGGATCGCTGCGCGGGGGCGGCTCGGGCCGCCGCCGGCGCTCGCCCCAGCCGGGCTCGCCGCCGGAGGAATCAGGTGGTGTCGTCTTGCTGTCGTCCATCGCCTGCCTTCTGGAAGTCAACTTCGAGGGCGCCATCGGCCAAACGCGCGCCGGTCGTTTGGTACGTCGCCAGCGCGGGGGGCAGCATGATAGTCCGCTTCTGCCCGGCGACGCGGACCACCACCTCGAGGCCGATCTTCTTCAGCTGATCTCGCCCCGCTCCGCGAACGGCAGCGCCACGCGCAGCCTTGCGGTGCCGTTATCGGCGGTCAGCTCCTGCGCCAGCTCCTCGTGCAGCACGGCCGCCGCATCCTGGTCGGCGAAGAGCACATCGCCGAGGCGGTCGAGCATCTCCGGCCCGATCACCTCCTCCGAGAAGTACGGCGCGGTGAGGATCGGGATGGGGAGAAGGCCGACCGGACCAGGTCGAGATGCTCCTGCTGGCGCTCGCGCCAGCCGCCGAAGTACCCGTCGCCGACCTCCTCCGGGAACACCCGGTTCACCACCACGGAGTCGGTGAGATAGCCGTACAGGTTGAGGTAGGTGAAGGTGCGCATCGCCTCCTTCACCACCATCCGGTCGGGGGTCATCACCAGGCGGATGGAGGTGGAGGAGCGGTCGCGGAGGATGTCGTTCATCGCCACCAGGTTGCGCACCAGGCGCTCGATGTCGTCGAACACGGCCTCGCTGGGCAGCGACATGTCGAGCATGCCGGCGAAGGGGCGCGCGGCGGCGACCATCGGGCCGCGGAAGGGGAACACCTTCTCCAGCCACCAGGTGCAGACGTCGGGGAACGACAGCAGCCGCAGCGTCTCGCCGGTGGGCGCGCAGTCCACGATGATCGCGTCGAACTCGCCGGATTCGTGGTGGTGCTTGATCTGCAGCAGCGAGAACAGCTCGTCCATGCCCGGCGGCACGGTGAGCTCCTCGGCCGAGATCCGGTCCACGCCGCGGTCGGCGAGCAGGTCGCCCAGCCACCCGGAGACCGCCTCCCAGTTGCTCTCCATCTCGGTCTGCGCCTGCACTTCCTGGCCCCACAGGCTCGGGCCGATCTCGGTCGGCTTGCTGCCCAGCTCCTGCTCGAAGGAGTCGGACAGCGAATGAGCGGGATCGGTCGAGAGGACGACGGTGCGCAGGCCCGCCGCGGCGCAGCGACGCGCGGTCGCCGCGGCGACCGAGGTCTTGCCGACGCCGCCCTTGCCGGTGTAGAGAATCGTGCGCGGAGCCACCGGCCAAGGCTACGGCAGGGACTCGATCTCGCCGCTGGTCCGCGTCCGCAGGCCCTGTCCCGTGCGCAGCTCCTTGGCCGCCAGCCGCACCGAATACGTGCCGGTGGTGCCCGGCTTCCACGCGAACGAGCCGTTGCCGCGCCGGAAGGTGGCCACCTTGCTCAGCGACGTCTTGCCCTGAGTGGTGATCGTGATCTCGACCGCCGAGAGCTTGGAGACGGTGAACGTGACCTGCGTCGTCTGGCCCTTGGTCGCGGTCGCGGGGCCGGTGAACACCAGCTCCGCCGGAGCGGTCATGTAGCTGCGGTAGCGCTTGGCGGCCGAGCAGTACTCGGGCGCCTTGACCCGGTTGCAGAGGCTCTGCATGAACTCGCGCAGCAGCTCGTGGTACTCCATCGTCGACTCGCGGCCGCGGTAGGAGTAGAGCGACCAGTCGCCCGTGTCGCTGAGAGCCACCTCACGGCGGGCCTCGGGCTCGGCGCTGGCGTAGAGCCCCTGCGCCGTGCCGTCGCCGGTGATCGTGGAGTAGTCGTAGAGCCCGATCACGGACTGCATGAACGCGTTGAAGATGAACAGCCGCGGGGCGAACGAGTACTGGAGGTAGTGGTTGCCGGCGAGCGGGCCGCGCGTGGCGATGCCGGTGGGCGGCCGCTTCTGGAACGCGCCGAAGGCGTCGCGCGCGTAGGTGAGCAGCCGCGGGTCGCCCAGCAGCTGCGAGGCGCGGGCGAGCGCCTGGATGCCCGTGGCCTGCGCCATGCCGCTGATCCACGGCGGGGCGCCTCCGCCGAAGCTGAAGTAGTACTCCCAGGTGCGGAAGCCGCCGCGGCGCGAGGACGTCTTGACCATCTCGCTCAACAGGCGCGCGAGCCCGGCCCTGTCGCAGGGAACGGGGGTGACCTTCACGCACGCGCCGTGCATGATGTTCGCCTGCTTGAAGTTCACGAGCGGCTGAAGCTGAAGCCCGTAGCCCCGGTAGTACTCGAACTGCAGCTTGCTGCCGCGGAAGGTCACGCGGTCGCGGTTGGCGGGGAACGGCTTGCGCGGCCAGTACTGGGTGTTGCGCTGGAGGATCAGGAATAGCGCCGGCATCCGCGAGCCGATCAGCTTGCGCCGCAGCGCCATGCGGTCCAGGGCGATGATCACCGAGCCCAGCTCGCGCCCGCGGCTGCCCTTCAGCCGCTTGCGGGTGCGGCGCGCGGAGCGGTAGAGCTTGCGGTAGCGGTTGTAGTTCGACCGCTTGATCCGCTTCTTGGCCACGGCCGTGCGAAGCGCCTTCGCCACGGCCTTCTCACCCCGCGTGGGGCCCTTCTGTTGCGGCCGTGCGCCGGGGTGGCCGCGAACAGGGCCAGCAGGGTCACGGCGCCCGCCAGCAACCTGCGCGTTTGCGGGGACATCAGAGTCCCCAACGTAGCGGGGGCCCCGAAGTTGCGTGTCCGCAAGCCGATCCTTCACTACTCTGCGCGCCAACATGCCGAAGACCCAGCTTCGACGCGGCGTTGTCGCGCTCCTCCCGATCGTCGCCCTGGTCGGCTTCGCGGGCTGCGGCGGGTGCGAAGAGCGAAGAGGACGTCGAGGCCCTGCTCGACCGCGCGTTCAAGCAGTCGATCAAGAGCGCGGACGTGAAGATCGACGCCGAGCTGAAGATCGAGGGCCTCAAGGGCGTCGACCGGCCCGTGCGCCTCGAGGCGCAGGGCCCCTACATCGGCGGGGACAAGCAGCTTCCGAAGGTGGACATCGACCTCAAGATCGGCGCCTCCGAGGCCGGCCAGACGGTGACCTCGGGCTTCCTCTCGACCGGCGACCGCGCGTTCGTGAAGTTCGGCGGCGAGTTCTACGAGCAGAAGAAGGAGGACGTCGCGCGCGCCAACGCCGAGCTGGCGAAGAGCTCCGGCAAGCGATCGCGGCTCGCTGCAGCGAGCTGGGCCTCAACCCGCGCTCGTGGGTGATCGACGCGAAGGGCGAGGACGACGAGCACGGTCGGCGGGGTGGAGACCGAGCACGTGAGCGGCAAGCTCGACGTGCGCACGCCTGTTCAAGGACCTGAACAAGCTGGTCGAGCGCTCCGGCCGGTGCGGTCGGCGGCGCCCCGGCGGGCACGCCGAACGCGCTGTCGGAGTCCGACATCGATGCAGCTGGCCGACGTCGTGGAGAACCCCACGTTCGACATCTACGTGGGCAAGGAGGACGACATCATCCGGCGGGTCTCGGGCACGCTCTCCGTGAAGGTGCCCGAGAAGGACCGCGCAGCGTGTGAACGGCATCTCCGGCGGCAGCCTTCGCTTCTCGGTCGAGCTCTCGAAGGTGAACGGCGACCAGAAGGTGGAGGCGCCGGCCAAGTCGCGCCCGATCGCCGACCTCACCACCCAGCTGCGGGGCGCGGGCGCCCTCGGGGCGCTCGGCGGCGTCGGGCGGCTCCGGCGCACAGGATCCCCCTGCGACCACACCGGCGCCCGGCGCCGCGGTGCCCGAGCAGCAGGGCGGCGGGGTGGAGGCCTTCCAGGAGTACTCGAAGTGCCTGGACGAGGCGCGGCCCGACGACACGGCCGCGCTCTCTCGCTGCACCGAGCTGCTGCGCTGACCGGTAACGAAGCCAGGGCCGGGTACCTTCCAGCGCGATGGCCTTCGAGGAGCTAGCCCCGTGGGCTTGCGCTGATCAGTCGCGCTGGTGGTCTTCCTCTGGCTGGACCTCCACTTCTTCGCGCGCGGGCGCGAGCCGAACTTCAAGGAGGCCGTGATCTGGTCGATCGGCTGGCTGGTGCTGAGCCTGGCGGCCGCGCTGGTGGTGTGGGCGCTCGAGGGCCCGGAGGACGCCGTCCTCTACACCACCGTCTACCTGATCGAGCGCTCGCTCTCGCTCGACAACCTGTTCGTCTTCCTGCTGCTGTTCGCCTACTTCGGCGTGCCGATGGAGCGCCGGGCGCGCCTGCTGTTCTGGGGCATCGTGGCCGCGCTGGTGCTGCGCGGCGTGTTCATCCTCGCCGGCATCACGCTGATCGAGCAGTTCCACTTCGTGATCTACCTGCTCGGCGCGGCGCTGCTGGTGCTGGCCTACCGGATCTTCCAGGGAGTCGACGAGAACGTGGACCCCGACAAGAACCTGATGGTGCGCCTGGTCCGCCGCTTCTACCCGGTGACCGACGACTTCCGCGAGGGCCACTGGTTCGTGAAGGAGGACGGGCCGGCGGTGGGCCACGCCGCTGTTCCTCTGCCTCGTGGCGATCGTGTTCGCCGACATCGCCTTCGCGATCGACTCGATCCCGGCCGCCTTCGCCATCACCCGCGACCCGTTCCTGATCTGGATGGGCAACGTGTTCGCGCTGCTCGGCCTGCGGGCGCTGTTCGTGCTCGTCGAGGGCCTGATCGCGCGCTTCCGCTACCTCGACGAGACGATCGCGATCGTGCTCGGCATCGTGGGCGTGAAGCTGCTGATCGAGGACCTGGTGAAGATCGGGCCGGTGGCCAGCCTCGGGATCATCGCCGTCTGCTTCACGGTCGGCATCGTCGCCTCGCTGATCGCCGACAAGAACGACCCGGACGCCGAGCCAAGCGCGAGGCGAGCGCAGAGAAGACTCATTCGTCTGAGCCCGCCGCAGGAGAGCGTCACGCGTCTCCCCACGGCGATCTCGCCGTCGGTGAGCATGTCCGCGCGCAGGCCGCCGCGGTGCACCAGAGCGCGCAGCGTCCCGGGCTCGCTCAGCCGCTCGAGGTGCGCGCAGGGCTCGCACAGCCGCCGTCCGGCGCACGCCACGCCGCCCACCGTGAAGCGCGCCCCCACCAGCGGGTTCAGGCGGATCCCGCGGGTCACGACGTTGCGCCGCGCGAGCTCTGGCGCCAGACCGAGCTCGTCGAGCACCTCGCCCTCGATCAGCGTCAGTGCGCGGCCGCCACCGGGGCCGGGGGAGAACGTGCCGCGGCCGTCCGCGTAGCGGTCGCCCGTCGAGGCCGCGGCCCGCGATCGCCATCGCGCTCTCCACGAGGATGGGCTGCGCCTCCGCCTCCGCGGCGATCACGATCGCCTCGACGCGCCCGCGCTCGGCTCCGGCGCGCCCGTAGGGATGCTCACCCGGCGCCACATCGCGGTTGAGGGGCGCCACCACGAACGCCTCCTCCGGGGCGCCCGACGCGCGTGCCGCCCGCGGGGTCGTACAGCACTCCCGGCGGCACGCCGAACATCACCACCCAGCGCATCGGGCCCGCCGAGCCGCGCGAGGAACGGCCCCGCCCAGGTGAAGCCCTCGGGATCGCGGATCGGAACCAGCCCGAGGTTGCGCTCCGCCAGCCAGCCGCGGGCGCCTGCGGGATCGGCGGGCGGGTCCTCGGCGCCGGCGATATGCGCGAGGCAGTCGCCGAAAGCGGACACCGCTAGTCGCCCAGCCGGCGCTTGCAGCGCCGCCAGCCGCGTGTCCCACTGGGCGCCCACGTCCGCCATCCATGTCATCGCGTCGGAGAGCGGCGCGGGGGTGAGCCGGTAGCGCACCTCGCGCCCGAGCGCTCGGAGTCGACCAGCCCGCGTCCGCCAGCGCGCCCAGGTGCTTGCTCACCGCCTGGCGGGTGACCGGCAGGCCGGCCGCCAGCTCGGTCGCGGTGGCCGGGCCGCGCTCACCCAGCGCGGCCAGCAGGCCGCGCCGGGTGGGGTCGGAGAGGGCGCCGAAGACGGCGTCGGTGGCGGCCATCAGGCGGCGCAGCATCACCGGGCCGCTGGGCAGCTGGGTCTCGAGCGCGGCCAGCGGCCGCGTCTCGGTCACCACCAGGCGGGTCCCGCCCTCGGTCTCCTCGAGGTCGAACTGGACCCGGGTCGCCTCCTCCTCGCCGGCGGACCACCAGATCGTCAGCCGCTCGGCGGGCTCGTACTCCTCGACCCAGCCCTCGCGCGGCCCGTCCTCGGTCACGTCACGCGCCCGCCCGGGCGCGGCTCGATCTCGCCTCGTGCCGAGCCAGCCGGCCAGCTGCTCGGATTCGGTCATCGCCTCCCACACCTCGTCCGGCGCGGCTCCAGCTCGATCTCTCGTGTGACCTTTCTCCAAGGCGCCTCCGTCGATTACGTGCAACCGGACGGTTGCGCTATCGTGCAACCAACCTGAGTTGCATGATACCGAGGCGCATGTCCCTGATACCGATGGTCATCGAGCAGACGGCGCGCGGCGAGCGCTCGTTCGACATCTACTCGCGGCTGCTGAACGAGCGCATCATCTTCATCGGCCAGCAGATCGACGACGACCTCGCGAACGTGGTCGTCGCCCAGCTGCTGCACCTGGAGTCCGACGATCCCGACAAGGACCTGTCGGTCTACGTGAACTCGCCCGGCGGCTCGCTGCACGCCGGCCTCGCGATCTACGACGCCATGCAGTACGTGAAGCCCGACGTGCAGACGATCTGCTTCGGCATCGCGATGTCGGCCGGCTCGCTGATCCTCACCGGCGGGGCCGAGGGCAAGCGCCTGGCGCTGCCCGAACTCGCGCCTGCTGATCCACCAGCCCACCTCGGGCTTCCAGGGCCAGTCGAGCGACATCGAGATCCACGCCAAGGAGATCCTCGACCTGCGCAGCCGCACCGAGGAGATCTACGCGCGCCACACCGGCCAGTCCGTGGAGCGGCTGCACGACGACATGGACCGCGACCGCTTCATGAATCCCGACGAGGCCGTGGAGTACGGGCTGATCGACCGCGTGATCGAGCGCCACGAGCTGCGGCGCACGCCGTCGGGGTTTGCGAGCTAGAGCGCCGCGAAGCGCGTCCGGGGGGTTGCCAAGGGGGGCATGTGTGCCCCCCTTTGAGGCCTCCCTAGGCGTAGAAGAAGACGAGGCCGAGCACCACGTAGAGCGCGAGCAGCTGCACGCCCTCGAACCAGTTCGACTCGCCGTCCTGCGTCAGGAAGTTGGCGATCAGCACGGCGAACAGCAGCCCTCCGAGCTCGTAGCCGTTGAACACCAGGGCCATCGGGTCCGGTCCGATCACGAATGAGCCGAGCACCAGCAGGGGCGCCACGAACAGCGCGATCTGCGCGCTCGACCCGATCGCGATGCCCACCGCCAGGTCCATCTTGTCCTTGGCCGCCACGAGCACGGCCACCCAGTGCTCCGCCGCGTTGCCCACGATCGCGACGATGAACACGCCAACGAAGAACTCCGACAGGCCGATCTCCTCCGAGGCCTCGGAGATCGACCCGACCAGCACCTCGGACATCACGCCGACCAGCACGGCGGAGATCCCGAGCAGCACCAGCGACTTCCGGATCGTCCAGCCCCCGCGTGTGCTCGTCCTCGCCCTCGTACGGGTTGAAGACCTTGCGGTGGGTCTTGAGCGAGAACAGCAGCCCGGCGGCGTAGCTGGCCATCAGCACGATCGCCACGGCGAACGAGAGGTGCTCGAGGTCGGAGCCGAAGTCCACCCGCTCGTCGCCCACCGCCGGCAGGCCGCCGCCGTGGACGAGCTGGAATATCGCCGGGAGCATCAGGGCGGTGAGGGCAAGCAGCAGCATTGCCGACTGCGCGCCCGCGGCCGTCTTGTTGAAGGTCTGCTTCTCGCGGTTCCAGCCGCCGACGAGCATCGCCGCGCCGAGCACCAGGAGGATGTTCCCGATGATCGAGCCGACGATCGACGCCTTCACGACCTCCTGGAGGCCCTCCTTGAGCGCGAAGAAGGCGATGATCAGCTCCGGCGCGTTGCCGAACGTCACGTTCAGGAACCCGCCGATGCCCGGGCCCGGTGCGGGCGGCGATGTGCTCGGTGGCCTCGCCCATCACCGCGGCCGTGGGGATCACGCCCAGCGCCGCGGCGCTGAACACCAGCAGCGGCGCCGCGTGGGCCAGCTCGAGGCCCACCGCTATGGGGATGAAGATTCCTAGGGCGTAGACCGGCCGCACGAGGCGGGCACGCTACTCGTCTGGCTCTACGTCCGCCGGCGGATCGTCGTTCTCGCCCGCGATCGGCGCGTCGTCGTCGGCGTCGGGATCGTCCATGAGGCGGGTCTGGCGCCCGTCGCCGCCGTGGTAGGTGGCCTGGAAGTTCTCCAGCAGCTCGTCGCGCTTGGGCTCGTCCACCGGCGAATCGTCCGACACCAGCACCCAGTCCGCGCCCTCGAACTCCTCGAGGTTGAAGATCTCGTTGCCCATCGACGCGGAGTCGTCGACCACGATCAGCACCTCGGTCTGGGGGTTGAAGTAGGTGCCCGGTCGCACGAGCAGCTCCTCGGTCTCGTACTTGCGGTCGTTGGCCACGTACCTACCTATATCCGATTTTCACCCTGCGAACTTGCGTATCTGCCGATCGACCTCGGTTTCCACATCCAGCGGCTCCTCTCCGCGGCGCATGCGGCGCTCGTTGCGCGCCACCACGAGCTGGCGCACCTCCTCGCGCAGCGCGGGATCGTCGCCGCCCGGCGGGGCCGTGAGCGCCTCGATCTCCGCGTCGATGTCGAGCGGCGCCCTCGCCGCGCGCCTCCATCCGGGCCGATTTCGCCTCCAGCATCTGGCGGATCTCCTCGCGCGCCTCGGCATTCGCGGCGGCGCTGCCCGGCGGCGGCCCGGGGCGCAGGTCGGGCTCGTCGAGCGAGAGGCCGGTGCGGCCGAGCCCCGAGTAGATGCCCGCCGGTGCCGATGTAGCTCAGGCACGCGACCACGATCGCCACGGCCACAACGATGATCAGCACCGTCCCGAACGGTTCCACTGCACGTAGAGTCTGACGGGCGTGTTCAACCGCCTCCGCAGACGCACCATGGCGCCGAGCCGCCCGCTCGTCTACCCGGCCCAGGTGGGGCTGTGGCTGTTCTCGGTGATCGCCATCGTGGGCGGGATCTACGTCGTCGTGCGAGTTCGCGCTCTAGACCCCTCTGGACCGCTGCGCGAAAGGTGCGGTACCCTTCTCTTCAATCTTCGTTGACTGACGAATCAATCGGGCGCCGCTGGGGTGCCCTTCCTGAAGGAGCTTGAGTGGTCGATTTCACGCTTACCGACGAGCAGAAGGACATCCGCGACATGGCTCACGACTTCGCGGAGAAGGAAATCCGCCCGGTCGCCTGGGAGTTCGACAAGGACTCCACCTGGCCGGAGGAGATCATCAAGAAGGCCTGGGAAGTCGGTCTGATGAACAGCCACACGCCCGAGGAGTACGGCGGGCCCGGCCTCGACTACCTCACCGGCTGTCTGATCGAGGAAGAGCTCGGCTGGGGCTGCTCCGGCATCGGCACCTCGCTCATGTGCAACGGCCTGGCCACCGCGCCGATCGGCCTCGGCGGCTCCGAGGAGGTCAAGAAGGAGTACCTCGGCCGTCTCACCGAGGCGCCGCTGCTGGCGTCCTTCTGCCTCACCGAGCCCGACGCCGGCTCCGACGTGTCGGGGATGAAGACCAACGCCGTGAAGAAGGGCGACAAGTACGTCATCAACGGCTCCAAGTGCTTCATCACCAACGGCTCGCACGCCAACTACTACACGGTGTACGCGAAGACCGACAAGGAGGCCGGCCATCGCGGCATCTCGGCCTTCGTGGTCGACCGCGACCTCGACGGCGTGACCGTCGACAAGAAGGAGGACAAGCTCGGCCAGCGCGCCTCCAACACCGCCACGATCTCCTTCAACGACGTGGAGATCCCGGCCGAGAACCTCCTCGGCGAGGAGAACAAGGGCTTCAAGCTCGCGATGATGACCCTCGACCGCACGCGGCCCGGCGTGGCGGCAATGGCGGTCGGCATCGGGCGCGCGGCCTTCGAGTTCGCCGCCGACTACTCCAAGGAGCGCGTGCAGTTCGGCGTGCCGATCGCGATGCACCAGGCGATCCAGTTCATGATCGCCGACATGGCGACCAAGATCGAGGCCGCCCGGCTGCTCGTCTACAAGTCCGCCGTGCAACTCGACCAGGGCGAGCGCAACACGCTCGTCTCGTCGCACGCCAAGCGCTTCGCCGCGGACTCCGCGATGGAGATCACCGTTGACGCCGTGCAGGTCTACGGCGGCTACGGCTTCATCAAGGAGTACCCGGTCGAGAAGCTCATGCGCGACGCGAAGATCATGCAGCTCTACGAGGGCACAAGCCAGATCCAGCGCCTGGTGATCGCCCGCGAGACGCTCATGCCGCGCAAGGTCGAAGAGCCCGCCGCAGCAGTGGCGTAGCTCTCAGCCGCCTCTAGGATCATGGGGCGGGATGGCGGCGCCCACCAAAGGCTCCAAGAGCGATCGCAGCCGCAAGGCGGTCAGCGACGCCGTCAAGCAGGCCGGGGGGCTCGAGGCTCCACGGCCCGCGAAGGCGCCCAAGGGCACGGATCCCTTCAGCGGCGAGTTACGGCGGCGCGAGGTCCTGCCGCTGCTCGTCCTGCACCTGATCTCCGACGATCCCTCCTACGGCAACCAGCTGATGGAGCGGATCGCGGGGATGACCGAGGGTGTGCTCTCGGTGAACCCCAACACCATGTATCCGCTCCTGCGCCGGCTCGAGGAGGATGGGCTGATCGAGGGCCAATGGGAGCACCCGGAGCGCCGCACCCGGCGCTTCTACTCGCTCACCAAGGAGGGCCGCAAGGAGCACAGGCGGCTGCTCGAGGAGGTACGGCCGTTCCTCGACTCCGTCGGGCGGTCCGTCGACGAGATCGTGCGCGAGGTGTATGGCTGAGGTGACGGCGGCGGCGGTGGTGCCGCTCAGCCCCGAGGCCGCGACTGCGCTCTGGCGCGATCCGCGCCGCTGGCCGGGCTTCGTGGAGGGCTTCCAGCGGGTGGAGGAGCAGGCCCCGGAGTGGCCGGAGGCAGGCGGCAAGCTCGTGTGGGTCTCGGGCGAGGGCGGCCGGGGGCGCGTGACCGAGAAGGTGAAGGCCAGCGCGCCGACGGAGTTCCGCACGCTGGTCTTCGAGGATCGGCTGGTGGGCACGCAGTCCTTCGTCGCGGCCGAGCAGGCCGACGGCAGCCGGGTTGAGCTGGGGCTCGAGTACGAGCTCACCAGCCAGAGCCCGTTGAAGGGGCTGACCGACATCCTCTTCATCCGGCCTTGAGTTCCTCCATCTCGAAGGGCGTCAGATCCTGGCAGCCGCCCCTGATGGTCATCATGAACTTGATCCCGAAGTTGGCCTGGTCGTCGGCGTTGCGCCCGTTGGTGCAGGCCAACAGCTTGCGGTCTTCGAGTTCTTCGATCAGCTCGTCGCCGGCCTCCTCGAAGCCCTGCTCGACTTGATCGATCGCACTCTGGCGAAGGTGGTGCAGGGCGGCGTCCAGCGGCACCTGCTGCTCGCCGTCCTGGAAGAACGGCCAGTGGCGAATCATGTAATCGACCCTGAACGGGTCCAGCATCTGCAGACCCGCCGACATCAGCTCGTCGGTCAGGGTCTTGCTGAAGGCCTCGAACTCGCAGTCGGCTGGAAGCCAGACTCGCAGCAGCAGGTCATAGACGCCCAGGAGCTCATATACGACGACGCTGCTGGCACCGTGCTTCTCGCAGGCGGCGCGGATCGCGTGCCGAACCACGTCTCGCTCGTAGACGGGGTCGAACCCGATCAGCCAGAAGTAGAGCTTCTCCCTCGCCTTCTGCGTGTGCACATGGTGGTGCCAGAGGTAGTCGGGAAGCTTTGGCGAGGATCGGGGGCCGTCTTAACAGTTGACCTACGGACCTCTTCGAGAAAGTAGCGACAGGATGCCGCCACAACCGCTATACTCATTTCGGATTTGGGATTTCGGATTACAGAAAGACGAACCACCCTGTGAGCCGAAGCGGCTGCCACCCCTCCTTTTCCAAGGAGGGGAGCTCTGGTGAACGCTGCGCGTTCATTGCAGGCAAGGATGCCTGCGCTCCCAGCAAATCTAAAATAAAAATGGCGCTCTTCGAAAAGAACGCCGATGGCTGAAAGCCCATGGTCTGGAAAGACCTTATTCCCCCTTGCTGTTAACCCATTAGAAATCAGGAATTAATTAAATGAAAAACTCTCTGCACCTAAACTACTGGATCGATAAAAATCCACCGAAAAACATAATTCCGCAACCAGGAGAATTAGACCAAAGCTGATCAGCGCCCAGTAAACTCCTCGAAAGATTTAGCCGCGTCTTCTCTTACAACGATATCTTCGCCCTTTAAAGTATGAATTACTTGTTTTGACATATATATCCACCTCGCAATATAACTGCAAAGCCCGTGCCATTGCCAAATAGGCCGAAATACCTATATTTGAACGGTTTATGTACTAGAAAGAGGCATATCAGTCGAGCAGGTATGTATTATTTTGATACGGCGACTCATGTTTTACAAAAGTTAGTTCAATTCTAAAACGCGGTTAACAATTTCCTTTCTACCCGGCGTCTTCGGTTTCTTTGTTGTTGAAACCTCTCCACCTCTTTCCAGTTCTCCCGCGATACCTAACGCCCTCCGGAAAATGGGCAAGGAAATCCACGCGGAGACGCGGAGCTTCGGATTCGAGGTAATGGTCCAGGTCTTCCTCGCTCCGCGCTTCATACCGGATGCAGTAACGGTTTTCGGATGCGCGAAAAAAGAAGCGCCGGTAAAATAGCCGGTCGCGAGCACATCCCGTATATGCTCGCCGCGCATATACGTTTCAAAATCCCCGGAAAGTCCGGCAGCCGGCACGCCTTTACCTCGTATACGATCATCAACGCCGTCCTGTAAAAAGTGTATTTTCATCAACGAAGCAGAGCCCGTTGCCGAATGGGTCGCGCACGTAGAAGCTCCGCTCGCCCCACGGGTATGTATTTATCCGGCCAGAATCGTTGCCGTGGAACTGCTCGCCGCCAGGCAGCCCAGTTCCCCGGCACGCGCGTGAACGGCTTCGAGGTCCGGGACCGAAAAATAGATGTAATCCGCGATCGGCGCCCCGCCATTGGCGAGCAGCGCCAGGATCACCGGCCCGCAATCGAAATAGCAGCGCCCCCCGCCGACCATCCGGCCTTCCATCCCGAGCAGCCGCCCGTAGAAGTCCGCCGCCTGTTCCAGGTCGGAAACCGGCGCAATATCCGAAAAATACCAGGTACACCATTAGCCATATCTAATCTCCTTTTTTCTCATTGACCCGAACAACTATCATCGTCATATCGTCGTGCTGTTTGGCGCCGTCGGCGAACTCGTCGGCCGCGGCGACGATATGCTCGAAGTATCTCTTGACGACGGCGTCGAGCTTCTTCAATTCCTCCAGCACCGCCTCTTCGCCCCACTCTTCTTCGTTCGGGTTCATTGCTTCCGAGATCCCGTCGGTGAACCCGACAAGCAGGTCGCCCGGTCTCAAGCTCGATCTCGCCCTGCGTGTAATTGACGAGTATCGGCGGCAGCATCCCGACCACCGCCCCGCCGTCCTTTAGTTCGATGACTTCCAGTTCGCCCTACTGCGCCGGATCAGAAACGGCGGGTTATGCCCGGCGTTCACGTAGATCAGCTTTCTCGTTTTCGGGTCGTACTGGGCGTAAAAGAATGTCGCGTAACGGTTGGTCGTCGAGGTCTCGTAAACAAGCCTGTTTACATGGGTCATCAGGCCCGCCAGATCGTCGCCGGAATGGATCGCCTGGCCGCGAAGCGAGCCTGCAGGCTCGCCATCATCAGCGATGCACCGATCCCCTTCCCGAAACATCGCCGATCGCGATACCGAACTTCCCGCCTTCCAGCTCGAGAAAATCGTAATAGTCGCCGCCGACACCCAGCGCCGGACGGCACGCGCCGTAATACTCGAGCCCCTCGACCGCCGGCAGGTCCTGCGGGAAAAGCCGCTCCTGCACCTCGCGGGCGATCTCGAGTTCCCGGTTCAGCCGCTCTTTTTGTGCCGGCTTCTTTGGCGATCGCCTCGGTAAGCCGCGAATTTTCGAGCGCCAGTCCGGTCTGGCCGCCACCGATTTAAGCAGCCGCAGATCGTTCGGCGAATACGGCTCTTCCGACAATTTCGGGCTAAGGCTGATCACACCTGAAAGCTGATTTTTAGCGCCTACCGGCA